>CAUPXZ010000017.1:0-101524 GCA_963515135.1 uncultured Duganella sp. | reverse complement strand
CGCGCCACCGCCGGAGGGCGACGCTGCGGCGGCGGCCACCGTCGCCGCCGACACCAGCGACGTGCCCACCGCGCCGCCCGATCTTGCCGGGGCACCGGTCCTGGCCCCCGCGCCGCAAAAGCCGGCCAAGCCGCCGCTGGCGCCGATGAGCCGGTCGTCGCCGATTGTGCGCGCGGCCTTGCTGGCCTATCTGCTGCTGATCATCTACGCCAGCTGGTTCCCATTCTCCGGCTGGCACAACCAGGGGCTGTCGCCGTTCATCTTCCTGGAAACCACCAAGCTGCCGCGCTGGTGGACCATGTTCGACGCCGTCACCAACGTCATCGGCTACATCCCGCTTGGCACGCTGATCGCCTACGCGCTGTACCCGCGCATCAAAAATATCTGGGCCTTGCTAATCGTCGCCGCCGCCGGCGCGCTGGTCTCCGGCACCATGGAGGCAGTGCAGACCTTCCTGCCCACCCGCGTTTCCTCCAACCTGGACTTCTACACCAATGCCGCCGGCTGCGCGATAGGCGGCCTGATTGGCGTGCTGACCGTGCGCCGCCTGCTCGACCAGAGCGAACTGCAACGCCTGCGCCAGGCCTGGTTCGCGCCGCACGCCAGCCAGGGCCTGGTGCTGCTGGCGCTGTGGCCGCTGGCGCAGATCTACCCGCAGAACTTCCTGTACGGCCTCGGCCAGCTGCTGCCCATCCTGTCCGACTGGCTGTCGCAGCTGCTCGACATGGACATCGATCTCGGCAACATGATCCGTCCCGACGTTGAACTGACCGTTGAACAATACTGGCTGTCGGAAACCATCATCACCGCCTGCGGCATGGTCGGCGCCGGCCTCACGCTGCTGTGCCTGCTGCGCAAGCCGTCGCCGCGCGGCCTGCTGGTGGCGGCCATGATCGCCTCCTCGATCCTGGTCAAGGGCCTGGCCACCGCGCTGCTGTTCTCTCCGGAAAACGCCTTCGTCTGGGTTACGCCGGGCGCCGAGGGCGGCTTCCTGATCGGCGCCATCATGCTGGCCGGCCTGGCCTACGCGCCGCATGTGGCGCAGCGGCGGCTGGCCATCACCACCCTGCTGCTGGGCCTGGCGATCATCAACACCACCCCGGCCAACCCATATTTCGTGGCCACTTTGCAAACATGGGTGCAGGGCAAGTTCCTGAATTTCAACGGTGCGGCGCAATTCCTGTCGCTGTTGTGGCCGTTCTTCGCGGTCTGGTTCCTGTGGCTGCCGTCCCACAAGCTCAACGCCGCCAAGGTATCATAGCGGCTACGAATCCCAGGAGGACCTGCCATGAGCGATCAACCCTACTACAAACACCACGTCTTCTTCTGCATGAACAAACGTGACGACGGCCGCAACAGCTGCGGCGACCACGGCGCCGAAGTCGCGCAAAAGCACGCCAAGAAGCGCTGCAAGGAACTCGATATGTACGGCAAGGGCGAGGTCCGCATCAACCAGGCCGGCTGCCTGAACCGCTGCGAGGAAGGCCCGCTGCTGGTGATCTACCCGGAAGGCACCTGGTACACCTACGTCGACACCAGCGATATCGATGAAATCATCGACCGCCACCTGGCCAAGGGCGAAATTGTGGAACGTCTGAAAATCTGAACCTATGAACAAGAGCGAAAAATTCACCCTGGCCGGCGGCGCCGGCCAAATGGAAGGTGTCATCGATTACCCGCATGACGATGCGGCGCCGCGCGGCGTCGCGCTGGTGGCCCACCCGCACCCGCTGTACGGCGGCACCATGGACAACAAAGTGGCGGTGACGCTGATGCGCACCTTCGTCAGCCTCGGCTACGTGGTGGCGCGCATCAACTTCCGCGGCGTCGGCAAGTCCGAAGGCGTGCACGACCACGGCCAGGGCGAGACCGACGACATGGCCATCCTGCACCAGTGGATGACCGAGAAATTCCCCGGCCTGCCGGTGGCGCTGTCCGGCTTCTCCTTCGGCACCTATGTGCAGTCGCAACTGGCACAACGCCTGGTCGCGGCCGGCACGCCGGCCGAGCGCCTGGTGCTGGTCGGCGCCGCCGCAAAAAAATGGCAGATGGCCGACATTCCCGCCGACACCATCCTGATTCACGGCGAGCAGGACGAGACCATCCCGCTAGCGGACGTGCTGGACTGGCTACGGCCGCAGGACATTCCGGTCATCGTCATCCCCGGCGCCGACCACTTCTTCCACCGCAAACTCGGCCACATCAAGAGCTGGGTGATGCAGTTATGGGGGCGCGGAGACTTAACCGAGGCTGAAACGGACACCGCAAGTGCTGACTAAGCAACTATAATCATCCGGCTTTTAACTTTTACACCCCAGATCCCATGAAGAAAATTATCGCGGCTTTGGCCACCAGTGTGATGTTGATGACCTCGGCCGTAGCGCAAACGCTGCCGGCGCCGAACATCGCCGCCAAGTCCTGGCTGCTGCTGGACGCCACCAGCGGCCAGATCATCGCCTCGCAGGATCCGAATTCCCGCATCGAACCGGCATCGCTGACCAAGATCATGACCGCCTACGTGACCTTCGGCGCGCTGCGCGACAAGAAGATCACGCTGAACCAGATGGTCAACGTATCGACCCGTGCCTGGAAGGTGGACGCCTCCAGCTCCAAGATGTTCATCGACCCGGCCACCCCGGTCAGCATCAACGACCTGCTGTACGGCCTGATGGTGCAGTCGGGTAACGACGCCGCCGTGGCGCTGGCGGAAGCGGTGGCCGGCGACGAATCCGCCTTCGTGGTGCTGATGAACAAGGAAGCCCAGCGCCTGGGCCTGACCTCGACCCACTTCGCCAACCCGCACGGCCTGCCGTCGCCGGAAAACTATTCGACCGCGCAGGATCTGTCGCAGCTGGCCCAGCACGTGATCAAGGACTTCCCGGAGTTCTACAAGATTGATTCGGTGAAGAGCTTCACCTACAACAAGATCACCCAGCAGAACCGCAACCGCCTGCTGTGGCTGGACCCGACCGTGGACGGCATGAAGACCGGCCACACCGAAGCGGCCGGCTATTGCATGATCGCCTCGGCCAAGCGGCCGAACGGCACCGGCGATCGCCGCCTGATCTCGGTGGTGCTGGGCACTGCGTCGGACCAGGTGCGCACGCAGGAAAGCCAGAAGCTGCTGAACTGGGGCTTCCAGAACTTCGACACCGTCAAGCTGTACTCGAAAGGCCAGCCGATCGCGACGCCGGAAATCTGGAAAGGCACCAGGAACGACGTCAAGATCGGCTTCGCGCAGGACGTCATGGTAACCGTGCCGAAGGGTGTGGCGGGCAAGATGAAGCCGGCGCTGGAGCGCAAAGATCCGCTGGTGGCCCCGCTGGCGGCCAACAGCCGCGTTGGCACGCTGAAGATGGTGGTTGACGGCAAGCCTATGCTGGAACTGCCGGTGGTGGCGCTGGAGACGGTGGAACAAGCGTCGATCTTCGGCCGCGCCTGGGATTCGATCCGCCTCTGGCTGAAGTAATCCAGGCCGTCATTCCCGCGAACGCGGGAATCTATGCTGAGCTAGCGTTCTATGGGCTCCTGCTTTCGCAGGAGTGACGGCGGATCAGTCGGCGCTGGTGTGCTGCAACGCCGCCTGCGCCCACTGGAAGGCAGCCTGCCCCACCTGCGGCAGGCTGTCGATATCGATCTCCAGCGACTGCGCAATCTCCAGCGCCGGCGCAATCTTGTCCCGCTGCAGCAGCAACACCATCGTCAGATACGGGCTGTAAGCGCCCTCCTTCCCCAGCAGCACATCGCGGATATCATCCGACAGATGCATCTTGCCGACCAGCTTATCCATCGGCACGCCCAGCAGCACATCAAACAGCGACAGCAAGCCCACCAGGAACAGCTCGTCGCGCTTGGCCAGCGGCAGCTGGCTGCACGTCTCCAGGAAGCGCGCGCGGGTCAGCGCGATTTCCAGCAATGATTCGTCGCGCTCCTTGTTGGCGCCGCCGCCCAGACGGAACATCGACACCGTCAGCCCGCGATACAGCTGATTCCGCCCCAGCACCATGAACGCCTGCTGCAAACTGGTCACCTTGGTGGTCTGACCGTTGGCCGGCGCGTTGGCCCATTGCAGTACCTGGAAAGTCATGCCCGGATCGCGCTTGGCCACCTCGATCATGGCCGGCAGCTCGGCCTCGGTGCGCAGCAGGTTCAGCAGCTCGATCGACGTCATGCGGCTCTGGTCGATCTTGGCATCCGGATCGACCTGGTCAGGCGTGGTCAGGTACGGCCCCATGAAATAGCTGGCGCCCCAGGACAACAGCATGCGCTGCTCATCCCAGGTTTCGACGCCATCGACCAGCAGCTTCAGGTTCGGATAGTTCAGGTGCAGACGCTTGCACAAGGCCTGGAATTCGGTCAGCGGATGTTCATTCAGCGACAGCAGCACCAGATTGGCCGAGGACAGCAGCAGCGCATCCTCGGCCTGCAGCGACACGCCGCGCAGCGCGACCTGGCTGCCGGCCGCGCGTACCGCAGCGGCAGCATCGACGGCCTGGTGGTCCAGCAGGAACACGGTTTGCGGCGCCGCCAGGGGCAGATGCAGGCCGGCGGCCACGGCCTCGGCGCTCAGCGGCACCAGCGCGATGCGCTCCTGGGCAAAGTCCGCCAACTCGGCCAGCGCCAGCGCATCGACCAGCACCGGCTCGGGCGCGGTGGCGCCGAAGCGGTAGCCGGCCAGGCGCTGGCGTTTGTCGACGATTTCAGTGCGGGTAATGAGGACGGCGGCCTCTTCGGCCGGCGCGGCGGCATCCAGCGCCGGGGCGGCGTCAGGTGTAGCATTGACGGCGGCTGGTTCCGGTTTGGACTTCAGAAACGACAAAAAACCCACGTTGATCTCTCCGTTGCGGTCTGACACACGTAACGATCATACTATAATTCTTGCCTTACATTTACGCTTGGAAAGTATGCTCATGACCGCTCTGTCCTGCCCTTCCCTCGTTACCTATCCCGGCGGCCTGACGCTGTCGCGCATCGTCGCCGGCATGTGGCGCATGAATGAATGGAAGCTGACGCCGCAGCAGCGCGTCGGCTGGATCGAGCAGGCGCTGGCCATGGGCGTCACCAGCTTCGACCACGCCGATATCTACGGCGGCTACGGCGTCGAAGCCACTTTCGGCGAAGCGCTGGCGCTGCAGCCTTCGCTGCGCGACCAGATGCAGATCGTCAGCAAATGCGGCATCAAGCTGATCTCGGCGGCGCGCCCGCAGCACACCATCCAGCACTATGACACCAGCGCCAGCCACATCATCGCCTCGGCCGAGAACTCGCTGCGCCAGTTGGGCACCGATCACCTCGACCTGCTGCTGATCCACCGCCCGGACCCGCTGATGAATTTCGACGAAGTGGCCGGCGCCTTCGAACGCCTGCGCCAGGACGGCAAGGTCAAGCACTTCGGCGTGTCCAACTTCAGCCGCCACCAGTTCGAGAGCCTGAACCGCCGCATCGCGCTGGCGACCAACCAGGTGGAGTTCTCGCCGCTGAACGTGACGCCGATGTTCGACGAAACCTTCGACGGCCTGCAAGACCTGGGCGTGGCGCCGATGATCTGGTCGCCGCTGGCCGGCGGCCGCCTGTTCAGCAGCGACGACGCCGCCGGTGTGCGCGTGCGCGCGGTGATCCAGAAAGTGGCCGACGAACTGCAACGCCCGTTTGGCAGCGTGGTGTTCGCGTGGATTATGCAGCTGCCGAGCCGCCCGCTGCCGTTGACCGGCTCAGGCCGCATCGCGGCGGTGAAAGAAGCGGTGGAAGCGACCCAGTTCAGCCTGAGCCGCGACCAGTGGTTCGAGATCCTGCGCGCAGCCCGTGGTCACGAGGTTGCTTAATCGTCGTCGCCGTAAATGACCGGCGGGGTGATGCCCGTCCAGCCGGTCTTCCACGCCGCATTCAGCGCCAGCGTGCCGACGATATAGACCAGGAAGAACAGCACGAAGTACACCGCCTGCAGCCAGGCCAGCAGGCCAAGATTAATCAGCAGCAGCACCAGCGCGCCCCAGCTCTTCTTCTGCTTGGAGCTGGGAAAGCGCACGGTGGACACCATCAGCGTGCCGACCACGAACAGCAGCAGCACGATCAGGCTGCCGTTCAGCGCCGAAGTGGCCGGGTCCGGCCAGGCCACCACCACCGACGCCACGCAGGCGGCGCCGGCGGTGATCGGCATGCCGACGAAGTAGCGCGGATCGGTGCGGCCGACGTTGACGTTGAAGCGCGCCAGGCGCAGCGCACCGCAGGCGACAAAGAAGAAACTGGCCATGCCGCCCAGGCGCAGCAGGGTTGGATAATCGAGGCCCAGCTTCTGGAAACCCCAGCAATACAACAACAGGCCCGGTGCACAGCCAAAATTCATCACATCGGCGATAGAATCGAGTTGCATGCCGAAATCGGATTGCGTATTGGTGGCGCGCGCGACAAAACCGTCCAGCGCGTCGAACACGCCGGCCAGCACCAGCAACAGCGCGGACAGGCGATAATCGGCGGCCAGGCCTTCGGTGGCATTGTCGACCGAAATGACGATGCTGCCGAAGCCGCAGGCGATCGACATCAGCGTGACGATGCTGGGCAAGGCAAACTTGGCGCGCTGCATGCGCTGGCGGTGTAATGGCTTCAAAGCAGGTGCAATCCGAAAGAAACGGCAAGCTTACCATTTTTAGCACACGCTAATGGGTGCGGTGCTTTTGAAATACAGCATAGAATTGCCAGTATGGCACAGGAGTTCTACATGGAAAAATGGCGTTTATCACTCACCGGCCTGCTGGCGGCCACATGGTTGACCGGCTGCGGCATCGGCGGCACCGATGAGGAGGCAGTCCGCAAGAAACACGAAGCCGCCAATCAGCCCACCGAGGCTGGCGCGCCCACGCTGACCAATAACAATGCCACCGATGGTTTCAACTGGATTAACTATCGCCGCAAACAGGTCGGTGTCGCGGTACTGACGCGCAACAGCCAGATCGATGCGGCCGCGCAAGGCCATTCGGATTATCAGCGCACCAACAACACCATTACGCACGAACAGACCGCAGGCAAGACCGGCTACACCGGCGTGCGCCTGACCGACCGCCTGAACGCCGCCGGCTACACGCTGGGCACGGTCTACGCGGCCGGCGAAGTGATTTCCGCCACCACCAATACCACCGGCTTCGCCCAGGCGGATGAACTGATCACCGCCATTTATCACCGCTACGTGATGTTCGACCCGGCTTTCCGCGACATGGGCGTCGGCTCGGCCACCGTCAGCGGCGGCTACACCTATTTCACCGCCGACTTCGGCGTGACCGGCAGCTACAACAGCCTCGGGCGCGGCCAGCTGGTGACGTACCCGGTCAACAACCAGACCGGGGTGCCGGTCAACTTCTACAGCGACACCGAGGCGCCGGATCCGGTGCCGAACCAGAATCTGGTCGGCTACCCGATCAGCGTGCATGCGGACACCTATGGCAGCACCAGCGGCACGGTGGTGGTACAGGGCTTTACGGTGACGCCACGCGGCGGCTCGGCGCTGAGCACGCGCCTGCTCAGCTTTGACGCCGGCAATAACAACAATGTGCAAAGCGCCGCGTCCATCATTCCGCTGGCGCCGCTGGCCGCCGCCACCACCTACGATGTCAGCTTCAGCGGCACGGTGGGTGGCGTATCCGTCACGCGCAATTGGTCGTTCACCACCAAATGACTGTCACCACCAATCCAGCCGCCGCCGGCGGCCACGTGCTGCAAGTGGAAACCGGCTTGCAGCAGCTGATGGGCGACCGCGAACTCTATCTGCAG
This sequence comes from uncultured Duganella sp., assembly GCA_963515135.1. GTDB lineage: Bacteria > Pseudomonadota > Gammaproteobacteria > Burkholderiales > Burkholderiaceae_D > Rugamonas. The sequence continues at coordinate 93,763 of CAUPXZ010000017.1, read as the reverse complement.
ATCCTGCGCCGCTTCCGCCAGCGCTACCCGGACAGCGGCTGCCAGGCGCGCCAAGCCTTCGACGACAACGAGCCGGGCCACGCCCAGCGCATCGTCCACACGCTCAAGGGCGCGGCCGGCATGATAGGCGCGCAGCAAGTGTATTTGCTGGCGTCGCAACTGGAACCGCTGTGCGCCGGGCCGGCGCAGGCATGGTCGGCGCCGCTGGCGCAGCTGGAACAGGCGCTGCGCAGCCTGATTGCCGTCATCGACGAGGTGCTGGACGGCGATCCGCAAAACATGCTGGCGGGTAGCGCGCCGCCGGTGCCGGTGGTGCCGGAAACCCGCATGCTGTTGCTGCATCTGGCGCGTCTGCTGGACGAGGGGGATGGCGCGGCGATCGATGTGCTGGAGCAATCGGCCACGGTACTGGCGCAAAGCCTGGGGGTGGAAGTATTTCAGGAAGTGACAGAAGCGGCGCACCAGTTCGATTTTGAAGCGGCGCTGGCGGCCTTGCAGCCGGCGATGGATTAAAGCCGGGCCTGCGCTCTAGCGGGTGTATTCCTTCTCTTCGTCAAACGCGTCGGCGCATTCCTTGTCGCAAAAGCGCCGCACATTGTCCAGCGGCTTTTCGCAATACCAGCAGGCGCCCTTGGGCGGCAGCATCTGGCGCGTGCGCGCCGGCGGCGACGTCGAAATGCTGGGCGGCCTGACGGCCCCGTCATCGGCGGTGCTCTCTTGTATCGGGTCCACGGTCCTCTCCTTCCAGGCGAAGCTCAGTAAGCTGCAAGATTACTTCAGCGGAATTGCCGCGAACATGAGATTTCTCAACGGTTGCATGACACCGCACAATCATTTGCGACGATCAATAATAGCAGGAGAAACGGGGCCACCACATCCACCGCTGAGGCTCGCAAGGACGAAATATTTTTCAATGAAAAAGGGGGAAGCGATAGTTGATGCAAGCCGCAGTGCGCGCCTTATAATCATGTCTATCTTCCCTTCAGGAAAAGCACGCATGTCTGAATCCGGCACTTCCTCCTCCCTGCTGTCCGCGCGCGTGCTCGGGCTGGCGCAGCTGGGACTGATCGTCATCGACGCCAACCACCACATCGTGATGTGGAACCAGTGGATGGCCAGCCGCTCGGGCCGCTCGTCGCACCGCGTGCTGGGCCAGGACCTGTTCGACCTGTACGGCGAACTGCGCGGGCAGCGGCTGGAGCAGGCGGTGCTGAGCGCGATGCAGAGCAATCTGCCGCAGCAGTTGTCGCCGGCGCTGAACCCATCGCCCTTTCCGCTGTACCCGGCCGGCAGCTGGGGCGGCGAGCGCGTCGAACAGCAGGTGTCGGTGACGCCGTTCAACGAGGGCAAGGAACGCTTTTGCCTGATCGAAGTGAGCGACATCAGCAGCATCGTCGGCCGCGAGCGCCAGTTGCGCAGCCAGGCCGAACAGCTGCGCGCGCAATCGTATGTCGACGGCCTGACCGGCATCGCCAACCGCCGCCACTTCGATGTAGCGCTGGACCGTGAACTGCGGCGCGCCGCGCGCCAGGATGGCCAGCTGTCGCTGCTGCTGATGGACATCGATTCCTTCAAAGCCTACAACGATCATTTCGGCCACCAGCAAGGCGACGCCTGCCTGACGCTGGTGGCCGAAGCGTTCGCCGCCACGCTGCAACGGCCGGCCGACCTGGCGGCGCGCTACGGTGGCGAAGAATTCGGCGCCGTGCTGCCGGACACCAGCAGCGAGCAAGCCGCGCTGGTGGCGGAAACCATCCGTGCCAAAATCGCCTCGCTGGCGATCGCCCACGCGCCGGCGGCGGCGCGGCCGCATGTCACCATGAGCATCGGCGTGGCCAGCTTCGACAAGGACCGGCTGGCCGAGCCTGCCGCCATGCTGGCCGCCGCCGACAGCTGTCTGTACGCGGCCAAGAAAGCCGGGCGCGACTGCGTGATCGTCTACCAATATCAACAGGAGAATGCAGCATGAAGTTACGCAATGTCTTGACCGTGGCGGCCCTGCTGGCTGCGCCCTACGCTTTCTCGGCGCCTGCCGCCGTATGCAGCGGCCAGGCGCCATCCGGCGAACTGAGCGCGACGCGCATCGCCGCCGCCAACAGCACCCGCGCCGAGCCGGGACTGTACGAGGGACCGGTATGGATCAAGGATGCGCTGTACTTCTCCGATTTCACGTTTGGGCCGGGCTTCCCGTCGCGCATCATGAGGCTGGATGCCAGCGGCAAAGTCAGCGTGGCGATCGAGGACAGCGGCAGCAACGGCCTGGCGACCGATGGCGCCGGCAACATCCTGGCGGCGACGCACAAGTACAAATCGGTGTCGCTGTACACGCTGGACGGCAAGCGCAGCGACGTGGTCGGCAAGTTTGAAGGCAACGTCTTCAACTCGCCGAACGACATGGCGCTGGCGGCCGACGGCACGCTGTATTTCAGCGATCCCGACTTCCAGCGCGCCGCCGCGCCCGGCGGCCAGGACAAGACGCGCGTGTACCGCGTCAGCAACGACGGCAAGATCACGGTGGTGGACGACACGCTGAAAAATCCGAACGGCGTCTCGCTGTCGCCGGCTGGCGACGTGTTGTACGTGAACGGCATGGTGGGCGAGCATGGCGTGCTGCGTTCCTATGCGATCGTCAACGGCGTGCCGCAGCAAGGTAAGGACCTGGTAGAGAAGCTGGGTATTCCCGACGGTATGGCGATCGACTGCTACGGCAACATCTACGTGACCGAGCACACCGACAAGCGCCTGCGCGTATTCACGCCGGCCGGCAAACATCTGGCGACGATCAAGGTCGACGCCAACGTCACCAACGCCGCCTTCGGTGGCGCCGATGGCAAGACCCTCTACATCACCGGCGCCGGCGCCGTCTGGCAGATCAAACTCGACGTCACCGGCTCGCCGTACTAGACAGCAAGGCCGGCACATAAATGTCGGCATCGATTTTCGGGAAATGTATGCCTTGGCCGGCGGAACTGACCCCGTGTTTATTTGCCAATGCAGAAGCGGCTGAAGATGACGCCCAGCAGGTCGTCGGAGGAGAAAGCGCCGGTGATGCTGGACAGCTGCACTTGCGCCAGGCGCAGTTCTTCGGCGAACAGGTCCAGCGACTGGTCGTTTTGCGCGGCGTGTTCGCCGGCGCGCGCCAGGTGGGCGCCGGCGTTCTTCAGCGCGATCAGGTGGCGTTCGCGCGCCAGGTACAGCGATTCGCCGGTCTGCTGCCAGCCGGCGATGCGCAGCAGTTCCTTGCGCAGCAGGTCGATGCCCAGGTGGCTGTTGGCGGACAGGTAGATGTGGGTGGCGTCTTCCATCACGTCCACCGCCGGCTTGTGGCCGGACAGGTCGATCTTGTTCCAGATGCGCAGCACCGGCACGCCTTGCGGGAAGGCGGCCATGATGCTTTCGTCGGCGCGCGACGGGCCGTGGTCGGCGTCCAGCAGGTGCAGGATCACGTCGGCCTTGCTGACTTCGCTCCAGGTGCGCTCGATGCCGATGCGCTCCACCACATCCACCGCCTCGTCCGCCGCGCGGATGCCGGCGGTGTCGATGATGTTCAGCGGGATGCCTTCGATCTGGATGGTCTCGGTGACCTTGTCGCGCGTGGTGCCGGCAATCGGCGTGACGATGGCCACGTCATTCCCCGCCAGCGCATTCAGCAGCGACGATTTGCCGACATTCGGCTGGCCGGCCAGCACCACGTTCAAGCCTTCGCGCAGCAAGGCGCCCTGCGACGCCTGTTTGAAGACTTGCTCTAAAGCGTCAACAATCCCCTTCAGTTGCCCACGCGCGTCGGATTTTTCCAGGAAGTCGATCTCCTCTTCCGGAAAATCCAGCGTCGCCTCGACCAGCATGCGCAGGTTGGTGACGCTGTCGACCAGCTTGTTGACGGTCTTGGAGAACGCGCCCGACAGCGATTGCGACGCCGATTTGGCCGCCGCTTCGGTCGAGGCGTCGATCAGGTCGGCCACCGCTTCGGCCTGCGCCAGATCCAGCTTGTCGTTGAGGTAGGCGCGGCGCGTGAATTCGCCCGGCTCGGCCAGCCGCAGGCCGATGCCCTCGCCCGCTTCCAGCACGCGCTGCAACAGCATCTGCAGCACGATCGGGCCGCCGTGGCCTTGCAGTTCCAGCACGTCTTCCCCGGTGTACGAGTTCGGCCCCTTGAACCAGATGGCGATGCCCTGATCGATGATGCCGCCGTCGGCCTGCTTGAACGGGATGTAGGTGGCATGGCGCGGCTTCAGCGCCTCGCCGCCGAACAGCGCGACGATCAACGCTTGCAGGTTTTTGCCGGAGGCGCGCACTACGCCGATGCCGCCGCGTCCCGGTGCGGTGGCGATGGCGGCGATGGGGGAGGAGTCGATATTCATAAACGAATTGTAGGGGATATAAAAAAAGCCCGCGATCAACACGGGCTTTTAAGCAACAGCTTACTGTCCTTAAGCCTTGGCCGGCTCAGGCGGCGTGCCAAATTTCTTGGTAATCACATACTGTTGACCGATCGACAGCACGTTATTCACTACCCAGTACAGCACCAGGCCGGACGGGAAGAAGAAGAACATCACCGAGAACGCCAGCGGCATGAACAACATCATCTTGGCCTGCATCGGATCGGCCGGGGCCGGATTCAGCTTGGTAGTGATGAACATCGAAATCGCGTACAGCACTGGCAGGATCGCATACGGGTCATGCTGGGCCAGGTCGGTGATCCAGCCCATCCACGGCGCACCGCGAATTTCCACCGCCGACTGCAGCACGTAGTACAGCGCGATGAACACGGGCATCTGCACCAGGATCGGCAGGCAGCCGCCCAGCGGGTTGATCTTCTCCTGCTTGTACAGTTCCATCGTGGCCTGGTTCATCTTGGCCGGATCGCCCTTGTAGCGCTCGCGGATGGCCTGCATCTTCGGCGTCACCAGCTTGACCTTGGCCATGCTGCGATAACCGGCAGCCGACAGCGGGAAGAACAGCAGCTTGATCAGGATGGTGAAGGCGATGATGGTCCAGCCCCAGTTACCGGTGAAGGTATGGATGTGCTCGATAACCCAGAACATCGGCTTGGCGATCATCGCCAGCCAGCCGTAGTCGCGCACCAGTTCCAGGCCCGGCGAGACTTTTTCCAGCAACTGCGCTTCCTGCGGACCGGAGAACAGCTTGGCGTCGTTCGACACGGTCGCGCCCGGCGCGATGGTGCCCAGCGGCTGCTTGACGCTGATGCCGTAGACATTGGTGCTGATCTTCTCGGTGGTGATGTCATGCATCAGCTTAGGCTGAGGAATGAAGGCCGAGACGAAGAAGTGCTGCGAAATCGCGATCCAGCCGTTGTCGGCCTTGGCCACGTGGTCCTGCACCACCGGCTTGCCGGTTTTTTCGGCTTCCTGCGCGGCTTTTTCCAGTTTCTCAAACTGCAGCTTCTCGTAGCGCTTCTCGTCCGTGTACATGGTCGGACCGGTGTAGCTGCTGTTGAAGAAGGAATCGCCGGCCGGCTTGTTGCCGTCGTGCGCCAGTTGCAGGTACAGCTGCGGCGATACCGGCGCGGTGCCGATGTTGGTCACGTCATGACGCACGTCCACCACGTAGTCGCCGCGCTTGAAGGTGAAGGTCTTGGTCAGCTTGACGCCGCCCGATTCCGATTCCAGCACCAGTTGCACCTGGTTGCCGTCATTCAGCATGCGCGGACCTGGCTTGGCGACGAAGCCGCTGGTGTGGTTAGGCAGATCCGGTGCGCCGATCAGGCCGGTACGGCCCAGATAGGTCTTGCCGGTGCCGGCATCGACGTCGAACAGCACGATGTTCTTGGTGTTGTCGCCCGGTTTGCACCAGTCGAACAGGCCGAAGCAGCCGCCGAACCAGCCTGGGTGACCATTTTCCTTGTACTTCAGCAGTTCCAGACGACGGATCACACCGCCCTGGGTGTCGATGTCGGCGCGGATCACGTCGGTGGTGATGGTGATGCGCTCGGCCTTGAACGGCGCGACTTCAGGAGCGCCATCGGCAGGCACAGCGCCCGGCACAGCGGCAGCGGCGCTGGCGGCAGCCACCGGCACGTCGGATTTCTTCGCCTCAGGCGCCTTGGCCGCTGGCGGCGGTGGCGCAAACATCGATGGATGGCCGTTCGAGACTTGCCAGTTGTTCCACAGAACAAACAGCGACACCGCAAACACGATCCACAGGATAGTACGTTTATTGATATCCATTAGGTATTTTCAGGAGTGGTTGCAACCGCAAGCGGTCGTTGAAGAATTCGTTTTACCGTCGGCCGGCGGCACCGGGTCATGTCCGCCAGGGTTCCACGGATGGCAGCGGCACACGCGTTTGGCGGCCAGCCAGCTGCCCTTGGCAGCGCCGTGGACTTGCAGCGCTTCCAGCGCATAGTTCGAGCAGCTCGGATAAAACCGGCAGCTCGGCGTCATCATCGGGCTGATGGCCAGTTGATAAAAGCGCAGCAGGAAGCGGAGCACGGTTTTCATGGCGACCTAGATGGAGGCGGCGACGATGGAGGCAAGCCCGGCTTGCCGGACAATTTGGCCTGCGCGGCGAACAGGCGTGCCAATTCCACCCGCAAGGCTGCTTTCAGCTTTGAGGTGGTGGCGGGCCCGTCCTTGCTGTTGACCGGCTTGGCCAGGCGCACCACGCAATCGATGGGCGGCAGGCCGGTGGTCCGGAACAGTTCGCGGGTAACGCGCTTGATCGTATTGCGGGTGACGGCACGCGGCGCAAAGCGCTTGGCCACCACGACGCCCAGCCGCGCATGCGGCAGTTGGTTCAGACGGGTGTACAGCACGAAGTGCGCGCTTTTTTGGCTAGGGCGCAAACGAAAAACGGATGAAAATTCATCCGTTTTAACGATACGCCGAGCGCGCGCGAAGTCGTGTGAACCTTCGCCTGTCGAGCCGCTGGTAATGCAGCTGTCCACGCAATCAGCTAACAAGTGACTAGCTTATACAGCCAGACGCTTGCGGCCTTTGGCGCGGCGTGCGTTCAGCACTTGGCGGCCACCACGGGTAGCCATGCGTGCGCGGAAGCCGTGGGTACGCTTACGGCGTACAACGGAAGGTTGGTAAGTACGTTTCATGTTGGTCTCGCTTAAAGCAGAAAAAAATGCAAAATCGGGTCAGACGGCCCGTCAGTTTTTGGTGCCAATGACACTTCGCGCACCTATGCCAACGCTATCCGGCACAAGCTGGGTCCATCTCATCGCCCGCTAAATCCTCGCTACTCCATATCGCTATCCATGTGAAGAAACAAGGAATACGGGCGGGGAACCCTGAATTATCAGCATTTCGACCCGGCTTGTCAACAACCAACTGCCGCGCTCCGCCGCACCGGCAACGTCCTGGTGCGTAAAAAATCCCGGCGCGCCTGTGGATAACTTTGCCGGACGAGAGTAGAATAGCGCGTTACGTGTGAAAAACTTCAAAGTTGCCCACACCCTTATACAGTAAGAACAAGATAGCGATTCATGGAAAATTTCTGGCAGACCTGCTCCGCCCAGCTGGAGCTGGAGCTGACGCCGCAACAATTTAGTGCTTGGATCAAGCCGCTGATCCCGCTCGATTACGAGGCGGGCAGGCTGCGCGTGGCCGCGCCCAACCGCTTCAAGCTGGACTGGGTCAAGACCCAGTTCGCCAGCCGCATCACAGCGCTGGCCTGCCAGTATTGGGAGCAGCCGACCGAAGTGCAGTTTGTGCTCGATCCGCGCCTGAACGCGCCGCGCAAGCCGACCGCCACCGTGGCGCCGGTGCCGGACATCAATGGCGGTGCGCCCAGCAACAACGCGCGCCTGGCCATGGCCGACGCCGCCCCCTCGGTGCCGGAGATGCCGGCCTCGGCCCAGCCGCGCCGCGAGCAAAGCAAGATCAACACCGACCTCACCTTCGACAGCTTCGTCACCGGTAAGGCCAACCAGCTGGCGCGCGCCGCCGCGATCCAGGTGGCCAACAATCCGGGCGTGTCGTACAACCCGCTGTTCTTCTACGGCGGCGTCGGCCTGGGCAAGACCCACTTGATCCACGCGATTGGCAACCAGGTGATGGCCGACCAGCCGGGCGCGCGCATCCGCTACATCCACGCCGAGCAGTACGTGCGCGACGTGGTGACCGCCTACCAGCGCAAGGGCTTCGACGACTTCAAGCATTACTACCACTCGCTGGACATGCTGCTGATCGACGATATTCAGTTCTTCGGCGGCAAGAGCCGTACGCAGGAAGAATTCTTCTATGCGTTTGAAGCATTGATCGCCGCCAAGAAGCAGATCATCATCACCTCGGACACCTATCCGAAAGAGATCACCGGCATGGACGACCGCCTGATCTCGCGCTTCGACTCCGGCCTGACGGTGGCGATCGAGCCGCCGGAGCTGGAAATGCGGGTGGCGATTCTGCTCAAGAAAGCCAAGCAAGAAGGCGTGACCTTCTCGGATGACGTCGCATTCTTCGTGGCCAAGCACCTGCGCTCCAACGTGCGCGAGCTGGAAGGCGCGCTGCGCAAGATCCTGGCCTACTCGCGTTTCCACGGCAAGGACATCACGATCGATATCGTGAAAGAAGCGCTGAAGGATTTGCTGTCGGTGCAGAACCGCCAGATTTCGGTGGAAAACATCCAGAAGACCGTGGCCGACTTCTTCAACATCAAGGTAGCGGACATGTATTCGAAACGCCGGCCGGCCAACATCGCCCGCCCGCGCCAGATCGCCATGTACCTGGCCAAGGAGCTGACGCAGAAATCGCTGCCGGAAATCGGCGAGCTGTTCGGCGGCCGCGACCACACCACGGTGCTGCACGCGGTGCGCAAGATCGCCCTGGACCGCACCAAAAACCCGGAATGCAACCACGAATTGCACGTCCTGGAACAAACGCTCAAGGGCTAGTCGGAGGGCGGCTTTGGCTTTATCATTTAGTCAAACCTGTCCGGCTGCCCACAAGGCAAAAAGCACTAAAAACATCGTTAATTTTTTTTGAGGATAATCTATGCAATTGGTCAAAACCACCCGAGATACGCTACTCCGGCCACTGCAGATCGTGAGCGGTATTGTCGAGCGTCGGCACACTATGCCGATTCTGGCCAATATCCTCATCCGCAAAGAGGGCGAGAGCGTATCCTTCCTGTCGACCGACACCGAAGTACAGATCACCACCAACGCCGAAATCGGCTCCGGCGCGGAAGTGACCGGCACCACCGTGGCCGCGCGCAAGCTGCTGGACATCCTGCGCGCGCTGCCGGAATCGGGCGACGTCACCATCACGCTGCAAAACAAGCGCCTGGCGGTGCAGTCGGGTAAATCGCGCTTCGCGCTGCAAACCCTGGCCGCCGAAGAATTCCCGACCGTGCAACAGGCCGACAGCTACAGCGCCACCGTCACGCTGCCACAGAAAACCCTGAAGCACCTGTTCAACATGGTGCACTTCTCGATGGCGCAGCAGGACATCCGCTACTACCTGAACGGCCTGCTGCTGGTCCTGGACGGCAACAACGTCATCGCCGTGGCCACCGACGGCCACCGCCTGGCGTTCTGCCAGGTCGAGACCGAGCAATCGTTCGCGCGCCAGGAAGTCATCATCCCGCGCAAGACCATCATCGAACTGCAGCGCCTGCTGGAAGAAAACGACGAGCCGGTACAGCTGGACATCGCCGCCAACCAGGTCAAGCTGACCTTCGCCGACATCGAGCTGATCTCGAAACTGGTGGAAGGCAAGTTCCCTGACTACACGCGCGTGATCCCGAAGGGCTACAAGAACGAATTCATCATCGGCCGCGATGAACTGCTGCGCTCGCTGCAACGCGCCGCCATCATGACTAGCGACAAATTCAAGGGCGTGCGCTGCATCATCACGCCGGGCCTGATGAAAATCAGCTCCACCAATGCCGACCAGGAAGAAGCGGTCGAGGAACTGGAAATCGACTACGGCGGCGACAGCGTCGACATCGGCTTCAACGTCACCTACCTGCTGGACGTGCTGAACAACCTGAAATGCGACCAGATCAACGTGGCGCTGGGCGACTCCAACTCGTCGGCGCTGATCTCGATCCCGGACAATGCCGACTTCAAGTACGTCGTCATGCCGATGCGCATTTAAAAGCACCACCGCCGTCATTCCGGCGCCAGCCGGAATCCATGCTGAGCATGCGTTCCATGGGTCCCGGCCTGCGCCGGGACGACGTAGTAGATACCAGTAATACGTTATATTGAGAAAGCAGCACATGTCCGAAGAGAATGCAGTCCCAGCGGTAAAGAACGAAGAATACGGCGCCTCCTCGATCCAGATCCTGGAGGGTCTGGAAGCAGTCCGCAAACGTCCCGGCATGTACATCGGCGACACCTCGGACGGCACCGGCCTGCACCACCTGGTGTTCGAAGTGCTGGACAACTCGATCGACGAATCGCTGGCCGGCTATTGCACCGAGATCCACGTCACCATCCACTCGGACAACTCGATCTCCATCACCGACAACGGCCGCGGCATCCCGGTCGGCCTGAAGATGGACGACAAGCACGAGCCGAAACGCTCGGCGGCCGAAATCGTGCTGACCGAACTGCACGCCGGCGGCAAGTTCGACCAGAACTCCTACAAAGTCTCGGGCGGCCTGCACGGCGTCGGCGTGTCCTGCGTCAACGCCCTGTCCAAGCTGCTGCGCGTGACCATCCGCCGCGACGGCAAGGTGCACCAGATGGAATTCGTGCGCGGCGTCGCCCAGAACCGTGAACTGGAAACCCGCGACGGCGTGCTGGTCTCGCCGATCAAAGTCATCGGCGAAACCGAAAAACGCGGCACCGACGTGCACTTCTGGGCCGACGAAGAAATCTTCACCCACGTCGAATTCCACTACGAAATCCTGGCCAAGCGCATCCGCGAACTGTCGTTCCTGAATAACGGCGTCAACATCAAGCTGAGCGACCAGCGCACCGGCAAGGAAGAACTGTTCGCGTTCGAAGGCGGCACCCGCGGCTTCGTCGAATACATCAACAAAGCCAAGACCGTGCTGCACCCGACCGTGTTCCAGGCCACCGGCGAACGCCAGTCGGACCAGAACACCACCATCTCGGTCGACGTCTCGATGCAGTGGAATGACGCCTACAACGAACAGGTGCTGTGCTTCACCAACAACATCCCGCAGCGCGACGGCGGCACCCACCTGACCGGCCTGCGCGCGGCGATGACACGCGTGATCAACAAATACATCGACGAGAACGACTTCGCCAAGAAAGCGAAAGTGGAAATCTCCGGCGACGACATGCGCGAAGGCCTGACCTGCGTGCTGTCGGTCAAAGTGCCTGAGCCGAAATTCTCGTCGCAGACCAAGGACAAGCTGGTGTCGTCCGAAGTGCGCGGCCCGGTTGAAGAAATCGTCGCCAAGACACTGTCCGACTACCTGCAGGAAAAACCGAACGACGCCAAAATCATCTGCGGCAAGATCGTTGAAGCAGCGCGCGCGCGCGAAGCCGCCCGCAAGGCCCGCGACCTGACCCGCCGCAAAGGCGTGATGGACGGCCTGGGCCTGTCGTCGAAACTGGCCGACTGCCAGGAACGCGACCCGGCGCTGTGCGAACTGTACATCGTCGAGGGTGACTCCGCAGGCGGCTCGGCCAAGCAAGGCCGCGACCGCAAATTCCAGGCCATTCTGCCGCTGCGCGGTAAGGTACTGAACGTGGAAAAGGCGCGCTTCGAGAAAATGCTGTCGTCGGAACAGATCACCACGCTGATCGCGACGCTCGGCACCTCGATCGGCCCGGACGAATTCAACGTCGAAAAGCTGCGCTACCACCGCATCATCATCATGACCGATGCGGACGTCGACGGCGCCCACATCCGCACCCTGCTGCTGACGCTGTTCTACCGCCAGATGCCGGAACTGGTCGAGCGCGGCCACATCTACATCGCCCAGCCGCCGCTGTACAAAGTGAAGGCCGGCCGCGACGAGCGCTACCTGAAGGACGACGCCGAAGAAGCCACCTACATGATGAATGTAGCGCTGAACACCGCCGCACTGACGCCGCGCGAAGGCGCCGACGTCATCCAGGGCGAAGCGCTGAGCGAACTGGTGCGCCAGTTCAACCTGTCGAACGTCATCATGACGCGTCTGACGCGCGTGATCGACCGCGCCGCGCTGACCGCCATCATGACCGGCGTAACGCTGGACATGAGCACGCTGGAAGCAGCCGAAGCCTCGGCCCGCGCACTGGAAAGCAACATCAATGACATCGCCGTTAAAGTCAGCGTGCGGTCGGACGAGTTGAACGAGAAGCACGCGCTGTGGATCGAGCGCATGCACCACGGTAACGTCAAAGTCAGCACCATCGACGCCGACTTCGTGCTCAGCGCCGACTACCGCGTGCTGGCCGAAGCCGCCGCCACCTTCACCGGCCTGATCGGCCCAGGCGCCTTCGTGCGCCGCGGCGAAGGCGAGCGCACCAAGGAATCGGCCGTGGTGGACTTCCACCAGGCGATGCAGTGGCTGCGGGATGAGTCGGAGCGTGTGGTGTCCAAGCAGCGCTACAAAGGTCTGGGCGAGATGAACCCGGAACAGTTGTGGGAGACCACCATGGATCCGACCGTGCGCCGCTTGTTGAAGGTGCAGATTGAGGATGCGATTGCTGCCGACCAGATCTTCACGACGCTGATGGGGGATGATGTGGAGCCGCGCCGTGCGTTCATTGAGACCAATGCGCTGCGTGCGGGGAATATCGACGTTTAATTTCGACATCGCAACTCTTCTTTGATGCAGGTGCGAGATGTAAAAGATGTTTTCCAAAAGGGGCTATCGCCCCTTTTTTGTTGGCCATCGATCTTCAATGAAGCAAAAAATTAATAGCAAATGAACATTTATACATTATATTTATCTAAGTTCCGATTGCGAACTGCTTCTTGAGTACCTCAGATAGGGCTGAGGGCCAGAGCTGCACATAAAAGTGCACCACCTAAGGAGATTTCACGTGCTAGAAATGATAAAAAATGCAATCAACAATCATGAAGAGTTGACATTTAGCTACAGCGGAATAGTTCGTGTCGTACAACCTGCCACGGTTGGCCGCTCACGAACAGGAAAGGATGTGTTGCGCTGCTTTCAAACACAGGGCGGCCATGTTAACCCTGGTCATCAATGGGATTTGTGTGAGTTAGCGTTGATATCTAATCTGCAAGGAACCGGACGGCATTTTGCTGAGCATCCACCAGGCTATAAGCGCGGCGACAAGCACATTTCTCCGATTTATGCAGAGCTGTAAAGGCTCAACTCATCTATAGCGACGCAGTTAGCCTGCGTCGCACATTACATTTTCTTCTCAGGGCAGCACACAGCACTGGTTTAACATACAGTATAATGAGTGCCGCAAATGCCGTCCGGCTGCATAATGGCTCAGTTGGTTTGTGATATGCAGTTGGATAGAATGCGTGTTAATTTACCGCATGTCCCAAAGAAGAGAATACATGATGTCCACCAGTGATGAGCTTCGCCTGCTGCAGCAGGCTCTTGAAAGCTATGACCACAAGTATATTGCCGAGCACTTGAACCAAGTGTCGCCCGGTACGTGGTCACGTGAGTCATTGAAGCGTTGGACCAGCGGAAAAGTGGAACTTCGGCTAAGCGAAGTGGAGTTCACTCAGCTTCAAGCCCTACTTCCGCGCGCGCCCAAACGGAAACATCATGATTTCGATTTCATCGATCTTTTTGCTGGTATCGGTGGGATTCGCAAAGGCTTTGAAGAGGCCGGAGGTCGCTGCGTTTTCACCAGCGAATGGAATCCGTACGCTGTTCGTACGTATAAAGCTAATCACTATAGCGACCCGTTGAACCATAAATTCAACTCAGATATTCGCGAAGTGACCTTGAGCGCGAATCCGAATGTTTCGGAGGATGAGGCATATCGATTTATCGACGCTAACGTCCCCGATCACGATGTGCTATTGGCAGGATTTCCTTGCCAGCCGTTCTCAATCGCCGGGGTCTCAAAGAAAAATTCGCTGGGCCGAAAGCACGGTTTCGAGTGTGACACGCAAGGTACCCTCTTCTTTGATGTTGCAAGGATCATCGCAGCAAAGCGTCCTGTCGCCTTCGTGCTAGAAAACGTAAAAAATCTGAAGAGTCATGACAAAGGAAACACATTCCGCGTAATCATGAAGGCGCTGGATGAGCTTGGTTATTGGGTTGCTGATGCTGAAAGTAGCGGTAGTGAGGACTACAAAATCATTGACGGAAAACACTTCGTTCCGCAGCATCGCGAGCGCATTGTGTTAGTTGGATTCCGTAAGGACCTCAATGTGCATAAGGGTTTCAGCCTGAAAGATGTAGCTAAGCTCTATCCAAAGCGCAAGCCCACTTTGGGCGACATACTTGAAGAGCAGGTCGCGCCAAAATACATATTGACGCCAAAGCTATGGCAGTACCTATTCAACTATTCGATCAAACACAAGGCCAAAGGCAATGGCTTCGGCTATGGACTAGTGAAGCCGACCGATGTCACTCGAACGCTATCCGCTCGCTACTACAAGGATGGTTCCGAGATTTTGATTGATCGCGGTTTCAATCCGCAACTCGATTTCGAACACAAAAAAAACATCGAGAACCGACCACGTCGTCTGACTCCCCGCGAGTGCGCACGCCTTATGGGTTACGACACTCCCGCGGCGCCGGAGTTTCGCATACCGGTCTCAGACACTCAAGCTTACAAACAGTTCGGCAACTCGGTGGTGGTGCCAGTATTCGCAGCAGTTGCTGAGCTGATGAAAGACCGTATCGTTCAGGGAAAAGCATTGGCGGGCGAGCAGCGGCGTCACCGCAGCAGGTTAGCAGCCTAAACAATGAGTGATGTTCATAGTCCGGAGAGCCGCAGTAAAAATATGCGCGCGATCCGTGGCAAGAACACTCACCCCGAAGTAGTTCTCCGAAAATTATTGTTTGCTCGCGGTTTTCGCTTTCGTCTGCATGTGAAAACGCTGCCGGGCAAACCAGACATCGTTCTTCCCAAGCATCGTGTCGTCATCCTTGTGCACGGCTGTTTCTGGCATGGCCACAACTGCTACCTTTTCAAACTTCCAATTTCCAGAAGAGATTTCTGGGCAACCAAAATAGCTCAAAATCAAACACGGGACAGACGCGACGTCACAGCTCTGCTGCACGACGGGTGGCGTGTACTGTGCGTATGGGAATGCGCACTAAAAGGACGGTTGAGATGGAATCCAGAAGAGCTTGTCGACAGGATAGCGAGCTGGATTCGGTCCGGTGGCGGGAAAGAGTTGTATTCAGAAGTTCAATGCTTGCCGCCGTTGGTGCCAACTTTAGATAGCAGATAAATTTCCGGTTCTCAATTTATAATAGTGGATCGATAATTGATGACATACAAGCCATGCCGACTAATCTCAACCCTCACCGCCCCCGTGATGCCGGAGTAGAATTTGCTCCAGTCCAAGACAGGACTGCCGAGCTAATTGAGCGACTAGTGAATCAGAGCTCGCAAGTTCTCGTCAAGAAGCTTGCTACGAACGACCGGCAATGGGCCATCTGGGATGACGTCAAGAGGAAGTGGAAGAGCAATCAAGCCGGCCCACTGCTTCCAGCAGCCGCAAGGACCGGCTCATTTTTTCCCGAGCTGAGAGCCGACTCCGCAAAACCTCATAACTCGTCAGCTGAAGTCCAGGTTTTTTGGCCAACTACAGGAAGAATTTACACTTCCAAGTTCATATGGTATTCGGACAAAGGGGATGCCGAGCACCATTTCACAACGAATCCAAGAAGTGAGTTCGGCGAGCTTTCTCCTGCCAGCTTCTTGCTGATGTTCCAACCACGAAAGGCTGAGGAACCATATCATGCGCTCACCGTGGATGCGACCGACGATGATCTAATCGACTACATCACCGACGTCTTTGGCATTGATACAGATTTCCAATTTAAAATTTTCGATGCCCGAACGTTAAATTTACGGCCTGCTCTTAGTGCAATGCAGCAGTTAATTTCGCAGCTGTTATCAAAGCTGGATGAAGGCCCAGTGCAATTCGACAAGTACGTTTCCTCGTTGACCAGACGACCACCACACATGATAGCGGCAGCAGCTCTGGAACAATGGGTGAGCGAAACCGGAAATGAAAAATTGCATCCCTATAAACTGACGAACCCCGGTGACGTTTTGTATGACTTAAGCAGAGTTCGTGAATTCAACCTATACAAGCAGGATGAGGCGAAGACTTACGGTGCTCAACTCGTCCGCGCGCTGCTGGGTGAGGGCCGCGCTATTTCTCGCGAAGGTATCGTCTCTGCGTTAATAGATCGCTTTGAAGTCTTCTACAATATCTGCAAGAGTGCAAAGCAAGCTCGTTCATCGCGCGCAGGCGGCTCGTTTGAAACTCACATGATGTCTGCGCTCATTGCGGGAGGAATCCCACACAATTCTCAATACGTGTTTGACGGAAGTAAGCCCGACTTCGTATTGCCCACTAGAGAGTTATATGCGAACCCCGAAAAACGCAAGACACTCGGAGCAGTGCTGACACTGAAGACAACGCTTCGTGAGCGATGGAGACAGGTTGTAAGCGAGAGTACCGACTGCCCAATCTTCCTTGCTACCCTAGACGAGTCGGTGCCTGGTCGTACAGTAGAAAAACTGAAGGAGAAAGGCATTACGCTTGTCGTGCCTGAAAAATTTAAGACCTCTGATTACACGGAGTACGAAAGCCACAGCAATGTGCTCTCCTATCGGAATTTCTTCGATTTGCTTTTGAACGACTGGGCAGACCGTTGGCTGAGCAACGGCATTGGCTGTTTCGGGATTGGTCCAACGTCTTGATGTTACACGCTCAAAAAAACAGCTGGGCAAATAGCTCCGATTTGAAAAAATATGGTTCTCCATATCATGTTGAGTCCGCACAAATGCTACGCACTGAAAATGTGATTAAATTTCAGGACATTCAGCGACTATGCTGCTCGCTTAACAGCGCCGACATAGACAGTTGAAAAGATGAGCGAAATAGCGGCGACCGATAAATGATCCGAGGAGAATATAATGAAGCTCGACTGCCTGAGAGTATCAAAGGAGTGGGAGCCACCTTTTTTTAAAGTTCTGGCAAAGAACGATACGGGAGAAGGAAGCGGTCATCAAGCGGGGGTTTTAATTCCCCGATCTCTTCGGCCATATTTTCCTCAACTAACGAAGACCACTTCGCCAGCTCAACCTACGGTCGATCAGCGCATCGCAGCTGATCTGTATGACGGAAATAAATTCTTGAGTGCCGTGAGCACGCGCTATCAATATCAGTCCTGGCGAGATACGCGCTCGCATGAGGCGAGGCTCACCGATCAACTTGGTCCGATCCACAATATCGCTCAAGAAGGTGACGTCTTAATAATGCAAAGAAGTTCTTGTAGAGACAATCACTTCCGACTTATCCTTGTGAAAAGGTCTGGCCCGCATTTTGAATTGCTGCGACCTATGATTGAATTCCGCCGGTGGGGACCACTTTAGACATGGGGCGATCATTTGGCGCGCTTGCGCAAATGGAAGCAGAAGCCGGGCACCACCAGCGAATACAACGTCACGTTCAAGCTGGTGAACGCGGCGAACTATAGCGTCCCTCAGAAGCGCCTGCGGGTTTTCTTTGTCGGCATCCGTGCGGACCAAGGCAAGATCTGGCAGCCGCCGGCCAAAACGCATAGCAGCGATGCGCTGCTGCTGTCGCAGTGGGGTTCCAGCGAGTATTGGGAGCGGCATAAGGTGGCGACGCGCCAGCGCCCGCCCAAGCCGGCCGGCGTCGAGAAAAAGATCAGCGCGCTGATCGACACGGACTACGGCAGCAATCTGCTCGCCTGGCGCACCGTGCGCGATGCCATTGCCGATTTGCCCGATTCCGAGCGCTTCCCCGGCAAGGTGCACGCGCATCGTTTTCGCCTCCAGCTCGACGACGCCGTGTGCCGGTGCGCAACTCCGCCAGCAATGAGGCCAGTGGAGAGTCCTTGTTCTTACCTGTCGCCATCGCGTTCCCTTGCCTGGTCAGCTTTGTTCACTTTCGCGTACTCCTGCAGCGCCGTTTGGAAAAACGGCAGACTTCCCCATAATCCCTTGTCACCGATAATGTAGCAATGCTTTTTGGCACGCGTGACCGCAACATTGAGCAGGTTTGGATTACCGGCGGCCCAGTTCATCGCGCCGACTCGGTCCTGGTCGCAACCCAGCACAAAGAATACGATATCCGCCTCTTTCCCTTGGAAAGTATGGACGGTACCGATATTGGCGCGCAATTCCTCCAGGTTGCCCGGAACGGGAAGACCGTGTTGCGACAGGTGAGCAGACCACTCGCGCTTGTTCAGCAGCAGGTCAATCAGCCCTTTCTTCACTTCACGGAAGGGCGTGATGACGTAGAACTTGGGGAGGGCTTGGCGCCCAGCGCGGGCTTCACTGACGTACAGGTCGATCACCTGCGCCATCAGATGCTTCCCCTGCTCATGCACGTATTTGCTCTGCTCACACGTACCCGCCACATGCCACCAGTCGCTCTTGCCGAGCACTGGGTGCGCCGTTACCACCGACGACTTGGCATGCCGCATACGCTCTCTGTAGGCAATCTTGTTGGCGATGTCGGACATCGGGTTGTCGCAGCGCCTGTGCATCACCAACGGTATGCCGATGAATTCCTCGTCCCGTAAGGGATGGCGCACGCCAAACTCATGGGCCCTGTCAGACAAGGTCTGAACGGAATGCTGGTGGGCGGCATAGGCATCCGCCTGTTCACCCAACCAGACTTCGCCCAGCTTCTTCACCAGCCTTGTGGGTATGCCTACCACTGGTTCGATCTGCAGTGGATCGCCCACCACGACCGCACGCTTGGCGCGCAGCAAGGCACCCACAGCGGCTTGCGGAATCGCCTGCCCCGCCTCATCGATAATCAACCAGCCGAGGCTGCCAGGCGCGACGCCACGGAACTGGTTGCGCACCGAGGCGAAGGTAGTGGACACCACCGGCACCAGCATGAACAACCACTGCCACACCGGCAGTGGCGTACCCTGCGTGACCCGCTTGGATAGCAGGTTGCCGATGGCGATCCCGACGCTGGAAGGCGCCGCCTCCAGGATGAAGGCCTGATGCAATTCCATGGCGGCCGCAAACAGCTCACTGCGCAAGCGGTTGTATTCGCTGCCCTGCCACAGGGCAGCCGCCTGGTTCCGATGGCTATCCAGCGTCAGCCCATCCCAGAGATGCAACTGCCCTGTTTTCTCCTGTAATTTGAGCACGATGGCCAGATCGTCGCGCAGATTTTCTGTTTGTAGCAGCTTGCTTCTCGCATTTAGCCAGGCGCCAAATTTTTGCCGGCTCAACCAGCGCATCATCCAGCGGAACATGCTGGGCCACAGTGTCAACTCGACTTGCTCGAGCTGGCGATTAAATTGGCGGATGCGTGCGTCAAGCTCGTCCGCGATGGGCTGAATTTCAGCCTGCAAATCGGTGTGCAGCTCCAGTGCCGGCCGCGCGAGCGACCACGCCTCAACAAATTCCAGCCACTTTTTGCGCAGATTGGCCTGGTTGGCTTCGAAGATGGCATAGGCGCTCTTCGCTTGTTGATAGCGGCGCTTGGCGCTGTCAAACGAGGGCACGCTGTGCTTGCGCTCCTGGATGAAGCGCCAGTAGCTCATCGCGCCCTCCGCATCCCACGCGTCGACATCGACCAGGTCTTTTTTCAGGAACCGCTCGCCGGGGCGTTTGAATGGCGACTCGGCGTTGTAGCCGAAGATCTGCCGGAACCGCTGGCGGTTTTTCGATTTGCCCAACGCGGCGGAGATCAGTCCCCATACAGGCGCCTGTGGTTGCTTCCACGGCCGACCGTTCTGCGTGCCGGCATATTTGGTGGCGGCTTCGCCAAAATGGCGTAACGTGTCGACGTGGTCCTTCGCTATGCCCGCTAGCTGAGGCAACTCGAGTGACAGATTTTCCACCGCGCCGTTGTTGAAGGAGGCGACCATCATCTCGAAGCCAGTCAACTCGGAGACTAACACCGGAAGCGGGATTGGCGCGTCGGTGCCGAAACCGACCTTCACGCTCTCTTTGGCGATACCAGCTTTAGCCATTGGCAAGCAGGCCAGAATATCGGCACGCTTAACGATCAGATCTGCTATCAGGTCTTTGACCAATGTGGTCTTGCCGGTCCCCGGCGGGCCATTTACGGACAACAGGCCGCCCTCCGGCAAGGCTCGCATTTTGTTTAATGCGAACTGCTGCATCAGCGATTGCAAGAGTTCGGGTTCGGTCGGCCAGCGGCCGGCGTTGCTTAGTGACGGCGATAGCGCATCATGGATTGCTTGCTCGCCAGCGGCGGTTTCCAGGTCAAGCTTGCGGATGCCGCCGGCGCCCAAGTAGGCGTGCAAGGCATGCGGCTTATATTGTTGCTGCAGCGACGCGGCAGCAAACTTGAGATCGTGATAGTAGAAGCTGTTCAGGATAGGCAGTTCGTCCGCCACCAATATTGGCGGGTCTTCCTGACCATCGCTTTCGGCTGGTGAAGGTGCCGCTTTGGAGCTAACCTTGGCAGGTTCTTTTTGTACATCGACCCAGGCAATGTCGCGGCCGCACGGTTGAAAACCAGCCCAGTCCACCAGCAAGCCAGAGAGCACCTGAAGAAACACCGGTGAACATTTTTCGTCTGCACGGCACGACCAGGCAGACTCGAACTTTTCCTTGAGGTTGGCCACACTTTCCTCGAAGGCCGATGCGCACAGCTCGCTCAGCTTGCCTTGTTGTAGCATGCCTGCCGCCCATGGCAGGGTGGAAAAGCTCAGGCTGTTGAAATCGGGCGTGCCGGCGGTGTTCAGACGAAGTTGAGCAAAACAGGTCAACCCTTCGGGAGCGAATTCCTGATCGCGTTGCTCATCGGTGGCGGAAACGTTGCCCGCTACACGTGATATCGCCAGCTCGGTGATCTGGCTGACGTCGAACGGCAGCAGATACACGGTCCGCGCCTTATCTTCATGCTGGAGCCATTCAGGCTCCGCGAGCTTGTCGGTGGAGATGAAGAACTCACGCCGCTCATTGGCGCGCGCAGTCTTGATGACATCATCCAGATCATAGTGATTGAAGAATTCAACACTATGCCAATAATCGAGAACTTTCTGTGCGAGCGGAGCAGTCATTGCGAAACGTCAGAATGGTAGTCGCGGCATATTGGCATATGGCCGGCGCGGGGACAAGCCTACTGGCTATGATGATCACAAAATCCCCATCGTCAAGCTCAGCGGGGAGTTCATTCGAAGGCTGAGTCCATGACGCGATTTTCTGCAAGCGGCTGCACTTCCTTCGCGGTGGTTTTGCCAATCGATGTTTCGGCGATACGCAGGTGGTATGCGCTTTGAAGATTCAGCCAGCCCTTGGCCTCATTCCCGAAATAGCGTTCGAGGCGCAGAGCAATATCCGCAGTCAAACCCCGCTGGCCTTTGATGATCTCGTTGAAACGCGCATATGGAACGTGTAGATCCGTCGCCACAGAACGCACGCTAACACCCATAGGCTTGATGTAGTCCTCCAGCAGGATCTCGCCTGGGTGTATGGGACGCATGCCGTTTTTTAACATGATGCACTCCGTTGATCATCAGTCGGACACGTGATGCTCGATCATACTCTTTTAGGCTATTGCCCTTGAGGGTATTCGTGACGCTCACCGAGGGCACAAACTTAGGACTGAAAGGATATTGACTATAACGACGAGAACGTCCCAATCGTCGAGATCAATGTTGCACCACAACTGGTCTTGTCGCCTTCATAGGCGACCGCCTTGCCGTTGACCTGATGCTTGGTGTTGCCGCTGGCGATCGTGCAGTTCTGATGGCCAGTCATCGGGCAAATACACTTGTCGCCGACTAAGGCGACAGCCTTTCCGCTGACGGTGAAGTGAGGTGCGCCGCTTTCAACAACCTTGCCGCCGTGTGAAGTGGGGTCACCTATCCGTATCACGTTTTTCATTTCACGATTCCTTTGCGGAGAAAGCAGCAGATTAGATGGGTAATTAAAATACCGATGCTTTTCGGTATCACTGATGGACAGGACGCGCACGTATTGAACTGGTGAGCTTGTCCCACAGCATCAGTGCCTCATCGTCAGTGATGCTGGGTCGCGCTCCTCCCGTAGTGTTACCCTTTACTCCGGTGTGAAGCGACAGGTCGAGTACGGGCAGCATTGGGTTGTTAGGCTCCCCCTGGCTAAGGAAAGCAAATTCATGCGATTCACCCTCATTGGCTTGCGATGGTTTTCGAGCCAAAACTTCGAAGCCGATCCATTTCCCAATTTGACGTTGACCACGGCGAAGCGTTTTTATTCGAGAGTACCAAGCTCCGTTGCCTGAGCGTTGGGCCATCTGCTCGGCTTGCTGAAGTCGCGGCTCTAATGCATCAGACTCTATGACAAAAGGTTTCAATGAGGTGGACAAAGAAAAGTGAACGTCAGCGTACTCTGCGAGACGAACACCTAGTGTCAGATTTTCATACGACAGCTTGGAGGGTCCTGAAATAAAACCACCGTCTATGCATATCCCTTGGCCGACTGGCGTTACGTCGTCCAAGCGTGGGAGTATCAACGGTGCAATGAAGTTCATCGTTCGCACAAGCTCCTCATGCTCATTAGTCGCTCCATACGCGTTTCCTTCTTGTATAAACAGATCCTGTCCTACCTTAAGGTAGGATTCAATTCGATAAAAGGCGCCGCTCGATTCACTCACACCGAAAACAATCTTTTGATCAGGAGCACTTCCTGGTCTGACGGTGCCGACTAAGGACATGGGGGCGCGAAGAGCACCAGAGGCATAAGCGCGGTCTGACTCAATTGCTGCCAATCTGGCGGCAACAAGCGCATCTATATCAGAGCCTTTTCCGGCATATCGCTCAGTCTTAACCTCTACATCAGCAGGACCATAAACCACATGCGCAGAGACAGGCACGTCAACCAGAAACCGGCCAACGCAAATGGTTTTGGTCTTATCGAAAATTTGCGCGAATTGAGGAGCAGTACTCGTCATATTCCCTCCATGAGCAAGAAATGTGGATAGAGCGCTGCAGCTAACTAACAGAAAACCGAGCACGCCCAAGAAAAAGTATTTAGCACGGCGCGACTTGAGCATGACTACTCCATTGCATCGTTTGAATGATGTGGACGAGGCTGAGCATAGTAGCTTTAAGCAATGAGATGTTTAACGCACGCGCCGACGACGCAAGCTAGACGATAGCGTATCCCATAGCGCCAGTGCCTCAGCGTCGGTCAAGCTCGAGTTGACCGGCTTCCCCGGCCTACCAAGGCCAGTGCTCAGCTCTAAAGTCAGCTTTGGCAGGAAAACATCTTCTTTTTCGCTAATCGATTCCCACATAAAATCCTGTAGTTTCACGCCGTTGAGCTCATCGACTCGCTGAAGAACCTCTTCGCCAGGAACGCCATTTATTATCCGCCGGCCAATGCGGAGATCATGAAAATGTGACGCATACTCCTGCTGTATGTCGCTGGCCGCATGCCGCTGTAACAGCGTTTTTCCCGGATTAGCGCCCGCAAAGCTGCTTAAAGAAACTGCTAAATCAGGTTGCGCTATCGCGCCCCCAAAAATAGAAACGTATTCATGATCATCGATCGTTAGCGGGTCACGAAGTAGGCCACGATCAAAGCAAAACCCGGCACTTATGGGAACTTCTCCTTCCTGTAGTGGTTGAAGCTGCTGGAGCAGTTTCTCCAGCCGTTGGAGTTCTTCAGGTTCGCGTAGTTGCGCCGTAAAATCATAGGAGACGCCACTGGCTCTGACCAAAGCATCAATCGACACTGCCTCCGAAATCACTTCTTTGCCGCCTCTCATCAGACCGATCCATTTTCGATCGTAAAGGAATATTTTTCCTGTCACGTGCCCCGTCTTGACCTTGCGCGCCAACTCAAGTGAAACGCCATCGCGCTGATTTCGGCTGGAAGCAAACAGGTCTTCCTTCTGCTGAATTCTTACTTCGAATTCTTCATCAGTTTCTACCGTAGTTGAAATCTCCCATCCAGCTACAGTGGCTCGACGGTAAGAAACCACCACATGCGCAGGAACATCCAAAACAAATCGTCCAACGCAAACAGGCTTCAAGGGCCCAGTTTCAATTCGCTCTTCCATGTTGAACACCTTAGTTTGAAAATTCATACAGAAAGCAGCCCACGCGCATGCACTGAGCAGAGCAATACAAATTATCGTTAGTTGAAGATTTTTCATATAACTGTCTGAAGAAGCTTCACGATGAGATGCTGGGTCAGTGCTAACATTGCTTCGTTCCCATACGCACCTTGATGGTCGTAGCCCGTAGTCCTAAATAGATGAGGTACTTTCCCAAATGGACCGCCTCCGGAAGTGAACGGTACAGTACCATCACCAACTTCGTCCTGTATGCTGGGCTCAAAAAACAATAATGGTCCTTTCGTGATAAACACGCTTCGTGCACCACTGGAAGTGTGACCTTCTACGGTGCCAACTTGCAATATAGGCGGAGACACAGCTTTTGCGGTGGTAGCAATCCATCGACAAGTGCCAAACGAACGTTGTTCAGGATCCGCGCAATAAAATGCTGCGCTATTGGGGTGGTAGTAAGTGTCAATCAGCTTGGTATGGAATTTTTCAGCTTGCTCCACAGCGAGAATTATCTTTTTCTCTAAGGTGGCGCCTAGCATATTTGCTGGGTCAGCCAACGCTAAATTTATAGCGCGATACCAGCATTGAAAATCTCGGTAGAATTTGTAAGGATTTTTATCTGGGAAGTTCAACTCCACCGAATACGGATTGTTAGGGATATTGATCTGAGCAAAAAGCCACTTGGTGTAAAGGTGATTTGGTAAAAGCTCCAATGGTCCTGAAGACAAAGCCAAGACAGGCGTGGTTTCATCGGTGGTTCTTCCAGCGATTTCGGCAAACTTCTCCATTGCATACGTATCGATCGTGCCCTTGCCTGGACTAGAGGACTCCGTTCCGCAAGCTAGCCGTCTGTAACATGCTGGGGCGCCCCAAGCGGGCATTACTCCATGCACAACAGCAGAAATTTTCTCCGGAATTTGCTTGGCGCAAGCACGAGCGACAAGACCACCCATGGAGTGAGTGACCAGGACGACTCCGCTGCATTCATGCTTTGCTTTAGCCCAGGACGCAATGACCGAGTCAATTCGCTCTTTTAACTTTGCCGCAGACATTTCATTCGATTGAAGCCAGTTGTATCCAAAGGCGTACACGGGGTAGTGGTACTCAGAAAATTTCTTCAGTTCGTCTTCTGTTATCAGGGCACCAATTCCGTGTGAAGTTGTTCCCCAGTCTGCACGGCTATATTCATTGATCTCGGTCCAGACAGACTGCATCTCAACTTTTTTAGCTGAGACCTTGAAGGTACTGTTCAGATTTTTCTGAAGGGTGGAAAGCAAACTTCCGTAGCTGTCAGCATGTATTTCTCCCCATCCACGGCTCCGGCAAATTTCTTCGTTCGCATGCTCAGGAATTTCAAAAATCTCACCGCTAGGATCAACCTCTAACGTATCGCCGTTTAGGATTTTTTGGCGAATCTCCGGCGTCCGCTTACTCCATTTCTTCGCCTCACTAAGGCCGGCTTTTTTCCCATTGGGCGGGCGCCAAGCCGCTTCGCCAGGCTTTAAAAAGGTATTCCTTTGAGAGGTAGAAGCACTGGCCCTGAGATTGCTACCCATAATGCCTGCGATGACAATAACGGGAATAATTTTTCTCGGAGGGACAGCAATTTGCGCGCGCGTGGTGTTGGTCTTAGGAGAGAGTGTCGTACGGGCTTGTAGGTTCCCAGCGCTGTCGATGAAGACAGGGACTGGGCGAGTCGGTTCAGCAGCGCCATTTTTAGCCATGATTTTGTCTCCAAAACTTTAAGCTTCTTCGGGGAAGATCGTAACTTCAATGTCCCCCAGCTCTTTTCCTGTTGCCAGACTAGTTCGCCCTCTTTCATCACTGACGCCTTCAATGCTGGCCCCATCCGGCAAAGTCATTCGATAGCGGCGCCCAACCACCGGCTCGCCTGTCTGTGAATGAAAAAGAATTACCCGTTCATCAGTCTCAATTTCGGTACAGGGGAATTTGATGTCACTAACCTCGCCACCACCACCTGATGCATGAACGAATTTCGAGGATTTAATGGTGTGTGTACTCTTGCTCTGTTGTGTAATCTCGCCATTACCAAGATTCACTTGAGTCCCTTTAGCTGCAATCTTGACATCAGGAGCCATGATCTCAACTCCTTTACCGGCGCTGATTTTGATGACCCCAGTAGCAGTCAACTCGATATCACCGTTGTGCGATTGAACGAGCACATTGCCCTTTGCAGCTACCATTTTCAATCCTAAGTCGTGAGCAAATATGCTCACGCTTTTAAGAGCTCTAACAAAGATGTTTTTCCCTCCTGATAATTGAAGGTCCTTAGCAGCTATCAGATCCAGATTTGTCTGGGCCCCTACGACTATATTCTTTTCGCTACCAAGAAGCAGCCCATCAGGTGCACTGGCAGCGATAACTCCGAGATTCTTCCCTGCGCTCCAGTTTTTTACGCTCTTCACTAAATCACTTAATTGGGGACTGACGTCTTCGTCGGATGAGTGGGCCTTTGCCAAAGAGGTGAGCTGATCTGCGATGCTGTTCAATAGCTCGGCTGTTCCCAGTAACTCCTCCCTGGCTAATTGCGGCCCAGAGCTATCGAATTTCGCCGATAAAAGGATGCCGTTTCGCGCTCTGACTGCGATGGACTCGGCAGTAATTATTTCACCGCCCTCTCCTCTTGCGGCAGCCGCATCACCCTTTCTTGGATCAGTCATAAAACCGAGGTTTAGCTGGGTACCGGCGTGATCGCTCGATAGCTGTGCACTGATCTGCCCTTTGGTATCATCAAGTCTTAACTGGTTTGTGCGACTGCCGTTTATCTCACGACTTTTGATTCCCGATAGATAACGGTTTTCTGGCAAAGCTCCGCGGCAACTTAAAGCAACTGGATGACCCTGCTGGTTATAGAGCTGTCCAACAATCACGGGTTTGTCAGGATCTCCCCCCAGAAAATTTATCAAGACTTCCGTGCCAACACGAGGTAAGCCAATCGACCCGCATTGTGCGAAGGGACCTGGTCCGTTGCCTGCCCAGTTTGAAGCAACGCGTACCCAGGCGGAATCGGTTTCTGTATCGGAGGCACCGCTGCCGGCGGCTTGCTCGTGATCGGCCATGCGGGTACCGGGGAAGCGAATTTTTACCCGTCCCATTTCATCGCAATGAACCTCCTCACCCTCCGGCCCGACGACGATCGCGCTTTGCATCTGCGCAAGGGGCACATCCACGCGCGGATCGAAGGCGGGGACGATGGACACACCGCGCCGCACGGCTGTGAACTGGATGTGCATGCGCAGCGGGCCGTTGGACATCTTGTCCGCGATGTCGCGCTGCATCTGCAGTTCGGCGGCACCTTGCATCCAGCGGCTACGGGCGAACAGCCGTTCCACGCGCGCGGCCAGGGCCTTGGGCAGGTTGTTCTGCGCCATTACCTGCAAAGCGGTGACGACGAAGTCGCGCTCTTCGGCGTCATGTTGATCCACCTCCGGGTGCTCGGCCAGCGTGAAGTATTCGCCGGCGCACAGGTCGCGTACGCTGCCTTCGCCGTGGAAGCATTTCGATTCATAGTCGTGCCGTTTCATACGCAACTGGCCGAAGCGGAATAGATCCTCGTTGTCGTCGCCGGCGTGCGGCGGCAGGATCTGGTAGTCATCCAGCGTGGCGGCAAGTTCGTTTCCGTTCACGCCTTGGTTGATGCCGCTACTGGCTTCCACCAGCATGAAGTCCCTACCCTGCGGGTTCTTATAGTCCCAGCTATGGCGCGTGACAGTACCAGGCTGCAGGCTGCGCACCGCGCTCCAGGCGGTGATGGTGTCGCGCTCCTCGGTGGCGCTGTCGCGGTGGTAGCGGATGGTGCCGGCGGCGTTGCGGCGCAGGCTGTCGGCATTGTTGAACAGCACCAGCGTGTGGCTGTCGCCTTCGGCGCGGATGTACCAGCCGATGCCGCGCCGCTTCAGCAAACGGCGGATGAAGCCGGCATCCGATTCGTTGTGCTGCATGGTGAATTCGCGCTTGGGGTAGCTGCGCACATGGAAGGCGTCGTCGGTTTCGTGCCGGAAGCAGACGCCGAGCACCGGATTCTTATGCCGCCATTCGTTGAGGATGCGCTGGACGATTTCGATTTCGTCCATGTTGCGGAACACGCGCGTATTGGTGCGCTTCTCCAGGATCGCCAGCGCGTCGCGCAGCACCAGTTGGTAGCTGGCCAGGCCGCCGTCGCTGTCGCCGGAACTGGCTTCGGTGACGATGCCGCTTACGCTGCGCAAATCACCACGATCAGTGACGAATTCCAGCACCGCAGACACGGCGATCAGCTGCTTCAGCGGCAGCTGGGCGTTGCCGGAGACGCACAGCACACGATACTCGATTCCGCCGCAGATGGTCTCGGAGCCGTACACGCGCTGCGGCAGCAGCATGTCGTCGTTGGCGCCGCCGGCCAGGTCGAGGCGCAGCCGCAATGGCCGGTTGTCGGTCACCAGTTCCTTGGCCAATGTCATAAAGCTGAAAAAATCGCCGTCGCTTTCCACAATCGCTCCTTAGCTTTGCAGCAGATACATCAACTCGTCGTGATCCCGCGTGGCAGGGCCGCTTTGCAGCCTTGCGTTGACGCCCAGACGGCTGCCGGTATCCAGCCCCGCGCCTTGCATGTCCTGCGCGCGCTGCACCAGATGCACTTCCCATGTCATCCCCATGCCGCAGTGCAGTTTGAGCATGGCGTGCAGTTGACGTGCAGCGGGCTGGCCATGCAGGAAGCTGTCGTAGCGCTCCTTGTCCAGCGGTCCGATGCGCAGACGGGCGCGCGCGTCGCAGCTGTAGGTGCGGCTTCCCAGCATCACGCCGCCATCCAGGCTGACGTTGGCGCGGCCCAGCTGCGCCTGATCTTCAGCCGGCAGCGAAGTCCATTCGCCGACCAACTGCTCCACCCGCACCGGCACGCCGAAGTATTCGCTATACATGCCGGCGATTTGCGCGGCACTCACGCTGCGGCTGCGGATTTGCATGGCGTAGCGGGCCAGCGTTTCGCGCTCGATGGCGCCGGCGTCGGTTTGCATGCCGGCCAGCGCGGTCAACAAGCCCAGATACGCCGGCTCCGCGCATTCCGGCCGGCTCCGCGCCCAGGCCTGATGAAACATCTCCACCGGCCGGTGCGACAGCAGGTCGAGGAAGGCGCGCGGGCCGCCGTCCTGCCGGTCTTTTTCGTGGCGGCCGATGCGTTCAGAGTAGTGCAGCGGCAGCACGCCCTGGCTGCCCAGCAGACCGATGAAGGCGGGCGTGATGCGCACGCTGTCGCCGTCGGTGCTGAGGTTTTCGATTTGGTTCGGCGCGTAGCTCAGCGACAGACGATTGCGGAAGCGCACGCTGTCTGCGCGCCATTGAGTCGCCAGCCGCACCGCCTGGAAGAATTCGAAGCGCTGCGGCGTGGCCTGTAGCTGGCCGATCACGCCAGTGTCAGTGCGCCGTTGCGAGGTGGGCATCGCAGCAACTCCTTTCCGTTGATGTGGGACAGCACCACCAGCCGCGTAAAGCTGTTCAGGTGGACGTGCAAGGAAAACAGCTGGTCGAGTATCTGCGCGAAGGCGTGGATGCCGGTGCCGGTATACGCTTCTTCGTCCAGCGACACCCGCACCTCGATGCCGCGCAGGTAGGCGTTGCCTTGCGCCTGACGTATCCATGCGGTGGCGGGACGGTGGCTGAGCGCCGTCACGCCGTCGATCATCCGCTGCGCGACCATGCTGTCCTGCTGCGCGTAGAGACGCAGCATGGCGGCCAGCGCCGGCAGGCCTTCCTGCGTCAGCGAGCGGTGATTGAGCGCCAGGTGGGCGATCAGGCCCCACTGGCGGCTACCGTCGCTGGGCAGGCGGTACGACAGCGTCGGCCGGCGCAGCATGCGCATCGGGTAGCTGCCGATCGGGCTTTCAGTGGTGAGGTCGCCGCCGGCGCGGCCGTACGGCAGGCCATGCGGCAGGTTGCGGTTGGTGCAGGTCAGGCGTACCGACGCTGTGCCGTCGTCGCTGTGCAGCGGCGTGAAGTCGCGGTCCACCAGCGTGAGCGTGTGTTCGTGGCCGGCACTCATCAGGTCTTCGCGCTGCACAAGCCAGTAGTGGCCCTTGCGGCTTTCGGTTTCACCGTGGCGCAGCGAGTACCAGGGGAAGAATTCAGCGACGCTGCTGCCTTCCGCAGTATTGCGCACCATCTGCACGCTGTCGGTGCTGTAGATGTCGCAGGCGTGGCCGGGCATTTCATCGGCCATCAGCGGGTAGCTGCTGCACGTGTGGGTGATGCGAATCGGCGTGGCTGGCTGCGGGAACAGGTTGACGATGGGCGTGCAGCCCAGCAGCAGGTTGTCGGCGCCGAGCGTGCGCAGGATGCGCGCCTCTGGCGTGTCAGGTCGCACGTCACGCAGCAGCAGGCGCAGGGTAAGCGCTGTGCTGCCTTCGGACGCGGCGGCGGTCAGGGCGGCGAGGTCGATGTCGATGAAATCGAACTTCTCGGGAAAGGCGAAGTATTCGCTCAGCAGGCGGTAGGCGCCATGTTCGGATGGCGCGGCGGGCAGCAGCGCTTCTCCTTCAGCGAGGCCGGCGGCTTGCAGCGGCAGGCGCTCCAGCATGCGCCAGTGGCCGTCCGCTTCCACGCAGGCGCAGGCGGTGCGCAGGAAGATGGCGTCGCGCAGGGCGGCACGCAGCGAGGCTTCGCCGTCGATATAAACGCGCAGCGTGGGCAGCGCCAGCGCGGCCAGGCTGCGCGCGGCGGCGCTGCAGGCAATACGGATGCTGATAGCGCTGCCAGCGTCCGGCGGCAGTAACAGCGTCGGCGGCGTGTGCGGATACGGTTCAAAGTTGGCGCTGATGCTCACCGGCGCCACCACGGTGTCGTAGACGGTGCGAAAGTGACACGCCACCGCGCCCTGCCCCATGGCTTTCAGCGCCGTGCCGCGCGGCAGCACACTGACGCTGCTGACTGCATTGGCGCGCACGCCGCTGGTGTCGATGCGGGCGATCGAGCAGGAGGGGATAGGCCGCAGCAAATGCGGATACAGCATGCCCAGCAGGGCTTCGGTGAAGTGGGCGTAGCCATCATCCAGCAAGCGGGCAACGCGGGCATTGAGGAAGGCGGACGACTGGATCAGCCGTTCGACGTGGGGATCGGCACAGCTTTCGCCGCGTATCTGCAGGCTGCCGGCGAGCTTGGGATAGCGTCCCGCAAACTCGGCGCCGGCGCGCCGCAGCATGCTTAACTCGCGTTCGTAGTAGGGAAGCAGTTTTTCCATCGTGACGTCCATCGCAAGACGGGCGTCCGACCATCCGGCTGCCCAGGTTGCCGATCATGTCACAGGCGGAAATAGTTCTCTTTGAGAAAAAACAAGCCGGCTGGCCGCTTACCAGCAAAAGTGGTCCTGGAGCGAGTGCGGCTCGTAGGTCTTCAACCATTCCTTGACGTACTTGATATCGTGCAGCGATTCCACGTGGGCTTCGGCCTTGGCCACCAGTTGCCTCAGCTGTTGCACCTCGTCCTGCGCATGCTTCAGCAATTGCTTTGGCTTGGGCTGGCGGGCGAATGACAAATGCCATTCGTAAGTCATGTCGTGTTCAATGGCAAAATTCTCGCGCCGCAATTCCTTGACCTGGGCGTTCAACACCTGGTTGAACTGCGCGATGCGCTGGTCACTGAGGCCGTCAAGATGCGCCTGATCGATCTGCTCTATCTCCAACTGCAATTCCAGCAACGCCAGCAAGTCGTCCTTTTGATACGCGACATTGACCCGCTGCATCAACACCGTCTTGCGCTCGCGCTGCTCCACATCTGTTTCGCGGTCCGGATGCAAAGCGCTGGCCAGCTTGCGGTAGATTTCGCGCACTGACAGCTTGATCTCTTCCTGCGCCGCCGCCTGGCGCTGTTCGCGCTTGCTGGGACGTGGCCGCTTACCCGCAGGCGCCGCCTGCTCCCCAGGACCGTCACGCAGTTGCTCCCCGAACTCATCCGGATTATCCGCGTCTGCGCCCCCGCTCAGTATCTGTAGCAGATCCATCAATTGCGAGTCGTAGCCGTCACCCTCAATCGGCTCCACATACTTGTCCAACACTTGCTGCAATTCCGGATCTTCCCCCATCCGCAACAAACCTTCTGCAGTCTCAACGATATAGTTCGCCAGCTTGTCACGTTGACGCACACTTACCGACTTGTGGCCCCAGGCCTGATCCACCAGAAATACCATGCGCCGCAAGCAGGCGTCGTGTTGTTGCCCCAGCGGTATGAGGTCCTGATGAACGATGTGCTGCAGTTGCGGCAGCGTCTGTTGCCAAAGCGCCATCAGCTCGCGTTGTTTGCCGAGTTCCTTGAGCAAGGTATTGAAGCGCTTGCGCGTGGGCGACAAGGGCGCCGCACCGTCAGCAGCGATGCTGACCGAAGTAAGGGATTTAGTCGTCACCCCGGTATTATAGCGGCGCTCTGCATGCCAATTCCCGTAAAATACCAGCATGAAAGCCGACAAAGCCCTCGCCACCTACCAGCGCCTGCGCCAGCAGCCGCTGTGGCGTTTACTGGCGGCGCCGAGCGGCCCCACTGCCCTGGCCCTGATGCAGACGCACTTGTACGACAGCGAGCGCAGCCTGCCGGCGTCGATCCTGCATGAGCGCATCGCGCGCGAGCTGGAGCATCTGCGCGCACGCGGCCAGGACTGGCCGCAGACGGCGCAAGCTTACGTTGCCGGCTGGCTGGCCGAGGGCCACCTGGAGCGCCGCTTCCCGCCCGGCGCCGCCGAGGAGGAATACGAGCTGGCCACCTCCACCATCGAAGCGATCCGCTTCGTCGCCGGCCAGGTGCAGCCGCACTCCGCCGCCACCGAAAGCCGGCTGGGCCTGGTGATCGATGCGCTGGCCAAGCTGGCCGAGGATACCGACAGCGACAAGACCCGTCGCATCAACCGCCTGCGCGCCGAGCAGGAGCGCATCGAGCGCGAAATCGCCGGCATTGAACAGGGCGTGCTGCACATCCTGCCCGAGGCCGCCGCGCTGGAGCGTACGCGCGAGGTGATCACGCTGGCCGATGGCCTGGCCGGCGATTTCCGCCGCGTGCGCGACCAGTTCGAGCAGCTCAACCGCGACCTGCGCGCGCGCATCATGGAAAGCGACGGCAACCGCGGCGAGGTGCTCGATTCGCTATTCGCCGGCATCGACCTGATTACCGACAGCGAGGCCGGCCGCACTTTCTCCGCCTTCTGGCGCCTGCTGACCGACCCGGAACAATCGGCCACGCTGGAACAGTCGCTGGACCAGCTGATGACGCGCGGCTTCGTCAGCAATCTCGACAGCAAGGAGCGCAAGTTCCTGCTGCGCCTCACCCGCACCTTGCTGGAACAGGGCGGCATGGTGCACGACGTATTGCAATCGTTTGCCCGCAGCCTGAAGAACTTTGTTGAAAGCCGCGAATTCCTCGAACAACGCCGTCTGAACGCGCTGTTGCGTCAGGCGCAATTGGCGGCACTGGCGCTCAAGGAAGAAATCAAGGCCACCGACACCCTGAACTACACGCTGACGCTGACCAGCAGCAAGCTGGCCTCGCTGTCGCAATGGACCTTGCACGATCCCGCGCTGCAAGCGCTGCCGGGCGGCATGCAGGACGGCGAGCCGGCGCCGATCGGGCTGGATGCGGTGGGCGAGCTGATAGCGCAGTCGGAAATCGACTTCCGCTCGCTTAAAAGCCATGTATGCGAGGTACTGGCGCTACAGTCGCAAGCCAGCGTGGCCGATGTGCTGCGCGCCCATCCTGCCGCGCAGGGGCTGGGTAGCGTGCTGGGCCTGCTGGCCCTGGGCAGCCGCCACGGCATCGTGGCCGAACACCAGGAAACCGTCAGCTGGACCGGCGGCGATGCGCAGCAGCGCAGCGCCCGCATTCCGGTGATTTATTTTGTGAAAGAACGAATGCATGAACTTGCCTGAAGACGAGATCGTCAGCGCTACGGCCGCCGAAGGCGCGCCGCCATCGACCGCGCTGTTCATGCATGACAGCGGCGAGCTGGCGCTCGACACGCGCCGCGCGCTGGTGCAGCTGCTGGCCGGGCCAGCGCTCGACGGCCGCCGCCACGCCAAGCTGTGGCCGGTGCTGCTGCGCGATGAAGGCGCTTTGCGCAAGCGCCTGTCCGAGCTGTTCCTGGAACTGGTGATCGACCGCGACATGCAGGTGGCCTTCACCCGCCAGGCCGATACCGGCGATCTGGAAGTGCCGCTGCTGCTGCGCCGCGCGCAGTTGACCTTCATCGACTCGGTGCTGCTGCTCTACCTGCGCCAGCGCCTGACGCATGCCGAGGCCCACAGCGAGCGCGCGGTGATCTCGATCGAGGAAATCGTCGACAACCTGACCTTGTACGAGCGCGCCGCCAGCACCGACCGCGCCGGCTTTACCAAGCGCGTGCATGCATCGGTGGAGAAGGTCAAGAAACACAACATCCTGCAAAAAATCCGCGCCAGCGATGACCGCTATGAAATCTCGCCCACGCTCAAGCTGCTGTTCTCGGCCGAGGATATCCAGACCCTGACCGCGCTGTACCAGCGCATGGCGGCCGGCGAGGCCGATCCGGGCAAACAGCCGCCGGGCGACGACAGCGAGGAGGACGCATGAACGCGGAACTCCTGTCGGGTACACTGGCCGCGCGCGAGCAATTCCGCATGCACCAGCTGCAGGTCTACAACTGGGGCACTTTCAGCGAGCTGCACGAAGTGCCGATCAGCGAGCGCGGCTTTTTGATCGTCGGCCGCTCCGGCGCCGGCAAGTCCACCCTGCTGGACGCTTTCTCCGCCCTGCTGGTGCCGCCGCGCTGGATCGATTTCAACGCCGCCGCGCGCGAGGCCGACCGCGCCGGCCGCGACCGCAATCTGGTCAGCTATGTACGCGGCGCCTGGGCAGCGCAGAGCGACAGCGCGTCCGGCGAATACACCACCCGCTATCTGCGCCAGGGCACCACCTGGTCGGCCCTGGCCCTGCACTACCGCAACGCCCAGGGCCAGGAAGTGGTGTTGGTCCAGCTGTTCTGGCTGCGCGGCAATGCCAACGGCAACACCGACGTCAAGCGCTACTACCTGATCCTGGAACGGCCGTTCGATCTGCGCGAAATCGGCGATTTCGGCAGCAATAATTTCGATGTGCGCAAACTCAAGCTGGCCTTCCCGGAAGCCTATGCGCGCGACGAGTTCCGCCCGTATTGCGAACGTTTCTGCCGCCTGCTCGGCATCGACAACGACATGGCGCTGCGCCTGCTGCACAAAACGCAGTCGGCCAAAAACCTCGGCGACCTGAATACCTTCCTGCGCGACTTCATGCTCGACAAGCCGGAAACCTTCACCGTGGCCGACCGCCTGGTCAATGAGTTCGGCGAACTGAATGCCGCCCACCAGGCGGTGCTGACAGCGCGCCGCCAGGTGCAGACGCTGGCGCCGGCGCGTAGCCGCCACGAGGAGCGACGCCAGTTGCGCGCCCAGCGCGGCGAGGTGGAAGAACTGCGCGCCGGTATGAATAGCTACCGCGAGCAACTGCGCATGCGCTTGCTGGCGGTGCAACTGACCGCGCTGAACGTCGATGCCGACGGCCTGGCCGGCCAGCTGCAACGCCAGCAAGATGTGCTGAGCAACCGCAGCGCCTTGCTGCGCGACCTGGAAAGCCAGCGCCGCGCCGCTGGCGGCGACCAGATCGAGCATCTGGACAGTCAAAAGAAAACCCTGGAAGCGCAGCGCGATGAGCGCCTGCACCGCCGCAAGCAAGCCACCGACGCCTGCAAGCAACTTGGTTGGGTGCTGCGCTCCACTCCACATGACTTCGCCGCACAGCAAAGCCAGGCGCGGCAGGAAATCGATCAATGGCAGGCCGGCGCCGGCGAGCAGGAGCCGCTGCTGGTACTGGACCGCCAGCGCACCGAAACCAGCGCCACCCTGGCCGGCGTCACGCAGGAACTGGCGTCGCTGCGGCGCCAGCCGTCGAATATTCCGCTGCATATGCTGGAACTGCGTCACAGCATTGCCGCCGCCATCGGCGTGGCCGACAGCACGCTGCCGTTTGTCGGCGAGCTGGTCGAGGTCAAGCCGGAGGAAGCGGCATGGCGCGGCGCGGCCGAACGCGTGCTGCACGGCTTTGCGCTATCGCTGCTGGTGGACAACGAGCATTACAACGCGCTGTCGCAGCATCTGAACGAGGTGAATCTCGGCCAGCGTCTGGTGTACTACCGCACCGGCGCGGCCGAGGCGAGCGCCACCCGGGTTCTCAAGACCAGTTCGCTGACCTTCAAGCTGAACGTCAAGGACAGCGCCCATGGTCATTGGCTCAAGGCCGAGCTGCGCCAGCGCTACGATTACGATTGCGTCGATTCGCTGCGCGCCTTCCGCGCCGCGCCGGAGCGGGCGCTGACGCGCGAGGGTCAGGTCAAGCACAGCAAGACGCGCCATGAAAAGGATGACCGCAGCAGCGTTGACGACCGCCGCCACTGGGTGCTCGGCTACGACAACCGCGACAAGCAGGCGCTGTTCCGCCAGCAGCAGGAAGAACTGCAACAACGCAAGGCGCAGCTGGATGCCGAGTTTGAACGCCTGCGCCTGCAACAGCAACAGGGCGCCGCACGCGCCATCGCCTGCAGCACGCTGGTCAATCTGCAATGGCAGGAAATCGACGTGCTGCCGCCATTGACGCGCATCGGCGCCATCGACCAGCAATTACAGGCCCTGCGCGAGGGCAACAGCACGCTGCAACAGATCGACCAGCAACTGCGCGAGCAAGCCGATCTAGTGCGCAGCGCCGAAAGCGATGTGCGCGAAACCGACGTCCAGCGCCGCACGGTGCAGGGCAAGATCGACGAGCACAGCCGCCAGTTGCAGGTGCTGCGCGACGATCCCGCCATCATCGCGCTGACGCCACACCAGCAGCAGGGTTTGGAGCAGCTTTACGCGGCGCTGCCGGACAACGTCACGCTGAGCCGGGTCGATCAGGCGGACCGCGCCGTGGGCAAGGTGCTGACCGCCCAGGCCGACCAGCTGGACGATGAGATCCGCCGCTGCGAGCGCGACATCGAAGCCCGCTTTGCCGAATTCATCCGCGAGTGGCAAGCCGACTCGGACGGTCTCGACGCCACGCTGGCAGCCGCCTCCGACTTCTTCGCCAAGCTGGCGCGGCTGGAGAGCGACGGCCTGCCGGCGCACGAGCAGCGCTTCTTCGAGCTGCTGCAAAACCAGAGCCACCAGAATCTGGCGGCGCTGGCCACCTACCTGAACGACGGCCGCAAAGCCATACTGGAACGGATGGAACTGGTCAACGACAGCCTGCGCCAGGTGCCGTTCAACCAGACCGCCGAGCTCAGCACCTATCTGTACATCCAGCCCAGCGACCGCCAGTTGCCGGAAGTGCGCGCCTTCAAGCAGGATATCCAGAGCGCGCTCAGCAACGCCTGGAGCGAGGATCGCGAATCGGCCGAGGCGCGCTTCCTGGCGCTGCGCAAGCTGGTCGATGCGCTGGCCAGCCAGGAGCCGGACAAGCGTCGCTGGCGCGAGGCGGTGCTGGACGTGCGCCTGCACGTCGAATTCATCGGCCGCGAGATCGATACCGAGGGCAACGAGATCGAGGTCTACCAGAGCGGCGCCGGCAAGTCCGGCGGCCAGCGGCAGAAGCTGGCCACCACTTGCCTGGCGGCGGCGCTGCGCTACCAGCTGGGCGGCAGCGACCATGCGTTGCCGGTCTATGCACCGGTGGTGCTGGACGAAGCCTTCGACAAGGCCGACAACGAATTCACCGCGCTGGCGATGAACATCTTCGCCAACTTCGGCTTCCAGATGATTGTCGCCACGCCGCTGAAGTCGGTCATGACGCTGGAGCCGTTTATCGGTGGCGCCTGCTTTGTCGATATCCGCGAGCGCAAGGTGTCCGGCGTGCTGATGATCGAATACGATGAACAACAGCAGCGGCTCAAGCTGCCGGAACAGACCCGTGCGGAGGCATCGCTTGAAGCTGCCGGATGAGGTGCGCGGCTGGCTGGCGAAGCGCTATGCCAGCCAGCACCGGCAGTGGCTGGCCGCTAGCGATGCAGAGGCCTGGCCATTACGCATCCCGCTCGGCCAGCCGACCGAGGCGGCAGCCCTGCGTCAGCCGGCAGCAGTGCGCAACTGGAGCGAACAATGGCGTGCCTGGTCCGGCCCCGGCGAGCTGGAGTGGACCGAACGTCGCTGGAAGGTCCTCGGCCAGCAACGCCTCCCGCAGACGCTGCTGATCAACGATCCGGCGCAAGCGGCCAGCCTGGCAGGCGAGCAGGATCGATGGCAACGTGCTGCCGCGCGCGCGCCGGCGCTCCTTCAACGCTGGCCAGCCTTGGCGCCACTGCTGCCGCGCCTGTTCGACATGCTGGCTGACTTTGCCGACGCCGATTTCCAGCGCCTTCAGGATTTACTGGCCTGGCTGATCGCGCATCCGGCTTCCGGCCTGTATCCGCGTCAGCTACCGCTGGCCGGCATGGACAGCAAATGGCTGGAACCGCGCATCGGCCTGGTGGCGCTGATGTTGTCCGCGATTTTGCAATTGCCCGTCAGCGGCCTCAGCGCGCATGCACTGTGCGGCTTGAAGCGGCCACCTGCTACGCTGCGCATGCGCGTGCTGGACCCGCTGCTGCGCGCGCACATCGGCGGTCTGGCGGATATCAGCGCACTGATCGAGACGCTGGCCAAGCTGCAATGGCAGCCTGCCACCGTGCTGATCGTCGAAAACCTGCAAACCGGTCTGGCATTGCAGGACTTGCCGGGGACGGTCTCATTGATGGGACTGGGCTATGCGGTGGATACGCTGGCGTCACTGCCCTGGCTGCGGCAGGCGCGCTGCCTGTACTGGGGCGATATCGATACGCACGGCTACGCCATTCTGCATCAGGCGCGCACGCTGCTGCCGCAACTGGTGTCGGTCATGATGGACGAAGCCACGCTGCTGCGCTACGCCAGCCTGTGGACCACGGAAGCCAGTCAGACGACAAGCGAGGCGCTGCCAGGTCTGACAGCGGACGAAGATGCGGTCTACAGCGGGCTAAGGTCGCAGCGCTGGGGACAGGCGCTGCGGCTGGAACAGGAGCGCATCGCCTGGGATGATGCCTGGCAGGCGCTATCCGCCGCAGTTAATTGATGCCGGTCGACAGAACACCCAGCAAGTCTTCCGGCGAGATCTGCAAGCCCTGCGCCTCGCCGCCGGCCAGCACGGCATCCGCCAGGCCGCCCTTGGTGCGTTGCAGTTGCTGGATTTTCTCTTCCAGCGTGCCCCTGGCGATCAGGCGATACACAAACACCGGCTTGTCCTGGCCGATGCGCCAGGCGCGGTCGGTGGCCTGGTTTTCCGCCGCCGGGTTCCACCACGGATCGTAGTGGATCACCGTGTCGGCCGCCGTCAGGTTGAGGCCGACGCCGCCGGCCTTCAGGCTGATCAGGAATACCGTCGCCGCGCCGTTCTGGAAGTGGTTGACCTGCGTGGCGCGATCGACGGTGTCGCCGGTCAGCAGCGCGTACGGCACGGCACGCGCCTGCAACTCGGCTTCGATCAGCGCCAGCATGCTGGTAAATTGCGAGAACACCAGCAGCTTGCGGCCTTCGTCCAGCAGTTCCTCGATCAGTTCCAGCAGCACTTCCAGCTTGGCCGATGCCGCCCCGGCCTTGCCGGCCACGCGCGACTTCAACAGGCGCGGGTCGCAGCAGACCTGGCGCAGTTTCAGCAGCGCGTCGAGGATGACGATCTGGCTGCGCGCCACGCCCTTGCGGGCGATTTCGTCGCGCACCTTCTTGTCCATCGCCAGCCGCACGGTTTCGTACAGGTCGCGCTGGGGGCCGGCCAGCTCGACCATGCGCACCATTTCGGTTTTCGGCGGCAGCTCCTTGGCCACATGGTCCTTGGTCCGGCGCAGCAGGAAGGGCTTGATGCGGCGCACCAGGAAGGCGTTGCGCTCGCCGTCGCCCTGCTTTTCAATCGGCTTGCGGAACTGCGCGTTGAAGGTTTTTTCATCGCCCAGCAGGCCAGGCATGAGGAAGTGGAATTGCGCCCACAATTCGCCCAGATGGTTTTGCAGCGGCGTGCCGGTCAGGCACAGTCGATGCCGCGCCGGCAACAAGCCGGCGGTCTGCGCGGCCTTGGAGCGGTGGTTCTTGATGTATTGCGACTCGTCCAGGATCAGCAGGTGGAACGGCTGCTGGCGCAACACGTCCTCGTCGCGCGGCAGCAGCGCGTAGGAGGTCAGCACCACGTCGGCCTGGCCGATGTCGGCGTAGCGCTGCGCGCGGTTGGCGCCGGTCAGCGCCAGCAGCCGCAGGCCGGGCGTGAAGCGCGCGGCTTCGCTCTGCCAGTTGTCCATCAGACTGGTGGGGGCGACCACCAGCGCCGGCGCGGTCAGCCGCCCGGCTTCTTTTTCGGTCAGGATGTGGCTCAGCGTCTGGATGGTTTTGCCCAGGCCCATGTCGTCGGCCAGGATGCCGGCCAGGCCGTATTCGCGCAGGAACTGCATCCACGCCAGTCCCTCGGACTGGTAGGAACGCAGACTGGCTTGCAGCCCGGCCGGCGCCGCCACCGGCTGCACTTGCTCGAAGGCGGCCAGCTTGCGGCCCAGCACGCGCAACTGTTCGCCGCCCATCCAGCGCAATTGCGCGCCGGCTTCCAGCTCGGCGAGGCGGGCGGCGTCCAGCGGCGACAGGCGCAGCGTGTCGCCGACGCGGTCGCTGAAGTACAGCTCGCCCAAGGTGCGCAGGATCGGTTTGATCCGGTCCCACGGCAGCGCCACCCGCGTGCCGTCCGGCAAGGCGGCCAGCAATACTTCGTCGTCGGCGCGCGCCTCCAGCGCGGCCGGGGCAAAGTCGCGCGGCGCCTGGCGGATCAGTTGCAGCAGCACCGGCAGCAGCGATACCGGCGTGCCGTTGACCACGATGCCCAGCTCCAGTTCCAGCCAGGGGTTGCCGGATTCCGTGGCGCCGTCCTGCACGTTGGCGTACCAGTCATCCACCTCGGTCAGGTCGAAGCGGAAGCCTGGCACGCTTTCGATGATCCAGCCCTGCGCCTGCAGTTGCGGCAAGCCGTGCCCGACAAACTTCAGCCAGGCGGCTTCGGAGGGCAGCAACACTTCGTGTTGCAAGTCCGAGCTTGGCGCCGGCACGAAACCGGCCGCGTGCAGTGCCGCCCAGGCTGCGGTCTCGTCCTGTTCGTGACG
Organism: uncultured Duganella sp.; assembly: GCA_963515135.1. Taxonomy (GTDB): domain Bacteria; phylum Pseudomonadota; class Gammaproteobacteria; order Burkholderiales; family Burkholderiaceae_D; genus Rugamonas. Next base: position 52,519 of record CAUPXZ010000017.1, on the reverse strand, counting down.
GACAACTTTTTCCATGCCGGCCTTGCTGATGCGGACCAGCTCCTGGCGCGGATCGCCGCTGACGCGCTGACCATCGTATTCGAACGACACCACGCCGACATCGACGGCATACTCCGTCGCTACCCAGCTCTGCAACACCAGTACCGGCGTTGGCCGCAAGCCCGTGAGCAAGGAACTGGCGCTCTGCGGCAAGGGCAATATGCTATCCAGTCCGCTGTCGAACATTTCCTCGGCAAACGCTGCGGCATGGTCGGGCGACAGCGGTGGCGCGCCCTTCACCAGCATCAGCCACTGGGACAGGGGCATCAGCGCCAGCCCGTCCGGCAAGGCCAGCTCGCCGATGCGGTCCTGCGCCACATACATCGGCGGCGTGGTCGGCGCCACATGCTCGATCGCCCCGCCATCGTCAAACGCCCAGCCCAGCTGCAACAATTCGCCGGCGGGATGCCAGGCCATGCGGCCGCTGCGTCGCGGACCGGCTTGCAGCGTTCGCAGGCCGGAGCGCAACGCGTCATTGTTCTTCGCCTGGTACAGCACGCCGGCATCGCTGGCCTGCTGGATCAGGCGCTCGACGCTTTTGTCCACCAGTTCGACCGACGACCCGCCCCAGATGCTTTGCAACGAGCCAGCAAACATCACCGCCATGGCGCGGTCTTCGGCTCTCAGGTAGGCCGGCGGACTTTGCTGGAAGTTATACAGGTCCTTGATCGGCGTCGCCGACCGGATCGCGCCATCGGCGGCGATGCGCCCCTTGCACAGGTGCAGGTGCAGCCGGCCGCTGCCGGCTTGCGGCATCAATACATAGATGGCCTGATATTCGGCCTTGCGGGCGGGCCTGGGCCTGGTCTGCTGTTTCATGCGGATCGCGGTTTCGGCCTGATAGGCGACATTCGCCAGCCATTGCGCCATCGCATACGGCAGGACGTCGTCCGCTGCCCCCTCATCCTGATTCAGGCCGGCAGCACAGGCCGCCAGCAGCACGGCGACCACATGTTTGCAGTTGCGCTGCATCGGGCAGCTGCAGCTGCCACGGAAGCCCAGTGGTTCGCCGCGTGGCGACAGCTTGATGGATTGCCGATAACCCTTGGCCGAGCTGCCGAGGACATGGCCGGTCAGCACGTCATCGTCGCGCTCGACCTCCTGCACCATTTCACTACGAAAATAACTTGCGCCACGGTTATACGTGACGCTGTCAAACGAACGACGGATATCGTCAGCGGTGAAATGCATGCGAGGAGGCGGGGAACGAAAATTTAACCAGCCGCCATTATCGCCTACCTCGCCCGCTCATGGCTTAGCCGGTGATGCGCTCCCAGCCATGCTTGACCGCATCTTTGAACTTGTCCCAGCTCGATTGCGGCTGCTTGCTTTCCCAGCTGGCGCGCAGTTCCGGCTCGACATCGTTCCACTCCTTGTCGCGATAGCCGGGATTCCCCTTCATCGATTCGCCGTAGCGGTAGGCCGGGTCGTATTCCTGGAAGGTGCCGCCGGTGTAGGTTTTCTCCCAGTGCGAACGGAAATAATCGTCGTCGGCCTGCGGGTTGCCGGTCAGGATGTCGATGCTGTCCTGGTTGATGCCGGCATCGCGCGGATAGATCCGCATGCCGCTGCGCTGCACGGTGTTCTGGATGTCGGCCACCGCTTCCTGCGCCACCGGCGGCACCGCCGCCAGCACGTCGCCGCGCTGCAGCGAGCCGGGCGCGGCCACCTGCTCGGCGCGCGCGAACACCACTGCGTCCTCGCGGGCGCGGATGCCGTGCTGTTCCGACGCCGCCTGCTGCGCGCCGAGGCTGGTCTGCAGCGGGCCGCTGCCGCTGCGCAGCACGTCCGCGCCCCAGCCGCTGGCGCGCCACATGGTTTCGTGCTCGTCGATGTCGATCGGGTTGAAGTCGTCGATGATGTCGGCCGCACGTTCGGCCTCCTCCAACGAGCCGGTTTCCAGCGACAGCACGGTGTGGCCGCGGTTCAGCGCCTCGGCGTACACATGCTGGTCGGCGTGGTCGCGGCCGAACAGGTCGCTGAACATCTGCTTGACGTTGCCAAGAATGGATTCGTCGTCGTTGATGCGGGCGGTACCGGCCACGCTGCCGGAATCGTGCACCTGGATGGCGCTGGCGTCGTAGCCGTTCTGCAACAGCTCGTTTTGCGCGTGGGTGGCTTCGGCGCGGGTTTCAAAGACGGCGGCTAGGGTATGGGTCATGATGATCTCCTGTGTTAAGACGCATGAGGTCGGATACTGGTTTCAGTCTACCGAAGGCTGCTCCAGATCAGCGCTCGCTTGCTGCCGGGAAACGTTTATCTCAATGCTAGTCATTCAGAAGTGACAGCGTGCCACATGCGCCCCAGTCTGCATGTGCGGGGGCCAACATACAGCGGCTATAATGGGCCATGCCTTCCCGACTTCCCTTTCTTGCGGCCGCCCTGTCGGCACTCTCCTCCTGCGTGCTGGCCGGCCCGGGCGAGCTGGTGATGCTGGCGCCGCTCGATCAGGCGATGCCGATCGCGCGTTTTCAGAATGGCGTGGTGGCCGGCGGCATCGTCAAGGATTTCGGCGACGTGCTGGCACAGCGGCTGGGCCGGCGCGCGGTCTACCTGAACGCCGACAGCCCGGCGGTGACGCCGGCGCTGAGCAGCGGCCACGCCGACGCCATGTGCTATGTGCTGCCGTTCTGGATCGACGGCGACTACAACTGGAGTGCGCCGCTGTTCCCCGATGCGGAAATGATCGCCGCCCGCCACGACATGCCGCACTTGCGCTCGCTCAAGGATTTGCGCGATAAGCAAGTAGGCACGGTGCTCGACTACAAGTACCAGCGGGTGCAACTGGTGCTGGGCAAGCGCTTCCGCCGCGTCGACGCGGCCAATATGGAAGCCAACATCCAGCAGATGGTCGCCGGCAAGGTGCCGTACAGCATGATCAGCGAGGCCACGCTGAACTATCTGCACCGCACCACGCCGGGACTGAAGGTGCGCGCCGATCTGGTGTTTTCCGCCTACAAGGCACAGTGCGCGTTTTCGCAGAAATCCAGAATTCCCTTCGACGAAGTCAGCCGCGCCATCGATGCGCTGCTGAAGGACGGCAGCGTCGACCATATCTTGGCGCGCTACCGCTAGTCTGCTCAGCCGCCGTAGGGCGTGTAGTCGAAGCCGTTGCCGATCAGCTTGGCGACGGCGTCGTGGTTTTCCTTGCCTTCGCTGAAGTAGACCAGCAGGTCGGCGCGGCTCTGGCCGTGCTGCAGGTTGTCCACCCAGTACTGGCTGCCGGCGGCGTCCGGCGTGCGTTGCAGCACGTTCTGGTACAGCAGCTTGACGAAGTCGGCGTCGCTCGGCGCGCTGCCGTAGGCGCGTGTGAATTCCGCGCTGGCGATGAAGGCGCTGGCGGTGTCGCGCAGCGTCATGCCCTTGTCCAGATTGGCGATCCAGTAGCCCAGGCCTTCCGCGTCCGGGGTGCGGTTGAAGGCACTCTTGTACAGGCGGTAGGCCTGGCCGCCAACGCCCTCGGTGTCCAGCGCGTAGGCGCTGCCGTCGCCGAACAGCAGCCGCTCGACGCCGCTCAGCTGGTCGCCGGCGGTGCCGCTGGCGCGGTAGTCCTTGACTGTGGCGCTGCCATCGCTGCCACGGGTGATGGTCAGGTAGTTGCGCGCGGCCGCATAGTAGACGCTGTCGAGGCCGGCGCCGCCATCCAGCGTCAGGCCGTTGCCGCTGCCGATCAGGTAGTCGTTGCCGGCGGTGCCGCTGGCGACCGGCTTGGCGACGGTGAACGAGAAGCTCTGCGCCTCGCTGGTGGCGTTGCCGGCGACGTCGATCACGACACCCTTCGGCAGGTTGACGGTGTAGGTCATGCCGGGCATCAGGTTGGTGCGCGGATCCACCGTCAGCGTGTTGCCGGCGACGCTGGCCAGCAGCCCGCTACCGCCGCCCTGGACCACGGCGCCGTAGCCATCGGTCAGCGTGACGCCGCCGCTGAGCATGATGTTTTCGTCGAAGGTCAGCGTGAACTTGGGTTTGGTCGCGGTGACATCACTGGCACCCGACGCAATGCTGCTCGACACCAGCTTCGGTCCGGTGTTATCCAGATTGGTTTGCAGCATCGACACGGTGTAGCTGCCGGTGCCGTTGGCCTGGCCGTTGCCGCGCACATCGAGGTAGAAATCGCCGCTGGTGGTGGCGATATAGCTGATGCGCGGATCGCTGCCGTTGCTGGCGTTGGGCAGACTCGACGAGGCTACCTGCCCCCGCTCGCTGTTCAGCAGATACATGCCGGCGGTATAGCCATATTGCCCGCCGGTGTCGAGCGTCCCACCGCCGGTCTTGTTGCCTTGCAGGTCGAAGATGTAAGTGCGGCCGGCGTCCAGGTGCACCTTGATCCAGTCGTGGTCGTCCGCCACGCCGATCACGCCGTGCAGCGGTGCGTCCGGGGCGAGGACGGCGCTGGTCTTGCTGTCGGCGCTGAAATCGTCAAGGCCCATATTCCTGGTCACCAGCGTGTAGCCGCCGGTCCAGTTATAGCTGGAGGACGCCGATACCGTCACGTAGTAATCGCCGCTCTGGGTGGCGTCGAACAGGCGGATCACCTTGCTGTCGCTGGTGCTGACATAGCGGACATTAACGTATTCCGGTCCGCTGATGTTCAGGCCCAGCCCATACACGTTATTGGTCTGCGGCGACAGCTCCACCGCGTAAGTTGTGCCGGCGACCAGGCTCAGCTTGAATACGTCCTTGTCGCTACTCAGTTCCATCTCGCCCTTGACGACCACGTCCGGCACCAGCGCGGCGGCATGTTCCTTGTCGTTGCCGTAGTCGTCGGGCTTGCCGAGTTGCGCCTTGACCGTGTAGCTGCCGCTGGTGCTGGTGTTGCCGCTGACACCCACCTCCACGTAATACGTGCCCTTGGTGGCGGTGGTGAACGGCACAATCGTGCCGGTGCCATAGTAGTTGTAACTGGAGGTTGTCGCCAGCACATTGCCGCTGGCATCCAGCAGCTTGAGCGTGACGGAGGAAGACGAGGGCAGCGTGCCGCCGCCATCGCTGTAACCATCGACGCGGAACCAATAATATCCGCCGGCATCCAGCGACACGGCAAACCAGTCGCGGTCGCCGGCGCTCTCGATCACCCCCTTGGTGGACGAGCCGACGCTGAGGCGGCCCGCGCCACCCGGGTTGGCGCCGAAGTCATCGACGGCCTGGCTGGCGCTCAACGTGAAGCCGAGGCTGCTGCTGATCGAATAATAGCTGGACTGCGACAGGTAGAAGCTGCCGTCCTTGGTTGGCGTGTAGCTGTAGCGGCCACCGTTGTAGTCAAGGCTGGCCACGGTCTGGCCGCTGGCGTCCAGCAGCGTGCTGCGCACCATGCCATTGCTCGACGTGGCATCCGGCGCGACGTTGAAGTTGTAGGTGACGCCCGCTTTCAGATCGACCTTGAACATGTCGATATCGGCCGTACTTTGCAGCTGGCCGCTGACATTCACGCCCAGCGCCAAGGCTTTGGCGGTATCTCGGGTGTTGCCGTAATCATCGGGCTCGGCAGCCGAGGCCGCCAGCGTATAAGACTGCAGCTTGTTGCCGCCGGTATTGATGCCGTAAACCCCGGCGACGCTGGCCTGGTAACGCAGCGTGATGGTGCCATCGCTCGCCAGTGAGGTATTGGCGTTATAGTCGATGCCGCCGGACGGCAGGTAGACGCTCAAGGTCGCACCGGTGTTGCCGGTGTTCTGCGGCTTGAACGTGAAGGTGTAGAAACTCCCAGCCGCCAGCGTGATCTGGAAACGGTCGCTGTCGCCGTAGTAATCCGTTTTGCCGCTGACTTGTCCGCCGGGCGACAGTTTGCCCGGCTGGCTATTGTCAGCCGAATAGTCGTCGCTGATGAGCTGCATGGTTTCGGTGTACGCGCCGACACGCCCATTGGCGCTCACCGCCAGGTAATAGTCGCCGCTGGCGGTGGCGATGAAGGGCGATTGTCCCAGCGCGTTGAGGTAGCCGCCGTCGGCGTTATACACGGCCTGGCCGTAGGAAGCCTCGGCCATCGTTCCGGTGCCGGTAAAACCGATGATCTGGCCTGCTTCGGCATGGAATTTGAACCAGTCGACATCATCGGTGCGCTCAAACACGCCGGACTTCGCAACGCCCGCCGTCAGGCTGCCGGTGGTTTGCGTGTTGGCGCTGTAGTCGTCGGCCGCCGGTACCACCGCTTTCAGCGCATAGCTGCCGGTGTAGTAGCTGCGCACGCTGACGAAATAGGTGCCGCTGGTCTGCGCCACGAACTGCCCGACCGCGCCGGTGGCGCTGCTGTAGGCGGCCACGTACTGCGAGGACGATCCCTGGGCGTTGTACACCGTCAAGTCGACGTTGCTGAAATTGTTCAGGGCGCTGCCGCCGGTACCGCCGGCCACGGAGAACAAGTAAGTGGTGCCGGCCGTCAGCGAAATCTTGAACCAGTCGGCGTCGGAATTGGTTTCAAACACCCCGCTGGTGCTGCCACCTACGGACAGTGTGCCGGTGGTATTGATATCTGCGCTGTAGTCGTCGGCCATGATTTTTTGATAAGTTGATATTTACATATATTTACACATCTTATCAAATTGCCGATCAGCAAAACTATCAAAAACTCACGCGCCGCCCAGCGTGTCGGCCCAGATATTGCGTGCCCAGTTCAGCGCGTACTCGCCTTCCAGCGCGCTGGCGTTCGATGACACGCCGCCTGATCCAGGCACCACCAGCAGGGTTTTCTTTTCGGCGTTGTAGGCGTGCACCGAGGCGACGTGGATGACGTCGCGCTCGGAGATGTAGCTGTAGCAGGTGTTGGTCAGCATCGGCTCGGTATACGGCGCGCGACCGTTGAGCAGGTCGATCACGGCGGCGGCGCATACCTTGGCGTGCTGGTTGGCCATGTGCGCGGACTTGGGCATCAGCGGCGCCACAGCGATGGCGTCGCCCAGCACATGGATGTTTTTCGCCTGGGTGGATTCGAAGGTGAGGAAATCCACCGCACACCAGCGGCTGTTGACGTTGGCCAGCCCGCTCTGCACGGCGATGCCGCCGGCGCGCTGCGGCGGGATGACGTTGAGCACATCGGCCTGCACCCTGTCGCCCAGTTCGGAGATGGCGGTGCGCGCGCCGGCGTCGATATCGGCGGTACGGAACGATGGGCGGTAGTCGATGATGCCGTGGTAGCGCTCACGCCAGATCTTTTTGAACAGCGGGCCTTTGGAGACGATATCGTCGTTGGCGTCCAGGATCAGGACTTTGGATTTGGGCTTATGGCGGCTGAAGTAGAACGCCACCTGCGACGCCCGTTCGTAGGGACCGGGTGGGCAGCGGTATGGCGCCGGTGGAATGGTCATGACGTAGACGCCGCCGTCCGGCATGGCTTCCAGTTGCGCGCGCAGGGCGACGGTTTGCAGGCCGGCCTTCCAGGCGTGCAGGATGGTGTCCTGTGCGCCTGGCTTCTGCATGCCGGGCAACTGGTCCCACATGAAGTCGACGCCGGGCGACACGATCAGGCGGTCGTAGCTGAGCGTCCGGCCTCCGGCCAGCGCCAGCGTGCGTTGGCTGGTGTTGATGCTGGCGACGCTGTCGCGCACGATGCGTACGCCATGCCTGTCGGCCAGCGCGCTGATGGACATGGTCAGCTCGCCGATCTGCTTCGATCCGCCCAGCACCAGGTTGGACAGCGGGCAGGAGATGAAGCTGGCATTCGGCTCGACCAGCGTGACGTCGATGCTGTTTTCGCTCCACAGGCGCACGTAGCGCGCGGCGGTGGCGCCGCCGTAACCGCCGCCAATGACGACCACCTGCGGCCTGGCCTGGCCGCCGATGCTGGCGCAGCCGGACAATAACGCGCCGGCGCCGGCGGCCTGGATGAATTGGCGACGTCTCATTTGCTCCCCCTGGTCTGCGCGGCGAAGTACGCCGCCAGCAGTTCGATCTGTTCGTCGGTGTAGCCTTTGGCGATTTGCGTCATGATGGTCGCTTCGCGCTTGCCGCTTTTGAAGTCGCGCAGGCTGGCCAACAGGGCTTGCTGCGTTTGCCCTGCAAGCGCCGGCAGCGTGCCGCCTTGTGTGTGGCCGGCGGTGCCATGGCAGGCGGCGCAGGTGGCGGCCAGACGCGCGGCGGGGGAGATGGCCGGCGGCTCGGCGGCACTGGCGCTTACCGCAGCCAACAGAGTGATGGCGAATAGCTTCATGGTCGTACTCCGGGAGTTTCGATCTTCATGCCCTGGTCGCGCACCGCGAGCCAGGCTTCCAGTTCCACCAGTTCCTGCGCGCCGAATGCGGGAACTTCGGCGCGCACGCCGCTCATGCAGTTGCGCAGGCGCCGCTGCAGGCTGCCCATGCCTTGCCATTCCAGCCGGTAGATCGGGTAGGCGCTGGCGTGGGCTTGCGGGATGATGCTGCCGGCCAGGCGCTTGCCCGCTTGTTGGTCGTGGCATTGTGCGCATGAGAGGTTGAGTTGTCCGATGCGCTGGGAGTACAGCTGCTGGCCGCGCGCGGCGCTGGCCCTGGTGCCGGCGTCCTGCGGCGGCGTGACCGGCATGCCGCGCGACTGCATGGCGACGTAGGCTTCCAGTCCAAGCAACGCTTCGCTTTCGGCTTGCAGCCGCCTGGCCTGCTGCTTTTGCTCACGGCAGATGTTGATACGCTGGTTCAGGTTGACCGTGCGGCCCTCATGGAAGGCGGGGAAGCGCGCCGCCACGCCGCGCATGCTGTCGCGCGCCTCGCCGTGGCAACTGGCGCAGGACTTGCCGCTGGCGCCGGCCGCCGTGCTCCATTGCGCTTCGCCGCCGCTGATCCACAGCATGGCGGGATTCTGCGCGTCGTCGCGCTGCATGGCTTGCGTGGCGGCGCTCATGAATTCCGCGCCGGAACGGCGCTCGTCGGCGGCCAGCGCCGAGGCAGCGATCACGAGGAAGGCCGCCAGCTTCATGCCGCGCTCACCGTGATGCTGGTCTTCTCCGTGTGGGCGAAGCCGTTGTCGCCTTGCCAGCTGAATTCCAGCGTGCCGCTTTCCGTCGCCACCGTGAAGAAAGCGATGTAGGGATTGGCGGAAATGGCCTGGTGCAGTTCGGCGCCGAAGACTTGTTCGCCGTTGTAGCGGCATGCGAAGCTGCGGATGATGTCGCGCGCCAGCAGCTTGCCGTCGGCGCCGACGCGGTAGCCGGTTTCCATCGGGTGGCCGATCAGCGCGCGGATTTCGATGATGTCGCCCTTCTTCGCGGTGGCGGGCATGTGGATCAGGGCGCGCGCCATTACGGTACCTCCCCTTCCACGCACGCCGCCAGTGCGACAATGACTTCCACCTGCTGCGACCAGTAGCTGCCGTCGCCCATGCGGGCGACCGCCATCAGGCGTTGCGAGGTGGCGAGCCTGATGCGGGTGGAGACTGCGGCCTTGCCGGAGCGCGGCGTCAGCGTGAACACCGCGACGTCGGTTTGCGGATTGCGCTCGGTGAAGATGGCGATCGCCTTCACGTTAGCGACCGGGCTGTCGACCGAGATGGTGACGGGAACTGCGTTGCCGTTGTCGATCAGTCGAGCGATGTCGAATGTGACTTTGCCGGTTTGCGGCTTGGCGCCGCCGGTGAAAGCGTTGATGGCGGCGGCCATTTCCGCCGGTGTGGCGGATGCCGGGCGCACCAGCGCCAGCAACGCCAGGCCGGCGCCTGCCGCCAGTGCGTCGCGCCGCTTCATGGTGTAGTGCCCTTCAGGGTCTGCAACCAGGCCACCACGTCTTCGATCTGCTGGGCGGTGAGGATGGTTTTGCCTTCTTGAGCGGAGGCGACGCGGCTCAGGCCTTCGGTCTTGTAGTAGGCGGGCATGATGGTCTCCGGGTTGATGCGGCTGGCATCGGCGATGCGCAGCCGCAGTTGGGCGGCGCTCCAGCGTTGGCCGGCGCCGCGCAGGTCGGTGGCCAGGTTGCCTTGAAAGCGTTCTTCAGCAATGGGGCCTGTGTGACACAGCAGGCACAGGCCGATCTGGCGGTTGGCGACGATGGCGCGGCCGCGAGCAGCGTCGCCCAGGGTTGCACCGGGCAGTGGCTGCGGGATGCCGTCGCCAGACACCAGCAGCGCTGATGCAGCCGCTGCGGGCGACAGCGCAGCGAGGGCCAGCGCTATCGCCACCCCGCCGCCGCACCAGCGCCCTCGCCCGGCCATGCTCAGGCCTTCTTCACCAGATTGTGGTTCTTCAGCGGCAGGTCGCGCACACGCTTGCCGGTGGCGGCGAAGATGGCGTTCAACACCGCCGGCGCCGCCACCGCAATCGTCGGCTCGCCAACGCCGCCCCAGAAGCCGCCGGACGGCATGATGATCGACTCCACCTTCGGCATCTCGTCCAGCTTCATCATCTGGTAAGTGTCGAAGTTCTGCTGCTCCATCTGGCCATCCTTCAGCGTGCACTCGCCGTACAGCGCCGCCGACAGACCATAGACGAACGAGCCCTCCACCTGCGCCTCGATCTGCTGCGGATTCACTGCGTAACCCGGATCGGTGGCGGCGATGATGCGCAGGATCTTCACCTTGCCGGTCTTGCGGTCCACCGACACCTCGGCGCATGCGGCGACATAGCTGCCGAAGCCCATGGTCTGCGCCAGGCCGCGATACACGCCCTTCGGCGGCGGCTTGCCCCAGCCGGCCTTCTCCGCCACCGCGTTCAGCACCGCCAGGTGCTTCGGATGCTCGGCCATCAGCTTGCGGCGCAGCGCCAGCGGATCCTGTTTGGTGGCGTGTGCGATCTCGTCGAGGAAACATTCCAGATAAATCGTATTCTGGTTCAGGTTCACGCCGCGCCAGAAGCCGGCGGGCACCGGCGGATTACGCATCGCGTGATCGACCAGCAGGTTGGGGAAGCTGTAGCCGATGGAGGCTTCAGGTCCGGGCGCGTTCAGACCCTGGAACACCACCGGGTCCTTGCCATCCTTGAGCGTGGAACCCAGCGACGCCAGAATCGACTGGCCGGCGATACGCATGTGCAGCGCCGTCACATTGCCCTTGGCGTCCAGCCCGGCAGTCAGCTTGCACTGCGTGATCGGGTGATAGCGGCCATGCAGCATGTCCTCCTCGCGCGACCAGATCAGCTTGACCGGCGTGCCCGGCATCTCCTTGGCGATCTTCACCACCTGCGTCACCCAGTCGTGCGTGGCGCCGCGCCGGCCAAAGCCGCCGCCCAGATGCATCTTGTAGACATCGCACTTGGCCGCCGGCAGGCCGGAGGCTTCCGCCGTCGCGGCCAATGCTGCCTCGCCATTCTGCGTCGGCGTCCAAACCTCGCAGCGCTCCGGGGTCCAGATCGCGGTGGCGTTCATGGTCTCCATGGTGGCGTGGTTCAGCCACGGGAAGGAATACACCGCCTCGATCTTGCGCGCGGAAGCCTTGATGGCGCCAAGGGCGTCGCCATTGGCATTGCCCACCACCGCCTCCGGCGCATCCAGCGCGGCCTTCAGCGTGGCCTGGATATCCTTCTGCGACAGATTGGCGTTGGGGCCTTTGTCCCATTCGATCGTCAACGCATCCAATGCGGACTTGGCGCGCCACCAGGTATCGGCGACCACCACCACCGCGCTGTCGCCCAGCTTGAAGACCTTCTTGATGCCGGGACGCTTCTCGATCTCGGCGGCGTCGAAACGCTTGACCGTGCCGCCGAACACCGGGCAATCCTTGATGGCCGCATTCAGCATGCCCGGCATGCGAATGTCCATGCCGTAGATTTGCGCGCCGGTGGTCTTGTCCACCGTATCCAGACGCGCCAGGCGTTTGCCGGCCAGCTTCCAGTCCTTCGGATCTTTCAGCGCGACATCGGCTGGCGGCGTCAGTTTGGCGGCGGCATCGGCCACCTTGCCGTAGCTGATGGTGCGGCCGCTCGGCTTGTGCGTGATGACGCTGTTGGACGCCGCGCATTCGGCGGCAGGCACCTGCCACGCATCGGCGGCGGCTTTTACCAGCATGGTGCGTGCGATGGCGCCACCCTTGCGCACATAGTCGTGCGACTCGCGCACGCCACGGCTGCCGCCGGTCGAAAAGCTGCCCCACACGCGCTTGCGCGCCAGGTTCTGTCCCGGCGACGGATATTCGGTGGTGACCTTGCTCCAGTCGGCGTCCAGTTCTTCCGCCACCAGTTGCGCCAGGCCGGTCAGCGTGCCCTGTCCCATCTCGGAACGGGCGATGCGAATCACGATGCTGTCATCCGGTTTCACCACCACCCAGGCGTTGACTTCCGGCGTGGCGGTGGCGGCGCCCTTGGCGATTGGCTGCTGTTCGGCAGCCGCCGCATCGAACGGAATATGGAAGGCGACCACCAGGCCGCCGGCCAGCTTGAGGAAGCTGCGGCGCGAGTTCATGCCTTGCTCCCTTCAATGCGTTCAATGGCCAGGCCGGCGGAGGCGGGATCGCCGCCGCGCACCGCCACATGGATCGCCTTGCGCACGCGGTTGTAGGTGCCGCAGCGGCAGATATTGGTCATCGCCGCATCGATGTCGGCGTCGCTACATTTTGGCTTCTCGCGTATCAGCGCGGCGGCGGCCATGATCATGCCGGACTGGCAGAAGCCACACTGCGGCACATCCAGCGCCGCCCAGGCTTTCTGAATCGGATGCGAACCATCCTGCGACAGTCCCTCGATGGTGACGATTTTCTGCTCGGCGGTAACCGCCGCCGCCGGATACACGCAGCTGCGAATTGGCTGTCCATCGATATGCACGGTGCAGGCGCCGCATTGCGCCACACCGCAACCGTACTTGGTGCCGGTCAGCGCCAGCTGCTCGCGGATCACCCATAACAGCGGCGTGTCCGCCTCTGCCTCAAACTCCCTGACAACGCCGTTGACGTTCAGCTTAGCCATCCAAATCTCCTGATTGTAGGTTGCCCAAATCGACCGCTGGTCATACTACCACTGCGCGGATTTGCAGTTTGAAAATTTTGACTTGGATCAATGTTTTGAATGCGCTGCATCAATAGACTTTCTCCTGTTACTTAACGAAGACAAAGAGGGGAAGTAAAATGAGTAAGTCCGTAGCAGCAGTATTAGCAGCCTTGACCCTGATGAGCGGTAACGTGCTGGCGCAAGAAAGCCCATGGCTGGTGCGCGTGCGTGCTGTCAATATCGATCCGGCCGACAAGGCCGACCCAGTAGGCGGCACCGGCGCATCCGACCGCATCCACGTCAAGGACAAGACCATTCCGGAAGTAGACATCTCCTACTTCTTCACCAAGAATATCGCGACCGAACTGATCCTGACCTATCCGCAGAAGCACGACGTCACGCTGGACGGCGCCAAGATCGGCACCATCAAGCACCTGCCGCCAACGCTGACGGTGCAGTACCACTTCGCGCCGGATTCGACCATCCGTCCGTACGTCGGCGCCGGCGTCAACTGGACCACCTTCTCGAAAGTGAAACTGCTGAACGGCGCGGGCAGCCTGGAGCACGACAGCTTCGGCCTGGCGCTGCAAGCCGGCGTGGATTTCGCCATCGACAAGAACTGGTCGATCAACCTGGATGTGAAAAAAGTGCAGATCCGCAGCGACGTGCTGATCGGCGGCGCCAAGGCCAGCCATCTGAAAGTCGACCCGGTACTGTTGGGCGTGGGCGTCGGCTACCGCTTCTAATGCGCTAAACATTCCCGTCGGGCAGCTATAATGTTTCAAAACAGATAGCTACTCACGGGAATTCCATGCGCAAGATTCTGATCCTCCTGCTGCCGCTGATGCTGGCCGCCTGTGTCGACGACAGCGCGTCGTACTACGCGGACGGACCGGTGGGCAACCATGCGCTGACCATCCACCGCGCGCAAAAACACTTCTGGAGCAAAGAGAGCCGGGTCGAGCTGATCATGCAGCGGCTGCCGGACTGCTTGCGCCGGGTCGAGCTGAGCGACATGCCGGCCGACGAAGTGGAAATCGAACTCCTGTCCGGCGGCGACAACGTCTGGACGCTGCGCTCGGGCGACGAGATGTGGCAAGTGGAAACCCAAACCTGCACCATGTATCCCGACGTCAAAGGCGACGGCGGCGAGCTGATGGGCGTATTCCGCCCCGACGGCGACAAATTCGTCTACGAAGCCGCCGTCATCGAAACCGTGCCCGCCGATCACCCCACCCCATGAAATAAGCGCTAGCGGGCCAGTGCCATCTGGCGCTTGGGTGCGCGGGCCGGCTGGCGCGGTGCGGACGCCGTCATCGATGCCGGCATCTCGCCGCTCAGCCTGAAGCGCGCCACCAGCGAGGCCAGCATCGCGGCCTGCTCCTGCATGCTGCCGGCGGCAGCCGCCGCCTGTTCCACCAGCGCGGCGTTTTGCTGCGTTACCGAATCCATTTCAGTGATCGCCATGTTGACATGGCCGATGCCGGTGCTCTGCTCGCTGGAGGCTTCGGTGATCGCCTGCATGATCTGCGTCACGCGCGAAACGCTGGTAACCACCTGGTCCATCGTCGTGCCGGCCTCGGAGACCAGGGCGCTGCCGTTGTTGATGCTGTCCACCGAGGCGTTGATCAGTTCCTTGATTTCCTTGGCAGCCGCCGCCGAGCGCTGCGCCAGGTTGCGCACTTCCGACGCCACCACCGCGAAGCCGCGCCCCTGTTCGCCGGCGCGCGCCGCTTCCACCGCCGCATTCAAGGCCAAAATATTGGTCTGGAAAGCGATGCCGTCGATCACGCTGATGATGTCGACAATCCGCGTCGCCGAGGCGTTGATGGTTTCCATGGTCTGCACCACCTGCGACACCACCTTGCCGCCGCGCTCGGCCACTTCCGAGGCCGACTGCACCAGCTGGTTGGCCTGGACGGCGTTGTCGGCGTTCTGGTTGACGGTCGAGGTCAGTTCTTCCATCGAGGCGGCCGTCTCTTCCAGCGAGCTGGCCTGCGATTCGGTACGCGCCGACAAGTCCATATTGCCGGAGGCGATTTCGCCCGAGGCGGTGGCGATGGTGTCGGCGCTGCGGCGGATTTCGCCGATGGTGTCGGCCAGCCGCTGCTGCATGCTCTTGACCGAGTACAGAATGCTGTCGCGGTCGGATTCATGCACTCTCACTTCAATGCTGAGGTCGCCCTCGGCGATCTTGTGCGTCACCTCGCCCACATATTCCGGCGTGCCGCCGATGGTGTGGCGCAAGCTCTTGTTGACCTGGCTGACGACCAGCCACAGCAGCGCGCACACCAGCGCCAGCCAGCCGGCCGATTTCATCAGCGAATCGCGGAAGGCGATGTCGATATCGTCGACGTAGACGCCGGTAGTCAGCGCCCAGTTCCACGGCTCGTAGCGCACCACGCGGCTGAGCTTGGGCACCGGTTCGGTCGAGCCCGGACGCGACCAATAGTAGTTGACGAAGCCGCCGCCCTCGGGCAGCGCGGCGGTGGCGGCAATCTCCCGGTAGACATAGGTGCCCTTCGGGTCTTTCAGGTCGACCAGGTCCTTGCCGTTGTTTTCCGGCTTGATCGGGTGCATCACCGACAGCGTGCCGCTGCTGATGGTGAAGTAGCCGTCCTTGGCGTAGCGCAGGCCCTTGATCACCTCCATCGCCTGCTGCTGCGCGGCCTCCTTGCTCAGCTTGCCGGAGGCGGCCTGATCGCCGAATTGCTTGACGATGTTGAGCGCCATATCGTCCAGATTGCGCAGATCGGACTGGCGCTGTTCCATGCGTACATTGCGCGTCTGGATGGTTTCAAACAAGAAAATCGCAGTGATGCACAGCAAGCTGCAGATGAGCGGAACCCACAGTTTCTGCTGGAACGACAGTTTATTCATGATGACAGTCTCCATCTTGTCTTGTGGAAACCAGCATACGCCCAAAGCGGCTTTCAGGCTGAAAGAAATTTCATGTCTGTGGTTTATTCACCAAAAGAAGCGAGCTCAACAAACTTGCCTTCTGTTACGCTAGAAATGTGTCGCCAGGAAACAAACTGTGTCACAATGGTGACTTAAATATTAACAATCATTCACCCATATGAAATCGTTCCTGCCGGCAGCCCTGCTGGCCGTCTGTCTCCCGGCTGCGGCGCAGCCCAAGATCGACGGCGCCGCGCTGCTGGAACAGATCACCACGCTGGCCTCGGATGAGTTTGAAGGGCGTGCACCCGGCACGCGCGGCGAAGTGCTGACCATCGACTATCTGCAGCAGCAGTTCAAGAAACTCGGCCTGGCGCCCGGCAATCCGGACGGCACCTACCTGCAGGCGGTGCCGCTGGTGGGCATTTCCAGCCATCCGACGCTGAGCTACAGCAAGGACGGCAAGCCGGTTCAGCTGAAATTCGGCGACGACTACATCGCCTGGACCGCGCGCGCCGAACCGCAGCTGGAACTGACCGGCTCGGAGCTGGTGTTTGTCGGCTACGGCGTGCAGGCGCCGGAATTCCACTGGGACGATTACAAGGACGCCGACCTCAAGGGCAAGACGCTGGTGATGCTGATCAACGATCCGCCGGTGCCGGACCCGAAGCGGCCGAAGCAGCTCGACGCCAAGGTGTTCGGCGGCAACGTCGTCACCTGGTACGGCCGCTGGCAATACAAGCTGGCCATGGCCGCCAGGCTGGGCGCGGCCGGCGCGCTGATCGTGCACGACACCCGCACGGCCGGCTACCCCTATGAGGTGGTGGTCAACAGCTGGGGCCGGGAAAACTTCGCGCTGAAGGACAAGCAAGCGCAAGCCTATCTGCCGGTGGCCGGCTGGTTGCAGCAGGAGCGCGCCTGCGAGCTGTTCAAGGCGGCCGGCTTCGACTTCAAGGAACTGAAGCAGAAGGCGCTGGCGCGCGACTTCAAGCCGCTGCCGCTGGGAGTCAAGCTCAACCTGGCGATGGTGAATGCGCTGCGCGATGTGCCGTCGCACAATGTGGTGGCGCGCATACCCGGCAGCGATCCGCAGCTGAAGGATGAAGTGGTGGTGTACACCGCGCACTGGGACCACTTCGGCATCGACACAACGCTGCCCGGTCCGCGCACGCAGCAGATTTTTCACGGCGCGGTGGACAACGCCAGCGGCGTCGCCGCGCTGCTGCAGATCGCGCGCGCCTACAAGGCGCTGCCGACGCCGCCCAAGCGCAGCATCGTGTTTGTCGCCACCACGGCGCAGGAACGCGGCCTGCTGGGCGCGCAATACTATGTGCGCCACCCGCTGTACCTGATCGCCAAAACCGTCCTCAACATCAATATCGACGGCATGAACCTGTGGGGCCGCACGCGCGACGTCGAACTGAGCGGCATGGGCAAATCGACGGCGGACGAGCTGGTCAAAGCAGCCGCCGGCAAGCAGGGCCGCGCGGTCAAGCCCGACAGCAACATCGGCTACGGCAGCTACTATCGCGGCGACCAGCTGGAATTCGCGCGCGCCGGCGTGCCGACGATCTACTTGCGCAGCAACAGCGGCAAACAGCTAAACTACACCGCGCACCAGTTCCACACCGTGCACGACACCGTGCAGCCGAACTGGAACCTGGCCGGCGCGCTGGACGACATCACGCTGCTGTTCCAGGCCGGCTACCAGGCCGCCCAAGCCAAACAGCCCCCCAAGTGGAAAGACGGCGCCGAGTTCCAACGCTAACTTCGGGGTCAGTGCCGACATTCGGACATTTCGCGCGCGAAATGTCCGAATGTCGGCACTGACCCCGGTTTATAACACTGCGGCGAGGGCGGCGGTGTGCGGGCCGGCGGGGATGGCGGCCAGTTTGGGCGCTAGCTTGTGCAGTTGGCCGAGGTTGCGTTGTTGATGGGCGTCCGCGCCGGCGGCGTGGATGTCGGCCAGCAAGCCTTGGGCGGCTTGCTCGATGCGGGCCGTGTCGTGCGGCGTCAGGTCGATCAGGCTGCTCAGGCAGGTGACGCCCCATTGCAATCGCGTCGCCGGCCCGACGGCGGCGGCCCAGGCCTGGCCGTACCAGTCCAGCACGCCGGCGCTGTCATTGCGGCGCCTGGCGCTCGCAGCCAAGCTCAGCATGAAATAGTATGGCGCATGCGAGCGCGGCAGTTCGGCCAGCAGCACCTGCTCCGCTTGCGCCGGCAGGCCGGCGTCGTTCAAGGCGCTGACGGCGGTGTTGACCAGCGTGTGGCGTTCATACGGATCGGTCGATGCGGCCAGCGCTTGTTCGACTTTTTCGCGCACTTGTTGTTGCAGGCCGTGGCTGGGCGCCAGCAGGCGCGCCAGGCGCATTTGCAGGCGCACGGCCAGCAGCCGGTCCGGCGCGCTCAGCCAGAAGTCGTCGGCCCATTGCGCGGCCACGCTGCCCAGCGCCGCCGCCAGTTCTTCGCGGCGGCCGGCGATCTTCAGCAGGTTGATGCCGCTGTTGTTGAAGATGTCCATATTGGAACGCACCAGTCGCGCATCGGCCAGCACCGACAGCAGCAGCGCCGCGTCGGCAGTACCGGCGGCCAGTTGGGCGTGCAGGCTCAGGCGCACGGCAGCGTCCGGATTGCTGCTGACGGCGGCCAGCGCGGCCAGCGTCGGCGCCAGCGCGCGCGTGCCCAGCAGTTTGCCTTCGTCGGTGTCCCACGAGTAATTGCTCAGCAGCGAGCACTCGTCCGCGCTCAGCGCACGGGCGCCGCTGAGCGCGGCTTCCAAAGCAGAGGCGGCCGATGAGCCGGCTGCATGCACGGCCAGCGCGGTGTCAAAGGCGGCGACGAACATTTCGCCGTCCAGCTCGCACGGCAGGCGCGTGATTTCGCCGCCGTCCGGCGCGAACAGCACCAGTGTCGGGTAACTGCGCAGCTGGTAGCGCGTGGCCAGCGCTTGCGCGCCTGCGCTGTCGCCGTCGAGGTGGTAGCACAGCACGGTCGCGGCGCGCTGCAGGAATTCGTCGCGCGCGAAGATTTCCGACTTGACCCGGTTGCATGGCGGGCACCATACCGCCCCCCAGTACAAGAACAAGGGCCGCTGCTGCGCGCGCGCCAGGGCGAAGGCGGCGTCGATGCCGCCGTTCAGCCATTCCATGTTCGCCATCGGCTTCAGTCCCTGGCCAGCGCCAGGAATTCGGTGCGCATCGCCAGGTTGGGCTGCAACTCGCCCAGCATGGCCGAGGTCACGGTCTCTTCGCCCGGCGTGCGGATGCCGCGGCTTTCCATGCACAGGTGGCGGCATTTGACGATCACGCCCACCGCTTTCGGCTCCAGCACTTCCATCAGCGCGTTGGCGATCTGCATGGTCATGCGTTCCTGCACCTGCAGCCGCTTGGCGAAGCAGTCTACCAGCCGGGTCAGCTTGGACAGGCCGACGATCTTGCCGTTAGGAATGTAACCGATGGTAGCCTTGCCGAAGAACGGCGCCAGGTGATGCTCGCAATGGCTGTACACCGGGATGTTGCGCACGATGATGAATTCGTTGTACTGCTCGGCGCCATCCTCGAACGCTTTCAGCAACGTTACCGGATCTTGTTCGTAACCCGAGGTCCAGTGCTTCCACGCCTTGGCGACGCGGGCCGGGGTTTCCAGCAGGCCGGGACGGTCCGGGTTCTCGCCGATGCTGGCGATCAGGCGACGCCAGTCGTTTTCGGTAAATTCTTGAGACATGATGAAACACCTTTTTTTAAATTTGCCCGACAGTATATCGGACCTCGCCGGCTACCGCTTGGGCCGGTGGGCATCGATCAGCCGCGCCGCCACCGATACCTTGACCGGCAGCTCCGGCCATTCATCGTCCGGTCCGAACCAGCGGGCATCGGCGATTTCCGCTTCCTGCACGCGGATCTCGCCGTCCAGGTAGTCGGCGGTGAAGGCGATCATCAACGAATGCGGGAACGGCCACGACTGGCTGGCGAAATACTGCAGGTTGTGCACCTTCAGGCCCACCTCCTCGTACACCTCGCGGTGGATGGCCTCCTCGATCGACTCGCCGGCCTCCAGGAAGCCGGCCAGCGCGGTGTAGCGCTTGTAAGGCGAGTTGGTGTGCATCGCCAGCAGCACTTGCTCGCCCTTGCGGATCAGCACCATCATCGCCGGCGAAATGCGCGGATAGGCGCTGTGGCCGCACTGCGGACACTTGTAGCAGCGCTCGCCCGCCAGCAGTTGCAAGGGCGTGGCGCAGACGCCGCAATAGCGGTGTGTGCGCGCCCACTCGGCCAGCTGGGCGGCGCGGCCGGCCAGCCCCAGCAGGCCGTCGTCGAGCATGCCGAACAGCGAACGCAGGCCGTGATAGGCGAATTCCGGCCCCGGCAGCAGCGCTTCGTCCAGCCACGCCATCTGGTAGTAGCGCCCGTCCCACATGCCCAGCGGATGAATGCGCTCCGGCGGCACGTTGAGCGCCGCCAGCACCGCCGCATCCGGCAAGCAGAGAGTATTGTTTTGCAGCAATAGCTCGCCGCGATGGAGGATAAAGGTCAGCGCCGGCGCGTTCGCCAGCGGCAGGATGGCCGGGGTAAAGGTGGAGGGCGTATGCAGCATGGCGGGGCAATCTCGGTAATTCAGGGCAAGGGCCTCATCTTACCTTGTTCAGCAGGCCGCCGCAGATGCCGCCGCGAAAGGACTATGGCACAAGATTCATACCAAGAGTTAAACTGTGTTTAACCGCTTTATCTGTGCTTTTGCAACTGCGATCGCAGTATATATTGCCGCAAGGAGATTACTTTAATGCCATCGATCGTACCCGGACTCACCACTGATCAAATCGCCGCATTGCGGCCGGACCAGATTACCGCGCTGACTACAGCCGATATTGTCGCGCTCTCGACCGCGCAGATGAGCGTGTTCAACACCGCCCAACTGGCGGTGCTCAGCAGCAGCCAGATCCGGGTATTATCAACCGCCAACGTCCAGGCGCTCAACACCAGCCAGTTGAGTCTGGGCTTCAGCACGCGGCAAATCCAGGCGCTCACCACCGCCCAGATGGCCAGCCTGGGCAGCAGCCAGCTGTCCGCCGGCCTCAGCACCGGGCAGATCGCCGCGCTCAGCACGCTCCAGCTGGCCGCCCTGAACAGCACGCAGGTAGGCGTGCTGACCACCGCCGCCATCGCCACACTGCAAACCAGGCAACTGGCCAGCCTGTCGAGCGCGCAGATGGCCGGCTTGAGCACCGACCACATCGTCGCCCTGACCACCCAGCAGGCGGCCGCCCTGAAAACCAGCCAGTTGCGCGCCTTGAGCGACGCCCAACTGGCGGCGCTGGAAACCCGCGACCTGGCCGCGCTGAAAACCCAGCAAGTGGCCGCGCTGACCAGCCAGCAATTGAACGCGCTCAGCAGCGAGCAGTTCGCCGGCCTGAGCACCGCGCAGATCGCCAACTTGAGCACCGCGCAAATCGCCGGCCTCGGCGCGGCCCAGCTGGCTGCGATGGAAGACGCCGACCTGCAGGCGCTGCGTTCGCGCCAGATCGCCGCGCTCAGCACCGACGCCCTGGCCGCGCTGGGCACTGCGCAGATCGCGCTGCTCGGTTCTGCCCAGATCGGCGGCCTGCAGACGCGCCAGCTGGCGGCACTGGACGCCAGCCTGTTCGCCGTGCTCGGCTCGGCCCAGCTGGCCGGTCTCAGCACGCAGCAGCTGGCCGCGCTGTCACTGCAACAAGTCACCGCGCTGAGCACGCTCAGCTGGTCCAGCCTGAAAACCCGGCAAATCGCCGCCCTGTCGACCGCCGCCGTGGCGGCGCTCAGCACCGACCAGATCGTCGCACTGACCACCGCCCAGGCGGCCGCGCTGAGCACGCGCCAGGTGGCCGCCTTGACCGGCACCCAACTGGCCGCGCTGGAAACCCGCGACCTGGCCGCCTTCAGGACCGCGCAGATCGCCGTACTGGGCAGCAACGTCATCGCCGCCCTCGCCACCAGCCAGGTGGCCGCGCTGAATACCGCCGCGCTGGCGGCCCTGAACAGCGCCCAGGTGGCCGCGCTCCGCACCGACCAGATCGTCGCACTGAGCACCGCGCAAGCGGCGGCGCTGACCAGCCGCATGCTGGCGGCCATGTCCGCCACCCAGTTGAACGCGCTGGAAACGCAGGACTTTGCCGCCCTCAAGACCAGACAGATCGCCGGCCTGAGCAGCAGCCAGATCGCCGCCCTGGACGAGGCGCTGATCGCCGCCCTGACCAGCGCCCAGGTCAAAGCCCTGGGCAGCACGCAGATCGGCGCCCTGCTGACCCAACAAATCGCGGCGCTGAGCAGCGCCGGCTGGGCCGGCCTGCAAACGGTCCAGCTCAACGCCCTCAGCGCCGGCCAGCTGGCCGCCGTCACCACCGCCCAGATCGTCGCGCTGAGCAGCACCCAAATCGCCGCCCTCGGCACCCGCCAACTGGTCGCGCTCAGCGATGAACAGATCGCCGCGATTGAAACCCGCGACCTGGCGTCGATGAAGAGCGCGCAGATCGCCGCGCTGAGCGGCAACCAGCTGAACGCGCTGGCCAGCGCCCAGGTGCGCGCGCTCGGCAGCAACCAGCTGGCCGCGCTCGGCAGCGCGCAATGGCAGGCGCTCGACACCCGGCAGGTGGCGGCCCTCGGCACGGCCCAGGTGCTTGGCTTGCGCAGCGCGCAATTGCCATGGCTGAGCAACGCGCAGCTGACGGCGCTGGGCACCGCCACGCTGGCGCTGCTGAAGACGCAGCAAATCGCCGCACTGTCGACCAGCCAGGTGGCCGCGCTGGATGACGACCAGATTGCCGCGCTGTCGACCCAGCAGGCGGCCAGCCTGACCAGCCTCCAGTTGGCCAGCCTCAGCGCCGCGCAGCTCAACGCGCTGGACACGGTCGACCTGGCCGCGCTGAAGACCGCGCAGATCGCCGCCATCGGCACCGCGCAGATTGCCGCGCTCGACGCTAGCCACATCATCGCGCTCAGCACCTTGCAGGTCGCCAGCCTGGCCAGCCGGCAGTTGCAGGCCCTCACCGGCAGCCAGTGGCAGGCGCTGGAAACACGCGACCTGGCCGTCCTGCGGACGGCGCAACTGCGGGTGCTGGGCAGCGCGCAGCTGCAAGTGCTGGGCAGCGACCAGTTGCGCGCGCTGACGGTCACCCAGCTGGCATCGCTGAACACCGAACAAATCCAGGCGCTGCTGACGCAACAGATCGCCGCCCTCACCACCGCCCAGACCGCCGGCCTGAGCACGGTCCAGATCAGCAACCTCGGCGACCAGCAGTTGCTGGCCCTCGACAGCGGCGCCATCGGCGCCTTGAAAGCCGTCCAGCTGGCCGCCTTGCGCACCGCGCAGGTCGCGCTGCTGAGCATCAGCCAGGTCGCCGCGCTGCGCAGCAACCAGGTGGCCGCGCTCAGCACCGTGCAATTGTCGGCGCTCACTTCGGAGCAGATCGGCGCGCTGACCACCGACGACTTCGCCGCGCTGAGCGTGGCGCAACTGGGCGTGCTGGGACCGCTCAGCAACCTCGGCACCGAGCAGATCCAGGCGCTGACCTCGGCCCAGATCGGCGGCCTCAGCACCGCGCAGATCGCCACCCTGCGCACCGCGCAAATCGTCGCGCTGACCACCCGCCAGGTCGGCGCACTCAGCACTGCCGGCATCGCCGTGCTCAGCAGCGATCAATTGCAGGCAATGGAGCTACCAGACTTCGCGCTGCTGAAAGCCACCCAGGTGGCAGCCCTCGGCAGCGTCCAGATTCAAGGGCTCGACACGGCCCACGTGGCGGCGCTGACCAGCATCCAGACGCAGGCGCTCAACAGCGCCCAGATCCAGGTGCTCAGCAATACGCAGATCCAGGCGCTCGGCAGCCAAGGGCTGGCCGGCCTCAAGTCGCCGCAGATGGCTGCCCTCGGCAGCGACCAGCTCAACGCGCTGCGCAGTGAGCAATTGCAAAGCCTGCTCGCTGCGCAGTTGAACGCCATCGGCAGCGCCCAGTTCCGCGCCCTGTCGCAGGCGCAGATCGTGGCACTGACCACCGCCCAGGCCAGCCAGCTGGCGGCCGCGCAGATCGCCGCGCTGACCTCGGCCCAACTGGCCGCGCTGGAACTGGAAGACCTGGCGGCGCTGACCACGCTTCAGATCGGCGCCCTGCGCACCGAACAGGTCCAGCAACTGGACCTGGCGCATATCGGCAGGCTGAGTGCGCTGCAAGCCGGTGCGCTCAGCAACGCCCAGGCAGCGGCGCTGAGCACCGAACAATGGCAGGCGCTGAGCAGCGCCGCGCTGCAAGCGCTGAAGCCGGCGCTGATCGCCCAGCTAAGCACCGACCAGATCGCCGCGCTGACGCTGGCGCAGGTGCAGGCGCTGGCCGCCAGCCAGTTGAATGCGCTCAGCACCGATCAGGTGAGCGCCTTCGCCACCCGGCAGATCGCCGCACTGGGCACGCAACAGATGAGCCAGTGGGGCACGCGTCAGCTCCACGCGCTGGCCAGCGGCCAGTTGGGCGCGATCAGCACCGACCGGCTGGCTGTGCTGTCCACCGCCCAGATCGGCGCGCTCAACGCGGCCCAGTTCGCCGGCCTGCTGGCGGGCCAGATCACCGCCCTCAACAGCGCGCAAGTGGCGGCGCTGCAGAGTGACCAGATCGCTGCGCTGAACAGCCAGCAGTTCACCGCGCTCGACAGCGCCGACTTTGCCGCGCTGCAAAGCACGCAAATCGCCGCCCTCTCCACCGCCAACATCGCCGCGCTGACCTTGGACTTGCTGCAAGCGCTGCGCAGCAGCCAGATCAGCGGCCTCGGCAGCGAACAGATCGCCGCCCTCAGCACCGTCAATGTCAGCACGCTCAGCACCAGCCAGGTGCTGGCGCTGTCGGCGACGCAACTCGGCGGCTTCGGCGCCGGCCAGATCGCCGCGCTCAGCACCACCAGCTTCGTGGCCTTGCGCAGCAACCAGTTGAGCAGCCTGAGCAGCGCACAATACGCCGCGCTCAGCAGCGACCAGCTGAACGCGCTGGCCACCGCCACCTTCACCGCGCTGGGCGCAGACCTGGCGGCGGCGCTGACCACCACCCAGTTCAGCAGCCTCAGCACCGCGCAGATCGGCGCGCTGTCGGCCACCCAGCTGACCGCGCTGAGCGACGTCCAACTGGCCGCGCTCAACATCAGCCAGGTGCAGACGCTGAGCACGCGCCAGTTGGCGGCCTTCGACGGCGACATGCTGAATGCCTTGTCCACCGCCCAGATCGACGCGCTGTCCAGCGCCGGCATCGCCTCGCTTGGCGCGTTGCAAGTGGGCAGCCTGGCGCCGCAGCGCGTCGCCGCTCTCAATACCAGCCAGGTGCAGGCACTGACCAGCGCCCAGCTGGGCACGCTGAGTGCCGACCAGTTGTTCGCCATGGCGCCCGGCCAGATCGGCGCGCTGCGCACCACGCAGATCGGCTACCTGGGCAGCGCCCAACTGGGCGCGCTGAGCAATCAGCAAGTGCAGGCGCTGAGCACCGCGCACATCGTCGCGCTTAAGCTGAGCCAGATTCCCGGCCTCAGCGTCGACCACATGGCGGCGCTGGGCAACGACCAGTTGCAAGCGCTGACCACCGCGCAAATCCAGGCGCTGTCCGCCAGCCAGGTGAGCGCCCTCGGCGCCAGCCAGGCCGGCCTGCTGACCACCGGCCAGATGGCGGCGCTGAAAAACGCCCACATCGCCGCGCTCACCATCGACCAGCTGGGCGCCTTCAGCACCGACCAGCTGGGCGCGTGGAGCAGCACGCAATTCGGCGCGCTCAGCGGCACCCAGATCGGCTACCTGTCGACCGCCCAGATTGCCGGCCTCAACACAGCCCAGGTGGCCAATCTGAAGACCAGCCAGCTGATCGCCTTCAGCGCGGCGCAGCTGGCGGCGCTGCAAACCGGCCAGGTGGCGGTGCTGGCCACCAGCGGCCTGTCCGCGCTCAGCGTCAGCCAGGCCAACGCCTTCACCGCCGGCCAGGTGGCGGCGATGTCGGTGGCGCAGACCATGGCGCTGAATCCGTCCTCGTACAATTACGCGACGCCGCTAATCCTCGACCTCGACGGCAACGGCGTGCAGACGCAAAGCATCGCGGCGGGCGTGCGCTTCGATATCCGCGCCGAGGGCCAGGCGGTGCAGACCGGCTGGGTCGACCGCCACGACGGCCTGCTGGCCCTGGACCGCAACGGCGACGGCCTGATTAACGATGGCAGCGAACTGTTCGGCAGCGCCACCACGCTTGCCAACGGCAGCAAGGCGGCCGACGGCTATGCCGCGCTGCGCGAACTCGACAGCGATGGCGACGGCCGCATCACCAGCGCCGACGCCGTCTACCGCGCGCTGCGCGTATGGGTCGACGCCAACGCGGACGGCGTCAGCCAGGCCGACGAATTGCACAGCCTGGAGCAATTGGGCATCGCCGCCATCGACACGCGGGCGCAACAGGTGCTGACGCAGCAGAACGGCAACCTGGTCGGCCTGACGTCCAGCTACACCCGCAGCGACGGCAGCAGCCACGCCAGCGCCGATGTGTGGTTCCTGGCACAGGGTGCCTCGGCAACAACCGCTTCCTCGCTGCAACAGCAGGCCCAGGGCTTGAGCGCCGCCATCGGCGGCTACGCGGCGGCGCAAGG
Source organism: uncultured Duganella sp. (assembly GCA_963515135.1). GTDB lineage: Bacteria > Pseudomonadota > Gammaproteobacteria > Burkholderiales > Burkholderiaceae_D > Rugamonas. The sequence goes on along the minus strand of CAUPXZ010000017.1, from coordinate 26,140 downwards.
CCTGTCTGGCGCCAGCGCCGCGCTGCACGATCCGCGCCGGCTGCAAGACAGCGCCGGACAGTGGTTCAGCGTGGCTGCGCGCTAAAGGGGCAACAGCATGGATTTTATATTGTTGCCTCAAGCCAAAAGTTGCCCGCATGCTGAAACAAAAAGGTATCATAGGGCAGACCGATCAACTTACGCTCTGCCATGACCTCACAAGCTCCTGCGGTACCTACGTCCCCCGATAACAGCCCGCTGGGCGTCGTCATGGGGCTGGCCAATAGCGGCCAGTTGACGATCACCGATCTGTTCTCCGCTGCGGCAGTCCTGCAGGAAAGCAACCAGTTGCCGGCCGCCGTCGCGCTGTACCGCAGCTGGATCGCCAACACGCCGTCGCCGCTGGCCTATGCCGCCTGCTTCAACCTGGCGGTGGTGCTGTCGGCCGCCGGCGACGACGCCGGCGCCGAGCAGGTGCTGCTGCACGCGATCGCGCTCAACCCGAACTTTGTCGAAGCCCGCCTCAACCTTGGCACGCTGCTGGAACGCAGCGGCCGCCCGGACGAGGCGCTGGCCACCTGGCAGGCCATCCTCGACACCCCGCTGGAGCCGGACGTCAAGACGCAGACCACGCTGTACCTGCAGACGCTGAACAACCTCGGCCGCCTGCTGGAAATCCGCAAGCGCTATCCGGAAGCCGAAGCCATGCTGGCGCACAGCCTGCGCGTCGATCCGCAGCAGTCCAACGTCATGACCCACTGGGTCCACCTGCGCCAGAAACAATGCAAATGGCCGGTGTACAGCGGCCTGGAACACATTTCGCAAGCCACCATGCTGGACGGCACCTCGGCGCTGGCCATGCTGAGCGCCTCCGACGATCCGGCCCAGCAACTGGCGGCCGCCAAGCGCTTCGTCACCGACAAGGTCAACGCCGCCGTGGCGCCGCTGACCGGCACCCACGGCTACGGCCACCAGCGCCTGCGCATCGGCTACCTGTCGTCCGACTTCTGCTCGCACGCGGTGTCGATCCTGACCGCCGAGCTGTACGAGCTGCACGACCGCAACCAGTTCGAGGTGTACGCCTTCAGCTGGAGCAATGACGACCGCTCGCCGCTGCGTGCGCGCGTGGTCAAGGCGATGGACCACTACATCCGCATCGACCAGCTGACCGACGAGCAGGCGGCGCGCGCCATCCGCGCCCACGAGATCGACATCCTGGTCGACCTGCACGGCCTGACGCTGGGCGCGCGCCCCAACATCCTGGCCTACCGCCCGGCGCCGGTGCAGATGACCTACCTCGGCTTCCCCGGCAGCACCGGCCTGCCCGGCATCGACTACGTGCTGGCCGACGAATTCCTGATCACGCCGGAGATGGCCGAGCACTTCAGCGAGAAACCGCTGTACCTGCCGGACACCTTCCAGATCAACGACCGCCAGCGCCAGATCGCGCCGACGCCGACCCGCGCCAGCGTCAACCTGCCGGACGACGCCTTCGTGTTCTGCTCGTTCAACAACAACTTCAAGTTCACGCCGGAAGTGTTCGGCACCTGGATGAACATCCTGCGCCGCGTGCCCAACAGCGTGCTGTGGCTGGTGGCCGACTACCCGGAAGTGCGCGACAACCTGTACCGCCACGCCGAAGAAGCCGGCATCGACCGCGCGCGCCTGATCTTCAACGGCCGCGCCACCCCGGCCGAGTACCTGGCGCGCTACCAGCTGGCCGACCTGTTCCTCGACACCTACCCGTTCAACGCCGGCACCACCGCCAGCGACGCGCTGTGGGCCGGCCTGCCGCTGCTGACCTGCGCCGGCCGCACCTTCTCGTCACGCATGGCCGGCAGCCTGCTGCGCGCGGTCGACCTGCCGCAGCTGATTACCTACAACTTCGCCGACTACGAGGAAAAGGCGGTGGCGCTGGCCAACGCGCCGGCACAGATCGCCGCCATGAAGCGCCAGCTGCACGCCAACCGCCTGACTTGCGCGCTGTTCGACAGCCCGCGCTTCGTGCGCAACCTGGAACAGCTGCTGCAGCGGGTCGCCAAGCCGGCCGCGCCGCGGCTGCCGGCACCGCAGCACGCGGTGCGCCCGGACGACGATCTGGCCGCGCCAGCCGCACCAGTACGCATCGACCAGATCCCGATCATCACCGTGTCGTACAACGCGCCCGACCTGATCGAAGCGCTGCTGCGCACGCTGCGCCAGTTCTACAGCAACCGCGTGTACGTGATCGACGGCTCCAACCCGGACGTGGCCGAGCAGATCCGCGCCATCGCCGCGCAACATGACAATGTCGAGTTCATCCCGTTCGGCTACAACATCCACCACGGCCCCGGCCTGTCGTGGGCGATCAACCACCTCGGCCTGTCCGGCGAAGTGCTGTTCCTCGATTCCGACGTCGAAATCCTGCGCGCCGGCTTCCTCGAATCGCTGCACGCGGCGCTGCGTCCCGGCATGTATGGCGTCGGCAGCATCCAGCTGGTGAACGAGCAGGGCTACGACCGCCCGGACGACGGCGCCATCGCTTACCTGCACCCGGCCTGCATGCTGACCAATATCGAAGTGGTACGCCAGTGGCCGATGCCGATCAAGCATGGCGCGCCGCTGATCCCGACCATGCTGGCGCTGCACGCGGCCGGCGCCCAGCACCTGATCGCCTCGCTCGACTGGGTGCGCGACGACTTCGCCAAGGAGCCGAAACGCCACTTCATCAAGCACGACTGGCAGGGCACGGTGCTGCGCACCGGCGGCTACCACTACGACCTGCCGAGCGCCGCCACCGCCATCAACCAGGACTTGCTACAGCAGATGCCGCCGGAGGCACGCAAGGTGGTCGATGTCGGCTGCGGCAACGGTGTCTTTGCCAAGGCCTACCGCCAGCACAATCCCATCTGTAACTACACCGGCGTCGAAGCGGCGCCAGCGCTGGCGCAGGCCGCCCGTCCACACTGCGACTTCGTGTTCAACCAAAACATCGAACATGCAGGCGCCGAGCTGTGGGACCATGTGCGCGGCGCCGACTGCTGGGTGCTGGACGAAGCGCTGGAGCATTGCGACGACCCGTGGACGCTGTTGCAGAAAATCCGCACCAGCATCGCCCCCGGTGGCCGCCTAGTGCTGGCGGTACGCAACTTCCAGCACTGGAGCATGCAGGCACGCCTGAACGCCGGCGACCTGCGCTACGGCGACGGCGGCCTCGACAAGCGCCGCAAGCGCCTGTTCACGCGCGGCGTGGTGCTGGAGATGTTGCAACAGAGCGGCTTCCAGATCAGCGGCGGCAGCGCCCGCATCACCGACGAGCCGGCGCGCGAGAAATATCTGGCGGCGATCCGCCTGATGGCCGGCGCCAGCGGCATCGACCCGGTGGCGGCGGTGGAAGACGCACTGCCGTGGCAGTACATCATGACCGCCGTGGCGGTCTAACCCTGTGAGCATGAGAACCCCATGAGTTTGCCCTTAGTCAGCATCGTCATCCCGTCCTACAAACCAAGCCACTTTGAGCAGGCGTTGCGCTCGGCGATCGGCCAGACCTACCTCAACACTGAAATCATGGTCAGTGACAATTGCCCGACCGACGAGATCCGCGACATCTGCGCCCGCTATCCGGGCGTGATCTACCAGCGCAACCCGGCCAAGGGCTCGGTCAATGTGCTGTCGAGCTTTTATTCCGGCAAAGGCGAACTGGTCAAGCCGCTGTTCGACGACGATCTGCTGCACCCGTTTTGCGTCGAACGTATGGTGGCGGTGATGAATATGGACCCCGCCATCGAACTGGTGTTCTCGGCCTCGCAAGTCATCAACGCCGACAATCAGCTTAAGGAACATCGCCGTCCTTACGAGGCCAGCGGCAGCATGCCCGGGCGCGACATGCAACGCTCGATGACGCTGGGCATGCGCAATTTCGTTGGCGAATTCAGCACTGTGATGATGCGCCGTCAGCGCCTGTGGGACCTGGGCTGGAAGGAATTGTTCCGCATCGGCACCCATGATTTCGAGCGTGGCCTGGCCGACTTGGCCGCCTACATCAACATCGCCGCCAACGGCCAGGCCTTCTATATCGACGAAGAACTGAGCTATTTCCGCCACGACCCGCGGCTGGGGTCGAATTCCAATCCCGCCGCCAATCCCAACTTCGGCTATTGCTTCTCCGATTACATCGATTTGCTGGTGGTCTCGCATCAGCAGGACGTGATTGACGACGCCGAACTGCGCGCCATGGAGCCGCAGGTGATCGCCGTGTCGATCCAGCTCGGCAGCGTATTCCCGCAAATGGCGCCGGCCCAGCAACGCTATCTGGATTACGTGGCGGCGCTGCCTGCCGCCCCTGTGCAATAGGAAACCCAACCATGACCTCACCGCTCGTCAGCATTCTGATCCCGTCCTACAAGGCGTCGCATTTTGAGCAATGCCTGCGCTCAGCGCTGGGACAGACTTACCTGAACATCGAAATCCTGGTCAGCGACAACTGTCCGACCGAGGATATCCGCGATATCTGCCGCAAGTTCCCGCAGGTGATCTACCAGCGCAATCCGGAAAAGGGCAACCACAATATCATGTCCTCGCTGTTTTCCGGCAAGGGCACCTATCTCAAGCCACTGTTCGACGACGATCTGCTGCACCCGTTCTGCATCGAGCGCATGGTTACAGCGATGAGCCTGCACCCGGAAATTGAATTAGTGTTCTCGGCCTCGCAAATCATCGACTCCGACAATCTGCGCGTGCAGACCCGCCGCCCGTTCCCGTCCAGCGGCATAATGGCGGGCGCGCAGCTGTACCGCATGCTGGCAATGGGGCCGATCAACGTGGTCGGCGAGCAGAGTTCCATCATGTTCAAGCGCCGCCGCCTGTGGGATATTGGCGCCAGCAACCTCTTCACCATGGCCGGCCACGATTTCGGCTACGGTCTGGCGGATGTCGCCTTCTATTGCAACCTGAGCCGCGACAGCCAAGCTTATTACATTGACGAGGAACTGACGTACTTCCGCCGCGATCCCCGCCATCCGTCCAATTCCAACCCGGCGGCCAATCCCAACTATGGACTGTGCCTGTCCGATGGCATCGATTTGGCGCTGAGCGCGCACCAGGAGCAGGTGATGTCGACCGAGGACCTGCTGGCCTGCCGTCCGGCCATCAGCAAGTTGATGGCCGACGCCGGCCATCAGTTTACACAGCTACCGCCAGCGCACCAGCGCTTCCAGGATCGTCTGGCGCAACTGGGCTTGCTGTGAGCTGTCTTGTATCATCATGAAACGATGCGGCACAGCCACATATCCCGGGAGCCACCTATGTTACTAGATGCTTGTAAATTAATTGAATTACCAAAATACCAAGATCCGCGCGGCAATCTTTCAGTGATCGAAAGCGGCGCCACGATCCCGTTCGACATCCAGCGCGTCTACTATCTGTACGACGTACCGGGCGGTTCCAGCCGGGCCGGCCACGGTCACATAGCGCTGCAACAAGTGTTCATCGCCATGTCCGGCAGCTTCGACGTCATCGTCGACGATGGCTATGAGCGCAAGAAAATCCAGCTGAACCGTTCCTATTACGGCCTGTACGTGCCGGGCATGATGTGGCGCGAGGTGGAAAATTTCTCCTCTGGCGCGGTGTGCCTGGTGCTGGCATCGACCCACTACGATCCACAAGACTACTACCACGATTACAACGAGTTTGTCGCGGCAGCCCATTCCCACCCGAGCAACGCTCGGCAACAGTAAGGAAGTCCCATGCCTGTCCCATTCCTTGACCTCAAAGCCATCAATCTTGCGCACGCCGACGACATGGAAGCGGCATTCAAGCGGGTACTGCACTCCGGCTGGTTCATCCAGGGCCAGGAAGTAGCGCAGTTCGAGCGCAGCTTCGCCGCCTACAGCGGCTGTGAACACGCGGTCGGCGTGGCAAACGGCCTTGACGCCATCTTCATGCTGTTGAAAGCCTATGGCATCGGCCCGGGCGACGAAGTCATCGTACCGAGCAACACCTTTATCGCCACCTGGCTGGCGGTCAGCCATTGCGGCGCCACGCCAGTGCCGGTGGAGCCGGTCGAGGCAACCTACAACCTCGACCCGGACCGGATCGCTGCCGCCCTGACCCCTCGCACCAAGGCCATCATTCCGGTGCACCTGTACGGCCAACCGGCCGACATGGCGCCGATCATGGCGCTGGCGCAGCAGCATGGTCTCAACGTGATCGAGGATGCGGCGCAGGCGCACGGTGCGCTGTACCGCGGCCAGCGCGCCGGCCAACTGGGCGACGCCGCCGCCTTCAGCTTCTACCCGGGCAAGAATCTGGGTGCGCTGGGCGACGGCGGCGCCGTCACCACCAACGACGCCACGCTGGCGCAGGCGGTGCGCACACTGGGCAACTACGGTTCGCGCGTCAAGTATTACAACGACGTGGCCGGCTACAATTCGCGCCTCGATGAACTGCAAGCGGCGTTGCTATCGGTCAAGCTGCCATCGCTTGACGCCGACAATGCCCAGCGCCGCGCCATCGCAGCCTATTACAGCGCGCAACTGGCGGACCTGCCGGGCGGCATCGTACTGCCACAGGTGCCGGAGTGGGCCGAGCCCGTCTGGCATTTGTATGTGATCCGTCATCCGCAGCGCGACACGCTGGCCAAGACACTGGCGGCGGCCGGTGTCGGCACCATCGTGCACTATCCGGTACCGCCGCACCTGCAGCCGGCGTATGCCTCGATGGGCTACAAAGAAGGCGCATTCCCGCTCGCCGAGGCCATCCACCGCGAGGTGCTGAGCCTGCCGATCAGTCCAGCCATGACGCTCGATCAGGCGGCCGAAGTGGTGGCCGCACTGCGCAGCGCGTTGTCTGCTGTGTCCAATTAAAAGATACTCTTACATCATGATTCAGTCACTGAGCAATTTCTACGAACGCTACACCAACGGCATGTATTATCTGGGCCACGCTTCGGCGCTGGCGGTACTGGATGGGAAAAAAATCCTGTTCGATCCGATCGTGCTGTCACAGCCCTACTCCGATGCCTGGGTGTTCTACCCGCCGCAGATCGTCGACCCGCGCTGGTACGAGGTCGACATGGTGGTGGTTTCGCATATCCACCAGGACCATTACGACATGCAGTTCCTGCGCGCGCTGCCGCCGCAGGTGCAGGTGCTGATCGTCGGTGACCGCCCCAGCTTCGAGGAGGACATCCAGCTCCGCTCCGGGCGAAAAATTACCGTCGTCGCGCCGGAACAGGTGCACGAGATCCTGCCCGGCATCAAGTTCTATGCAGTCAACCATGAAAGCAATGGCATTGACTCGTCGGCCATCATCTACAACGACCGGTTCTGCCTGTACCACGGCAACGACAACTACCTGCAGCCGGCCTCGATGCGCAAGTTCTACAAGATTAACCAGAACATCGATGTCGCCTGCATCCCGTACGCCTATATTCACTGGTACCCTTTCCTGCTGGAATATGAAACCCACGAATACGGCGAAAAAGCCAAAGAGAGTGCACGCCTGGTCAACCACTACATGGATGACTGCCTCAACAATATCGAAATTCTGCAACCCAAGATCACGATCCCGTTCGGCGCCAACCTGCTGATCGACGATGGCAACATGCGCTCCGAAATCAATCTGTCGGTTCGCACGCCGATCGAATTCACCGACTACGCGCGCCGCAGCCGTCCCGACACCGGCGAACTGGTGCAGCCGATGCTGGCCGGCGACTACGTCGGGGTGGGTGCCGACGGCAAGCTGGAGATGACTTTGGCACACGCCTACGAGGCGGAGCAATATCGCGACGCAGCCCAGGCGTTCTTGGTGGAACGGCCGCAAAAAGCCGAGCCGGTGGATGGCCCGGCAGCTGACCTCGGCCAATTCATCAGCGATCTGAATAGCCGCTTGGCCGACTGCGCTGAGCCGATCGACAACATCATCCGCATGGAACTGCAACACCGGGGCAGCAAAGTGCTGTTGGAAATCGATTGCGCCGTGTACCGCGCGCAACTGGTGACAGCGTTCACGCCTGATCGGCCGTACCACCATTTCAAGGTTGACGCGGTGGCCTCGTCGGAATGGCTGAACGGCAAGCGTTTTGAAGAAGTGATCGGCATGCGCCGCTTTACCGTCAGGCGGGTACCCAACCTTTACCTGCCGAACCTGCTACGCCTGCTCAGCACGGTCATCTGAAAGAAAAGCGTAAAAAACGCCCAGCAGCCATGCGGGCGTTTTTTCATGGGCGGCAAATTATTCGCGGCGGATTTTTTTCTGGCGCGCGCTGTGCAGCGGGCCTTCGGTCAGTACCACTTTCGCCGGCACCTTGAACGGCGCCAGGTGCGTCAGGCATTCGTGGCGGATGCGCTTCTTCAGGCTTTCCGCCGTTTCCGGCTGGTCCACCACAATCTTCGCCACCACGATGTTGCCTAGCAGCGCGTGCTTCTCGCCGTACACCGCCACATCCTGCACGTTGTCCATCTCCAGTATCACGCTTTCGACTTCCGCAGGATACACCTTCTGGCCGGCGACGTTGATCAGGTCTGTCACGCGGCCAAGGATGCGGAAGTAATCGCCATCCACTTCCACTTGGTCCTGCGTGTTGAACCAGCCATCGGCGTCAAACTCCGACGGCGCGTTCAGGTAGCCGACCATCGCGTACTGTGATTTGATCCACAGCACGCCATCGACCACCTTGGTCTGGAAGCCCTCGCCACCCACACGCACCCACAGCGAACCGTCTTCGCGCGACTGCGAACGCAGCACGCCCACTTCCGACAGGCCATAGGTCTGCAGCAGATCGACGCCAGGGAACTGCGCCCGCACGCGGTCCAGCGTCGATTGCGGCATGACTTCGGTGCCGTAGGTGATGCGCTTCAGCGACGACAGGTCGTACTTGCTTTGCAGATGGGATGCCATCATCAGCGTCAGGAACGACGGCGTGGCCGGCAGCAGCTCGACCTTGTACTGCGCGATCGCCGCGCAGATATTGGCTACCGAGCGATCGGCCACCGTCACCACCGTGCCCAGGCTCGATGTGATCGCCAGGATGGTGTTGATGCCGCCGAAATGGTCGATCATCAGAAACGGAATCGCCACCACCGGCGTGCGCTGCTTGCGAAATTTCTCGGCCACTTGGTTGAAGTCGTGCAGAATGCCTTTCGGCTTGCCGGTCGAGCCGGACGAGAACAGCACCATGCCCGGCGTGCCGCGCTGGCGGAATTCGTTGAGCAGTGCATTGTCGCTCTGCAGGCCGCGATGGCTGATGCTGGCGTCGCGCCCTGCAGCGTCGAACTCCACATACCATGTGCAACCGGAGACCGCCAGCGCCACCGACTCCTCTACCACCGAGCTGCGCGTCAGCGGAATGACGATGCTGCCGTTGCGGCCCAGCGCCATAATCATGCAGAACACTTCCGGCGAGTAGTCGCCCAGCACCACCACGGTGTCGCCGCGGCCGATGCCGGCCGACTGCACGCGCTGGGAGAAGTCATCTATCGCGGCGACCACCCCGCCGTAGCTGACTTCACGCCCTTCGTGGATGAAGGCGGTACGCTCCGGCGCAGTCTGAAATCGTTCAATCAGCCATTCCATGCTCAGACTCCCAGGTCGTTCAACACCAGCTTGATCAATTTGTAGGAGGTGATATTGCCGGCGTCCTCGTCGGGAATGGTCACCTTGAATTCTTCTTCCAGCGCCAGCACCAGGTTCATATGGCGCAGCGAATCCCAGCTTGGCACGTTGTCCATGCTGGAGTCTTCATTGATCGTGGCAGCATCCACGTTCAGCATGGTGGCCATTACTTGTTTCAGGGCGTCTTCATTCAACATAAGTCATCTCTATCCATGGATTGGGGGGCGCGGCGAAATCCGCTGTGGCGATGGCGTAACTGCGCACGCCCTCGCTGGTTTGTGCGTGCTGGTTCATGCCGAGGCGGGCGTAGAAGTCCGCCACCTGGGCATTCTTTGCGCTCGGGATGAATTCCGCACGCAGTTCGGTGCAGCCGCGCTGTGCGGCGTCGGCGGCGATGCGGGTCCAGATGCCCGTCTCGACGCCGCGCCCGATCACGCGGCAGCTCATCAGGAAGTTCTCGGCGATGGCGGTGGCGCCGTCGTAGCGGATCACCGCCACGCCGGTCAGGCCGGCATTGCCGAATTTGTCGCTGACCACCAGTGAGTACACCGAATATGTGTCGCCGTCCATCATCTGCCCGATCTCGGCCACGCTGTAACGGCGCGTGGTCAGATTGAACTGATTGGACTTCTGCGACAGCTCGCTGATGCGGGCGGCACTGGCGCGCGCGTTGCGCGTCAGTTCCACCTTCAGTTCCAGCGACGCCAGATACGCTTCCTGCGAACCGGATTGCGCCTTCAGTTCTTCGGCGCCGGCGCGCTGGCGGTATTGTTCGGTCTTGCCTTTGCTGTCGGCGGCGATGCCGCCGGCCAGGAACAGCGATTTGATCTCGGCCACCACGCGTGGATAGTCGGACAGCGTAGCCGGCACCTGCACCGTCTTCACCATCGGCAGTTGCTGGCGCACGGCCTCGCATTCGAACGAGGAATCATCGAGGAACACCAGGCTGTCCAGGCCCACATTGAGTTCCTGCGCCAGCGCGCGCAGGTTGGACGGTTTGTCCTCCCAGTTGACCTTTTTGGCGACGATCTGGCTTTCCTTCAGCACCATGTCCGGATGTCGGTGCAGCACTTCGTCGACATCGGCCGGGTTGTTCTTGGTGACCAGTGCCAGCAGCACGCCCTGGCGTTCCAGCGCGGCGAATTCCTGCTGCATGCGCCAGAAGATATTGCCGGGGTAGTCGTAGGGGCCGAGCTTGATGCCATTCAGCAGATCTTCGCCAATGACGCCGCCCCACAGCGTGTTGTCGCAATCCAGCGCCAGCACCTTGTAGAAATGGGCGCCGAAGCCGCGCGCGGCGGCGGCGATGCGGCGCGCCAGCTCGTTCATGAAGGCGCCGCTGTATGGCGCCTTGCTGCGGAAGTAGAAGCGGGTATCGAATGCCGCCTGCTGGCCGACCGCGCGCACGATGTCGTCGGTGTCGATCAGGCGGATATTGGCGTAGGCGGCGGCTTCTTCGCGCAGCGCAGCGTTGAAGCGCGCCAGCACCAGCGCCACCGCGTCCTGGCCGCCGGCGTCGGCGGCGCTGCCCATGCGGTGGAAGGTACCGAGGTAGATCGCAGGCACCGTACGCGCCTGCTCGAACGCCATGCGGTAGCGCTGGCGCAGTTCCGCTTCCTTGGCGTCGATGATGGACGGGTCCAGGCTTTCCAGCTGCGCTTCGAACGATGGCAGCAGGTTGTCGAAGCATGGCAGCAGCACGATCTGCTCGACGCCGGCTTGCGCGAACAGGTCGATGTCGCCGATCGGATCGTCATAATTTCCGGCCACCAGTTCGATCTTCGCGCCGTTCAGCAGGCCGTGCTTGCGCAGGTAGATGTTCAGCAGGTCGACCGTGGCGGAAGACGAGACGCCGATCTTGACGGTGCGCGGCTGTGCCTCCTTTTCCAGCGCTGTCACGGCTTGCGTCAGCTGCATCATGGTGCTGTCGGTTTTCGCCAGCACCGCCAGTGCGGCTGCGCGTGGATCAGGCGTATCGCTCATCGCATCGCCATCCCGCCGTTGACGGCCACGGTGTCGCCAGTGACAAAGCCGGCGTCGTCGGAGACCAGATAGGCCACGGCGGCCGCCACATCCGACGGTTTGGCCAGGCGGCGCAACGGCGTCTGGCGCGCGATCATCAGCTGCGCCTTTTCAGGGATATCGCCGATCAGCGTGGTTTCGCACATGCCTGGCGACACGCAGTTGACGGTGATCCCCTGCGGGCCCAGCTCCGCCGCCATGTAATTGGAGAACACCTGCAACGCCCCCTTGGCCATCGCATAGCCGGTCCACGTCACGGACGGCTGGCCATCCAGCACCTGCGAGGTGATATTGACGATGCGGCCCCATTTGCGTGCGGCCATATCCGGCACCACGGCGCTGCTCATCAGGAAAGCGCCTTTGACCTGCACGTCGATCTGCTGCTGCACATCGGCCCATGCGGTCACGCCGAACGGTTTCGGATTGATGTGTGGCGAGGCGTTATTCACCAGCACACTGACTGCGCCGAAGGCCCTCACCGCAGCCGCGAACAGCGCCTGCGCGCCAGTCTCGGTGGCGATATCCGCCTGCACCGCCAGCGCGCGACCGCGACGCTGGCCCTCGCCCTCGCCCTTGACCGCCGCCGCCAGATTAATCTCCGCGACAATCTGCGCAGCGCGATCGGCCTGGCCGCGATAGTTCACCACCACGTCAAATCCATCGGCCGCCAGACGCTGGCAGATCGCCTTGCCGATGCCGCCGGCGCCGCCGGTCACAATCGCCACGCGCGGACGCGCATCGGCCGCCGGACTGGCTTCCGGCTCCGCCGCCACCAGCACCTTCACCTTGCCCACGCCGGTCAAAATCAACTGCTGGTTCTGATTGACGATTCTGGTATCCAGCTCCAGCAAGCGCTCGCGCTCATGCTTCTTCACCACCGTGGCGCTGATGCTCAGCACATCGCCCAGCCGCACCGGCAGCAGAAACTCCATATTCTGCGACACCCACAGCGCACCGGTGCCCGGCAGCTTGGTACCGATCACGGTCGAAATAAACGAAGCGCCCAGCATGCCGTGCACCACGATATCCTTAAACGACGTCGTCTCCGCATAGGCGCGATCCACGTGCAGCGGGTTGTCGTCGCCGGTCATCTCGACGAACTTGCGCACATCGGCTTCGGTGATGTGTTTGGTCAGCGTCTGCGTCTCGCCAACCTGGATGGCATCGAAATCCTTGAACATCACGCCGCCTTCCGCGCCGGCATATGCCAGCGCCATACCGAAGCACCAAAGTTAAAGCCGGCGCCGACCGCCGCCAGCACCACCAGCTGGCCATCCTTCATCAATCCTTTCGACACGGCCTCGCTCAACGCGATGCCCACCGACGCCGCACCGGTATTGCCGATCTCCTGCACATTGGTAAAGGTCTTCTCCATGCCGTAGCCCATTTTGCGCACCACGTATTCGATCATGTTCAGGTTGGCCTGATGGAACACCAGAAAATCCACCTGTTTCGGCTCGATGCCGCTCTTGGCGCACGCCCTGCGGATCACCGTCGGCAGATGGGTGATCGCCTGCTTCCAGGTGGCGATGCCGTTCATCTCCATGTAATCGACCGCCGGGTCCCAGGCGCGCTCCCTGGAGCCGAAGCTGGAACCGCCACCGCGCATGCGCACGGCTTCAAAGTTAGAACTGTCGGTATGGAAGGCCGACGCCATGATGCCCTTGCCCTTCTCGGTGCGGGTCAGCACGGCGGCGCCGGCGCCATCGCTCATGTAGATCGCCGAATTGATGTCGGCACGATTGATGTAGCGCGAGTTCAGCTCAACGCCGATCACCAGCGCATGGCGCACGGTCGGATCAACCAGCATGCGGTCCGACGCCACCGTCAGGCCGGTGACGAAGCCGGCGCAGTTGGCCTGCACGTCGAAGATTTGCGCGTGCGGCGCCTTCAGCAGCATCTGCACTTTGGCCGACACCGGCGGGAAGATGTAATCGCCAGAGAAGGTGCAGACCACAATCAGGTCCACCTCATCGGCTGGAATCCCCGCCATATCCAGTGCATTCTGCGCCGCCTTGGCGGCGTAATCGGACGCCGAATCCTCCGGCCGCGCCAGGTAGCGGCGCTTGATGCCGGTCTTCTCCATGATCCACTCCGGCCCAACCTCCAGATTGGCGCACAGCGTTTCGTTATCTTCAATCTGGTCGGGCAGATGGTGGCCCACGCCGGCGATGGCGACGCCGCTATCGATAGTCATAGTTCTACAGCTTTCGTTTCAGTGGAATGGGGCAAACCCAGGAATTCAAGCAGCGCGCGATTGGTCGCTCGCACCTCGGCGCCGCTGGCGCAAGCGCCATGGCCCGGATAGACGATGCGCTCCGCCGTCAGCAGCGGCCACAAGGCCAGTATCGATTGCTTCAGTATCTCGGGCTGCTCGCCCGGCAGGTGCGACAGGCCGACGCCGCGCGTGTAAATGGTGTCGCCGGTGAACAGCGCGCTGCCCAGTTCAATGATGCAGGAACCCGGGGTATGCCCGGGCGCGCCGTGGAAAGTCAGCGCGTGGCCGGCCACATCGACTGACTCACCGCTGGCCACCGCAGTAATCTCGGACGGTTGCTCGATGCGCGACGCCAGCTTGAACGCCATCAGCAAAAAATTCGACGCCTTCAGCAGCTTGCGGTCGGCGCCATGCAGATATACCGGCACGCCGAACTTCTGCTGGAAGAAAGCGGCAGAACCGGCATGATCGAAATGGCCGTGGGTGCAGAACACCGCAGTCGGCGTCAGTCCCAGCTGCTGCATGGCCAGGTCGATGGCGGCCGGGTCCAGCCCGCCGTCGATCAGCACGCAACGACCGTCACCGCTGCCGCACAAATAAGCATTTGAAGGAAACTCGCCGCTGGTCACTCGCCAAACGTCGCCGCCGCCCCAGTGACCGACCGGCGCCAGCATCTTAGTTGACTCCACCCAGGAACACGGTCTGCGCGGTGATCTGCGCCGAGCGCTCGGCGGCAAAGAAGTCGATCACGTTGAGGATATCGTCTTCCTTCGACATGCGCGGCACCGGCAGGCCGGCGATGATGGCGTCGATCTTGTCGCGCGGCAGCTGCGCCAGCATATCGCTTTCAATGGCGTTGATGCCCAGCGTGTTGCAGGTCACGTTCATCGCCGCGAACTCCTTGGCCATCACATTCGCCAAGGTCGACAGGCCGGCCTTGCAGGCGGCGTACATCGAATCACCGATCGGTTCCAGCGAGGCCGCCATTGAACCGATGTTGATGATGCGGCCCCATTTACGCTTGCGCATCATCTTGGCCGCCTCGCGCGACACCATGAAGGGGCCCAGCAAATTCACGTTGACCATCGCCTGCGCGGCGGCCGGCGGCATGATCATCGCATACTGCGAGGTCAGCACGGCGGCGTTGTTGACCACGATCTGGATCGAGTCGGTCACCTGCTTCAGCGCCGCAAAGCCCTTGATGACGGACTCGGTGTCGCCCACATCCACCTCGAAGTGGTGGTAATTCGGGTGTTCGATCGAACCAGCGCCACGGGCGAAGCCAATCACCTTGTCGGCGCCGTGGTGCAGAAAGTGCTCGGCGATGGCCTTGCCGACACCGCGCCGGCTGCCGGTTACCAGCACCACTTTGCCTGCGTACAGAGCTGCGCTCATCACTTGCCCTCGTTCACCAGGATCATGATGTAATTGAGCAGGGTCTGGACGTCGTCGAACGGCGAGATTTCCTGGCTCATGGCGCGGTCGTCGGTCAGGCTGATGCTGCGGCCCAGCGCGGTCGAGACGTCGCCCTCGACGTCGACGATCACCGACACCAGCGCCAGCGAATCCAGCGTGGCGTTGGGGCCGAACAGCGGCGTGGTCGGGCCGGCGTCGAATTTCTCGTCATCGCTCAGTTCGTCGTTCAGGTTCTGCAAGGCGCGCAGAATGATTTCCAGCACATTCTCTTTAGTCAACATCAAATCTTCCTTGGGGGGGGGTTAAGCGTGTTCAGCGTGGCGGCGGCAGGCGGCGGCAATCAGGGCGTTCATGCGCGGATAGGACTGCGTGCGGGCTTCTTCCACCAGCAAGCCGAGGATCACCGCGTCCTGCCATTTGCCGTCGATGAAATAATGGCTGCGCATGCGGCCTTCTTCCTTCATGCCCAGATACTTCTGCCACTTCACCATCAGCGGATTGCCGGAGGCCACGGTGCCGTGCAGGCGGATCAGGTTCAGCTGGTCGAAGGCGAATTGGTACAGCAGCTTCATCGCCTCGACGGCGGCCGGCACGCCCTTGGCGGCGTCCTCGTCGCCGATCAGGAAGCGGCCGGTTTCGGCGTGGCGGTTGACCTGGTTGATGCCGACCAGCGACAGCATGCCGATGGCGCGGCCGTCCTTCAATTCAATGATGAAATTATATTCGGAAGCCGGGCGACTCGCAATCCAGCCGGCCTGTTGTTCGACGGTGGCGGCGCCGGCGTTCAGCAGGCGGGCGCGGTCGGCCTGGCGCCAGGCGAAAGTCCGGGCGGCATCGTCCACGCGCATCGGCCGCAGCGTGACAAATTCACCTTCCAGTTTGACAGTATCGTTCACGAAAGCTCCGGGTTGGGCAAATGGTTATGCGGACCAACTTTACCATAAGCGCTGCGGCTTGCGGTCCGTAAAACAGCGGGGCTTGCACCACGCTGTCTTTTTACCCAAAGGTGCCCGGCTGCACGGTACAATCGGCGCATCTTATTCGGCAAGGCACCTCATGGAACACCCACGCGCACCGTCACCGACCCCGTCCCTGGACGACTGGCGCCAGGCGGCTGCCCGCTCGGCGCCGGGCGGCGACGCGGCGCGCCTGGATACCCCGCAGCCGGACGGCATCACGCTCAAGGCGCTGTACACCGCAGCCGACCTCGACGGTCTGCCGCACACCGACACCCTGCCCGGCTTCGCGCCGTTCGTACGCGGGCCGCAGGCCACCATGTACGCGGCACGGCCGTGGACCATCCGCCAATACGCCGGCTTCTCGACGGCGGCCGAGTCCAACGCCTTCTACCGCCGCACGCTGGCCGGCGGCGGTCAGGGCGTGTCGGTGGCCTTCGACCTGGCCACCCACCGCGGCTACGACTCCGACCACCCGCGCGTCACCGGCGACGTCGGCAAGGCCGGGGTGGCGGTCGATTCGGTCGAGGACATGAAAGTCCTGTTTGACGGCATCGACCTGGCCAAGGTGTCGGTGTCGATGACGATGAACGGCGCGGTGCTGCCGGTATTGGCCGGCTACATCGTCGCGGCGGAAGAGGCCGGCGTGGCGCCGGCACAACTGTCCGGTACCATACAGAACGACATCCTGAAGGAATTCATGGTGCGCAACACGTATATCTACCCGCCCGAGCCATCGATGCGCATCGTCGCCGACATCATTGCCTACACGGCACAACACATGCCGAAGTTTAACTCGGTGTCGATTTCCGGCTACCACATGCAGGAAGCCGGCGCCACCCCGGCGCTGGAGCTGGGGCTGACCCTGGCCGACGGCATGGAGTACGTCCGCACCGCCATAGGCAAGGGCATGGATGTCGACGACTTCGCCGGCCGGCTGTCGTTCTTCTTCGGCGTCGGCATGAACTTTTACCTGGAGGTGGCCAAGCTGCGCGCGGCACGGCTGCTGTGGTGCCGCATCATGCAATCGTTCGGCGCCAAGGCGCAGAAATCGCTGATGCTGCGCACCCATTGCCAGACCTCGGGCTGGTCGCTGACGGTGCAGGACCCGTACAACAACGTGGTACGCACCACGGTGGAGGCGATGGCGGCGGTGTTCGGCGGCACCCAGTCGCTGCACACCAATTCGCTGGACGAGGCAATCGCACTGCCGTCCGAGTTCGCCGCCCGCATCGCCCGCAACACCCAGCTGATCCTGCAGGAGGAAACCCAGATCACCAGCGTCATCGACCCGTGGGCCGGTTCCTACATGATGGAAAAGCTGACCCAGGACGTCGCCGACCAGGCCTGGGCCATCATCGAGCAGGTGGAGCAGATGGGCGGCATGACGCAAGCGGTCGGTTCCGGCTGGGCCAAGCTGCAGATCGAGGCGGCGGCGGCGCAGAAGCAGGCCCGCATCGATGCCGGCAAGGATGTGATCGTGGGCGTCAACAAATACCGCAGCGGCATCGACGACCAGGTGGAGGCGCGCGAGATCGACAACAGCGCCGTGCGCGAGCAGCAGATCGCGCGGCTGGCGGCGCTGCGTGCCGGCCGCGATCAGGACGCAGTGGGGGCGGCGCTGGCGGCGCTCGGCGTGGCCGCCTACGAGGGCCACGGCAACCTGCTGGAACTGGCGGTGCGGGCAACCCGGCTGCGCGCCACCGTCGGCGAAATCTCGGACGCGCTGGAACAGGCCTGGGGCCGCCACCGCGCGGCCAGCCAGAGCGTGACCGGGGTCTACGCGGCCGGTCTGGCCGATGATGAACACTGGCGCCACCTGCGCGCCGAGGTCGAGCGCTTCGCACAGGACCAGGGGCGCCGCCCGCGCATCATGGTCGCCAAGCTGGGCCAGGACGGCCACGACCGCGGCGCGCGCGTGGTCGGCTCGGCCTTTGCCGACCTCGGCTTCGACGTCGACCTCGGGCCGCTGTTCCAGACGCCGCAGGAGGCGGCGCGCCAGGCGGTCGAGAACGACGTCCACGCGGTGGGCGTGTCGACGCTGGCGGCCGGCCACAAGACGCTGGTGCCGGAGTTGCTGGCCGCGCTGCGCGCCGAGGGCGCCGACGACATCATCGTATTCGTCGGCGGCGTGGTGCCGACCCAGGATCACGGCTTCCTGTACCAAGCCGGCGTCAAGGGCATCTTCGGCCCCGGCACGCCGATTCCGCTGTGCGCGGCAGAGGTACTGCAGCAGATCGAGGCCGCGCTGGGCGGCGCGGTGGCGCCCCCGCCACCGGCGGCCTGAACCCATGCCGCTCGCGCCTGACGCCGCCCTCGCCGCCGCCGTGCTCGGCAGCCAGCGGCGCGCGCTGGCCAAGGCCATCACGCTGGTGGAGTCGGCCCGCCCCGACCACCGGCTGCGCGCCCAGGCGCTGCTGGAGCAATTGCTGCCGCACACCGGCGGCGCGCTGCGGATCGGCATCAGCGGCGTGCCCGGCGTCGGCAAGTCGACCTTCATCGAAAGTTTCGGCATGCACCTGCTGGCGCAGGGTGTGCGGCTGGCGGTGCTGGCGGTCGATCCGTCCTCGCCGCTGACCGGCGGCGCCATCCTCGGCGACAAGACCCGCATGGAGCGGCTGGCGCAGCAGCCAGCCGCCTACATCCGGCCGTCGCCGGCGCGCGGCGCGCTGGGCGGCGTCGGCCATCAGAGCCGCGAAGCGATGCTGCTCTGCGAGGCGGCCGGCTTTGATGTCGTCATCATCGAAACGGTGGGGGTCGGCCAAAGTGAAACGGCGGTGGCCGGCATGTGCGACGTGTTTCTTCTGCTGCAACTGCCCAACGCTGGCGACGAGCTGCAGGGCATCAAGAAAGGCATTCTGGAGCTGGCCGACATCATCGTCTACAACAAGGCCGACCTCGACCCGCGCGCGGCGGCGGTAGCGGCCAGCCAGCTGAGCACCGCGCTGCACATGCTGCGCCCGGCGTCGCCGCACTGGCAGGTGCCGGTGCTGCAAGCCAGTGCCAGCACCGGCGCCGGAGTCGCCGAGGTCTGGGCCACGCTGCAGCAGTACCGCGCCACCATGCAGCAGGCCGGCGCCTTCGAACAACGCCGCCAGCAGCAGGCGCAGGCCTGGTTATGGCACCTGGTCGACGCCGGGCTGCAGCAACGCTTTCGCAACCATCCCGCCGTGCAGGCCGCCCTGCCGCAGGCGCTGCAACAGGCCGCCGACAGCCTCGGCAATCCCGCCGCCCTCGCCAGCCTGCTGCTGGACGCGTTTTCCCGTTAAACTCAATGGTCGATAAGACAGCGGCGGGTGCGCTCAACAATCCCTTCGCGCCGACACATGCTTGTCAAGCAGCATGACTGAGGCCACGATACGCGGCGATCACTTCGGACGGTGCCTGTACCAGCTCGATCAGCACGCCGTTGCCAGCAATCGGAAACTCGTCGCTGGCTTTTGGATGCAAGAAGGTGATGTCATGCCCGGAGGCGCCCTTGCGGATGCCGCCCGGCGCAAAGCGCACGCCTTGGGCCGTCAACCACGCCACCGCGCGCGGCAGGTCGTCAACCCACAAGCCGACGTGGTTCAGCGCCGGCTGGTCGACGCGCGGGCTGCGTGCCGGGTCCAGCGGCTGCATCAAGTCAACCTCGACCTGAAACGGCCCGTTCCCCAGCAACGCAATATCCTCGTCGACGTTTTCCTTCTCGCTGCGGAATGTCCCGGCCGGCGCCAGTCCCAGCATGTCGATCCACAGCGTCGCCAGCGCGCGCTTGCACGCCCCGCCAACGGCGATTTGCTGCAGCCCCAGTATCTTGAATGGTCGGTCGGTCATGTTTTCATCCTGTAATAGCGGCGTACGGTGGTGCCAGCCAGCGTATCATAGTGGATAATTACGACCCCGAGGAGGACCGATGATACATCCGAGTGCATTAATCTCACCCAAGGCCAGGCTAGGCGCCGGTGTCCGGGTGGGAGCCTTCAGCATCATCCACGACGACGTCGACATTGGCGACGGCACGGTGATCGAGAGCTTTTGCGAAATCGGCTACCCTAACCCATTGGCCGGCGGCCGCCCCCTGGTGATCGGCGCCGGCTCGCTGATCCGCTCACACTCGATCTTCTACGCCGGCTCGACCTTCGGCGCACGGCTGCTCACCGGGCACCGCGTTACCGTGCGAGAAAACACCATCGCCGGCGTCAACCTGCACCTGGGGACGCTGTGCGACATCCAGGGCGACTGCAGCATCGGCGACTATGTGCGCTGCCATTCCAACGTCCACATCGGCAAAATGTCGCAGGTCGGCAATTTCGTCTGGATCTTCCCCTACGTGGTGCTGACTAACGATCCGCACCCGCCCAGCAGCGTGATGCAGGGATGCGAGATCGGCGACTATGCGGCGCTGGCGACAATGTCAGTGGTGCTACCCGGGGTCAAGATCGGTGCACACGCGCTGGTGGCCGCGCACAGCATGGTCGGCAAGGAGGTGGCGCCCGCCACTGTCGTCGGTGGCAACCCAGCTAAATTCCTGTGCGACACCGCCAAGATCCGTCTGAAGGACGGCAGCGAACGCCCAGCTTACCCGTGGACCAGCCATTTCCGCCGCGGTTACCCGGCTGAGGTCATGGCCGGCTGGGATCCGCCGGCCGCGCCATAGGCCGGCGCGGCCCCGCTCATGGTTCGCGGATCGCTTCGTCCAATGCCCGCGTCAGCGGGTACATCAGGTAAGACATCACGGTGCGGTGGCCGACGACGATCTCGGCCGACACCGTCATGCCCGGCAGCAGCTGCACGCCGGGCGGCAGATTGCGCAGCTGGCCACTGTAGCTGATGCGGCTCTGGTAGTAGGCATCCATCCCGCCGCTGTTCTTGTCGGCGTTTTCGCGCTTGAAGGCATCGCGGCTGATGATGCGCACCTTGCCATCGAGCATGCCGTGTTTCATGAAGGTGAAAGCATCCACCTTCAGGTGCACCGGCATGCCGGTTTTGATGTAGCCGATGTCGAGCGAATCGATTTCCACTTCCGCCTCCAAGTCGGCGGTCAACGGCACCAGCGTGAACAGCGCCTCCGCTTCGCGCACGATCGAACCGACCGACAGCTTGCCGATCTCCAGCACCACGCCGTCGGCCGGCGCCACCATCTGCACCAGCTGATGCCGCTTGTCGGCCTTGGCCAGCTGCTCGTTGATGCCGTCGCGCTCGCGGCTGGCGTCGCGCAGATCTTCCATCGATTTCTGCCGCCAGCTCTTGTCGAACGCGGCTCGTTCGGACTCGGCCGCAGCAAGCTCGCTGCGCGTCTCGACCGCCTTATTGCGCTGCATGTCCATGTCACGCTCGACTTCGAGGCGGCGGTTGCGCGCTTCCAGCAGCTGCATCTTGGCACCGAAATTCTCGGCCACCAGCTGCTCCTGCATCGCTTCCACTTCGCGCAGCGACTTGACGCGCTTGGCCAGGATTTCCTGGTCGTGACGGTTGGTCTCCAGGCTGGCGCGCAGGCGCGCCAGGTTCTGGTCCATCTTGTTCTTCTGCGCGGCGAAGTTGGCGCGGCGCTCGCTGTATAGCTGCGCCTGCAGCTGGGCATCGTCGCTGCTGCCCTGCGCCGCCACTGCGCCGGCGCTGCCGGACAGCTCGGCACGCAGGCCAGCGCTTTGCGTATCCAGCGAGGCCAGCCGGTTGCGCAGCTGGCTTTCGTCGGCGGCGGTGAAGGTGGCGTCCAGCGTGGCCAGCACCTGGCCCTTGCGCACCACCTGGCCGGTGCGTACCTCGATGCTCTGGATGATCGAGGTCTCCAGCGGCTGCACCACGATGTTCGGCAGCGGATTGACCAGGCGGCCACGGCCGACCACCACCTGGTCCAGCGGCGACACGCTGGCCCAGACGATGAAGCTGACGAACACCAGTAGCAGCAGGTGCAGTGTCAGGCGCACGAAGCGCGGCAAGGGGCTGCGCTCAATGGCGTCGGCGTCCGGCAGGAACGCGATCTCGGTCTGCTCCTCCCGCTTGCGCTTGAAAAAGCTCAGAGGTGACTTGTTTGCTGGTTCCATAAATGCTGATAAGTGTCGCTACGGGTGAGCAGTTCTTCATGCCGGCCGGCGTCCACCAGGGAGCCTTGCTGCATGACCATGATTTTGTCGGCGTTGACCAGTGTGGACAGGCGGTGCGAAATCATCACCACCGTGCGGCCGACCGCGATCTTCGACAGGTTGCGGATAAAGATGGCTTCCGACTCCGGGTCCAGCGCCGAGGCGGCCTCGTCCAGGATGAGAATGCGCGGCCGCGCCACCAGCGTGCGGGCAATCGACAGCCGCTGCTTCTGGCCGCCGGACAGGTTGGCGGCGTTTTCTTCCAACATGGTGTCGTAGCCCTGCGGCAGGCGCTCGATGAATTCGTCGGCGCCGGCCGCCACTGCCGCCTCCACCAGTTCCTCGAAGGTGGCGTCGGGCCGCGTCACCGACAGGTTGTCGCGCACCGTGCCGCGGAACAGGAAGTTTTCTTGCAGCACCACGCCGATCTGGCGGCGCAGGTGCGGCAGCTCGATCTCGCGGGCGTCGACGCCGTCGAAGCGCACCAGGCCCTCTTGCAGCGGATACAGTCCCTGGATCAGCTTGGTCAGCGTGGTCTTGCCGGAGCCGGAGCGGCCGACGATGCCGACCACCGTGCCCTGTTCGATGGTGAAGCTGGCCTTGTTTAGCGCCAGGTTCTGCGCACCCGGATAGCGGAACACCACGCCGTCAAACTTGATCTCGCCGTCCAGCACCGGACGCAGGCCGCTGGCGCCGGCGCGGCCTTCCGGCGCGCGGTTCATGACCTCGCCCAGCATGCGCACCGACAGCGCGGTTTCCTGGTATTCGTTGACCAGGCCGACGATCGAGATCAACGGCTGGGTGACGCGGCCGGACAGCATCTGGAACGCGATCAGCGCGCCGACCGACAGCGTGCTGTCGAACACGTCGGCGGCGCCGACCACGATCAGCATCACCGGCATCAGCTTGCCGAGGAAATCGGTGATCGAATTGCCGGCGATCGAGATCTGGCCGACGCGGAAGTGCATGGTGATCGCCTCGGCCGAGCGCTGGTCCCAGATGCGCCGCTGCGACGGCTCGATCGCCAGCGCCTTGACTGTGCGCATGCCGTGGATGGTTTCCACCAGCATGCCCTGGCGCTGGCCCTCGGCCGCGTACAGCGCATTGAGGCGGCGCTGGAAGGTCGGCACCATGGCCATCACCACCGCGCCGATCAGGATGGCAAACAGCAGCACGATCATGGCCAGCTTGAACGAGTAGCTGAACAGCACCGGGATGAACACCACCAGCGAAATCAGGTCCAGCACGGTCATGAACATGCGCCCGGTGAGGAAGCCGCGGATCTTCTCCAGCTGCTGCATGTGGCGCGTGATGACGCCGGCGCTGGTGGTCTCGAAGAAGTCGATCGGCAGCGACAGCAGGTGGCCGAACACGCGCCGCGTCAGCCGCATGTCGATCTTGTTGGACGCCGCCAAGGTCAGCGTCTGGCGTAAGAAGCCGAACACCGAGTCGAACACCAGCGCCAGGATCACGCCCACCGCCAGCACCTGCAGCGTGGTTACGCTTTGGTGCGTCAGCACCTTGTCGATCACCAGCTGGAAGAAGATCGGCGAGGCCAGCGCCAGCATCTGCATGGCGATGGCGGCGATGAAGATGTCGCGAAACGCCGCCTTCTGCTTGAGGATCTCGGGAATGAACCAGCGCAGCCCGAACGGCTGGTTGGGGTCGGTGAACTTGTGCTCGCGCTTGACGAACACCACCTCGCCGCGCCAGTGCTGCTCGAAGTCGGCACGCGCCACCAGCATCACGCTGGCGTTGGGCAGTGCCGGGTTCAGCACAGCGGCCTGGTCAGCTGCGCCATGCTCGCCCGGCTTGACGCCGACCACGATCACCATATTGCCGTTGACCAGGCGCGCCATCAGCGGGAACACGCCGTCCTGCGCCATCAGGCGCTGCCAGTCCAGCGTGTCGGCCTTGGCCTTCAGGCCGATATCGTTGGCGATCCGCAGCAGCGCGTCGGTGCTCGGCTCTTCGGCCCGCAGCGCGTTCTCATCGATCAACCGCTCCGGATTGATTTGCAGACCGTGATGCTGGGCGATCGCGGTCAGACACTGGATCGCGGTATGAGGAAATTTATCTTGCATAGGCCTGTCGTCGTGATAGCTGGGGAAAAGCTTGCATTAGCGCACTATTGTTCCAGCTTTGCGATTCTACCCCAGGCCATCGCCTGCACGGGCAATTTGTTGTTGCAAAACACATGCGGTTTTCGCCGGCTGTTCCATCGATTAAAAAAAAACGGCAAGACCCGCAGGTCTTGCCGTTCTGTGCGCCGTTACTGCTGAGCGCTAAGGCTTACTTGGCGGCCAGGAAGCCCTGGGCAGCGCCACCTTGCAGCGCTTTCAGGCGCAGCGACTCGTCGCTGGCGGCCTGATCGCTGGTGGCGGTCAGCTGATTCGCGTAGCTGCCGATCGCCGTCGCCAGTTTGGACGCCGAACTGGCCACCGTGCCTGGCACTTCCAGCTTGGCGCTGCTGGTGGCCGAGGCCGCCGCGTCAAAGCTCGACAGCGCCGACGACAGGCTGCTGACCGAATTGCTCAGGTTGGTCGCGGCGGTGCTGCTCATCTGGAACCAGACGTCTGCTGCGGTGTGGCTGGCGCCGTCGGCGGTCTCGAAGGTCGAGGTGATGCCGACGATGTTGCCATTGTTCAGCGAGGCATCCTGCTTGGCGTCCAGGTTCAGCTTGGTGATGTTCAGATCGGCCAGCGATTTCAGTTCATCGGCCTGGCTGATGCCGTCGCTGTTGGCGTCGACCCAGACGCGCAGGTTGCCGAACTGCGCATCCTTGGCATCGATCACGCCGTCACCGTTGGTATCCAGTTCCGCCAGCGCTTCGTAGCCGGTTTTGGCTTTCTGACCGTTGGCCAGCGTGGTGCCCGAACCGAACAACTCGCTACCGTCGTTGATCTGGCCATCGCCGTTGCGGTCCAGTACCAGCAGACCGTCGCCGCCGCCCACCCAACCAACATTGGTTTTGTTGCCGTTGGCCAGCAGGTCGAAGTTGACGCCACTGCCCAGGCCCAGCGTTTCGATGCCGTTGCCGTTCAGGTCCAGCACCAGCGGCGTGCCGAGTGGCGACGGCAGTGCGGCGATCTGAGCGGTAGACAGGCCCGGCACCTGAGCGCTGGTGATGGCGCACACTTGCGCCGTGGTCAAGGCCTGGATCTGATTGGTGCTCAGCGCGCGGATCTGCTCCGTGCTCAGCGAGGCGATGGCCGAGGTCTTCAGCGCGCGCAGGTCGTTGGTTTCCAGCGACACAACCTGGCTGGTGCTGAGCGCCTTGATCTGGCTGCTGGACAGGGCGGCGGTCTGGCTGGTCGACAGTGCCACCACCTGACCGGTGGTCAGCGCTGCTACCTGCTGGGTGCGCAGGGCAGCCACCGCTGCGGTTTTCAGTACGCCAACGTCGTCGGTGGAGAGTGCGGCAATTGCAGCGCTCGACAGCGATGCTACTTGCGCGGTGCTAAGCGCGCCCACCTGGGTGGTGGTCAGGGCCACCACCTGATCGGTGCTCAGGCTGCCAAGGGTCGCGGTAGTCAGCGCCTGCACTTGGCCGGTGCTCAGGGCACCGATCTGGTTGGTAGTCAAGGCGGCCAGTTGCGCGGTCTTCAGCGTGGCGATCACCGTGGTCTTCAGACCGGCCAGATCTTGGGTTTCGATGGCGGCGACCGAGCTGGTGCTCAGCGCGCCGAACTGCGCGGTACTCAACGCGCCCAGCTGATTCGACGTCAGCGCAACAATCTGGTTGGTGCTCAGGCCGCTCAGCGCGGCGCTGCTCAGCGCAGCCACTTGGCCGGTGGCCAGCACGCTCACCTGGGCGGTCTTCAGGCCGGCGATCTGGGCCGTGTTCAGGCCGGCGATGGCCGAGGTCTTCAGCGCGCCGATGTCGGCGGTTT
>CAUPXZ010000016.1:0-103243 GCA_963515135.1 uncultured Duganella sp. | reverse complement strand
CCGTCAAGCTGATCAACCCGATCGCGATGGAAGAAGGTCTGCGCTTCGCAATCCGTGAAGGTGGCCGTACCGTCGGCGCCGGCGTGGTAGCGAAAATCCTGGGCTAATCCCCAGTTAGGCATCAAGATTGCCACCCGGGTGTCCGGGTGGTATAATCCGGATCCTTTGTAGTTTTAAGGTTTTATGTAGGGGCGTAGCTCA
The DNA here is from genome assembly GCA_963515135.1 of uncultured Duganella sp. Classification (GTDB taxonomy): domain Bacteria; phylum Pseudomonadota; class Gammaproteobacteria; order Burkholderiales; family Burkholderiaceae_D; genus Rugamonas. The sequence continues at coordinate 103,042 of CAUPXZ010000016.1, read as the reverse complement.
ATTGGCAGAGCGTCGGTCTCCAAAACCGAAGGTTGGGGGTTCGAGGCCCTCCGCCCCTGCCACCGAATATGGTGCAGGGCACCGAAAGTAAAATATAAATGTCTAATCAATCCGTGCAGACCGTCAGCACGTCGAATGACAAGATTAAGGTTGTACTGGCGATCGCCATTGCAATCGTAGGCGTGATAGGGTTCTACTACCTGTCGGACAAACCAGCTCTGGTGCGCGCGGGCGCACTTGTGGCTGGTTTGGCTTTTGCCGTTTTGATCTTGTGGACTTCGTCGACTGGCCGTGATTTCCTGAATTTCGCCAAAGAAGCCGTGCGCGAGACGAAAAAGGTCGTGTGGCCTACCCGTCGCGAAGCAACCCAGATCACCGGCATCGTGTTTGCCTTTGTGCTGGTCATGGCGTTGTTCCTGTGGGGCACGGATAAGACCTTGGAATTCCTGTTGTACGACATCATTCTGGGCATACGAAAATAATGAGCGAAAATATGCAAGAAGATGCGGCTGGCGAAGTACCTGCGGTAGAAGCCGCAGCGCCAGTCAGCGTACCGGTCAGCAACAAGCGCTGGTACGTCGTCCATGCGTATTCGGGCATGGAAAAAAGCGTGCAGCGCGCGCTGACCGAGCGCGTCGAACGCGCCGGCATGCAAGAACAGTTTGGCCAGATCCTGGTGCCGACCGAAGAAGTGGTTGAAGTGCGCAATGGCCAGAAATCGGTCACCGAGCGCCGTTTCTTCCCTGGCTACGTGCTGGTCGAGATGGAAATGACCGACGAAACGTGGCACCTGGTGAAAAATACCAGCAAAGTGACCGGCTTCATCGGCGGCAAATCGAACAAGCCGACCCCGATTCCAGCGCGCGAGATCGACAAGATCATGCAGCAGATGCAGGAAGGCGTTGAGAAGCCACGGCCTAAAGTGCTGTACGAAGTGGGCGAGCAAGTCCGCATCAAGGACGGTCCGTTCACTGACTTCAACGGCAATGTCGAGGAAGTCAACTACGAGAAATCGAAAGTGCGCGTCTCGGTCACCATTTTTGGCCGCGCAACGCCAGTCGAACTCGAATTCGGTCAGGTCGAAAAAGTCTAACTACCGTTCGCCAGAACGGGCGACGGTGTCAAAACCCTAGTGCATCTGGCAAAAGAGGAGCCCCGCCCTGCAGAACACGCATGGTGGGGCGCTACTACTCATATCCAAGATAGGAGCCATCATGGCAAAGAAAATCATTGGTTTTATCAAGCTGCAAGTACCAGCTGGTAAAGCAAACCCATCCCCACCGATCGGTCCAGCTCTGGGTCAACGCGGTCTGAATATCATGGAATTCTGCAAAGCGTTCAACGCGCAGACCCAAGGTATGGAACCAGGCATGCCGATCCCAGTCGTGATCACCGCTTTCGCCGACAAATCGTTCACCTTCGTCATGAAGACGCCTCCAGCGACCTTCCTGATCAAGAAACACTCGGGCATCACCAAAGGTTCGGCCAAGCCACATACCGACAAAGTCGGTAAGCTGACCCGCGCTCAAGCCGAAGAAATCGCGAAACTGAAAACCCCTGATCTGACCGCTGCCGACCTGGATGCTGCTGTACGCACCATCGCTGGTTCCGCACGTTCGATGGGCATTACCGTGGAAGGTGTGTAATCATGGCAAAACTGTCCAAACGCGCAAAAGCTATCAAAGCTAAAGTTGATACCACCAAGAACTACTCGTTCGACAACGCTGTAGCGCTGATCAAAGAACTGGCCACCGCCAAGTTCAACGAATCGATCGACGTATCGGTACAACTGGGTGTGGATCCTAAGAAATCGGACCAGGTTGTACGTGGTTCCGTGGTTCTGCCAGCCGGCACCGGTAAAACCGTTCGCGTAGCTGTGTTCGCTTCGGGCGACAAAGCCGAAGCCGCTAAAGCAGCTGGCGCCGACGTGGTTGGTATGGAAGACCTGGCCGAGCGCGTCAAAGCCGGCGACATGCCTTTCGATATCGTCATCGCTTCGCCAGACACCATGCGTATCGTTGGTACCCTGGGTCAGATCCTGGGCCCACGCGGCCTGATGCCTAACCCGAAAGTTGGCACCGTTACCCCTGACGTCGCTACCGCCGTGAAAAACGCGAAAGCCGGTCAGGTTCAGTACCGTACCGACAAAGCCGGTATCATCCACGCGACCATCGGCCGTAAATCGTTCGCTGACGCTGACCTGAAAAACAACCTGAACGCACTGATCGACGCGCTGAACAAAGCTAAACCAGCTTCGTCCAAAGGCGTGTACCTGCGTAAAGTGTCGATCTCGTCGACCATGGGCGCTGGCGTCCGTGTTGACCAGGCTTCGCTGGCAGCTTAAGTTACAAAATTAAGTCCCTGAGCCTTACCGCTTGGGGCAGTTCTTTGGGATGGCTGCTGTGCAAGCAGCAGCCGCAATCAAAGACCGTTGGGCTGGATGCATCAGGTAGGCATCCGGTTAATTGAATGTTTCACCCAACGCAGATGGTGTTCCCGATCAAGTTTTGCAGTCCATTGGACTCCTAACCTCGGACGCCGTTGTTCGAACCGATGACCGGCAATTTCGCCGGACATCATTTAAGGAGATTGACCGTGGGTCTCAATCTGAATGACAAAAAGGCCGTCGTCGCCGAAGTTTCCGCAAAAGTAGCAACTGCGCAAACCATCGTCGTGGCCGAGTATCGTGGCATCCAGGTTGCTCACTTGACGCAACTCCGTGCCAAAGCGCGCGCTCAAGGCGTGTACCTGCGAGTGTTGAAAAACACCCTCGCTCGTCGCGCAGTTGAAGGCACGCAATTTGCCGCCCTGGCAGACAGCATGACCGGTCCACTGATCTACTCGATCTCGGACGATGCCGTTGCAGCAGCTAAAGTCATCAACGACTTCGCTAAAACCAACGACAAACTGGTCATCACTGCCGGTAACTTCGCAGGCAAACAGCTGGATAAAGCTGCTGTTGCTGCGTTGGCGAGCATTCCTAGCCGTGAAGTTCTGCTCTCGCAGTTGTTGGGCGTTATGCTGGCTCCGGTTTCGGGCTTTGCACGTGGTCTGGCTGCTCTGGCAGCGAAAAAATCCGAAGGCGCTCCTGCCGCTGCCGAAGCAGCAGCAGAAGAAGCCCCAGCAGCCTAACAGGCCGCTGCGTGCCGGCCCTGGCGCCGGCGCGGGTTTTTTATCAAGTAGCATTCTGATGTATTAACGAATCAAAAATTATTGGAGTTTCAAATGGCAATTAGCAAAGAAGACATCCTGAACGCAGTTTCCGAACTGTCCGTACTGGAACTGAACGAACTGGTCAAACTGTTCGAAGAAAAATTCGGCGTATCGGCTGCTGCAATGGCCGCTCCAGCTGCTGGCGGCGCTGTTGCTGCTGCTGCTGAAGAGCAAACCGAATTCAACCTGGTTCTGACCGAAGTCGGCGCGAACAAAGTTGGCGTAATTAAAGCAGTTCGCGAAATCACCGGTCTGGGCCTGAAAGAAGCCAAAGACGTAGTTGATGGCGCACCAAAAACCGTAAAAGAAGCCCTGTCGAAAGCTGACGCTGAAGCCGCTAAGAAAAAGCTGGAAGAAGCTGGCGCCAAGGCCGACCTGAAGTAATCAGTTGTACCGGCAGCTAACAGCTTACAGTTAGCGCCATGAGCCAAAGCAGCGGGTGGTTCTCCTTGAAAAAGGAGAAATATCCGGCTTTGGCTCCTTTGTCGTCTGTGTCGTATTTGTAGCGTTTCCCCAGCTACAGTTCCAATTGAATCAGCTGGAAATGGTAGAAGTTTCAGGTTTCGTCTGTGTGACAGACCGCCGGTAGCCATACAGGCTAAACCTGAAATTTTTTCCCTTTCTGTCACTCACGGAGTGTCCATGCACTACTCATTTACTGAGAAGAAACGCATTCGCAAATCATTCGCGAAGCGCGCCAACGTTCACAACGTTCCGTTCCTGCTGGCTACCCAGCTCGAGTCCTATCATAGCTTCCTGCAAGAAGACATCGCACCGTCGACGCGCAAGAACGATGGCCTGCAGTCGGCCTTTACCTCGATTTTCCCTATCGTTTCGCACAATGGCTTTGCGCGTCTCGAATTCCTGTCGTACGTGCTGGGCGATCCTGCCTTTGACGTCAAGGAATGCCAACTGCGTGGCCTGACGTTCGCGTCGCCGCTGCGCGCCAAGGTACGTCTGGTGATCCTGGACAAGGAATCGCCGACCAAGCCGGTCGTCAAAGAGATGAAGGAACAGGAAGTCTACATGGGCGAACTGCCCCTGATGACCTCTACCGGTTCGTTCGTCATCAATGGTACTGAGCGTGTCATCGTTTCGCAGCTGCATCGCTCCCCAGGCGTGTTCTTCGAGCACGACCGTGGCAAGACCCACTCGTCCGGCAAACTGCTGTTCTCGGCCCGTATCATTCCTTACCGCGGCTCGTGGCTGGACTTCGAGTTCGACCCGAAAGACATCCTGTACTTCCGCGTCGACCGTCGCCGCAAGATGCCGGTATCGATCCTGCTGAAAGCCATCGGCATGTCGCCGGAACAGATCCTGGCCAACTTCTTCGTGTTCGACAATTTCCACCTGCGCTCGGAAGGCGCGGAAATGGAATTCGTCGCCGAACGCCTGCGCGGCGAAGTCGCGCGCTTCGACATCGTCGATCCGAAGACCGGCAAAACCATTGTCATGAAAGACAAGCGTATCAATGCCAAGCATGTACGCGACATCGATGGCGCCGGCCTGAAACACATCTCGGTGCCAGAGGACTACCTGCTGGGCCGCGTGCTGGCCAAGAATATCGTTGATGCGGATACCGGCGAAGTCATCGCCAACGCCAACGATGAGCTGACCGAAGAAGTGCTGAACCGTCTGCGCGACAGCAACGTGTCCGACATCCAGACCCTGTACACCAACGATCTGGACCAGGGTGGCTATATCTCGCAAACGCTGCGCATCGACGACACCGCCGACCAGACCGCTGCCCGTATCGCCATCTACCGCATGATGCGTCCTGGCGAACCGCCAACCGAAGATTCGGTGGAAGCGCTGTTCAACGGCCTGTTCTACAGCGCCGACCGTTACGACCTGTCCGCCGTGGGCCGCATGAAGTTCAACCGCCGCATCGGCCGCGATGAACTGACCGGCGCCATGACGCTGTCGAACGAAGACGTGCTGGCCGTGATCAAGATCCTGGTGGAACTGCGCAATGGCCGCGGCGAAGTCGACGATATCGATCACCTGGGTAACCGTCGCGTACGTTGCGTCGGCGAACTGGCCGAGAACCAGTTCCGTGCCGGCCTGGTGCGCGTTGAGCGCGCTGTCAAGGAACGTCTGGGTCAGGCTGAAGCCGACAACCTGATGCCGCACGATCTGATCAACTCGAAGCCGATCTCGGCAGCAATCCGCGAGTTCTTCGGTTCGTCGCAGCTGTCGCAGTTTATGGACCAGACCAACCCGCTGTCGGAAATCACGCACAAACGCCGCGTTTCCGCTCTGGGCCCTGGCGGTCTGACCCGCGAACGTGCCGGCTTCGAGGTGCGCGACGTGCACCCGACCCACTACGGCCGCGTGTGCCCGATCGAAACGCCTGAAGGCCCGAACATCGGTCTGATCAACTCGCTGGCACTGTACGCCCGCCTGAATGAATACGGCTTCCTGGAAACCCCATACCGCAAGGTGGTGGACTCCAAGATCACCGACCAGATCGACTACCTGTCGGCGATTGAAGAAGGCCGTTACATCATTGCTCAGGCTAACGCCAAGATCAATGAATCCGGTCAACTGGTCGACGAACTGGTGTCGTCGCGTGAAGCCGGCGAAACCATTCTGGTGTCGCCAGAGCGCGTCCAGTACATGGACGTGGCGCCAGGTCAGATCGTCTCGGTAGCAGCTTCGCTGATTCCATTCCTGGAACACGATGATGCGAACCGTGCACTGATGGGCGCCAACATGCAGCGTCAGGCTGTACCTTGCCTGCGTCCTGAAAAGGCGCTGGTCGGTACCGGTATCGAACGTACTGTGGCAGTCGACTCCGGCACCACCGTGCAGGCAGTCCGCGGCGGTATCGTGGATTACATCGATGCAGGCCGTGTAGTGATCCGTGTGAACGACGACGAAGCGCAAGCTGGCGAAGTCGGCGTGGACATCTACAACCTGATCAAGTACACCCGTTCGAACCAGAACACCAACATCAACCAGCGTCCTATCGTTGAGCGCGGCGACCGCGTGGCCAAAGGCGACGTCATCGCCGACGGCGCATCGACCGACCTGGGCGAGCTGGCACTGGGCCAGAACATGACCGTGGCCTTCATGCCATGGAATGGTCTGAACTTCGAAGATTCGATCCTGATCTCGGAAAACGTCGTGAAAGACGACCGTTACACCTCGATCCACATCGAAGAGCTGAGCGTTGTTGCTCGTGACACCAAGCTGGGCGCGGAAGAAATCACCCGCGACATCTCGAACCTGGCTGAGAACCAGCTGGCGCGTCTGGATGAATCCGGTATCGTGTACATCGGCGCTGAAGTGCAAGCCGGCGACACCCTGGTTGGCAAAGTGACGCCTAAAGGCGAAACCCAGCTGACCCCGGAAGAGAAGCTGCTGCGCGCGATCTTCGGCGAGAAGGCTTCGGACGTTAAGGACACCTCGCTGCGCGTGCCTTCGGGCATGGTCGGCACCGTCATCGACGTGCAAGTGTTCACCCGCGAAGGCATCGTTCGTGACAAGCGCGCGCAACAGATCATCGACGATGAACTGAAACGCTTCCGCCTGGACCTGAACGACCAGATGCGTATTGTGGAAGGCGATGCCTTCCAGCGTCTGGAAAAAATGCTGATTGGCCAAGTGGTCAATGGCGGTCCGAAGAAGCTGGCCAAAGGCGCCAAGATCACCAAGGAATACCTGGACGATCTGGACAAGTACCACTGGTTCGACATCCGTCCATCGGAAGACGCATCGGCGACCGCGCTGGAAGCAATCAAGGAATCGATCAATGAGAAGCGCCACCAGTTCGATCTGGCCTTCGAAGAGAAGCGCAAGAAACTGACCCAGGGCGACGAGCTGCAACCTGGCGTGCAGAAAATGGTCAAGGTTTACCTGGCCGTTAAACGCCGCCTGCAGTCGGGCGACAAGATGGCGGGCCGCCACGGTAACAAGGGTGTGGTCTCGCGTATCGTGCCGGTGGAAGACATGCCGCACATGGCCGACGGTACGCCGGCCGACGTGGTGCTGAACCCGCTGGGTGTTCCGTCGCGAATGAACGTTGGTCAGATTCTGGAAACCCACTTGGGCTGGGCAGCAAAAGGCCTGGGTATCCGTATCAGCGAAATGCTGGCGCAGCAGATCAAAGTGGAAGAGATGCGCAAGTATCTGACCACGGTCTACAACGAAACCGGCCGTCCGGAAGATCTGGACAACTTCGATGATGAAGAGATCATGAAGCTGGCGCGCAACCTGAAAAAAGGTGTGCCGTTCGCAACGCCGGTGTTCGACGGTGCGCACGAGTCGGAAATCCGCCGCATGCTGGACCTGGCTTACCCTGACGACATCGCTAACCACCTGGGCATGACCGCCTCGAAAAACCAGGTCACCATGTACGACGGCCGCACTGGCGAAGCCTTCGAACGTAAAGTGACCGTGGGCGTGATGCACATGCTGAAACTGCACCACTTGGTTGACGACAAGATGCACGCGCGTTCGACCGGTCCATACTCGCTGGTAACGCAGCAGCCACTGGGCGGTAAAGCCCAGTTCGGTGGCCAGCGCTTCGGTGAGATGGAGGTGTGGGCACTGGAAGCGTACGGCGCATCGTACGTGCTGCAAGAAATGCTGACCGTGAAGTCCGATGACGTGAATGGCCGTACCAAAGTGTACGAAAACCTCGTCAAGGGCGACCACGTGATCGATGCCGGCATGCCGGAATCGTTCAACGTGCTGGTGAAAGAGATCCGTTCCCTGGGTATCGATATCGACCTGGAACGCAACTAAGACACTGGCCGCCGCCCCGCTGGCTTTCGCCGGCGGGGCAGTTTAAGAATTCATCACTACCTGGAGTGATACATGAAAGCACTGCTCGATCTATTCAAGCAAGTACAGACGAACGAGACTTTTGACGCGATCAAAATCGGTCTCGCTTCGCCTGAAAAAATCCGTTCGTGGTCCTACGGCGAAGTTAAAAAGCCGGAAACCATCAACTACCGTACCTTCAAGCCAGAGCGCGATGGTCTGTTCTGCGCCAAGATCTTTGGCCCGATCAAGGACTACGAATGCCTGTGCGGCAAGTACAAACGCCTGAAACACCGCGGCGTCATCTGCGAAAAATGCGGCGTTGAAGTCACGCTGGCCAAAGTGCGTCGTGAGCGCATGGGCCACATCGAACTGGCGTCGCCAACCGCGCACATCTGGTTCCTGAAATCGCTGCCGTCGCGTCTGGGTATGGTCCTCGACATGACCCTGCGCGATATCGAACGCGTACTGTACTTCGAAGCATATGTCGTGACCGATCCAGGCATGACCCCGCTGAAAAAGTGCCAGATCATGTCGGAAGACGACTACGCCGCCAAGTACGAAGAGTACGGCGACGACTTCACCGCCTTCATGGGCGCTGAAGGTATCCGCGAACTGCTGCGCTCGATCGACATCCACCGCGATGCCGAAACCCTGCGCGTGGAACTGAAGGAATCGAAGTCCGAAGCCAAGATCAAGAAATACGCCAAGCGTCTGAAAGTGCTGGAAGCGTTCCAGCGTTCGGGCATCAAGCCTGAGTGGATGATCATGGAAGTGCTGCCGGTGCTGCCACCGGAACTGCGTCCACTGGTGCCATTGGACGGCGGCCGTTTCGCGACCTCGGACCTGAATGACCTGTATCGCCGCGTCATCAACCGTAACAACCGTCTGAAACGCCTGATGGAGCTGCGCGCTCCAGAGATCATCACGCGTAACGAAAAGCGTATGCTGCAAGAAGCAGTGGACTCGCTGCTGGACAACGGCCGTCGCGGCAAAGCGATGACCGGCGCCAACAAGCGTCCGCTGAAATCGCTGGCTGAGATGATCAAAGGTAAGGGCGGCCGCTTCCGTCAGAACTTGCTGGGTAAACGCGTCGACTACTCGGGCCGTTCGGTCATCGTGGTGGGTCCACAGCTGAAACTGCACCAGTGCGGTCTGCCGAAGCTGATGGCGCTGGAACTGTTCAAGCCATTCATCTTCAACAAGCTGGAACTGATGGGTCTGGCTACGACCATCAAGGCAGCGAAGAAACTGGTCGAAATCCAGGAACCTGTGGTTTGGGACATCCTGGAAGACGTGATCCGCGAACACCCGATCATGCTGAACCGTGCACCAACCCTGCACCGTCTGGGCATCCAGGCTTTCGAGCCGGTCCTGATCGAAGGTAAAGCGATCCAACTGCACCCACTGGTCTGCGCGGCATTCAATGCTGACTTCGACGGTGACCAGATGGCAGTTCACGTTCCGCTGTCGATCGAAGCACAGATGGAAGCCCGCACGCTGATGCTGGCTTCGAACAACATTCTGTTCCCATCGAACGGCGAACCGTCGATCGTTCCTTCGCAGGATATCGTGCTGGGTCTGTACTACGCGACCCGCGAAGCGATCAATGCGAAAAACGAAGGCATGCTGTTCCCTGACGTGTCGGAAGTCATCCGTGCCTACGACAACAAGCAGGTGGAACTGACCACCCGTATCACGGTGCGTATCGTCGAGAATCCTAAGGATCTCGAAACGGGCGAGTTCGTCCGTACCGTTACCCGCTACGAAACCACGGTTGGCCGCGCCATCCTGTCGGAAATCCTGCCGAAAGGTCTGCCTTTCTCGGTGCTGAATCGCGCGCTGAAAAAGAAAGAAATTTCCAAGCTGATTAACACCTCCTTCCGTAAGTGCGGTCTGCGCGCGACGGTCGTGTTTGCTGACCAACTGATGCAGTCGGGCTTCCGCTTGGCAACCCGCGCCGGTATTTCGATCTGCGTGGACGACATGCTGGTACCGCCACAAAAAGTTACGCTGATTTCGGCTGCAGAGTCCGAAGTCAAACAGATCGAGCAGCAGTACGCTTCGGGTCTGGTGACTGCCGGCGAGCGTTATAACAAAGTGGTCGACATCTGGGGCAAAACTTCCGACGAAGTCGGCAAGGCCATGATGGACCAGCTGAAAGTGGAAGACGTCATCAAGCGTGACGGCACCAAGTCGACTCAGGAATCGTTCAACGCCATTTACATGATGGCCGACTCGGGCGCGCGTGGTTCGGCTGCCCAGATTCGCCAGCTGGCGGGTATGCGTGGTCTGATGGCGAAACCGGACGGTTCGATTATCGAAACGCCGATTACCGCGAACTTCCGCGAAGGCCTGAACGTGTTGCAGTACTTCATCTCGACCCACGGCGCTCGTAAAGGTCTGGCGGATACGGCACTGAAAACCGCGAACTCGGGTTATCTGACCCGTCGTCTGGTCGACGTGACCCAGGATCTGGTCGTCATCGAAGATGATTGCGGCACCAGCAACGGTACCGTGATGAAGGCGATGGTTGAGGGCGGTGAAGTCATCGAAGCCCTGCGCGACCGTATTCTGGGCCGTGTAGCGGGCACCGACGTGGTCAACCCTGAAACCCAGGCCACCCTGTACGAAGCCGGCACGCTGCTGGACGAAGACATGGTGGAAGAGATCGAACGCGTGGGCATCGACGAAGTCAAAGTCCGTACCCCGCTGACTTGCGACACCCGCTTCGGCCTGTGCGCCAAGTGCTACGGTCGCGATCTGGGCCGCGGCATGCTGGTCAACTCCGGCGAAGCCGTCGGTGTGGTGGCAGCGCAGTCGATCGGTGAGCCGGGTACCCAGCTGACCATGCGTACCTTCCACATTGGTGGTGCGGCATCGCGTGCAGCAGTGGCATCGTCGGTGGAAGCGAAGTCGAACGGTACCATCCGTTTCACCTCGACCATGCGTTACGTTACCAACGGCAAGGGCGCGCAAATCGTCATTTCCCGTTCGGGCGAAGTGCTGATCACCGACGACCACGGCCGTGAGCGTGAGCGTCACAAAGTGCCGTACGGCGCGACGCTGATCGTCAAGGATGGCATGGTCATCAAGGCCGGTACGGCCCTGGCGACCTGGGATCCGCTGACCCGTCCGATCATCACCGAGTACGCTGGTACGGTGCGTTTCGAGAACGTCGAAGAAGGCGTGACCGTGGCCCGTCAGGTGGACGAAGTGACCGGTCTGGCAACGCTGGTGGTGATCGATGCGAAGCGTCGTGGTTCGCTGACCAAAACGCTGCGTCCACAGGTCAAGCTGCTGAACGAAGACGGCAACGAAGTCAAGATCGCCGGCACCGAACACGCTGTAGCGATCGGCTTCCAGGTCGGCGCGCTGATCATGGTGAAAGACGGCCAGGCGGTATCGGTGGGTGAAGTGCTGGCACGTATCCCGACCGAATCGCAGAAAACCCGTGACATTACCGGTGGTCTGCCGCGCGTGGCCGAGCTGTTCGAAGCACGTTCGCCGAAAGATGCGGGCATGCTGGCGGAAGTTACCGGTACTGTGGCCTTTGGTAAGGAAACCAAAGGTAAACAGCGTCTGGAAATCACCGACATGGACGGCAACAAGCACGAGTTCCTGATCACCAAGGACAAGCAAGTGCTGGTGCACGACGGCCAGGTGGTCAACAAGGGTGAGATGATCGTGGACGGCCCGGCCGATCCGCAAGACATCCTGCGCCTGTTGGGTATCGAAGCGCTGGCGCGTTACATCGTTGACGAAGTGCAGGACGTGTACCGTCTGCAGGGCGTGAAGATTAACGACAAGCACATCGAAGTGATCGTGCGTCAGATGCTGCGTCGTGTTCAAATCGTCAATGCCGGCGACACCAACTACATCGTTGGCGAGCAGGTTGAGCGTTCGGAACTGCTGGATGAGAACGATCGTGTGAATGCGGAGAACAAGATTCCTGCTACCTACGAAAACGTTCTGCTGGGTATTACCAAAGCGTCGCTGTCGACTGACTCGTTCATCTCGGCTGCATCGTTCCAGGAAACCACCCGCGTGCTGACCGAAGCTGCGATCATGGGCAAACGCGACGGTCTGCGTGGTCTGAAAGAAAACGTGATCGTTGGTCGTCTGATCCCAGGCGGTACCGGTCTGGCCTTCCACCGCGCTCGCAAAGAGAAAGAGCTGTGGGAAGTCGAAGAGCGTCAAGCGCTGCTGGCAGCTGAAAAAGCCGCCATGTCCGGCGCCGATGTGGAAGTGACCGAAACGGTTGCTCCGCACGACGGCGAAGCGTAATCTAGCGTCGCACAATAAAACGGCACCTTCGGGTGCCGTTTTTATTTTCGGGGTCGGCAGGTGAGGCGTTCATGCTAAGATTTGGCTATGATCGCTCAAGCCCTCTTCACTCCTGCCCAGCAAAAATTGCTGGGCTTGCTATTTGTACGTGTCAACCAGGGATTTCACCTGAATGAGATCATGCGCTTGACCGGACTGGGCAGCGCTTCGGCGCAGCGCGAGTTGAAACGGCTGCATGAGTCGGGCGTCATCGTGTCTGAACGTATCGGCAATGTGCGCCGCTTCAAGCCGAACAAGGACTGCATCGTCTTCGGTGAACTGAGCGGCCTGGTGAAGAAAACCTTTGGCCTGGTCAGCGTGCTCAACTCGGCACTGGCGCCGCTGCAGCATGTGCTGAATGTGGCGTTTGTGTATGGCGCCACTGCCAAAGAGCAGGAAAATATGGATACGCCGGTTGAGTTATTGCTGATCGGCGATAACACCAGTTACGGCGAATTATTATCCCGCCTGCCGGTGGCCGAGCGCTTGTTGCGCCGTAAAATCAATCCCAATCTGTATTCGGTTCCCGACTTTAAACGCCGCCTGCGCGAACAGCAGCCGTTTATTCTGGATGTTTTGCGCGGTCAGAAAATCTATGTGCTGGGCGATGAAACCGATCTTGAAAAAGTCAGCGGCGAAGATATCAGCCAGCTGGTAGGCTGATCAAGAAACAGGTATAGCGTCCCGCTTGCGATTCGCAACGGATATTGCCGCCAAAAGCGGTAATCACGCGCTGGCAAAACGCCAGGCCGATGCCGGTGCCGCCGGTACTATAAAAAGGTTCAAATACGTGGGGCAATACATCGTCCGGAATACCCGAGCCGGTATCGGTGACCATTAATTTTCGGTCCGCCAGCATAATCTCCACCTCGCCACGGCCGGCGACTTTGATCGCGTGCAGCGCGTTCTTGAACAGGTTGTACAGTACGTAGACCAGCAGCACGTCCGAGCCGAAAAAAGTGAAATCATTATTGCCGCGAACGCATATCTTGTCGCGCATCGTACTTTCAAACGGGTAACTGGCCAGCGCCTCGTCGACGCACTTCTTGGCGGAATAGCTGGCGAACTCGGCGCGGTTCAGCGAACCGGCCCGCGCCGACGCCAGCATCATGTCGACGATGAAGTTGGAGCGGCTGATTTCTTTCTCGATATGCTGGCCGAGTCCGGACAGATACTGTAGTTGCGGCGCCGTCAATCCGGCCGGAATCAGGCCATGCGCCAGCGCGCTCTGGTAGCCGGCCAGCAGCTCTGGCAGCGAGCGCGTCAGCATGCGCGACTGGTTGCGAATGGTCGCTAGCGGCGTGCGCATTTCATGGGCGATGGTGGCCGCCACTTCCAGCGGATCGGCCAGCAGGTTGTGACGCACCATGGCCTGCGCGATCAGCCCCAGGCTGGTGGCGACAAACAGCACGCCTGGCGGGTAGAACTGCACGCCGTAGTTGCACAAATAATCCACCGAGGCGAAGAAGTAGATCAACAGGCTGACCAGGCAGTAGCGCAGCCGCGTTTTCTCCGTCGACACCGCCTGCCGCTGGCGGCGGTACAGCAGCCACAGCCCGCGTCCGACCACCAGCGCCGTCTGCAGCAGGTGCAGCGGGTGCCAGGGCCCGGCCTTGGGGTAGAAACCGAAGAAATACGGATACACACCGTCGACCAGCCGGTCGGTGGTCAGCAGCAGCACGCCGAGCAGGCTGGCGGCGACGTACGACAGCGCCACCCAGCGTCGCTCGCCATGCTGGGCCGTCAGCTCGGCGATGAAGTGATACAGCGTGGTCGGCAGGAACAGGATCAGCAGATAGCCCAGCTTGGCCAGCGACAGCGCCGCTTGCGCGTCGTGCATCTGGAACAGGATGGCCCAGGTGAATTGCCAACTGAAGGTGGCGACGCATAGCAGGAAAAACGTCAGGCTGATGCGGCTCACGCCGCGCGAATGCAGCACATAGCCGCCGTAGCACAGGAACAGCATGGAAACCACGGCGGGCAGAAGCGAATGCATGGCGCTGGTCCGGAAAAGTGAACGGAGCACCCAGTATTGCGCGGGGCGTAGTGGTTCGCTTGGATATCGTAACGGCGTTTGCGGCAGATCAAACTTCCGCTACGCCAACTCCCGCGTAGTGAGGTTGCCCGGTTGCCGGGTAACCATCTCTTCAAGGAGTTACATCATGCTGATGCACGTTACCGCTGAAACCTTCACCCACTCGCTGACCATTTACCTGAAGGACTCCAACGCCTACGGTAATACCTATTTCGCGCGCTATTTCGAATGGCAGGGCATCTGCCGTGAAAAGTGGTTCTTCGAGTGCATATCGCGCGACATGTTGCAGAAGGAAGGCGTCTTTATCACCAAGCACGCGGAGCAGGAATATCTGCAGGAGACGTTCCCGTTTCAGGAGATTTCTTGCGAGTTGAACGCATATGATGTCAAGAAGTGCTCGTTTTGGCTGGAATTCCGTTTCTACGCGGACGGAAAATTGGTCTCGGTCGGACGCCAGCAGATTGTGTTTGCCGGTCACGACCGCAAGATCAAGGCGTTGCCTTCGGCGGTGATTGAGCTGATCCAGCGCTATGTGAGGTAGTCGCCGCCGTCGTCATTCCGGCGGAAGCCGGAATCCATGCTGAGCTTGCATTCTATGGATTCCGGCCTGCGCCGGAATGACGGTTTTTTACTATTGTTGGCTGGCGATCCAGTGGTCGACTTTCTCTTCCAGCAGCGCCAGGGGCACGGTGCCGTCGCCCAGCACCACCGCATGGAAGGCCGGCAGGCTGAACTTCGCGCCCAGTGCCTTCTCGGCGCGCGCGCGCAGTTCCTGGATTTTCAGCGAGCCGACCTTGTAGCCCAGCGCCTGGCCCGGCCACGCCATGTAGCGCTCGGTCTCGCTCTTGGCGTAGTCGGTATAGCCCAGCGTGTCCTGCATGTACTTGATGCTCTGCTCGCGGGTCCAGCCCTTGGCGTGCATGCCGGTATCGACTACCAGACGGGTGGCGCGCAGTAGCTCGTCGTTCAGGTGGCCGAAGTACTGGGCCGGATCTTCGAACAGGCCCATCTCCTTGCCCAGCGTTTCCGAATACAGCGCCCAGCCTTCGGTGAAGGCGTTGTTGCCGCCGAATTTGCGGAAGTTGGGCAGGTTCAGTTCCTGCATCAGCGCGATGTGGAAGTGGTGGCCGGGCTTGCCTTCATGCAGGAACAGCGTGGTCATGCCGGTGCTGCCGTACTTGGCCGGGTCGTTGACCACCGACCAGAACACGCCGGGCCGTGAACCGTCGCCGGCCGGCGCGGTGTAGTGGTCGGAGGCGGTGGCGCGGCTCAATTCGGGTTCCAGGCGCAGGTCCAGCTTGGCTTTCGGCAGCAGCGTGAACATGGCCGGCAGCTTGGTGTCCAGCACGTCGTTCAGCTTGTGGAACACGGCCTGCACTTCGTCTTCGGTTTTGAACGGGAAGAACTTCGGCTGCGCCGCCACCCACACGGGCAGGCCGGCGGCCGGGCCGGTGTAGCCCAGCTTCGGTCCCAGCACTTCAAACTGCGACTGGATGCGCGCGACCTCTTTCAGGCCGATGGCGTGGATTTCGTCGGGTTTGAGCGACGTAGTCGTGGCGTTGGCGACACGGGCCTGATACCAGGCGGCGCCGTCCGGCACCGCGCTCAGGCCGGTGGTGGTGCGGCAAGCCGGCACGTATTCTTTTTCCAGGAACACCGCCAGACGGGCGATGGCCGGCATGACCTTGTCGTTGATGGTCTTGCGGTAGGCGGCGCTCAGGCGCTGCTGGTCGGCGTCCGAGAACGAGGCCGGCAGTTTGGTGATCGGGGTGTAGTAGATGCTGGCTTCCGGCGTCGCGCTCACCAGTTTCTGGAATTGCGGCAAGCCGGAGATCATGATGGCTTTCGGCTGCGTCACGCCCTTCTTGATGCCGGTGCGCATATTGGCGATGGCCTGGTCGATCCATGCCGGCATCTGCGCCAGGCGCTTCAAATAGGCGTCGTATTCCTTGACGGTGCCGATCGGCTGCGAGGCTTCGCCGCCGGCATAGTTGGCCAGCGTGACCGGCACGCTGTCCATCTGGTTGATCGGCAGCAGGTGCTCGGGGAAGCGCTCCATGGCGATCAGGCCGTTCAACTCGTACTTCAGGATGTCGTAATTGATGCGGCCCTTCTGGTCCAGCTGATGCGGGCTGATCGCCTGCAGGCGCTTGGCGAACTGGCGGTAGAGCTTGAGCTGGGCGGCGCGTTTGGCCGGGGCAATGCTCAGACCCAGTTGATCGTCGAAGCGGTTATCGCCGTTCTCGGTCGCGCCGATCGGCTCGAAACGCGCAACCGCATCGTAGTATTCATCGGCGATCGTCAGCAGGGCCTGGTTGGCCGAGGCGGCCACTTCGGCACTGACCTTGCTGGCCGGCGCGGCGGCCGCAGCAGGGATCATGGGCGCGAAGGCCAGCGCCACAGCGGCGGCGAGGGGAGCGAGGAGCGTGCGGCGATAGGTCATGTCTGTCCTTGATGTCACTAAATTGCCCGATAGCATAAGCTATCAAGGACTGGACGCGGGGACAAATTTGTATCAGGCTGCCGCTTCGGCGAAACGGCTTTCGTACAGTGCAGCCACCAGATCGGATTGGGTGATAAGACCGACGAAGCGTTGCTCTTCATCGACGATGGGGATGTGATGGAAGCCCGAGTCTGCCATCAGCGGCACCAGGTCGACGATCGGCGTGTCGACCCGCGCCGTGGTTGGGTGCTGGGTCATGATCTGGCCCACCACCTCGGCTTTTTCCGTGTGCGTTACGCCGCTTTTGCGCAGGAAACGCTGCAGTTGCTGGCGGATGCCGGCATAGCTGTCGAGCCCGCCGTGGTTCAGGAAATCGGTCTGCGTAACGATGCCGATGATGCGCCGCGCACGGTTCAGCACCGGCAGGCAGACCACGCGATGCTTGCGCATCTGCTGCCAGGCGTCGTCCAGACTCGTGCCGAACTCGGCGCTGACGATGTCGCGCGACATGATGTCGGCGCAATGGATGATGCCGAAGCGGCGCTGATAGGCGCGCTGTTCGGTTTGCATGAACAGCGACGCCAGGTCGTCGCGGCTGATGTCCAGCACCTGATTATGCTGCTGCAGTACCGCGTCCAGGTCTTCCGGCTTGAAGCCGAGGCGCACGGTCGGCACCGCGTCTTTGGTGGCGTGCGGATTCACATGCGCTTGCTGTTGCACATGCGGATAGCTGCGGCCGGTGAGGTTGTTGTAGGTGATGGCCATCAGCACCATCAGGATGGAGTCGGCCATCACGGTCATCAGCACGAATTCAAAGCCGGCGGCGTGCACGGCCGGGCCGCCGATCACCGTGGTCAGCGCCACCGCGCCGCCTGGCGGATGCAGGCAGCGCAGCGCGAACATGGCGGCGATCGCGCCGCCGCAAGCGAGGCCGGCCAGCAAGGGCAGCGGCAGGCTGTCGCCCAGCCAGCGGACACAGGCCACGCCCACCATGCCGCTGACGACGTTGCCGCCGATGACAGACCAGGGCTGCGCCAGCGGACTCGACGGCAGCGCAAACAGCAGCACCGACGAGGCGCCCATCGGCGCCACCAGGAAGATCGAGGCATGGGTGTTTTGCAGCAGGACGTGGCTGAGCAGGGCGGTCAGCAGAATACCGAGCAGGGCGCCGAACGAGGCGCGGAATTGCTCACGCCGATTGGCGGTGGGGGCGCTGGGCAGCCAGCTGTCGAAGAAGGCGCGCATTGATCCAAATCAAGTATTTGAAATGGAGCATTATCTCACGATTGCACTTCATTGGTGCGAGACCAGCCCCAGCGGCAAGGATGTTGTAATTTTGATTTGTTCCATCGAGAACGCCGAGGACACGCCGGTGAGTTGCACCGACTTGGTCAACTTTTTGTAAAAGCGGTCATAACCTTCGATATCGCTGGTAACCACCTTTAACAGGTAGTCGACGTCCCCGCTCATGCGGTGAAACTCCTGTACTTCCGGCATCGCGGCGACGGCGGCCGCAAAGTGGGTGTACCACTTCTCATCGTGCTGGGTGGTGCGGATGCTGATGAATACCGTCACCGGCAGGCCGACCTTGCGGCGGTTGATGATGGCCACACGGTTCTCGATAAAGCCTTCCTCTTCCAGCCGGCGCAGCCGTTTCCAGCAGGGCGTGGAGGACAGCCCCACTTGCTCGCTGAGCTGCGCGACCGACAGCGTGCCATCGCGTTGCAGCGCTTCCAGAATGGCGTAGTCATAACGGTCAAGCGAGTTCATTCTAAAATACGGAGATATATGGGATAAATAATCTCCATCTTACGGGTAGCCGCAGTATTTTGGTACGACTATTTCGGCATAAGTGAGTAAGCTATATGCATGAATACTGAAATCTATCTCGACAGCAACGCCACCAGCGTTGTCCTGCCAGCCGCCCTTGCAGCCGCCACCGATGCCATGGGTCAGCGCTACGGCAATCCCAGCAGCACTCACGGCACCGGCCTCAAAGCCAAAGTCATCCTTGATGAGGCGCGTGCCAGTGCCGTGCGCCTGCTGGGCGTCGGCGCCGGCCGGCTGATGTTCAACAGCGGCGCCACCGAAGGCATACAGACCGCCGTGTTGTCCGCCCTGTGCGCCTTGCGTGAACGCCGCGATGCCGGCGAGGCCATCGGCACGCTGCTGGTCTACGGCGCCACCGAACACAAGGCCGTGCCGGAAAGCCTGGCGCACTGGAACCGCCTGCTGGGCCTGAACCTGACGCTGCACAAACTGCCGGTCGATGGCAACGGCGTCCACCAACTGGCCGCGCTGCGCGCGATCGCCGCGCAAGCCGCGATGGTGTGCACCATGGCCGCCAACAACGAGACCGGCGTCATCAGTGACCTGGGCGCTATCGAAGCCGTGCTCGACGAAACCCGCTGCCGTGCTTACTGGATGGTCGACTGCGTCCAGGCGCTGGGCAAGCTCAAGCTGGATCTGTCGTCAACCCGTATCGATTACGCGCCGTTCTCCGGCCATAAACTGCATGCGCCAAAAGGCATCGGCATGCTGTACGTGCGCGCCGGCGCGCCGTTCACGCCGTTGATCATGGGCGGCGGCCAGGAGAGCGGCCAGCGCTCGGGCACCGAAAACATGGCAGGCATCGCCGCGCTGGGCGTAGTGCTGGCCGCGCTGGAACGTGGCGACACCTTCCGCACTCAAGCCGAGCTGTGCAGTTTTCGCGCGCGCCTGGCCGACAGCCTGCGCGCCGCGCTGCCGGGCGTCGTCTTCAACAACCCGTTCGATAAAGCGCTGCCGACCACGCTGAACTTCGCCGTACCCGGCTTGTCGAGCCGCGAGCTGATGGACGTGTTCGACGCGGCCGAAGTGCGCGTCAGCGCCGGCAGTGCCTGTTCCTCATCGAAAGCGGCGCCAAGCTATGTGCTGGACGCGATGGGCCTGCCGCTGTGGCGCAGCGCCGGCGCCATCCGCATGTCCTTCGGCCCGCTGGCGGACGAGGCAACCATTGCCGCCGCCTGCGCGCGCATCGAGCGTTGCGGCGCCGCGCTGCGCGCCAGCTGCCTGATTCCCTCCGAGCGCACCGCCGTGCCGCACGACGGCCTGCTGCAACTGGGCGTGGAAGGCGCATGCAGCTGGCTGGTGCTGGACGCCGCCAGCCGCAGCTGTATCGTCATCGATCCCTTGCCCGATCACACCGCCCGCATCGAAGCCTACGTGCGCTGCCAGAACTACCAGGTGCAAGCCGTGGTCAGCACGCTGCCGAATGCCGGCCGCGCGATGCTGATCGAGGCGCTGGGCCGTCACTTCAACCGCGCCGCCGACGCCGACGAGTATGGCTGGCCGCTCAACGCCGCCACCATCCGGATGGAAAACGGCACCACCACCAACGCCATCAGGCTCGGCGTGCAAGTGCTGGCCAGCGTGGCGTGCGGCGCCGGCGACGAATTGCGCGCTTATCTGCTGGGTACGCCAGATGCCGCCCACCTGCCGGCCGCCGCCGTTCGCTTTGCCTTCAGTGCCCGTCCGGTGCAGCAGGCGCTGCGCGACATCACCACGGTGCGCACGCTGCTGTGTCCGACGCGCGATGAGCACAACCAGTTCTGCACCAGCATGGTCTCTGCACCGCCGGCAACCATCGCTGCCGATGCGCAACTGGATGGCGCAACGCTGACCGCCTTCCTGCAGGCGCACCCCAACGCGCGCCTGGTCGATGTGCGCGAGCAGTATGAGTTTGCCGCCACCATCGCGCCGACGCCCGCAGGCCGCGTCGCCCTGAGCGTGCCGCTGAGTCGCCTGGCCGAGTACGCCAGCACTTGGCTGCACGAAGAGCCGGCGCCGCTGGTGTTCTTCTGCCGCAGCGGCAACCGCAGCATGAAGGCCGCGCAATGCCTGCGCCGTCTCGGCCACCAGCAAGCGTACAGCCTCAACGGAGGCCTCGCCCTCGCCGCGTAAACCCGGGGGCAGAGCTGCCCCCGAAATTTCTTTGCTGACCTCGTTATGTTCGTGACCGTACAGTCGCCTTCCGTGCGCCACCGTACGATTCTCTGACACATAATTTCCAATTCGCAGATTCGAAGCGAGGTCCAAGTTGAACAAGTCCAATCCCCTGCTGCCCGAGATAACGCTCGGGTTCCGCGAATCCCAAACAGGCTCTTTGGTCTCCGACGAGGACGATGAGGATTTACCGCTGCGGGCGGAACTGTTCAGCGCCGCGCAAATGGCGGCGCACGGCAAGACGCTGGCGCAGCATCATGAACTCAGCAAGCGGGGCGGTCGCGACCGCCTCTTGTCGCGTCTGGCGGAAAACGCCGCCGTCATCGATTCCACCTGCGATGAGCTGACCGCCGCCATCAAGGCCGGGCGCCAGATCACGCCAGCTTCCGAATGGCTGCTGGACAATTTTTATTTAATCGAAGAACAGATCCGCATCGCCCGCCGCCACTTGCCGAAGGACTACAGCAAGGAATTGCCGCGGCTCGGCAAGGGCGCGCCGGACGGCACGCCGCGCGTCTACAAGATTGCGCTGGAAATCATTTCCCATGGCGATGGCCGCCTCGATCCGGAATCGCTGTGCCGCTTCGTCGACGCTTATCAGGAAGTCGCCACGCTCAAGCTCGGCGAGCTGTGGGCGATTCCGATCATGCTGCGCCTGGCGCTGATCGAAAACCTGCGCCGGGTCGCCGCCCGCGTGGCCGAAAACCGCATCCAGCGCGACCTGGCCAACACCTGGGCCGATCAGATGACCGAGATCGCCGAGCGCAATCCGAGCGGCCTGATTCTGATGGTGGCCGATATGGCGCGCTCCAATCCGCCCATCACCAGCGCCTTCGTCGCCGAACTGGCGCGCCGCCTGCAAGGCCAAAGTCCGGCGTTGACGCTGGCGCTGACATGGATCACGCACCGCCTGGCCGAATCCGGCCAGACCATCGAGCAGCAGATCCAGGCCGAGATCCAGCAGCAGGCTTCGGAGCAGGTCTCCATCGCCAACAGCATCGGAAGCCTGCGCTTCCTCGGCACCATGGACTGGCAGGAATTCGTCGAGACCATGAGCGTGGTCGAGCAGACGCTGCGCCAGGACCCGGCCGACATCTACGGCAAAATGGAATTCTCGACGCGTGACCAGTACCGCCACACCATCGAGAAGATCGCCAAGCGCTCGCGCTTCAGCGAGGCGGAAGTGGCGCAGCAGGCCCTGGCGCTGGCGCAGGCGCACCACGGCAACGGCGACTCGCGCCACGGCCACGTGGGCTTCTACCTGATCGGCGGCGGCCTGGCCGCGCTGGAAAAACAGGCCGGCATGCGCCGCCCGTGGATCGAGGCGTTCCAGCAAACCTCGCGCGCGTCGCCGCTGACTTCTTATCTCGGCGCGATCGCCGCGATCGCGTTCGTCGCCACCGCGCTGCTGCTGGAAAGCGCGTCGCGCCACGGCGTGCGCGGCGGCGTGCTGGTGGCGCTGGGCGTGCTGGCGCTGCTGGGCAGCAGCCAGCTGGCACTGAGTCTGGTGAACTGGGTCGCCACGCTGGTCACACGCCCCAATCCCCTGCCGCGCATGGACTTCAAGGACGGTATTCCGTCCGACGCACGCGCCATCGTGGTGGTGCCGACGCTGGTCTACAGCAAGGAGAATATCGACGATCTGTTCGAGCAGATGGAGGTGCGCTTCCTGGCCAACCGCGACCCGAACCTGATGTTTTGCCTGCTGACCGATTTTGCCGACGCCCGCGCCGAACATACGCCGAGCGACGATGCGCTGGTCGAGCAGCTGAAGCGCAACATCGCGCAGCTGAATCACAAATACGCCGACGACCAGCCGTTCCTGCTGCTGCATCGCCCGCGCCTGTGGAATCCGCAGGAGGGCGTGTGGATGGGCCATGAACGCAAGCGCGGCAAGCTGGAAGACCTGAACCGCTTCCTGCGCGGCGGCGCGCGCGACAAGTTCTCGGTGGTGGAGGGCGATACGGCGGAGCTGGAGAGCATCCGCTACGTCATCACGCTGGACACCGATACCCAGTTGCCGCGCGATGCGGCCAGGCAGTTCGTCGCCACCATGCAGCATCCATTGAACCGCCCGCGCGTGGATGTGCAGCGCGGCCGCGTGGTCGAAGGCTACGGCATCCTGCAGCCGCGCGTGGCGGTGGCGCTGCCGAGCGAGAACGCCTCGCGCTACGAAAAGCTGTGCGGCGGCGAGCCGGGCATCGATCCCTACACCCGCACCGTGTCCGATGTCTACCAGGACGTGTTCTTCGAAGGCTCCTTCATCGGCAAGGGCATCTATGATGTCGATGTGTTCGAACAAGTGCTGGGCGGACGCCTGCCGGAAAACAAAATCCTCAGCCACGATTTGCTGGAAGGCTGCTACCTGCGCGCCGGCCTGCTGAGCGATGCGCAGCTCTATGAAGCCTATCCGACGCGCTATAGCGAGGACGTGACGCGCCGCCAGCGCTGGATCCGCGGCGACTGGCAACTGATCTCCTGGCTGGCCGGCCGCGTGCCCGGTCGCGGCAAGCGCGAAAAGAATCCGCTGTCGTTGCTGTCGCGCTGGAAGCTGTTCGACAATCTGCGCCGCAGCCTGACCGCGCCGGCGCTGGTGCTGTCGCTGATCACCGCGTGGCGCTGGCTGCCCGACCCGTGGCTGTGGACCGGCGCCGTGCTGACCGTGATCTTCCTGCCGTCGCTGGTCAGCATGGTGTACGACTTGTGCCGGCGGCCGAAGGACACCTTGTGGAGCCAGCATATCCGCGCCTCGATCCGGCGCGCCGGCTTGCATTTCTCGCACGCGATCCTGATGCTGGCCTTCCTGCCGTATGAAGCTTACTTCAGCATGGACGCCATCCTGCGCAGCCTGTGGCGCTCCTACGTGACGCACCGCCGCCTGCTGGAATGGCGCGCCTCCGCGTTGGCGCGTCAGGCCGACGGCACTTTCAGCACCTGGCGCACCATGTGGATCGCACCGGCGCTGGCACTGTTCATCGGCGGCTGGCTGCTCGGCTGGAAGCCGGCCAGCTTGCCGCCCGCCGCGCTGTTCCTGCTGGCGTGGCTGGTGGCGCCGGCCATCGCCGACTGGATCAGCCGCCCGATCGAACGCAAGAGCGCGCAATTGTCGCCTGAACAGGCGCAGTTCCTCAAGCAACTGGCACGCCGCACCTGGGCCTACTTCGACCGCTTCGTCGGCCCGGAAGACAACTGGCTGCCGCCGGATAATATGCAGGAGCATCCGGTGCAGGTGGTGGCGCACCGCACCTCGCCGACCAATATCGGCATGGCCTTGCTGGCCAACCTGAGCGCCGTCGATTTCGGCTACATCTCGGTCGGGCAGATGATGGAGCGCACCAACCACACGCTGGACAGCATGGACCAGCTGGAGCGCCATCACGGCCACTTCTACAACTGGTACGACACGCAAACCCTGAAGCCGCTGCACCCGGTATATATCTCGTCGGTGGACAGCGGCAATCTTGGCGGCCATTTGCTGACGATGCAATCGGGCCTGACCGGCTTGTTCGACGAGCCGGTACTCGGACCGCAGGTCATCGACGGCATCACCACCACCGCGCAGGTGCTGCAGGAAACCCTGGCTGCTGAGGCGCAGGCGGTCGATGCCGCCAAGCCGGTGATCGACGCCGCCGCCGTGCTGGCGGCGCTGACGCCGGCGCCGGACGCTTCTGACCTGCAGCAGTTGCATGCCTGGCTGGCACGCGTGACCGCCGTGGTGGACGAATTCCAGCCGCACGCCGCCACGCACAGCGAGGCCGCCGCCATGTGGGCGACTTCGCTGGCGCAGCAATGCCATGCCGCGCAGGACGAACTGGCGGCGCTGACGCCGTGGTCCGCGCTGCCGGCCGAAGCCATCTTCGACACCAGCATGAAGCACGTACCGACGCTGCGCGAACTGGCGGCGCTGGGGCGCGCTACCTCGTCCATCGCGGTCAACGACCTGGCGCCGGACGAGCGCGATCGCCAGCAAAGCCTGGCCGCCCTGTTCGAACAGGGCAGCAGCAACGCGCACGAACGCATGCGCGCGCTGGCCGAGATGGCGCAGCGCTGCGGCGCCTTCGCGCAGATGGAATACGGCTTCCTGTTCAACCCGACCACCAATCTGCTGGCGATTGGTTACAACGTCACCGACCGCCGCCTGGACGCCAGCTATTACGACCTGCTGGCGTCGGAGTCGCGCCTGGCCAGCTTTGTCGCCATCGCCCAGGGCCAGCTGCCGCAGGACCACTGGTTCGCGCTGGGCCGCCAGCTGTGCATCGTTTCCGGCAAGCCGGTGCTGCTGTCGTGGAGCGGCTCGATGTTCGAGTACCTGATGCCGCTGCTGGTGATGCCGAACTATCCAAGCACGCTGCTGGATCAGACCTACAACTCGGTGATCGACGCCCAGATCGATTACGGCAAGCAGCGCAATGTGCCATGGGGGATCTCGGAATCCGGCTACAACACGGTCGATGCCGCGCTCAATTACCAGTACCGCGCCTTCGGCGTGCCGGGCCTGGGCCTGAAGCGCGGCCTGGCCGACGACCTGGTGATCGCGCCATACGCCACCATGATGGGCTTGATGGTGCAGCCGGAAGCCTCGTGCGCCAATCTGCAGCGCATGGCGGAACTGGGCTTCATGGGCCGCTACGGCTTCTACGAGGCGATCGACTACACGCCATCGCGCCTGCCGCGCGGCCAGAGCTTCGCGGTGATCCGTTCCTTCATGGTCCACCATCAGGGCATGGGTCTGCTGTCGCTCAGCTATCTGCTGCACGACCGGCCGATGCAGCGCCGCTTCGAAGCCGATCCGCTGCTGCAATCGACGCTGCTGGTGCTGCAGGAGCGCAGCCCGCAGGCCGGCGCCTTCTACTCCAACACCACCGAGATGGCGGCGATCCGCAGCACCGCGCCGGAGCAGGCCAATCCGATGCGCGTGCTGACCCAGCACTCGACGCCGGTGCCGGAGACGCAGCTGCTGTCCAACGGCCGCTATCACGTCATGGTCACCAACGCCGGCGGCAGCTACAGCCGCTGGAAGGACCTGGCGGTGACCCGATGGCGCGAGGACAGCACGCGCGACAACTGGGGCAACTTCTGCTACGTGCGCGACGTGGAAGACGGCGAGTTCTGGTCGACCACCCATCAGCCGACGCTGGTCGAGCCGAAGAAATATGAAGTGGTGTTCTCCGAGGGCCGCGCCGAGTTCCGCCGCACCGACCGCAATATCGACCTGTACACGGAAATCGTGGTCTCTCCGGAAGATGATATTGAACTGCGCCGCACCCGCATCACCAACAAGTCGGACCGGGTGCGCACCATCGAGGTGACCAGCTACGCCGAGGTGGTGATGGCGCCGGCCGCCGCCGACAATGCCCACCAGGCCTTCAGCAAGCTGTTTGTGCAGACCGAAATCCTGAAGGACGAAAACGCCATCCTGTGCACGCGACGCCCGCGCGGCGCGCACGAGGTGATGCCGTGGATGATGCATTCGATGATGGTGCACGATGCGCCGGTGACCAGCGTGTCGTTCGAAACCGACCGCTCGCGCTTCATCGGCCGCGGCAACACGGCGGCGGCGCCGAGCGCGATGCTGAGCAAGGGGCAATTGAGCGGCGCCGAAGGCTCGGTGCTCGATCCGGTGGTGGCGATCCGCTACACCATCACGCTGCAACCGGACCAGTTTGCGACGGTGGACATCGTCACCGGCATGGCCGAGCAGCGCGACACCGCACTGCACCTGATCGACAAGTACCAGGACCGCCATCTGGCCGACCGTGTGTTCGAACTGGCGTGGACCCACAGCCAGGTGGTGTTGCGCCAGCTGAACGCCAGCGAGGCGGACGGCCAGTTGTATGGCCGCCTGGCCAACTCGGTGATTTACCCGAACGCCGGCCTGCGCGCCGAGGCGGCCACGCTGATCAAGAACCAGCGCGGCCAATCGGGCCTGTGGGCGTACGCGATTTCCGGCGACCTGCCGATCGTTCTGCTGCATATCAAGGACCAGGCCAATATCGAGCTGGCGCGGCAGATGGTGCAGGCGCACGCCTACTGGCGCCTGAAAGGCCTGGTGGTGGACCTGGTGATCTGGTACGAGGACAACTCCGGCTACCGCCAGGCGCTGCACGACCAGATCATCGGCCTGATCGCCTCCGGCATCGATGCCCAGGCGATCGACCGCCCGGGCGGCATCTTCGTGCGCCTGGTGGACCAGATCCCGAACGAGGACAAGGTGCTGATGCAGTCGGTGGCACGCGTCATCATCAGCGATGCGCGCGGCACGCTGGCGGACCAGATCAAGCGTCCGGCGCCGCCGACGCTGCGCATGCCGCCGCTGCTGGCCGACGGCCGCGTCGAGCATGTCGACGCCGTGCCGGTCAAACAGCCGCCGCGCCAGCTGCTGCTGGAGAATGGCCTCGGCGGCTTCACTCAGGACGGCCGCGAATACGTCATCACCACCAGCGCCGCGCAGCGCACGCCGGCGCCTTGGTCCAACGTGCTGGCCAATCCGCAGTTCGGCACGGTGATCTCGGAGAGCGGCCAGGCCTACACCTGGCACGAGAACGCGCATGAATACCGCATCACGCCGTGGCACAACGATCCGGTCAGCGACGCCAGCGGCGAAGCGTTCTACCTGCGCGATGAACAGAGCGGCCAGTTCTGGTCGCCGACCGCCTTGCCGGCGCGCGGCGTCGGCAGCTACACCACGCGCCACGGCTTCGGCTACAGCGTGTTTGAACACAGCGAGGCCGGCATCCACAGCGAGATGACCACCTTCGTCGCGGTCGATGCGCCGATCAAGTACACCGTGCTGAAAGTGCGCAACGACTCGGCCGTGCAGCGCCGCCTGTCGGCCTTCGGCTATGTCGAGTGGGTGCTGGGCGACATGCGTTCCAAGTCCGGCATGCACATCGTGGTCGAGGCCGACCCGGTCAGCGGCGCGCTGTTCGCCAAGAATCCGTACAACACGGAATTCAGCGGCCGCGTGGCGTTCTTCAACTGCGACGCCACGCTGCGCACCATCACCTCCGACCGCACCGAGTTCATGGGCCGCAACGGCGCGCTGTCCGCACCGGCAGCGCTGCGCCGTTCTCGCCTGTCGGGCAAGATCGGCGCCGGCCTGGATGCCTGCGCGGCGATCCAGGCGCCGTTCGACCTGCTGCCCGGCCAGGAGCGCGAGATTGTCTTCGTGCTGGGCGTGGCCGGCCGCCGCAACGCCGACGCCAGCAGCCTGGTACAGAAGCACCGCAGCGCCGACGCCGCGCGCGAAGCGCTGGCCGGCGTCCACGCGCACTGGGAGAAAACCCTGGGCGCGGTGCGCATCGAAACGCCGGAGAAGGAAATTGACGTCATCGCCAACGGCTGGCTGATGTACCAGACCATCGCCTGCCGCATCTGGGCGCGCAGCGGCTACTACCAGTCCGGCGGCGCCTTCGGCTTCCGCGACCAGCTGCAGGACGCGATGGCCACCATCCACACGCAGCCGCAACTGCTGCGCGATCAGCTGATGCTGTGCGCCGCCCACCAGTTCCTGGAAGGCGATGTGCAGCACTGGTGGCATCCGCCGTCGGACCGCGGCGTGCGCACGCACTGCTCGGACGATTATCTGTGGCTGCCGCTGGGCGCCTGGCGCTATGTTTCGGCCACCGGCGACATGAGCATTCTCGATGAAACCGCGCCTTACCTGGAAGGCCGCCCGGTCAAGCCGGAGGAGGATTCCTACTACGACATGCCGGCCCGCTCCAGCGAGCAAGGCACGCTGTACGACCACTGCCAGCGCGCCATCCGCAACGGCCTGCGCTTCGGCGTGCACGGCCTGCCGCTGATCGGCTCCTGCGACTGGAACGACGGCATGGACAAGGTGGGCGAGCATGGCAAAGGGGAGAGCGTGTGGCTGGCCTTCTTCCTGTGCGAGGTGCTGAAGCGCTTCGCCGAAGTAGCCGATATGCGCAACGACGCCGAGTTCGCGGCCGAGTGCCGCGAGCAGGCGCGCCGCGTCGCCGCAAACGTCGAGCAGAATGCGTGGGACGGCGACTGGTATCGCCGCGCCTATTTCGACGACGGTACGCCGCTCGGCTCGCACACCAACGAGGAATGCCAGATCGATTCGATCTCGCAAAGCTGGGGCGTGCTGTCCGGCTCCGCCGATCCGGTGCGCGTGCGCGGGGCGATGGAACAGGTCAATCAGCGCCTGGTGCGGCGCGACTCGGGGATCATTCAGCTGCTCGATCCGCCGTTCGACAAGGCCGGGCCGAATCCTGGGTATATCCGCGGCTACGTGCCGGGCGTGCGCGAGAACGGCGGCCAGTACACCCACGCCGCCATCTGGACCGCGATGGCCTTCGCCCGCCTGGGCGAGACCGAGCGCGCCTGGGAGCTGACGCGCATGATCAATCCGGTCATGCACGGCCGCACCGCCGAAGGCGCGGCGGTGTACAAGGTGGAACCGTATGTGGTGACGGCCGACGTCTACGCGGTGGCGCCGCATGTGGGGCGCGGCGGCTGGAGCTGGTACACCGGCTCGTCCGGCTGGATGTACCGGCTGATCCTGGAGTCGCTGCTCGGCCTGACCCGCACCGCGACCCATCTGAAGCTGGAACCGCGCATGCCGCAGGAGTGGACCACCTTCTCGCTGAGCTACCGCTACGCCAGCGCCACCTACGAGATCCGCGTGGCCAAGGGGCCGACCTCGGCGCCGATCATGTCGGTGGACGGCGTGCCGCAGCCCGATGGCCTGATCGAGCTGCGCGACAGCGGCCGCACCCACCGCGTGGAACTGCTGGTGCCGGCCACGCCGGCATCGGCCGCCTTACACGCCGAGGGAGGCGCCGGCGCCTAGCAGCGTGGCCACGCCCAGCGCCGCGAAGATCAGCGCGGCGATGCCGTGCACCAGCTTGAGCGAGATCTTGTTGGCGATCTTGTCGCCGAAGTACACGGCCGGCACGTTCGCCAGCATCATGCCCAGCGTGGTGCCGGCCACCACCGCGATCATGCTGTGGTAGCGCGCCGCCAGCGCCACGGTGGCGACCTGCGTCTTGTCGCCCATTTCGGCCAGGAAGAAGGCGATCAGCGTGGTCAGGAACACGCCGTAGCCGGCGGTCTGGGTGTCTTCTTCATCCAGCTTGTCCGGCACCAGCGTCCACGCGGCCATCGCCAGGAACGACGCCCCCAGCACCCAGCGCAATAGCTCCGGCCCCATCAGACTGGTGATCCAGGTGCCGATGGCGGCGGCGAATGCGTGATTGGCGATGGTGGCGACGAAAATGGCGGCGACGATCGGTAATGGACGGCGGAACCTGGCAGCGAGGACGAACGCGAGGAGCTGGGTTTTGTCGCCGATTTCTGCGAGGGCGACAATGCCGGTAGAGACGAGGAATGCTTCCATGATGAGAGAGTACGCGGGCCGGAACGGTTAACCAATGACCCACGCACGGCTCCGGCCCATCACGGCCGCGCACAGGTCATGGTCTCGTCAAGCCCAAGGCCACCTGTACCACGGTCTGCGGACCGATTATGTTGACACAGGTTCTTGCACCGTGGCGGCGCAAGCCGACTACTCCCCACTAAAGGTCGGTAGTTTAACACATACCAGAAACATCCCTATGGTATTCTGCTTCGCGCTGAAGCCAACATTGAAAGTATCACCATATGATCAAGAAGACCATTGCCGCACTCGTGCTATCCGCATGCATGTCGCTGGCCGCACACGCGGATCCGCTGAGCTACGCCCGCTACGATCAGGTGCGCACCACCGATCTGCATCTCGACCTGAAGGCTGACTTCAGCCACAAGATCCTGTCCGGCTACGCCGAGCTGACGTTGAACTGGATCGACAAGAACGCCCGCACGCTGGTGCTGGACACCAATGAACTGAACATCGCCAAGGTGCAGGTGCAGAACCCCGCCGGCCGCTGGACCGCCGTCTCCTTCATGCTCGACAAGCTGGATGCGGAAAAGGGCCGCGCGCTGCGTATCGCCCTGCCGTTCCAGCCGCAGAAGGTGCGCGTCTACTACCGCACCGCCCCGTCGGCCAGCGCGCTGCAATGGATGAATCCCGAGCAGACCATGTCCGGCAAGCGGCCGTTCATGTTCAGCCAGTCGCAGGAAATCAACGCCCGCTCGTGGGCGCCGGTGCAGGACACGCCGGCAGTGCGCTTCACCTACAGCGCCCGCATCGATGCGCCGGCCGGCATGCGCGTGGTGATGAGCGCGGAGAACGACCAGCAGGCCACCGGCGCCGGCGGCTGGAAGTTCAAGATGGCGCAGCCGATTCCATCCTACCTGCTGGCGATTGCCATCGGCGAGATCGAGGTGCGCAATGTCGGCCCGCGTTCGGCGGTGTACGCCGAGCCGCAGCGCATCGACGCCGCCGCCGCCGAACTGGTGGACACCGAAAAAATGATCGCTGCCGCCGAAGGCCTGTACGGCCCGTACCGGTGGGATCGCTACGACATGATCGTGTTGCCGCCATCGTTCCCGATCGGCGGCATGGAAAACCCGCGCATGACCTTCCTGACGCCGACCATGATCGCCGGCGACAAGAGCCTGGTCGACCTGATCGCGCATGAACTGGCGCACTCGTGGTCCGGCAACCTGGTGACCAACGCCTCGTGGAAGCACTTCTGGCTCAACGAAGGCTTCACCACCTACGTCACCACCCGCATCGTCGAGAAACTGTACGGCGAAGAAGTGGCGGAGATGAACCTGCAGGTGGAGCAGGAAGAGGCGATGGCCTCGCTGGCGAAAATCGCGCCGGCCAAACAGGCGCTGCTCACGCGCGACCCGGACACCAACGCCGCCAGCTACACCGACAGCAATCTGATTTACCCGAAAGGCGCGTGGCTGCTGCGCACCCTGGAACAGCGCGCCGGCCGCGACGTGTTCGATCCGTTCCTGCGCGGCTGGTTCGACCAGCATGCCTTCCAGTCGGCCACCACCCAGGAATTCGTCGATTACCTGAAGAAAAACCTGCTGGATGCGCATCCGGAAATCATGTCGCAATCCGAACTGGATGAATGGCTGTACGGCCCCGGCATCCCGGCCACCGCCAAGCACGCGGCCTCGCCGCGCCTGGCCGCGCTGGACGCGCAACGCGACGCCTGGCTGAAGGGCGAACTGCCGACCGCCGAACTGCCGGCCAAGGGCTGGATCGCGCTGGAGTGGATGCACTTCCTGAACGATATCGACGGCAAGGCCAGCGCGCTGCAGATGCAGCAGCTGGACCAGGCGTTCGCGCTGGGTAAAAGCGGGAACAACGAAATCGCCTATCGCTTCCTGCTGTCGTCGGTGAAGGCCGGCTACAACGTGCGCGAGCCGCTCAACAAATTCCTGATGAGCGTGGGCCGCCAGAAATTCGTCGTGCCGCTGTACACGGCGCTGCTGAAAAACCCCAACGAGAAAGACTGGGCCAAGTCGCTGTACGCCAAGGCACGCAGCCACTACCATCCAATGACCCAGGCTTCGGTCGACAAGGCATTCAAACAAAAATGATCATTACCCGTACCTTCGCAGCCGCCGCGTTGACGCTGGCTGTATGGGGCGCGGTCACCGGTACGCCAGCAATGGCTGCACCGGCGGCGGCGTCCGTCCCCGCATTCAATCTCGATGCGGATGTCAACCGCGCGCTGAAAACCTTCGATGTTCCGGGCATGGCGATCGCCATCGTCAAGGATGGCAAAGTGATTGCAGCCAAAGGCTATGGCGTGCGCAAGCTGGGCGCGCCGGAGCCGGTCAGCGGCAAGACGCTATTCGAGATCGCCTCCAATTCCAAGGCCTTCACCGCCGCCGGCCTGGCGATGCTGGTCGACGAAGGCAAGATCGCCTGGGACGACCCGGTCACCAAGCACCTGCCGGGCTTCCAGATGTACGACTCGTATGTCACCGGCGAGATGACCATCCGCGATCTGCTGGTGCACCGCAGTGGCCTCGGCCTCGGCGCCGGCGATTTGCTGTGGTGGCCGAGCACCCAGTTCAGCACCGACGAAATCATCTCGAAGCTGCGCTACATCAAGCCGGCCACCAGCTTCCGCGCCAGCTACGCCTACGACAACCTGCTGTACATCGTGGCCGGCAAGATCATCGCCGAGAAGGCCGGCAAGCCGTGGGGCGACGCGATCCACGAGCGCATCCTGGCGCCGCTGGGCATGAACGGCACCACCACCAGCGTCGCCGAAATGCTGGCGACAAGCGACTATTCGGCGCCGCACAGCAAGATCAACGACAAGATCGCGGTGGTCAAGCCGATGCCGGTGCCGAACGCGGTGGGCGCGGTCGGCATCAACACCAATGCCGAAGACATCGCGCGCTGGATGACGGTGCTGCTCAACAGCGGCAAGCTGGACAACGGCACGCAGCTGTTCAGCACCAAACAGGCCGCCGAGATGTGGAGCGAGCAGACGCCGATGCGCATTCGCGAACCCAAGCCGGCGCTGGCGGCGACCAAGCCTAATTTCTACGCCTATGGCTTGGGCTTCCAGCTGCGCGACTACAAGGGCCGCAAGCTCGCCATGCACGGCGGTGCGTTGCAAGGCTTTTATTCGACGGTGCTGATGGTGCCGGAGGAGAAGCTGGGCATCGCCATCCTGACCAATGCCGAAAACAGCCCGGCCATGGCCTCGCTGTATTACCGCATCCTGGACCAGTACCTGAAGGTGCAGCCGAGCGACTGGATCAAGCTGTACGCCGACCAGCAGGAAGCGATGCACAAGGAAGAACTGGAACGCCAGGGCAAGGAGCACACGGCGCGCGCGGCGGAATCGCAACCGTCGCTGCCGTTGGCCTCTTACGACGGCGAGTATGAAGATGCGTGGTACGGCAAGGCCAGCATCCGCGAAGAGGGCGGCAAGCGCATCATGCGCTTCGAGCGCACGCCGGATCTGACGGGGGAGCTGGAGCACTTCCAGCACGACACCTTCATCGTGCGCTGGAAGGAGCGCAACTTCAACGCCGACGCCTACGTGACATTCGCACTGAATCCGGACGGCAGCATCGAGCGCATGAAAATGGCGCCGATCTCCACCGAGACCGACTTCAGCTACGACTTCCGCGACCTGACCTTCACCCCCGTCAAGAAATAAACTATTCGACGCGGTTGCGGCCTTTGCGCTTGGCGCGGTATAGCGCCAGGTCGGCCTCGTGCAGCAGGCTGTCCAGCGCTGCCGCCGGGCCGGTGGCGCTGGCGACGCCGAAGCTGGCGGTTACGCGCAGGATGTGGCCGCCGGCCAGCGTCAGCGGCTCGCGCTCGATGGCGGCGCGCAGCCGCTCGGCCAGGATGCCGGCCTGCTCCTGGGTGCAATGGGCCGGCATCACCACGAATTCTTCGCCGCCGTGACGCGCCAGGATTTCGCCGTCGCGCAAGGCGGCGCGCACCAGCGCCGCGACATGGATCAGCACCTGGTCGCCGGCCTCGTGGCCGTGCGTGTCGTTGACCGCCTTGAAGTGGTCGATGTCGAACAGGATCACCGCCAGCGTGGCGTTCTGTGCCTGCGCCGCGTTCAGCCGCTTGTTGCCGGCCGAGGCGAAGGCGCGCCGGTTCAGGATGCCGGTCAGGTAGTCGGTGTTGGCGCGCACGCGCAGCTCTTCGATCAGCCGCTTGCGCTCCAGCTCCAGCTGCTGGCGCTCGATGCTGTTGGTGCGCAGCGTCGACAGCGCGCGCAGCATGTCGCCGATTTCATCGTTGCGTTGCGAGCCGCTCGGGTCGCGCGAGTAGTCGCCGTTCCCCAGCCGGACCACCGCGCGCGTGGCGCGCAGCACCGGCACCACCACGCGCCGGCGCACGATCAGTATCAATAGCGTCAGCACCAGCAGGATCGCCACCCCGGCCAGCACCGCGATCCACAGCTCTGTGCGGGCGTGGTCGTGGTCGCGCTGTGCCTGCACCCGCGCTTCGCGCAGCAGTTCGTCGCGCAGCGCCAGGATCGGCGTCATGGTCGGCACATAGCGCTGCGCGAACTGGCCGGTATCCATGCCATACGGCCGGCCGGCGCGGCTGTTGCGCTCCACCGCCAGCACCAGCTGCTGTCCGGCGCCGAGCGAGATCTGGTCGACCCGCGCCACCACCGCCGCCAGCGCGGCGGGATCGCCGCCGTCGTCGCCGGCCGCCTGGATCTGCTGCCGCAGTTGCGCGATGCGGCCGCGCAGCAGTTGTAGCTGCAAGTGCTCCTCTTCCGTCAGCGGCTGTT
Organism: uncultured Duganella sp.; assembly: GCA_963515135.1. Taxonomy (GTDB): domain Bacteria; phylum Pseudomonadota; class Gammaproteobacteria; order Burkholderiales; family Burkholderiaceae_D; genus Rugamonas. The sequence continues at coordinate 68,112 of CAUPXZ010000016.1, read as the reverse complement.
GCGTGGCCAGTGCCACGGTCAGCATGGACCCCATGCGGCCGGCGTATTCGCGCAGCTCGACCGCATGGCGCGCCTTGATCAGCGTGCGCGAGATGCGCGGGTAGGCCTGCTCGGAGGCCAGCGTGTAGCCGGTTACCGCGTCCAGCGCCAGCGGCACCAGCGCGAACATCTGGCCCACTGCGGCCTGCAGTTTTTCCGGCGTGCGCGCTGGCGGCGGCAACGCCGCCAACTGATCGACCGTCGCGCGTGCGCGTGCCAGCGCGGTTTGCAGCGGCTGCAGCACCACCCTGCGCGGGGTGCTGGCGTCAGCGGGGCGCCGGACATGATCCGCCTGCAGCTCGCGTTCCAGCTGCATCAGCGCCAGGTCGGTGGCGGCGCGGCCGCGTTGCAGGCGTTCGCCGCGCGCCGCATCGGCCGGCGGCGCGGCGCCCAGCACGGCGTTGACCGGGCCGCGTTCGAACGAGAGCTTTTCCGCCGCCACCATCGCGCTGTGCGTCAGGCGCAGCGCCTGCAGCCCGGCGTTGGTGGCGTCGTAGCGGCGCCACGCATCGTGGGTAATGTGCCACAACATGCCGCACACCAGCAGCGCCAGGGCGGCGGTGGACAGGGTGAGCAGGCGCGTCAGCTTCATGAATATAGATGTAGATTCTTATGGCTATCAATATGCCACAAACCGTGCTGTTGCGGGCGGGAATGCAGCGTTGCACCGCAGCAGATGGTACAATGCCGCCCTTCGCGTCGCTGCCGTTGCCTGGCCAAGATGCCAAGTTTGAACGATTACTTCGAAGGATAGAATTCTATGCAACGTATTATGCTGCGCTCCAAGCTGCACCGCGTAACCGTCACCCAGGCCGACCTGAACTACGAAGGCTCCTGCGGCATCGACGTCGACCTGCTGGAAGCCGCCGACATCAAGGTCAACGAGCAGATCGAACTGTATAACGTCAACAACGGCGAGCGTTTCGCCACCTACGCCATTCCAGGCAAGCGCGGCAGCGGCGAGATTTCGCTGAACGGCGCCGCCGCCCGCAAGGCGCAGCTGGGCGACCTGCTGATCATCTGCACCTACGGCCCGATGACCGACGCGGAAATCGAAACCCACGTACCGAAGCTGGTGTTTGTCGACGAAAACAACAAAATCAAAAGCATCAAGAAATAAGCCGCCAGGCGTAAAAACGAAAAAGGCACTCTTCGGAGTGCCTTTCTTTTTTTACGCCTTGCTGCCGTCCTGCCGCAGCAACTGCGACATGTACTGCGGCGTAATGCCGAGGAAGGACGCCACCACTTTCTGCGAGATGCGCTGTTCCAGGCCTGGATATTCGCGGCGGAAGGCGTTCAGCCGGCCCTGCGCCGGCGAGGCGTTCAGGTACAGCCGGCGGCTCTGCTCAATGATGGCGCGCTGCGCCGCACCCAGATAGTAGTCGCGCAGGCTGTTATTGCTGCGATACGTATTGACCACCTCCAGCCAGTCCAGACGGAAGCCGTGGATGGCGGTCTCCGCCACCACGAAATTCAGCGCCGGTTCAGCGTCGCGCGCGCGCAGCAGATCGTCGTGCGCACCGACCGCCTCGCCGTCGGTCTGGAAGTGCAGCGTCACCTCGTTGCCGGCCTCGGTGATGAAGCCGGTGCGCGCCACGCCGCTGTGCAGCCAGTGCACATACTGCGCCGGCGTGCCGATGCGCTGCAGGTACTCGCCCTTGCGCAGGCTGAACGCGGTGGTCAGCGGCGCCAGCAGGCGGGTAGCCTCGTCATAAAGTTCAGGCGTGACGCCGTAGCGGCGGGATACGACTTCGCGGTATTTCGCGCGGTGTTCTAGGAATGCGTTGCTCATCTCAGTTTTTTAGGAGTGGCGGGTTGGACGGCCATGTAAATGCCCGTACAAAATGAACTGTAAAGTGTAAACGTTTTCAAAGTCCAATACACAATATTTGTTGCAGATTAGAATGAAAATTTAAAAATTATTTGAAACTTCAACTGCTTGAACTAGTTGCTGAGGTAGTTGCTGAGGCAACTTTATTATGAGTTACCATTCTGCAATCAACTCGTCTAGACAGGAGACTGCATGAAAATCACCGATCTCAGCATTGGCCGCCGCATGGCCATGGGCTTCACCATCATTCTCGCCATCCTGGTGCTGAACACCGTGCTGGGCATCTACCGCCTGCAGGGCGTGGCCGAGGCCACCCGCACCATGATGGCCGAACCGCTGGCCAAGGAACGCATGATTTCAGACTGGGCGCGCAACGTCGCCACCGGCATCCGCCGCGCCACCGCCATCGCCAAGAGCGCCGATCCGTCGCTGGCCGCCTTCTTCGCTGACGAGACCAAGGCCGCCACCGACCATTCGCAGAAACTGATCAAGCAGATCGAGGCGCTGGTCAACCAGGAAGACCGGCCGCTGATGGTGGACTTGAACGCCGCCCGCAAAGCCTACCTCGATTCGCGCGACGCGCTGACCAAGGCCAAGACCGCCGGCGACGCAGCCGAGGCGACGCGCCTGATGGATCAGGTCTTCATTCCGGCAACCAGGGTGTATGAAGCCAGGCTGCAGCAAATCCTCGATCACCAGCGCAAGCAGATCGACCTGGCCGCCACGCGGATCGACGAGGTGGCCGTGCAGAGCCGCAATCACCTGGTGTTGCTGGCGCTGCTGGTGGTGGTGTTCGGCGTGGCCTTCGCCTGGTGGCTGACCCAAGGCATCACCGGGCCGATCAACCAGGCGGTGGCATTGGCCGAACGCGTGGCCGAAGGCGACCTGGCCGGCAATCCGCCGCGCGCCGCCGGCGACTTCAGCAAAGATGAACCGGGCAAGCTGCTGTATGCGCTGAACCGCATGTCGTCCAGCCTGGTGCGCATCGTCGGCGAGGTGCGCAGCGGCACCGACACCATCGGCACCGCCTCGACCGAAATCGCCGCCGGCAACCTGGACCTGTCGTCGCGCACCGAGGAACAGGCCAGCGCGCTGGAAGAAACCGCGTCATCGATGGAGGAACTGACCAGCACCGTCAAGCAGAACGCCGACAATGCCCGTCAGGCCAACCAGCTGGCCGCCAATGCCGCCGAGGTGGCGCAGCGCGGCGGCGCAGTGGTGGCGGACGTGGTGCAGACCATGGCCTCGATCGACGCCTCGTCGAAGAAGATTGTCGACATCATCGGTGTCATCGACGGCATCGCTTTCCAGACCAATATCCTGGCGCTGAACGCGGCGGTGGAGGCGGCGCGCGCCGGCGAACAGGGGCGCGGCTTCGCGGTGGTGGCCTCCGAGGTGCGCAACCTGGCGCAGCGCTCGGCCGGCGCCGCGCGCGAAATCAAGGCGCTGATCGACGATTCGGTCGGCAAGGTGGAGGCCGGCACGCTGCTGGTGGGCCAGGCCGGCAGCACCATGGGGGACGTGGTCAGCAGCATCGAGCGCGTGACCGCCATCATGGCCGAGATCAGCAACGCCAGCGTCGAGCAGACCCACGGCATAGAACAGATCAACGTCGCCATCTCCCAAATGGACCATGTGACGCAACAGAACGCGGCGCTGGTGGAGCAGGCCGCCGCAGCCGCCGGCGCGATGCAGGAGCAGGCGGCGCACCTGGCCGACGCGGTCAGCATCTTCCAGCTGGATCACACGGCCACGGCGCGGCCGGCATCGCGCGGCGCGCCACGTCCACTGCTGAGCTAACCGGCACCGGCCGCTAAGGCGAGGGTTGTATCGCTGCAACATCACTATCAATCCCGCTTGCAAGGGGGCGTTTCTGCGCTACAGTGGATCTCCCGAAGGCGCTGTTCGAGCGGCGCCCGGCTACTACAGTGGGGTGGCGTCCAGTGATCAGTCAAAGCGGATTGAGTAGCAAAATAATAGTACCGTTCGGCCTGGCTGCGGCGGGAGCATTGGGCACCATCGTGGCCGGCTGGAGCGCCTGGGGATGGTATACGCTGATCTGGGCGCTGCTGTTGCTGGGCGCCGCCGCATGGCTGACCCGCGACAGCGGCTTCGCGCCGGTTGGCGCCGCCGGCGACAACGCCATGATCGACCACTACCTCGAAGGACGCGAACGTTTCGGCGACGCCGTGGTGCCGGTATGGTGCCGCCACATCGAAAACTCGCGCACGCAGATGGAAGAGGCGGTGTCCGACCTGGCCACGCGCTTCTCCAACATCGTCGATAAGCTGGACAACGCGCTGCACGCCTCCGGCGGCAGCGGCCAGGGCGAGCATGCGATGACCGAGGTGTTCGCGCACAGCGAGCGGCAACTGGGCTCGGTGGTGACGTCGATGAAATCGGCGATGGCCTCCAAGCAGGCCATGCTGGCGCAAATCAAGGATCTGGAACGCTTCACCCGCGAACTGCGCGGCATGGCCGAAGGCGTGGCCAGCATCGCCGCACAAACCAATCTGCTGGCGCTGAACGCCGCCATCGAGGCGGCGCGCGCCGGGCCGGCCGGCGCCGGCTTCGCGGTGGTGGCGACCGAGGTGCGCATGCTGTCGATGCGCTCCGCCGAAACCGGCAAGGAAATCACCAACCGCGTGGGGCTGATCAGCAAGGCCATCCTCGCCGCCAGCCAGGCGGCCGAGCAGTCCAGCGATGCGGAAGACAAGTCGATGCAGTCGGCCGAGGGCATGATCGAAGGGGTGCTGAATGAATTCCGCCAGATGACCGACGCGCTGGTGCAGTCGTCCGCGCTGCTCAAGCAGGAAAGCGCGGGCATCCAGGGCGAGGTGGGCGAGGCGCTGGTACAGCTGCAGTTCCAGGACCGCGTCAGCCAGGTGATGTCGCATGTGCGCGACAACATGCAGCAACTGCTGCCGTTGCTGAGCGAGAATCGCCAGCGCTATATCGACAGCGGCGTGCTGGAAGCGCTCGACGCTGACCGCCTGATGCACGACCTGCAAAAAACCTACGCGATGGCGGAAGAGCACGCGGTGCACAGCGGCGCCAGGCTGGCCGCGCCGGCGGCCTCCGAGGCCGACGAGATCACTTTTTTCTGAGGGTGGATGAGACATGGGAAAAACCATTATGGTGGTCGACGATTCGGCCTCGTTGCGGCAGGTGGTGGGAATTGCGCTGAAGGGCGCCGGGTACGATGTGATCGAAGGGCGGGACGGCGTCGATGCGCTGTCCAAGTGCACCGGGCAGAAAATCCACCTGGTGGTGTGCGATGTGAATATGCCGAATATGGACGGCATCACTTTCGTCAAGCAATTCAAGCAGCTGCCCAACTACAAATTCACGCCGGTGATCATGCTGACCACCGAATCGCAGGAAAGCAAAAAGGAGGAGGGCAAGGCCGCCGGCGCGAAAGCCTGGGTGGTCAAGCCTTTCAAGCCCGAGGTGCTGCTGGGCGCCGTGGCCAAGCTGGTACTGCCATAATTCAGGGAGGCTGTCATGGCCGACGATGTGACCCATATTTCCCTCGACGGCGAAATGACGATTTACCGCGCCGCCGATTTGAAAGTCACCGTGCTGGAAGCGCTGCGCAAGACGCGCGTGCTGGAAATCGATTTGTCGGCCGTGACGGAGCTGGACACCGCCGGCCTGCAGGTGCTGATGCTGGCCAAGCAGAGCGCCGCTGCCGAGCAGCGCGAGCTGCGCCTGGTGCAGCATAGCCCCGCCGTTGTGGAAATCTTTGAGATGCTGGACCTGGTCGCCTTCTTCGGCGACGCCGTGCTGATACACGCCTGAGGGAAGAGCCATGAATCTGGATGACGCGCTACAGACATTTATCGCCGAAAGCCGCGAGCTGCTGGAAGAGATGGAAAACGCGCTGCTCAATGTCGACCTGGCGGGCGACCAGAGCGAAGCGATCAACGCCATCTTCCGCGCCGCGCATACCATCAAGGGGTCGGCGGGGCTGTTCAGTCTCGACCATATCGTCGCCTTCACCCACGTGGTGGAGAGCCTGCTGGACAAGGTGCGCGACGGCAGCGTCACGCTCAACGATGAAATGGTGGTGCTGCTGCTGTCCTGCTGCGACTACCTGTCTGGCATGATGAATGCGCTGGCCGCCGGCCAGCACGAACAGGATCCCGATACCGCGCCGGAAGGCGAAATGCTGCAACAGCAGCTGCGCCGCCACATGGACGGCGAGGCGGCCGCAGGCCATGCAGCGGCCCATTTGGCGGTGCATGCGGAGCCCAGCGTCGAGCGGATCGACATGGAGCGCGGCGACAGCGACTACTGGCATATCTCGCTGCGCTTCGGGCGCGGCGTGCTGCAGAACGGCATGGACCCGATCGCCTTCCTGCGCTACCTCGGCAAGCTGGGACGCGTGGTCGGCATCGCCACGCTGCCGGACGCGCTGCCGGCGGCCGACGAAATGGACGCCGAACTGTGCTACCTCGGTTTCGAAATCGCCTTCGACAGCACGGCCGACCGCGAAGCCATCGCCGGCGTGTTCGAGTTTGTGCAGGACGATTGCGAGATCCGCATCATCCCGCCCAACAGCAAGGTGTCGGAATACGTCAACCTGATACGCTCGCTGCCGGAGCGCGCCGCGCGGCTGGGCGAGATCCTGGTCCGCTGCGGCAGCGTCACCGCGCACGAGCTGGAAGAGGCGCTGAATCAGCAATCCGATCCGGACCGGCGGCAGGAAGCCGCGCCGCAGCAGCTGGGCAGCATTCTGGTCGATGCCTGCAACGTGCCGCCGGTGGTGGTGGAGGCGGCGCTGGCCAAGCAGAAGCAGGTCAGCGAACAGAAGGCGCAGGAGAGCCGTTCGATCCGCGTCGATTCCGACAAGCTGGATCGTTTGATCGATCTGGTGGGCGAGCTGATTATCGCCGGCGCGCGCGCCAATATGATCGGCCAGCACATAAAAAACACCGAGCTGCTGGAATGCACCTCGACCTTGACCGGCCTGGTGGAAGATGTGCGCGACGCCGCGCTGGAGCTGCGCATGGTGAAAATCGGCGCCACCTTCAACCGCTTCCAGCGCGTGGTGCACGACGTGGCGCGTGAGCTGGGCAAGGACATCGGCCTGATTGTCGACGGCGAGGATTCGGAGCTGGACAAAACGGTGGTGGAAAAGATCGGCGATCCGTTGATGCATCTGGTGCGCAACGCCATGGACCATGGCATCGAGCCGGCCGAGGTGCGGGTGGCCGCCGGCAAGCCGGCCAGGGGCATGATCAAGCTGAATGCCTTCCATGAATCGGGCAGCATCGTCATTCAAGTCAGCGACGATGGCGGCGGCCTGCGCAAGGAGAAGATCCTGGCCAAGGCGATTGAACGCGGGCTGGCGGACCCGGAGCGCAAGCTGACCGACAGCGAAATATACAACCTGATCTTCGAAGCCGGCTTCTCGACGGCGGAGAAGATCACCAACCTGTCCGGGCGCGGCGTCGGCATGGATGTGGTGAAGCGGAATATCCAGGCGCTGCGCGGCAGCGTGGATGTCGGCAGCAAGGAAGGAGAGGGCACCACCGTCACCGTGCGCCTGCCGCTGACGCTGGCCATCATCGACGGCTTCCTGGTGCAGGTGGGATCGTCGGTGTTCGTCATCCCGCTCGACATGATCGAGGAGTGCATCGAATACGCCACCGAACCGGGACAGGACTACACCAATCTGCGCGGCCAGGTGCTGCCGCTGGTGCGTCTGCGCACCCTGTTCCGCATCGGCGGCGCGGCCACCCGGCGCGAGAGCATCGTGGTGCTCAAGTTCGGCAACCACCGCGCCGGGCTGGTGGTGGATACGCTGCTGGGCGAGTTCCAGACCGTGATCAAGCCTTTGAGCCCGATGTTCAGCGAAGTGAAATGCATCAGCGGCTCCACCATCCTGGGCAGCGGCGAAGTGGCGCTGATCCTGGACGTGGCGGCGCTGATGGTCACCGTGGCCGGCAAGGGCGCCGCAGCCGCACCAGCGCTGGCCGCGTAGGAGAACAGCATGAACAGCATCGACACCAACAATGTGGTTACCTACGGCAGCAATGCCATCGTCGCCTTGCAAAGCGGCGCCGCGCTGCCCAGCCAGTTCCTGACCTTCATGCTGGGCGCGGAACAGTATGCGGTGGGCATCCTGCACATCAAGGAGATCATCGAATACGGCAGCCTGGCGACGGTGCCGATGATGCCGGAGTGTGTGCGCGGCGTGATCAATCTGCGCGGCGCGGTGGTGCCGGTGATGGATTTGTCGGCGCGCTTCGGACGCGGGCAGAGCGTGATCGGCAAGCGCAGTTGCATCGTGATTGTGGAAGCGGGCGGCGGGGACGGCGAGTGCAAGCAGGTGCTGGGCATGCTGGTGGATGCGGTCAACGCGGTGGTGGAAATCGGCGCGGAAGATATCGAGCCGGCGCCGTCGTTCGGCACGCGCATCCGTCCCGACTTCATCGCCGGCATGGGAAAGCACAACGGGCGCTTTGTGATCCTGCTCGATATCGAGCGCGTGCTGTCGAGCGAGGAAATCGTCGACATGGCGCGCGGCACCGCCGCCGTGGCGTGAGCGGCGGGGGGGCGACATGGCCGTGGCGATGATCACCGATCGCGAGTTCATGCAGTTCCAGCGCTTCATCTACGATGCGGCCGGCATCACCATGGCCGACGGCAAGCAGGCGCTGGTCAGCGGCCGCCTGGCCAAGCGCCTGGCGCATTACCAGCTGGATAGCTACGGCGATTACCTGAAGCTGCTGGAAAGCCGCCAGCAGCCGGCCGAATTGCAGATGGCGGTGGATCTGCTGACCACCAACGAGACCTACTTCTTCCGCGAGCCGAAGCACTTTGCGCTGCTGCGCGATCTGGCGCAGGACGCGGCCGACAAGCACCGGACGCTGCGCGTGTGGAGCGCCGCCAGCTCCAGCGGCGAGGAACCGTACAGCATCGCCATGGTGCTGGCCGATGTGATGGGCGACGCGCCGTGGGAAGTGCTGGGCACTGACATCAGCACGCGGGTGCTGCAGCGCGCCCGCAGCGGCCACTACCCGATGGAGCGCGCTTCGCAGATGCCGCAGCATTACCTGAAGCGCTTCTGCCTCAAGGGGCAGGGTTCGGAAAGCGGCACCATGCTGATCGAACGCGCGCTGCGCCAGCGGGTGCAGTTTCAGCATCTGAACCTGAACGCGCCGCTACCGAAAATCGGCACTTTCGACGTCATCTTTCTGCGCAATGTGATGATCTATTTCAGCCTGGAGACCAAGCGCCAGGTGGTGGCGCGGCTGCTGGCACAACTGCGGCCGGGCGGCTATTTTTTGATCGGCCATTCGGAAACGCTGAACGATATCAACGACAGCCTGACCGCCGTCGCCCCTTCGATCTATCGCAAGCCATGAACGACGCCAAGTTGATCGATATCTTCCTGATGCCCGGCGACTACTTCGTCGGCGGCGGGCAGTATCGCGTGCGGACTTTGCTGGGTTCCTGCGTGTCGATCACGCTGTGGCATCCGGCGCTGCGCATCGGCGCCATGTCGCACTTCCTGCTGCCGGGGCACGGCCGGCGCCGGAACGACCGCCCGGCCGACAAGCCGGGCATGTATGGCGCCGACGCCATGCAGCTGATGTTGGACGGCATGGCGCAGCATGGGGTGCCGCTGATCCAGTGCCAGGGCAAAATCTTCGGCGGCGGCGCGATGTTCCCGCGCAGCGAAAAGGTACGCGATATCGGCATGCAGAACGGCGACTACGCGCGCAGCATGCTGCATCAGCACGGCATTCATGTGGTGTCCGAGAGCCTGTTCGGCGAAGGACACCGTCAACTGATCTTCACCATCCGCAGCGGCGAGGTGCTGAGCCGCCAGGTTCCGCCGGAGCCGGGATGGCGCAACACGGGAGCAAGGACCCAGGCATGAGCGATATCAAGGTCATGATCGTCGACGACTCCGCCGTGGTGCGGCAGGTGCTGAGCGCCCTGCTGAACGCGGCGTCCGGCATCACCGTCACCCACGCGGTGGCCAATCCGCTGCTGGCGATAGAGCGCATGAAGGTGCAATGGCCGGACGTGATCGTGCTCGATGTGGAAATGCCCAAGATGGACGGCATCACCTTCCTGCGCAAGCTGATGGTCGAGCATCCGACGCCGGTGGTGATCTGCTCGACCTTGACCGAAAAGGGCGCCCAGACCTCGGTCGAGGCCTTGACCGCCGGCGCCGTGTCCATCATCACCAAGCCGCGCCTGGACCTTAAGCAGTTCCTGCACGACAGCGCCGACGAGCTGGTGTCGGCGGTGCGCGCCGCCGCCGGCGCCCATGTCGGCAAGCTGACTTCCCGTCCCGCGCCGGCGCCGCTGCCGCCGCCGGTGACGGCCAAGCTGAATGCGGACGCCATCCTGCCGCCGATGGATGCGCGGCCGATGACGGCCACCACCGAACGCATCGTGGCGATCGGCACCTCCACCGGCGGCACGCAGGCGCTGGAGGAAGTGCTGACCGCGCTGCCGCGCGTCTCGCCCGGCATCGTGGTGGTGCAGCATATGCCGGAGAAGTTCACCGCCGCCTTTGCGGCGCGGCTGGACAGCGTGTGCCAGGTGCGCGTGAAGGAAGCCGAGAACAACGATCGCGTGCTGCAAGGGCAGGTGCTGATCGCGCCCGGCGGCAAGCATATGCTGTTGCGGCGCACCGGCGCACAGTATTTCGTCGAGGTGGTGGATGGGCCGCTGGTCAACCGTCACCGGCCGTCGGTGGATGTGCTGTTCCGTTCCGCCGCGCGCGCGGCCGGCGCCAATGCGCTGGGCGTGATCATGACCGGCATGGGCGACGACGGCGCGGCCGGCTTGCTGGAAATGCTCAAGGCCGGCGCGCGCACGGTGGCGCAGGATGAGGCCAGCTGCGTGGTGTACGGCATGCCGAAGGAAGCGGTCAAACGGGGCGGCGTGGAGAAATCGGTGCCGCTCAACGCGATCTATCGTGAAATCCTGCAGCAGCTGCAATACTGAACATGAATACCACGCCGACCGCCGCCGCCACTTCCACCGCACCATCATGGGCCGGCCGCCGCGTGCTGGTGGTCGAGGACAGCGCGGTGCAGCGCGGCTATCTGGTTGGCCTGCTGCGCCAACTGGAATTCGGTGAAATCCTGGAGGCGGGCGATGGCAACGAAGCCTTGCGGATACTGGAGGACGCAGCGGAACCGATATTCCTGGTGCTGACCGACCTGGAAATGCCGGGCATGGACGGTATCGAACTGACCTGCCAGCTGCGCGAACGGCGCCTGACCGAGAACCTGATCGTGGTCAGCGCGCGCGATCCGCGTCTGCTGGAGATTATTGAAAACATGGCTTGCGAGGACGCGTCGATCGGCCTGCTGGGCAACCTGCTCAAGCCGGTGCAACTGGAGCCGCTGGCGCAGCTGCTGTGCAAGGCCGACGACCGCAGCGGCGACTGCGTGCCGGCCGCTGCCCCGTTGCCGCCGCAGGCATCACTGGAAGAGCTGGCGCAGGCCCTGGCCAACAATGAATTTCTGCCGCACTTTCAGCCCAAGGTGGCGATGCGCAACGGCCAGCTGAAAGGCGTGGAGGCGCTGGCGCGCTGGCAGCACCCGCAATGTGGCCTGTTATCGCCGGCGCATTTCATCGACACGCTGGAGGGGAAGCCGCTGATGGCCGACTTCACGCTGGCGCTGGTACGGCAGGTTTTACAGCGCATCCTGGATTGGCGGCAAGCCGGCCTGCCGTCACTGACGGTGTCGGTCAACCTGAGCGCCGAGAATCTGGCCGACCGCGCTTTCATCGAGCTGCTGACGGCGCAGGTGATCAGCTCCGGCGTGGCGCCATCGTCATTGGTGTGGGAAGTAACGGAAACCAGCGTGATGCGCCAGCTGTCGCAGGCGTTGACCAATATGGGCCGCCTGCGGCTGATGGGCTTCGGGCTGGCGATGGACGATTTCGGCATCGGCTATTCGTCGATGCAGCAATTCGCGCGCTGCCCGTTCACCGAGCTGAAAATAGACCGCGCCTTTGTCAACGGCGCGGCGCAATGGCCGAACCGTCACATGGTGCTGAAAAGCGCGCTCGATCTGGGCCAGAGCCTGGGCGTGGCCACCGTGGCGGAGGGCGTGGAAACGCTGGAAGACTGGCAGCTGTTGCGCGACCTTGGTTGCGACATGGCGCAAGGATTTTTGCTGGCCCGGCCCATGCCGGCGGAAGAACTGGTGGGCTGGATACGGCACGACAGACGCAGGCTGCGGGCGCTGGCGGGATCGGCGCAGGATCAAAATAACTAGGGAGAAACGACATGCTATCGACTTTGCAGGTACGTACCAAGATCTTGATTTTGCTGGCGGTGGCGGTCATCGCGCTGTTGACGGTGATGCTGATTGCCTTCTCCGGCATGAAGACGCAAGGTCAGATGCTGGACCAGATAGGCAAGAACCGCATGCCGTCGGTGCAGTCGCTGCTGATCATCAATGAGGCGCAGACGGCGATCCGTTCATCCAGCCGCGCCATCGACGCGATGGCCTTGTATCCGGAGGAGGTGGACGAGATTGCCAACCAGGTCAAGCGCAAGCAGGATGCGTGGACCAATGTCGACAAGGCGTGGAAGATCTACGACGCGCTGCCGCAGGAAACCGAGGAGGCGGCGGTGTGGAAGACTTTCGTCAAACAGTGGGATACCTGGAAGCAGCGCGACGCCATCATCACCGACCTGGCCAGCCAGATCACGCGGGCCGACCTCGCCAAGCGCCGCGAGCTATTTGCGACGCTGCATAAAACGCTGGCCGATAACCGGGCCTCGTTCCGCGAAGCAGAGGAAAGCCTGAACAAGCTGGTGACGCTGAACATTCAGTACGGCGAAGCGGACGTCGGCAACGCCGAAGCCGCATCCAACAGCGCGCTGAAGACCATGTATCTCGCCTCCGGCGTGGCGCTGGTGCTGCTGGTGGTGATCGGGCTGTTGATCCTGAACGGCATCATGAAGCAGCTGGGCGGCGACCCCTCGTATGCGGCCGATATCGTGCGTCAGGTGGCGGACGGCGACCTGGCGGCGGACGTGCAGCTCAAGCCGGGCGACACCACCAGCCTGCTGGCGGCGATGAAGAGCATGATAGGAAAACTGTCGCAGGTGGTGCAGGAGGTGAACAACGGCGCCGAGGCGCTGGCCTCGGCTTCGGAGGAAGTCAGCGCCACCGCGCAATCGCTGTCGCAGGCGGCCAGCGAGCAGGCCGCCGGCACCGAGGAGACCAGCGCCTCGGTCGAGCAGATGACGGCGTCGATTTCGCAGAACACCGAGAACGCCAAGGTCACCGATGGCATCGCCAGCAAGGCCGCGATCGAGGCGGCCGAGGGCGGCGAGGCGGTCAAGTCGACGGTGGCGGCGATGCAGCAGATCGCCAAGAAAATCAGCATCATCGACGATATCGCCTACCAGACCAACCTGCTGGCGCTGAACGCGGCGATCGAGGCGGCGCGCGCCGGCGAACATGGCAAGGGCTTCGCGGTGGTGGCGGCCGAGGTGCGCAAGCTGGCCGAGCGCAGCCAGGTGGCGGCGCAGGAAATCGAGGAGGTGGCGTCGAGCAGCGTGGAACTGGCGGAGAAGGCCGGCCATTTGCTGGACGAGATGGTGCCGAATATCCGCCGCACCTCGAACCTGGTGCAGGAGATCACGGCGGCGTCGGAAGAGCAGTCGGCCGGCGTGGGCCAGATCAACGCCGCCGTCACGCAGCTGAGCCAGACCACCCAGCAGAACGCCTCCAGCTCGGAAGAACTGGCGGCGACGGCGGAAGAGATGAGCGGCCAGGCGGAGCAGCTGCAGCACACCATGGCCTTCTTCAAGCTGGCCGGCGGCACGCGCGCGGTGCGCACGCCGGCGGTGGCGCGCAAACCGCCGGGCAACAAGCGCTCGCCGATGGGCGTGGTGTCCAGTCGCCGCATGACGGAGGTCAGCGAGCCGGATGAGTCGCATTTCGTCAAGTTCTGAGCCGGGCCGCCGCCATGAATGCCGTCACCGGCAACGGAGCGCCAGCGCAGTTCCTCAGCTTCATGCTGGGGCGGGACATGTTCGTCATGGGCATACTGGCGGTGCGCGAGATTCTGGAATACGCCGGCGTGACGCCGGTGCCGCAGATGCCGCCCGCCGTCTGCGGCGTGATCAACCTGCGCGGCGCAGCGGTGCCGGTGCTGGACCTGGCGCGCCGGCTGGAGCGCGAGCCTTCGCCGATCAGCAAGCGCACCTGCATCATCGTGGTCGAGGTGGAAGGGGAGGATGGGCCGTTTGTCATCGGCATCCTGGTCGACGCGGTGAATGCTGTCCTGGACATTCCCGCCAGCGAGATCGAGCCGGCGCCGCGCTTCGGCGCGGTCAGCGCCGATCTGCTGCACGGCATCGGCAAGGTCAACGGCCGCTTCGTGCTGCTGCTGAATGTGCAGCATGTGGTGTCGACACTGCACACGGTTATTTTTGGTGAGATTTGAGGATCAATAATGGTTCACAATGAATCGTGATCCCGCGTCCTCAAGGAGTATCCACCCATGTTCAAGCAAATGAAAATGGAGACCCGGCTGCATGCCGGTTTTGGTCTGATTGTGCTGCTGGTCGTATTGATGGGCCTGGTTGCGTTCAGCAAGCTGACGGCCCTGCACGAACACTGGACCGATTTCGAAACGGTCACGCTGGCGCGCAAGAATTCAGTGCTGGAAGCCGTGACCGCGCATGGCCGCGCCGTGCGTCACTTCAAAAATTATATTCTCCGTGGGCCGGACAGCAATGCGCAGTTCCGCACCGAACTGGCTGTCATAGACAAGGAGATGACCGTCTATCGGGAAGCCGGCGCGCTGTCGAACGAAGAAAACGTCTTGCTGGGCGAAGTGCTGGCCGGGGTCAAGGCGTATGACCACAGCATGTCGCAACTGGAAGCCATGCACGACAAGGGCATGACCGCGCTGGAAATGGACAAGAACATCAAGGGCGCCGATGAGGCTATCGCGGCCGCGTTCCGCAAGCTGCTCAAGGTGAACGAGGCGGAGACCGGCAAGGAATCGGCCTCGATGCGCGAGGTCACCGATTCCGCCAAGAAGATCATCCTGACGGTGGACGTGGTGATCGCCGTTCTTGGTTGCGTGCTGGCGGTGTGGATAGGCCGCAGTCTGGCGGCGATAGTACGCGAAGTGCAGACGGTGGTGGTGAGCCTGGCCAGCTCCTCGCAGGAGGTGAGTGCCACCGCGCAGTCGCTGTCGCAGGCTTCCAGCGAACAGGCGGCTGGCGTGGAGGAAACCAGCGCCTCAATCGAGCAGATGACGGCCTCCATCGCGCAGAACACCGAGAACGCCAAGATCACCGACGGCATCGCCACGCAGGCGGCGGTGGAAGCGGCGCGCGGCGGCGAGGTGGTGAAGGCCACCGCCTCGGCGATGAAGCAGATCGCCGGCAAGATCGGCATCATCGACGATATCGCCTATCAGACCAATCTGCTGGCTTTGAATGCGGCGATCGAGGCGGCGCGCGCCGGCGAGCATGGCAAGGGCTTTGCCGTGGTGGCGGCCGAGGTGCGCAAGCTGGCGGAACGCAGCCAGGTGGCGGCGCAGGAGATCAGCGAGGTGGCGGCGGACAGCGTGAAACTGGCGGAGCAGGCGGGTGCCATGTTCGATCAGCTGGCGCCGAATATCCGCAAGACCTCGGAACTGGTGCAGGAGATTTCGGCGGCGTCGGAGGAGCAGAGTTCCGGCGTGCGGCAGATCAACGGCGCGGTGATCCAGCTGAGCGAGACCACGCAGGTGAACGCGGCCAGCTCGGAGGAGCTGGCGGCGACCTCGGAAGAGATGACCGCGCAGGCGGATCAGCTGCGGCGGCTGATGTCGGTATTCAAGCAGTATGCGGTGGATGACGGGCCGCGCGTGAGTGCACGGCGGCCGGCAGTGCTGAAGGCCGCCACCAGCGGCCGTCCGGTGCGCGCGGTGAACCTGGCCACCGACAGCGCGCCGGATGAAACCAAGTTCACGCGCTTTTAGGCGCGCCCTTATTTCGCCGGCTTGACGAACTTCAGCGTCATGCGGTCGCTCTCGCCGATGGCCTGATATTTGGCGCGGTCTTCTTCCTTGTTGGTGAAGGTCGGCGGCAGCGCCCACACGCCGTTCTTGTGATCGGCCGTGTCTTTCGGATTGGCGTTCACTTCCGACTTGCCGGCCAGCTTGAAGCCGGCATCCTCCGCCAGCTTGATCACATAAGCCTCGTGCATGTAGCCGCTGCTGGCGGTGGCGTCCTGGGTTTTGGAGGCCGGCAGGCGGTGCTCCTCGATACCCAGCACGCCGCCCGGTTTCAGCACCGTGTACAGATTGCTGAACAAATCCTTCATCTTCTCCGGACCCAGTGGTATCCAGTTGTGGATATTGCGGAAGGTGACCACCAGGTCGACGCTGTTCGGCGGCGCCATCTCGTATTTGCGGCCCGGCGAGAATACGCCGACGGCGACCTTGTTGTAGGCCTCCGGCTTGGCATTCAGGCGCGCCATAAAGCGCTCCGCGCCCTTGCGCTCATTCTCGTTGGGCGAGGCCAGGTCGCTGCCGCCGGTAATCAGCTTGCCGTGGTCGCGCAGATAGGGCGCCAGGATTTCGGTGTACCAGCCGCCGCCCGGCGCCAGCTCCACCACCGTCATATTCGGCTTGATGCCGAAGAAGGTCAGCGTTTCGTAAGGATGACGATAGACGTCGCGCTTGACGTTGTCCGCCGTGCGGGTTGGCGCGGCGATCGCCGCTTTCAGCGCATCGTCCGCCCATGCGGCATTGTTCGCGCCCATCAGCATGGTGGTGGCCATGGCCGCCAATACAAGTCGTTTCATGCACAATCTCCTGAGGTGTGGTGGTGAGCGATGATCGGTCAAGCACGCAAACAGGTCAAGCGAAAAGGCGCGCGCACCTGCCCGGTGCGCGGACACATGGCGGACACCCGGCGGACACGCAATCGGACACTTCGGACGCTACAAATTGATGCTTGCGCAACGCTTGCCGATGGCATACATTTTGCAATTGCTGTTCTTGACCCGACGCTAATATTGCAAAAACCACAGAACAGGCGACGGATATTCAGCCATATGGGCGGCTGGCCCACAACAATGTTGGAGATAATATGGAACGACGTGCATTCCTCAATATCAGTAGTCTGGCTTTGGGCACCATGTTGCTGCCCACCTTCGGCCGCGCCATCGCCGCCGAAGAGCTGCTCAAGCCAGTGGACATCAAATTCAAGAAAGGCCTGGCCGACACCGCGATGACGGCCGCCACCCAGGCCGGCGCCTCGTATTGCGACGTGCGCGTCGGTCGCTACCTGAACCAGTTCCTCACCACGCGCGACCTGAACGTGGAAAACGTCACCAACACTGAATCGGCCGGCGTCGGCGTGCGCGTGATCGCCGGCGGCGCTTACGGTTTCGCCGCCACCAACGACATGACGCCGGACGGCGTGGCGGCTGCCGCGCGCCAGGCGGTCGCCATCGCCAAGGCCAACGCCAAGCTGCAGACCGAACCGCTGATCCTGGCGCCGGTGACCGGCGTCGGCGAAGTGTCGTGGGCCACGCCCATCGTCAAGGACTGGCGCACCGTCGCCATCAAGGACAAGGCCGAGCTGCTGATCGCCGCCAACAAGGCCGGCATGGACAGCGGCGCCAGCTTCATGCAGTCCTTGCTGTTCCAGGTTAATCAGCAGAAGTACTTCGCTTCCACCGATGGTTCCTACATCGACCAGGACATCCACCGCCTGTGGATGCCGTTCTTCGCCACCGCCGTCGACCAGAAAGAGAACAAGTTCCGCACCCGCCAGGGCTTGTCGGCGCCGGTCGGCATGGGTTATGAATATCTGGACGGCCGCAAGGAGCACAAACTGCAGGCGGCGGGCGGCGTGACCACGCTGTACACCAAATCGTATGACCTGATCGAGGACGCGCGCCTGGCCGGCAAGCAGGCCAAGGCCAAGCTGAAAGCCAAGTCAGTCGAACCGGGCAAGTACGATCTGGTGCTGACGCCGGAACACCTGTGGCTGATCATCCACGAATCGGTCGGCCACCCGACCGAGCTGGATCGCGTGCTGGGCTACGAGGCCAACTACGCCGGCACCAGCTTCGCCACGCTGGACAAATGGCAGACCAAGAAATTCAAGTACGGCTCGGACATCGTCAACATCGAAGCCGACAAGACCACCCCTGGTTCGCTGGGGGCGGTGGCCTACGACGATGAAGGCGTCAAGTGCAAGAACTGGGACATCATCAAGGACGGCATCCTGGTCAACTACCAGGCCACGCGCGACCAGGCCCACATCATCGGCGAGAAGGAATCGCACGGCTGCTCGTATGCCGACAACTGGGCCAATGTGCAGTTCCAGCGCATGCCTAACGTGTCGCTGAAAGCGGGCAAGAAGAAGCTGACGCCGGACGAAATGATCAAGGACGTCAAGAAGGGTATCTACATCGTCGGCGACGGCTCGTTCTCGATCGACCAGCAGCGCTACAACTTCCAGTTCGGCGGCCAGCTGTTCTACGAAATCAAGAACGGCAAAGTGGGCCAGATGCTGGAAGACGTGGCGTATCAATCGAACACCCAGGAATTCTGGAACGCCTGCGTGGGCATTTGCGACGAGCGCGATTGGCGCATGGGCGGCTCCTTCTTCGACGGCAAGGGCCAGCCACCGCAGGTGTCCATCGTATCGCACGGCGCATCGACCACGCGCTTCAACGGCATCAACGTTATCAATACCGCCCGCAAGATCGGCTAAGCCCTGGAGAGAGAGACAACCATGAAATTCCTGAGTCAAGAAGAGACCAAGCGTATCAGCGATAAAGTGCTGTCGCTGACCAAGGCCGATCAGTGCGAAGTGACCATCAACGGCAGCCGTCGCGGCAATATCCGCTACGCGCGCAACGCCGTGTCGACCGCCGGTTTGATCGAAGACACGCAGCTGGTGGTGTCGGTCGCCTTCGGCAAGAAGCAGGGCACCGCCTCCGTCAATGAATTCGACGACAAGTCGCTGGAAAAAGCCGTGCGCCGCGCGGAAGACCTGGCGCGCCTGGCGCCGGAGAATCCTGAATTCATGCCGACGCCAACCAGGCAGGAATACAAGGCGACGCAGACCTTCTTCCAGAAGACCGCCGATATCGATCCTGACTTCCGCGCGCAGGTGGCTGCCTACAGCATCGAGAATTCGCGCAAGAACAAGCTGGTGGCGGCGGGCTTCTTCACCGACAGCACGCAGTTCACGTCCATCGCCAACTCCAACGGCGTGTTCGGTTACCAGACCGATACCGGCCTGGATTTCACGCTGACCGTGCGCACCGAAGACGGCCGCGGTTCGGGCTGGGTCAAGCGCAGCGTCGGCGATGTCAGCAAGTTCGATCCGCGCGCCGCTTCGGACGTCGCCATCGAGAAGGCTTTGCGTTCGGTGGACGCCAAGGCGCTGGAGCCGGGCCGCTATACGGTGATCCTGGAACCGGCGGCGACGTCGGATGTGCTGGCCTATATGTTCAACGCCTTCGACGCGCGTTCGGCCGATGAAGGGCGCAGCTTCCTGTCGAAGAAGGGTGGCGGCAACCGCCTGGGCGAGAAGCTGTTCGATGAGCAGGTCAATGTGTGGGCCGACCCGTGGGACAAGGATGTCGCCGTGCTGCCCTGGGATACCGGCAGCATGCTGGCGCGCGAGCGTCAGGACATCATCAAGAACGGCCGCATCGCCAACCTCGATTATTCGCAGTACTGGGCCAAGAAGCAGGGCAAGCGCGCCATCGGCACGCCGGGCAATATCATCATGGCCGGCACCAACAAGTCGACCGAAGAGCTGATCGCCAACACCAAGAAAGGCATTCTGGTCACGCGTACCTGGTATATCCGCATGGTGGACCCGCAATCGGTGCTGCTGACCGGCTTGACGCGCGACGGCACTTTCTACATCGAGAATGGCAAGATCAAGCACCCGATCAAGAACTTCCGCTTCAACGAAAGCCCGGTCTCGATGTTGAACAACATTGACGAAATCGGCAAGCCGGAAATCCTGTCGGGCGACGAGTCGCAATTCCAGTTGCTGATCCCGGCCATGAAGGTGCGCGATTTCAACTTCACGTCGTTGTCCGACGCAGTTTAAGCAACCCCCGTCATTCCCGCGCAAGCGGGAATCCATGCTGAGCCTCATGGCCGGCGTTGCATGGGTCTCCGCTTGCGCGGGGACGACGTATCAGGCTGTTGGAGAATTTTGTGGAACGTCGTTCATTCTTAAAAGTAGGCGCCATTGCTGGCGGCAGCCTGCTGGTGCCGGTCTTCGGCAATGCGATCGCGGCCGAGGAGCTGCTCAACCCCATGGCCGTGCAGTTCAAGAAGTCGCTGGCCGACGCCGCAATGAACGCGGCCACCAAGGCCGGTGCGTCGTATTGCGACGTGCGCATCGGCCGCTACCTGAACCAGTTCATCACCACGCGTGACCTGAACGTGGAAAACATCGTCAACACCGAATCGTCCGGCATCGGCGTGCGCGTGATCGCCAACGGCGCTTACGGCTTCTGCTCGACCAACGTCATGACGCTGGATTCGGTGGCGGATGCGGCGCGCCAGGCCGTAGCGATTGCACGCGCCAATTCGAAGCTGCAAACCGAACCGGTGGTACTGGCGCCGGTGAAGGGCGTCGGCGAAGTGGCTTGGGCCACGCCGTTCACCAAGGACTGGCGCGCGGTGCCGATCAAGGAAAAGGCCGAGCTGCTGCTGGCCGCGAACAAGGCCGGCCTGGACGCCGGCGCCAACTTCATGGCTGCCAATCTGTTCCAGGTGAACCAGCAGAAGTACTTCGCTTCCACCGACGGTTCCTACATCGACCAGGATGTGCACCGTCTGTGGTCGCCGTTCACCGCCACCGCCGTCGACAAAGCCAGCGGCAAGTTCCGCACCCGCGACGGTCTGTCGTCGCCGGCCAGCATGGGCTACGAGTTCTTCGACTGCAAAGCGGAGAATCGGGTCAAGGCCGCCGGCAACGTCACCACGCTGTACAAGGGCGCGTATGACCTGATCGAGGACGCGCGCGCGGCCGGTCGCCAGGCGCGCGAGAAGCTGACCGCGAAAACCGTCGAACCAGGCAAGTACGATCTGGTACTGTCGCCGGAACATCTGTTCCTGACCATCCACGAATCGGTCGGCCACGCCACCGAGCTGGATCGCGTGCTGGGCTACGAAGCCAATTACGCCGGCACCAGCTTCGCTACGCTGGACAAGTGGAAGAGCAAGAACTTCAAGTATGGCTCGGAGATGGTCAACTTCGTCGCCGACAAGACCTCGCCGGGATCTCTGGGTCTGGTCGGCTACGACGATGAGGGCGTGGCGTCCAAGCGCTGGGATCTGATCCGCAACGGCATTCTGGTGAACTACCAGGCCACGCGCGACCAGGCGGCCGTCATCGGCGAAAAAGAATCGCACGGCTGCTCGTATGCGGACAGCTGGAGCAGCGTGCAGTTCCAGCGCATGCCCAACGTGTCGCTGGAAGCCGGCAAGAAGAAGCTGTCGCCGGACGAGATGATCAAGGACGTCAAGAAGGGCATCTATATCCTGGGCCGTGGTTCGTTCTCGATCGACCAGCAGCGCTACAACTTCCAGTTCGGCGGCCAGCTGTACTTCGAAATCAAGAACGGCAAGATCGTCAACCAGCTGGAAGATGTGGCCTACCAGTCGAACACGCAGGAGTTCTGGAATGCCTGTTCGGCGCTGTGCGATGACCGCGACTGGCGCATGGGGGGCTCGTTCTTCGATGGTAAAGGCCAGCCTAGCCAGGTCAGCGCCGTGTCGCACGGTTCGCCGACCACGCGCTTCAATGGCATCAACGTGATCAACACTGCCCGCAAGATAGGATAAAACAACGATGAAGATGCTGAACCAGGAAGAAGCCAAGCGCATCTGCGACAAGGTGATGTCGCTGTCCAAGGCCGATGAGTGCCGTGTGCAGATCAACGGCACCCGCAACGGCAATATCCGTTATGCGCGCAATGCCGTATCGACCGCCGGCCTGAATTCGAACACGCAGCTGACCGTGAGCGTCGCTTTCGGCAAGAAGCAGGGCACGGCGTCGATCAATGAATTCGACGACAAGTCGCTGGAAAAAGTGGTGCGCCGCGCGGAAGATGTGGCACGCCTGGCGCCGGAGAATCCGGAGTTTCTGCCGGCGATCAAGAAGCAGGATTTCAAGCCGTCGGCCACCTTCAGCGACGCGACCGCCGCCATCGATCCGGAGTACCGCGCGGAAGTGGCTGCGGCCAGTATCAACGCGGCGCGCAAGCAGGGTTTGATCGCGGCGGGCTTCTTCAGCGATACCACCGGCTTTGAAACGGTAGCCAACTCGAACGGCGTGTTCGGCTACCAGACCCTGAGCAATCTCGGTTTCACCGTGACCACGCGTACCGAAGATGGCCGCGGCTCTGGCTGGGTGACCCGTTCGGCCAACGATGCGCGCAAGTTCGATGCGCGTGAGGCCTCCGACATCGCCATCGAGAAGGCGCTGAAATCGGTGGAGGCGAGGGCGCTGGAGCCGGGCCGGTACACGGTGATCCTGGAGCCTGCGGCGACCTCGGAAATCATCGGTCGCATGTTCGGCGCCTTCGACGCGCGCCAGGCCGACGAAGGCCGCAGCTTCCTGTCGAAGAAGGGCGGCGGCAACCGTCTGGGCGAGAAGCTGTTCGACGAGCAGGTCAACATTTATGCCGATCCGTGGAACCCGGACGTGCCGGTGCTGCCCTGGGATAACCAGGCGATGCTGGCGCGCGAGCGTGCGGACGTGATCAAGAACGGCAAGGTCGCTTCACTGGACTATACCCGCTACTGGGCCGAGAAGCAGGGACAGCGCGCGCTGGGCCGTCACGGCAATATGATCATGACGGGCGGCGGCAAGTCGACCGAAGAGCTGATCGCCAATACCAAGAAGGGCATTCTGGTCACGCGCACCTGGTATATCCGCATGGTCGATCCGCAATCGCTGCTGCTGACCGGTTTGACGCGCGACGGCACGTTCTACATCGAGAACGGCAAAATCAAGCACCCGGTCAAGAACTTCCGCTTCAACGAAAGCCCGGTGACGATGCTGAACAACATCGATGAACTGGGCAAGCCGGTGGTGATCGGCGGCGACGAAGTGCGTTTCCAGATGCTGATACCGGCGATGAAGGTGCGCGACTTTAACTTCACGTCGCTGTCCGACGCGGTTTAAATAGTGGCCTCGTACGATTTCTATTTCACGCGCCTGACTTACGAGTCGGGCGACTGGGATGTGGATGTCCGCATGCCCAGCAACGTGCTCAATTCGCTGGTCGAATATACGACCTTGCGGGTCGATCCCGTTGAGCGCATCGTCGCGCTGTCCGATCCGAAGATGCTGGAGGCGCCGTTCTGCTATTTCGCCGGCCACAAGCTGGTGCAGTTCACGGCGGCCGAGCGCAAGAATCTGGAGCGCTACATCAAGGGCGGCGGCTTTCTGTTCGTGGATGACTGCAACCACGACATCGACGGGCTGTTCGCGAAATCGTTCGAGGCTGAAATCGCCCGCATCTTCGGGCCGAAGGCATTGCACAAAATCCCCAATAATCATCCGATCTATTCGTGCTTCTTCAAGTTCGAGGACGGCCCGCCGAACACCGGCGTGGAACTGAACGGCTGGGGCGACGATCTGGTGCACGATTACCTGAAGGCGATCGAAGCCGGCGGCCGCGTGCGGCTTTTGTACAGCAACAAGGACTATGGCTGCGAGTGGGATTACGACTTCCGCAACAAGCGTTTTCTCGCGGTCGACAATACCCGCTTTGCGGTCAATATCATTCAATATGCGTTGGGAGCGTAGTTATGGCTGAAGGTATCGCCTGGAGCGAAAATGAGATCGGCGAACTGACCGCCAAGGTGAAGGCGCTGAAGGCCAGCATGGCGCGCGTGATCATCGGCCAGGAGAACGTGATCGATTCGCTGATCATCTGCCTGCTGGCCGGCGGCCACGCACTGGTGGAGGGCGTGCCAGGCCTGGGCAAGACGCTGCTGGTGAAATCGCTGTCGCAGGCGACGGAGCTGGACTTCCATCGTGTGCAGTTCACGCCGGACCTGATGCCGTCGGATATCGTCGGCACCGAGATCCTGGAAGAGGACCATGCGACGCGCAAGCGCGAGTTCCGCTTCCAGCAAGGGCCGGTGTTCACGCAGGTGCTGCTGGCGGACGAGATCAACCGCGCACCGCCAAAGACGCAATCGGCTTTGCTGGAAGCGATGCAGGAACGATCGGTTACTTTCGCAGGCCAGACGCACAAGCTGCCCAAGCCTTTCTTCGTGCTGGCGACGCAGAACCCGATCGAGCAGGCCGGCACGTATCCGCTGCCGGAGGCGCAGCTGGACCGCTTCCTGTTGCGTATCGACGTCGTGTATCCAACCGAGGCCGAGGAAATCGCCATGGTGTCCGCCACCACGCACGCAGGCCTGAAAGACGCCGTGCCGGTAATGGACGTGGCGACGTTGCTGCGTCTTCAGCAACTGGTGCGCGATATCGAGATCGGCGATCACCTGGTGGCCTATGCCACGCGCCTGGTGCGGGCGACGCGGCCGTCGTTGACCACGGTGCCGGCGGTCCAGAAGCACATCGGCTGGGGGGCCGGCCCGCGTGCCGGCCAGGCGCTGGTGCTGGCATCCAAGGCGCGCGCACTGATGCAAGGCCGCCTGGCCGTGACGCGCGAGGATATCGGCGAGATGCTGCTGCCGGTGCTGGCGCATCGCGTGCTGCGCAACTTCGAGGCGGAAGCGGATGGCGTGGCGATCGCCGACATCCTGCAAGCGCTGCGCGAGCATATCCGCCCAGAATAATGCAGGTTTCGGCGAACGCAAATATGACGGCCATGATGGCCCGGACCAGGGATCTGGAGCTGGTGATCCGTCACGTGCTGGCGGGCCTGGGCCACGGTATCCACGCGGGCCGCGAGCGCGGCGCCGGCGTCGAGTTCTCCGAGTACCGCGCGTATGCGCCGGGCGACGAGTGGCGCCGCGTGGACTGGAAGCTGCTGGCCCGCGCCGACCGCTACTTCGTGCGCGAAGCGGAGCGCGACAGCCATGTCGCGGTATGGTTATGGCTGGACGCCACCGCCTCGATGTCGGAACCTAGTCGTGAAATCAACGGCATCGACAAACTGTGGTTCGCCCGCACCGCGCTGGCCTGCGTTGCCGCCATCGCCCAGCGCCAGGGCGATGCTTTCGGCCTGGTGATCTGCAGCGGCGGCAAAGTCGAATTCACACCGGCTGCGCGCGGACCGCGCCAGTTGCAGCGCGTGCTGTCAGCGCTGAACAAGGCCACGCCGCAAGGCGAACTGCCGTCCGCCGAAACGCTGCGCGCCAGCCTGCACTTCGCGCGCGCGCCCAGCATGATTTTCACCGCCAGCGACTTCCTCGACTGGCCGTCGCCGCTGAGCGAAGCGTTGCTGCGCTTGCGGAACATGCGTCACGATGTGCGCCTGCTCACGCTGCGCACGCAAGCCGAAGTGGACGCCAGCTTCAAATCCGGCGCGGGCTACCGCGACCCGGAGCGCGACGATGGCCTGCACCGCATGAGTAACGCCGACCGTGAACACTACAAACAGCAAAGCCGTGCGCACTTCGATAGCGTAGCGGGTAGCTGCCGTCAACATAACATCGTCCACTACGAGGCACGCATCGAACAGCCGCTGAGCAGTGTGTTGCGCAGCTGGTTGCAACTGGCGGGAGCGCGCGCGAAATGATGCTGAACACCTATCCTTTGTGGTGGCTGGCATTGCCGGTTCTGTTATTGCCGGCATGGTGGCACCGCCAGAAGCGCCAGCGCTTGAAAGCTGAACCGCTGGCCACTGCGCGCTTCCTGCCGTCGGCGCCACCGGAGCAACTGCGGGTCTGGCAGTGGCGCGACAAGGTTCTACTGCTGGTGCGATGCCTGATGCTAATCGCACTCATCGCCTGGCTGGCCGGCGCCATTTTCCCATGGCGCGGCAATACCGTGCTGGTGGACGCCGGCGCGGATCCCACATGGGCCGATCAGCAGATCGCCGCCGCCGGCTTCAGTGCCGCCACGCGCATGCCGCTGCCGCCAGATGCGCTGTCATGGCTGCGCCAGCACGAACGCGATTGGCGCGCAGATGCCAAATTGCTGATCCTCGCTCGCGCCAATCAGATCGCCATGCCAGCGCGGATACCGCAATTCGGCCACCAGGTAGAACTGCGCACCGCCGCCACTCCGATAGTCGCGTCGCCCGACGCGCGACAAGCTTCCGCACCGGCCGTGGTTCATGTCGCGCTGGCCGCGCAGGAGGTGCGTGAGCCGGCTTGGCGCGCGCTGTTTGCCGCTTTCGACAGCGCCGGCGGGCGGGCGAGCCGCCATGCGCTCAACGCCGCGCCGGAGGCCGCAACCACGCTGGTCGTCTGGGATACGCCGAGCGCCACCCCCCCGGCCAGTTGGCGAGCACCGCACTGGTGGATTAGCGCGCCGGCCGCCGCAGCGTTCCCAGAACTGGCAAACGCCGCAACGCTGACGATCAACGGCGTCACATTGAAATACGCGGACTCCCCGCGCGGGCGCCTGTGGACCTCGGATGCCTTCCCGCCGCGCGATGCCGACACCGCCCACGCTCTCTACGAAGCCTGGCAACTGCTGTCCGCCGCCCCGGCGCCGGCCTACGCCATGCCATCGCAAACTTTCCCGGCTGCCCGCAGCGCGCTGCCCGCCATCACCAGCACCAGGCCGGAAACCTGGCTGGCCCTTGCCTTGCTGGCCCTCTTCATGCTCGAACGGATACTGACCCATGCCCGGCGCGACTGACCACCTGCGCAACCGGCTCCGGACCGCCATCCTGCGCCGCCGCGCTCCGCAATGGCTGGCGACCCTCATACCGCTGCTGCTTGCCGCCATCGCGTTACCGTCCGCGCGAACGCCGGCGCTGGCCGGCGTCGCCATCTGGGCCGTCTGGCTCGGCGCGGATATCATGCGCTGGCGTCAGCGCGTCGACCGCCAGTGGCCATCCTGGCTGAACGCCGCCGTCCCTCAGTTGGAGGACAGCAGCACGCTGCTGGCGACGGAAGCTCAAACACCGATCGCCAGACTTCAGCAGCAACGTCTGCAAGCCCGCCTCGCGGAAGTCTTGACTGGCGATGACTACCGGGCTATCGCCCGCGCGCATGTCCGCTTCGCCATCCTGCCGCTGGCCCTCAGCCTGCTGGCCGCCGGCGCTGCATGGGCATATCACGGCCAGTCCGCCGTCAAAACCACATCACCACCAGCCGCGCAAGCCGACAAGCCGATCATCGATGGCGAGATCTACCTGCGCGTCACGCCGCCAGCATACACCGGCGTTAAATCCTTCGAAACCGGCGCCCGCGACATCCAGGTGCCGCAGTATGCCGAAGTCCAATGGTGCGTTCGCAACGCCACTGGCGCCGAGCCAGCGATAGAACTCGGTGACGGCAGAACGCTGGCGGTCACGCAGGACTGCGCCAGACTTCGCGTAGAAGACTCGTTGTTCTGGCGCGCACGCGGCAAAAGCACCACCCGCTACAACATCCGCGTGACATTGGACCAGGCACCGCAGGTGGTCATCGCCGAACCCACTGAACTGATTCATATGCTGCACAAAGACGTCAAGGCAGTCACCATCGCCGTCAGTGCAAGGGACGACTACGCCATCGTGCGAGCCAGCCTGCACATGACCCTTGCACGCGGCAGCGGCGAAAACATCCGCTTCAGCGACAAAGAGGTGCCGCTGCCGCAATCGGCCGATCCTAAATCGCGGTTATGGAAAAAACAGTGGACGCTGGCGGAACTCGGCATGGAGCCGGGCGATGAGCTTTACTTCTTCGTCCGTGCCACCGACAACGCGCCGGCGAATCCGCACACGGCGCAGTCACCTACCTACACGCTGCGTTTGCCCGGGCCGGAAGCCGAGAGTCTGGACGCCACTGCGCTGCCATCGATGACCAAGCCGGAAAACCTGCGCAGCCAGCGTCAGATCATCATCGACACGGAACAGCTGGTGGCCGACCTGAAGGCCGACCCGAACATGGCCGCCGCCACGCTGCGCAGCCGCAGTGAAGGCATCGCATCCGACCAGGCCACGCTGCGCCTGCGCTATGGCCAGTTCCTTGGCGAAGAATCCAGCTTGTTCGGCGACGAAGAGCATCACGATCACCACGAACATGGCAACGAGAAGCCCGGCAGCGAAATCGGCGTGATGAAAGAATTCGGCCACGCCCACGACCAGGAAGACAACGCCACCATTTTCGACCCGCAAACCAAGGCGGTTCTCAAGCGCGCATTGTCCGCCATGTGGGATGCGGAAAAGTCGCTGCGCGCGATCTCGCCGAAGAATGCGCTGCCGGGCGAATACAAGGCACTGGAAGCGATCAAGGAGTTGCAAGCTGCGGAACGCGTCTACCTGCATCGCACGGCGTTCGTTCCGCCCGCGCTGAAGGAAGAAAAACGCATGACCGGCGACATGGTCGGCGCCATGAGCTACAAGCGCGCGCAAGGTGCGGCCAATGACACGGTGCCAGCCGAGGTACGCGATCTGGTACAGGCGCTGTCGCAGGACGGCGCGTTGCCGGCGCTGTGGAGCAAGGCAGCCCGCGACACCATTGCTGCGCGCATCAACGATCAGGAGCAGAAACTCAACGCGCAGCGCGCCGTGCAGGATGTGCAGGATGGTTGTGTGCCATGCCGCGCCGACTTGCGCGCGTGGTTGCGTGGCACGCTGGCTGACGCGCCGGTGCTGTTGCAGGCGCGACATGCTGCGGAATCGCCGTTCCGTCAGGCGTGGCAGGGCAAGGAGCAGAACAAATGATGATAGCCGCCGATCTGGTGACATTGGCGCCGCCGCTCGCGGCCATGGGCGCGGGCGTGGCCAGCGCCGTGCTGTATGGCCGCAGGCGCCGCTGGGCGGATGCGTTGCTGGCCGGCGTGGCCGGCGTTGCGCTGGCCATGACGCTGGCGGATGTGCGCCTTCCTGCCGCCGCCGCACAGCCGCTGCAAGTGCGCACCGAGAACGGCCGCATCAGCGATGCCGACCGCCTTGCCATTCCCTCCGCTTCCAGCATCTTGCTGACTGGTGATGGCTTGCGCGAAGCCGAGTGGCGCGACGTGCCTGCGCGTCCACTGCAATGGACGCCTGCTGCGGCGGACCTGCTGTGGCTTGATTTCCCGCGCTCGATGTCGCTGGGACGGATTTTCACATTGTCCGTACGGCGCCCGGAGGCCAAGGCCGCATGGCGGTTGCAACTGCTTGCGGAGAACAAGCAGGTGCTGGCGGATTCCGGGTTGTCGCCGTCGGCGCAACTGACGGTGCAGTGGTTGCCGCCGGTGGCGGAGGCCATGGTGCTGCAAGCGCGTCTGCTGGATGGCAACGGCAAGACTGTCGCTCAGGGGCCGATTCCCTTGCGGGTGAAAGACCCGGTACCGCTGCAAATTCAAGGTCGCTTTGACGCGCCTTCTTTCGATGCGCGGGTACTGAACCAGCTGCTGTCCGACGGCAGCGCCATCCTGGACTGGAATGTCACGCTGGGCAAGGCAATCGCCCGCAGTGAGACGCCTCGCGCGGAGCTCACCACGCCGAATGCGCTGTTTGTGGATGCGGCTTACGTAGAACATCTGAGTCCTTCGGCACGCGCGGCCTTGCTGGCACAAACGGCCCAAGGCCTGCCGCTGGTGGTATTGGGCGGAAATGCTGCGGATGCAGCTGTGTGGCAGAGGGATTTTGGCTTGCGGCTGCAGCAGCAATCGCCTACCACGGAGAAGGAAGATATGCGGCAGTTCGGCCAGGCGCTGGCCATGCCGCCTGCCGGGCTGAATCCAGCAGATAGCGTTGCTGCGCCATGGTCCGTGCTGGCGCGGGACGACAAGCAGCTGCCGTGGCTTTGGCTGCGGCAGGTGGGGCAGCGGCGGGTGGTGTGGATAGGCGTGGCGGATTGGCATAAGTATGCGATCAGTGCACCGCAGGCCTTGGCGTTGTGGTGGCAGTCGGCCATGGACCGGATTGCGCTGGCCAGCGAGCAGAAAACCGCATGGCAGTTGAATGATCCAATGCCGCTTCCTGGCTTGCGCAGCGAGGTGTGCGCGCAGGGCGTGAAGCCAGGAAGCGCGCTGTCGGCGGAGGGCTATGCGGCGATGTCGCTGCAGGTGCGCGCGGACAAGGCGGATGGTGTTTGTGCGGCGTTCTGGCCGCAGAAGGCGGGATGGGTGAAGTTTGGCGTGGAAGGCATGCGGGAACCGGGGCTGGCGTACATCTATGCGCAGGGCGATTGGCCCGCATGGCAAAGAGCGCTGCGCCGCGACGCCACCATCCAATATGCCGCCCGCACACCCACCGCACCGCTCGGCGCCACCGGGCCGGAGGGGACTCCTTTGCCGGCGGCGCCGTTTGGCGCGCTGTTTGCGCTGTCGATGCTGGGGTTGTGGTGGCGCGAGCAGCGCGCGGTTGCCGGGCCGCGTACGCGGCCCGTCTGAAGCTTAAAACGCCGTGTCAGCCCGCACGTAGTACGAACGGCCGTTCACGCCGATAGGGCAGGTTTCCCAGCAGCGGGTGAATCCCAGTTTCGGGAAGTCGCCGCCGTTGGTCCACTCGTTCGGCAGCTGGTTGAACGCGTTGTTGACGCCCAGGCTGAGGAAGGTGCGCTTGCTGAAGGCGTAACGCACCGTCGCATCCACCAGCCAGCGCGCATCCCACTTCTGCAGAGGGCTGAAGTTTTCCGCATACACCTCGCCGTGATAGTTGGCGCGCGTGGTCACGTTCCATGGTCCCACCGTGTAGTCGGCCGCCACCACATGGTGCTTGCGCGGCTGACCATGCTCGATCAGCGTTACCTGCGACTTGTCGAACAGCTTTTCGCCGCTCAGCACACTGGAGGTCGAATGGCGCTTGGTGACTTCGGTTTTGTTGAAGCCCAGTTGGCCCGACAGCACCAGCGTCGAGGCGTCAAACTTGGTCGTGTGCACCGCCACGATATCCAGGCCGCGCGTGCGGGTGTCCACCGCGTTGGTGAAGAACTGCGCCTGTCCTACGCCCAGCGGACGCAGGATGTTGGCGATCGGGCCGCCGCCGGCTTCCGGCGCGATTTCGCTGGAGAACACGATGCGGTCCTTGATCTTGATCTGGTACGCGTCCGCCGTCAGTGAGAAGTTCTGCGCCGGGCGGAACACCACGCCGACGCTGCCGCTGTTCGAGGTTTCCTCTTTCAGCGGCTTGATGCCGAAGGCCTGTGTTACGGCGCTGCCCTGGCGCGCGGTCAGTGTCTCCGTCAGCACGCCGTTATTCAGGTTGGTGGAAACGGAGCTGTAGAACTCCTGCTGCACGCTCGGCGCGCGGAAACCGGTGGAGGCGCTGGCGCGGAAGCCCAGTTCCTTGGTCGGGTCGAAGCGCGCACTCAGCTTGCCGGTGACGGTGTTGCCGAAGTCCGAGTAGTCTTCGTAGCGGATCGCGCCGCCCAGCGTCAGCGTGTCGATAGGCTTGGTTTCGGCGTCGAGGAACAGGGCGATGTTATGACGGCCCGAATCGACCGCCGTGCCGGGCGTGTAGCCGGGGAAGCCCTGGATGCCGGCGGCCGCCGTGGCGCCGCTCGGCGTGACGATGTTGATGGCCGGGTTGTTGCTGCGGCCGTACTGGTAGGAGACCGGATCGCCGGCGACGATTTCGTAGTTGTCCTTGCGGTACTCGAAGCCGGTGGCCAGCGACACGGTGGTGTCGCCGATTTTGACCGGGCCT
This sequence comes from uncultured Duganella sp., assembly GCA_963515135.1. GTDB lineage: Bacteria > Pseudomonadota > Gammaproteobacteria > Burkholderiales > Burkholderiaceae_D > Rugamonas. The sequence continues at coordinate 36,525 of CAUPXZ010000016.1, read as the reverse complement.
TTGATGTCGGCATTGAGGGTCAGCTGCGAGAAACGCAGCGTGCCGGTATCTGCTTCGCGCGGCGATTCGGCGTAGATGCCGCCGCCCGGTTTCGGCTCGTACCAGTAGCTGACGTTCAAGCTGTTGGATTCGTGGAACGCCAGTTCGCTCTGGCCGTAGTTGATGCTGACGTCGGCCTTCCAGTCGTTCGCCAGGTCGCGGCGGTAGCCGAAGGCCCACGAGGCGTCTTTGATGTCGGTGCTGATCGCCGGCAGGAAGCCGTTCGGGTACACGGAAGCCACGGTGCGGGCGTCGCCGGCCGAGCGGAAGAAGCCATACGAATCGCTCTTGCGCTTGGAGACGCCGCCGAAGGCATACAACTCGCTATGGCTATCGATCGGCAGCGCGCCGTTCCACCACAGGTAGTAATCCTTGGTGTTGCTGTCGCCGATGTGTTGCGTCACGCGTGGCGGATTGACGCGCAGCGAGTCCGGGCCGGCGCGGTTGGTTTCACCGCGCTTGCGCGCTTCGAGGGTCAGGTTGACGAAGCCGCCGTTCTCGCCCAGCGAGAAGCCGCGATTGACGCTGCCGGAGTACAGGTCGCCGTCACCTTCGGAAGTGGTGCCCAGCTGGCCGCTGAGGGCAGTCTCGCCGACGTTCGACTTCAGCACGATGTTGATCACGCCCGCAATCGCATCCGAGCCGTATTGGGCGGCGGCGCCGTCGCGCAGCACTTCGATGTGGTGGATGGCCGCCAGCGGAATGGCGTTGATGTCGGTGCCGGCCGAGCCGCGGCCAATGGTCTGCTGCACGTTGACCAGCGCCTGCTGGTGACGGCGCTTACCGTTGATCAGCACCAGCACCTGGTCCGGGCCCAGCGAACGCAGGGTCGCCGGGCGGATCGAGTCGGTGCCGTCGCTGATGAAGGTGGTGGAGAAGTTGAACGACGGGTCCAGCGTTTGCAGCAGTTTGCCCAGCTCCAGCGGGCCGGCGGTTTGCAGATCTTTCTGGCTGATGAGGCCCACCGGCGACGAGGTGTCCAGCGCCGTCTTGGCCACTGAGCGCGAGCCCAGGACCACCACGGTTTGTTCATCGGCCTTGGCGCTGCTGTCGGTAGACGTCTGCGCCTGGGCGGTTTGCGCTGCCAGCAGCAGGATAGCGCTGGCGAGCAGGGTGCGTTTGAATTGCGGTGCTCTGGTCATTGTTTTCTCTCTTGTATTTGAATCCGGCCAAGCGGGGGTAAGGCCGGTACAAAAATACTAAGGGAGCGTTTCCAGTCACGCCAACGCGACTTGGGTGTCAACGTTGTGAATTATGCACAGTTACTGATAGTTCGTGCTTTGTAACGCAATGTATCGTAAGCTGGCCGGCGACCCGGCACGGGCTGTCCAAACGTCAGCAAAAAAGTGTGGCGCGCGCGCATCGGTATGCGACGCTTGCATATCGATAGACGTTTTATGACTGATCCAGCATCCACCCTTTCAGGCCGTTGACCCAGCTTTTCGCCGGCAGGTTCAGGGTCTTTTTGATCTCTGCCGCACGTTCATACAGCACGCTGAAATCCAGCGATGGCGCATGCTTGAAGGCGATGACGACAATGTTCGCATCATGTACTTCCGGCAGCCACACCACGGCGTCGAACACCAGTTCCATGGTTTGCAGGTTCTTGTCGTAGTTGCTGAAGTCGTCGCCGAAGACGTTGGTGGTCATGACGCCGCCATCGCGCAGCACATCGGCGCAGCCCTGGTAGAACTCTTGCGTATCGAGCACCGGGCCGCGCGCTTCTTCGTCGTACAGGTCCACTTGCAGCACGTCGACCGTGTTGCGGTTGACCGTATCGAGCACGAAGTCCAGCGCGTTCATCTCGCGCACGTTCAGCCTGTCGTCGTTGGACGGCAGGCCGAATTGCGCCTCGCACATGGCGATCACGTTGGGATTGAGCTCGATGGCGGTGACGCGCGCCTGCGGCAGGCGGCGGTAGCAGAACTTGGTCAGCGCGGCGCTGCCCAGGCCCAGTTGCACGATGTGGCGCGGCTGGTCGATGAACAATAGCCACATCATCATCATCTGCACGTATTCGAGCTCGATGTTGTCAGGCTTGGCGATGCGCATCGCGCCCTGCACCCATGAGGTGCCGAGGTGCAGGCTGCGCACGCCCTGGAATTCGGTGATGGTGGCCGGCGGGTGGCCGGGCTGGTCGAAACGGACGGCGGAGGATGAAGACTTGGACATCCCGCTAGTTTATCAGGCCAGCGGCAAAATCATCGTGACGGTGAGGCCGCCGCCCTCGCGGTTGCTGAGCGTGATGCGGCCGCCATGGGCTTCGGCGATCTCGCGCGCCAGCGCCAGGCCAAGACCGGTGCCGCTGCGCTTGGTCGAGTAGAAGGGCACCAATGCGTTGGTCAGTACCGTGTCGCTCATGCCGGGACCACGATCCAGCACGTCGATGCGGATGCCTTCGTGCAGTCTGCGCACTTCGAGGCAGACTTCGCCGGCCGGCGAGCCGGATTCGTGGGCGTTCTTCAGCAGGTTGATGAGCGCTTGCTCCAGTTGGGCCGGATCGAAGGCGCTCGCTTCCAGCGGCGCTTCGCCAAGCAGCTTGAAGATGACCTGTTCGCCCAGCTGTTGAAGGAACGACTGCCACTGCTGCGCCTCCATGCGCGGCGCCGGCAGCTTGGCGAAGCGCGCGTAGCCGAGTATAAAGCTCTCCAGGTGGCGCGTGCGTTCTTCGATGGTGCCGAGGATTTGCGGCAGTTTTTCGGTTTGCCCGCGCCGCACCAGCTCCGCGCCGGAGTGCGCCAGCGAGGTCAGTGGCGCCAGCGAGTTATTCAGTTCGTGGCTGATGACGCGGATGACTTTCTTCCACGTCTGTACTTCCTGCCGGCGCAGTTCCATCGTCAGCTGGCGCAGCAGCAGCAGCTCGTGCTTGCGGCCATTCAGGTTGAAGCTGCGGCGGGCCAGGTGGTAGACCTCTTCCTCTTCGCCGTCCCTGGTGGTGAACAGACCGTCGCCGCCGCGCGCCAGCGCCTCCAGCAGTTCCGGCGCGACGTGGGTCAGAATGTAGTCCAGCTTATGGCCTTCCAGCTTGCGGCCTTGGTTCAGCAACTGGCGCGCGGCGACGTTGGCATACACGATGGGGCCGGATTCGCTAATCAGCAGCATGGCGACCGGCGTATTCTGCACCATGGTGTCGAGCAGCAGCTCGCGCTGGACCAGATCGAGACGCTGCTGGCGCAGCACGTCGCCAAGGGCATTGTGGGCCGCCACCAGGTCGCTCAGCTCATCGTTTTGCGGCCAGTGCAGACTGAAGGAAAAATCGCCATCCTGGTAGCTGGTGACGGTGCCGGTCAGGGCGCGGAACAGCGACAGCATGCGTTCCAGCTCGGCGCGGATGGTGATGATGGCGATCGGGATCACGCACAGCAGGCAGATGCCGATCACCAGGCCGGGATTCCTCGGGAAGAAATGCTCAAGCGCGAGCGCGATCAGCATGCCGACCGTGAGCAGGGTGCCGATCAGCGCCGTCCAGCGCGTGAGCAGCGAGAGACGCAGGCCGCGCGGGCGGCGCGACTCGGCGCTGGACGGCCGTGGCGCGGTGTCGGGGCTCATTACGGGCGGACGATGCCCAGCCGCTCCATGCGGCGGTACAGCGCCTGGCGCGACAGGCCGAGTTCCGCCGCCGCCTGCGCCACCACGCCGCCGGCGCGGCTCAGTGCCAGGCTGATGGCGTCGCGGTCCGGTTCGCGGTGGCCTTCGTCTGCCGTGGCGCTTGCAACGCCGGCGGCGGCTGGGAGGCCGAGATCCGCTATTTTGATCACGTCACCGGTGGCCAGCAAGCCGGCCCGCAGCATGACGTTTTTCAGCTCGCGCACATTGCCCGGCCATTGGTGCGCCAGCAGCGCTGCCTGCGCATCCGGATGCAGTTGTTTTTCAGGGCCGAGGAAGTGCATCGCCAGCGGCAGGATGTCGAGCGGGCGCGCCGCCAGTGGCGGCAGCCGCAGCTCGATCACATTCAAGCGATAGAACAGATCCTCGCGGAAGGCGCCGGCCTTGATCATGGCCGGCAGGTCGGCGTTGGTGGCGCTGATCACACGCACCTTGACCTGGCGCTCGCGGTTGGAGCCGAGCCGTTCGAAGCGGCCCGTCTCCAGCACACGCAGCAGTTTCATTTGCCCGGCCAGCGGTAGGTTGCCGATTTCGTCGAGGAACAGGGTGCCGCCGTCGGCGGCTTCAAACTTGCCCTCGCGCGCCTTGGAGGCGCCGGTGTAGGCGCCGGCGTCGGCGCCGAACAGTTCCGCCTCGATCAGTTCCGACGGAATCGCGCCGCAGTTCAGCACCACGAACGGGCCGTTGCGCACCGCAGAATTGGCCTGGATGATTTCCGCGATGCGTTCCTTGCCGGTGCCGTTGGGACCGGAGATCAGCACCGGCACGTCGGCGCGCGCCACCTGGCAGGCCAGATGGATCACGCGCTCGGTGGCCTGGTCCTGGAACACCATGCCGCGCAGGTCGTGGCCGCGTTCCAGCTCGCGGCGCTGGCGCAGCTCGACCTGCACGCGCTGCTGCAAGGCGCGCTTGGCCTGCCCCAGCTCGATCAGGTTGTTGACGGTGGCGATCAGCTTGTTGTCGTCCCACGGCTTGGCCTGATAGTCGGCGGCGCCGGCCTTGATCAGGTCCACCGCCGCATTCAGGTGCGTCCACGCGGTGAGCAGGATCACCGGCAGGTCCGGATGGCGCGCGCGGATGGCGCGGAACAGCGCCGTGCCTTCCTCGCCGGAAGTGGTGTCGGCGCTGAAGTTCATGTCCTGGATCACCAGGTCTACGCTGTGCTGTTCCAGCAGCGCCAGTCCTGCCTCGGGCGAGGCGGCGCGCAGCGCCTCGATATCGTGCAGCGAGAACAGCACTTCGAGGGCCACTGCGATGGCGGCGTTATCGTCGATTATCAGTACGGTAGGCATGCCGCAAGGATAACACTGTCGCGGCATGCCTGGCAGCTCCATCACGCGGTGCGGGTGGCGGTGGCCGGCGAGATGCTGGCGGCGCGCCACGCCGGTCCGTACACCGCGATCACGCCCAGCGCCCAGAAGATGGCGGCGCCGCCGAGCAAGTAGACGGCCGGCAGGCGCGCCAGTTCCAGCTGGCTGACCAGCAGCTGGTTCAGGCCCAGCGCCAGCAGCACGCCGGCGACGATGCCGGCGCTGGTGATCATGAAGTTCTCGGTCAGGAAGTAGCGCAGGATATCGACCCGGCGCGCGCCCAAAGCGCGGCGCACGCCGATCTGCTTGCGCCGCTGCGTGACCCACAGGCTGGCCATGCCGACGATGCCGCTGGCGGTGATCATCAACAGCAGCACGCTGACGGTCAGCAGCATCCACGCCAGCGCCTTGTCGGCGCGGTAGCGGGTGGCGCGCAGCTCGTCCATGCTGCGCAGGCGTACGATGACCGGCTGCGCCGAGTCGGTCCGCACTGCAGCTTCGGCCTCCTTCATCACGCGGTCCATCTGTCCCGGCTCGGCGCGCAGTGTGTAGTTGACGGTCTTGGCGCCGGTGGCGCGCAGCGGGATCAACATTGACAGCTCGCCCTGCTCGGAAATCTGCGCGCCTGGGGTTTGCAGCTTTTCGATGACGCCGACGACGCGCAGGTCGCGTGCGCCGTCGCCCATGCCCAGGAACACGGTCTTGCCGATATAGCTGGTGCTGCCTGGCCACAGCTTCTCGGCCAGCTTGCGGGTGACGATGGCCACCTTGCCGTTATCGTCGGCGACGTTCTGGTCGATCACCGGCACTTCGCCAGGCAGGAAATCGCGTCCTTCGACCAGTTGCAGCCCCCAGGTCTTGATCAGCGAATCGGCGCTGCGATAGACGCTGGCGTTGGCGGTCGGCGTGGTCTGCTTGCGGTCAACCGCCAGGCTGGTGTAGTTGCCCGAGCGTGACAGCGGCATCTGCCACGAGCTCGCCACCGAGATCACGCCCGGCACCGCGCGCAGCACTTCGGTGGCGCGCAGCTGCTTGGCCAGCTGCTCTTCATGCGTGCCGAGCTGCAGCTGGCGGATCTGCAGCGCGAACACATCCTGCTCGTTCAGCAGACCGCTCTCGCGCGCCGATACCGCCTGCCGCACCTGCACGATGTGCAGGGCGTTGGCGAGAATGGCCAGGCTCAGGGCAACCTGCACCGCCACCAGGATCGGGCCAGTCTTGTTGCGCAGCAGGGCGGAAAGGATGGGACGAATTTCCATGATATGGCTCGCTTATCGAAACTTATTGGGATTTGAGTTGCAGCGCCGGCGTCACCTGGCAGGCGCGCCAGGTCGGCAGCAGGCCGGCCAGCACCGCCGAGGCGACTGCCATCGCAAAGGTGGTCAGCATCATCACCCAGTCCATGTGCGCGACCGCTGTCAGCGCCTTCGATTGCATGGCGATCAGCGCCAGCGCGCCGAAGGCCAGCAGCAGGCCCAGCACGCCGCCGACCAGGCCGACTACCGTGGTCTCGATCAGGAACTGGGTGAAGATCTCGCGCCGTGAGGCGCCCAGCGCGCGGCGCACGCCGACTTCCGGCGCGCGCACCGAGAACTTGGCCAGCAGCAGGCCGATGGTGTTGACCAGGCACAGAACCAGGAAGCCAAACGCCAGCCAGGCCGACAGCTTGCTGTCGTTGCCGACCACTTTCAGGTGATCCAGCCACTCGCGCACGTCGTACAGCTTATTCGGCGCGGCGCGTTTCAGGCGGCCCAGCTTGCGCTGTTCGATGGCGTAGCTGTCGAGGAAGCTTTGCAGCTCGGCGCGGTCGCCGGCGGTGCGGGTCTCGAACCAGAATTGAATCCAGGTGCATTCCGAATTGAGGAAGTTCTGGAAGCCCGGTGCGACGTCGCCGGTGCAGCTGGTGCTGCCGTTGCGCTGAAACTCGTGGCGGATGGCGGTGGAGAACGGGATGAACATTTCGTCCTCATCGTCGAACGCACCTTCGTCGTTGCCGATGATGCGGTGGAAGCGCGGCACCACCGTCCATTTATCGAGCACGCCGACAATCTGGAACTGGAGGCCGTTGGCGGTCATGCGCTTGCCCACCGGGTCGGCGTCGCCATACAGCTTGGCCGCCAGCTTGCGACTCAGGACGATGACGTCGGCGGCGTTCTTGTCGTCGGCCGGGCTCCAGCCCTGGCCGTGCAGGAAGGGCACATCGAACATGTTGAAGAAATCGCTGGTCGGCGCCACGCCTTGCGCGGTGAAGGCGCCAATGTCCTTGCGCTCCGGTTCGATCGCCAGCGCCACGCCGTAGATGGCGGTGCGGCGCTCGCCGGCCTTGCTCTTCAACAGGTTCATGGCGTCCGGATAGCTCATCTGGTTATCGTTTGCCTCTTCGCCCGGCGTATAGCCTTCCATGGGGCCGTTGTCGATCAGCGGTACCAGTAGACGATTGCTCTTGTGGGGGATCGGGTCGCCCGACATCACATGCAGGATGGTCAGCGTGGCGATGCTGGCGGCCACGCCGATGGCCAAGGTCAGCACCATCAGCGCGGTCAGCGCCGGGTTGCGGCGCAGGCTGCGCACGCCCAGCAGGAAGTAGTATTGGAACATGAACGGCTCCTTATGCCTGGGCGGCGTGGCCGACGGTGCTCAGCGACGGCGTCTTGCGCACCAGGTCCGACACCTGGCCGTCGATGATGTGGACGTTGCGCTGGGTGCGCACCGCCAGTTCCGGATCGTGGGTCACCATCAGGATGGTGGTGCCGGCGGCGTTGATCTCTTCCAGCAGCTCCATCACGCCGCGCGCCATCTGCGTATCCAGGTTGCCGGTCGGTTCGTCGGCCAGCAGCAGCTTGGGCGAGCCGGCCAGCGCGCGCGCGATCGCCACGCGCTGCTGCTGGCCGCCGGACAGTTCGGCCGGATAGTGTTTCATGCGCGAGGCCAGGCCGACCTTGGCCAGCGCGTCCTCGATGCGCTCCTTGCGTTCGGCGGCGTTGAAGCCGCGATAGCGCAGCGGCACGTCGACGTTATCGAACAGCGACAGGTCGGGGATCAGGTTGAAGCCCTGGAAGATGAAGCCCAGCTTTTCGTTGCGCAGGCGCGAGCGGGCGTTGTCGTCCATGCCTTTGACGTTGACGCCGTCGAGGATGTATTCGCCATCGGTGAATTCTTCCAGCAGGCCGGCGATGTTGAGGAAGCTGGTCTTGCCGGAGCCCGAAGGACCGGTGACGGTGACGAATTCACCTTGCTTGACGTCGATTTCGAAACCGCGCAGCGCGTGCGTTTCGATCATGTGGGTGCGGTACACTTTGCTCAGGTTTTTCATGCGCAGCATGGCGGGCCTCTTCAGTAAAGTTATTGATTGATCGAGACGCGTTCGGCGTTCTCAAAGGTTTCGGTGCCGGAGATAACAATCTTGTCGCCCTGTTTCAGGCCGCCGAGGATTTCGACAGCGGAGACGCTGGTGGCGCCCAGCTTGACCGGCGTGCGCACGGCCAGGCCGTCGCGCACCAGATAGACGAAGCGGCCGCCCTCGGACTCGACGAACGGCCCGCGCTGCACCAGCAGCACGTTCGGCTTCTCATCGATCAGCAGGCGCGCAGTGACGCGCTGGTTCTGGCGCAGCGCGGCCGGCTGTTCGCCGTTGAAGCGCACGCGCGCCAGCACCTGGTTCTTCACCACTTCCGGCGACAGCGCCGACAGCTTGCCCTTGGCGGTGCCGGTGCCGTAGTTGACTTCCGCTGTCATGCCCAGGCCGATGTCGGCGACGTAGGTCTCCGGCACTTCCAGCTCTACTTCAAGGCGCGACAGATCGACCAGCGTCATGAGCGGCGTGTTGGCCGGCACCACGCTGCGGTTGGCCACCGACAGCGTGCCGATGAAGCCGTCGACCGGTGCGCGCACGGTCAGTTCGTCGACGCGGCGCTGGGCGTTGGACAAGGTGCTGCGTTGCTGCTCCAGCTGTTTGATCTTGGATTCCAGTTCCAGCGCGACGTTGTCGTTTTCCAGCGTGGAGGCCTGCTCCGCGTGCTTGGCGCGGATGGCGGCGGAGTTCAGCGCGTCCTTGGCCTTCTGGTATTCGATCTTGGCGATAATGCCTTCGTTGGAGACTGCGTCGTAGCGCTCCAGTGTGCGCTGCGCCGACAGGCGGTCGATTTCGGCGGTGTCGGCGTCGCGCTGTGCCAGCAGTTTCTGTTTGCGGGCCAGGATGCGCTGGCGCGAAACGTCGGCTTCGATCTGCGCGTAGGCGGCTTGTTCCTTCTTCAGCGCATCGGACAGGTCGGGCGATTCCAGCACGGCCAGCACATCGCCTTTCTTGACCGTGTCGCCGGCGTTGACCTTGAGCGTGACGGTGGCCAGCGACGGCGCGTACAGCGTCGGGCTGACGGCGGCGACGATGCGGCCGTTGACGGCGGCGTCTCGGATCAGGGTACCGCGTCCCACTTCGGCGATGCGCAGGCGCGAGATGTTGATCGAGTGGTCGCTGCCGCGCCAGGTGCTGAACAAATACCAGCCGGCGGCCAGCAGCGCTATTGCGCCGGCGGCGATGAGGATGCCGCGTTTGGTGTTGCGGCCCTTGGCGGGTGCGATCACGGCGTCTTGGTTGGAGGTATCTCGTATCATGGTGGTTCGGTGGTGAGTGGACGGGCATCGTTATGCAGAAAATGTGCCAGCGTCTAAGTCGCTGATTTATAAGTAGTTGTTGGCCGGTGTCCGTTGTCCGCGAGCGTCCGTTTTTGTCCGTCTTGTCCGGCGGCACTTGAAAAATTGTCAAGCGTCGGCATATGGCGTGCCATGACCGATTACCCTTTCGTCCCCAGCGACGTCGCCCTCTACCACCGCATGGTGTCCGGCCCGGACAGCGTGCTGGACTCCCAAACCTGGAACGACCTGCTGCTGCCCGACTACAGCGCGCGGCTGGCGGTCGGGACCAGCATTCTTGGCCAGCAGGAGCTGCATCGACGGCTGCACGTAGCGCGGGGCGGCGGGCAGGAGTCCGTCGCGCGTGTGCGTGCGCTGGAGGCGGACGACGGTTTGCGCACGCAATTGCAAACCGCGTGCAAGGAAATGCGCGATGCCGACCGTGAAATCAGCGAGACCTTGTTTGGTGCGGAGTTGCCGTCGTTGCCGCGCTGGCTGCCGGGATTGCGTTGGCTGCCATTGCTGTTCGTCGCTGCGGTCGCGGGCGCGCTGTTCGCCGGCTCGCTGCCGTTGTGGTGTGTGGCGGTGGTGCTGGCCTTGACCTTGTGTGCGATTCAGGCGCGCTATTACGAGGCGGTGCAGGAGTGGGGGCGCATCCTCAATACCACGCAGCTGATGCTGCGCGCGCATACTTTGCTGGGGCAGGTGGATGCGGCGGCCACGGCGTCTTTGCGCGCTGATGCGGCGCAGGCGTCGAAGCTGAACAGGCGTTTGAGCCGTTCGCTGCTTTCCAGTATGCCGGGGGCGCGCGAGTATGGTGATTGGTTTTTCTTGCAAAACGTGCGGCATTACTTCCAGAGTCGCGAGGTGGTGCGCAAGCACATCGGCTTCCTGCGCGGCAGTTTTGAGCGTGTGGCGGCGCTGGATGCGGATCTGGCGCTGGCGCGGCATCTGGCTTCGGTGCCGATGTATTGCTGGGCGGAGCAGGGCGATGCGGTCACGCTGGACGAGGTGGTGCATCCGCTGCTGGAGAGCGCGGCGCCGCTGACGTTTGGCATGGCGGAGCAAGGTGTATTCATCTCGGGACAGAACGGCATCGGTAAGAGCACCTTGCTGCGCACGGTGGGACTGAATTTGATCACGGCGCGGGCGTTCGGCTTCTGCTACGCGGCGCGCGCGGTGACGCCGCTGATGCCGGTGTACAGCAGCATGCAGAATGAGGATGCGATGGGCAGCGGTGAGAGCTTCTATATGGCAGAGCTGCGGCGCGGACAGGAGTTGCTGGCGCTGGCGGCACAGCGGCCGGCGGTGTTCATTATCGATGAGATTTTCCGTGGCACGAATTATCTGGAGTCGGTGTCGGCGGCGGGGGCGGTGCTGCATGAGCTGGCGCAGCAAGGGCGGGTGCTGGTGGCCTCGCACCATCTGGTGCTGGCGTCGCTGCTGTCGGATTGTTTGAACCCCTGGTGTGTCAGTCGTGTAGATGGTCGCTGGCAGTTGGCGCGCGGCCTGCTGGTCGACACCAACGGCATTGCCCTGCTGGCGGAGCGCGGCTTCGCTCCCGCCATCACGGCGAAGGCCAACCGCATCCACAACTGGCTGAGCAACTACATGGCCCACCCGGCTGGATTCTCAGTAGAAGAGCTTAATCAGGGTAGCGACGTGCAGCACCAGGGATAAGCCGACCATCAGATACAGCGGGGTGAATTTAGCTTTCATCTCCGCGCGCAGAGCGTCGATCTTCGTATCCACGGAAGCAGCCAGCGCATCGAGCTTAGCATCCACGGAAGCAGCTAGTGCATCGAGCTTCGTATCCACGGAAGTAGTTAGCGCATCGAGCTTCGCATCTACGGAAGCAGCTAGTGCATCGAGCTTCGCATCTACGGAAGCAGCTAGTGCATTGAGCTTAGCCTCCACAGAGGCGGCTAGCGCATCGAGCTTCGCATCCACGGAAGCAGCTAGCGCATCTATCTTTGCGTTCACCTCGGCTTGTAGCGCTTCTATCTTCGCGTCAGTGGACATTCGTAGCATTTCGATGCGCGCCAGAACGTCTGTTCTGAGCAGCAAAAGTTCGCTGGGCGAGACGGTTGCTTCGCTCATGGCCAGGCTGAGCGCGTTGGCATGGGCCTCGGCATCGGCGGCCGGGATGCCGGCCTCCATCAGGTTGCGGGTGTATTCAAGGGTGTCGAATTTGATAGGCATGGTCATGATACCTCCCCCATTTGATCGTAGCAGAAAAGGCCAAAGTCACAGCCGTTCTTCATCGTATCGAACCACCAACCAGCATAGTTGAGCTATCGCAGACATCGGCATTGACTTTGTCGAAAATGCATTTTATTATTTCTGTAATGACAGAAATTGAAGAAATTCATGGAACTCTCGCCAACTATCCAAAAATACATTCTGCACTGGGGCGAAATGGGTGCGCGCTGGGGCGTGAACCGTACCGTGGCACAGATTCATGCGCTGCTGTTCCTGGTGAACCAGCCGCTCAACGCCGAGCAGATCGCCGAGACGCTGACCGTGGCGCGCTCGAATGTCAGCAATAGCCTGAAGGAACTGCAAAGCTGGGGCCTGGTGCGCATCACCCACATGGCAGGCGACCGCCGCGACCATTTCCTTGCTTTGCAGGACGTGTGGGAAATCTTCCGCGTCATCGTCGAGGAGCGCAAGAAACGCGAGATCGATCCGACGCTGACCGTGCTGCGCGCCTGCGCGGTGGAGGCGGAAACTGACCCGCAACTGGAGCAGGCCACCAAGGTCAAAATGGAACAGGTGCTGCAGTTTCTCGAAATGCTTACCGCCACCTACGACGACTACAAGCACCTGCCACCGGCCACGATGCAGCGCTTCCTGAAAATGGGCGGCAAGGTGGCACGTTTGCTGGGCAGCGATTAAAAATTTTGACCAATAATTTCTGTTTTGACAGAAATAACAGATGGAGGCGGCATGAAAGTCCTGCTACTCGGCGCCACGGGATTGATCGGCAGCCATGCGGTACAAGCTCTGCGTGCCGCTGGATGCCTGGTCACCGGCCTCAGCCGCACGGAGGCTGACTTCAGCCGCCTCATCCGTGAGCAGGATTGGCTGCCGCTGGTGGAGGGCTATGATGCGGTGGTCAACTGCGTCGGCATCATTCGCGAAACCAATGACGGCGACTTCAACCGACTGCACCGCGTCGCGCCGGTGGCGCTGTTTGAGGCCTGCGAAAAGCTGGGCGTGCGCCGCGTGGTGCACGTCTCCGCAATGGGCAGTGCGCCCGATGCCGACACCGGCTATTGGCGCAGCAAGGGCGCGGCGGAAGCGGATCTGCGCGCGCGCAGCTTGCAGTCCACCATCATCCGTCCGTCGCTGGTGTATGGCGACGAAGGCGTCAGCAGCAGCACGTTCCGCGCACTGGCCACATTGCCGGTGCTGCTGATGCCGATGGCGCGCGAGGCCAGGGTGCAGCCCATCCATGTCGAGGATCTGGCTGCGATTATCGTCAAGCTGGTAACGGCCGCTGAAACGCCGTCGCGCGAGTTGGCTGCGGTGGGACCGCGCGCCACCAGCATGGCCGGTTACCTGCGCGATCTGCGGCAAGCCATGCAGGCGCCTGCCTCGCTGGTGCTGGATTTGCCGCTGCCGCTTGCGCGTCTGATGGCGCGCGTGGCAGCATGGTCGCCAGCCAGCGCGCTGACGCCGGAAACGCTACGCATGCTGGTGCACAGCGCCGACGGCGGCAACACCGCAAACGCCGCACTCGCCGCCGCGCTGCTCGGCCGTCCGCTGCGCGATCCGGCACAATTTGCGCAACCGGCACAACGCATCGCCGCCGTGTGGCGCTGGGCGGCTGTACTCATCACGCTGTCGATGAGCGTACTGTGGCTGCTGACCGCCGCCGTCTCCTGGTTCGGCTGGCCGCACGAAGAAAGCCGTGCATGGCTGGCCGCGTGCGGCGTGCCGGCCGCCGCGCAAGAACCGCTGCTGCTGGCGGCCTGCTTCACTGACGCCGCCATCGGCATGATGCTGCTGCTGCGTCCACGCCGCTGGCTGTGGGCGGCGCAGCTGGCGCTGGTGGGCGGCTACACCGTGGTGATGAGCCTATGCCTGCCCGGCTTCTGGCACCATCCGTTTGGACCGCTGAGTAAAAACCTGCCCTTGCTGGCAATGATGTTCCTGATGTGGAGAGCGAGCAGATAATGGACTACCTTGCAATCAAATGGCTGCACATTCTGTCGGCGACGGCGATGTTCGGCACCGGCTTCGGCACGGCCTTCTACATGTTCTTCACCAACCGTGCGCGCAACGTCGCCGCGATTGCCGTGGTATCGCGGCTGGTGGTGCGCGCAGACTGGTGGTTCACCACGCCGTCGATCATCGTCCAGCCGCTGTCCGGACTCTGGATGGTCCACCTGGCCGGTTACCCGTTCGGCGCCACATGGATCGTCTGGTCAATCGCACTGTATGCGCTGGCCGGCGCCTGCTGGCTGCCGGTGGTGTGGCTGCAACTGCGCATGCGCGACATGGCCACCATCGCCGCGCAAAAGAACGAGCCGCTGCCGGCCAGCTACTGGCGCTACGAAAAAATCTGGGCCGCGCTGGGCTTCCCCGCCTTCGGCGCGCTGTTAATCGTTTATTGGCTGATGGTGCACAAACCATGAAGATCCCTTTTGACTTTGCCGATAGTGAGCGCAACTTCCTGGTGACCGGCGCCACCGGCTTTATTGGCCAGCGCCTGGTGCGCGCCTTGCTGCGAGAGGGCCATCGCGTAACCGTATTGACACGCCAGGTGCGCCAGGCGGCGCAGCTGTTCGATGGCCGCGTCGAGTGTATCGACAGCATGGCGCAGTTGCCGCCGTCGCGGCGCATCGATGTGATCGTCAACCTGGCCGGCGCCCGCATCCTCGGCTGGCGCTGGACTGCCGCGCGGCGCGCGGTGCTGCGCCAAAGCCGTATCGGCCTGACCAACAAGGTGGTGCAGTGGATCGCCACGGCCGAACGCAAACCGGCCATGCTGCTGTCGGCGTCCGCCATCGGCTATTACGGCACACAGGCGCGCGGTGACAATACCGAGTTGACCGAACAGCATGCGCCGCAGCCGGTGTTCATGTCCGAGCTGTGCCGAGAATGGGAAGCTGCGGCGCGCGGCGCCGAGGCGCACGGCGTCGCCGTCGCCTGCATGCGCTTCGGCCTGGTGCTGGGCCGGCAGGGCGCGTTGCCGATGATGCTGTTGCCGGTCAAGCTGGGCCTGGGCGGTCCGCTGGGCGGTGGCCGGCAGTGGCTGTCGTGGATCCATGTGGATGACCTGATCGCCGCCATCGCCCACCTGTGCCGCGCGCAGACCGGCGGCAGCTACAACATCACCGCGCCGGAGTGCGTGTCGCAGGCGCAGTTCAACCGCGTGGCGGCATCGGTGCTGCGCCGGCCGTACGGCTTCCCGACACCGGGCTGGCCGCTGCGCCTGCTGCTGGGGGAGCAGGCCGATTTGCTGCTGGAGGGACAGCGCGTGGCGCCCGCGCGCCTGCTCGGCAGCAGCTTCGTGTTCGCCTATCCGCGCGTGCGCGAGGCGCTGCAAGCATGCTGTAACTAGTTCATCAAAAGTTATATATAAACTCATAAAACTTCAAAATTTGGTATAGTGTTTCTGTTTAGAAATATCAATTTGGAGGCGGGATGAATAAGGTCACGGTAAGGGCAAGCCTGTTAGGTGTGCTGGTTTTGTTTACGATAATGTTGCTCGCCGGCGCAGGCCTTGGTATCTTCGCCCTGCAGCAGTCGAACAGTTCGATCGGGGTGGTACACCGCATCTCGAATCAGGTCATCACCATCAACGACGCCTACAAGGACACCACCCGTACCCGTTCCGCGCTGACGCGCGGCTATGCGGCGTTGAAAGAGGGCGACGACAAGGCCACGCGCGACTCCGCACTGACCGCCGCCAAAAAATCCTATCAGCGCACGCTGGATTTCCTCGACAAATTCGAAAAGGCGCCGGAGTTCCCCGGCCAGGATGCGCAACTGAAGAAAGACCTGGTGGAGTCGGGCCGCAAGCTGTCCGCCGTGCTGGAACGTGCTTCGGCTGCGCTGGCCAAGGATGATACGGCAGCCTACACCGCCATCAACACCGGCGAGCTGACGCCGGTCGGCGCCAATTTCTCGTCGCTGCTGGAGAAATTCCAGAAGCTGGGCGATGAACAAATCAACACGCTGGCAGACAGCCGCGCCAGCGAATACACCATCGTCATGTGGCTGGTGGCATTGGGCTTGCTGATTGCATTGGCGGTGGTGTTCGGCGCGCACCTGATGCTGCGATCCACCGTGCTGCATCCGCTGCAAGGCGCGGTCGATCAACTCGATCGCGTGGCCAGCGGCGATTTGACGGCACATATCGAGGCGTCGGGCGATAACGAAATCCAGCACCTGCTGAAGGCAATCCAGCGCATGCAAAGCGATTTGCTGTCGACGGTGTCGCGCGTGCGCAATGGCGCCGACATCATCAACACCGGTTCGCAGGAACTGGCGGCGGGCAATCTGGAACTGTCGTCACGCACGGAAACGCAAGCCAGCTCGCTGGAGGAAACCGCCGCCTCGATTGAGGAACTGACCAGCACCGTCAAGCAGAACTCGGACAACGCCCAGCATGCCCGCACGCTGGTGGAAGGCGCGTCGGCGACGGCGGCGCAGGGCGGCGAAGTGATGACGCAGGTGGTCGCCACCATGAACGATATCAACGATGCTTCGCGCAAGATTGTCGATATCACCGGCGTGATCGACGGCATCGCGTTCCAGACCAACATCCTGGCGTTGAACGCGGCGGTGGAGGCAGCGCGCGCGGGCGAGCAAGGACGCGGCTTCGCGGTGGTGGCGACCGAGGTGCGCAACCTGGCGCAGCGCTCGGCGGCGGCGGCCAAGGAAATCAAGGTGCTGATCGACGATTCGGTGCAGAAGATCCAGCTGGGCACCAATCTGGTGGAGCAGGCCGGCACCACGATGACTACGCTGGTGGGCAATGTGCATCAGGTGACGCAGATCGTCGGCGAGATCGCCGTCGCCAGCCGCGAGCAGAGTGACGGCATCGACCAGGTCAACCAGGCGGTGGCGCAGATGGACGAGGTGACGCAGCAGAATGCCGCGCTGGTGGAAGAGGCGGCAGCCGCCACCCAGTCGTTGCAGGATCAGGCGGCCGCGTTGCAGCAGACCGTCAGCATCTTCAAGGTCAACGACATTGCCGCACACCGTCCCGGCAGCCGGCTGGCGCTGCGTTAATGATACGGCGCCGCCGTCCTGGCGGCGCCTTCATCGTCTCAGGCCGAGTGCAGGCCGGGCAGCGTGCGCAATTGCTGCAGGGGGCGGCCATCTACCCATTCATCGATATCGACGCGGCTTTGCAGGAAGCCGCGCGTCAGCAGGAACTCGCTGAAGGAACCCAGCGCCGCCAGCGAGGCCGGCGCCAGGTCGACCCGCAGCTTGCGGTGCAGATGCGGACCGTAGGCGGCGCGCACCGCCTGTGGCGACGACGCGGTTTCGTTGGCGACGTAGCTGATGGTCTCCAGTGGATGGGCGGCGGCCCAGTGGCCGGTATCCACCACCAGTTGCAGGAAGCCGCTGACAATATCGGGAAACTCGCGCAGCGTGGCGCCGCTGACCGTCAGCGGGCGCGGCGTGCCGTTGTTGTTGCGGATTAGCGGATCGGGGTGGAAGCCGATGTCGGCCACCACCACCGCGTTCAGCATCTGGGCGATTTCCAGCCCGGCCGCGCCGCGCACATAGATCGCATCGACTTGCCCGGCCAGCAGCGCGTGCGCCTCGGCCAGATACAGGCGGCGCTCGTCGCGCTCCACCTCCATCAGCATCACATCGTCATCATCCAGCCCCTCCAGGCTGAGGGCATTGAGCACGCCGCGCAGCGCGGTGGCGCGGAACATGTCGATGTAGTCGGCGTCGCTGCGCGGAATGGCGATGCGCCGCCGCCGCAGGTCGCCGATGGCGCGGATGCCGGACTGCGGCAGCGTTACGATCTGCTGCGCCTCGTCAGTCCAGGTCAGGCCGATCACCCGCGTGTCGGCCCCGCGCGCGCGCGCCCACAGCGCCGGCGCGCTGCTGCCCTGGCGGAAGGTATTGCTCAGCATGTATTCCAGCTGCTGCGTCGCGCTGCCGCTCGGCTGGCGCGTGCGCAGCGAACGGATCGCCACGCCGTCGGCCGATGGCTCGCCATTGAGCCAGCCCAGATGCACGGCAATGCTCAGCGGCGTTGGCACCGGCGAGCGTTCGTACCAGAATTGAGGAGAAGGTTGATGCATGGATGGACGCGGTGAGTTCGTGACGCGACAACCGTCAGCAAGAGCCATGCCACCGCCGCCGGCGCGCCGTTATGCGCCATAACGCGGCCGTGTGCAACGCGCTGCTGCTCCAGCAGCAGCCGATCAACACTTTCCTGCGCGCACGGCAGCAGGCCTGCCGCAGACAGTCGTTTTTGCTCTATTCATATGCAAAACCATTGCTTCCATGCGGATAGGCAGCCATGTTAACGTTGCGCAGATTACGATAGCCATGAAAGTCCGCCATGGAGGTGCTCAGCCTGCCCAACCCCGCCGCCCACGCGATTTCGATCCGTGCCAAGGCGCTTGCGTTTGAAGATCCGGCGTCGCGGGTGCTGCTGGAACGCATTCGGCTGATCGCGCCCAGCGACGCCACCGTGCTGGTCACCGGCGAGAGCGGCACCGGCAAGGAGCTGATCGCGCGCCTGGTGCACAGCCTGTCCGAGCGGGTGGAGCGCCCCTTCATCGCCGTCAACTGCGGCGCCTTTTCCGATACGCTGATCGAAAGCGAATTGTTCGGCCACGAACGCGGCGCCTTTACCGGCGCGCTGGAAAGCCGCGCCGGCTGGTTCGAGGCGGCCAATGGCGGTACGCTGTTCCTCGACGAAGTGGGCGATTTGCCGCCGGCGGCGCAGGTCAAGCTGCTGCGCGTGGTACAGGAGCGCGAAGTGGTGCGCGTCGGCTCGCGCAAGCCGGTCAAGATCGATGTGCGGCTGGTGGCGGCCACCAATGTGCGGCTGGAGGAAGCGGTGCGCGCCGGCCACTTCCGCGAAGACCTGTACTACCGCCTGAACGTCGCCAAGCTGGCGTTGCTGCCGCTGCGCGAGCGGGGTGACGACATCGCGCCGCTGACACGCCACTTCATCGATCTGTATAGCAAGCGCCTGCGCATCGCCGCGCCGGTGCTGGAGGCGGACGCCTTGCAGCGACTGAAGCGCTATTCCTGGCCGGGCAATATCCGTGAACTGGAAAACGTGATTCACCATGCGCTGCTGATCAGCCGCGATGGCCGGGTGACGGCCGGAGATTTGCACTTCTCGTCGCTGGGCGAACTGTCCGGCGGCGCCACGCCGGCCGCCACGGCGGCGTCCACGCCATTGGGCACGCCGCAGGAAGCCTTGCGCGATGCGCTGCTGCGCCTGTTCGACGAACCGCATGCCGACTTGTGGCAGGCGATCGAAGGCGAGGTGTTCGCCAGCGCCTATGAATACAGCGGCCGCAACCAGCTGCAAACCGCGCGCCTGCTGAACCTGAGCCGCAACGTCGTGCGCGCCCGCCTCGCCGATCTCGGCATCATCAAAAGCGCCGCCAGCGGCGCGCTGTAAACACTGCTGCTGCGGTGCTGCTGTCGCAGCAACATGCTGATCCTCCACCACACCACCGAAAACTGCAAAACGTAACAAACCCTTATGCAACAAGGGTTTGTTGCGATTTTCCTTGGTGGCACGCTTCCTGCAAACAGAAGGAGACTTCTTATTAATCCAACGCGCAGGCGCACAGGGAGCGGCAATGAAAGCAGCAACATCGGACAGAAAAAAACAACATCTCGCGGCACGCCATTGCATGGTATTGGCGTTGGCCAGCGCATTCGGCGCCACCGCCTGGGCCGGCGACGCGGTGCCGGCCTCGGTCCCCCTCGACGACGACGGCGCGGTGCTGCAACGGGTGGTGGTGACATCGGAAAAGCGCCAGGACAATGTGCAGTCGATCGCCTCGGCGGTGACCGTGATCGGCGGCGACACGGTGGAAAACAGCGAAGTGCGCAATGCCGGCGACATCATCCGCTTCGTGCCGAACATGACCGCCGACACCACCGATGGCCATGGCCGTCCCAAGTTTTACATTCGCGGCATTGGCCTGTCCGACGCCTCGGTATGGAACACCAACCCGATCGGCACCTATCAGGACGACGTGTATATCTGGAACGCCTCCACTGTCGGCTTCCCGCTGTTCGACCTGGAGCGGGTGGAAGTGCTGCGCGGTCCGCAGGGCACGCTGTGGGGCAAGAACACCACCGGCGGCGCGATCAACTTCATCTCGCGCAAGCCGACCTTCAGCAATGACGGCTACGTCAAGGCCAGTGTCGGCAACAAGGGCAGCACGCTGCTGGAGGGCGCGGTTGGCGGCTCGCTGAAGGATGACGTGCTGGCCGGCCGCGTGTCGGTGCACCGCGAAGAGTCGGACCGCTACGCGCAGAACAGCTTTGTGCCGGGTACCGAGAAATGGCGCGACACGGCGTTTCGCACGCAGCTGCTGGCCAAGATCGACAACTCCTTCGACGCGCTGCTGAACCTGCACTACCGCGACTTCAACGGTCCGGTGCTGCTGAGCGGCACCACCGCCGTGCCGACCCAGACTCGCTTCAACATCCCGGCGCTGGTGGAACCGACCGACCAGCTGAAACAAAAGGGCGCGACGCTGACGCTGAACAAGCAACTGCCCGGCGACCTGGCGCTGACCTCGATCACCGGCTACGAGAAGTTCGACCGTTCGCAAACCAGCGCAGACTCGGTTACCTATGAATCGAGCCGCAGCCGTACCGTGTTCGCGGTTGACCAGTTCAGCCAGGAACTGCGCCTGGCGTCGCCGAAGACCGGTCCGCTGTCGTGGATCGCCGGCGCCTACTACTTCGACGGCAAGCTCGATTACACCTCGCAGACCGGCGTGCTGCCCGGATCGCTGACGGCGACCGGCGGCAACAAGGCGCGCAGCTACAACAGCACGGACTACACGCTGAAGTCGACCAGCTACGCGCTGTTCGGCAATGCCGACTACAAGTTCAACGACAGCTTCGATGTGGCGCTGGGCGTGCGCGAAACGCGCGAGAAGAAGGACATCGATTACGCCTACCGCACCGCGCCGTCCGGTGCCACTTACAACAACGTGAACCAGTGGTGGCTGGCGTCCAGCCTGAACTCCAGCCTGACCACGGCGGCACGCCAGGATGCGTCCAAGACCTGGTCGGCATTCACCTACGACATCACGCCGTCGTGGCAGATCAACCAGGATGTGCGTGCCTACTTCCGCTACTCAAAAGGATTCAATGGCGGCAGCTTCAACGCCGGTGCTACGGCGCAGAGCCAGGTCACCAGCATCGAGCCGGAATATCTGAAGTCTTATGAGCTGGGCCTCAAGAGCGAATGGTGGCAACGCCGCCTGCAAGTCAACGTGGCCGGTTTCTATTATGACTACACCGACATCCAGCAGAAGGCCACCACGCTCAATCCACTCAATCCGAGCCAGCAGGTGCTGACCTTCATCAACGCGCGCGGCGGTGAGGTGAAGGGGTTGGATATCGAAGTGGCGCTGGTGCCGGTGAAGGATCTGCGGCTGTCGGTCAACGTCGGCCTGAATCACACCGAGTTCACCGACTTCCAGGATACGCTGACGCACAACGCGGCCGGCAACTGGTTCAACCGCGTGCCGCGCGTGATCGGCAATCTGCAGGCCGAGTACAAATACCGCCTCGCCAATCGCGGCGCGCTGGTATTCAACACCGACTGGGGCTACCGCAGCAAGGCGTACTTCAACGCGGTCGACCAGACCAGCGCCTTCCTGACCGAGCCGGGTTACTGGCTGGGCAACCTGTCGGCCGGCTACGTGGCGCCGCAGCAGCAGTATGAAATCCGCGCCTATGTGCTGAACGCCACCGACAAGGTGTACCGCAACACGGCGCTGATCACCGGCCTGTATTCGTATGGTGCGCCGCGTACCTTCGGCCTGTCGGCCACTTACCGCTTCTAAGGAGCCGGCATGAGCGACACACTGACATCCACCGCGCCGGCTGCCTGGCGCCGCTGGCCGGCGCTTGCCGTCGTTGGCGCGCTGTTGCTGGCCGGCGTGCTGTGGCTGGCGTTGCGGCCTTCGGCGCCGGCAGCAACGCCGGCGGTGAGCGTCCGCATCGCCGCCAATGCGCTGGGTAATCCAGAGCAGATCAGCAAGCAGCTGCAAGCCAGCGGCCCGCTGGGCTATGCGATCCATCTTGGCGTGTTGCAGCGCGAACTGACGCAGGCCGGGTTTCGCTTCGAGGGCGTGCTGGGCTTCCCGCGCACCGCCGCCGCGCTGCTGGGCATGATGAGCGGCCAGGCCGAATTGGCCAGCACCGGCGATTCGCCGGCGGTGCTGTCGCGCGCGCGCGGCGAGCAGCATCGTGCGCTGTACGTCACGCCGCCCAGCGACACGCAGTCCGGTTTCTGGGTGGTGGGGCGCAAGGGCGGCCCGGCCAACCTGGAGCAATTGGGCGGCAAGCGCGTCGGCCTGCTGTTCGGTTCGACCTTTGACTACGCCTTCCAGACCGCCGCTCAGGGACTGGGGCTGAAGGAGGTGGCTTATACGCAGCTGCCATCCTCGGCGGCGTTACCGGCCTTGCAGAACGACCAACTGGACGCCTACGTCACCTCGGCCGCCGTGGCCAAGCTGTGGATAGACCGCTACGGGCTTACGCTGGTCGGCAGGCTGGGCGATGTGCCGGCGACCGGCCGCACGGTCAGCGTGATTTCCGCGCGCGCCGATTTCCTCGCCGCCCATCCGGCCTTTGCGCCGGCATTCTGGCGCGGGCTGAAGGCCGGCATCGACGCCATCCGCAACGACCCGGAAGCGTATTACCGCTGGAGCGCTGACAGCACCGGCTATCCGATCGAGGTGGTGCGCGCCACCACCAGCATCGATTTCGAGGACCAGCCGATTTCGGAAGGCGGCGTGGCCGCGCTGAAGAAGCTGCTGGCGTTCCGCCTGGAGCACAAGGTGGCGCAGGCGCCGTTCTCGGTGGATGACTGGGTGGTGCGGCAATGACGGCGGCCATCGATCATGCCGGCGTGACGCTGGCGCCGCCCACCGCGTTGCGGCCGCCAGCGCGTTCGCCGCGCCGCAGCCTGTTGCTGCGTTTCTCGGTGCCGCTGCTGATCCTGGCCGCGTGGGGACTGGGTTCGGCCAGCGGCGCGCTGCCCGGCAATGTGCTGGCGGCGCCGTGGGCGGTGCTGGACAGCGCCTGGTCGCTGGCGCGCTCGGGCGTGCTGTGGCACCACCTGTCGCTGTCGCTGACGCGCGCCGGCCTCGGGCTGCTGCTGGGCGGCGGCTTCGGCCTGTTGCTGGGCATCCTGGCCGGGCTGTCGCGGCTGGTCGAGGAGCTGGTCGATCCGACCATGCAGATGATACGCGCGGTGCCGTTCCTGGCGCTGATCCCGCTGCTGATCGTCTGGTTCGGTATTGGCGAGTCGTCGAAGATCCTGCTGATCGCCGCCGGCGCCGCCAAGCCGATGTACCTGAACGCCTATGGCGGCGTGCGCAATGTCGATCCGAAGATCATCGAGGCGGCGCGCATTTTCGGCCTGACGCGCTGGCGCCTGATCGCCGAGATCTATTTCCCGGCCGCGCTGCCATCGCTGATGGTGGGTTTGCGCCTGTCGACCACGATGGCCTTGCTGGCGCTGATCGGGGTGGAGGTGATCAACACCACTCAGGGCATCGGCTTCCTGATGCTGCAGGCGCAGGAGTACTTCAAGACCGAGATCCTGATCGTCTGCGTGGTGATCTATGCGCTGTTCGGGCTGGTCACCGACCTGGTGGTGCGCGGGCTGGAACGCTGGCTGATGCCGTGGCGCGCAGCCGCACGCAAATAACTTTTGAATGGAAACGATATGGCGGTAATCAGCAAGCTCAGACTGGCCGACGAGGCCGAGGCGCCGCTTACCTGCGCCAGTCGCGCTGGCGGCGCAGGTAAGCGGCGCCCGCAAGGTATTCGACGGCAAGGCGGTGCTGGATGGCTTTGATCTGGCCATCGGCCAGGGCGAGTTCATCGCGTTGCTCGGCAAGAGCGGCAGCGGCAAGACCACCTTGCTGCGCATGCTGGCCGGGCTGGACGACGTCGACAGCGGCAGCGTGCTGGTGGCCGAGCGGCGCACCGTGGTGTTCCAGGAGCCGCGCCTGGTGCAATCGAAGCGCGTGCTGGACAACGTGTTGCTGGGGCTGGACCGGCGCACGCAGCGTCAGGCCGCCGTGGCGGCGCTGGAGGAAGTCGGCCTGGCCAGCCATGCCGACGCCTGGCCGGCCACCTTGTCCGGCGGCGAGGCGCAGCGCGTGGCGCTGGCGCGTGCCTTGCTGCGCGCGCCGCAGTTGCTGATGCTGGACGAACCGTTTGCCGCGCTCGATGCGCTGACCCGCATCAAGATGCAGGCGCTGGTGGCGCAGCTGTGCCGCCGTCACCGGCCGGCGGTGCTGCTGGTGACGCACGATGTCGACGAGGCGATCCAGCTGGCCGACCGCGTGCTGGTGCTGAGCGGCGGCCGCACGGTGCTGGATGAGCGTATCGCGCTGGCCCATCCGCGCCAGCGCGGCGTGGCTGAATTCGACCAGTTGCGCAGCCGCTTGCTGCGCACGCTGGGCGTGACGGAGGCGGCGTGAGCGCTGCGACGCCGGCGCGCTACCCGCTGCTGCGTTGTCTGGCCATCTACCGCAGCATGCCGCTGATGGTGAGCGCCACCTTGCTGCTGTTCGTGGCGGTCAACGCCGGCCTGGCCTGGCAGCAGTGGTTGCTGGGACTGGCGGTGCACGATGTCACCCAGGGCCGTGCCGTGCTGCGCCTGGCCGACGGCACGCTGGACCACGGCCCGGTGCTGCGCTGGCTGGCGCTGCTGGGCGGCGTGGCGCTGGCGCGCGCGCTGATGTCGTATGCGGTGGCGCTGGCTTCGCAGCAGTGCAACCAGCGCTTGCTGACCACGCTGCGCATGCGCATCTTCAGCCACATCCAGCAGTTGCCGCTGGCTTACCATTGGCGGCACGGCATGGGGGAGCTGGTCAGCCTGACCACACGCGACGCCGACAAGGTGCGCGACGCCATGATCACTTTCTGGCGCCAGGGCGTGGATACGGTGCTGGTGCTGGTCGCCGTGCTTGGTCTGCTGAGCTGGTATCACCCGGCGCTGGGTCTGGTGCCGCTGCTGCTCAGTATGGCGGCGCTGGCGCTGCTGCTGTACCAGGCCGGCCATCTGGTGCGGCTGGACCGCGCCACCGGCCTCGCCTACGACCGTGTCAACCAGGATATCTCTGAAGGCGTCACCGGCGTGCGGGTGATCAAGTCGTTCGTGCTGGAGCGCCAGCGCAGCGAACGTTTCGCGCGCGAAGTGGCGCAGTTTGCTGCCCAGGCGCGCAAGGCGCTGGCCTACGCCAGCTCGCGCGTGCCGCTGCCGCAGACGGTGGTGGCGATGGGCCACGTATGGATCATGCTGTACGGCGCGTTGCTGGTGGAACGCGGCCAGCTCGATCTGGGCCAGCTGACCGCCGCGCTGCTGCTGGCCACCATGCTGGTATTCCGGCTGGAAGGCGTCGGCCGTGCGATGCAGGCCTGGTCCGACGCGCGGGCCTCGGCGGCGCGCATCTGGGACTTGCTGGATGCGCCGCTGGCACGCGCCAGCGGCGGCGGCCACCTGCCGCCTGGTCCGCTAGGCTGCCGCCTGACGCAGGTGACCTTGGGTGTGCCAGGTGGCGGCAAGCGGATACTCGACGATTGCTCGCTGACGCTCAAGCCCGGTGAAGCGGTGGCGCTGGTCGGCGCCACCGGTGCCGGCAAGAGCATGCTGGCGCATCTGCTACCGGGGTTGTTGCAGCCGGACAGCGGCATGCTGGAACTGGGCTCCGATCACAGCGGCTGGCGCGATGCGGCCAGTCTCGATCTGGAGGCGCTGCGGCGGCGCGTGCATGTGGTGCCGCAAGAGAGCTTCCTGTTTTCCGACACGGTGGCGGCCAACTTGCGCATCGCCGCGCCGCACGCCACCGATGCCGACTTGCAGCGCGCGCTGGCCCAGGCCAGCGCCGCCGACATCGTCGCCGGGCTGGAACATGGGCTGGAGACGCGGCTGGGAGAGCGCGGCACCACCTTGTCCGGCGGTCAGCGGCAGCGCCTGTGCCTGGCGCGCGCGCTGCTCGCCGCACCGGACCTGCTGGTGCTGGACGACGCCACCAGCGCGCTCGACGCTGTCACCGAGCAGCGCGTGCTGAGCGCCTTGCGCGGCGCGTCTGCCGCTGCGACAGCGATCCACAGTCGCCCGACGTTGCTGCTGATCGCCAGCAAGCTGTCCACGGTGCTGCATGCCGAGCGCGTGGTGCTGCTCGACGGCGGCCGCATCGCCGCCAGCGGCACCCATGAGCAGTTGGCGCGCAGCCATCGTGCCTATCGCGAACTGCTGGGCATGGACCGGGAGGCTGGTCATGACTAAGTCCGCCACGCCGCTCAGCGACCTGGCCACCGAAGAAGCGCTGGCCGGCAAGCCGTTGCGCCGCGCCGCGCTGCGTCGTCTGTGGCCGCTATTGCGGCCGGTGCGCGCCAGCATCGCGGCGGTGGTGCTGCTGGAAATCCTGCTGGTGGCATCGATTTTTGTACGACCGTGGTTTGTGCGCGAACTGGTCGATCGCGGCCTGCTGCCGGACGCCGGCGGCTGGCGCCTCGACTGGCCGCTGCTGTGGTGGCTGGGCGCGGGACTGGCTGCCACCTGGGTGTTGCGCTTCACGCTGGCCGGCGCCGCGCAGTACCTGGCTGGCAGCGCCGCGCTCGGCGTGCTGAACGACTTGCGCGTGCGCGCCTTCGCCCATGTGCAGGCGCTCAGCGTGTCCTACTTCGACCGCGCCAAGGCCGGCCGCATCATGGCGCGGCTGGACCGCGACATCGACAGCCTGGAACCGCTGCTGATCCAGGGGCCGCCGGAGCTGCTGTCGGCGCTGCTGCGCAGCGTGCTGGCCGGCGTGCTGCTGTGGCATATCGCGCCGCCGCTGTTCTACAGCCTGGCGGCGGTGATTCCGCCGCTGGCGCTCGGCACCTGGCTGTTCCGCCGTCTGACGCGCAGCAACTGGGCGCGCGTGGCCGAGCACCGCAGCGGCTACACCGCGCATCTGGTGGAAACCGTCAGCGGCGTGCAGTTGTTGCAGCAGAGCGGACGGCAGGCGGCCAACCTGACGCACTACCAGTCGCTGTTGCGGCTGTTCAGCGCGTCCATGATACGTGGCGGCGTTACCGCCGGCTGGTTCGCGCCGTATACCGGGCTGCTGTCCAACCTGGCGATGGCGCTGCTGCTGATGGCCGGCGCGCATGGGCTGGCGCAGGGCGATATCAGCGCCGGCCAGATTATCGAAAGCCTGTTCTATGTGGTGCTGTTCCTTGGCCCGCTGCAGGAGCTCGGCGACCTGTTTGAACGGCATGCCGCCGGCATGGCCTCGGCCGACCGCATCTTCCTGCTGCTCGACACCGAACCCGAAGTGCGCGACCGGCCGCTGGTGCGCGCCGTGTCCGAAGTGCGCGGACAGGTGGATTTCGAGCAGGTCGGCTTTGCCTACCGCGCTGATGGCGGCGTGCCGGTGATACGCGGGCTGAATCTGCACATCCGCGCCGGCGAAATGCTGGCCATCGTCGGCCCAACCGGCCACGGCAAGAGCACGCTGGTGCAGCTGCTGACCCGCTTCTACGACGTGCAGCAGGGCCGCATCGCCCTGGATGGTGTCGATGTGCGCGACTACGCGCAACATGCGTTGCGGCGGCATATCGGCGTGGTCTTGCAGGACAACGTGCTGTTCACCGGTTCGATTCTCGACAACCTGCGGCTGGCCGCGCCGGATGCCGACGATGCCACCTTGATCGCGGCGGCGCGCGCGCTGGGCGCGGACGAGGTGCTGGAGCGCCTGCCGCACGGCTACCACACCGAGGTCGGCGCGCTGGGACGGCGCCTGAGTCACGGCCAGCGGCAACTGGTATGCCTGGTGCGCGCCTATCTGGCCGATCCCGCCGTGCTGGTGCTGGACGAGGCGACATCGGCGGTGGATATGCATAGCGAGCGGCGCATCAGCCGCGCGTTGCGCCGGCTGTGCGCCGGCCGCACCGCCATCGTTATCGCGCACCGGCTGGCGACGATACGCGACGCCGACCGCATCGCCGTGATTCGTCACGGCACGGTGGCCGAGTTGGGCACGCATGACAGCCTGCTGGCGCAGGGTGGCTTGTACGCGCAGCTGTACGCCAGCCATGACGGCGCGGTCGCTGCTGAGCCAGCAGCCTGCACGGCCGCTGTTGCTGGCGCAGCAGGCTGACGCCGCGCCGCAGCCGCATCAAGGGCAGCGCGGCCATTTTTGCGTGGCATGAAGTTTGCGAAAACATCCAGGACGAGCATGGCCGCCGGCCATCCGCCCACTACTGAGGAGAGCAAGATGAGCAAAGCATTAGATACCCTGTGGTACACCCGTTGCCCGGTGCCGACCGGCCTGGGGATCGCCTTGCAGCGCGGCTGGCTGGACGAAGCCTTCGCGCAGCAGCAGACCACCATCAAGTCGCTGCAGGAGTCGGACGATGTGGCGGTGCGTGAATCGCATTTCGATCATACGCTGCAAAACTCGGTACGGCATGGCGGCAATATTCCGGCCATCTGGGCGCGCGCCGGCGGCCGCCAGACACGCGTGCTGGGACTGTCGTGGGCCGATGAAGTGCAGCTGATTCTGACCTTGCCCGGTTCCGGCATCAACAACGTGCGCGATCTGAAGGGCCGCAAGTTCGGCCTGCCGTTGTGGCGCAATGTGCAGATCGACTTCGCCCGCGCCCAGGCCATCCGCGCGCTGGAAAATGCACTGCG
The DNA here is from genome assembly GCA_963515135.1 of uncultured Duganella sp. Classification (GTDB taxonomy): domain Bacteria; phylum Pseudomonadota; class Gammaproteobacteria; order Burkholderiales; family Burkholderiaceae_D; genus Rugamonas. The sequence continues at coordinate 8,037 of CAUPXZ010000016.1, read as the reverse complement.
CCTCGATGGCCTGGAAGTGTCGGACGTTGAACTGGTCGATTTCGCCATCGAGCGCCGCCACAGCGAGGAGCCGGTGGTGCGCATTGACGGCAAGGCTGACCTCAGCACCGGCAGCGGTTCGCGCAATGCCGAGCTGGTGGGCCTGCTGCGCGGCGAAGTCGACGCCATCTTCCTCAAGGGCGCGCATGCGGTGCAACTGGTGCATCACTTCGGCCTGCAGGTGGTGATCGATACCGGCGCCCATCCGGAGCCGCTGGTGCGCGCCAACAACGGCACGCCGCGCACGCTGACGGTGGACCAGCACCTGCTGGACCACCATTACGACAGCGCGGTGCTGCTGGTGGAATCGACGCTGCGCGCCGACGAGTGGGCGCGCGCGCATCCGGCCGAGGCGCGCCAGTTCCTGGCCCGCGAGACCAACAGCAACGACTTGTGGGTGCGGCGCGCGTATGGTGAAGATGCCCACCAGCGCCTCGGCACCAATTTCAGCGACGGCGCGGTGGCGGCGCTGCAGGACTTCACCGACTTCCTGCACCGCTGGCAGTTCATCCCCGCCAGCTTCGACGTGCGCGACTGGATCGATACCCGTCCGTTCGAAGACGCCAGCGCACGCCTGCATGCGCGTGCCGCGTAAGGAGGCCGATATGACAGCACAACCTTCCACCATCTGGTTCACGCGCTGCCCGGTGCCGACCGCCACCGGCCTGGCCTACAAGCTGGGCTGGCTGGACCAGGAGTTTGCCGCCGACGGCATCAAGCTGGCCACCTTGCAGGAGCAGGCCACCGACAGTGAACTCCGGCACCGCCACTACGATCACGACCTGCCGCAGCTGATACGCGAGGGCGGCAATATGCTGGCGCTGGCGGCGCGCGCGCAGGGCGCCGACACCCGGTTGATCGGGCTGACCTGGATCGATGAGGGCCAGGCCATCATCGTGCGTGCCGGTTCCGGCCTGCGCACGCCGGCGCAGTTGCAGGGCTTGCGCGTGGCGTTGCCGGCGTATGTCGATCATCCGATCCCGTCGCATGTGCGCGGGTGCAGCATCGCGCGCGGCATGTCGCTGCACGGCTTCAAGAATGTGCTGGCATCGGCCGGCCTGACGCTGGACGATGTGCGCTTCGTCGAAGTGGAGGCGACCTTGCGGCGGGACGATGCGGCCGGCGGCCTGCAAGGTTTGTGGGCCGGGTTGGAACACCTGGCCGCCGGCCGCGTCGATGCCGTCTACGTGAAGGGCGCGGCGGCGCTGGATGCGGCGCAGCGCCTGGGACTGGAGGTCGGCATCGACATCGACGCCTTGCCGCAGCGCTTCCGCGTCAACAACGGCACGCCGCGGCCGATCACCGTGCATCGCAGCCTGCTGGAACAGCATCCGGAGCTGGTGGCGCGCTTTCTGGCGCAGGGTTTGCGCGCGGCCGATTGGGCCACGCATAACCTGGCGGGCGTGCAGCGCGTGTTGCAGGATGAAACACGCGGCAGCGCGCAGGCGGTGACGCAGGCCTATCGCGACGGTTTCCATCGCGCGCTGCATCCGGATTTGTCGCCGGAACGGTTGGCGCTGTTCCGGCAGCAGACCGACTTCCTGCTGCTGCACGGCTTCCTCGACGCCGATATCGATCTGGAGGCCTGGACCGATCACGCTCCGCTGGCGGCGGCGCGGCGGCTGCTGGAGCAGCAGCAGGCGGCGTGACTACGCGTCGAGCGCCAGTACGCGGCCTTGCCAGCCGTCGTGCAGTTCGGCGATGACCAGGTAGTCGCCACGGCCCGGCGCCTGCGCCAGCAGTTCGCCGCCGGGCGCCCAGAAGGCGCTTTTGCCGGCGACGCTGTAGCCGCCGGAGTCGGCGGCGTGGTTGGCCAGCAGCACGCCCATGTTATGGCTGGCCGCGTAGCCCTGCAGCAGCGCGGCGTCGTTGGCATAACCGCCGACGGAGATCAGCACGCCGGCCAGGTACAGCGTGGCGCCGGCGTCGGCCGCCGCTTGCGCGTGCTCGGCATGGGTGGTGTCGGCGCAGATGGCTTCGACGTAATGCTGGCCATGCAGCGCATGGGACGTGGCGCCGATCGGGCCGGGCTGCGCGTACACTTCCTCGCCGTCGTGCAGGTACTGTTTGCGGTAGACGCCGGTGCTGCCATCCGCCGCCAGCGTGATGCTGGCGATGCATGGTTGTGCGGTGCCGGCGTCGATGACCGGCGCGCCGATGATGACGGCCATGCCGTCCGCCGCCGCACGCAGCGCATCCAGGCGCGTGTCGTGTGGCGATATGGCGCAGTCGCGCAGCAGCGGCAGTTCGTAGCCGCACAGCGACAGTTCCGGGAATACCAGCAACTGCACGCCCTCGGCGCGCGCGGCCGTAATGAAGCGCAGATGCGTTTGCAGATTGGCGGCGATGTCGCCCGCCACCGATGGCGCTTGCGCCGCCGCGATACGGATACCCATTACTTCTCCTGTTTAAGTGGCTTGCCCTTGTCCATCACTTCGCGGCAGTCGCCCTTGAAGCTGGCGTTGTCGTAGTTGGACCAGCCGTAGCTGTCGACGTAGCGCTTGTGCTGCCTGAATTGCTTGCTGACGAAGCTCCATTCCAGCTGTTCGTCGGGGTATTCGATGTTGCCCAGGTCGAGCAGCGTATGGAAGATGTTCTCGGTGGCCAGCCGCGCCTTGCGGTGGCGCTGCAACTGCGCGACCTTGTCCGGGTAGTGCGCCTGGAATTCATTCGAGTACCAGACCAGCGCCGGTACATGGAATTCGTACTGCGTGTTGTGACCGTGGAAGGCGAGGTTGCAGCTGCCGTCGTACAGGGTCTGGCCATGGTCGGCCACGTAGACCATCGACGCCAGTTGTTCGGTTTGCTTCAGCTGGCCGATCACCTGCGCCAGGAACCAGTCGGTGTAGAGGATGGAATTGTCGTAGCTGTTGTTGATCTGCGGCTTGAGCTTGAGGTCGGTGTACGCTGGCTTGTCGATGCCGAACAGCGATGGCTGCCACTTGTCGTACTCTTTCGGATAACGCTGGCTGTAGTTCCAGTGATTGCCCAGTGTGTGCAGCACGATCAGCTTTTTCGGCGACGGATCGGCGATCGCATGTTGCAGCGGCTCCAGCAGAATCTGGTCGAAATTGGAGTTGTTGGTAAAGCCGCCCAGGTTCATGAACTGGATCACCTCGGCCTCCTTGGCGAACACCGATACCGGCGTGTCGAACTGGCCGAAGGAAATCTGGTTCGATAGCCAGAAGGTCTTGAAGCCGGCTTCCTTGAACGCGGTGAGGAAGGATTTCTCCGAGAAGCCGTCCTTCAGCGCCTGCATGGCCGGCTTGCGCGAGATAATCACCGGCACCGACAGCCGCGTCGCCGACACTGCGGTGATCACATCCGGCAGCGTCACCAGATTGGCTTCCTGGCGCAGCAGCGGGGTGGTGTCTCGGCTGTAGCCGTTGATGCCCCAGCGGTCGTAGCGCGACGATTCGCCGATCACCATGATGACGATTTCCGGCGTGTCGTTGGGCGCCGGCTGGCGCGCCTTGAAGGAAAAGCTGTTGTTGCGTTTGCCGAGATCGGCCAGGTATGCGCGTTCCTTATAGAAGTCGACGCCGCGCGCGGTCAGGCCGAATGGCCACGAGGAGGCGAACTCGCCGAAACTCAGCGGCGAGCGCCAGCGCCACGGCAATGGCGCCAGTGGCCAGCCGGTGCGGCCGGCGCCGTCAATGGACGGATACGCCGGGTGGCTGGCGCTGGCCGGCTGCCCCGGTTGGGCGCGCACGCCAAACTCCCAGCCGTAGGCCAGCACACCGCTGACGATCACTAATATAGAGCAGGCGGCCCAGCGCGGCTTGCCGCGCCAGGTCAGCGCCGCGCTGCGCCGGGCCGCTAGCTGCACCGCGATCCACCATCCGACAGCGGCCAGCAGTACCGCCACCATCAGCCACAGCTTGTTGCCGAGGAACTCCATCGCCTCCTTGGGGCTGGTTTCAGCGATAATTCCCAGGTGGTGGGTGGAAATGCCCTGGCCGTAGTAAATGAACAGATAAAGCTCGGTCGGCAGCGCCAGGAAGGCCGGCAACAGCAGCCAGTGGAACCACGCCGGCCGGCCGAACACGCTCCACACCGCCAGCCACACCAGCGCCTCGACCGCCAACACATGGCCCAGCTCCGGCACTTGCCTTCCCAGCAACAGCGGCACGCACGGCACCAGCGACAGCAGCAAATAACTGGCAAGCACGAACAGGGGAGCGGGGCGCAACAGGGATCGCATTGGCAACGACAGCAGTGGTAGTGACTGCTATTATCAAGCGTTTCGCTGGCTTTCTGCTAGTGTCTGTTCCCCGCCGCAAGCCGCATGGCGCCGTGAAATTGGTTGACTGCGCCTGGTGACAGGTCTATACTCGCGAGTTCTCAATTTATTCTGCACATCGTATACGTTGAATCTGGCTGCTCCAGGAGAGTGGCTGTTTGCGCCTCCGGTGGCCCAATAAGTGAGAGAAGGTTTTTTGTCCCCGGCACTATGACCGGGTTGTTAATGTTGTTATTTAGTTGGGTTTAGAACGATGCCAACCATCAATCAACTGATTCGCCAACCACGTACCAAACTGGTCGTGAAGAGCAAATCGCCGGCGCTGGAAAACAGCCCGCAAAAACGTGGTGTGTGCACCCGTGTGTACACCACCACTCCTAAGAAGCCTAACTCGGCACTGCGTAAAGTTGCCAAAGTGCGTCTGACCAACGGTTTCGAGGTTATCTCGTACATCGGCGGTGAAGGCCACAACCTGCAGGAACACAGCGTTGTTCTGCTGCGCGGCGGTCGTGTAAAAGACTTGCCAGGTGTGCGTTACCACATGGTTCGCGGTGCACTGGATACCCAGGGCGTTAAAGACCGTAAACAAGCTCGCTCGAAATACGGTGCAAAACGCGCCAAGCAAGCTAAGAAGTAATTTACATTAATTGAGTTGAGCCGGTCGCGAGACCGAGTAAGTGGCTGGCTATGATGGCCGCCGCGAGTGACCGCAAGGCACTCAACTGAAGAGAAAAGGAAATGACATGCCACGTCGTCGTGAAGTACCCAAGCGCGAGATCCTGCCGGATCCAAAATTCGGCAATACCGATGTCGCCAAATTCGTGAACGTTCTGATGCTGTCCGGTAAAAAATCGGTCGCAGAAAACATCATCTACGGTGCCTTCGAGCACATCACCCAAAAATCCGGTAAAGACCCGCTGGAAGTGTTCGCCACCGCGCTGAACAACGCCAAGCCGCTGGTTGAAGTGAAATCCCGTCGCGTCGGTGGTGCAAACTACCAGGTGCCGGTTGAAGTCCGCCCAGTGCGCCGTATGGCGCTGTCGATGCGTTGGCTGCGTGAAGCGGCTAACAAGCGCAGCGAAAAATCGATGCCACAACGTCTGGCAGGCGAACTGCTGGAAGCGGCCGAAGGCCGTGGCGGTGCGATGAAGAAGCGTGACGAAGTTCACCGCATGGCTGAAGCGAACAAAGCGTTCTCGCACTTCCGCTTCTAATAAAATCGGCCAGCGCCTGAGCTGGCTGTTATCCGTTGTTCGAGGCCGGGCTCATTTTTGTCACCAAAAATGGCGCTCGGTTTTGTCCATTAAACGATTTAGGATTAATTATGGCCCGTAAGACCCCCATCGAGCGCTACCGCAATATCGGTATCTCCGCTCACATCGATGCAGGTAAGACCACCACTACCGAGCGCGTTCTGTTCTACACGGGCGTGAACCACAAAATCGGTGAAGTTCACGATGGCGCCGCCACCATGGACTGGATGGAGCAGGAGCAGGAACGCGGTATTACCATTACCTCGGCTGCGACCACCTGCTTCTGGAAAGGCATGGCGAACAACTTCCCAGAACACCACATCAACATCATCGACACCCCAGGCCACGTTGACTTCACCATTGAAGTGGAACGTTCGATGCGCGTGCTGGATGGTGCTTGCATGGTTTACTGCGCAGTGGGCGGTGTTCAGCCACAGTCGGAAACCGTATGGCGTCAGGCTAACAAGTACAAAGTGCCACGTCTGGCCTTCGTCAACAAGATGGACCGTACCGGTGCCAACTTCTTCAAAGTGTACGAGCAGATGCGCGCACGCCTGAAGGCTAACCCGATCCTGATCCAGATCCCTATCGGCGCTGAAGACAACTTCAAAGGCGTGATCGATCTGGTCAAGATGAAAGCGATCATCTGGGACGACGCTTCGCAAGGCATGAAATTCGACTACGTCGATATTCCTGCAGAGCTGGCTGACTCGGCTGCCGAGTGGCGCGAGAAAATGGTTGAAGCCGCTGCTGAAGCGAACGAAGACCTGATGAACAAGTACCTGGAAGAAGGCGACCTGTCGGAAGCCGAGATCAAAAAAGCGCTGCGTGATCGCACCATCGCTTCGGAAATCGTTCCTATGCTGTGCGGCACCGCCTTCAAAAACAAGGGCGTGCAAGCCATGCTGGACGCGGTGATCGAGTACCTGCCATCGCCGATCGACATCGCCGACGTTAAAGGCACCGACGAAGACGACGAGCCAGCAACCCGTAAAGCTGCTGACGACGAGAAATTCGCTGCGCTGGCATTCAAGATCATGACCGACCCGTTCGTTGGTCAGCTGGCCTTCTTCCGCGTCTACTCGGGCGTGATCAATGCTGGTGACACCGTGTACAACTCGGTTAAAGGTCGTAAAGAGCGTCTGGGCCGTATTCTGCAGATGCACGCTAACCAGCGCGAAGAGATCAAAGAAGTGCGCGCCGGCGACATCGCCGCTGCGGTTGGTCTGAAAGACGTGACCACCGGCGAAACCCTGTGCGATCCAGCGTCGATCATCACCCTGGAAAAAATGGTCTTCCCAGAGCCAGTGATTCAACAGGCTGTGGAACCAAAAACCAAGGCTGACCAAGAGAAAATGGGTCTGGCACTGAACCGTCTGGCGCAGGAAGATCCGTCGTTCCGCGTGAAGACCGACGAAGAGTCGGGCCAGACCATCATCGGTGGTATGGGCGAGCTGCACCTGGAAATTATCGTTGACCGTATGAAGCGCGAATTCGGCGTGGAAGCCACCGTGGGCAAACCACAGGTTGCATACCGCGAAACCGTCCGCAAATCGGTTTCCGATGTGGAAGGCAAGTTCGTCAAGCAGTCGGGCGGTCGTGGTCAGTACGGTCACGCAGTTGTGACCCTGGAACCACAGGAACAAGGCAAAGGCTTCGAGTTCGTCGACGCGATCAAAGGCGGTGTGATTCCACGCGAATTCATCCCTGCGGTTGAAAAAGGTGTGCGCGAAACCCTGAACACCGGTGTTCTGGCTGGCTACCCAGTGGTTGACGTTAAAGTCACCCTGACCTTCGGTTCGTACCACGATGTTGACTCGAACGAAAATGCATTCCGCATGGCCGGTTCGATGGCATTCAAAGAAGCTTGCCGTCGCGCCAGCCCAGTCATCCTGGAACCAATGATGGCTGTGGAAGTTGAAACGCCGGAAGACTACGCCGGTACCGTGATGGGCGACCTGTCGTCCCGCCGTGGTATGGTGCAGGGCATGGACGAAATCCCAGGCGGCGGCGGCAAGATCATCAAAGCCGAAGTACCGCTGTCGGAAATGTTCGGTTACTCGACCACCCTGCGTTCCGCAACGCAAGGTCGCGCAACCTACACCATGGAGTTCAAGCACTACTCCGAGGCGCCTAAGCACGTTATCGACGCGATCGTTACCGCGAAAACCAAGTAATTGTGTAATTTTTGCGGCCGGGTAGATCACCTGGCCGCATATTTAAAACTTTGAGGATGAATCAAAATGGCAAAAGAAAAGTTCGAGCGGACTAAACCGCACGTCAACGTAGGCACCATCGGTCACGTCGACCACGGCAAAACCACCCTGACCGCTGCAATCGCAACCGTTCTGTCGAAGAAATTCGGCGGCGAAGCGAAAGCTTACGACCAGATCGACGCTGCTCCAGAAGAAAAAGCACGCGGCATCACCATCAACACCGCCCACGTTGAGTACGAAACCGCCGGCCGTCACTACGCTCACGTTGACTGCCCAGGCCACGCCG
>CAUPXZ010000015.1:0-119132 GCA_963515135.1 uncultured Duganella sp. | reverse complement strand
CGAAATGTCCGAATGCCGGAACTGACCCCGATGTTGCATGCTTAATCTGCCGCCGGTTTACTTCAAGTATTTGGCCAGCCAGCCGTGCACTTCGCTGTAGAAGTAGCGGCTGTTTTCGCCTTTCAATACCCAGTGGTTTTCGTCGGGGAAGACGATCAGCTTGCTCGGCACGCTCAGGCGCTGCTGCGTGGCGAAGTTCATCAGCGCGTTATTGGCCGGCACGCGGTAGTCCAGCTCGCCTACCGAGATCAGGATCGGCGTCTTGAAGCCGGTGCCCTTGGCGTGGTTGCCGCCTTGTAGCACCGGACTTTGCTCGCGCCACACGGCCTTGTCGCCCCATACCGGGCCGCCGCTGTTGACTTCACGGCCCCAGACGCTGTCGCTGCTGCCCCATTGCATGATCAGATCCATCTCGCCGGCGTGCGAGACGATCGCCTTGTAGCGCGTGGTGGTCGCCTGCAGCCAGTTGGCCAGGTGGCCGCCGTAACTGGCGCCGCCGGCCGCCAGCTTGCTGCTGTCGATGTAGCTGTATTTTTTGATTGCCTCGTCGACCGCTTCGTTGATCTCGTCGGCCGGGCCCTTCAGCGGATCGCCCTGAATGGCGCGGGCGAATTCTTCGCCGTAGCCGGTCGAGCCTTTGTAGTCGGTCAGCAGCACCACGTAGCCCGGTTGCGCCAAGAGGTGGTAGTTCCAGCGGATCACGAACTGGTCGCGCCACATATTGGCGGCGCCGCCGTGGATCACGGCGAACAGCGGGTATTTTTTCGCCGGATCAAAACCGGCCGGCTTGATCACCATGTTGTGGATCATGCGGCCGTCGCTGGCCTTGAACCAGAAGTGTTCCGGCGCCTGCCAGTCGATCCTGGCCGCGCGTTCAGTGTTGAACGCGGTCAGGCGCTTGGGCGCACCGTTGCCGAAGGCGTACACCTCTGGCGGGTTGATCGCCGATTCCCACACGCCTACCAGCGCCTTGCCGCCGGCGTTCAGCGAGCCGATGGCGCCGGTTGGCAGCGACGGTTCGTCGCGCAGCTCGGCGCCAGCGTAGTTGATCGAGTGCAGCTGTTCCAGGCCGGCATGCTCGAAGCTGAACACCACGCGGTTGCTGCCAGCCGGCAGCGCGTAGCGCGAGATCGAACGGTCCAGCGACGCGGTCAGGATCTTCGGCGTGGTGTTGGTCAGCGGCCACGCGAAGCTGGCGAGGCGGCTGACGTCGTAGACTTTGCCTTCTTCTTCCGCCTCGGTCAGCGTGAACAAGGTCTTGCCATCGGCGCTGAATTTCAGGCTGCCGTAGCTGTGCTTGTCGGCAGTCAACTGCTGCGCTTCGCCGCCGCCCAGCGGCACGCTGAAGATCTGCGTATAGGCCGAATTGCGCGCCAGTTCGTCGCGGTTGGTTGAGGCGCTGAATACGACGGCCTTGCCATCCGGCGCCCAGATGGCGTCCAGCGACTGGCCCTCGTCACCCTGGCCGCCGCCGAAGCCCGGCAGTGAGGCCAGTTTGCTGCCGCTCAGCAGGTCGCGCGGCTTGGCGCCGATGGCGGCATCCATGACGAACAGGCGCACCTGCTTGTCGTCCAGCCATTTGTCGAAGTAGCGCGGCGGGAAGCTTTCGTAGGCGCGCGCCGAGTATTTGCGGTCCTTGCGTTCCTTGGCGGTTTTCTTGACGTCTTCCTCGCTGAGGTTGCCGGGGAAGATGTCGCTGACGAACAGGATCTGCTTGCCGTCCGGGCTGAACTTCGGCGTGCGCGCGCCCAGCGTCAGCGTGGTCAGGCGCTGCGCCTCGCCGCCGCCGGCGATGTCGATGCGGTAGATCTGGCCGGCCTCGTCACCGTCGCGCTTGGCGACGAAAATCAGCTGCTTGCTGTCCGGTGACCAGTTGAGCGCAGCTTCGCCGCCTTTGCTGAAGGTCAGGCGGCGCGCCGGCGTATCGTCGCTCAGCGATTTGATCCACAGGTCCGACCATTGTTCCTTGCTGTCGTAGGCCGGATCGGTGACGGAGAACACCGCCCAGCGGCCGTCCGGACTAGGCTGCGGCGCGCCCACGCGCTTCATCAGCCATACATCTTCGTGGGTGATGGCCTGCCTGGCCGGCACGGCGTCCGCCGCAAAAGCCTGACCCGTCAACTGGGCCGAAATGATGAAGGCAAGAATCGAAAGTCGCGGTATAGTCATAGCGATTTACAAATAAAAGTCAGTGAAACAAAGATAGTGGCCACAACCTTCGTTGCTGTCAATTAAGTTTTCCCAACTTCCAAGCCAGGAGACACGATGCAGACCATTACCAAGGTTCACAAAGTTGCAGCATTTACCGCCGGCGAGCAGGGCGGCAATCCGGCCGGCGTGATGATACGCGCAGCCTTGCCGGAGGAGCCGGCGATGCAGCGCATCGCGGCCGAGATGGGCTATTCGGAAACGGTGTTTGCCGCGCCGCTGGAGGATGGCTGGCGCGTGCGCTATTTTTCGCCGGATGGCGAGGTGCCGTTCTGCGGCCATGCCACCATCGCGCTGGGCGCGGTGCTGGCGCAGCAGAATGGCGATGGCATTTTTCCCCTGACTACCAACCACGCGCGCGTGACTGTCGAGGGGCGCGCCCTGGGCAAGGGCGCGCACGCGGCGCTGCAGTCGCCGGCCACCTCCAGTGCGCCGGCAGCGCCGGCGCTGGTGCAGGAGGCGCTGGCGCTGTTTGGCTATACGCTGGCGGATCTGGATGACCGCATTCCGCCGGCGGTGGCCAACGGCGGCGCCCAGCATCTGGTGCTGGCGCTGAAGCGCCGCGACAAGCTGCACGCGATGCGCTACGAGCTGGCCGCCGGTCGCGAGCTGATGCGCCGCCATGGTTTCGCCACCATCTCGCTGATCTATGCGGAGACGCCGCAGCGCTTCCATGCGCGCAATGCGTTTGCCTCAGGCGGCGTGTACGAGGATCCGGCCACCGGCGCGGCGGCGGCGGCGCTGGCCGGCTATCTGCGCGATCTGGACTGGCCGCATGGCGGCGCGATCGACATCATCCAGGGCGAGGACATGGGCGCGCCTTGCCATCTGCAAGTGCAGATCAGCGACGAGCCGGGCAGTTCGATCCGCGTCGCCGGCCACGCGCGCATGATCGGCGACTGATTCAGTCCCATTTCTTCAGCATGCGATCCAGCTCGCCATTCTTGTCGAGCTGCTCGATCGCGCGCTGTACCCGCAGCCGCACGGCCGGATCGACGTGGGTGCCCATCGCCATGTAGACATCGGTGGTGGCCATCACCGCCGGCAGGATCTTGACCTTGCCGGTCAGGCCGGCGCGGTCGATAAAGCCCTGGATGCCGGGCGCGCGGTGCAGGAAGAAGCGGCCGCGTCCGGACGCCAGCTTGTGCAGATTGGCTGCCGGCGTGCTGGCGCTGGCATCGATCTGCAGCCCGCCGATGCGACCCAGCATGATCGGCGTGGTGTAGCCGCTGTTGGTCAGCAGCACGCCTTGCGCGCCGAGCTTGCGCACATCGTCCCAGTTGTTGATGGCGGCCTGGTCGCCGGCGCGCGCGATCAGCTGGTAGCGCAACTGGAACAGCGGCGGCTCCAGGAAGACATACTGGCGGGTGCGCTCGTCGGTGCGCAGCACCGCGCACAGCGCGTCGTGCTGGTGCGACAGCAGTTCGAAGTGGGCGCGCAGCAGCGGCAGCCAGGTCTGGTCGCCGACGAACTGAATGCCGGGATCGACGCGCTCGATGGCGCGGTACAGGTCGACGCACAGGCCGACCACGCGGCCGATGCCGGCCGGGATGAACTTGGGCTCGGTGCCTTCCTGCGCCACCACCCTTAGCATGGTCGGCGCCGCCATCGCGGGCGCGCCCAGCAACGCACACAGCAGCGTGAGCCCGCAGCGCAATCCTTTCGGCAACATCGCCACTCCCCTCGGTTGTAAAGGGGAAAGTATAGATCAGTCCCACTTGCGCATCAAACGCGCCAGTTCACCCGTCTTTTCCAGCTGATGCAGCACGGCGGCCAAGCGCTCGCCGACACGCGGGTCGAGCTGCTTGCTGGTGGCGAAATACAGTTTGGCGCTGAACATCACCTGCGGCAGGATGCGCACCTTGTCGCTGGTGCCGGTGCGCGTCAACAGCTTTTGCAGGCCGGGGCCGCGATGGAAGTAAAGCCTGCCTCGGCCGGCGATCAGCTTTTGCAGGTTCAGTTCCTGACTGGTGGAACTGGCATCGACCTCGATGCCGCCGAGTGCGGCGAGGATATCGCCGGCGGCAAAACCACGGTTGACCAGCACCACATTGTCAGGCTTCAGCTTGCGCACGTCGTCCCAGGTGTGTATGGTCAGAAGGTCGTTGGCGCGTGCCAGAAAATGGTAGTCGATGGTGTACAGCGCCGGGCCAATGAAATTGAAGCGCTTCTCGCGTTCGGCGGTGCGCTGGACCGCGCACTGCACGTCCTCAAGGCCGCTTTCCAGTTCCGAGTAAGCGCGGATCAGCGGCTTCCAGCGCTGCTCGCCGGCGAAGCGCAGGCCGGGGTCGGCCTGTTCTATGGCGCGCATGATGTCGATGCACAGGCCGCCGATGCGGTCCTTGCCGGCGGCGATGAATTTCGGTTCGGTGCCTTCCTGCGCGGCGGTGCGCAGCAAAATCGTGGTGGATGGCTCGGCGGCCAGCACAGGCGGGCAGAGCGCCGCGACCAGCAGCGTCGTCCAGATGCTGTACTTACCACCCATAAAGTCCCCAAAAGTCCGGCGTCTTGCACTCTTGGCTCTAGCTTACACCGGGGAGCGCTTGCGAGGAAGTCAGGGATACCGCTGTCGTGTGTGGAGTACGGATAATACCCGGATGGCGGCCTTTTCCACTCGGTAGATGAGGATGTAATTGGGGTGCACGGTCAGCTCGCGGGTATTTGCCAATCGGCCAGCCCGGTAAAGCAAAGGTTGAAGAGGAAGTCTTTTGGCTGCGTTTATTAATGTGCAGTGCAGGCCCGATGCTGCCAAGGGATTGCGCTCAGCAATGTATTCGACAATCGCCTTTAGGTCAGCCCTGGCGGCGGGGCTCCAGATCACCGGAAGCATGAGTAGCTTTCCGTTTTGCTTCGATCTTTGCTTCGATAATGGCCTGCATTTCGGCCATCACCACCTCATGCGGGATGCCAGGACTTGGATCATCCATCGCCGCTTGCACTTTTTCGCGATACCAGTGGTCATAGGCCTGGGCTTCTTCGGCCGAGGCGAATCCTGCGTGGTCTTGGGGTGGAAGTGTGGGCATGATGAGCGATTATACGCCTGGCACGATGATGTACTTTGATTTGCGTCAGACGAAAAAAAAGCTTCCTTCTGGAAGCTTTTTTAGGAATTCGGTGGTAGGCCGTGCGGGATTCGAACCTGCGACCAACGGATTAAAAGTCCGCTGCTCTACCAGCTGAGCTAACGACCCCCGAAAGAGGCCGTATTATATACAGCTCGGCGATAATTGCAAAGGGGTTTTTATTGCATGTGTTTTTATTGCATCCCCAACGCCGCTGTCACTTTGAGCACTTCGTCGGCGCTGGTTACGCCTTCCTGGATCTTCAGCGCGCCGGCGATGCGCAGCGGCTTCATGCCGTCCGCCACGCTTTGGCGGCGCAGCGCCTGGATGTCGGTTTCTTCGCGCACCTGCGAACTGAAGCCCTCGGTCACCGTCAGCAGCTCGTACAGGCCGGTGCGGCCGCGGTAGCCGGTCTGGCGGCATTCGGGACAGCCGACCGGCTGGTACACCGTGCCGGGCTTGGGCAAGTCCCATTCGCCTGCCAGGCTGTGCCAGATGTCGTCGCTCAGCTCGCCGCCGGCGGCCTTGCAGTCCCAACACAGCGTGCGCACCAGGCGCTGCGCCATGATGCCGATCAGCGTGGCTTCCAGCAGGTAGTAGGGCACCCCCAGCTCCAGCAGCCGCATCACGGCCGATGGCGCGTCGTTGGTGTGCAGTGTCGACAGCACCAGGTGGCCGGTCAGCGCCGCCTGGATCGCCATTTCGGCAGTGGCCAGGTCGCGGATCTCGCCGACCATGATGATGTCCGGGTCCTGCCGCATCAGCGCGCGCACGCCGTCGGCGAACGACAGGTCGATGCCCGGCTGCACCTGCATCTGGTTGAAGGCCGGTTCCACCATCTCGATCGGGTCTTCCACCGTGCAGACGTTGACCTCGGACGTGGCCAGCGCCTTCAGGGTGGTGTACAGCGTGGTGGTCTTGCCGGAGCCGGTCGGCCCGGTCACCAGGATGATGCCGTGCGGACGCTGCGTCAGCGCATGCCAGCGCGCGGCATCGTCCAGCGGGAAGCCCAGCTCGGGCAGCGTCTTCACCACCACCTCGGGATCGAAGATGCGCATCACCAGTTTTTCGCCGAAGGCAGTCGGCAAGGTCGACAGCCGCAGTTCGACTTCCTGGCCGCCGGCGGTGCGGGTCTTGATGCGGCCGTCCTGCGGGCGGCGCTTTTCGATCACGTCCATGCGCCCCAGCAGCTTGATGCGCGCGGTCATGGCGATCATCACCACCGCCGGCACCTGGTACACCTGGTGCAGCACGCCGTCGATGCGGAAGCGGATCGCCGCCAGGTCGCGCTTGGGTTCGAGGTGGATGTCGGAGGCGCGCTGCTCGAACGCGTACTGCCACAGCCAGTCGACGATGTTGATCACGTGCTGGTCGTTGGCGTCGACCTGCTTGTTGCTCTTGCCCAGCTCCACCAGCTGTTCGAAGTTGTTGCGCAGCGTCAGGTCGTTGCTGTTGGATTTGCTGGCCTTCTTGATCGACTTGGCCAGGCTGAAGAACTGCGTGATGTACTGCGCGATGTCGAGCGGATTGGCAATGACGCGGCGCACCGCGCGGCGCGCGACTTTGGCGATCTCGGCCTCCCATTCGCGCGCGTAGGGGTCGGCGGTGGCCACCGCCAGCGTGTCCTGCGTCAGCTCCACCGGCAGGATGTTGAAGCGGGCGGCGTAGCTGGCCGACATCACATCGGCCACCTTGGTGAAGTCGATCTTCAGCGGGTCGATGCGGATGAACGGCAGGTCGGCGCGCGCGGCCAGCCATTCGCACAGCGCGTCCAGCGTCAGCAGCTTGTGCGGCGGCTGGGCCGACAGCAACTTGGCGTGCGCCACCGCGCACAACGGATGCATATAGCCGCTGGTGTTCTTCAGGATGGCCGAACTTTGCGCATACAGCTGCTTGACTTCGGCCTTGCGTATCATGCCGTCGGCCAGCAGCCAGGTGTAAATCTGTTGCAGATCGAGCGGTGTCATCGTCCAGCCACCTTTCAGGAGAACTTACTTTGCCGTGATGCCCTTGACCCAGGTTTTGGCCGGCAATTTGGTGTCGGCAACGATTTGCGCGGCGCGCGCCTTCAAGGCTTCCAGATCGATAGTGCGGGCGCGCTTGAAGGCAATCGCCACCACGTTACCATCATGTACCTGCGGCAGGCAAATCACCTGGGCGAAGGCGAACTTGATGGCTTTGAGGTTGCGAGCGTAGCTCGGATGGTCGCCGAACAGGTTGACGGTCATCACGCCATCGTCGTTCAGGCAGGCGTTGCAGGACTGGTAGAACTCGGGCGTATCGAGCACCGGGCCGCGCGCGGTGGCGTCGTACAGGTCGACCTGCAGCGCATCGAGCGTGTTGGCGTTGGCCTTGTCGTTGACGAAGGCCAGTGCATCCTGCTCCAGCACCTGCAGCCGCTCATCGTTCGGCGGCAGCTTGAACATCGATTCGCAGATGGTGATGACCGACGGATTCAGCTCGACGGCGGTGACCTGTGCCTGCGGGAAGGTGACGTAGCAGAATTTGGTCAGCGCGCCGGTGCCCAGACCCAGCTGGGCGATGCGCTGCGGCTGCTCGATCCACAGCATCCAGCTCATCATCTGCTGCGCGTACTCCAGCTCCAGCCAGTTCGGCTTGCGGATGCGCATCGCGCCCTGCACCCACTCGGTGCCGAAGTGCAGGTAACGTACGCCATCGAATTCCGACAGGGTCACCGGCGCATACTTCGGCTTGCGCGCCGGCTTGGCCGCCGCAGCCGTCGAGGCGGCCGAACGGGAGGATTCTTCTTTTTCGATGGATTTGCGTTTGATTAACATTGGGAGTGGCAGCGGGGGATGAAACGGCATTATCTGAAAACAACAATGCCGGCGCAAGGCCGGCATTGCAAAGCCAGGCTGGCTGCCGATCAACGCTGCATCGGTTCCACCACCACGCGCAGGCGCACGCGCTCGCCCGGATCGTAGGACATGACGCTGGTGTAGTTGCGGCCGCGGTAGTCGTAGGTCACTTCGTAGCCCGAGGTGCGCGATTCCCAGTGGTCGACGGTGCGGCACTGTTTGACCGCCTGCTCCTGCACACCGCCGCTGGTCGGGGTGTTGGCATTGTCGACGCGGTCGCCGACCAGCGCGCCGGCGATGGCGCCGGCTGCCGTGGCCACCGAACGGCCGCTGCCGCCGCCGACCTGATTACCGGCCAGGCCGCCGACAATGCCGCCCAGGATGGCGCCGCCGACGCCGCGCTCCGGCGGCGGGGCCTGCACCTGCACGTACTCGGTGCGGCACTCCTGGCGCGGACGGTTGATCTGTTCCACTTGCGGGGTCACGCGCACTACGCGGCCGAAGTCTTCAAAATCGGCGGCTTGGGCGAACGGCAGGGCGCTCAGGCACAGGGCGGATGCGATCAGTTTGGCTTGCAGGTTCATTTTGATGCCTCGTTTCTTTCAGGGTGTCTATCAGGGGGATTCTGATATTGCATGAAACGTATCTTAATCCTGTCACCGGGCGGCGACTAGTGGCGGGGCGGTATCTGTGGCAACAATTTGTAACAGCGGGCATCGGACCAGCGAATTGTGCCGATTTAGCCCCTAAATCCGGCAAAAAACTTCTGTTTTTAACAAATATTGCGTTGAATATCATATACGTGTTGATCTGGAAGGAACAACACGTTACCCTAATATGCGTATGGGAATTGATGGCCGGCACCGACCTGCAGGCCATTTTAGTGGACAGGTGCTCAAATTATTTACTCATTAATTCACAAGTTAGGCACTCCCGACAGCAAAGTGGATACACCGTACATATCAGGTCAAATCGAGGGAGACGAGAGCCTGCTGGCCAGTGTGCCGGCCAACCTTGTGCAGTCGATCCGCGCTTTCCGCGTCGGCGAGCTGCAGGAGGAGGCTGGTCGTTTGGGCCAGCATTTCCTGTATGCGCACTGCATCGCCGGCGCGACCAAGCAGCAGGTGCTGGGCATCATTGCGGAATCGTTCCAGTTCCCTAAGGGGGTGGGCAAGAATTTCGACGGTCTGCGCACCACGCTGACCGACACCATCTTCCAGGCGCAAGGGACGCACACCGGCTTCCTGATCGTGCTGGAACAGTTGCCAAATGCCCAAAAATTTGACAAGGAAGCACGGGAAACCCTGCTGGATGTGTTCCGTGACGCGGCGGACTACTGGGCTGACAAACACGTTCCATTCCGGGTGTTTTACTCCTTCGTGTAAGCCGGAACGCCTGCCAGCCCGCGCCGCTGCGGCCCGCCATGCACGGCGGGATGCCTGCTGCGTTGCAGCATTTCTTGCCGTAACAGTGGCTCTGTGCCTGTGGACAAGGTACAATGGCGGGCTATGAAAAACATCGTCATCCTGATTTCTGGTCGCGGCAGCAATATGGAAGCCATCGTCCGCGCGCTGCAAGCCGAGCGCTGGCCGGCCCGCATTGCCGCCGTGATCAGCAACCGGGCTGACGCCTCCGGCCTGGCATTTGCCGCCGCACACGGCATCCCGACGGCGGTCGTGCCCAACAAGGAATACGCCAGCCGCCCCGAGTTCGACGCCGCGTTGCAAGCCGTGATTGACCGCTACGCGGCCGATCTGGTGGTGCTGGCCGGTTTCATGCGCATCCTGACCGAGCAGTTCGTCGCGCATTACGCCGGCCGCATGCTGAATATCCACCCGTCGCTGCTGCCGCTGTTCCCCGGCCTGGCGACGCATGCGCAGGCGCTGGCCGCCGGCGTGAACCAGCATGGCGCGACGGTGCATTTCGTAACGGCCGAACTCGACCACGGGCCGATGGTGCTGCAGGCGTCCGTGCCTGTGTTACCGGATGATACGGTCGAAACCCTGTCGGCCCGCGTGCTGGAACAGGAACATGTCATTTATCCGCGCGCGGTGCGCTGGTTTGTAGAAGACAGGTTGAGAATAGCGCAGGGCGCGGTCCAGGTGGACCACTAGTAAGTAAAAACTAACCAAGGAATTCCATGAGATTGCCTCCAGCGATACTCGCCAACGCCGAAGAAGTGTTGCGCGAGATTTTGCGCTTTGCCGCGCCGGCCGACACCACCCTGTCGCGCTACTTTAAAGATCATCCACGCCTGGGCGGCCGCGAGCGCGGCGCCATTGCCGAGTCCGTGTACAACGTGCTGCGTAACAAGAACTTCTACACCGACTTTTCCGAAGCCGGCGGCGGCGCCACCATGCGCCGTCTGACCTTGCTGGGCATGGCCGACGCGGTCGGCCTGGAATCGCTGGGCGGCCTGACGGAAGAGGAAGTCGCGTGGGTCACCCGCATCCTCGAAATCGACCGCAAGCTGATGCACAAGTCGAGCCGCTCCAACATGCCGCTGTGGCTGTTCGAGAAGCTGGTGGCGCAAT
Source organism: uncultured Duganella sp. (assembly GCA_963515135.1). Classification (GTDB taxonomy): domain Bacteria; phylum Pseudomonadota; class Gammaproteobacteria; order Burkholderiales; family Burkholderiaceae_D; genus Rugamonas. Next base: position 108,509 of record CAUPXZ010000015.1, on the reverse strand, counting down.
ACGGCGAAGAAGAAACGCTGGAACTGGCCGACAGCCTGAACAAGCCTGCGCCGCTGGACCTGCGCGTCAACACGCTGAAGGCCAACCGCGAAGAGGTGATCGCCAAGCTGGCCGAAGCGCCGATCCGCGCCACGCCGACGCCGTTCGCGCCGCAAGGTCTGCGCGTGCTGCAAAAGCCGCAGTTGCAGAATCTGCCGCTGTTCAAGGACGGCCACATCGAAGTGCAGGACGAGGGCAGCCAGATCCTGTCGGCGCTGGTGGCCGCCAAGCGTGGCGAAATGGTGGTGGACTTCTGCGCCGGCGCCGGCGGCAAGACGCTGTCGCTGGGCGCGACCATGCGCAACACCGGTCGCCTGTACGCGTTCGACGTTTCCGAAAAGCGTTTGACCAAGCTGAAGCCGCGCCTGGCGCGCAGCGGCCTGTCGAACGTGCATCCGGTGGTGATCGCGCACGAGCGCGACGCCAAGATCAAGCGCCTGGCCGGCAAGATCGACCGCGTGCTGGTCGACGCCCCATGCTCGGGCCTGGGCACCTTGCGCCGCAACCCGGACGTCAAATGGCGCCAGAAACCGGATGCCGTGGCTGAACTGCAAGTCAAGCAGGCCGCCATTCTGGACGGTGCCGCGCGCCTGGTCAAAGGCGGCGGCCGCCTGGTGTACGCCACCTGCTCGGTGCTGGACGACGAGAACGACTTCATCGCCAAGCAATTCCTGGACACCCACCCGGACTTCGAACTGGTGCCGATGAGCCAGGCGCTGGCCGAGCAGAAGATCGAGCTGGAAATGGGCGACTACCTGAAGCTGCTGCCGCACAAGCACCAGACTGACGGCTTCTTCGCCGCCGTGTTCGAGCGCAAGCAGATGGCCAAAAAGGTCAAGGAAGAAGCGGAAGCAGAAGCGGAGTAAGCATCGCTTAAGTCAACAGGCCGGGTCTCCCGGCCTGTTTTACGTTAATCTACACATTCCTGTCACCACCCTAGAAAGCACAATGTCCCGACAACAGCCCCTGCTCAATCTGATCGACGACCTGATCGCCGGCGATATCCACGATGTCAGCCTGATGTGGCAGCTGGCCGCCATCATCCTGTCGGTGGCGATCGGCTTCGGCGTGGCGCGGGTGCTGAAGAAACGCTACGGTCGCCACCAGGAGGCGCAGACCGGCGTGCTCGGCTTTGGTGTCGAAAGCTTCGGCCGCGTGATGGCGCCGCTGATGGTGGTCGGGCTGCTGTTCCTGTCGCGCGTGTTGCTGGCCAAATACCACTTCCACATCAACCTGGTGCTGGTGGCGATTCCCATCTTCAGCTCGCTGGTGGTGATACGCTTCACCTTCTACTTGCTGCGGCGCGTGTTCGGCCGCAACGGCCGCGTCTTCAGCCCGGCGATGCTGGCGTTTGAAAAGGCGTTCCAGTTGCTGGTGTGGCTGGCCTTCGTGCTGTACGTCACCGGCCTGTGGAGCGACGTGTTCCTGTTCATGGAAAACACGGTACTGCCGATCGGTAAGTACAAGGTGTCGATCGCCGATATCCTGCAGGCGACGCTGTCGGTGATCGTGCTGCTGATGCTGGCGCTGTGGGCCGGCGCGGCGCTGGAAGAATCGCTGATGAAGGTGCAGGGCATGCACACCAACCTGCGGGTGGTGGTGTCGCGCACCGCGCGCGCGATCCTGATTCTGGTGGCGGTGCTGATGAGCTTGTCGCTGGTGGGGATCGATCTGACCGTGCTGTCGGTGTTCGGCGGCGCGCTGGGCGTGGGGCTGGGCCTCGGCTTGCAAAAGATCGCCAGCAACTATGTGTCGGGCTTCGTGATTCTGCTGGACCGCTCGCTGACCATCGGCGACATGATCACGGTCGACAAATACAGCGGCAAGGTCACGCAGATCAACACCCGCTATACCGTGATCCAGAGCCTGGACGGCATGGAGTCGATCGTGCCGAACGAGATGCTGGTGTCGGGCGCGGTGCAGAACTCGTCGCTGTCGAACAGCCTGGTGAATATCTCGACCAAGGTGTCGGTGGCCTATGACACCGATGTCGATTTCGTCATCCAGCTGCTGATCGACGCGACGCTGACCGTGCCGCGTGTACTGAAAGACAAGGCGCCGTCGGTCAACCTGACCACCTTTGGCGCCGATGGGCTGGAATTGTCGGTCAGTTTCTGGATCAACGATCCCGAGAATGGCCGCGGCGGCGTCACCTCCGACGTCAACCGCGCGATCTGGCGCGCGCTCAAGGAGAACCATATCTCTGTCCCCTTCCCGCAACGGGAGATGCGGATTCTCGGCCCGGTGCCGGCCGCGCTGGCGGAGCCGGAAAGCACGACCGTGCCTAAGGAATAGTCAGTGATTGAGGGAAAAGCTTCGTCAAATCGCGCTTGATTCATCGTACAATGTCGTCCAAAAGTCGGAAACGGCGGGCGACGCACGCCTGTAAAAAACACAATCTTGGTTGGAGTAGTAATGGATTTATACGCAGTATTGGATTTCCTGGCGAATGGCATCACCCGGTTTTCGGCCTGGGAAGTTTTCTTCTATACGCTGGGGGTGACGCATATCACCATCGCCGCAGTGACGATTTACCTGCACCGTTGCCAGGCGCACCGCGCGCTGGACCTGCATCCTATCGTCAGCCACTTCTTCCGTTTCTGGCTGTGGCTGACCACCGGCCAGGTGACCAAGGAATGGGCCTCGATCCACCGCAAGCACCACGCCAAGTGCGATACCGAAGAGGATCCGCACAGCCCGGTCACGCGCGGCATCAAGAAAGTATTCTGGGAAGGCGCCGAGCTGTACCGTGCTGAATCGAAGAACAAGGAAACCATGGAGAAGTATGGCCATGGCACGCCGGATGACTGGATGGAGCGCAACGTCTACACCCGTCACAGCGCGGCAGGCGTGGTATCGCTGCTGTTCATCAACTTCGCGTTGTTCGGTGTGATCGGCATCACCGTGTGGGCGGTGCAGATGATGTGGATACCGGTGACTGCCGCCGGCATCATCAACGGCATCGGCCACTATTGGGGCTACCGCAACTACGACTGCTCGGACGCGGCCACCAACATCATTCCTTTCGGCCTGTTGATCGGCGGCGAAGAGTTGCACAACAACCATCACACCTTCGCCACCTCGGCCAAGCTGTCGTCGAAATGGTACGAGTTCGACATTGGCTGGGGCTATATCCGGGCGCTGGAAATGGTCGGCCTGGCCAAAGTGAAAAAACGCGCGCCGGAGCCGAAGTTCGCCAAAGGCAAAACCGAAGCCGACTTCGACACCTTGCAATCGGTGATCGCCAACCGCTACGACGTGATGGCCAAGTATGCCAAGTCGATCAAGAGCGCCTGGAAAGAAGAGCTGGAGCACTTGAAGCACAAGGCCGAGCTGGAAGCGCGCTTCCTGAAATCGTCGCGCAAGCTGCTGCAGCGCGAGCCGGGCAAGCTGGAAGCGCCGCAACAGCAGCAGCTGTCGGAACTGTTCCAGCACAGCAAGGCGCTGGAAACCATGCACAATATGCGCGTCGAACTGGGCGTGATCTGGGAGCGTTCGCACTTTACCCGCGACGACCTGCTGCACAAGCTGCAGGACTGGTGCAACCGCGCCGAGGCGTCGGGCATCAAGTCGCTGCAGGACTTCTCGCTGCGCCTGCGCAGCTACGCATAAACAAAAAAGCCACTCGATGAGTGGCTTTTTTTTTGTAGAAGCGAAGATCGATTACTTGATCTTGGTTTCTTTGTAGATCACGTGCTTGCGTGCTTTAGGATCAAACTTGGTGATCTCCATTTTAGCAGGCATCGTGCGCTTGTTTTTGGTGGTGGTGTAGAAGTGACCAGTACCTGCGGTCGATTCCAGCTTGATTTTGTCGCGGCCAGTTTTTGCCATGATAGCTCCCTATTTAGACTTTTTCGCCACGGGCGCGCATGTCGGCCAGGACGGCATCGATGCCGACCTTGTCGATTACACGCAGACCAGCGTTGGACAGACGCAGGGAGACCCAGCGGTTTTCAGATTCAACAAAAATACGACGGTTCTGCAGGTTAGGCAGGAAACGACGTTTGGTTTTGTTGTTTGCGTGGGAAACATTGTTGCCGACCATCGGCTTCTTCCCAGTAACTTGGCAAACACGTGCCATAACGCACTCCTTAAAAGACATTCCAAAATTGGAAAAACAAGAGTATATCCAAAAAAATCAGCTTTTTCAATCACTTACGAAAAACAATGGTGTCTTGAATGTGTGGAAAAATTTAACAATTGTGAATTCGTTCGTAAACCCTTGAGCGCATAGGGGTAAACCTACAGTTGTCCATGTTCGGCAAACGAGTGCACTTGATGTCCGGCGACCACAAAATGGTCGAGGATGCGGATATCCACCAGCGCCAGGGCCTGCATCAGCGCGCGCGTCAGCAGCAGGTCGGATTCGCTGGGATCGGGCGTGCCGGACGGGTGATTGTGGGCCAGCATGACGCTGGCGGCGTTGCGCGCCAGCGCTTCCTTCACCACTTCCCGCGGGTAGACCGCCGTGTGCGTCAACGTGCCCCTGAACATTTCCTTGGCGTCGATCAGCCGATTCTTTACATCCAGAAACAGCACATGGAAGGATTCAAACGGCTTGCCGGCAAATGTGACGCGCAGGTATTGCTTCACCGCGCGCGGCGAGCTGAGCATGTCGCCGGCGGTGACTTCTTCCAGGATGGCGCGGCGCGCCAACTCCATCACCGCCTGCAGTTGCGCGAACTTGGCCGGCCCCAGTCCGTGCATGGCCGCGAATTCCGGCAGCGTGGCGCCGAACAGCCGCTGCAACGACCCAAAATGGTGCATCATCTGCTGGCCCAACTGTACCGCATCCTGCCCGGCCACACCCACGCGCAGGAAGATCGCCAGCAGTTCGGCGTCCGACAGCGCCTGCGCGCCTTCGCGTATCAGCCGCTCGCGCGGGCGTTTTTCTTGCGGCCAATCGACGATCGCCATGAGGATCTCCCTGAAATCAGCATTTACTTTGCATCAGCCGTGGCCGGACAAGGCGAGGAGGATCAAAGGTGGCTTACAATATGGCCTTTCTCTGTCCAACAAAGCTGAAGTCATGTCTAACGAGCAACCTGTCGTCAACGCATCGTCGTATCTCACCTTGAATTACCGTCTGGCCTCGCTGGATGGCAACGATATCGTCACCACCTTCGGCGCCACGCCGGCCACGTTGCTGATGGGCCAGGGCCAACTGGCGCCGGTGCTGGAAGAATTGCTGATCGGCCTGGCTGAAGGCACGCACCAGACCTTCGAGCTGGAACCGGGCGTCGGCTTCGGCCCGCGCAATCCCGAGCTGATCCGCGAAGTCAGCCGCGCCACGCTGGACCAGAATTCGGCACCGGACGCCGATTACAAGATCGGCGACCTGGTCGATTTCGCTGCGCCGGGCGGCGGCCGTTTTGCCGGCATCCTGCGCGAGCTGGGCGATGAAGTGTGCCTGTTCGACTTCAACCACCCGCTGGCCGGCCAGCCGTTGAAGTTTGAAGTTCAACTGATCTCGGTGCTGTGAGGATTGCATGAGCGATAAAGAACTCCTGTTGGCCCAGCCGCGCGGCTTTTGCGCCGGCGTCGACCGCGCCATCGAAATCGTCGAGCGCGCGCTGCAGCAGTTTGGCGCGCCGATCTACGTGCGCCACGAAATCGTCCACAACGCCTACGTGGTGGCGGATTTGCGTGCCAAGGGCGCGATCTTTATCGAAGAACTGAGCGAAGTCCCGGCCGGCAATACGCTGGTGTTTTCGGCGCACGGCGTGTCGAAGGCGGTGCGCGCGGAAGCCGATGCGCGCGGCTTCAGCATCTTTGACGCCACTTGCCCGCTGGTCACCAAGGTGCATGTGGAAGTGGCCAAGATGCGCAAGCAGGGCTGCGAGATCGTCATGATCGGCCACGACGGCCACCCGGAGGTCGAAGGCACGATGGGCCAGACCGAAGAGGGCATGTATCTGGTGGAAACCGTGGATGACGTGGCCACGCTGCAGGTCTCCAAGCCGGATCAGCTGGCCTACGTGTCGCAGACCACCTTGTCGGTGGACGATACCGCCGACATCATCGCCGCGCTGAAAGCCAAGTACCCGGCCATCATCGAGCCGAAAAAGGGCGATATCTGCTACGCCACCACCAACCGCCAGGAAGCCGTGAAGTTCATGGCACCGCAGGTGGAAGTGGTGATCGTGGTCGGCAGCCCGAACAGCTCCAACTCCAACCGCCTGCGCGAAGTGGCTGAGAAGAAGGGCACGCCGGCTTTCATGGTCGACAACGCCACCCAGATCAAGCCGGAATGGCTGGATGGCAAGCTACGGGTCGGCGTCACCGCCGGCGCCTCGGCGCCCGAGGTGCTGGTGCAGGCGGTGATCGACCGCCTGAAGGAGCTAGGTGTGCGCAGCGTGCGTCCGCTGGATGGCGTGGAAGAGCATGTCACCTTCCCGCTACCGAAAGGACTGGACGGCGTACAAAAATCTGCACCAATCGAGGGCGCAATCTAATCCATTTGCCTTGGGGCGGAATATAATTCAGCTCCGTTAGCGTTATTCCGGCATTAGTTTTTCGGAATGTTCGTTATTATTTGCCTCGCTCTAAAAAGTTGTCGTTTCGGCTTAATAATCCGGGGCGACGGAGACAACCGATCAGGCACGAAACTTGCAACGTGATTGTGTAGTCAACGGCGGCACTACGGGGACACCCGGGTGCCGTTTTTGTTACATGACAACGCATAACAAAGGGCAAAACATGGATACTTTTATCCAACAAATCATTAACGGGCTGGTGCTGGGCAGCATGTACGCACTGGTCGCGCTGGGCTACACCATGGTGTACGGCGTTCTCAACCTGATCAACTTCGCCCACGGCGACGTGCTGATGATCGGTGCGATGACCGGCCTGACCATTCTTAATATTCTGAACACCCACTTCCCCGAGCTGGCCGGCCCGATCAAGCTGGCGATTGCCATCGGCGGCGCGATTCCGGTCTGCATGATCGTCAACATCATCATCGAGCGCGTGGCGTATCGCCGTCTGCGCAATGCGCCGCGCCTGGCGCCGCTGATTACCGCGATCGGCGTCTCGACCCTGCTGAACACCTTTGCCATGATGATCTGGGGCCGCAACCCGCTGCCGTTCCCGCAGATGCTGCCGACCGACCCGATCCTGATCGGCGGCGCGGTGATCACGCCGACCCAGATCCTGCTGCTGGCGCTGGCGCTGGTGTCGATGGCCGCGCTGGTGTTGCTGGTGGAAAAAACCAAAATGGGGCGCGCCATGCGCGCGACAGCGGAAAACCCGCGCGTCGCCGGACTGATGGGCGTCGATTCGAACAAGGTCATCATCGCCACCTTCGCGCTGGGCGCGGCGCTGGCGGCGGTGGCCGGCGTGATGTGGGGCGCCAACTACGCGTCGATCCAGTTCTCGATGGGCTTCCTGCCTGGTTTGAAGGCATTCTGCGCGGCGGTGCTGGGCGGTATCGGCAATATTTATGGCGCCATGATCGGCGGCATCGCGCTGGGGATCATTGAAAGCCTGGGCGCCGGCTACATCGGCGACCTGACCGGCGGCTTCCTCGGCAGCCACTATCAGGACATCTTCGCATTCGTGGTGCTGATCCTGGTGCTGACGGTGCGTCCGTCCGGCATCATGGGCGAGCGCGTGGCGGACCGGGCTTAAGGAGCGACCATATGACTTTGATGAGCTTCGACTTCAAGCGCCATCCACGCCAGGCGTACGTCAGCATGGCCTTGCTGACCGCGCTGCTGGTGGCCTTCCCGTTCTTCGCACAGAACTACGGCAACTCGTGGGTGCGCATCGCCGACATGGCGCTGCTGTACATCATGCTGGCGCTGGGCCTGAACATCGTGGTCGGTTTTGCCGGCCTGCTGGACCTGGGCTATATCGCGTTCTACGCGGTGGGCGCCTACCTGGCCGGGCTGCTGTCCTCGCCACAGTTCGCCACCTTGCTGGAATCGATCATTTACCAGTATCCGGCGCTGGGCGAAACGCTGGTGACCATCCTCGGGCCGGAAATCCAGCAAAACGGCATCCACCTGTCGGTGTGGGTGATTGTGCCGCTAGCGGCGGCCGTGGCCGCGCTGTGCGGTGCGCTGCTGGGCGCACCGACGCTGAAGCTGCGCGGCGACTACCTGGCCATCGTGACGCTGGGCTTCGGCGAGATCATCCGTATCTTCATGAACAACCTGAACGAGCCGATCAACTTCACCAACGGTCCGCAGGGTATCAATATGATCGATCCGATCAGGGTATTCGGCGTGAATCTGGCGGGTGAGGCCGGTTCGCGCGCGACCGTGTTTATCGGCGACTACGGCATGCCTTCGGTGAATGCCTATTACTTCCTGTTCCTGCTGCTGTGCGTGGCGGTGGTGTTCGTCACCTCGCGCCTGCAACACTCGCGCCTGGGCCGTGCCTGGGTGGCGATCCGCGAGGATGAGATCGCCGCCAAGGCGATGGGCATCAATACCCGCAACGTCAAACTGTTGGCGTTTTCGATGGGCGCGTCGTTCGGTGGCGTCGCCGGCGCCATGTTCGGCTCGTTCCAGGGCTTTGTGTCGCCGGAATCGTTCTCGCTGACCGAGTCGATCGCCGTGCTGGCGATGGTGGTGCTGGGCGGCATAGGCCATATTCCTGGCGTCATCATGGGCGGCGCGTTGCTGGCGGCCTTGCCGGAGGTGCTGCGTCACGTGGTGGAGCCGTTGCAGGAGAAGCTGTTCGGCCATGTGCTGATCGAGGCGGAAGTGCTGCGTCAGCTGCTGTACGGCCTGGCCATGGTGCTGATCATGCTGAATCGTCCGGCCGGCCTGTGGCCCGCGCCCAAGCATGAGGATCGCCCGGATGGCGATTCCGACAGCAAGAATCAATCGACTGGCGTCATGGCAGCGTGAGGAAGAGGCAATAATGACTGAACAAGTAATTCTCCAGATCGCCGGTGTCAACAAGCGTTTCGGCGGTTTGCAGGCGCTGACCGATGTTGGCATCAAGATCATGCAGGGCCAGATTTACGGCCTGATCGGCCCGAACGGCGCCGGCAAGACCACGTTCTTCAATGTGATCACCGGGCTGTACCAGCCGGACACCGGCACCTTCGAACTGGCCGGCAAGCCGTATTCGCCATCGGCGCCACATGAGGTGGCCAAGGCAGGCATCGCCCGCACTTTCCAGAATATCCGCCTGTTCGGCGAGATGACGGCGCTGGAAAACGTCATGGTGGGCCGTCACGTGCGCTCGAAGCAGGGCGTGTTTGGCGCGATTTTCCGCCACAAGGCGGCGCGCGAGGAAGAGGCGTCGATCCGCCAGCGGGCGCAGGAGCTGCTGGATTTCGTCGGCATCGGCCAGTTCGCCAACCGCACCTCCAAATTCCTGTCCTATGGCGACCAGCGCCGTCTGGAAATCGCACGCGCGCTGGCCACCGATCCGCAGCTGTTGGCGCTGGACGAACCGGCAGCCGGCATGAACGCGACCGAGAAATTGGCATTACGCGAACTGTTGATCAAAATCAAACAGCAAGGCAAGACGGTGTTGTTAATTGAACACGATGTCAAGATGATGATGAGCTTGTGCGACCGGCTGATGGTGCTGGAATACGGCAAACCGATCGCCGAAGGTTTGCCGGCGGAAATACAAAGCAATCAGGCGGTAATTGACGCCTACCTGGGAGGATCGCACTAATGAGCGACAACGTTCTAAAAGTATCGGGACTGAAAGTCGCATATGGCGGCATTAAAGCCGTCAAGGGAATCGATCTTGAAGTTAATCAGGGCGAGTTAATTGCGTTAATAGGCGCGAATGGCGCCGGTAAAACCACGACGTTGAAAGCCATTACCGGCACGCTGCCACCATGCAAAGTCGAAGGCACGATTACTTATCAAGGCGAATCATTAAAAGGCAGAAAATCTTTCCATTTAGTTGAAAAAAAGCTGGCAATGGTGCCGGAGGGCCGTGGCGTATTTACCCGCATGTCGATCGTTGAAAATCTGATGATGGGCGCTTATACGCGCAACGATAAAGCAGGTATTGAATCGGATATCGCCAAATGGTTTGATGTATTCCCGCGTTTAAAAGAACGCTCGCAACAATTGGCGGGTACTTTATCTGGCGGTGAACAGCAAATGCTGGCGATGGCGCGCGCCTTAATGTCTCATCCAAAATTATTATTGCTGGATGAGCCATCGATGGGTTTGTCACCGATTATGGTCGAAAAGATTTTCGAAGTGATTCGCAATGTATCGAAAGAGGGGATTACCATCCTGCTGGTCGAACAGAATGCCAAACTCGCGTTGCAAGCCGCGCATCGCGGTTATGTCATGGACTCCGGCAGCATCACCATGACTGGCGCCGCCAGCGCCATGCTGGACGATCCCCGCGTCAAAGCCGCCTACCTGGGCGAATAAGCCTCTTCACCCCCCAAAAGCCGCCAGCGCAAGCTGTGCGGCTTTTTTATCGCCCTATCCATGCTAAAAATTAGCGTATTTGCGCCGGTTTTTAGCGCAACTCCGGGGTCAGGTCCCACAATCGCACACGGGCTCATGCACTAATGTCGGATCTGACCCCGCATAAAAAAAAGCCCCGGATTAACCGGGGCTTTCCAGGAGTCGGCACCCTACCGTGCCGGGTATCCTATTTACTTTTTAGCTGGCGTTACCTTTGCGGCAGCGGCGCTGAATTGATTTACTGCGGAGCTGACGTTGGTTTCAAACGATTCAACAGCCTGTTTGGCGGTTTTGGTGAATTGCTCGTAACCGGCGTTTGCATTGCCGATCGCCGATTTAAACAGAGCAACAGCATTTTCCGAACCGGCTGGCGCGTTTTTGCTGACTTCGTCTACCAGCGAAATAACCTTGCGGTTGGTTTCGGCGATTTGGGTTTCTGCGGCCTTGCTGAATTCGGCGCCGGTGCTGGTGGCGATGGTTGCCAGGTGACGACCATAAGCCAGGGTTTTTTCTGCGCTTGGTTGAGCCTGAGCTGCGGCCAGCGAGAAGAATTCTTGTGGATCTTTTGCGGACAGCAATTGCTTGGTAGCGGCCGACGATTCTTCCAGCGATGCCTTGGCAGCGGTCAGGTTCAGGTCGACAAATTTCTCCACGCCTTCGAACGCTTTATTGGTCAGGGTCGAGAAGATAGCGAATTGAGCTTCGAAGTTAGCTTTGGTCGCATTGGAAAATTGCTCAGGAATCGAAAACATTTAAATCTCCAGAAAATAGTTCGTTGATTGAAATACTGATTGTGTCTCTACCGTCGGCGAGAAACAAACAACCCTCGTTTCAGACCGAACAACAAATTGTGCAACGCAACACGATCAATTTTAAGCTCCTCAGAAATTAAGTCAAGCGCTTTTTTGTGCGTTGCATCAAAGAATGCTTACATAGTTGTGCTAGCTAATTCCCGAGCGCAACTTCCCCGCCAGAGCAAGGAAAATAGCGGCCTGCCGGTGTGAGGTTGTCTGACGTGTTAGACTCGGGACTACCTCTGGTGGCAGCGGAATCCGCCGCCAATTGCCTTTTAGTTCACAAGCCAGTCCGATGTCCAACGTCCCCAACGCCATATCAGCGCCGCGTCACGCCAGCTTTTTGTCGCCGATTCCGATGTTTTTCGTGCTGTTATGGAGTAGCGGCTTCATCGTGGCCAAGTTCGGCCTGCCTTACGCGCCGCCGCTGACCTTCATCTTGTTGCGCTTTATCGGCGTGCTGGCGGTGCTGCTGCCCGTGGTGCTGGTGCTGAAGGCGTCGTGGCCGGCGAAAAGCCAGATCGGTCACATCGCGGTGGCCGGCTTGCTGGTGCAGGCCGGCTATCTGATTGGCGTCTGGTGCGCCATCAAGCAGGGCATGCCGGCGGGCTTGTCCGCACTGATTGTGGGCATGCAGCCGATCCTGACCGCCTTCGCCGCGCCGCTGATTGGTGAAAAAGTGCTGCCGCGCCAATGGCTGGGATTGCTGTTCGGCATCGGTGGCGTGGCGCTGGTGGTGGCGGCCAAAATTCAGCTGGTGGGCCTGTCGGTCCCGGCGATTCTGCTGTGCCTGCTGGCCTTGCTCAGCATCACCTCCGGCACGCTGTATCAGAAACATTATTGCCCGCAGTTCGACCTGCGGGTGGGCACGGTGATCCAGTTTGCCGCCTCGACCCTGCTGGTTTTGCCGCTGGCAATCATCTTCGAAGGCCTTGGCCCGGATTTTGCTGCGGTGCAGTGGACGCCGCGCTTTATTGGTGCGTTGCTGTGGTCGATTTTTGGCGTGTCGATCTGCGCGATTTTCCTGCTGTTCGCCTTGATCCGCAGAAATGACGCCACGCAGGTCACCAGCTTGCTGTATCTGACGCCGCCGACTACCGCTATCATGGCCTGGCTGATGTTTGGCGAAGCTTTTAACGCCCTGGGCATGGCCGGCATGGCGCTGGCCGTGACCGGTGTGATATTCGTGGTCAAGAAACCAAAGTGAGCGAGAACGCATGATTTCCAATGCTGAGCAGCAGGCTGTCGACGCCGCGATTACCTCGCGCCGCTCCATCCGCGCGTATTTGCCGACACCGGTGTCGCGCGAAGATATAGCGCAGATTCTGCAAGTGGCCGGCAGGGCGCCGTCCGGTACCAATACGCAGCCGTGGAAAGTCTACGTGTTGCAGGGCGAGCGCAAACAGCGCTTGTCTTCCGCCATCCTGGCCGCACATAACGATCCAGAGCAGGCGCAACAGCACAAGGAAGAGTACGCCTACTATCCGCAGCAATGGGTCTCGCCGTATATCGACCGCCGCCGCAAGGTCGGCTGGGATTTATATGCGCTACTGGGCCTGACTCGCGACAACAAAACCGGCATGGCCGCGCAGCATGGCAAGAACTACGAGTTCTTCGGCGCGCCGGTCGGCCTGATCTTCACCATCGACCGCATCATGGAGCAGGGCTCGTGGCTGGACTACGGCATGTTCCTGCAGAACATTATGGTGGCCGCGCGCGGACGCGGTCTGGATACTTGCCCGCAAGCCGCTTTTACCCAGTATCACCGCCTCATCGCCGAGCAACTGGCGCTGCCGGACAGTGAAACTGTGGTGTGCGGCATGGCGCTGGGTGTTGCGGATTTGAGCAAGATCGAAAACTCTTTACTCACTGAGCGTATGGCGCTGACGGAATTTGTTAAATTTGTTGAATAGATCTAGCTTGTCTTTTCCTATATTGCGTGGACACAACCATTGATGCCGCGAGTGTTAAATTTTCTTGCGCTCGCGCAGTGATTTGCTACACTGCAACCGGTTTGGTGAATTTCTTTTTTGGGGATACGAATGATTAAACTCGCATTAAGCGCGCTGATCTCGCTGATGTTTGCGTCCGCAGCCATTGCTGCGCCGGCAACCGACAGCGGCGCTGCGCCCAAAAAACAGGTGGTGAAGAAAAAACGCCAAACGGTGCGCCTGGCCGCGCCGGTGGCCCAGGATCGCGTGGTCAAGCGCGCGGTCAAGGTCAACGGCAAGCGCAAAGTGGTGTACCAACGCGTGCTGGCGGCCGCCCCGGCCATGCCGACCATGGGCGATCTCGCCGGCCTCAACAAGACCGACGATCCGCTGTCGCTGGCCTCCAACGTGGCGCTGGTGCTGGACCAGGCCAATTCGGAAGTTTTGTTCGAGAAGAATTCCAACGTCGCCTTGCCGATCGCCTCCATCACCAAGATGATGACCGGCCTGATCGTAGTGGAATCCAAGCAGGACATGGACGAAATCCTCACCGTGACCGACGAAGACGTGGACCGCGCGAAATTCAGCAGCTCGCGCCTGAAAGTCGGCACGCAGATGACGCGCGCCAATATGCTGCACATCGCGCTGATGAGCTCGGAAAACCGCGCCGCCTCGGCGCTGGGCCGCAACTACCCGGGCGGCAAGCCGGCCTTCGTCGAAGCGATGAACGCCAAGGCGCGTGAACTGGGCATGAGCGACACGCATTACGTTGATTCCAGCGGTCTGTCGAAAATGAATGTGGCCAGCGCGCGCGACCTGGCCAAGCTGGCGATGGCGGCCTATCAGCAGCCGGTGCTGCGCCAGTTCTCGACCGATCCGAAAGCCATGGTGGAAACCAGCAATGGCCGTCCGATGCAATTCGGCACCACCAACCATCTGGTGGCCAGCCCGGACTGGGCAATCGGCCTGCAGAAAACCGGCTTCATCAATGAAGCCGGGCGCTGCCTGCTGATGCAGGCGGTGATCGAAGGCCGCTCGGTGATCATGGTGTTCCTCGATTCGAAGGGCAAGCAATCGCGTACCGCCGATGCCGGCCGCATGCGCAAATGGCTGGAAGCGCTGCGCCCGGCCAACCTGGTGGGCGGCGGTGTGTCCAGCACGCCTTATTCGACCGGGATGTAACCCAGCGTGGCGGAGATCTGGCTGGCGGTGCTCACCAGATCTTCCAGCCAGTCTTCCTGCAGACGGTCGGCCGGCGCCGAGATCGACAGCCCGGCAATCAGCTTGCCGCTGTCGTCGTAGATGCCGGCGGCCATGCAGCGCACCCCCAGTTCCAGCTCTTCATTATCGCGCGAGTAGCCGCGCGACTTCACCAGGCCCAGCTCGCGTTCCAGCTTGCCCAGATCGGTGATCGAATTCTTGTTGTGCCCGGCCAGGCCGGTGCGCGTGGCATAGGCGCGGATGGCCTTCGGTTCATCCACCGACAGGAACAGCTTGCCGGTCGAGGTCAGGTGCAAGGGGCCGCGGCCGCCGATGGCGCGCACCACCTGCATGCCCGAACGCTCCGAGAAGGCGCGGTCGATGTAGACGATCTCGTCGCCCTGGCGCACCGACAGGTTGATGGTCTGCTGGGTTTTTTTGTGCAGTGCACGCATAAAGTCCAGCGCGGCCTCGCGCACCGACAGCCGGCTCTTGACCACATTGCCCAGTTCCAGCAGCCGCATGCCGAGCCGGTAAGTGCCCGGTTCGACCCGGTCGACAAAGCGGGTGACCACCATGTCGTTCAAAATCCGGTGCGCGGTGGACGGGTGTAGCCCCGAGACCTTGGATAATTCCTTCAGGCTGACGGGGTCTGGGTATTTCGCCAGGGCATCGAGCAGCGCCACCATGCGCTCGATCACCTGGATAGTGGTCTTTTGCTCGGGAACGGTTTCGATTTTCATGATGTGGTTGGTGCAATGCAGAATGCGATAATTGATTTATACCATAATGTGGAAAAAAGCGGAATTCCATGCATAATATGCTATTCACGATTACGACACCCACCATGGAACAACCAGTCAGCGAATTCAAGAGCAAGAGCGGTCTCAAGCGTATTTTCACGGCGTTTCGTTATTCCATGGACGGCTTCCGCGCCGCGTGGCGCAGTGAACACGCATTCCGCCAGGAAGTCAGTGTATTCGCGGTCGGCGTCATCATCGCGCTGCTGTTGAAGGTGTCGGCGTTTGAGAAACTGGTGCTGATCGGCGTGTTGCTGCTGATCCTGATTGTCGAGTTGATCAATTCCTCGATCGAGGCAGTGGTGGACCGGGTGTCGCTGGAACGCCACCCCTTGTCGAAAAATGCCAAGGATTTCGGCAGCGCGGCAGTGCTGTTGACCTGTTTGCTGGCGATCGCCACCTGGGGTGTGGTGTTGTATAACAGGTTCATATGATTTTCCGGTATATAGAACTGATAAAAGCTTAGTTCTCATTTATAAAGCCGGGCAGTAATCTGGAGTCCTTCACTACTAGGGGAATCAAATGCTGTCCAAAAAAATCATTGCCGCTGCTATTCTCGCCGTAACCGCCATCGCGCCAGCCCTGGCTGCGGACATCTCGCTGCTGAACGTGTCGTATGACCCGACCCGCGAGCTGTATCAGGACGTCAACACCGCATTTGCCAAAGAGTGGAAAGCCAAGACCGGCGACAACGTCAAGATCAAGCAATCGCACGGCGGCTCCGGCAAGCAAGGCCGCGCCGTGATCGACGGCCTGGAAGCCGACGTCGTTTCGCTGGCCCTGGCGTACGACATCGACGCCATCGCCGAACACAAGCTGCTGTCGCCTGAATGGCAGAAAAAACTGCCGCACAACAGCACCCCCTACACCTCGACCATCGTGTTCCTGGTGCGCAAGGGCAACCCGAAAGCCATCAAGGACTGGGCCGATCTGGTCAAGCCAGGCGTGTCGGTGATCACCCCGAATCCAAAAACCTCCGGCGGCGCCCGCTGGAACCACCTGGCCGCCTACGGCTACGCGCTGCGCCAGCCAGGCGGCAGCGAAGCCACCGCCAAGGACTTCCTGACCAAGCTGTATAAAAACGTGCCGGTGCTGGATTCCGGCGCGCGCGGCGCCACCACCACCTTCGTGGAACGCGGCATCGGCGACGTGCTGATCGCCTGGGAAAACGAAGCGCTGCTGGCGATCAAGGAACTGGGCCCAACCAAGTTCGACATCGTCGCACCGTCGGTCTCGATCCTGGCAGAACCGCCAGTGGCCGTGGTCGACAAGGTGGTCGACA
The DNA here is from genome assembly GCA_963515135.1 of uncultured Duganella sp. Lineage (GTDB taxonomy): Bacteria > Pseudomonadota > Gammaproteobacteria > Burkholderiales > Burkholderiaceae_D > Rugamonas. The sequence goes on along the minus strand of CAUPXZ010000015.1, from coordinate 92,060 downwards.
AGCGCGGCACCCGCAAAGTGGCCGAGGCTTACCTGAACTTCCTGTACACCGACGAAGCGCAGGACATCATCGCCAAAAACTACTACCGTCCAGCCACCGAAAAAGCGTCGAAGAAATACGCGTCGCAATTCCCTGCGGTGAAGCTGTTCACCATCGCGGAGGTGGCTGGCGGCTGGACCAAGGCGCAGAAGACCCACTTCGCCGACGGTGGCCTGTTCGACCAGATCTATCAGCCTAGCAAGTAATCCATATGGCCAGCGCCTTTGAACAGTGTCGCGTGCTGATAGCGCCTGGTCTGCATAACAGCGGACCGGACCACTGGCAGAGCCGCTGGCAACGCCTGTTCCCCGCTTTCGAGCGGGTGCAACAGGATGATTGGGAAGTACCGGATCTGCCGCGCTGGTCGGCTCGGGTGGACGAGCTGCGCCAACGCGCCCCAGGCCCCACGCTGATCGTCGGCCACAGCTTCGGCGCGCTGGCCACCGCGCTCAGCGTGGCGCGCGATCCGGAGGGCGTGGTCGGCGTGCTGCTGGTGGCGCCCGCCGACCCGGATAAATTCAATGTGGCGTCGCTGCTGCCGCAGCAGGCGTTGCCGGTGCCGTCGATCATGGTCGGCAGCACCAACGATCCGTGGATGGCCGCGCCGCGCGCCGAGTTGTGGGCGCGTCGCTGGCAGAGTCGCTTCATCAATGGTGGCCCGCTGGGACACATCAATGCGGAGTCCGGTTTGGGCGACTGGCCCGAGGGGCTGGAAACCTTGTATTTTTTAGCAGAGCAAGCGCACAATAGCGCGACCTTTTCTACTCTGGAGACCTTATCATGACCATCCGTCTGGGCGATACCGCGCCTGATTTCGAACAAGATTCTTCCATCGGCCCGCTGAAGTTCCATGAATGGGCTGGCAATTCCTGGGTAGTGCTGTTCTCGCACCCGGCAGACTTCACGCCGGTCTGCACCACCGAGCTGGGCCTGACCGCCAAGCTGAAACCGGAATTCGACAAGCGCAATGTGAAAGCCATCGCGCTGTCGGTCGATCCTGCTGAATCGCACAAGAACTGGATCAAGGATATCGAGGAAACGCAAAAGACCGTGGTCGGTTTCCCGATCGTTGCCGATGCGGACCGCAAGGTTTCCACGCTGTACGACATGATTCACCCTGAGGCGTCGGCCACCGCCACCGTGCGTTCGCTGTTCGTCATCGACCCGAACAAGAAGGTGCGCCTGACCATCACCTATCCGATGAGCACCGGCCGCAACTTCGACGAAGTGCTGCGCGTGATCGATGCGCTGCAACTGACCGATGGCTACACCGTCGCCACCCCAGGCAACTGGAAGGATGGCGATGACGTCATCATCCCGCTGACCGTGCAAGATCCGGAAGTGCTGAAGCAGAAATATCCGAAAGGCTTCACCGCCGAGCGTCCGTACCTGCGCGTAACGCCGCAACCGAACAAATAAGCTTATTAGTTTTTCGTTGTTTGGATCTTTCCCCAGAGTAGGTAACCTTCGGGCCTACTTTGGGGAAGTGCTATGGATTTGCAGTTTGTCGCATCAGGATTCGCGGTCGGCCTGCTGGTCGGCATGACCGGCGTCGGCGGCGGTTCGCTGATGACGCCGCTACTGACCTTGCTGTTCGGCGTCACGCCCGCCGTGGCGGTCGGCACCGACCTCGCGTTTGCCTCGCTGACCAAAGGCGTCGGCACATTCACCCACCGTTTGCGCGGCACGGTCCATTGGGACATCGTGCGTCGCCTGTGCATCGGCGCGCTGCCTGCCGCGCTGCTGGCCAGTATCGGCCTCAAATACTTCGGCACCCTCAGCCAGGAAATGGGCCAGATCATCCGCTATACCATCGCCGGTTCGGTGGGCCTGACCGTGATTGCCCTGTTATTCAAGCGCAAGATGCTGGCCTGGATCACGGCACATCCGGAACGCCAGTTACAGGGTAGGGCGTTGCATGGCGCCACCGTCTTCACCGGCGCCGTGCTGGGCGTGCTGGTGACCGTCTCGTCCATCGGCGCTGGCGCGATTGGCGCCACCGTGCTGGTGATGCTCTACCCACGCCTGAGCGCCGCCGAAGTGGCCGGCACCGACATCGCCTACGCCGTACCCCTGACCGCGATCGCCGCCGTCGGCCACTGGTGGCTGGGTTCGATCGACTGGTCGCTGCTGCTGACCTTGCTGGTCGGCTCGCTGCCCGGCATCACCCTTGGCGCCTACGCCGCCCGCGCGGTTCCCGAACGTTTGCTGCGCGGTATCCTGGCGGTAACGCTCGTTGCCGTCGCGGTCAAGCTCGTATATAGCTGAATGATCTAATCAAATGACTAATGCTTCGTTTGTATTATGAGACATAGGTGAGAACATGCAGCCCTTATAGAAGGTTTTGTAATAAGGGAGCATACATGTCTGCTGTTCTTGCAGCGTCTGCGGCCACCACACCAGTGGCCAAACGGGGCGCACCGTTCCGCGTGATGCCGGGATTCCGGCTGTCGCTGGGCTTCACCATTTTCTACCTGACGCTGATCGTGCTGATCCCGCTGTCGGCCGTGTTCCTCAAAACGTTCACCCTGACCTGGGATTCGTTCTGGACCACGGTCACCTCGGCGCGCGTGATGGCCTCCTACAAGCTGACGTTTGGCGCCTCGCTGATTGGCGCCTTCATCAACGTCATCTTCGGCGGCATCGTGGCGTGGGTGCTGGTGCGCTATGAGTTTCCCGGCAAACGCATCGTCGACGCGCTGGTCGACCTGCCGTTCGCCTTGCCGACCGCCGTCGCCGGCATCACGCTGACCGCGCTGTACTCGGCCAATGGCTGGCTGGGCCAGTTCATTGAAGGCTACCTCGGCATCAAGGTGGCGTTCACGCCGCTCGGCGTGGTGATCGCGCTGACCTTCATCGGCCTGCCGTTCGTGGTGCGCACCGTGCAGCCGGTGCTGGAAGATGCCGAGCGCGAGCTGGAAGAGGCCGCCGCGAGCCTGGGCGCCAATGCCTGGCAGACCTTCGCGCGCGTGGTGTTCCCGACCATCCTGCCGTCGCTGATGACCGGCTTCGCGCTGGCCTTCGCGCGCGCCACCGGCGAGTTCGGCTCGGTGATTTTCATCGCCGGCAATATGCCGATGGTGTCCGAGATCACGCCGCTGTTCATCATTACCAAGCTGGAGCAGTACGACTATGCCGGCGCCACCGCGATTGCGCTGGTGATGCTGGTGGTGTCCTTCATTCTGTTGTTGGCGATCAACCTGTTGCAAGCCTGGGCTCGCGGAAAGTCGGGGAAATAAAATGAGCGGAGCTCCTGTAACTCAAGTCCGTCGCGGCGAACTGCCGTCGAAAGCCGATATCCTGGAACCGCGCTGGGTGCGCGGCGTGCTGGTCGCCATTGCACTGCTGTTCCTGACGCTGTTCCTGTTCATTCCGCTGGTGGCGGTGTTCTTCGAGGCGCTGAAAAAAGGCTGGGACGCCTACGTCACCGCCATTGTTGAGGAAGATGCGATCTCGGCCATCAAGCTGACCTTGATTACCGCCGCCATCGCCGTGCCGCTGAACCTGGTGTTCGGCGTGGCGGCGTCGTGGTGCATCGCCAAGTTCGAATTCTGGGGCAAAAGCTTCCTGCTGACGCTGATCGACCTGCCGTTCTCGGTGTCGCCGGTGATTTCCGGCCTGATCTATGTGCTGCTGTTCGGCGCGCAGGGCTGGTTCGGCCCGTGGCTGATGGAGCACGACATCAAGATCCTGTTCGCGGTGCCAGGCATCGTGCTGGCGACCATCTTCGTCACCTTCCCGTTCGTGGCGCGCGAGCTGATCCCGCTGATGCAGGCGCAGGGCAGCGAAGAGGAAGAGGCCGCCATCGTGCTGGGCGCGTCCGGCTGGGACACCTTCCGCCGCGTGACGCTGCCGAACATCAAGTGGGGCCTGCTGTACGGCGTGATCCTGTGTAACGCCCGCGCCATGGGCGAGTTCGGCGCGGTGTCGGTGGTGTCCGGCCACATCCGCGGCGAGACCAACACCATGCCGCTGCAAGTCGAGATTCTGTACAACGAATACAACTTTGCCGCCGCCTTTGCCGTGGCGTCGCTGCTGGCGCTGCTGGCGCTGGTGACGCTGGTTGTGAAATCTTTTATCGCCTGGCGCCTGAACGAATCCATCGCCGACGACAAACGTACTTCGGAGTAATACCATGACGATCCAAGTAAAAAACATCAACAAACGTTTCGGCGATTTCGTCGCTCTCAACAACATCTCGCTGGATTTCCCGCAGGGTGAACTGACCGCGCTGCTGGGGCCGTCGGGTTGCGGCAAGACCACGCTGCTGCGCTGCATCGCCGGCCTGGAACATCCGGATTCGGGCCAGGTGGTGCTGGACGGTAACGATGCATCGGACCGCCATGTGCGCGAGCGCCAGGTCGGCTTCGTGTTCCAGCACTATGCGCTGTTCAAGCACATGACCGTGTTCGAGAACGTCGCCTTCGGCCTGCGCGTCAAGCCGCGTTCGGAACGTCCATCGGAAGAGCAGATCCGCCGCAAGGTCAAAGACCTGCTGGAACTGGTGCAGCTGGACTGGCTGGCCGACCGCTACCCGCCGCAACTGTCGGGCGGCCAGCGTCAGCGTATCGCGCTGGCGCGCGCGCTGGCGGTGGAGCCGCGCGTGTTGCTGCTGGACGAACCGTTCGGCGCGCTTGATGCCAAGGTGCGTAAAGAGCTGCGCCGCTGGCTGCGTCGCCTGCATGACGAACTGCATGTGACCTCGATCTTCGTCACCCACGACCAGGAAGAAGCGCTGGAAGTGGCCGACCAGGTGGTGCTGATGAACAAAGGTAACGTCGAGCAGATCGGCGCGCCGGACGAGGTGTACAACCATCCGGCCTCGCCGTTTGTCTACGGTTTCCTGGGCAACGTCAATGTGTTCCACGGCCGCGTGCAGGATGGCGTGCTGGCCACCGGCGAAGCCAGTTTCAACGTGCCGTCCGAGGCCGGCGCGGCAGGCAAGGGCACCGCCTATGTGCGTCCGCACGAGCTGGATGTGGACCGTTACACGCCTGGCGCCGAAGGCATCGTGGTCAAGCTGCGCCGCGCGCATGCGATCGGCCCGCTGGCCCAGCTGGACCTGGAACGCGGCGACAACGCCGAACTGATCGAGGCCGTCATTCCGAACGAGCGCTTCAGCAGCCTCGGCCTGAAAGAAGGCGAAACCCTGGTGGTACGTCCGAAGCGCGTGCGCGTGTTCGTCGACGAAGGAGCATCCATATGAATTTCCAGCAGTTGCGGTCGATCCGCGAAGCCGCCCGTCGCGGCTATAACCTGACCGAGGTGGCGAATGCGCTGTTCACCTCGCAGCCTGGCGTGTCGCGCCAGATCCGCGAGCTTGAGGACGAGCTGGGCGTGGTCATTTTCGAACGTAACGGCAAGCGTCTGACCGGCATGACCGAGCCGGGCAAGGGTATCCTGAAGATTATCGACCGCCTGCTGATCGAGGCCGAGAATCTGCAACAGGCCAGCCTGGAATACACCGGCCAGCAGAGCGGCACGCTGAGCGTGGCGGCGACCCACACGCAGGCGCGCTATGCCTTGCCGAAGGTGGTGCAGAGTTTCCGTACCGCGTATCCGGATGTGCGCATCGCCCTGCAGCAGAGCGCGCCCGAGCACATCGCCGAATGGATTTTGTCGGGCAAGACCGATATCGGCATTGCCACCGAAGGTTTGTCGCAGTTCCCGGAGCTGGTGTCGTTCCCGTGTTACCGCTGGAGCCACTTGATCGTGGTGCCGGATGGCCATCCCTTGCTGTCGCGTTCGCCGATCCGGCTGGAAGACCTGGCCGAGTTCCCGCTGATCACTTATGACGTCGGCTTCACCGGCCGTGGCCACATCGATGCGGCCTTCGCGCAGGCCGCCGTGCGGCCGGACATCGTGCTGACCGCGATGGATTCGGACGTGATCAAGCAGTATGTGTCGCTGGGCCTGGGCGTCGGCATCGTCGCCTCGATGGCCTTCGACCATGGCCGCGACAAGGGCATGCGCGCGGTGGAAGCCTCGCACCTGTTCGCGCAGAACACCACCCGTCTGGCGGTGCGCAAAGGCGCTTACCTGCGCTCGTATGCCTACCACTTCATCCAGCAATTCGCGCCGGACCTGACCCGCGCCGACATCGACGCCGCGCTCAACGGCGGCGACGCTTCCTGATCCCTTGCCGCCGCTACATGATTGTGGCGGCGGCATAACAGTCCCGCAATTTCTCCCATTTTCGTATCGAAATAACCATATACTGAATCCCTGCAACCAACACCGGGGAGCGCGTGATGAGTTTCGGTAATTGGAAAATCGGCTACCGCCTGGCGGCCGGCCTGGGCGTCGCCATCATCTTCATGATCGGCATTTCCGTCGAGGGTATCGCCAAGCTCGGCCGCTTGAACGACAACACCAAGGACTTGGCGATCGACAAAGTGCCCAAGGTCATACTGGCTTATGAAACAATAGGCGGTCTGAACGACGTCGCCAGGGCCATGCGTAATGCGATGCTGTCGACCGATCCGGCAGTGGTCAAAACCGAGCTGGAGCGGGTGGAGAAACGGCGCGTGGAAAATGGCGAGCGCCTCGACAAGCTGGGCAGGCTGATTGCCGATGACGATGATCCGCAAAGCAAGGCCAAGTTGCAGGCGGTACTGGACGCACGCGAAAAATACTCGGTGGTGCAAAGCGAGTTCCTTAGGATGTCGCCCGATCAGAGCCGGCGCGACGAGTCGGTCAAGTATCTGCTGTCCACAGTGCGCAAGGAACAGACGGCTTACCTGAACGCGCTGACCGAGCTGGTCAAATATCAAAGTGCGGCAATCGAGGCGACGTCGGCGGTGGCCGAGCAGTCGTACAGCAGTTCGCGCAACACGATGATTGTACTGACGGTGGTGGCGGCCGCATTGGCGGCGTGGGTGTTGCTGGTGATTACGCGCAGCATTACGCGGCCGCTGAACCGCGCGGTGGATATGGCGCAGGCGGTGGCCGGCGGCGACCTGACCATGCGCATGGAATGCACTACCACCGATGAGACCGGCCAGTTGCTGCGCGCGCTGATCGACATGAACGCGTCGCTGGCGCGCACGGTGGGCCAGGTGCGCTCGGGCACGGATACCATCACCACGGCGTCGAATGAGATTGCCAGTGGCAATATGGATTTGTCGTCGCGCACGGAGCAGCAGGCGTCCAGTCTGGAGGAGACGGCCTCGTCGATGGAAGAGCTGACCTCGACCGTGTCGCAAAATGCGGAGAATGCACGGCAGGCCACCAGGCTGGTGGTGGCCGCTTCGGATTACGCCACCAAGGGTGGCCAGGTGGTGGGCGAGGTGGTGAGCACCATGGGCGCGATCAAGGAGAGTTCCAGCAAGATTGTCGACATCATCAGCGTGATTGACGGGATTGCGTTCCAGACCAATATTCTGGCGTTGAACGCGGCGGTGGAAGCGGCGCGCGCCGGCGAGCAGGGCCGGGGCTTTGCGGTGGTGGCATCGGAGGTCCGCAACCTGGCGCAGCGTTCGGCGTCGGCGGCCAAGGAGATCAAGGAATTGATTGGGCGCTCGGTGGAGACGGTGGATGCCGGTTCGGCGCTGGTGGATCAGGCGGGCAGCACCATGCAGAGCATCGTGCAATCGGTGCGGCAGGTGGCGGAGATCATGCACCAGATCAGCGCCGCCAGCAGCGAGCAGAGCACCGGCATCGAGCAGGTGAATCAGGCGATTGTGTCGATTGACGACGTGACGCAGCAGAATGCTGCACTGGTCGAGCAGGCCGCCGCCGCCGCCCAGAGCATGCGCGATCAGGCGGACTTGCTGGCGCAGGCGGTCAGTGTGTTCAAACTTGCGGGCGGGCCGCCGTCAGTGCCAGCGCGCGCAGTGGCGCGCCGGCTGACGGCGGCGTGATGCTTACCAGCTGAAGCCGGCCTTGGCGTAGTAGTAGCGGCCGTTGAAGCCGTTCGGCGCCCAGCCGCTGTACGGGTAGATGCCGTTGGTGTTCAGGTTGCCGGCCGACGTGACCTGGTCCGGATAACGGTCGGTCGCGTTGTCGATGCCCACCGTCAGGCGCCAGTTTTTGCCCAGCTTGACGCTGGCCGACAGGTCCAATACCCATTGCGGATCGTAGGTCTGATCCAGTGTCGCGCTGTTCTGCGGCACGGTGAAGCTGCCGTAGCGCGTGACCACGGCGCGTGCGCCAAAGTCCGCCAGCGACCAGTCGGTCGCCAGGCTGAACTTGTCCTTCGGCGAGCCGACCGTGTTGCGGTTGATGGTCTGGCGGTCGATCAAGGTCAGGCCGTTGGCGGTCAGCACCGCCGGGTTGGCATTCACATGCTCCAGTGAAGTCTTGTTGTGGTTGTAGGCGGCGGTGAAGTCGAAGCGGCCGGCGTTGCGCGTATCCAAACGATAGGTGTTCAGGATATCGACGCCGGTGGTGCGGGTGTCGATGGCGTTGGTGAAGTAGCGGCCGGCGCCCACCAGAATGCCCTGGCTGGCCAGCGTGTTGCGCAGCGCGGTGTTCAGGGTCATATTGGCCGACAGCGCGATGCGGTCGTCGATGTCGATACGGTAGGCATCGATCGAGGCGGTCCAGTTGCGGGTCGGCTGCAATTGGAGGCCGAGGCTGTAGTTGCGGGCTTTCTCGGCCTTCAGCGGCGTCGCCCCCAGCGCGGCGGCGGCGGCGCTGCCGACCGCGAAGGTGCCGGTCTCGATCGGTGTGTTGACGCCGTTGACCACCGAGAAATTAGTGGTGGTGATGGTGTAGAACTGTTGCGCCAGCGACGGCGCGCGGAAGCCGGAAGAGGCCGTCGCGCGCAGCGATACCGCCTCGTTGAAGGCGTAACGGGTCGATGCCTTGGCCGAGGTGGTGTTGCCGAAGTCGCTGTAGCGCTCGTGACGCACGGCGGCCGAGGCCGAGAACTGCTTGGTGATCTCCGCCTCGAAGTTGGCGTAGATCGATTCGTTGTGACGGCTGTTGCTGCCGGCGTTGACCGGACGGAAACCGGAGAAGCCCTGCGCACCGCTGCCGGTGTACGACGCCAGATCGCCGGCACCGATCTCATACTTTTCGTGGCGGTACTCGGCGCCCAGCGCCACCGTCAGCGGGCCGCTGAAGCCGTCGATCGGGAACTCCTTGGCCACATCGAAGTTCAGCAGCGCTTGCGTGTTTTTCAGCTTGCCGGCGTAGAAGTGGGTCGGGCTATTGGCGCCCAAGTCCTGATTGACGGTGTTGTCCAGGTCCAGCTTGAATTCATTGCTGCCGTAGTTGGCGCTCAGGTCCCAGCGCCAGCCGGTCGCCTCGCCGCGCAGGCCGGTGACGAACGAAGTGTCGGTCGACTTGCTGTTTTGCAGCGGCAGGAAGCCTTCCGGGAACAGCGGCGTGCGCTGCGCGGTGCCGTTCAGCGCGGTACGCCAGGTGGCCGCTGCCGAGGTCTCGCGCTGGCCGTAGTTGGCGAAGGCGTACCAGTCGATATCATCGGTCACACGGTACTGGCTGTTGACGAACAGCGCGCGCGGCTTGGTTTCCGGATCGCCGAAGCGCTGGTTGACCTTGCCGTAGCGCGGCTCGGCCGGATTGCGGAAGTCGGCGCCGGCGCGGTTGGTCGGATCGCGGTCGGCTGCGTCAACCGCGATGCGTACCCAGCCGTCATCACCGAGGCTGAAGCCGGTGGAGCCGCGTACCGACACTTGCTTGCCGTCGCGCTCCTGGTATTCGCCGAAGCCGATCTCGGCATCCCCGCCGTTGGCGCCTTTTTTCAGGATGATGTTGATGACGCCGGCAATCGCATCGGAGCCGTACTGCGCCGCCGCGCCATCGCGCAGCACCTCGATGTGGTCGATGGCCGACAGCGGAATTGCATTCAGATCGACCGGCGCCGAGCCGCGCCCCTGCGTGCCATTGACGTTGACCACCGACGACGCATGACGGCGCTTGCCATTGACCAGCACCAGCACCTGATCCGGCGACAGGCCGCGCAGTTGCGCCGGGCGCACCGCGTCGGACGCATCGGCGCCGGACGGGCGCGGGAAATTCAGCGACGGCAGCACGCGGCCCAGCACGGTGGCCAGCTCGGTCGAGCCGCTGGCCTGCAGCTCGCGCGCGCCGATGATATCGACCGGCGATTCGGTATCGATGGTACGGCGGTTCTTGGCATAGGTGCCGGTGACAACGATGGATTGCAGTTCCCCGTCGACAGGTTGCTCCTGGGCGAAAGCGGGAAGGACAATGGAGGAAATCAGGCTGGTCAGCAGCAGTGGACGTAACATCGTTGTCTCTTGAAAGTATGAATAGTAAAAAGCATATCAGTGGGCGCTTATACTGCCCACTAATCGTTATGACTAATGATATTCAAGTTTTAGATATAGTGTCGTCTTGCTATTGACCAGGGTTGGTGATTTCGGCGTGGATCTGGTCCACTTGCTTGATCAGGTCCAGCGGTAGCTGGATGGCGTAGGCATCGATATTGTGCTTGAGCTGGTCCAGATTGGTGGCGCCGATGATGGTGGAGGCCACGAACCAGCGCGAATAACACCAGGCCAGCGCCAGTTGGGTTGGCGTCAGGCCGTTGTCGCGCGCCAGCTGGGCGTAGCGCGTTGCCGCCGCTACCGTGGCCGGACGCACGTAGCGCGGACTCCAGTTCGACGGGAAGATGGTCAGGCGGCCGTGCGCCGTCGGATCGTCGATGTATTTGCCGGTCAGCTGGCCGAAGGCGAGCGGGCTGTAAGCCAGCAGACTGACGTTTTCGCGGTAGCAGGTCTCGTCCAGCAAGCTGGTTTCGTAATGGCGCGCGGTCAGGTTGTACAGGTTCTGGATGCTGGCGATGCGCGGCAGGCTTTTCATCTCGGACCGCTTGATGAATTCGTTCACGCCCCAGCACGATTCGTTCGACACGCCGATCGCGCCGATCTTGCCGGCCTTGACCAGGTCTTCCAGCGCCGCCAGCGTTTCCTCGATCGGCACGCTGTTGCGCTCGTGCTTGGGATTGAAGACGTTGTTGCCGAACACAGGCACGTTGCGGCTGGGCCAGTGCAATTGGTATAAATCGATATGTTCGGTTTGCAGCCGCTTCAGGCTGCTGTCCACCGCCGCCTTCAGGTTGGCGGCGTCGAAATTGCGCGCGCGGCCGCCGCGTATCCAGCCGATCGCCGAGTTGGGACCGGCGGCCTTGGTGGCCAGCACCACCTGGTCGCGCCGGCCGGTTTTCTTCAGCCAGGTGCCGATGTAGCGTTCGGTCGCGCCCTGCGTTTCCGCGCGCGTCATCACCGGGTACATTTCCGCTGTGTCGATGAAGTTGATGCCGCGTTCGATCGCGTAATCGAGCTGGGCATGGGCTTCCGCTTCGGTGTTCTGCTCGCCCCAGGTCATCGTGCCGAGACAGATCTTGCTGACGTTCAGGTGGCTGGTGCCCAGTTGTACCTTTTCCATGCCGAACTCCGCTTAGTGGCCGCGCAAGGCGTCGGCGCAATCCTTGATCAGCGCCGGACCGGCGTAGATCAGGCCGCTGTACAGCTGCACCAGCTGCGCGCCGCATTGCATTTTGACCTTCGCATCCGTGCCTTGTATGATGCCGCCGACGCCGATGATCGGCAGCGCGTCGCCCAGTTCGGCCTTGAGCAAACGGATCACAGTATTCGAGAACTGGAACACCGGCGCGCCCGACAGGCCGCCCGCTTCGGCGCCATGCAGCATGCCGGTGACGGCGTCGCGGTTCAGCGTGGTGTTGGTGGCGATGACGCCGTCGATCTTGTGGCGGATCAGCGCGTCGGCAATGTTCTTGACCTGGTCGCCGTCCATGTCCGGCGCGATCTTCAGCGCCAGCGGCACGTAGCGCTGGTGCTGGTCGGCCAGGCGCAACTGGGCGTCCTTCAGTGTGCTCAGCAGGCCGTCCAGTTCCGACCCCCCTTGCAGCTGGCGCAGGTTCTTGGTGTTGGGCGACGAGATGTTGACGGTGACGTAGCTGGCGTAGGGATAGACCTTCTCCAGGCAGTGCAGGTAATCGTCGGTGGCGTTTTCGATCGGCGTGGCGGCGTTCTTGCCGATGTTCAGGCCCAGCACGCCTTCCTTGTTCTGGTAGAAGCGCGACGCCTGCACATTGGCCACAAAGGCGTCGACGCCGCCGTTATTGAAGCCCATGCGGTTGATGATGGCGTGCGCTTCCGGCAGGCGGAACATGCGCGGCTTCGGATTGCCGGCCTGTGCGCGCGGCGTCACGGTGCCGACTTCGATCGAGCCGAAGCCGAGGTCGGCCAGCGCGTCGATGTAGGCGCCGTCCTTGTCCAGGCCGGCGGCCAGGCCGACCGGGTTCTTGAAGGTGATGCCCATCACGGTGCGCGGATCGGCCTTGGGTTGGGCCACCATTTTGGTCAGGCCCAGCGCGGCGGCGCGCTTCAGTGCGGGGAGGGTGAAGTGGTGGGCGTCTTCTGCGTCCATCGAGAACAGCATCGGACGGGCCAGGGAATACAGGAATTTGGACATGGGCGGGCGTATGGTGTGTAATTCGCCCGTATTTTATCAGGCGTCCAGCACGCTCCACATGCCTTTTACCCGCGCTTCCAGCGGTTTGAAGTTGGTTTTGTAGGACATTTTCGGGCTTTCCTTGATCCAGTAGCCCAGATACACATACGGCAGCTTCAGTTCGCGGGCTTGTTCGATTTGCCACAGCACGTTGAAGGTGCCGTAGGAGGCGTTCTCCATGTCGGGATCGAAGAAGGTGTACACCGACGACAGCCCGTCCGACAGCACGTCGATGATGCTGACCATGCGCAGCGTGCCGCCCGGCTCACGGAATTCCACCAGCCGCGTGTTGACCCGGCTTTGCAGCAGGAACTGCGCGTACTGGTCGCGGCTGTCCTGGTCCATGCCTCCGCCGGCGTGGCGCTTGCTCTGGTAGCGCAGATAGAGGTCGTAATGCTCGTCGGAGAACGACAGCGTGGCGACGCCGGCGCGCAGGTCGCCATGCTTCATCCAGGCGCGGCGCTGGGTACGGTTGGGCTTGAACTCGTCGGTGACCACCCGCACCGGGATGCAGGCCTGGCAGCCGTCGCAATAGGGACGGTAGGTAAAGATGCCGCTGCGGCGGAAACCGTTCTTGACCAGCTCCGAGTAGACATCGGCGTTGATCAGGTGCGAAGGCGTGGCCACCTGCGAGCGCGCCTGGCGCGCGTCCAGATAGCTGCAAGGGTAGGGCGCCGTGGTGTAAAACTGCAGCGTCGCGAAGGGCAGGTCGTTCAGGTACGTCATGCACGTCCTATCGGCTTGGGTTGAGTCTCTATGTTAGCTTAACTGTCTGGAGCGAGTGGTGCAATCGGTTCCCATACGGTGATCTGAGGCAATTCAATATTGTTGCGCAGATGCGCCAGGAATTGCGCGCGCGGGATCGGCGCCGCGCCCAGCGAGGCCAGGTGGCCGGTTTCCTGTTGACAATCGATCATCTGCACGCCGTGCCGGCGCAGGAAGCGCACCAGGTAGGCCAGCGCGATCTTGGAACCATCGGTGACACGCGCAAACATCGATTCGCCGTAGAACATGCGGCCGATGCTGACGCCGTAGGCGCCGCCGACCAGTTCGCCATCCAGCCACAGCTCGGCCGAGTGGGCGTAGCCCATCCGGTGCAGGCCGCTGTAGCCGGCGATGATCTCTGCCGAAATCCAGGTGCCGGGACCGTCGCGGCGCGGCGCGGCACAGGCGCGCATCACTTGCTCGAAAGCGCTGTCGAAACGCACTTGCCAGCGGCCGCCCTGGTCGATGCTGCGTTGGACTTTGCGCAAGGTTTTCTTTAATGAATCGGAGATGCGGAACTGGTCCGTCATCAGCACCATGCGCGGGTCGGTGCTCCACCACAGGATCGGCTGACCTTCGGAGAACCACGGGAAGATGCCGTGCTGGTAGGCCATCAGCAAACGCTGCGGCGACAGGTCGGCGCCGGCCGCCAGCAGGCCGGGCGCTTCCGTCGTCAATGCGGTGGCGACGTCGGGGAACGGCGTGTGGGTGTCGAGCCACGGTATCATAGGTGATGCGTCACGTGGTCGGTTCGATGTCGGCGCGCATCGCGCGCGTGATGTCCTGCGTGTGGAAGCCGTAGCTGCCGCCCTCACGGATTTTGATGCGGTCGGCGAAGAACAGTTCCAGCGTGGTGCGGATGGTGGGGAAAGCCAGGTCGTCCCATGGGATGTCCTTTTCGCTGAACAGTTGCACTTCCAGGCTTTCCTCGCCGGGCTGGAAGTCGAGGTCGATCAGTTCGGCCAGGTAGAACATGTGTACCTGGTGCACATGAGCCACGTTGAGCAGCGTGAACAGATTGCCAAGCTGGATATTGGCGCCAGCCTCTTCCTCGGTCTCGCGCATCGCGGCTTCGGCGGTGGTTTCATTGTTTTCCATGAAGCCGGCCGGCAGCGTCCAATAACCGTAGCGCGGTTCGATCGCGCGCTTGCACAGCAGCACCTTCAGCTCGCCGTCGCTCTCCCATACCGGGATCGAGCCCAGCACCATTTTCGGGTTCTGGTAATGGATGGCGGCGCAGTTGGCGCACACATAGCGGGGACGGTTATCGCCAGCCGGAATGCTGAGGCTGACGGGAGAGGCGCATTCGGAACAGTATTTCATAAACAAGTAGTCAGGTCGGTTTATGCTTACTTTACACCGATTGCCGCCTGCGCGGCAGGCGTGCGGCGACGCTGACTTGGCATTTATTCGATCTATCGCACTTGTTTTTAGGATTGATATTGCCTAAGCGAGGGTTTTGCCCTATAATAACGGCACAGACGCGGGGTGGAGCAGTCTGGCAGCTCGTCGGGCTCATAACCCGAAGGTCACAGGTTCAAATCCTGTCCCCGCAACCAAACATTAAAAGCCGTTGATACCGTTAAGGTTCAACGGCTTTTTCGTTTTCGCCCGGGAAAAAATCTTCGTCGAGGATTTGATCGACGGTGTAGGGGTTTTCTGCGGGGAACAGGGATGATGGGAGTTTGGTTTCCCGTGCTGCGTCGCGCGCTGCCTTGGGATAGTTATGCGCGACATATTCTTCAATTTGCGGCCGCAGACTGGGCATCTGACTGAAAATGCCCAAAATTCCGATGCGATGGTTAAGGATGGTCCTGACCCAACTGCGTGAGCGCCGCTGTGGCTGAAACTGGTATTTCAGCAGGTGCGCGATCAAGCCGCGCAGCCGGCTGGCCACCTCGTTTTTGTCTTTTCGCACTTGATACCCCAGCTCGGAAATGATGTTCTCCACATCCAGCTGATCGAATTTTCCGGCGCGTAGCAGGGCGATCTGGGTGTCGGTCCAGATCAGGGCATCGGTTTCGTAGAGGTTGTTGAGATGATCGTCCATAGGGCACCATCGTAGAGCGGGAATCAGGCTTTCACTTTATGCCGGATCAAACCAGCCCGCAAGCAGCCACGGCTTTGCGGACGTAAGCGACCGTGGCTTCGCTGAGCCAGGTGCCGCGCAGCAGTTCCGGCTCGTTGTCGTGCGCGAGATCGATGCGGGCTTGCAGACCGGGGCTGTCGCCGACGCGCTTGCGCATCATCTGCTGCCATTCGCGCGCCAGTACCTGCGATGACGGATCTTCCGGCGGCACGCCATCGTCCATCTGGCGTTGCAGCTTGAGGTAAAGCGCGGTGGCTTCGGGCGCCGGCTTGCGGCTGTTGGCGCGCAGTTGCTGCATTTCGTCTGCGCTCAGGTACTTGGCGTAGATGGCCATCTTGCGCGCCATGAAGGCCTCGCCGAGATAGCTATACTGCCGCACCTTGTCGCTGATCGGCGAGTTCTCGCCGGCGTCTTTCTGCTGTTGCAGCATGGCGGTCATGCGCATCGCGAATGCGAGATTGGCGCCGGTGTCCTGTTCCAGCGTTTCCATCCAGCGCTGCGCCAGCGCGGTCGCTGCTTCGCTGTCGGTGGGCACGCCGCGCGCCATCAGCGATTTCAATTCCTCCGTCATCGCGCGCCATTTGGCGTTGCGGCGCGCGTCCTGCTGCCAGAAGGGCAGGCGGCGCAGTTCTTCGGGCGTGAAGTACGCTTCATAGAGCTTCATGTGTTCCAGCGCGCCGAGCCAGTCCTCCAGCGCCGGATCGCCGTCGCCGCTCATTTGCTGTTGCAGGCGGCCGAGTTGCTCGCGCAGCGTGGAGGCTTGCTTGATCTGCTGGTCCAGCGCGGCGATCTGCTGCGAGACCACATCGGCAAACGGCGCGTCCGGGCTGGCGAGGAAGGTGGCGATGTCCGCCAGCGACATGCCGAACTTGCGCAGCGCCTGGATCTTGTGCAGGCGCGCGACGTCGTCGCGGTGGTACAGGCGATAGCCGGAATCTGCGCGTGCCGACGGCGTCAGCAGGCCGATGTCGTCATAGTGGTGCAGTGCGCGCACGGTGAGGCCGGAACGCGCGGCCAGTTCGCCGATCTTCAGTACGGTTTTCTCCATGTCCGACAGTTTATACCGTGGCGCGGACCAGGCGGAAGATGCCGCTCAGCTTCGCGCCGTACAGCGCATCGAGTTGCTCCGGTCCGAAGTGCTCGATGTGGCGGAAGCCGTGGTGGCGCAACATGTGTTCCAGCAGCTGCGGCTCGAAAGTGCTGTGCAGAGGTTCGCCTTGCGTGGACAGCGAGGCGGCGACGAAGTCGAGCCCCGCGCATTCCTGTTCGCTGAGGTGCCGGCGGTGCACGCAGTAGTCGAAGACGATGCTGCTGCCCGGCGCGCAGTTGGCGATGTCGCTCAGCGTACGCATGACGTCATCCGGCTTGAGGTACATACTGACGCCGAGCCACGAAAAGCACGCCGGCAGTGCTGCGTTGAAGCCGGCCTGCTGCAAGTCTTCAAGCAACGGCGTGGCGGAAAAATCTGTGGCGACGTAGCGCAGCCGTGACGGTTCGCCGATGCCGGCGGCGCTCAGGCAGCCGCGCTTCCATTGCAGCATTGCCGGCAGGTCGGTCTCGTACACGTGCACGCCGGGCGGTAGCGGCGCGCGATAGGCATAGGTGTCGAGACCCGCGCCAAGGATGACGTATTGCGTCGCGCCGCGTTGCTGCGCTTCGTGCCAGCTGTCTTCGGCAAGGCGGGCGCGGACCGCCATGGTGGCGCGCAGGGCCGCAGCCAGCGGATGTTGCTGGCGCTGGACGTCTGCGCGCAACGCCGCTTCGCGCTCGGGTCCGAGGATGCGCAGGGCGAGCGGATCGTGCAGGATGGGTTGGTCGTACAGCTGATGCGCGGCGCGTGCGGTGGCTGTTATCCAGGCGCTGGGCTTCGGTGGGGCGGGATGAGGCATGTTCTCTCCTTGTTGAGTTGAAGGAGAGCGTAAAGCCTCACGCAGCGTGAGGCTCAAGCGGAATTAGTCGCGCGGGTGCAAGCTGGCCCACAGGTGGGCGGCGGCCATGGTGCGGTGAGGGCTGTAGCGGGCCAGGATTTCTTCGGTGCGCTTGATGTCCGGCTTGGTTTCTTCGCCGAGCAGCGTTTGCAGCGCGGCCCGGACGGCGACGTCGCCATGCAGCGAGCAGTCGGCGTAACCATAGCCGCGCAGCAGGCCGTAGTTAACGGTCCAGGGGCCGATGCCTTTGACTGCCAGCAGCGCGGCGGAGATCTGTTCGATGCTGTTGTCTGGCGCGAGATCCAGTCGCAGTTCGCCGCTGGCGACCAGCGATGCGAGGCGCAGCAGGGTGTCGGCTTTGGCGCGGGAGAATTTGCGGGTGGTCAGGTCGTCTACTGACAGCGCGGCGGCAGTATTGGCGTCCGGGTAGCACCATAGACCGCTGCTATGTTGGCGGCCGGCTTGCAGGATGAAGGTGCGGCGCAGTGCAATCGCAAACGAGAGGTTGATTTGCTGGCCGATGATGGCCCAGGTCAGCGCCTCAAATACGGTGGCCGATTGGACGATGCGCAAACCCGGTTGCTTGCGCACGAGCGTGGCGAACAGTTGGTCCTTTTTGACGAAGGCATAGAACGCTGCGGGATCGATGCGCAGGCCGAGGATATTCAGCACCGCGTCGCGTGCTTGCTGCTGGCCCGCTGCGCTCAGCGTACCGTCGGCATGCGCCGTGATGCTGGCGATGGCGCCGGCCGCCGCCGCCGCGCGGCTGGACGGCGGCAGCGCGATGTCGAGCAGCACTGGCACGCCCTCCAGCAGCACGCCTTTGCGCAGTCGCTCGGCGCTGACTTCTTCGGCGATGCTTTCGGTGTCGCGTCGGTGAAAAGCCAGCACATCGTCCAGGCGGTAGTCTGGCGGCAGCTCCAGTGTGTAGGGTTTCATGCCGCGCGCGCCTTGAAACGGAAACCGGTCACCAGCACTGTGCCGGCAATGACGATGGCGGCGCCGGCAAAGGTGTACCAGCCGACCGTCTCGCTGAGGAATAGCACGCCCCACAGGATGCCGAACAGCGGGCTAAGGAAAGTCACCGTCAGCGCCGACGACGGGCCGACGTCCTGGATCAAGCGGAAGTAGATCAGGTAAGCCACGCCGCTGCACAGCACCGCCAGCGCGATCACCGCGCCCATGATGCCGATGGTATGCGCGCCCGGCGCCGGGAAAAACGGCACCACCGGCAGCACCATCAGCGCCGATGCCCACATCGAGCCGTGCGCGTTGGCGAACGGCTCGACCGACTTGGCCTGCTTGGCGTAGTTGCTGGCGACGCCGTAGTTGAAGGAGGCGAACAGCACGGCGGCGATGGCGAGGCCGGCACCCGGCTTGGAGCTGACGTGGTCGAAGCCGACCAGCAGCGCGACACCGCAGGTGCCCAGCGCAAGGCCGAGCAGTACTTTGCCGCTGACCATGCTGCGCGACCAGACGGCGGCGATCAAGGTGCCCCACAGTGGCGTGGTGGCGTTGAGCACCGCCAGCAGCGAGGCCGACAGCGTGCGCGCGGCGAATGCGAACATCAGAAACGGCAGGGCGGAATTGAACAGGCCGAGGATGAAGTAGTGCTTCCAGTGCTGTTTCCAGTCCAGCGATTTTTTCAGGAACAGGCCAACCACGGCCAGGAAGATGGCGGCGAACAGCACGCGGTATTCGATCAGGACTGCGGCGCCCAGCACCGGCGCGGCAATGCGCATGAACAGGAAGGAGCCGCCCCAGATGGCGGCGAGCAGGATAAGACGTAACAGGTTGGCGGTGCTCATGCGGATTCCGTGGTGTGTAGCGGCAGCACGGGATGGCGCTGCCGTCCGCTATTGTCGCGTATCCGCGCGCGCCGCACTAGCCGATTCTTGCGCTGGAATCGGCTGCAGTGCTAGACCGCGCCGCTCTCCACCACGCATACGGCGTCGCCGGGCTTGGTCGGCGCGGCGGCGTGCGGCACGATCAGGTTGGTCGGCACGCCGTTTTTGATCGCGGTCATTTCGGCCAGGATGGAGATGGCGATTTCGGAAGGCGTCTTGCTGCCGATGTACAGCCCGATCGGTCCATGCAGGCGCGCCAGCTGTTCCGGTGTCAGGTCGAATTCCAGCAGCCGCTCGCGGCGCTTGTTGTTGTTCAGGCGCGAGCCGATCGCGCCGACATAAAACGCGTCCGACTTCAGCGCCTCCATCAGCGCCAGATCGTCCAGCTTCGGATCGTGCGTCAGCGCCACCACCGCGCTGCGGCGATCCAGGTTCATCGCCAGCACCACATCATCCGGCATCTCGTGCACCAGTTGCACGCCGTCGACGTGCCAGCCGGCGCGGTATTCTTCGCGCGGATCGCAGACGATCACGCTGTAATCCATGGCCAGCGCGATCTGCGCCAGGAAGCGCGACAGCTGCCCGGCGCCGATAATCAGCAGCCGCCAGCGCGGGCCGTGCAGGGTCACCATCGCATGTTCGCTGACCTGCATTTGCGCGCCCGGCGCCGCTTTGGACAGTTCCACCTCGCCGCTGCGCAGATCCAGCCGGCGCTGCACCAGTTCATGCCGTTCCAGTCGCTCCAGCAGTTCGCCGATGCGGCTGTGCTCTGACAGCGGCTCGATCGACAGTTCTATCGTGCCGCCGCAAGGCAAACCGAAACGGTGCGCCTCGTCGGCGGTGATGCCGTAGCTGACAATCTCCGGAATGGTGCGGCTGATGCCTTCGTCGCGCACGCGCGCGATCAGGTCGTCCTCGATGCAGCCGCCGGAGACGGAACCGATCACTGTGCCGTCCTCGCAGATGGCCAGCGTGGCGCCGATCGGGCGCGGGCTGGAGCCCCAGGTCTTGATGACGGTGATCAGCTCACAGCGGCGGCCCGCCGCGATCCACGCGGCGCTGGTTTTCAATACTTCGAGGTCGATAGAGTCCATGAATGGAATATACTACGGCTGACTAAACCTTGCAGGGATCGGACATGCCTCAGAAGGAAGATGACGGATCGCCCAAATTCGGTCGTTTATTAGTCGTGCTGATAGGCGCGGTGCTGGTCTGCGCCGGCCTGACCTGGCTGATGGCGACCGTCTTCCCGAATTTCCCCGGCTAGTCCTTGCAGGCCGCGACCAGCACGCTGTCGAAGGCGCTGTCCGGCACGATATCTTCCGGGCTGAATTTCTCGAACTTGTAGTTCTCCACCGGCTCGCCCTTGCCCATCGCTTCCGGGTAGTAGACCTGTGCCAGCAGGGTGGTGGTGTGATCTTCGCAGCCGTACACATGCAGCATCTTCGCCGAGCGATACAGCTTGCCCTCGGGCGCTTTCTGCATGCGGGTGAAGGTCTGCATCGACCAGACCTTGCGCGTCTTGTCGGCCTTGATCACGCTGGCCTTGTCCATATAATAGGTGACGCTTCGGGTGCCGCCTACCTTCAGCCACTGCGCGGCTTGCGCTGAGCCGGCCGTCAACATCAATGCGATTGCGATCAGGCCGGATTTGTTCATGGCGCGCTCTCAGGAATTAAGGAACCAGCGGCTGCTTGGCCGCCTGCTTGCTGCGGATCGCCGACACCGTCTTGTCGATCACGCCCAGGCGGTAGTTCACGGCCGGGTGGTTGGCAGTATAACCGTTCAATACGGTGGCCGGATATTGCGTGGCCAGACGCTGCCAGAAAGCGCGCGCGCCAGCGACGTTGTAGCCGGCGCGGGCCACCATGTACAGCGACAGATTGTCGGCCGCCGCGTCCAGCTCCTGCGGCATCGGCTTCACGCCGGCGCTGCCGATCAGCATCGACAGGTCGGGACGCACCGCCACCAGGTTGTCGATGATGCCGCCCACCGTGTAGGCCTGCTTGGTGGTGGCCGCGTGGCCCAGCACATTGTGGGCGATGTCCTTGGCCAGCACGTAGGCGATGGCTTCGTCGCTCTGCGCGAAATTGACCATGCCGCGCGTGATCATCACGCGCTGGCCGTCGGAATAGGCGTTGATGTTGTCCGAGTTGCCGATGTCGATCTTGAAGGCGCAGGCGCGCGTGACCGGCACCCGCAGCTGCTGATTGGCGCCGCCGCGCTGCACCGTCAGGTTGAGAAATTTATTGTTGCTGACCAGCGGGCCGAGCACCGCCGCCGCGTCGCTTTCGGCATTGGCGCCGACCGGCAGCAGCTTGCCGTCGGCGGCGATCAGGATGTCGCCCTTGCGCAGCCCCGCGCGCGCGGCGCCGCTGCCGGCCAATACGGTAGCCACTTCCAGGCGGTCGCTGTAGTTCAGCACGGCGGCGGCGGCGTCGCTGAATTCGCCGGGATAAGAGTATTTGTTCTTGGCCGTGAAGCCGAGCAGGTTACGGGCCTGCGTGCGGCACAGGTCCGCGTTGTTGATCAACAGCGGGCCGGCGACGCGGTACAGGCGATCCTGCAGCGCCACCATCTGGCTCAGTTGCTGGCGCGCGGCGGCCATCCTGGCGGTGACCTGCGGCGGCGCTTCGGTGACGGTGCTGACCACCGAAGGCGCCGGCTCAGGAGCGGCCGGTTGCGATTGCAAGGTGGAGCAGCCGCTCAGCGTGGCCGCAGCGGCGGCCATCGCCAGGGAGAATGTGCCAAATTTATTCGTCTTGTTCATCCCTGCGCTCGTCTCCATTTTTATTTAGTGTTTTCCAGTGCTGCCGAAACCGCCGGCGCCACGTTCGGTGGTGTCGAATTCTTCCACCACATTAAAGCCGACTTGCAGCACCGGCACGATGATCAACTGCGCCAGACGTTCCATCGGCTGCAGCGTGAAGGCGCTGTGGCCGCGGTTCCAGGTCGAGATCATCAACTGACCCTGATAGTCGGAGTCGATCAAGCCTACCAGATTCCCCAGCACGATGCCGTTTTTGTGGCCCATGCCGCTGCGCGGCAGGATCATGGCGGCGTAGCCCGGATCGGCGACGTGAATCGCCAGGCCGGTAGGAATCAGCACGGTCTGGCCGGCCTCGATCACCATCGGCGCGTCGATGCAGGCGCGCAGATCCAGCCCCGCCGAGCCAGGCGTTGCGTACGCCGGCAGTTGGTCTTTCATGCGTGGGTCGAGAATTTTTACGTCTACGTTTTTCATTTACTTGGCAAATAAGGAGTGTTGCGAGATCCGCTTGGAGATCTCGGAAATCAGCTGGCGCGCCAGCGTCAGTTTGTCGGCGCGCGGCAAAATGGTGTGGCCGTTTTCGTCGAACAGGATGATGGTGTTGTCGTCCTGGCCGAAGGTATGGTGGCCGATATTCCCGACCAGCAGGGGAATGCCTTTTTTCTCGCGCTTGTCGGCGCCGAATTGGACCAGGTTTTCCGATTCGGCGGCGAACCCCACGCAGTACGGATGGCCGGCCAGGTTGGTGCGCGCGGCCACCGAAGCCAGGATGTCCGGGTTCTGCTCGAACTTCAGGTCGGGCGCGGTGCCGTTCGGGTTCTTCTTCAGTTTCTGATCGCTGGCATTGGCGATGCGCCAGTCGGCCACCGCCGCTACGGCGATGAAGATATGCTGCTGTTCGACGTCGGCCATCACCGCGTCATACATTTGCTGCGCGCTTTGCACGCTGACGCGCTGCACGCCGAACGGCACCGGCAGCGTCACCGGGCCGGACACCAGCACCACTTCGGCGCCGGCCTCGCGCGCGGCGCGCGCCACAGCGTAGCCCATCTTGCCCGAGGACAGATTGGTGATGCCGCGCACCGGATCAATCGGCTCGAAGGTCGGGCCGGCGGTGATCATGATGCGCTTGCCCGCCAGGACTTTCGGCTGGAAGGCGGCGATCACTTCTTCCAGCAGTTGTTCTGGCTCCAGCATGCGGCCCAGGCCCACTTCGCCGCAGGCCTGGTCGCCGGCCGCCGGGCCGAAGATGACGATGCCGTCGTCGCGCAAGGTTTGCACATTGCGCTGGGTGGCGGGGTTCTGCCACATCTCGACGTTCATGGCCGGCGCGATCAGCAGCGGCACATGGCGCGGACGGGCCACGCACATGGTCGACAGCAGGTCGTCGCAGGCGCCGTGCGCCAGCTTGCGGATGAAGTCCGTCGAGCAGGGCGCGATGATGATGGCGTCCGCATCGCGCGTGACGTCGATGTGGGCCATATTGTTGTTGACGCGCGCGTCCCACTGGTCGGTGTACACCGGGCGGCCCGACAGGGCCTGCATGGTGACCGCCGTAATGAAGTGGGTAGCCGCTTCGGTCATGACCACCTGCACCGTGGCGCCGGCCTTGCTGAAGGCGCGGCACAGTTCTGCAGCCTTGTAGCAGGCCACGCCGCCGGACAGGCCGAGGACGATTTTCTTACCAGTCAGTTCCATCATGATGCGGCTCCGTTATTTGTTCACCCGGCGCAGTTCGTCCAGGATGAACAGGGCGGCGCCGACACAGATGGCCGAATCGGCCACATTGAACGCCGGGAAGTGGCCCAGGCCAGGCCAGTGGAAATCCAGGAAGTCGACCACGTGGCCGTACAACAGGCGGTCGATGACGTTGCCGATCGCACCGCCCAGCACCAGCGACAGCGCCCACGAGAACATGCGCTGCGCGCTGTGCTTCTTCAGCAGGTAGATGATGAACACCGCCGCGCCGATGCCGATGGCGGTGAAGAAGTAACGCTGCCAGCCGCCGCTGTTGCTGAGGAAGCTGAAGGCCGCGCCCTTGTTATACGCCAGCACGAGGTTGAAGAAGGAGGTGATGACCTTTTCTTCGCCATACTGGAAGGTTTTGTTGATGGTGATCTTGGTCAGCTGGTCGATCAGGATGATCAGCGCGGCGATGCCCAGCCATGGCGTGATGCTGGACGAGGACTTGGTCGGGAAGATTTTTTTGGTTGCCATAGATTAGGAATTTACGTCAGCATGGGCCCCCGCTTGCGCGGGGGCGACGTGCAATATCTTATGCGAACTTGCGTTTTTCGCCCGCACCAAACAGGTTGCTGTAGCAGCGGCCGCACAGGGTAGGGTGGTCGGCGTGGGTGCCGACGTCGGCGCGGTAATGCCAGCAGCGCTCGCACTTCTCGGCGGTCGATGCGGCCACGTTGACCGCTTCTTCCGCTTCCGACGCCACTTCGCTCACCGATGCCAGCGAGGTGATGAAGATGAACTTCAAATCATCTTCCAGGCTGGCCAGCACCTTGAACTTGTCGCCGGCGGCCTTGATGCTCAGTTCCGCCTGCAACGAGGAGCCGATCGCGCCCGAGGTGCGCAGGTCTTCCAGCTGCTTGGTGACGTCGGTGCGCACCGCGCGCAGCGCGGTGTACTTCGCCAGCAGCGCCTCGGCGTCCGCCAGTTCCGGCAGTTGCCACCAGGTCTGGGTGAAGATGGTTTCGTCGCTGGCTTTCCAGCCTTCGGTGCCGGCGAAGATTTCCCATGCTTCCTCGGCGGTGAAGGACAGCGCCGGCGCCATCACGCGCAGCAGGCTGTGCGTGATGTGGTACAGCGCGGTCTGCGCCGAACGGCGCGACACCGACGTCACGCCGGTGGTGTACAGGCGGTCCTTCAGCACGTCGAGATAGAAGCCGCCCAAGTCTTCCGAACAGTAGTTCTGCAGCTTGGACATCACCGGCTGGAACTCATACTGCATATAGTGCGCTTCGATTTCCTTCTGCAGCGCCGCCATGTTGGCGATGGCGTAGCGGTCGATCTCCAGCAGCTCGGCGGCCGGCACGGCATCCTTGGCATAGTCGAAGTCCGACAGGTTGGCCAGCAGGAAGCGCAGCGTGTTGCGGATGCGGCGATACGATTCGGTCACGCGCTTGAGGATCTCGTCGGAGATCGACAGCTCGCCGGTGTAGTCGGTCGAGGCCACCCACAGACGCAGCATGTCGGCACCCAGCTTGTTCCACACGTCCTGCGGCGCGATGGTGTTGCCGATCGACTTGGACATCTTCTTGCCTTCGCCGTCGACCACGAAGCCGTGGGTCAAGAGAGCTTTGTACGGCGGCGCGCCATTCAGCATCGAGGAAGTCAGCAGCGACGAGTGGAACCAGCCGCGGTGCTGGTCCGAACCTTCCAGATACAGGTCGGCAGGGAAGGCCGATTGTTCCTTGTGCGAGCCGCGCAGCACGGTCTGGTGGGTGCTGCCGGAGTCGAACCAGACGTCCAGCGTGTCCTTGTTCTTGACGTAGTCCGACGCTTCATCGCCGATCAGGTCTTTCAGGTCCAGCGCCTGCCAGGCGTCGATGCCGCCTTTTTCGATCAGCACGGCGACCTGCTCCAGCAGTTCCTGCGTGCGCGGGTGCAGCGCGCCGCTCTCTTTGTGTACCACGAAGGCCATGGGCACGCCCCACTGCCGCTGACGCGACAGGGTCCAGTCAGGACGGTTGGCGATCATGCCGTGCAGGCGCGCCTTGCCCCAGTCCGGGAAGAATGCGGTCTGCTCGATGCCGGCCAGCGCGGCCTGGCGCAGCGTGGCGCCGCCGTCTTTCGGATGCACGTCCATGCCGGCGAACCACTGCGAGGTGGCGCGGTAGATGATCGGCGTCTTGTGGCGCCAGCAGTGCATATAACTGTGATCGAACATCTTCACTTCGAACAACGCGCCCACTTCCTTCAGCGCGGCGCAGATCGGCTTGGAGGCTTCCCAGATGGTCATGCCGCCGAACAGCGGCAGCGATTCGGCGTATTTGCCGTCGCCCAGCACTGGCGTCAGGATCTGGTCGTCCTTCATGCCGTGCGCTTTGCACGAGATAAAGTCGTCCAGGCCATAGGCTGGCGCCGAGTGGACCACGCCGGTGCCGCTGTCGGCGGTCACATAGTCGGCCAGGTACATTGGCGACAGGCGGTCGTAGAACGCGTCCGAGGCGTGCAGCGGATGGCGGAAGCTGATGCCGCCCAGCGCTGCGCCGTCGCAGGTGGCGATGGTGGTGCCTTCCAGTTTGTAGCGCGCCAGGCTGGACTCCACCAGGTCTTGCGCCAGGATCAGCAGCAAAGGCTGGCCGTCGCGCGTGGTTTCGACCAGCGCGTATTTCAGTTCAGGATTGACGTTCAGCGCCTGGTTGGACGGGATGGTCCATGGCGTGGTGGTCCAGATGACGATGAAGCCGTTTTCGGTTGGCAGCTTATCCAGGCCGAAGGCGGCGGCCAGCTTGTCGAATTCGGCGAACTTGAAGCCGACGTCGATGGCCGGATCGCGCTTGTCCTGGTATTCCACTTCCGCTTCGGCCAGTGCCGACTGGCAGTCGAAGCACCAGTTGACCGGCTTCAGGCCGCGATAGACATAGCCTTTTTCCAGCATCTTGCCGAGCGAGCGCAGCTCGTCGGCTTCGTTGGAGAAGTTCATGGTCAGGTAAGGATTCTGCCATTCGCCCAGCACGCCCAGACGGATGAAGTCCTTGCGCTGGCGGTCGACCTGCTCATAGGCGTAGGCGCGCGCCTTGGTCAGCACGTCGGCGGTCGGCAGGTTCTTGCCGTATTGTTTTTCGATCTGGATCTCGATCGGCATGCCGTGGCAATCCCAGCCCGGCACGTAAGGCGCGTCGAAGCCGGCGAAGGTGCGGGCCTTGACCACCATGTCTTTCAGGATCTTGTTGACGGCGTGACCGATGTGGATGTCGCCGTTGGCGTACGGCGGACCGTCGTGCAGGATGAATTTAGGACGGCCGGCAGCGGCGGCGCGCACGCGCTCATAGATTTTCTTGTCTTGCCATTGCTTGATCCAGTTCGGCTCGCGCTTGGCCATATCGCCGCGCATCGGGAATGGGGTTTCGGTCATGTTGACCGGGTATTTACTTTCTGGCTTTTTTGCGGATTTGTTATCGGACATGGTATTCGATCAGTGATTTATTCGGGTGTTCTGGGTAGCCGGCGCGCGTAGCTGATCGCGCGGTCAAATTCGGTCGGTGGCACGCTTGGCGAAGAAGCTGCGGGCGATGTCGGCGTCGTTGTTGATGGCGGCCGTCAGCGTCGGCAGGTCGACGTATTTTTCCTCGTCGCGGATCTTTTGCAGGAACTCGACGCGCACCTGTTTGCCGTAGCAATTCTGCGCGAAGTCGAATACATGCACCTCCAGCAGCACGCGGCCGCTGTCGTCGACGGTGGGGCGCACGCCGAGGCTGGCGACGGCCGGCAGCGGCTGTTCGCCCAGGCCATGCACCTGCACGATGAAGATGCCGGACAGCGCCGGGCGATGCGGTACGCGCAGGTTCAGCGTCGGGAAGCCCAGCGTGCGGCCCAGTTTCTGGCCGTGGATCACATGGCCGGAGATGGCGTAGGGGTGGCCCAGTAGCGCTTCGGCGTGCAGGAAGTCACCCTCGGCCAGCGCGGCGCGTACGGCGGAGGAGGAAATGCGGGTGCTGCCGTTCATCACGGTCGGCAGGGTCTCGACGTGGAAGCCGTATTTGTGGCCGGCTTCAAGCAGCATCTGCACATTGCCGGCGCGGCGGGCGCCGTAGCAGAAATCGTCGCCGACCATCAGCCATTTGACGTGCAGGCCCTCGACCAGCACTTTTTCAGTGAACTCCTGCGGCGTCAGGCCGGCGAACGAAGCCGAGAAATGCTCGACGATGACGCGGTCGATGCCGTTGTCGGACAGCGATTGCAGCTTGTCGCGCAGGTTGGCGATGCGCGCCGGCGCCTTCGACAGATCGCCGGACTTGTGCGCGAAGAACTCGCGCGGATGCGGTTCGAAGGTCATCACGGCCGCTTCCAGGCCGAGGCGGTCGGCGGCGGTGCGCACGCGGGCCAGCAATGCCTGGTGGCCCAGGTGGACACCGTCAAAGTTGCCGATCGTGAGCGCGCAGGGCGCGCGCGCCGCTGCATTGGGAAGACCTCGAAATACCTTCATGGGAATCTGGGGGAAACTTGTCGCAAATAAGAGATTATACGGGGAATCCCTCAAAGCGAAAAAAAACCAACTCCGGGGTCAGGTCCCCCATTTCTACACGGGCTCAGCCGCGCAGCCGCGCGCGGCTGAGCCCGTGTAGAAATGGGGGACCTGACCCCGGAATAAAAAAAGCGCTGTCCGGCGGGGCCGGGACAGCGCTTTGCGCATTGACCTGCCCGAATTACATCGGGTGGTTGATGTTCAGCGTCCAGTAGCGGGCCAGATCGGCGGTGCCGTCGGTGCCTTTGACGGTTTTCAGCGTGGCCAGCGCAGGAGCTTTCTTGCCGGCGACGCTTTGGGCGATGCCGTAGTGCAGCTTGATCGCTTCCGGATTGCGGCCGGTGCCCAGCTTGACTGCCTGGTCCATCAGCGCCAAACCTTTGTCGGCTTTGCCAGCCGATACCAGGCCGTAGCCCAGGTTGGCCAGTGCGTCGGCATCCTTGGCTTTGACCGCTTCGGCTTCCACGGTGGCGGCTTTGGCGTCGAACTCGGTCTGGGTCTTGGCGGCCAGGTCTTTCAGACGCTGGTGACGGGCGGCGTCGGTGCCGGTGCCCAGCGCGCCTTTTTTGTAGCCCTGGTCGATGATCTTGATCGCTTCAGCTGGATTGCCGGCTTGCAGCGACAGCTGGGCCATTTCCATGTACTCGGCTGGCTTGGTCAGCAGGCCGTTGGCCAGGCGCAGACGCAGCACGTCCAGGCCCAGGCTCGACGAGAAGCCCGGCTTGCCGGCGACGCGGTTCAGCAGGTCGGCCCAGTAGCTCGATTTCGGATACGAACCGGCCAGCTTTTCCAGCGTCTGTACGTAGCCGGCCTTGTCGTTCTGCTTCAGCTGGATATTGGCCAGCATCTGCAGCGACTGCTCGGAGGCGTTCTTGTTCGATTGCAGTTCCTTGGCCGCTTCCGCGTATTTGCCGCTGATGTAGTAGGTCTGGATCAGCAGTTCGCGCATCTGGCCGTCGTTCGGATTGTCTTTCAGCGCGCGCTGAATCCAGGTGATGGCCTTAGGATAGTCCTTGGCGCGGTAGTAGATGCCGGCCAGGGCTTGGGTGAATTTTGGTTGTTCGGCAGCCGACAGCTTGCCGGAATTGATCACCGATTCGAAGGCCTTGGCGGCTGCGTCGTTATCGCCGGCGGCAGCGGCCGCCGAAGCGCGGGTGCGCTCGATCAGATAGGTTTCGTTGGCGGATTTGCCGCCGACGGAGTCGGTTTCTTTCAGTTTGGCAAGCGCTTCTTTATTCTTGCCGGCCGCGGCCAGTTTCTGTGCTTCTTGCAATGGTTTGCCGATTTCTGCGCGCACCGTTTCTGCTGCGTAGGCGACCGACGAGAAACCTGCGATGGGGGCTGCTGCAGTAAAACCAATCGCGGCCATTACCAGGCCGAGATGAGCGAGACGAAACTTGGTCATGGGTGAGTTTTCTTTCTTCAAAAAAGCAAATAGGCAGGAATGGTCCTGCCTATTATTGTACATGGGACTTATTACTGGAACTGTTCGTTACCGACCAGACCAATCTTGGTCACGCCCAGACGCTGGGCCGAAGCCATCACGCCTGCGACGACTTTGTACGAGACCAGCTTGTTCGGACGCAGATGCACTTCCGGCTGATCCGCTTGCGCGGCGACATCGGTCAGTTTCGCTTCCAGGGTGCCGCGGTCAGGTACAACCACGTTATCCCACAGAATCGTACCGTCGAAGTCGACGTCAATCGTCACGACCACTGGTTCCTTGGTTGGCGGCGGCGGGGTGCCGACCGGCATGTTCAGGTTGACCGAGTGGTTGGCTTTAGGAATCGTAATGATCATCATGATAATCAGCACCAGCATCACGTCGATGAGGGGCGTCATATTCATTTCCATCATTGGTTCCGGATCCGCGCCTGCGGATGGGGAGCCGACATTCATACTCATGATGTTTCCTTTTTAGAAGGGCAGGCCTGCATGACAGGCCTGCGATGCGCTATCAGGTATTAACCCTTATCAGGCGGTTCGGTGATGAAACCGACCTTCTGAATACCAGCACGCTGGGTAGTGTAAATAACCTTGCCGATCGATTCGTACTTGGTTTCTTGGTCACCACGTACGTGTACTTCCGGCTGAGGCAACTTCACTGCTTCCACCTTCAGAAAATCGAACAGCTCATTGGCGTCGCGCATTTTCTTCTGATTCCAGTAGATGTCG
The DNA here is from genome assembly GCA_963515135.1 of uncultured Duganella sp. Lineage (GTDB taxonomy): Bacteria > Pseudomonadota > Gammaproteobacteria > Burkholderiales > Burkholderiaceae_D > Rugamonas. The sequence goes on along the minus strand of CAUPXZ010000015.1, from coordinate 61,777 downwards.
CCATCCTTGCTCACAACGATGTTAACGTCTTCCGGTTTGGTCTGAATAACCTGGTTGGTTTCTTCTGGCAGCTGAATTTTAATCAGCTTCAGCACAACCGGGCTCGTGATCAGGAAGATAATCAGCAGAACCAACATGATGTCCACCAGGGGCGTCGTGTTGATTTCTGACATGACTTGATCTTCGTCTCCGCTATCGGAGCCTACGGACATGGACATGGTTAATTAGCCTACTTTTTTGGAGCCGGTAGCGGTCGACATTGCGCCCGAGATCAGCACCGAGTGAACGTCAGCCGAGAAAGCACGTACGTCTTCCATTGCCGACTTGTTACGACGTACCAGCCAGTTGTAACCCAGAACGGCTGGAACTGCCACGAACAGACCGAAAGCGGTCATGATCAGCGCTTCACCCACTGGACCTGCCACTTTGTCGATCGATGCGTTACCCGACATGCCGATGGCGATCAGCGCATTGTAAATACCCCAAACGGTACCGAACAGACCGATGAACGGCGAGGTCGAACCAACGGTTGCCAGGAACGACAGGCCATCTTGCAGACGCGATTGAACTTTGTCCACAGCGCGCTGGATCGACATGGTAACCCAGGTCGACAGGTCGATTTGTTCCAGCAGGGCGCCGTCGTGGTGCTGGGTAGCCTTGGTGCCGGTTTCAGCGATGAAGCGGAATGGCGAGCCTTCGGTCAGGGTAGCCGAACCAGCAGCGATCGACGAAGCTTTCCAGAACTTGGCCGAAGTTTCTTTCGACTGTTTGAAGATCTTGGTCTGGTCGATCAGTTTGGTGATGATGATGTACCACGAACCCATCGACATCAGCGACAGAATGATCAGGGTAGCGCGCGATACGAAACCTGCATCCCAAACTGCTTTGAAGCCGTATGGGTTTTCCACTTCTTCGGCACCGTGGCCACCGGCGGCTGGTGCTGGAGCAGCTGCGTCAGCTGCTGGTGCTGCGGCCGCATCCGCTGCTGGTGCTGGCGCTGCTGCATCAGCTGCTGGAGCAGCAGCAGGTGCCGAGGCTTGCTCTTGCGCAAAGGCAGGAGCGCTCACCAGGGCGGTTGCTGCGGTCACCGAGAACAGCACAGCGGCCAGTACAGCGGACAAACGGGTATTCTTAAACATGCTTCCTCCAAATTGATAAAATAATCAGATCGCTGGCGTAATGACAACGAAAATTACTAAGTGAGACGATGGATTGTCTCGGTTTTACTCCAGCGTCCAGACGTATTGCATCTGCTGCCAGCCTTCTTGCGGGGTGCCATCAACGGTTGCCGGTTTGAAGCGGCATTTACCGATACCAGCGACCGCAGCTTTATCGAGGTCCCTGAAGCCACTCGATTTCACTACCTTGCTTTCGGTAACGCGACCGTCAGCGGAAATCAGGAACGACAATTGCACAGTGCCGGTTTCCTCGTTACGCAGCGACGACTTCGGCCATTCCGGTTTGGCGCAAGTGCTGAAGTCAACCACTGCTGCAGTACGCACACCGGTTTTCGGAGGGCCTGGAGGCGCTGCCGGTGGAGCTGGCGGTGCCTTCTGGATCTCGGTGGTTGCCGGCTTCACGTTGGTCGCATTAGCGATCGTGTTGTTCGGCGGTGGCGGCTGCTGCACGTTCACCTCAACTGGCGGGATGAATGGCGGTGGTGGTGCCTTCATCTCTGGCGGTGGTGGCGGTGGTGGGAGCTCTTTCGGTGGAGGAGGTTTGACCTCCTCGATGATCTTGGTCTCCACTGGTGCGATCATCTTATGCACCAGACGTGTTCCCAAGCCCGTCACGATCCCATAAGCGACCAGCAAGTGCAACAAAACGACAATCGTTATGCCTGTAAAGTTCTTCCCGGTGCTTTTCTCGTTGTGCGTGAAATTCATGCCTGCTTTCTCCAATACCAACTCTCTTTGGTGCTACTTAAACCCCAAAATGGCGACACAAAACAACAGCCGCATCCGGGACGTCGGCGAATTATACATACGAATTCTTGATTTTACATAGATTTTTCATCCCTAAAACCGGTTAAATTTCATAGGGTTTTCCTATATGGTAGCGCTCACTTTGCACCGTTCTGGCTCAACGAGCAAGACTCTCCGGCGCATTTTTGGGCGCTGGCGCACCATGACGTTACTTAGTTTTCCCTTAAGGCCAAAAACGGAATTTTATGTAGGTAGCTTTACTACACGCAATTGATAATTTGGCCGTAAATGTTACTACTATGAAATTCTTGCGGGCACTACTATACAAGTAGCTTCAGAAACATATTGACTTCCTGCCCGTGCCGTGCCTGCGGTAAAAAAAACCGGGATCAGCGCGCCTTCGCCGACCCCGGTTCGGACTCTTGCAAGAGCCGTGCCCGCAGCGCACGGTCCAGAAAAAGCCTTATATATTAGTTGGTCAGGAATTGCGGCCGCGTTTTTCCCGTCGGACTTCGAGAGAACTGACGACTTCGCCTCTCGGCCCCACTGTTTCCAGGTGGACGTCGAAGCCCCATAAGCGCGCAACATGCTTCAGCACTTCACCGGCCTGCTGGTTCAGCGGGCGGCGCTGGAACTGGCTATGGCGCAGGGTCAGCGCCCGGTCGTCCTGGGTATTGACCGACCAGACCTGGATGTTGGGCTCACGGTTGCCCAGATTATATTGTTCCGCCAGCTGCTGGCGCACGTATCGGTAGCCGCTGTCGTCGTGGATCGCCGAGACGTTGAGCTTCTCGTTGTTATCGTCGTCCAGCACGGCGAAGAAGTGAAACTCGCGTATCAGCTTGGGCGACAGGTATTGCGCGATAAAGCTCTCGTCCTTGAAGTTGCGCATGGCGAAGTCCAGCGTCTTGCGCCAGTCGCTGCCGGCGATGTCAGGGAACCATTCGCGGTCTTCGTCGGTAGGATGCTCGCAGATGCGGCGAATATCGGTCATCATCGCGAAGCCGAGCGCGTAGGGATTGATGCCGCTGTAGTAGGGGCTGTTGACCGGCGGCTGGTAGACCACATTGGTATGGCTCTTCAGGAACTCCATCATGAAGCCGTCGCCGATCACGCCCTCGTCGTACAACTGGTTGAGGATGGTGTAATGCCAGAAAGTGGCCCAGCCCTCGTTCATCACCTGGGTCTGGCGCTGTGGGTAGAAATACTGAGAGATCTTGCGTACTATCCGCACCATCTCGCGCTGCCACGGCTCCAGCAGCGGCGCATATTTCTCGATGAAGTACAGCAGGTTTTCCTCCGGCTCGGCCGGGAAGCGCTTGGCCGCCTTGGCGGTCTCTTCTTCCTCGCGGCGCGGCAAGGTGCGCCACAGGTCGTTGATCTGCGACTGCACATAGGCTTCGCGTTCTTTTTGCCGCGCGCGCTCCTCCATCAGCGACAGCTTGGCCGGCCGCTTGTAGCGGTCGACGCCGTAGTTCTGGATCGCATGGCAGGAATCGAGCAGCAGCTCCACCGCGTCGATGCCATGCCGCTGCTCGCACTCGGCGATGTAGTTCTTGGCGAACACCATGTAGTCGACGATCGCCTCGGCGTCGGTCCAGGTGCGGAACAGGTAGTTGCCCTTGAAAAAGGAGTTGTGCCCGTAGGCAGCGTGGGCGATGACCAGCGCCTGCATGGTCAGGCTGTTTTCCTCCATCAGGTAGGCGATGCACGGATCGGAATTGATGACGATCTCGTACGCCAGGCCCATCTGTCCGCGCTTGTAGCCTTTCTCGGTGCTGAGGAAATGCTTGCCGAACGACCAGTGGTTATACGACACCGGCATGCCGACCGAGGTGTAGGCATCCATCATCTGTTCGGCGGTGATGATTTCCAGCTGGTTCGGATAGGTATCCAGCCCGAAGCCTGCGGCCACGCGGCGGATTTCCTGATGGATCTGCTCGATCAGTTCGAAGGTCCATTCGGACTGTTCGGGCAGGGCGTTCGGATGTTTCGGCTTGGGCGTGGTCATGTCGTTCATGATTATTTCGGCTGCTTCTTGAACAGTTCACGGAATACCGGGTAGATGTCGGCCGGCGTCACAATCTTCTGCATGGCAAAGTGCGGGTGATGGTCCGGCACCTGCGAATACTGCTCCCACAGGTTTTGCGGCGGGCCGTCGGTGATCTCGACATAGGTGTAATACTGCACCTTGGGCATGATGGTGTTGGTCAGCAACTGGCGGCACAGCACCGAGTCGTTGTCCCAGTTGTCGCCGTCGGAGGCCTGCGCCACGTAGGAGTTATAGCTGCCGGCGCCGTAGCGCTCGTCGATGATCTTGTCCAGCAGATGCAGCGCCGACGACACCACCGTGCCGCCCGATTCGCGCGAGTGGAAGAATTCTTCCTCGTCCACCTCGGCCGCCGCCGTGTGGTGGCGGATGAACACCACGTCGATCTTGTCGTACACGCGCTTGAGGAACAGGTAGAGCAGGATGAAGAAGCGCTTGGCGGTGTCCTTGCGGGTCTCGTCCATCGAGCCGGAGACGTCCATGATGCAGAACATCACCGCCTGCGTCATCGGCTTCGGCACCTTGATGCGGTTGGTGTAGCGCAGGTCGAACGGGTCGATGTAGGGGATTGCCAGGATGCGCGTGTGCAGGTGGTGGATCAGTTTTTTCAGCTCGACCACGCGCTGGTCCTGCAGCGGCACGCCATCCAGCAGCAGTTGTTCCAGTTCGCGCTCGGCTTCCGCCAGCCGCTTGCGCGATGGCCCGCCGACCGCGATGCGCCGGCCCAGCGCGCCGCGCAGCGAGCGCAGCACATGGATGTTCGATGGCGTGCCGGACATATTGTAGCCGGCGCGCTGGTTCTTGAAATCGGTGGTGGCGGTCAGCTGGGTCTTGACCATGTGCGGCAGTTCCAGGTCTTCGAAGAAGTAGTTCATGAATTCTTCGCGCGACAGTTCGAAGATGAAGTCGTCTTCGGTCATCTGGTCGCTATTGCCGGCCTTGCCGCGTCCCGAACCGGCGCCGCCTTTGGGGCGGTTGATCTGGTCGCCTTTCTGGTATTCCTGGTTGCCGGGGTTGACCACTTCCCATACGCCGCCATGGGCGTGGCCGAACGAGGGCTCGCTCACATCCTTGACCGGGATGGAAACTTTTTCGCCGTTCTCGACGTCGGTGATGGAACGGCCCTTGATGGCGCGGCCCACCGCGTCCTTGATCTGCGATTTGTAACGTCGCAAGAAGCGTTCGCGATTGACTGCGGACTTGTTCTTGCCCTGCAAACGTCGGTCGATGAGGTAAGTCAAAAGATGCCTCCTGCTGCTATTGGTCGGCGGCGCGCCACTCGTGCACAAGTGGCGCGCGGATACTGCTTAGGACGACTTCCTCACGCGCAGATACCATTCGCACAGCAAGCGTACCTGCTTGGCCGTGTAGCCTTTCTCCACCATGCGCGCGACAAAGTCGGCGTGCTTGTTGGCGTCCTCCGCGCTGGCCTTGGCGTTGAACGAAATCACCGGCAGCAGCTCTTCCGTATTGGAGAACATCTTCTTCTCGATCACGGTGCGGAATTTTTCATAGCTGGTCCACGCCGGATTCTTGCCGCCGTTATTGGCGCGCGCGCGCAGCCCGAAGTTGACGATCTCGTTGCGGAAGTCCTTCGGATTCGAAATGCCGGCCGGCTTCTCGATTTTCTCCAGCTCGTTGTTCAGCGACTCGCGGTCGAAACTTTCGCCGGTGTCCGGATCGCGGTATTCCTGGTCCTGGATCCAGAAATCGGCAAACGTCACATAGCGGTCGAAGATGTTCTGGCCGTACTCGGAATACGATTCCAGGTAGGCGGTCTGTATCTCCTTGCCGATGAACTCGACATAGCGCTGCGCCAGGTGCTCCTTGATGTACGAGAAGTATTTCTGTTCCAGTTCCGGCGGGAACTGCTCGCGCTCGACCTGCTGCTCCAGCACGTACAGCAGATGCACCGGATTGGCTGCCACTTCAGTATTGTCGAAGTTGAACACCTTGGACAGGATTTTGAACGCAAAGCGGGTCGACAGGCCGTTCATGCCCTCGTCCACACCGGCGTAATCGACGTATTCGTGGATCGACTTGGCTTTCGGATCGGTATCCTTCAGGTTTTCGCCATCGTAGACCAGCATCTTGCTGAACACGCTGGAATTTTCAGGATCCTTCAGCCGCGACAGGATGGCGAACTGTGCCATCATGCGCAAGGTGCCGGGCGCGCAGGGCGCCGCCGACAGCGAGGAATTGAACAGCAGCTTGTCGTAAATCTTGATCTCGTCGGTGACGCGCAGGCAGTACGGCACTTTGACAATATAGATACGGTCGAGGAAGGCCTCGTTGTTGCGGTTGTTCTTGAAGGTCTTCCATTCGGATTCGTTGGAGTGCGCCAGCACCACGCCGTCGAACGGAATCGCGCCGAAGCCTTCGGTGCCCTTGTAGTTGCCCTCCTGGGTGGCGGTCAGCAGCGGGTGCAGCACCTTGATCGGTGCCTTGAACATCTCGACGAATTCCATCAGGCCCTGGTTGGCCAGGCACAGGCCGCCGGAGTAGCTGTAGGCGTCCGGGTCGTCCTGCGAATAATCCTCCAGCTTGCGGATGTCGACCTTGCCGACCAGCGAGGAAATGTCCTGGTTGTTCTCGTCGCCCGGTTCGGTCTTGGAAATGCCGATCTGCTTCAGCACCGACGGATAGCGCTTGACCACGCGGAACTGGTTGATGTCGCCGTTGAACTCGTGCAGGCGCTTGACCGCCCACGGCGACGGAATATTGCGCAGGTAGCGGCGCGGGATGCCGTAGTCTTCTTCCAGGATGGTGCCGTCCTCATCCTCGTTGAACAGGCCCAGCGGCGACTCGTTGACCGGCGACCCCTTCAGGCAATAAAAGGGCACATGCTCCATCAGCGACTTCAGCTTTTCGGCGATCGACGACTTGCCGCCGCCCACCGGCCCCAGCAGGTAGAGGATTTGCTTGCGCTCCTCCAGCCCCTGCGCCGCGTGGCGGAAGTAGGACACCACTTGCTCGATCACTTCCTCGGTGCCGTAGAACTCGCGGAAGGCCGGATAGATCTTGATTACCTTGTTGGCGAAAATACGCGACAGCCGCGTGTCGTTACGCGTGTCGATCAGGGTCGGTTCGCCGATCGCCGCCAGCATGCGCTCGGCGGCGCTGGCATAGGTAAGCCGGTCTTTCTTGCAAAGTTCGAGATATTCCTTGAGGGACATCTCTTCTTCTTTGGTCCGTTCGTATCGTGCGGCGTAGTTGTCAAAAATGGTCATGTTTGAATGTCCTTTAATGATGGAAACCTGCATGTCACGAGTCACCGGCAGTTCGCCTGCCCTGGCTCTGATTCGTCTAATCCCTTTCGATCTTATTTTTCTTCTGGTCAGCTTCTTTTGTTGGAACGGATTGCCCGTGTCCTTGAGCTGGCTTTATGGGCCGGATGCGGCTTTTATGTGTTGGTCGTAACGCTTCTTACGTCTATGAAATTGATTATTGCGCTATTGGTGCAGGAAGTCAAAAGGTATGTCGTAATATCGTTAATACCCTTTTGTAAGAGCATGATTTCAAAAGGAAATATCGAAGTAATCACGCACTTTTAATGGTGTTTTCCGGTCCTTACGCACCACAGTAACACGGCTTTGCAAGATGTGCCGACACGCTATCCGCCGCATGCGATAAGATGGCTTACTTAAGCAACCCAGTAACAGGAAATAATTATGTTGAACGAACAATTGCGCCGCGTTTTGCAGCAAATGCCGAAAGCCGAGCTGCACATCCACATCGAAGGCTCGCTGGAGCCGGAGCTGATCTTCGCGCTGGCCGAGCGCAACGGCGTCAAGCTGACGTACGGCTCGGTGGAAGAACTGCGCGCGGCGTATGCCTTCAGCGATCTGCAATCCTTCCTCGACATCTACTACGCCGGCGCCAGCGTGCTGCTGAAGGAGCAGGATTTTTACGACATGACTGCCGCTTACCTGAAGCGCGCAGAAGAAGACAATGTACGTCACACGGAAATCTTCTTCGATCCGCAGACGCACACGCATCGCGGTGTGCCGATGGAGGCGATCATCAACGGCATCTATCGCGCCTGCCAGGACAGCCCGGTCAGCGCCACGCTGATCCTGTGCTTCCTGCGCCACCTGTCGGAAAAGGATGCACTGGCCACGCTGGAAGCAGCGCTGCCATACCGAGACAAGTTCATCGGCGTCGGCCTCGATTCGTCGGAAGTCGGCAATCCGCCGGAGAAGTTTGCGCGCGTGTTCGCCCGCAGCCGCGAGTTGGGCCTGCGTCTGGTGGCGCACGCCGGCGAGGAAGGTCCGCCGGAGTACATCTATACCGCGCTCGATACGCTGAAGGTGGAACGTATCGACCACGGCGTGCGCTGCCTGGAAGACCAGGCGCTGACCGAGCGCCTGGCGCGCGAGCAGATGGCGCTGACGGTGTGCCCGCTGTCCAACATCAAGCTGTGCGTGTTCGACCAGATGGACCAGCACAATCTGCTGGAACTGCTGGACGCCGGCATCGTCGCCACCGTCAATTCCGACGATCCGGCCTACTTCGGCGGCTACATGAACGACAACTTCATCGCCACCTTCGAGGCGCTGCCGCTGGGCCTGTCGCACGCGCAGCGCCTGGCGCGCAACAGCTTCGCGGCAGCCTTCCTGCCGGCCGCGCAGAAGCAGCAGTTCCTCGATGAAGTGGACGCATTTTTCGCCAAGGTCTAAATGTTCAAACTCGCCCTCAACATGACGGCGCGCGACTGGCGCGCCGGCCAACTGCGCTTTCTGCTGATCGCGCTGACGGTGGCGGTGGCCGCCTTGTCCGCCACCGGCTTCTTCATCGACCGCTTGCGCAGCGGGCTGGATCGCGATGCCCACCAGCTGCTGGGCGCCGATGTAGTGGTCAGCGCCGATCTGCCGGTGCGTGCCGACTGGCGCGCGCAAGCCGTGCGGCGCGGACTGGTGGTGACCGACACCATCAGCTTCCCCAGCATGGCGCAGGCGGGCGAGGGTGAGTTATCGACATCGGTGCTGTCGGCGCTGAAGGCGGTCGGCCCCGGCTATCCGCTGCGCGGCAAGGTCAAGACCACCACCGACGCGGCGCAGGCCGAACAAAGCATCGGCGCCGCCGCCAGCGGCGTGCCCGCGCCCGGCACCGTGTGGGTGGAGCCGGGCCTGCTGGGCAGTTTGAACACCGCCGTCGGCCAGCAGATCCAGCTGGGCGACAAGCAATTCACCATCACGCAGCTGATCGCCGGCGAGCCGGATCGCGGCGCCAACTTCATGGCCTTCGCGCCGCGCGTGATGTTTGCCTTGTCCGACCTCGACGCTACCAACCTGGTCCAGCCCGGCTCGCGCGTCAACTACCGCATGCTGGTGGCGGCGCCGCCGGCGCTGAAGGGCGGCGCGCAAGCGGCCAGCGATTATGAAGCGTGGCTGAAGGCGGAAATCAAGAATCACAACATCAAGGGCGTGCGCGTCGAGTCGCTCGATGGCCGTCCCGAGATGCAAACCACGCTGGAACGCGCCGACCGCTTCCTGTCGCTGGTCGGCCTGCTGTCGGCGATGCTGGCGGCGGTGGCCGTGGCGATGGCCGCGCGCCGCTTCATGCAGCGCCACCTCGACGCCTGCGCCATGCTGCGCTGCCTGGGGCTGACGCAGAACCAGGTCACTGCCATGTACCTGATCGAGTTCCTGCTGGTGGGCGTGGTGGGCAGCGCGCTGGGCGTGGCGGTCGGCTTCGGCGCGCACTATGTGCTGCTGGAAGTGCTGGGCTCGCTGGTGTCGGCCGAACTGCCGGCGCCGACCATCTTCCCGGCGCTGCAAGGCATGGCGATCGGCATCCTGCTGCTGGCAGCCTTCGCGCTGCCGCCTATCCTGCAGCTGCGCAAAGTGCCGCACAACCGCGTGATCCGCCGCGAGCAGGAGCCGCCGAAGGCCGGCGCGCTGGCCACCTACGGCTTCGGCATGGGCGGCTTCGTCGCGCTGCTGCTGTGGCAGGCGGGCGATCCGATGATGGCGCTGTACACGGCGCTCGGCTTCTTCGGCGCGTTTGCGGTGTTCGGGCTGGTGGCCTGGCTGGGACTGCGTTCGCTGCGTTCCCTGCGCGGCGCGGTCGACCATCAGAGCTGGCGCTTCGCGGTGACGTCGCTGCAGCGGCGTCCCGGCGCCACCATCGTGCAGGTGGTGTCGCTGGCGCTGGGGATGATGGCGCTGCTGGTGCTGACCGTGGTGCGCGGCGACCTGATGACCGCCTGGCGCAACGCCACGCCGCCGGATGCGCCGAACCGCTTCATCATCAACATCCAGCCGGAGCAGGGTAAGGACATCGCCAGCCGCTTGAAGGCGGCGGGCGTCGACTATGCGCCGCAGTACCCGATGATACGCGGTCGCCTGACGCAGGTGAACGGCGTGCCGGTCACCGCTGAGACTTACACCGAGGACCGCGCGCGCGGCCTGGCCGACCGCGAGTTCAATCTGTCGACCATGGCGCAGATGCAGGCCGAGAACAAGATCGTGCAGGGCAAGTGGTTCGAGGACAAGCCGGGTTCCCCCGAAGTATCGGTGGAAGAGGGCATCGCCAAGACGCTGCGCTGGAAGCTGGGCGACAAGCTGCGCTTCGAGATCGCCGGTTCGCCGGTGGACGTGACCATCACCAGCATCCGCAAGCTGGACTGGGGCTCGATGCGGGTCAACTTCTTCGCCATCATCAACCCGGCGGCGATGACCGACATCTCGCAAAGCTGGCTGACCGCGTTCCACCTGCCGCCAGGCCAGGGCGCGCTGATGAACGCGCTGACGCGCGATTATCCGAACCTGACCATCGTCGATGTCGGCGGCATTCTGCGCCAGGTGCAGGCGGTGCTGGACCAGGTGATCACGGCGGTGGAGTTCCTGTTCATCTTCACGCTGGCCTCCGGCGTGCTGGTGCTGTATGCGGCGCTGATGGGATCCCAGGACGAGCGCACCCGCGAGGCCGGCCTGCTGCGCGCGCTGGGCGCCACCCGCAAGCAGTTGTCGCAGGCGCAGCTGATCGAGTTCACGCTGGTGGGCGCGCTGTCCGGCGTGCTGGCGGCAAGCGGCGCGGCGGCCATGGGCTGGGCGCTGGCGACGTACCAGTTCAAATTCGCCTGGCAGTTCAGCCCGGCGGTGTGGCTGGTCGGCCTGGTGGCCGGCGCGCTGTGCGCCATCGCCGGCGGCTGGCTGGGGCTGCGCAATGTGCTGCGCCAGCCGCCGCTGCAAACGCTGCGCGAGGCTTGACCCGCGTCGTCCCCGCGCCGGCGCGGGGACGACGGCTAGGCCGCAACCGCCTGCGGCTGCAGCTCGCGCAGGAACTGCGCATAGGTGGCGGGCGGCTGGTCGAAGTAGTGGCCAGGCAGGTCGAACAGCGCCCAGTAGTAGCTCTCCTTGCCCTGGCAGATGTGCGGCGCTGCGCTGTAGCGGTGCCAGTTCTGGGCCTTGGCGCTGGTGTACATGCCGTCACCGAACGGATCGCTGAAGAAGGTCAGCACGCGCCGTTCCACCAATGCCTTCAGCAGCGAGCGCGGGGCGTCGCTGTCGCGGGCGATCTCGTATTGCGACTGCATGCTTTGTTCGGTCTCGATCACCATCAAGGTCGGCTTGCCATGCTGGTCGAGGAACAGGATGCCGGTGGGGTTGGGGAAGATGTAATGCTCGACAAAGCCCATTGTGCGCTTGAGTTCCCGCACCACTTCGGCCAGCGCCGGATCGGTCAGGAAGCGGTAATCGTGCAGCGCCACCATTTCGCGCAGAGTGTCCGAGCGGCTGTCGAAGTAACAGTCCTGCATGGTGGCGATCTCCATTTCCAGGATGTCCAGCGCGTGATCGTCGCTCTTCTTGATGTAGCGGTCGATCAGGCCGCGGTTGAAGGCGCTGACCGCGACCTTCTCATCGGCCGCGCCGGTAAACAGGATCTTCTTGCACGGCAGGTGCGCCACCGCCTCGCAGAATTCCAGCCCGTTCATTTGCGGCATTGAGTAATCCACCACCAATACCGACGGGATGGCGAAGCGCTCGCGCTGCTCGGCGATGCGGTAGATGCGCTCCAGCTCCAGCGTCACGTTGCACTGGTCGGCCGGCAGGTTCTGCATGTCGAAGTTGACGTGCAGCGGCACGCTGCTGTCCGGCGCGCTGGCGCGCAGCCAGTGCAGCGCTTCGACGGTGTCGTGGAAAGTTTTGTTGGCCAGCATGGGGTCGAGCTGGAACGACAGGCTGCGCAGGAACGAATCGCTGTCGTCGATCAGCACGGTCAGCGTGGGATGGGCGTAGACGGGCAGATGCATGATTCACCTCACGGGGAATTCCAGAATAAAAATGGCATAGGCGCTCTCGCGCGATACGCAGCGGATGTTGGCGCGCCAGGCGTCCATGATTTCCTTGCACAGCGCCAGGCCGATGCCGGCGCCGTTGTGCGGCGGATGCGAGTAGAAGCGGCGGAAGATCATTGCCAGTTGCGGCCGCGGGATGCCGCAGCCGGTGTCGATGAATAGCAGCCGTGGCGGCTGGTGGGCGCCGTCGATGACGATGCGCACGCGGCCCTTGCCAGCGCGCTGCACCGCGCGCAGCGCGTTGCGCAGCAGGTTCAGCAGTACCACCACCGCCAGCTCGGTCTGGCCGGCGAACTGGAAGTTGTGGCGGATCTCCAGCCGCACCATTTTCTGCTGCTTGGCGCTGGTAAAGGGATAGCGTTTCAGCACCGCCTCCACCACCGTCTCCATCGACACCGTCTCCACCGGACGCAGGTTCTGCCGCACCGCCGTCGCGCTCAGCAAGAACAGGTCGATCATGTGGTTCATATGGCGCACCTCGAACTGGATGCGCGCCAGCGCGTCGATGATGGTCAGGCGGTCGGCGGCGCTCTGGCCCTGAGCCCGGGCATCGGCCATTATGCGCAGCAGGCCGCGCACATTGGCGTCGACGCTGGTCAGCGGCGTGCGCAGCTCGTGCGCCACGGTGGCCAGGCCGGCGCCCATGCCGGCCAGCTTTTCCTGTGCCAGCACATGGCGGCTGATCTTGGCCACCGACAGCACGGCGATGGTGAACCAGTGGATCGGCAACTGCTGCAGCACCGCGCGGCTGAGCAGCATGTCGGCGGCGCCCAGCGCGGCCGCCGCCGCGCAGCCCAGCCCGGTGCCGATCAGGTAGGCGCGCAGCGCCAGGCCGGTATCGAAATGGAACAGCACCACCAACCCGATCAGCAGCGACTCGCTCCACACGCCGGATGCGTGATTCATCAAAAACATGAAGGTGAAGAAGAACGGGAAAATGTAGCTGAGCGTGACCAGCAGGTACAGATTGAGCATCTGCCGGCTGAACTGGTGGGCGAACAGGCCCAGCGCGCACAGCAGGATGCCGAGCAGGCGCAGCGGCAAGGATTCGTACTCCTGCGGAAAGAAGTGCTGCCAGATCACGTAGTACAGCGGCATGCCCACGGTGCCGATGCACGACAGCAGCAGCACACGCACGGTCGCGTGGTCTTCGCGGCCGTGGTACAGCAGCAGGGACTGCACCAGTCCGTGCTGCCAGCGCTTCCAGCGTTCGTGCAGTGTCGGCCTCATGATGACGTTTGACTTTTATCAAGTTGCCATCATCCCCTTAATTTACAACGGGTTTGGAGATATCAAGGCTGGAGTTGATCCGCATCAATCTCGGCGGTTTTTTTTCGCCGCATCGTGGGCGCTTCGGTTCTCAAAAAAACAACCTTTTTGTCTAAGACCTTAGGAGATATGCCATGAGCTACGCCATTGCCAAAGACCAACAACCGGCCGGTTTCCCCGACTTTGTCAGCCGCCGCATGGACTTGCACTACGTCACCCGCATCGGCCAGCTGCTCGGCGGCGAGCATCCGCACGCGTGGCAGCCGACGCCGGCCAACGCGGTATTCCTGGCCGGGAACGATTATCTGTGTCTGGCCGGCGCGCCGGCGCTGGTGGGCGCGCAGGTGGCGGCGCTGCAGCACAGCCAGGGCGAGATGCTGATGTCGGCCGTGTATCTGCAGCAGGGCAGCGCGCAGCACCGGCTGGAGCGCAAGCTGGCGCAGTTCATGGGCGCCGAGGACGGCATCCTGGCGCAATCCGGCTGGGCCGCCAACGTCGGCCTGGTGCAGACGCTGGCCGGGCCGGGCGTGCCGGTCTATCTCGACATGCAGGCGCATGCCTCGCTGTGGGAAGGGGTGCAGTCGGCCAGCGCGCTGGCGGTGTCCTTCCTGCACAACGACATGGAGCATTTGCAGAAGCAGCTGCAGCGCCACGGGCGCGGCCTGATCGTGGTCGATGCGCTGTACAGCACCAACGGCAGCGTCGCGCCGCTGGCCGCACTGGCCGACCTCGCCGAGCGGCATGGCTGCCTGCTGATCGTCGACGAGTCGCATTCGCTGGGCACGCACGGGCCGCGCGGCGCCGGGCTGGTGGCGGCGCTGGGCTTGAGCGAGCGGGTGCATTTCCGCACGGCGTCACTGGCCAAGGCGTTCGCCGGGCGCGCCGGCTTCATCACCTGCAGCAGCTATTTCAAGGGCTACTTCCTGTCGGAGTCGCGCCCGGCGATTTTCAGTTCCTGCCTGCTGGGGCATGAACTGGCGTGGTTCGACGCGGCGATCGACTTCATCGCCGCCGCCGATGAGCGCCGCGCCACGCTGCGCAACCATGCGCGCGTGCTGCGCCGGGCGTTGAGTGAGCTGGGCTACAACGTCAGCGACGGCACCGAGCAGATCATCGCGCTGGAAGCCGGACCGGAGCCGAAGACGCTGGCCTTGCGCAAGCTGCTGGAAAACCATGGCGTCTACGGTGCCATGTTCTGCGCGCCGGCCACGCCGAAGAACCGATCGCTGGTGCGGCTGACGCTCAATTCCGGACTCGATCGCGCGCAACTGGCGCGCGTTGTCGATGCCTGCGACGCGATCCGCGACAGCGCCGATGTGGAGAGCTGGTCCTCCACGCGGCGCCTGCGCAAGCTGGCCCTCGTATAAGCTATCATGGCGGGTATGACTGAAGAATCCCGCACCCTCTATGAAGTAATTGGCGGCGAGTCGACCATCCGCGCGATGGTCGACCGCTTTTATGATTTGATGGCACTTGAACCGGAGTTCCAGCTGCTGCGCTCGGTGCACGGGCCGTCGCTGGAGAACGCCAACCAGCGCCTGTTCATGTTCCTCAGCGGCTGGATGGGCGGCCCGGACCTGTATCAGCAGGCGCACGGCCACCCGCGCCTGCGCATGCGGCACATGCCGTTCGCCATCGGCACGCAGGAGCGCGACCAGTGGCTGCGCTGCATGGCGTGGGCGATGGAAGATGTCGGCATCGACACCGAGCTGCGGGTGCGGCTGATGAATTCCTTCTTCCAGACTGCGGACTGGATGCGCAACAAGCCGGATTGATGCCATGAGCCAGAACGAGTTTTTGGTATTGCTGGCGGCGCTGGCCGCCGTCATCGTGTTGCAGGTGGTCACGCTATTGCGCGGCCGCGCGGGGACTGTCGCCACGGCGCCGGCGGTCGATCTGGCCGAGCGCATCGAGCGCGTCGAGCGCGAGGTGCGGATGCAGTTGCAGACCACCGCGCAAGCCAGCAACGCCGCCTCGGTGCAGCAGTTTGAAGCGATGCGCCGCCAGCTGGAGGCGCAAGGTCTGGTCGGCCGCAACGAGCAGGCGCGCAGCCTGAAACTGTTCTCCGATACCATGCATCAGCGCATGGAGGAAATCCGCGCCACGCTGGAACTGAAGATCAAGGATCTGCAAGCCGACAACGGCGCGCGCCTGGAAGAGATGCGCAAGACGGTGGACGAGAAGCTGCACGCGACGCTGGAGTCGCGCTTGACGGCGTCGTTCCAGCAGGTGTCCGAGCGGCTGGAACGCGTGCACCAGGGGCTGGGCGAAATGCAGCAGCTGGCGCTGGGCGTCGGCGACCTGAAACGCGTGCTGACCAACGTCAAGACGCGCGGCACCTGGGGCGAGGTGCAGCTGGAAATGCTGCTGGAGCAGGTGCTCACGCCGGACCAATACGCGAAGAATGTCGAGACCATCGCCGGCAGCGGCGCGCGCGTGGAATTCGCGCTCAAGCTGCCGGGGCAGAACGAGGGCGGCGCGCCGGTGTGGATGCCGATCGACGCTAAGTTCCCCAAGGAGCAGTACGAACGCCTGCTGGAAGCGGCCGACAGCGCCGACGCGGAAGGCGTGGCGCTGGCCGGCCGCGAACTGGAACGCGCGGTGCGCGGCGAGGCCCGCACCATCTCCGAGAAATACGTGTCGCCGCCGCATACCACCGACTTTGCGATTCTGTTCCTGCCGACCGAAGGCCTGTACGCGGAGGTGATGCGCCGTCCTGGCCTGGCCGACGAGCTGCAACGCCTGCACCGCATCAGCATCGCCGGCCCGTCGACGCTGACCGCGCTGCTGAATAGCCTGCAAATGGGCTTCCGCACGCTGGCGCTGGAGAAGCGCTCGTCGGAAGTGTGGCAGGTGCTGGGCGCGGTGAAGACCGAGTTCGCCAAATTCGGCGACGTCCTGGCGGCCACCAAACTGACGCTGGAGCGCGCGGCCAAGAATATCGAATCGGCCGAAACACGCAGCCGCGTCATGGCGCGCAAGCTGAAATCGGTGGAGGCGCTGCCGAGCGAGCAGGCGCAATTGCTGATGGGCGCGGAGCTGGACAAGAGCGACCCCGATACCGACTAAGGAGCGCGGCATGAACGGCAAGGTGGTGAGTGCGGCACACGCGGCAGGCCTGATACGCGACGGCGACACCATCGCCACCGGCGGCTTTGTCGGCGTCGGCTTCGCCGAGAACCTGGCGGTGGCGCTGGAGCAGCGCTTCCTGGCCACCGCCGCGCCGCGCGACCTGACCCTGATCTACGCTGCGGGGCAGGGCGACGGCAAGCAGCGCGGCCTGAATCATCTTGGACATGAAGGGCTGGTGCGGCGCATCATCGGCGGTCACTGGAGCCTGGTGCCCAGGTTGCAGCAACTGGCCATCGGCGGCAAGGTGGAGGCGTACAACCTGCCACAGGGCGTCATCAGCCAGCTGTTCCGCGACACCGCCGCCGGCAAGCCGGGATTGCTGACGCATGTGGGACTCGGCACGTTTGTTGACCCGCGCCATGGCGGCGGCAAAATCAACGAGCGCAGCACCGAAGACCTGGTCGAGCTGATCACGCTGGGCGGCAAGGAATACCTTTTCTATAAGGCCCATCCGATACAGGTGGCGCTGATACGCGGCACCACTGCCGACGCCAGCGGCAACGTGACGATGGAGCGCGAGGCGCTGACGCTGGAGGCGCTGGCGATCGCCATGGCCGCGCACAATTCGGGCGGCATCGTCATCGTGCAGGTCGAGCGGCTGGCGACACGTGGCGCGCTGAATCCGCGCCAGGTGAAGATTCCGGGCATTCTGGTGAACCATGTGGTGGTGGCCGAGCGGCCCGAATATCACATGCAGACGTTTGCCGAAGACTATAACCCGGCCTTCGCCAGCGAGGCGCGGGTGGCCTTGTCGGCGCTGGGCGAGATGCCGCTGTCGGACCGCAAGGTGATCGCGCGCCGCGCGCTGATGGAGCTGCAACCCGGCGACGTGGTCAACCTCGGCATCGGCATGCCGGAGGGCGTGGCGGTGGTGGCGGCCGAGGAGCAGATGCTGGAGCAGGTGACGCTGACGGCGGAGGCGGGTGTGATCGGCGGCATGCCGGCGGCGGGCCTGAACTTCGGCGCGGCCGTCAATGCGGAGGCGGTGATCGACCAGCCTTACCAGTTCGATTTCTACGACGGCGGCGGGCTGGATGTCGCCATCCTCGGCCTGGCGCAGGCGGACCGCATGGGCAATCTGAATGTCAGCAAATTTGGCAGCAAGCTGGCTGGCGCCGGTGGCTTCATCAACATCAGCCAGAATGCGCGCAAGGTAGTATTTGTCGGCACCTTCACCGCCGCCGGCGGGAGCACGCGCAAGTTCGTCCACGAAGTCGAGCACCGCACCTACAGCGGCGAATACGCCGCGCGGCGCGGACAGGAGGCGCTGTTCGTCACCGAGCGCTGCGTGTTCCGGCTGGTGCTGAACAATGGTCAGTCCGGGCTGGAGCTGATCGAAATTGCGCCGGATATCGACGTCGAGCGCGATATCCTGGCGCTGATGGACTTCCGGCCCGCGATCAGCCCCAACCTGAAAATCATGGATGCGCGCCTGTTTTTACCGGGTGTGATGCGCACAAATCCTTAGTTGTGCACGTTTGCGCGTATTTGTGTACAATGTGCGCATGAAAACTCAAGCTCTCCTCCTGCCCGAACGGCATGAATTAATACTTAAGCAACTCGCTGCAGACGGCCGCGTGCTGGCCGCCGCGCTGGCGCGTGAACTCAACGTTACCGAAGACACCATCCGACGCGACCTGCGCGACCTCGCTGCGGCCGGCTTGTGCCAGAAGGTCTACGGCGGCGCCGTGCGCATGCCGGCCGGGCCGGAAGCCGGCACGCTGGTGCAGCGCATGGCGCGTGGTCAGGACGGCAAGGCGCGCCTGGCCGCCGCTGCGGCGACCCTGATCGCGCCGGGCAGCACGGTGTTCCTCGACGCCGGTTCCAGCAACCTCGCCATCGCGGAAGCGCTGCCGGTGGCGCCGGTGACGGTGCTGACCAATGCGCCGTCGATCGCCGCGTGCCTGCTGGAAAAGCCGCATGTGGACCTGATCATGATCGGCGGCCGCATCAAGCAGAGCCTGGGCGGCAGCGTCGGCGCGACCGCCATGCGCGAGCTGGAACTGATCCATCCCGACCTGTATTTCATCGGCGCCTGCGGCGTCGATTTGCAGGCCGGCGTAACGGCGGTCGATTACGAAGAGGCGGAGTTCAAGCGCCGCCTTGCCGCGCAAAGCAAGGCCACCGCCGTGGTCGCCACCGCCGCCAAGATCGGCGCGATGGCCCACTACCGCGTGCTGCCGATCGCCCAATTAACCCATCTGATCGTCGAAGCGGAAACCGCCGATGATGTGACGCAGGCCTATGCCGCCGCCGGCACCCGTATTCAACGCGCTAACGCTTAAAAACAATGAAAACTACTGGTTTACAACAGCGCGTGTCGACGCGCCTGGCTTTCCTCGCGGCCGGCATGGCCATGTCTTCGTGGGCGCCGCTGGTGCCGTATGCGCAGGCACGCACCGGTGTCGAAGCGGCGCAGCTGGGCTTGCTGCTGCTATGCCTCGGCATCGGCTCGCTGATGGCGATGCCGGTGACCGGCGTGCTGGCGGCGCGCTACGGCTGCCGCCGCGTGATCATGTGGTCCGGCCTGGGCTGCTGCGCGGTGTTTCCGCTGCTGGCGATCGCGCCCAGCGCGCCCTTGCTGGGACTGGCCTTGTTCCTGTTCGGCGCCACCATCGGCACGCTGGATGTGTCGATGAATGTGCAGGCGGTGATCGTCGAGAAGGATTACGGCGGCGCGCTGATGTCGGGCTTCCACGGCATGTTCAGCGTCGGCGGCATTGCCGGCGCCGGCGGCATGAGTTTGATGCTGTGGCTGGGCATGGACATCGTCAGCGCCTCGGTGGCGATGACCATCGCTGTCGCGGGCGTGCTGCTGGCGGCGGCGCCGCACCTGCTGCGCGAGGCGCCGGCCTCGGAGCGCGACGCGCCCTTGCTGGTCATGCCGCGCGGCGCGGTGGTGCTGATCGGCGTGCTGTGCATGTTCGTGTTCCTGGCCGAGGGCGCGGTGCTCGACTGGAGCGCGGTGATGCTGACTGCGGGCGGCATGAGCGGCGCGCAGGGCGGCCTGGGTTACGCGGCGTTCGCGGTGGCCATGACCATCGGCCGTCTGAACGGCGACAGGATCGTGCAGCGCTTCGGTGGCCGCCGCATTCTGCTGCTGGGCGGACTGGCCGCCGCCGCCGGCTTCTTCATCGTGGTGCTGGCGCCGTCGGCGTGGCTGGCGCTGCCGGGCTTCGCGCTGATCGGCTGCGGCGCGTCGAATATTGTGCCGGTGCTGTTCTCGGCGGCCGGCAGTCAGCGTGACATGCCGGCCGGCCTGGCGGTGAGCGCGATTTCAACCATCGGCTATGCCGGCATCCTGGCGGGGCCGGGACTGATCGGTTTTGTCGCGCATGCCGTCGGCCTGCAGTGGGCCTTCGCGGCGCTGGCCTGCGGCATGCTGGTGGTGGCTACACAAGCCCGTCGAACAGCATAACCTCGACCAGCTGGCCGGCGGCGACGTTGGCCTGGTCGTGGTGCAGCACGACGATGCAGTTGGCCTCGGTCATGGAGCTGAGGATGCCGGAGCCCTGGGCGCCGGTCAGGCGCACCTGCGGTGCGCCGTCGTCCGCCTTGCTGACGATGCCGCGCTGGTACTCGGTGCGGCCGGGACGCTTGCGGATCGCTTGCGTGGCACGCGCCTGCATGGTTTGCAGTGTGCTGTCGGCGCCCATCATGCGCAGCAGGGCCGGGCGGGCGAACATGTAGAACGACACCATGACGGCGACCGGATTGCCGGGCAGGCCGAACAGCCAGGCGCTGTCCCGCCCGGTCTGGACTTTGCCGAAGGCCAGCGGCCGGCCTGGCCGCATGGCGAGCTTCCAGAAGGCGACGTCGCCCAGCAGCGCCATGATGTCGCGCGTGTGGTCGGCTGCGCCTTCGGAAACGCCGCCGGAGGTGATGATGGCGTCGGCCTTGCTGGCGGCTTCGCGCAGCGCCGCTTCCAATGCTTGCGGGTCGTCGCGTACCACGCCCATGTCGAGCACTTCGCAGCCGAGGCGTTGCAGCATGCCGAACAGAGTGTAGCGGTTGCTGTCGTAGACGCAGCCGTCTTCCAGCGGTTCGCCGAGCGAGCGCAGTTCGTCGCCGGTGGAGAAGAAGGCGACCTTCAGCTTGCGCTTGACCGTCACTGCGCCGATGCCGAGGGAGGCGATCAGCCCCAGGTCCGCCGGGCGCAGCAATTTCCCTTTGGCGATGGCGATGCCGCCAGCTTGCAGGTCTTCGCCGGCGCGGCGCAGGTTGGCGCCGGCGCGGATGGCGTGGTGAGCGATGGTGACTTGATCGCCGTCGATGCTGGCGGCCAGTTCCTGCGGCAGCACGCTGTCGCAGCCGGGCGGGATGGCGGCGCCGGTCATGATGCGCACGCATTGGTGGGCTTGCGGCGTTTGCGTGAACGGGTGGCCGGCGTAGGCGATGCCGATGGTCTTGAAGGTGGTGGTCGCGCCTGCGGTCGGCAGGTCGGCGCCGCGCAGCGCGTAGCCGTCCATCGCCGAGTTGTCGTAGGCGGGGACGTTGATCGGCGAGATGACGTCTTCTGCCAGCACGCGGTCCAGCGCGGCCAGCAGCGGAAGCCGCTCGGTCGCCTCGACCGGCGCGATGCGCGCGCAGATCAGGCGTTGCGCCTCTTCGACCGCCAACGCGGCCGGGTCGCCGTCCGGCGCCGCGCTCGCCAGCGGGGCGGGCGTGGTGGTGGCGGCACGCTCGTGGTGATGCAGGTCTTCGAGCGTGTTGATGTTGCCGAAGGCGGCGCTGTCATCGAACAGCACTTCGGCCACGCGCAGCGTTTTGTAGAAGCCTTCCATGCGGCGCGCGCCGGTTTCCAGATAGGCTTCCAGCTGCGGCAGCACGCCGGCCTTTACCAGGCTGAAAACGGGATGCGGCTGGCGGAACGGCGCGGCATGCGGCTGTTCCGGATCGCGCTCCATGGTCACGGCCATCGCCAGATCGGCGCCTTCGGCCACCAGCGCCGTGTGCAGGCGCTCGGCCATATCCTGCGGGAAGAAGGGCGAATCGCACGGCGCCGTCAACAGCAATTCGGTCGGGCAGAACTGCAAGCCAACCTGCAAGCCGGCCAGCGGACCGGCGAAACCATCCAGATAATCCGGCAGCACCGGCGACTCGCCCGCCAGCGCCTGATACTGCGGCAGGTTGCGATTGGCATTGACCGCCAGCGACGCCACCTGCGGCGCCAGGCGCGCCAGCACATGCGCCGCCAGCGTCGCACCGCGAAACGGTTGCAACCCCTTGTCGACGCGGCCCATGCGGGTGCCGCGTCCGCCCGCCAGTATCAATCCGGTGACCTTGCTCTTCAAAGACAAAACTACCCCCCGATGTAAGACATTTCCACTTTGTTCGCGCTGCGCCGCAGCTCGGCTGTCTGCTGGGTGCGCAGCTCCGAGTAGCGGTCGCCGCGCGCGCGCCACAGATGCGCCAGCGCGCTGCTGATTTCGGCATCGCTACGGCCTTCCCGCAGCAGTGCGCGCAGGTCGTGGCCGCTGGTGGCGAACAGACAGGTGTACAGTTTACCCTCAGTCGACAGCCGCGCGCGAGTACAGTCCGAGCAAAACGCCTGGGATACACTGGAAATCACGCCGATTTCGCCGCTGCCGTCGGCATAGCGCCAGCGTGCTGCCGTCTCGCCGGCGTAGTTGGCTTGCAGCGGCACCAGCGGCAGTTCGGCGCCGATGCGGCGCACCACCTCGGACGATGGTATCACTTCATCCATCCTCCAGCCGTTCGAGGCGCCCACGTCCATGTACTCGATGAAGCGCAGGATGTAGGGCGAGCCACGGAAATGACGCGCCATCGGCAGGATCTCCTGGTCGTTCATGCCGCCCTTGACCACCATATTGATCTTGATCGGTCCCAGGCCGACCTGGTGGGCGGCGTCGATACCCTTCAACACATCGTCGACGGAAAAGTCGACATCGTTCATGCGCTGGAAGGTGGCGTTGTCCAGTGCGTCCAGCGATACCGTCACGCGTTGCAGGCCGGCGTCTTTCAGCGACTGGGCTTTGCGCGCCAGCAGTGAGGCATTGGTGGTCAGGGTCAGGTCGAGCGGCTTGCCGCTGACGGTCTTCAGCTCGGCCAGCATGCCGACCAGCCGCTCGATGTGCTTGCGCAGCAGCGGCTCGCCGCCGGTCAGGCGGATTTTCTCGACGCCGTGGGCGATGAACAGCCTGGCGATGCGGGTGATTTCTTCAAACGACAGCAGTGAGGTGTGCGGCAGGTATTGGTAATCGTTGTCGAACACCGCCTTCGGCATGCAGTACACGCAGCGGAAATTGCAGCGGTCGGTGACTGAAATGCGCAGGTCGTGCAGCGGCCGCGCCAGCTGGTCGCTCAGCAGGCCGGTCGGTGTTTCCAGCGTGGAGGGGATGACCGGCACGTCGCCACGTTGCTGGGTCATCATGATAATCTTTTCTGCCATGGGTATTGCAATCTTGCTGTTTTTGAAAACGGCGACGCGCCCTCGCGCGGCCAACCAGCTACGATACCACGAGCGGCAATTTTACGTCCTGCTCGAAGGAGCAGGTCTGCTTGCCGCGCCAATAAAAAAAGGGAAGCGCGAGGCTTCCCTTTTTGGCTGAATCGATCAGATTAACGGCGGGTGTCGACCTGGATCAGCGGTTCGTCGTTCTGCGGCGGCAACGGCTTGCGTTCGCGTGGCACGCGGACCGGCTGTACCACCTGCGCCGCAGCTTCCTGGGCGGCGCGCAGCTTGGCCGGGTCTGTGGCCGCCAGCGTCAGGCCGGCGGAACCGAGAACGGCTTGCAGGTCGACTGGCGCTGGAGCGGCGGCAACTGGTGCTGCTTCCACCACTGGCGCGGCGACCGGCTCGGCGGCAGCAACCGGAGCAACCGGCTCGGCGGCCACTGGCGCGGCTTCCACTGCGGCAGCAACGACAGCCGCTTCCACTGGTGCCGGGGCAGCTGCAACCGGCTCGGCGGCGACGGCGACCACAGCGGTTGGCTCGGCGACTGGCGCAGCTTCTGCCGGTGCAGCTGGCGCGGCAACGACCGGCTCGGCAGCAACTGGCTCGGCAACAACCGGTGCCGGTGCGACAGGTTCAGCAGCCACGACCGGGGCCGCAGTTACAGGCTCGGCTGCAACGGCTGGCTCGGCTGCAACAGCTGGCTCGGCTGCAACAGCTGGCTCGGCTGCAACAGCTGGCTCGACAGCGGCGACTGGCGCGGTAACGGCAGGCTCGGCGGCAGCGACCGGCTCGACGGCCACCGGTTCAGCGGCCGGGGCGGCGGCTGGCGCGATGTCCGCTTCGGCGGCGGCGACTGGGGCTGCTGCTTCCACAACTGGCGCGGCAGCAAGCACTTCCGGTGCGGCGCTGGCTGCTTCGGCCACGGCGGCGGACTCGGCAACGGCAACAGCGGCGGCCGGAGCAAAGCTCAGCTCAGCTTGTTCACCAGCTTCGCCGGCTGCGTCTTCCTGACCCTCAACGCCTTCGCGTTCACGGCGATTGCGGTTGCGGCCACCACGGCGGCGGCGGCGGCGTGGCTCGTCACCTTCGCCCGCGACGTCGTTTTCGTCACCGTCGGGACCGGCGTTCGGCGCCGACTTCAGGATGCTGGTGGCAGCTTCGGTTGCCGGACCGGTCGACGGTACGGCGGCGTTCAATGCCAACTCTTCCACTTTGGCTTCGACCGGCGCCTTGTCGCCGCGCGGCTCGCGTGGCTGACGTGGTGGACGCTCGCCGCGCTCAGGGCGCTCGGCGCGTTCGGCACGCTCGCGGCCCTGGCCTTCAGCGGCGACCTGCTCGCGTGGCTCACGGCCCTCGCGTGGTTCGCGCGGTGGACGCGGCTGACGTGGCGGACGGCCACTGGCGTCTGCCGCCTTGCCTTCTTCCTGTGCTGGACGGGCTGCGCCGGCTTCTTTCTCGTCGCGTTCGCCACGGCCGCCTTTGCCGTTACGGCTGCGGCCACGCGGGCCACGGGCGTTGCGGTCACCGCCACGGTCGCCTGCGGCAGGCGCTTTGACCACGATGGTCGGCTGCTGCGGCAGGGCAGGGGCGGCTGGCGCGCCGGTGAAGAAGCTGATCAGCTTGGCAAAGAAACCTTGCGGTGCCGGCGTTGGTGCTGGCGCCGGTGCCGGCTTGATGACGGTCTCGGTCGGCTTGCGCTCAACCAGCGGTGCCGGTTGGTCAGGAGTGATGGTCTTGACCATGGCTTCCTGGCGCGGCTTGGTTTCTTCCTTCTGGCGCTTGCTGTAAGCCATGTCGGTTTCGGCCTGCTCGGCCAGCGAGTAGCTGGCGGCGCTGTCTTCCAGGCGTGGATCGTCGTGCTTGATGCGTTCCAGCTTGTAGTGCGGGGTTTCCAGGTGCTTGTTCGGCACCAGGATGACGTTGATGCGGTGACGCGTCTCGATCTTCAGCACTTCGCTGCGCTTCTCGTTCAGCAGGAAAGCCGCCACATCCACCGGCACTTGCACGTGGATGGTGGCCGAGTTTTCCTTCATCGCCTCTTCCTGGATGATGCGCAGCACTTGCAGCGCCGACGATTCGGTATCGCGGATATGGCCGGTGCCCGAGCAGCGCGGGCAGGCGACGTGCGAACCTTCCGACAGCGACGGACGCAGGCGCTGGCGCGACAGTTCCATCAGGCCGAAGCGGGAAATCTTGCCCATCTGCACACGGGCGCGGTCGTGGTGCAGCGCGTCCTTCAGGCGCTGTTCCACTTCGCGCTGGTTCTTGGCCACTTCCATGTCGATGAAGTCGATCACGATCAGGCCGCCCAAGTCGCGCAGGCGCAGCTGGCGGGCCACCTCTTCGGCGGCTTCGCAGTTGGTGTTGAAGGCGGTGGTTTCGATGTCGGAGCCGCGGGTGGCGCGGGCCGAGTTGACGTCGACCGACACCAGCGCTTCGGTGTGGTCGATGACGATGGCGCCGCCGGATGGCAGCGGCACGGTGCGGGAGTAGGCGGTTTCGATCTGGTGTTCAATCTGGAAACGCGAGAACAGCGGCACGTCGTCGCTGTAGCGTTTTACACGGTGCACCATGTCGGGCATCACGTGGCTCATGAACTGGTGCGCCTGCTCGTAGATCTCGTCGGTATCGATCAGGATCTCGCCGATATCCGGCTGGAAGTAGTCGCGAATCGCGCGGATCACCAGCGACGACTCCTGGTAGATCAAGAACGCGCCCGAGGCCGATTTGCCGGCGCCTTCGATGGCGCGCCACAGTTGCATCAGGTAGTTCAAGTCCCACTGCAGTTCATCGACATTGCGGCCGATGCCGGCGGTGCGGGCAATCACCGACATGCCTGGCGGCAGGTCCAGCTTGTCCATGGTTTCGCGCAGTTCCTGCCGCTCTTCGCCTTCGACCCGACGGGAAACACCACCACCGCGCGGGTTGTTCGGCATCAGCACCAGGTAGCGGCCGGCCAGCGAGACGAAGGAGGTCAGCGCCGCGCCCTTGTTGCCGCGCTCTTCCTTTTCCACCTGGACCATGATTTCCTGGCCTTCGCGCAGCGCATCCTTGATGGTGGCGTTGCGCACATCGACACCTTCGCGGAAGTAAGTGCGTGCTACTTCTTTGAACGGCAGGAAACCGTGGCGATCTTCGCCGTAGCTGACGAAGCAGGCTTCGAGCGACGGTTCGATGCGGGTGATCACGCCTTTGTAAATGTTGGACTTGCGCTGTTCGCGTCCGGCGGTTTCGATGTCGATATCGATCAGTTTCTGACCATCGACAATCGCTACGCGCAGCTCTTCTTGCTGCGTAGCATTAAACAACATGCGTTTCATTTTTATAAACTCCGCGACCCTTGGGCCATGTGTGCCGTCCGGTTTCTTAGGACCGGTGCGGCAAGCTACAGGGATATACGCGAGAATCGGAATGATTGCGGTGGGTGTGCCCATCCTGTGCGGCTGCACGAAGCGGCCGCAACTGGGCGCATGAGGTTGATCGACATGCCGAGTGCTCGCTTCATCTGTAGTTCTCCATGCGGCCCCAACGGACGGCAGAAAAGAACAGACGGAGAGCAGCGTCTAAATGACCAGATCTCGACCAGGCTTGGGTACTACAAGTATTGCAACTTCGGTAACAGGCTGTTGTCAGCCTTCCGTCGAGCTTGCAGTAAAGCATGGGGTCTGGCGAAAACGGCAAGCGTTATCAACTACTCATCAACCGGTCAGCCTACCAATGAACTGGCGGACCGGACTTTATCCTTATATCCAATCAAACTTCTTCAGCACCCCTGTCACCCTCCGATTACAACGACGGTGCAACCTTGATTCCGTCAGGGGTGGTGCGTATACATTTTTTCCTCTGAATTTGCAATTTGGCGAGGCCAGTGGAGACGCCCCTGTGTAAAATGTGCTTTTATTCTTACACTTGCCGCAGTTTGAACCGCAGCGAAACAATTATATATTCAAAATGAAGGACTTAGAGAGATTTCTGGGAAGACAGAGCAAATGAAGATGCAAAATGATGTTGTTCCCGCTTCAACGTCCGCCCCGCTGCAAGCCCAATTCGTCACCATCACTGAAGAAGAAGCCGGTCAACGGATCGATAACTACCTGTTGCGTGTTTGCAAAGGCGTGCCGAAAAGCCACGTCTATCGCATCCTGCGCTCGGGTGAAGTGCGCGTTAACAAAGGTCGTATCGACCAGCTGTATCGTCTGGTACAAGGGGATGTGGTGCGCATCCCTCCCATCCGCCTGGCGGAGAAGCCGGAAAACCATGTGCCGGCCGCCGAGTTCAAGATTATTTTCGAGGACAGCCACCTGCTGGTGATCGACAAGCCGGCCGGCACGGCCGTGCACGGCGGCTCCGGCGTGTCGTTCGGCGTCATCGAGCAGTTGCGGGCGTCGCGCCCGGACGCCAAGTTTCTGGAACTGGTGCACCGGCTGGACCGCGAAACCTCGGGCCTGTTGTTGCTGGCCAAGAAACGGTCGGCCCTGACCAGCTTGCATGAGCAGATGCGCGAAGGGGAAACCGACAAGCGCTACCTGACCATGGTGGCGGGCGATTGGAAAAATGCGCGCCAGCATATCAAGCTGGCTTTGCATAAATACACCACGGCGGACGGCGAGCGCCGCGTCACTGTGTCGGACGAGGGCGGTCAGCCGTCGCACACGATTTTTTCGCTGGTGAAGAAATTCGACGGCTTCGCGCTGCTGGAGGCCGAACTGAAGACCGGGCGCACGCACCAGATCCGGGTCCATCTGTCATCGTCCGGCTTCCCGATCCTGGGCGACGACAAATACGGCGATTTCCCCCTCAACAAGGCGCTGCAGAAAGCCACCGACACGCGCGGCGCGCTGAAGCGCATGTTCCTGCACGCGCATCAAATTACCTTTACTCATCCTGAATCCGGCAAAAAGATGACGCTCAATGCGCCATTGGCCGCCGAATGTGAGCGATTCTTGGTAAGCTTGGGCAAACCTCTTAACTAATCGCAAACACATGCCAAGAAAGCAATTTGATCTGATCGTCTTCGATTGGGACGGCACCTTGATGGACTCGACCTTGACCATCGTCAAGTGCATCCAGGCGGCCGCGCGCGACCTGTCGCTGCCGGTGCCGCGCGACGAAATGGCCGCGCACGTCATCGGGCTGGGCCTGCATGAAGCGATGCAGGCGGTGTTGCCGGAGATCGATCCGTCCTACTACCCACGCATGGTAGAGCGCTATCGCTACCACTTCCTGTCGCGCGACCACGAGATCAGCCTGTTCCCCGGCGTGCACGATATGCTGGAGGACTTATCGCAGAATGGTTACTTCCTGGCGGTCGCCACCGGCAAGAGCCGGGTCGGCCTGAACCGCGCCATGAACGACGTCAAGGTGCTGTCGCTGTTCGACGCCACGCGCTGCGCGGACGAAACTTTTTCCAAGCCGCATCCCGCCATGCTGCAGGAAGTGACGCGGGAGTTGGGCCAGGATATGCGGCGTACCGTGATGATCGGCGATACCACCCACGACTTGCTGATGGCCAGCAATGCGGGCGCGGCCGGTATTGCGGTCGAGTATGGCGCGCATCCGGTCGACCAGTTGCACGCCTGCCAACCGCTGTTCTCGGCCAAGACCGTGGCCGAACTGCATCAATGGCTGAGCGAGCACGCTTAAATGGATGAGATTCTGATTTGTGCCGCCGACGCCATCGAGAATGGCGGCAAGGGCGTGCGCTTTGCGTTGACGGCTGGCGGCGACGACGCCACCGGCTTTGTGGTGCGCCATGACGGCAAGGCCTATGCCTATCTGAACCGCTGTGCCCACGTGCCGATCGAGCTGGACTGGGCGGAAGGCGAGTTCTTCGAGTCCAGCAAGCTGTACCTGATGTGCTCGACCCATGGCGCCGTGTATGTGCCGGAGACCGGACTGTGCGCCGGCGGCCCGTGTCGCGGCGGCCGCTTGCGCCCGATCAGCGTGATCGAGCGTGATCAGCAGATTTACTGGCAACCGGATGACTATGTGCGCCCCGCGCGCGCCTGATGACTAAGAAGAAGCACTCCATGAGCGATAACCTCGATCCGAACTCCCCCCCGCCCGCCAGGCCGGCCGCTTCCAGCTGGGAGCGCGAAGTGCTGGAAAAACTGGTGTTTTCCACGCTGAAAGAGCAAAAAACCTCGCGCCGCTGGAGCATTTTCTTCAAGGCGATGACGCTGCTGGTGATCGTGTTTGCGCTGAGCGCCTATTTCGATATCAGCTGGACCGGCTCGGACAGCGAAACGCTGGGCCGCCACACGGCGCTGATCGAAGTCGAGGGCGCCATCGAGTCGGAAGGCAGCGGCTCGGCCGGCGTGGTGATTCCGGCGCTGAACAAGGCGTTTGCCGACAGCGGCTCGGTGGCGGTGGTGCTGCACATCAATAGTCCGGGCGGCAGCCCGGTGCAGGCCGGCATGATCGTCGACGAGATGGTGCGCCTGCGCAAAGGCTATCCGGGCAAGCCGCTGTACGTGGTGGTGGACGAGATTTGCGCCTCCGGCTGCTATTACATCGCTGCCGGCGCCGACCGCATTTATGTCAACAAGGCCAGCATCATCGGCTCGATCGGCGTGCTGATGGACGGCTTTGGCTTCACCGGCGCCATGGAAAAGCTGGGCGTCGAACGCCGCCTGCTGACCGCCGGCGAGAACAAGGGCTTTATGGACCCGTTCAGCCCGGTCACGGACAAGCACAAGCAGCATGCGCAGGAAATGCTGAACGAAATTCACCAGCAATTCATCGACGTGGTGCGCAGCGGCCGCGGCAAGCGCCTGAAGGAAACCCCGGACATGTTCTCCGGCCTGTTCTGGACCGGCGCCCGCTCGATCGACCTCGGCCTGGCCGACGCTTACGGCACCGTCGATTCGGTGGCGCGCGACGTGGTCAAGGCCGAAGACATCATCGACTACACCACGCATGAAGGCCTGCAGGAGCGCGTGCTGAAGAAATTCGGCGCCGCCATGGGCGCTGGCGCGATGAAGTCGGCGGTCGATGCTGTGCGGCCGAGCCTGCATTAGCCTGCGTAGCCAGATCGCTGGCTGAGCGATTAACATTATCAATACGGCTTTCTTTTCACTTGCATATCCGAGGTGGTGAACTATATTGGTGGTGTAGTTCTTTCCAAGGGGGGCCGATATAAACACTAGTCTGTTGTCAGCACGTTCTTGCTTCAATACGATCTGATGGAACTACTCAACCGCATCATTGATGCGGACCAGAGAGAATTTCGATTCCTCTTTCGAGTCCCTTTGTGGGGCTGAAAACAGCGGCTCCGTGCCGCTGTTTTCTTTTTCCGGGGTGGCTTGTGCGAAGCCGCCGGCGTCCAGCCAGGCCAGAAACAGGGCTTGTTGATCGGCGTGCCACAAGGCCTGGGCGGTGAACGGCGCCAGGCCGTTGCGGCAGCGCTCCAGCAGCAGCGCGGTACGATGGAGGGCGGCCTGGGCTTGCGCCGCTGGGTTGGCTTGATGCGTCATGATTATTCCTGCTGAGTATTCCGATGTGCAGTAGGGGAATTCCTAATGCAGTTTCAGTCTATCAATAGAATCTCAGCATGGCTTGATATGCATCAATGATGTCGACATCCTGTAAAATCGCGGCCATGAGTAAATTATCTTTTGACCGCATCCTGCAATCGCAGGGTTATGGCACCCGCAAATACTGCCGCTCTCTGATCGAAGACGGCGAAGTCACCATCAATGGCGTGGTGCACGACAATTACAAAGAAACCATCGAAACCGACGGCCTGGTGTTTCGCCTGTTTGACGAAGACGTGGTGTACCGCGAACATGTGTACATCGCGCTGTTCAAGCCGCAAAACTATGAGTGCTCGCGCAAGCCGAGCCACCATCCGGGCGTGCTGACCCTGTTGCCGGAAGAATTCACCTGGCGCGAAGTGCAACCGGTCGGACGGCTCGATCACGACACCACCGGCATGCTGCTGATGTCCGACGATGGGGCCTTTATCCATGCGCAATCGTCGCCGAAGCGCCATGTGCCGAAGATTTACCAGGCTACCACCGCAGAGCCGGTGACCGCTGAGCTGGTGGCGAAGTTGCTGGCTGGCGTGCAACTGCACGACGAACCGGCGCCGCTGGCGGCGCAAACCTGCGTCAAGCGCGGCGAGCATCAGCTGGAAATCGTGCTGGAGCAGGGCAAGTACCACCAGGTCAAGCGCATGCTGGCCGCCGCCGACAACCATTGTTCGGCGCTGCACCGTTCTGCCATCGGCGGCCTGGAACTGGCGTCGCTGGGCCTCGAAGAGGGCGACTGGTGCTACCTGACGCCGGCACAGCTGGCATTGCTCGCCCCCGCCTGAATTTTTCCTCATGGAATTGTGGAGAAGGCGGTGAAAAGCCGCCGTATTCCACCGATGCTCCTGCCCTGCCGCCATCGATAATGGCACTGTCGACGATTAACCCACGCAGCAGGCAGAACCGATATGGCAGAAGATAGCGACGCCGAAAAGACCGAACCCGCGTCAGCGAGGCGCCTTGAGCAGGCGCGCGAAGAAGGCGACGTGCCCCGTTCGCGGGAAGTGGCGACGTTTACCGTGCTGATGGCCGCCGGCGCCGGCTTGTGGATGATGGGCGACTCCGTCATCCGCCAACTGGAGGCGGTGCTGGTGTCCGGGCTGACGCTGGACCAGGAGCAGATCTTCAACGCCGAGGTGCTGTTCCGCCGCATCGGGCGCGACCTGGTGCAGGTGCTGATCGCCTGCCTGCCGCTGGGGGTGGCGGTGATGGTGGTGGCGCTGGCCTCGCCGCTGCTGGTCGGCGGCTGGCTGTTCAGCTCAAAATCGTTCATGCCGAATTTTAATAAGCTGAACCCGATCAGCGGCATCTCGAACATGTTTTCGAAGAACGCCATTGTCGAACTGGTCAAAGCCATCCTGAAGACGGTGGTGGTCGGCTTTGTCGCCTGGCTGGTGGTGCTGAAGTACAAGGACGCGGTGATCGGCCTGTCGGTCGAGCCGCTCAAGCTGGGCATCGCCCACACCGCCAATATGTTGGCGGCCGCCTTCATGTTCATCGTTGGCGCGCTGGGCCTGATCGCCGCGATCGACGCGCCCTACCAGATGTGGCACTACGCCAACAAGTTGAAGATGACCCGCCAGGAGCTCATCCAGGAATCCAAAGAGTCGGATGGCAATCCTCAGATCAAGGGCAAGATCCGCCAGATGCAGCGCGAGATGGCGCGCCGCCGCATGATGGCCGACGTGCCGACCGCCGACGTCATCGTCACCAACCCGACCCACTACGCGGTGGCGCTGAAATACGACGACAAGATGCGCGGCGCGCCGAAAGTGGTGGCCAAGGGCGTCGACGAAGTGGCGGCCAAGATCCGCGAAATCGGCAAGGAGCACAAGGTCACCCTGCTGGAAGCGCCGGCGCTGGCGCGCGCACTGTACAAGCACAGCGAGATCGGCGACGAGATTCCGGAGCAGCTGTATGCGGCGGTGGCCGAGGTGCTGGCCTATGTATTCCAGCTGCGCGTATTCAGCCGCGGCGGCGGCAACCGTCCGCAAGAACCGAAGAAACTCGATGTGCCGCCAACCATGGACCCGCTGAATCCAGCCTACATCCCTAAAAACGGCAAGCAACCAGATTTGAATAACGGAGCCCCTGCATGAACGCCCTCAGCAACGTGAAGTTACCGCCATGGCTGCAAGGCCTGGCCTCGTCGCAGAACAAGGCCAGCCTGGCGGCGCCGATCCTGATCATCATGCTGCTGGCGATGATGATCCTGCCGCTGCCGGCGTTTATCCTGGACATTTTCTTCAGCTTCAATATCGCGCTGTCGGTGATCGTGCTGCTGACCGCGCTGTACACGGTCAAGCCGCTGGACTTCATGTCCTTCCCGGCGATTCTGCTGGTGTCGACCATGCTGCGCCTATCGCTGAACGTGGCGTCGACCCGTATCGTGCTGACCGAAGGCCATACCGGCGCCGATGCGGCCGGTAAAGTGATCGAGGCCTTCGGCCACTTCCTGATCGGCGGTAACTACACGGTCGGTATCGTGGTGTTCATCATCCTGACCATCATCAACTTTGTAGTGGTGACCAAGGGTGCCGGCCGTATCGCCGAGGTGGGCGCGCGCTTCGCGCTGGACGCCATGCCGGGCAAACAGATGGCGATTGACGCCGACCTCAATGCCGGCCTGATCGGCGAGGCGGAAGCCAAGAAGCGCCGCAGCGAAGTGTCGATGGAAGCGGAATTCTACGGCGCGATGGACGGTGCTTCGAAGTATGTGCGCGGCGACGCCGTGGCCGGTATTCTGGTGACGGTGATTAACGTGGTGGGCGGCCTGCTGGTCGGCGTGATCCAGCACGATATGCCGTTTGCCGACGCCACCAAGAACTACACGCTGCTGGCCATCGGTGACGGCCTGGTGGCGCAGATTCCCTCGCTGATCATCTCGATCGCGGCCGGTATCGTGGTCTCGCGCGTGGCCAATGACCAGGACATCGGCGGCCAACTGGTGGGCGAGCTGTTCGCCAAGCCGGAAGTGCTGTACATCACTGCCGGCATCATCGGCGGCATGGGCCTGATTCCCGGCATGCCCAACCTGGTGTTCCTGCTGCTGGGCGGCGCGCTGGCAGGCGGCGCCTACATGATCTCGAAGAAAAAAGTCGGCAAGGTCACGGCCGAGACGGCGGCTGCCGAAGCGGCCGCGCCAGCTGCGGCAGCGGCGGCGGCCGAGCAGGAGGAGGCCAGCTGGCAGGACGTCATGCCGGTCGATACGCTGGGCCTGGAAGTGGGTTACCGCCTGATTCCGCTGGTGGATAAAACCCAGGGCGGCGAGCTGCTCAAGCGCATCAAGGGCATCCGCAAGAAGTTCGCGCAGGAGGTCGGCTTCCTGGCGCCGCCGGTGCACATCCGCGACAACCTGGAGCTGAAACCATCGGCTTACCGCATCGCGCTGAAAGGCGTGGAGGTGGGCGCCGGCGAGGCTTTCAACGGCCAGTTCCTGGCGATTAATCCGGGCATGGCGAGCGGTACGCTGCAAGGCATGGTAACCACCGATCCGGCCTTCGGCCTGCCGGCGGTGTGGATCGACGCCGGCCTGCGCGACCAGGCGCAGGGCATGGGCTATACCGTGGTCGATGCCGGCACGGTGGTGGCGACCCATCTGAACCACCTGATCACCACGCACGCGTCGGAGCTGCTGGGGCGTGCCGAGGTGCAGGCGCTGCTGGATCACCTGGCCAAGGAATCGCCGAAACTGGTGGAGGATCTGGTGCCGAAGATGGTATCGATCTCGACCTTGCAGAAGGTGCTGCAGAACCTGCTGATCGAAGGCGTGCATATCCGCGACATGCGTACCGTGATCGAAACGCTGGCCGAGCACGCGGTGCACACCCAGGATCCGGGCGACCTGACGGCGCTGGTGCGCATCGCGCTGGGCCGGGCGATCGTGCAGCAGCTGTTCCCTGGCGCCGGCGAGTTGTCGGTGATGACGCTGGATAACCGTCTGGAACGATTGCTGATGCAGGCGCTGGCGGCCAGCGGTCCGGATGGCGCCGGCATCGAGCCGGGGCTGGCGGATACCATTGCGCAGCAGGCCGCAGCGGCAACCCAGCAGCAGGAGGCGCTCGGCCTGACGCCGGTGCTGCTGGTGCCTGGGCCGTTGCGCGCCTTGCTGTCGCGCTTCCTGCGCCGTTCGCTGCCGCAGCTGAAAGTGCTGTCGCACGCCGAAATCCCGGAAAGCAAAACCATTCGCGTGACCGCACTGGTGGGCCAGCAGCCGGGTTGATCCAGCTCGCATCGCGTGCATGCAGGCGGTCTACACTGCCTGCATGCATGACGACTACGACACGCCATGGAAGGAAGCGATCACCGATCACTTCCCCGATTTCCTGGCCTTCTACTTTCCCGACGCCTACGCCGCGATTGACTGGTCGCGTCCCTACGATTTTCTCGATCAGGAACTGGCGGCCCTGTCGCATGACGGCGAGCTTGGCCGTCGCCTGCTGGACAAGTTGGTACACGTGTATTTGCGGGGCGGTGGCGAGCGCTGGGTATTGCTGCATATTGAGCTGCAGGGCTGGCAGGACAGCGGATTTGCCGAGCGTATCTTTATCTATCACTATCGGGTGTATGACCATTACCGCAAGCCGCTCGCCAGCATCAGTTGCTGGCGCACCCCAATCCGTTTGCCCTTGTTACCGCAGCGCATTTGCTGACACAGCAGACGCGGCATAACGCTCACCAGCGCCGGATCGTGAAGTGGCGTCTGACCAAGCTTCTCTATGCACGCCAGGGCGACAGGCGGCGTATGATTAATGTGTTCAAAGTGATTGACTGGATGATGCGCTTGCCGGAGGGGTTGCAAGCCCGGTACATGCGCGCTGCGGTCGCGTTGCAAAGGAGGAGGAACATGACTTATCTCACTAGCCTGGAGCGCCATGCGATCGGCAAAGGAATCCGGCAGGGACGGCGCAAGGGACTGAAGGAAGGGCGGCAAGAAGGGCGACAAGAAGGGCGGGCGGAGGTGTTGGCCAGCATGCTGGCAAAGCGATTCGGGCCGCTCGATGCTGCGGTCGTACAGCGGGTGGTGACGGCGGATGTGGCGCAACTGTCGGCGTGGGCGCTGAACTTTGTTGATGCGCGCTCGCTCAAGAAAGTTTTCGGCGACTGAAATACGGGCCATTTCTGCCCCTGTTCATCAGATCGTTTCCAGAGTGCATCGTCAATAATGGAATCATTGGAGTAAGGCGTTTGCCATGGGCGGACGTGCTGCTCAACCTGGTTCCCTTGAGAGACGGTCATGAACGTTAAAAAATTTACCGCAGCGACTTCCCGCGAAGCGCTGCGCAAAGTCCGCGAATCCCTCGGCCCCGACGCCGTGATCCTGTCCAACCGTCAATCCGATGGTGTCGTTGAAATCCTCGCGCTGGCCAACGATGATGCCGCCTCGCTGGCGATGCCAGCGCCTCACTCGCCGATGGCCGAACCGGCGCCGTCGCTGGACCTGAGCGCGCCGGTCAGCGCCAGCCGCGTCGAACCGCGCTTCGAAGAAGAACTGCCGCACATGTCGCCGGCCGCCGCGCCGCGTCCCGCCAGCCTGCCGCAGCAGCCGCAGCGCCGGGTGGTCGCCTCGCACTCGTCGCTGACCACCAAGGTGGCCGCTGCCGCGCCAGCGCCAGCCGCAGTGATGCCGCCGAAAGCGCCAGCCATCGACGCCAGCCAGATCGCCGCCATGGTCAGCGCCGCCGTCAGCAGCGCCAAGGAATCGGCCGCCGCCGAAATGAGCGGCATGATGAATGAAATCCGCGCCATGCGCGGCATGATGGAAACCCAGCTGGCCGAATTGTCGTGGGGTGCGACGCAGGCGCGCGAACCGCAGAAAACCTCGGTGCTGCGCGAAATGCTGGCGGCCGGCTTCTCGGCCAGCCTGGCGCGCTACCTGATCGAAAAACTGCCGGCCGGCCGCGACGCTGCCGACAGCCTGCGCTGGGTCAAGACGGTGCTGACGCGCAACCTGCAAACCATGGCCAACGAAGACGCGCTGATCGAGCAGGGCGGCGTGTTCGCGCTGGTCGGCCCGACCGGCGTCGGCAAGACCACCAGCACCGCCAAGCTGGCCGCGCGCTGCGTGATGCGCCACGGCCCGGACAAGCTGGCGCTGATTACCACCGACGCCTACCGGATCGGTGCGCACGAACAGCTGCGCATCTACGGCAAGATCCTCGGCGTGATGGTGCACTCGGTGAAAGATGAAGCCGACCTGCGCATCGCGCTGAAAGAACTGAAGAACAAGCATACCGTGCTGATCGACACCGTCGGCGTCAGCCAGCGCGACCAGATGGTCACCGAGCAGGTGTCGATGCTGCAAGGCGCCGACAGCAACGTCAAACGCCTGCTGTGCCTGAACGCCACCGCCACCCAGGAAACCCTGAGCGAAGTGGTGCGCGCTTATCAAGGCAGCGGCCTGGCAGGTTGCATCATGACCAAGCTGGACGAGGCGGCCGCGATCGGCAACGCGCTGGACGTGGTGATTCGCCACAAGCTGAACTTGTTCTACGTGTCGAACGGCCAGCGCGTGCCGGAAGACCTGCACCTGGCCGACCCGGCCTACCTGATTGATCGCGCCTTCAAGCTGAAGCGCGACAGCGTCCACATGCAATATCAGGACGCCGAACTGCCTCTGCTGATGAGCAACGATAAAAACGCCATGCGCGAGGTGCACCTTGGCTAACTTCAATTTCGACCAGGCGGAAGGCCTGCGCCGCATGCTGGCGGGGCCGCAGCCCCGCATCGTCACCTTCCTGTCGGCCGCGCCGCAGGATGACAAGGGCTCCATGCTGGTTAACCTGGGCGCCTCGCTGTCCCGCGCCGGCAACGACGTGCTGATCGTCGATGCCTGCGCCAGTGCGCACGGCGTCGCCAGCCGCCTGGGCGTTGACGGCGGCCACAGCCTGCTGAACGTGGCCCGTCAGGAGTGCGCGCTGAACCAGGTGATCCATCAGGTGCCGCAGGGATTCGCGGTGGCCTCGATGACCCGAGGCACATCGCGTTCCGGTCCGGACGACACCCGCCGCCTGGCCAAGGCCTTCGATGTGCTGGCCAAACAGACCGGCATGGTGCTGGTCGACGGCGAATTCGACGGTGACGCCTTCCCGGTGCCGATCATGGCCAGCTCGGATATCGTGGTGCAAGTTTCCAATAGCGCTACCTCGATCAAGGCGGCGTACAGTATGATTAAGCGGCTGAACCAGGAACTGGGCCGCCGGCCGTTCGGAATTCTGGTCACCGGCGCCTCTGAAGACGAAGCAAGAGTGGTTTACGATAATATGGCACAGGCGGCAAGCCGTTACCTGGCCGTCAACCTGGTTTCGATGGGATCGGTGCCGGCGGATGAGTACCTGCAACGCGCAGCACGCTTGGGGCGTGCGGTGGTCGATGCGTTTCCGCTGGCAGGGGCTTCTGTCGCGTTCCGTCAATTGGCGGGCCGCTTTGCGCTGGGGGGAAACAACCAACTGCGCGCTTGATTAAATAATAAATATTCGAATGTATACGGTAAAAGGGAAAGCGGACAAGGACACCTTACTGACGGAGCATATGCCGTTGGTCAAGCGCTTGGCCCACCACATGAAGGCGAAACTGCCGCCCAGCGTCGAAGTCGACGATCTGGTACAAGCCGGAATGATCGGCCTGTTGGACGCCATCAGCCGTTACGAAGAAACGCACGGCGCACAATTCGAGACCTACGCGGTGCTGCGTATTCGCGGCGCCATGCTGGACGAGCTGCGCAGCAGCGACTGGCTGCCGCGTTCGCTGCGGCAGAATATGCGCAAGGTCGAGGCCGCCATGTCGACGCTGCAGCAGCGCCTGGGCCGGCCGCCGAGCGAATCGGAAGTGGCCAAGTCGCTCAAGCTGTCGCTGGCCGACTACCAGGAACTGCTGGGCGATGGCGGCGGCCACCAGCTGGTGTACTACGAGGATTTCCACGACGACGACGGCAACGACAGTTTCCTCGATCGTTATGCCGCAGACGATGATGCCGATCCGCTGCGCTCGCTGTTGGACGGTGACTTCCGCCAGGCCGTGATCGACGCCATCGACATGCTGCCGGAGCGCGAGAAGATGCTGATGGGCTTGTACTACGAAGAGGAGCTCAACTTGAAAGAAATTGGCGCCGTCATGGGTGTGTCCGAATCGCGCGTATCGCAGCTGCATACGCAAGCCGTAGCGCGCCTGCGCGCCTCACTCCGGGAGCGGTCTTGGACTGGGCCAGCGTAGCCGGCGTTCTGCTGGCGCTGGCCGGCATCATCATCGGCCAGACCATGGAGGGCGGCAAGCTGTCGTCCCTGCTGCAACCGGCGGCATTCGCGATCGTGGTGATCGGCACCTTCGGCGCCGTGCTGCTGCAAACCAAATTCAAGACTTTTGTGCGCGGCATCCGCATGCTGCGGCTGGTGTTCGCGCCGCCCAAGGACACCCGTGCGGTGCTGGCGCGCGACATCACCGCCTGGAACCAGGCGGCGCGGCGCGACGGCCTGCTGTCGCTGGAGCGCTATATGCTGGCCTCCAAGGACCAGTTCAACGTCAAGGGGCTGCGCCTGATCGTCGACGGCATTGCGCCGGAAAAACTGCGCCAGTTGCTGGACACCGAAATCACCGCCTATGAAACGGCCGAACGGCAGGCGGTACGGATCTGGGAATCGGCGGCCGGCTATTCGCCGACCATCGGCATTCTGGGCGCGGTGCTGGGTCTGATCCATGTGATGGAAAACCTGACCGACCCGAGCAAGCTGGGTTCCGGCATTGCCATCGCCTTTGTGTCGACCATCTATGGCGTCGGCCTGGCCAACCTGTTTTTCTACCCGATCGCCAACAAGCTGAAGGCCATCGTCACCCAGGCCGTGCACCAGCAGGAGATTGCGGCGCAGGTGTTTTATGACATCGCCACCGGCGACCACACGCGCGTCATCGACGAACGCATCGCCACGCTGATGCGGGAGCATTGAGATGCAGCCCCAGTTCCGCCGCGCCCGCAAGAAGTTCGACGACGAGCCGGAGAACCACGAACGCTGGCTGATTTCCTACGCCGACTTCATCACGCTGCTGTTCGCGTTTTTTGTCGTCATGTATGCGATTTCGGCGGTCAACATCGGCAAGTACAAGGTGTTTTCCGATGCGCTCGGCAACGCCTTCGGCGGCCAGGGTTCGGCCACGCCGGTCAATACCCAGGTGCAGAATCTGCCGATTCCCAATCCCGGCCTGAAGCGCCGCACCGAGCTGCTGCGCAAGGAAAAAGAGCAGATGACCAGGCTGGCGCAGGATCTCTTGTCCACCATGGCGCCGCTGGTGAAGGAGGGCAAGGTGCGGGTGACGCAGAACAGCCGTGGCGTCAGCGTCGAGATCAATGCCTCGGTGCTGTTCGATCCGGGCGATGCGCGGCTGATGCCGGCATCGGTGGAGGCGCTGCGCGCGGTGGCCAACCTGCTGGCGGTCGACAGCCACAATGTGCAGGTGGAAGGACACACCGACAATCAGCCGATCGGCAACAACCGTTTCCCCTCCAATTGGGAATTGTCGGCGGTGCGCGCCAGCAGCGTGGTGCGGCTGTTCATCGACGCCGGCGTGGCGCCGGGGCGACTCACTGCGGTCGGCTTCAGCGCCAACCAGCCGGTGGCGGACAACGCCACGGCGGAAGGCCGCGCGCGCAATCGCCGCGTAGCGGTGACGATACTTTCGGGTATCCCCGATCCAGCAACGGAATTGCCGACGCCAGCGCCGGCGCAGTAGTCAGCCGGCCAGGAAGCCGCGGCTGCGTGGGACGGAAGTGGAAATGCCGCCAGGGCTGTAGAAGTTGTTGGCGGTGGAACCTTGCGGACGCAGCGTTTGCAGCGCATCCTGCGTATGGCCCATCTGTTTGTTGATCAGCATGCCGTTGATGCGGTTCAGTTCCTTGGCTTCGCGCGTGTGCTTCAGCAAGGTCTGCCACAGGCTGGCCGATTCGTCGCGCGCTTCGCCGCTGGCGGCGATCCACGCGTCCATGCCGGCTTCCTCGGCGGGAAAGCCGCATTTGCCCAGCGAACGGTGGCGTTGCGCAGACAACAGCGTCATTTGCGTGACCAGCGCAGTCTTGCGGGTCGTCACGGCCGGTAAAGCCTCGATTTCCGCCGCCACCAGCAGTTGCTGTTCCTGACGCAGCAAGTCCAGCAGCGTGGACATGATGTGCTCTTCTTCGCGCAGGCTGTTCAGCGGGGTGACGGTGGTCATGGTAATCCTATCGTTTTCTTGAGTGCAGCAGATCCTTGACGGTATCCAGCAAGCCATCCGCTACTTTTTCCGAGTTGACCTGGAACTGGCCATCGGCGATTGCCAACTTGATGCGTTCGACTTTCTTGGTGTCGAACACGGCGTTGGCGCCGCTGGCAGAACTGGCCGCCATCGCCTGGCCCTGCGAGGACAGGCGTACATTATCCGAAGCGACATTGGTGGTCGCGGTTTGCGCTGCTTTTTCCGCGCCGCGCGCGGTGGCACCGTTGGCTGCCGGGGTTGATGGCAGGCCTGGCGTGCTCTTTAATGAGTCATTGATTTTCACAGCATTTCCTTCTCAGCTAGGAGTACGAAACTCCGGGATCTGAGTCGGTAACGGCGGCCTGGCCGTAAACTTTAGCCGGGTCCTTGCCTTTTTATTGCTCAAAATGCTACCTCGACCAGGCCGCCGATTTTGGCGATACCGCTGATCTGCTGGCCGTTGCCGGTTCGCACCTGCACCACCTGGCCATCGCCGGCCGTGCTCATGGCGCGGCCCTCGGCCGACACGCTGAAATTGCTGCCGCTGGAGACCAGCCGCACCAGCTGACCGGACTGCACCACCGGCTTGCTGCGCAGCGTATCCAGCCGCACAGGCGTGCCCGGCGGCAGCGAGGCCATGGCGCTGCGGCCGATCACCTGGCTGGCGTCGGTCGCTATACCGGCCGGCAACATTGTCAGATCGCCCTTCAGCACCGTCAGTTGGCCGGCGTCGATCGGCTGGCCCTGGACCAGCGGCGCGGCGGTGGCGATGTACTCGCCGACCACCGTCACGTTGGCTTGAATATAGATCGTCCACGTGGCAGGCGCCGCACAGCGCACGCCGACCGTGGTCTTGCCCCAGGCGCGCGCGCCGGGCATGAAGAAAGCTTGTGGTTCGGCGCAGGCCGCCAGGTTGAGGCGCGGATCGATGGCACCGACGTTGACCGTGACCTGGCCCGGCAGGCCGCCGGCTTGCACCTTGAGGAATTGTTCGACCGTGCTCTTCAGCACAGCCACCTCCTGGCGCCCGGTTTGGGCGGCCGCGTTGGCGCTCAGTGCGGCAGCCAACAGGGTAGTCATCAGCAGACGTGGTTTCATGGTGTAGGTTTCCCGTTCAATGTTGCCATGATAGTGGGGCGGGCTGAACTTGAAGCGGCGAATAGGGCGGGAAACCGGCTGCTTATCGGTCGATGGCGGCGGCGGGCGACTCCGTATCATCGAACCTGTCATCAATGTGGAAGAGGAGCGAATCATGCTCGGCAGCAAGTTAGACGATTATATGCGCTTCAATGAGACCGCTCTGAGTCTGCGCTCGGCGCGCCAGAGTGTCATTGCCTCCAATATTGCCAACGCGGATACCCCGAATTACAAGGCGCGCGACATCGACTTTACCAGCGCGCTGCAGTCAGCGATGGACAAGGCCGACCCGAACGCCAGACAGACGCTGAACACCACCGCCGGCAAGCATTACCCCAGCCCTCTGCAAGGAGCCGGTACGCTGGCCGACGGCACGCCGCTGCTGTACCGCGGCGTGGTGCAGGGCGCGGTGGACGGCAACACGGTGGACATGGACGTCGAGCGCAACCAGTTTGCCGACAACGCCATCCGCTACGAAGCCGGCATCAACGCCATCAACGGCCAGATCAAGGCGATGCTGGCTGCCATTCAGCCGGGGAACTGATCATGTCGCTCTTTAAAATCTTTGATGTGTCGGGTTCGGCGATGAGCGCGCAGGCGCAGCGCCTGAACGTGGTGGCCTCCAACCTGGCCAATGCCGATTCCGCCACCAGCGCCAGCGGCGAAGCCTACCGCGCGCGCCAGGTGGTGTTCGAGGCGCAGACGCCGACCAACGGCGGCACTTCGACCGGGGTGCGGGTCAAGCAGGTGGTGGAAGACCAGTCGCCGATGAAAATGATGTACGACCCCAAGCATCCGGCGGCCGACGAAAACGGCTATGTGACGATGCCCAACGTGAACGTGGTGGATGAGATGGTGAATATGCTGTCGGCCTCGCGCTCCTACCAGACCAATGTGGAAACCATGAACGCGGCCAAGTCGCTGCTGTTGAAAACCCTGACCATCGGTCAGAACTAAAAATAAGAGGGCATCATGAGCGTTAGCGGCATTATCGATACGCCGGCCGCCGTCAATTCGACGACGACCACCAAAACTACCACCAGCACCGACAGCGTGCAGGCGGACCAGGACAAATTCATGAAACTGCTGGTGACCCAGCTGAAAAACCAGGATCCGCTGAACCCGATGGACAACGCCGCCATGACCAGCCAGCTGGCGCAGCTGTCGACCGTGACCGGCATCAACAAGGTCAACGCCACGCTGGAATCGCTGCGCGGCGACGTCGCCAACACCCAGTCGGCCACCGCCATCAGCATGATCGGCAAGGGCGTGCTGGTGGAGGGCAAGGGCATCACGCTGAGCAGCACCACCGACGAGGCCGGCAAGACCAC
Source organism: uncultured Duganella sp. (assembly GCA_963515135.1). GTDB lineage: Bacteria > Pseudomonadota > Gammaproteobacteria > Burkholderiales > Burkholderiaceae_D > Rugamonas. The sequence continues at coordinate 18,463 of CAUPXZ010000015.1, read as the reverse complement.
CAGCTCCAGCGTGTTCGGCATCGAACTGGCGTCGGATTCGCAGGCGGTGGTGATCGAAATCAAGAACGCTGCCGGCAAAACCGTGCGTACCATGAGCATGACCAACGCCGAGGCCGGCACGTACCCGATCACCTGGGACGGCCTGATGGACGACAAGACCACCACTGCGCCGGCCGGCGACTACACCTTTACTGTCAGCGCCACCACCGCCGGCAGCAAGCTGACCGCCACGCCACTGCAACTGGCGGCGGTGGCCAGCGTATCGACCGGCGCCAGCGGCGTCAAACTGAATACCTCGCTCGGCCATTTCAGCATGAGCGAGATCAAGGAAGTTCTGTAAGCAGTATCACACTGAGATAGGGGAATACCATGTTCCAACAAGGGCTGAGCGGCTTGAATGCTGCATCCAAATCGCTGGACGTCATCGGCAACAACATCGCCAACGCCAGCACCGTGGGCTTCAAGAGCTCGCAGGCGCAGTTTGCCGACCTGTATGCCAATTCGCTGAACGGCGTATCCGGCAACAACCCGGGTATCGGTGTGACGGTGTCCAAGCTGGCGCAGCAGTTCACGCAGGGCAATATCGAAACCAGCAGCAATCCGCTGGACGTGGCGATCAACGGCGGCGGCTTCTTCCGCCTGGTGGTCAACGGCGCCGTGCAATATTCACGCAACGGCCAGTTCCACGAAGATAACACCCACACGCTGGTGAATGCCCAGGGCGCGGCGCTGACCGGCTACCTGTCGAATACCGCCGGCGTGATCCAGCTGGGCGCGCCGGTGCCGCTGACGCTGGACAAGTCCGACCTGACGCCGGTGGAGACCACCGAAGCCAACTTCCAGCTGAATCTGAGCTCGGCCGAGAAGGTGCCGGCCACCATCCCGTTCGACGCCAACGATCCGACCAGCTATAACAAGCAGACCGTGCTGAACGTGTACGACTCGCTGGGCACCTCGCACATCATGACCACCTACTACGTCAAGACCGATGCGAACACCTGGGACGTGTACGCCGCCGCCGACAACAAGGAAATCGTTTCGGCCAGCGTGGCCGCCGCCGTCAACAGCAATGACGCGGTGGTCGCCGCGCGCCTCGCCTACAACAACGCGGTGCGCGCCGTGCCGCAGGATACGGAGGCCGTCGCCACCGCCGCCGGCAGCTACGCAGTGGCCGCGCGCGATGCCATGCTGGACGCGGCGGGCACCGCCGGCGCTTCCGACGCCCAGATCGCCGCCATCAATGGCGCCTTCACCGCGCTCGATCCGACCGGCAGTGGCTCGATCACCGGCAAGACGCCGGACCAGATCAATGGCCTGCTGGCCGCCGCCACCACCGTGCCGGCGGTCAAGGTCGGCACGCTGCTGTTCACCAAGAACGGCGCGCTCGACCCGCAAGCGATGGCGCTGATGGACCCGCCGCAAACGCTGCCGTTCCAGATCCAGCTGCCGATCTTCCCGGACACCGGCGCGCAGGAACCCATGACGGTTTCCACCACCTTCGACAAGACCACCCAGTACGGCAGCGTGACCAACGACCTGGGCTCGACCCAGAACGGTTACTCGGCCGGCTCCTGGCAGCGTTACTCGATCGACGAGAACGGCATCATTCTGGGCCAGTACAGCAACGGCAAGTCGCGCGCCATGGGGCAGATCGCCATGGCCAACTTCGCCAGCGTCGATGGCCTGACGCCACTGGGCAACAATGCCTGGGCGGAAAGCGCGGCCTCCGGCCAGCCGACCATCGGCGTGCCGAACGCCGGTTCGATGGGCCAGTTGCGCTCCAGCGCGGTGGAAACCTCGAACACCGATCTCACGGCCGAGCTGGTCAACATGATCACCGCGCAGCGCGTCTACCAGGCGAATGCGCAGACCATCAAGACCGAGGATTCGATCCTGCAAACGCTGGTCAACCTGCGTTAATGACGCCGTCACAAGGATAGATCATGGACCGCCTCGTCTATACCGCGATGACCGGCGCCCGCCACGTGATGGAGCAGCAGGCCACCGTGTCGAACAACCTGGCCAACGCCACCACCACCGGCTTTCGGGCCCAGCTCGATGCGTTCCGGGCGGTGCCGGTGGTGTCCGAGGGCTTGCCGACGCGCGCCTTCGTGGTCGACTCCACAGTCGGCTCGGACTTCCGTTCGGGGCCGATGGAGACCACCGGCCGGCCGCTCGACATCGCCATCCGCGACCAGGGCTGGCTGGCGGTGCAGTCGGCCGACGGTTCGGAAGCCTACACCCGCAATGGCGGCCTGAAGATCACCGAGAACGGCATCCTGCAGACCACCAGCGGGCAGACGCTGGTGGGCGACGGCGGCCCGATCGCGGTGCCGCCGGACACCAAGATCGCCATCGCCAGCGACGGCACGGTCAGCGTGGTCAATGACAACTACGAGCCGGGACCGGCCAATGTGCTGGGCCGGCTGAAGCTGGTCAACCCGGACGTCAAGGGCTTGATCCGCGGCGACGACGGCCTGTTCCGCCAGGCCGACGGCACGCCGGCCGAGAACGACCCGAATGTGCGCGTGGTCGATGGCGTGCTGGAGGGCAGCAATGTCAATCCGGTCGACTCCATGGTCAACATGATCAGCCTGGCAAGGCAGTTCGAAATGCAAATGAGCCTGCTGAAGAACGCCGAGAATAACGCCGCAAAAGCCACCCAGATCCTCGCTTTGAGTTGACGTCCTCTCCCGCATAATGCTTGCATGGGATGAACAGGTAAATGTTCATCCGGCATTGGGAGAAGCAAGATGATACGTTCGTTATGGATCGCCAAGACCGGCATGGAAGCGCAGCAGACGCAGATGGACGTGACGTCCAATAATCTGGCCAACGTCAGCACCAACGGTTTCAAAAAGTCACGCGCCGTGTTCGAGGATCTGCTGTACCAGAATATCCGCCAGCCGGGCGCGTTGTCGTCGCAGCAGACCAACCTGCCATCCGGCATGCAGCTCGGCACCGGCGTGCGCCCAGTCGCCATCGAGCGCATCCACACCCAGGGCAATCCGCAGTCGACCGGTAACGACAAAGACATCATGGTCAACGGCAGCGGCTTCTTCACCGTGCTGATGCCGGACGGCAGCACCGCCTACACCCGCGACGGCTCGTTCCAGCGCGACAACAACGGCCAGATGGTGACCTCGGAAGGTTTTGTGCTGCAGCCGGCCATCACCATCCCGATCACCGCGCAGTCGATCACCGTGGCGCGCGACGGCACCGTGTCGGTCAATATCGCCGGCGCCAATGGCGCCACCACTACCCAACAGCTGGGCAGCCTGCAACTGGCCACCTTCATTAACCCGACCGGGCTGGAATCCAAGGGCGAAAACCTGTACGTGGAGACCACCGCTTCCGGCGCGCCGCAGCAGAACACGCCGGGCACCAACGGCACCGGCTCGATCCTGCAGGGCTATGTGGAAACCTCCAACGTCAACGTGGTGGAGGAGATGGTGAATATGATCCAGACCCAGCGCGCCTACGAGATCAATTCCAAGGCCATCACCACCTCCGACCAGATGCTGCAAAAACTGTCGCAGATGTAAGGAACGCCATCATGAAATACGCCATTCCCTTGCTTGTCGTCGCCTTGAGCGGTTGCGCCGCCACGCCGTCGTCGATCGTATCCGGCCCGAAAAGCGCGCGCCCGCTGACCAGCGAGCAGTTGCAGGCGGTGCCGAACAACGGTGCCATTTATCAGGCGTCGGCATTCCGCCCGGTGTTCGAAGACCGCCGCGCACGCCATATCGGCGATGTGCTGACGCTGGTCATCACCGAGCGCACCTCGGCCAACAAGAGCGGCACCGCGTCCGGCAACAAAACCGGCAATGTCAGTGCGGCGATCCCGAAAAAGCTGCAAGGCACGTTTGGCAATCCGCTGACGGTCGGCAGCGAAAGCAGCTACACCGATGGCGATGCCCAGACCGCCAGCAACGCCTTCACCGGCACCATGGGCATCACGGTGGTGGAAGTGCTGAGCAACGGCAATCTGATTGTCGCCGGCGAGAAGCAGGTTGGCATGAACAAGGGCACCGAGTACATCCGCTTTTCCGGCATGATCAATCCGGACAGCATCGCCACCGGCAACACCGTGTCGTCGACCGCTGTGGCCGATGCGCGGGTTGAATACCGCACCGCCAACACCATCGACCGCGCCGAGCTGTCGTCGATGGCGTCGCGCTTCTTCCAAAGCCTGCTGCCGTTCTGATGATCATGAAAACTTCCCTCAAAGTCGCTTTGCTGGTGTGCATGGCGCTGGTGGCGCCGTTGAGCCAGGCCGAGCGCATCAAGGACCTGGCCAGCATCGCCGGCGTGCGTAACAACCAATTGCTGGGCTACGGCCTGGTGGTCGGCCTGGACGGTTCGGGCGACCAGACCACGCAAACCCCGTTCACCGTGCAGAGCGTGATTTCGATGCTGCAGCAACTGGGCGTCAACCTGCCGCAGGGCAGTCAGTTGCAGCTGAAAAACGTCGCCGCCGTGATGGTCACCGCGACGCTGCCGCCGTTTTCGCAGCCGGGCCAGCAGCTCGACATCACCGTGTCGTCGATGGGTAACGCCAAAAGCCTGCGCGGCGGCACGCTGCTGATGACGCCGCTGAAGGGCGCGGACGGCCAGGTGTACGGCATGGCGCAGGGCAATGTGCTGGTCGGCGGCGTTGGCGTGCAAGCCGGCGGCGGCGGTGGCGGCAGCTCGCTGACCGTCAACCACCTGAGCGTGGGCAAGATTTCCGGCGGTGCTACCGTCGAGCGCGCGGTCGCCACCAACCTCGGCGAGGGCAACCTGATCAAGCTGGAGCTCAATAACGCCGACTTCGCCACCGCCAGCCGCGTGGTCGAGGCGATCAACGACAAATACGGCGCTGGCATCGCCTACGCGCTGGACAGCCGGGTGATCCGCGTGCAGGCGCCGAGCAGCAGCGACCAGCGCGTGTCCTTCATCGGCACGCTGCAGGACATGCAAGTCAATCCGGCCGAGCAGCCGGCCAAGGTGATCATGAATGCGCGCACCGGCTCGGTGGTGATGAACCGCGCGGTGACGCTGGAGACGTGCGCCATTTCCCACGGTAATCTGTCAGTATCGGTCAACGCCGACACCCAGGTGAGCCAGCCCAACCCGCTGTCCGGCGGCCGCACGGTGGTCACGCAGAACCCGCAAGTTGGCATCAAGCAAGACGCAGGCAAGGTCATGCTGGTCAAGGGCGGCGCTTCGCTGGCCGAGGTGGTGAAGGCGCTCAACGCCATCGGCGCCACGCCGCAAGACCTGCTGTCGATCTTGCAGGCAATGAAAGCCGCAGGCTCGCTGCGCGCAGAACTTGAAATCATTTAAGCAGGTGTACCATGGCTAGCCCTACCTCGACCTCCAATGACCTGCGCGGCAAGTTTGCCCTGGACCTGCGCGACATGGGCGGCCTCAAGCAGTCGGCCCGCGCCGGCGCGCCGGAAGCGCTGAAGACCGCCTCGACCCAGTTCGAGGCCATGTTCGTCAACATGATGCTGAAAAGCATGCGCGAAGCCACGCCGCAGGACGGCATGATGGACAGCCAGCAGAGCAAGACTTTCCAGACCATGCTGGACCAGCAGACCAGCCAGAACATTGCCAAAAAAGGCATCGGCCTGGCCGACATGCTGGTGCGCCAGCTGAGCAAGCAGACCGACCAGCAGGCGCTGGCGCTCGGCGGCGAGGCCGGCGACAAGGCCAGCGGCGCCAACGGCGGCAGCTTTGCCGGCGTGGCCAGCCTGATGGACGCCAAATTGCAACGCGCCATTGCGGCGGCCGGCGGCAATGCCGTTGCCAGCGCCAGCACCGAGGCTGCGGCCACGTCCAGCAACAAGGGCTCGCAGGCGCCGCATGTGCGCAGCTTCCAGGAAAAACTGGCGTCGCATGCGGAAGAGGCCAGCAAGGCCACCGGCATCCCGGCCAAGTTCATGCTGGGCCAGGCCGCGCTGGAGTCGGGCTGGGGCAAGCGCGAGATCAAGGCGCGCGACGGCAGCAGCAGCCACAATCTGTTCGGCATCAAGGCCAGCGCCGACTGGAAGGGCAAGGTGGTCGAGGCCACCACCACCGAGTATGTGAACGGCAAGGCGCAAACCAAGGTCGAGCGCTTCCGCGCCTATGACAGCTATGCCGACAGCTTCAAGGATTATGCAAAGTTGATTACTAGCAACCCCCGCTATGAAAAAGTATTGGCCAGCGCCGGTGACGCCGCCAGCTTTGCGCAGGGCTTGCAGAAGGCCGGCTACGCCACCGACCCCAACTATGCCAACAAGTTGACCAGCATCATCAAGCGCTCGCTGGCTGGATGATCAAGTTTCGGCAAATGCTGCCGTAAACCTCACTACTTAAAGCGAATTTATTATGAGTCTACTCAGCATCGGTAAAAGCGGTTTGTTGGCGGCGCAGGTGGGTTTGTCGACCACCGGCAACAACATTACCAACGCCAACACCGCTGGCTATAACCGCCAGGTGGCGATTCAGGGCGATACCGGTACCCAGTACCAGGGCTTCGGCTACGTCGGTACCGGGACCGAGATCGCGGCTGTGCGCCGCTATTACGATAATTTCCTGGCCACCTCGCTGCGTAACGCCGAGTCCAACCAGGCAGCGCTGAACACGTATAGCCAGCAGATCAGCCAGATCGACAATCTGCTGGCCGATCCAAGCGCCGGGCTGTCGCCGGCCCTGCAGGATTTCTTCTCCGGTGTGCAAGATGCGACCGCCAGTCCGGCCTCGTCGGCCGCGCGCCAGTCGATGCTGTCGAGCGCCGAGTCGCTGGCCTCGCGTTTCCAGGCCATGAGTGCGCGCCTGAGCGAGATGTCGGACGGTGTCAACAGCACCATCACCTCGACCGTCAACGAAATCAACGCTTACGCCAACCAGATCGCCGACATCAACAACACCATCGCCGGGCTGACCACCAGCAACGCCGCACCGAACGACCTGCTGGACAAGCGCGACCAGATGCTGACCGAGCTGAACAAGCTGGTCAAGATCAATGTCACCACCGGCGACAACAATATGCTGAACGTGCAGTTCGGCAGCGGCCAGCCGCTGGTGGTGGGCAATCAGCCGTTCCAGCTGGCCACGGCGTCGTCGCCGACCGAAGTCGGCCGCATGACGATCGGCTATCAGAGTCCGAATGGCAACTTCAGCGCGCTGCCGGACGCGGTGTTCACCGGCGGCCAACTGGGCGGCATCATCCAGTTCCGCACCGACGCGCTGGACAAGGCGCAGAATTCGCTGGGCCAGATCGCCGCCGGCCTGGCCACTGCCTTCAATGCCCAGCATGTGCTGGGGCAGGACCAGAACGGCGACCTGGGCGGCAATTTCTTCAATCCGATTCAGGCCTATGTCGGCTACAGCACCCGCAATTCGCCGTCCAGCACGGTGACGGTGAGCGCGGTCGTGACCGATGCTGGCGCGCTGACCAGCAGCGACTACAGTGTTGATTACGACGCTTCCACCTCTACCTTCAACGTCACCCGCAAGAGCGACGGCAAGATCACGCCGATCAATCCCTTCCCGCAGACCGAGCCGCAGGTGATCGACGGCGTGGCCTACTCGATCGATCCGGGCGCCAATGGTCCGCAGGACAAGGATAACTTCCTGGTGCGGCCGACCTACAACGCCGCCGCCAGCCTGACGGTGGCGATCAAGGACAACGCCAAGATCGCGCTGGCGGCGCCGATCAGCACCGCCGCGCCGACCGCCAATGTCGGCAACGCCAAGATCTCGGCCGGCACGGTGGATGCGAATTACCTGACGCCGGGCAATGCGCTGACGGCGCCGGCGACGCTGACCTTCGACAAGGCCAGCAACACCCTGTCCGGGTTCCCGGCGGGGCAGGAGGTGACGGTCACCGTCAACGGCACCGCCACCGTGTATCCGGCCGACACGCCAGTGCCGTACACCGACGGCGCCAGCATCAGCGTCGGCGGCATCAACTTTGCGATCAGCGGCGCGCCGGCCGACCAGGACACCTTCACCATCGGCCCGAACACCAGCGGCGTCGGCGACAGCCGCAACGGCGCCTTGCTGGCGTCGCTGCAAACCAAGAACGTACTGAACAATGGTCAGGCGACCTTTCAGACCACCTACGCCCAGCTGGTCAACGTGGTCGGCACCAAGGCGCGCGAATCGCAGATCGCCGGCACTGCCGCCGATGCGGCGGTCAAGCAGGCCACCAATTCGCAACAGGCGGTGTCCGGCGTCAATCTGGACGAGGAAGCGGCCAACCTGCTGCGCTATCAGCAGGCCTACCAGGCCAGCGGCAAGGTGATGCAGGTGGCCAGCCAGCTGTTCGACACCTTGCTCAGCCTGGGCAACTAAAGCACACAAGGAACGAGGTAGCATCATGATCATGCGCATCAGCACCAAAACCATGTACGACATTGGCACGACGCAGATTACGTCGCTGTCGTCGGCGATGGCGCGCACGCAGCAGCAGCTGTCCACCGGCCGCAAGAATCTGACCGCCGCCGACGACCCGATCGCCAGCGCACGCGCGCTGGAGGTGACGCAGTCGCAATCGCTGAACACCCAGCTGGCCACCAACCGCTCCAACGCCAAGAGCCTGCTGAACACCGAGACCACGGCGCTGGCCAGCGCCACCGCGCTGCTGCAGGACATCAAGACGCTGGCGGTGCAGGCCGGCAACGGCAGCTACACGCCGTCCGACCTGGCGTCGATCGCCAGCCAGCTGGAGGGCAGCCTGGCCGACCTGCTGGGCGTGGCCAACACCGGCGACGGCGTCGGCGGCTATGTGTTCTCCGGCTACAAGTCGACCACCTTGCCGTTCACCAAAACCCCGACCGGCGCCGACTACCAGGGCGACCAGGGCCAGCGCGCACTGCAGGTGGGGTCCACCCGCACCATCCCGATCACCGATTCGGGGTCTTCCGTGTTCGAGTCCAACCTGACCGGCAACGGCAAGTTCGTCACCACGCCGGACGCCGGCAATTACACGCGCGGCGGCACCGGCATCATCAGCGCCGGCTCGGTCAAGGACGCCACGCTGCTGACCGGCAACCAGTACCAGATCAATTTCCAGGTGGTGCCGGAACAACCGGGCATCCCCAGGCAGACCACCTACACGGTGACCAATGTGACCACCGGCGAGCCGGTGCCGGCCGACCCGAACCCGCCCGAGCCGCAGGCCTATGTCAGCGGCCGGAACATCACCTTCGACGGCGTGCAGTTCGACGTCAAGGGCGAGCCGGCCGATGGCGACAGCTTCTCGGTGGAACCGGCCGCCAAGCAGTCGATCTTCACCACCGTGCAGGGCTTCATCGACGCGTTGCGTTCGCCGGGCGCGGGGCCTGCAGGCAACGCCCAGATCAACAATATGCTGAACCAGCTGCAGGTCAACATCGACAATGCCACCGACAACGTGCTGTCGGTGCAGTCGGCGGTCGGCGCCCGGCTGAAGGAGCTGGACTACCTGGACAGCTCCGGCGACGACCTCGGGCTGCAATATGCGACCACGCTGTCGAACCTGCAGGATCTCGACTACACCGCCGCCATCTCGCTGTTCACCCAGCAGCAGACCACGCTGACGGCGGCGCAGAAGTCGTTCACCACCATGTCCGGGCTGTCGCTGTTCAATTACATCAGCTGATTTTTCCCGGCGCATAAAAAAACGGCCAGCTTTTAAAGCTGGCCGTTTTCGTTGGTGGCGTCTTATTTCGCCGCCAGCATGCCCTGGGTGGCGCTGGCCTGCTTGCGCAGCCAGTCGTCGGACTGGGCCGTGGCGGCGCCGCTCAGCGCGGTCGTGGCCTGGTATTGCGTCAGCTGGCTGGACAGGGCTGCGACATGGCTGTTGAGGCTGCTGTCGGCGTCCGGCAGGCGCAACTGGCCGGCGGCGGTGGCGGTGCTACCCGACTGCTGGTAGCCGGCCAGCGCGGCGCTCAGCGTGCCCGGCGCACTGCTGCCGCGCTCGGCCAGGAACCAGACGTCGGCCAGCGCGTGGGTGTTGCCGTCGGTGCTGGTGTAGCTCGACTCCAGGCCGATCCAGTTGCCCTGGTCGACCACGCTCACCTGCTGCGCCTTCACGCTGAGGCTGGCGATGTGCAGCGACGCCAGCGTCTTCAGTTCGTCGGCCTGGCTGATGCCGTCGGCATTGGCGTCGACCCACACCCGCAGGTCGCCATATTGCGCGTCCTGGCTGTCGATGACGCCGTCGCCATTGGTATCCAGCGTGGCCAGCGCGGCGAAGCCGTCCTGCGCCTTGCCGCCGGCGCCGTTGCCGGTGGCTGTGCCGAACAGTTCGCTGCCGTCATTGATCAGGCCGTCGTTGTTGCGGTCCAGTACCAGCAGGCCGTCGCCTTTGCCGACCCAGCCGGTACGCACGCTCTGACCGTCGGCGCGGATGTCGAAGCGCACGCCGGCGGCGATGTCCAGCGTGGTGATGCCGTTGCCGTCGAGATCGAGAATCAGCGGGCTGGCCGATGGCAGCACCGCTTTCTGCTCGGCCGACAGGGCGGCGATCTGCGTCGCGCTCAAGGATTTCACCTGGTCCATGCTGAGACCGGCGACCTGGGTCGTGGTCAGCGCCTTCAGCACGTCCGCTTTCAGCGCGCGCACCTGGACCGTGGTCAGCGCGCCGATCTGGGTGGTGCTGAGCCGCTGCACCGTGGTGGCGACCAGTCCGTTCAGCTGGGTGACCTTCAGCGCGGCAATGTCGCCGGCGTCCAGCGCCTGCCATTGCGTGGCGTTGAGCGCGTTCAGCGTGGCGGTGGTCAGCACGCCGACGTCGGCCGCGCTCAGCGTGTCGATCTGCGCCGCCGTCAGGCCGGCCACCTGGGCCACGCTCAGCGCGGCCAGCTGGCGCGTGGTCAGCGTGTCGAACAGGCTGCTGTTCAAGGCGCCCAGCTGTTGCGAGCTGAGGGCCTGGACCTGCGCGGTGGTCAGTGCCGCCAGCGTACTCATGCCAGCCAGTTGCGCGTTGCTCAGCGCCTTGACCTGGGTCGGACTCAGGCCGGCCAGGGCGCGGGTCGACAGGGCGTTGAGTTGCCCTGCGGTCAGCGCGCCGACCTGGTCGGTGGTCAGCTTGGCCAGTTGCGCCGACGTCAGTCCAGCGATCAGATCGGTGCTCAGCTGTTGCAGCTGGCTGGAGGTCAGGTAGGTCAGGTTCAGGCCGGCGATCTGCTGGGTGCTGAAGTTGACCAGTTGCGCGTTGGACAACTGCGCCACCTGTGCCGCGCTGAGGGCGGCCACCTGCGCCGAGCGCAGGGAGGCGAAGCTGTCGTTGTCCAGCGCACCCAGCTGGGTCGAGGTGAGGGCCGCGACCTGCTTCGAGTTCAGCGTGCCCAGCGTCGACAGGGCGTTCAGCTGGGCCGCGCTGAAGGCCTGGATGTCGTCGGCGCCGAGGCCGGCGATCTGGCTGGTCTTGAGGGCGGCCAACTGGCTGGCCGACAGCCCGCCGGTCTGCGCGGTGCTGAGCACTGCCAGCTGCGCACTGCTGAGCGCCTGCACGTCTTCGATTTCCATGGCCGCCAGTTGCGTGCTGCTCAGTCCGCCGAGTCCGGTCGACGACAGCGCGCGCACCTGGGCGGTGGTCAGCGCGACGATCTGTGCATTGCTCAGATTGGACAATTGGCTGGCGCTGAGCGCGCGGATCTGCGCCGTGCGCAGCACGGCGATCTGGTTGACGGTCAGCGATTGCAGCTGGCTGCTGGTCAGTCCGGCGAACTGCGCCGTGTTCAACGGCGTCAGCGTGCTCAGACCGGCCAGTTGCGCGGTGCTCAGCGCCTGCAGCTGGCCGGCCGTCATGCCGGCGATTTCAGCCGTACTGAGCTGGCCCATCTGCGCCACGCTCAACTGGGAAACCTGGTTGCTGCCCAGCGCGGCGAACTGGCGCGAGCTGAGTCCTGCCAGATCCTCGGCCTCCATCGCCTGCAATTGCGTGCCGCTCAGCGCGGCCAAGGTGGCGGTGCCGACGGCGCGCCATTGCGCCACGCTCAGCACTTGGATCTGGCGCGTGTTCAGCGCGCTGATCTGGGTACCGGAGAGTATGCCTATCTGCGCCGTGGTGAGTGAAGCCAGCTGGCTATCGGTCAGCGCCGCCACGCCGCTGCTGCTCAACACGCTGAGCTGCCGGGTGCCCAGCCAGGCCAGCGGCAGCAACGCGATCTGGGCCGAGGTCAGGGCCCCCATCTGGGCTGCGCTCAGCGCGCGCACCTGGCCGGAGGTCAGCGCCTGCAACTGCTCGCTGCCGAGCGCGGCGATATCGGCGGTGCTGAACGCGCTGATTTGGCCGGTTGTCAGGAAGCCGATGTCGGCCGCCTCGATGGCGCGCACTTGGCTGGCGTCGAGTGCGGCGATGGCTTTGGTGCTCAGCGCGCGCACCTGGGCGCCGCTGAGGGCGACAATCTGCGCGCTGGTCAGCGCCTGCGCCTGGCTGCTCGACAGGGCGGCAATGGTACGGCTGCTGAGGTTGCCGATCTGGCCGGTGCTCAGCGCCTGCAACTGCGCGCTGTTGAGCACCGCCAGCTGGCTTGATTTGAGCGCGACGATATCCTCCAGCTCGATCGCGGCCACCTGGCTGGCCGACAGGCCCAGCAGGGCGTTGGTGCTCAGCGCGCCCACCTGGGCGCTGCTCAGCGCCACCACCTGGCTGCTGTTCAACGCGGCCGATTGGGCCGAGTTGAGGGCGGCGATCTGGCGCGTGCTCAGCGTGGCCAGCTCGCTGGTGCTCAGCGCGGCGATGCGCGCGGTCGGCATGGCGGCAATCTGGCGGCTGCTGTAGTCGGCCACATTGCCAAGCGCTGCCAGCTGGGCATTGCTGAGCGCCGCCAGTTGGGCGTCGGTCAGCGTGGCGATGGCGGCGCTGCGCAGCGCCTGCAACTGGGCGGTCAGCAACACCGTCATTTGCGCGGTGCTCAGCGCGCGCAGCTGCGCCGTGCTCAGCGCGGCAAAGTCCTCGGCCTCGATGGCCACCACCTGCTGCGTGCTCAGCTGCGACAGCAGCGCGGTGGACAGCGCGCGCGCCTGGGCGGTGGACAGCGCCTCCACCTGGGCGCTGCTCAAGCCGCTGGCCTGGCTGCCGGACAGCGCGGCGATCTGGCTGGTCTTCAGCGCGGCCAGCTGGGCCAACGACAGCTGCGGCAGCTGCGCCGAGCTGAGGCCGCGGATCTGCGCCGTGCTGAGGCCTGCGATCGGCAGCACGTTCAGCTGTGCGCTGCTGAGCACGCCGATCTGGCTGGAGTTGATGCCGGCCAGGCTCTTGCTGCTGAGCGCGCCCAGTTGGTCCGTCGTCAGCGCCTGCAGCTGGCTGCTGTTAAACGCGTGTAATTGGCTGGACTTGAGCGCGCCAACATCCACCAGTTCGATGGCGGCCACCTGCGCGGCCGACAGGCCGGCCAGCGCGCCGGTGCTCAGCGCGCCGATCTGCGCGCTGCTGAGCGCCACCACCTGGCTGTTGCTGAGCGCGGCTGCCTGGGCGGAATTGAGGACGGCGATCTGGCGCGTGCTGAGCAGGGCCAGCTCATCGGTGGTGAGGGCGGCAATGCGGCTGGTCGACAAGCCGGCGATCTGGCGGCTGTTGTAATCGGCCAGGTTGCCGAGCGCGGCCAACTGGGTGTTGCTGAGCGCGGCCAACTGGGCGTCGCTGAGCGCCGCGATGGCGGCGGTGCGCAGCGCATTTAGCTGCTCGGTCAGCAAGGCCACCATTTGCGCGGTGGTCAAGGCGCGCAACTGCGCGGTGCTGAGGGCGGCAAAATCTTCGACTTCCATGGCGGCAATCTGCGCCGTGCTCAGACGCGCCAGCGTCGCCGTCGCCAGCGCGCGCGCTTGCGCGGTCGTCAGCGCGACCACCTGGCCGGCGCTCAGGCTGCCGGCCTGGTCGCCGTTCAGCGCGGCGACCTGCGTGGTGCGCAACGTCGCCAACTGATCCAGTGACAGCAGGGCCAGCTGGGTGGTGCTCAGGCCGCGAATCTGGCTGGTGCTGAGGCCGGCGACCGGCAGCGCGTTCAACTGCGCGCTGGTGAGCGCGCCGATCTGGCTGGAGCTGATGCCGGCCAGCGTGCGGGTGCTGATGGCGCCCAACTGGTCCGGCGTTAGCGCCTGCAACTGGCTGCTGCTGAGAGCGCGCAACTGGGCCGACTTCAGCGCGGCCACATCCGCCAGCTCGATCACGGCCACCTGGCCGGCCGACAGGCCGGCCAGCGCGCCGGTACTGAGTGCGCTGATCTGCGCGGTGCTCAATGCCGCCACCTGGCTGGTGCCCAGCGCGGCCGCCTGGCCGGAACTGAGGACGGCGATCTGGCGCGTGCTCAGCGCGGCCACCTCATCGTTCGTCAGCGAGGCGATGCGCGAGGTCGACAGTCCGGCGATCTGGGCGGTGGTGTACTCGGCCAGGTTGCCCAGCGACGCCAGCTGGACATTGCTGAGGGCGGCCAGCTGGGTGGCGCTGAACGCTGCGATGCTGGCGCTGCGCAGCGCCGCCAGCTGCCCGGTTTGCAAGGCGGCCATTTGCATGGTGGTCAGCGCGCGCAGCTGCCCGGTGCTGAGGGCGGCGAAATCTTCGGCTTCCATGGCGCCAATCTGCGCCGCGCTCAGCTGCACCAGCAGCGCGGTGGACAGCGCGCGCGCCTGCGCGGTGGACAGCGCCACCACCTGCGCGCTGCTGAGGGCGTCGGCCTGCTCGCTGCCGAGGGCGGCGATCTGGCTGGTTTTCAGCGTCGCCAGCGTCGCCGTTGCCAGCCCCTGCAACTGAGCGTCGCTGAGCGCGCGGATCTGGCGCGTGGTCAGCACCGCCAGCGTGCTGAGCGCAGCCAGCTGGTCGTTGCTGAGTACGCTGATCTGGGCGCTGTTCAGAGCCACGATTTCCTGCGTGGTCAGCTTGCTGTACTGACTGGTGGACAAGGCGCTCAACTGGGCGCTGCTGAGCGCGCCGATCTGGCGCGAGTTCAGCACCCGCAAGTCCTCCTCTTCCAGCGCATTCAGCTGGGCGGCGCTGAACGCTGCCATCGTCGCGCTCGACAGCGAGCGCACCTGCGCCGTGGTCAGCGCGGCGATTTGCACCGAGTTCAGGGTCTGGAATTGCTGGCTGTTCAGCACGGCCAGCTGGGCGCTGGTCATCGAGGCGATCTGGTCGGCGGTCAGTGCCGCCAGCTGCGCGGTCGACATGCCGGTGATCTGGCGCGTGCCGAGGTTGCGCAGACCGCCGTTGAGGGCGGCGAGCTGGGCGCTGTTGAGCGCGCCGAACTGGTCGGTGGTGAGCGCGGCCACGGTGCGCGACGACAGCGCCGCCAATTGCGTCAGCGACAGCGCCGCGACCTGGTCGGTGCGCAGGGCCGCCAACTGGCCGCTGCTCAGCGCTGCGATGTCCGCCACTTCGATCGCGGCCACCTGGGCCACGCTCAGCGCCGCCAGCGTGGCGGTGTTCAGGCTGCGCACCTGGGCGGTGGTCAGATTGACGATCTGGGTGCTGGTGAGTGCGCTCACCTGGGCGCTGGTCAGGCCGGCAATCTGGTTGGTCTTGAGCGTCGCCACATTGCCGAGACTGGCGATCTGCGCGGTCGACAGCGCGCCGATCTGGCGGCTGCTCAGCGGCGCCAACGTGATCAGCGCGGCGATCTGCGCGGTCGACAAGGCCTGCACTTGCTGGGTGCCGAGGGCGGCAATCATCTGCGTGCTCAAGCCGCCGACCTGGTCCAGCGACAGGCTGCTGATTTGCCCGGTGGTCAGCGCCCCCACCTGGAGCGTGCTCAGCGCCTTCAGGTCTTCCAGTTCGACCGCCTGCAGCTGGGTTGTGGTGAGCGCGGCCAGCTGGTTGCTGCTCAGCGCGCGCATTTGTACGGTGGTCAGCGCGCCGATTTGCGCCGTGGTCAGCACCATGGCCTGGGTGGTGGTCAGCGCGGCGATCTGGGCAGTGGTAAGGCTGGCCAGGTTGGAGAGTGAGAGTGCGACGATCTGTTCGGTGGTCATCGCCGCAATCGCGGCGGTGTTCAGAGTGAGGGCATTGGTCGTCATTGCAAGGTTCTCCAGGGGGCAGCTTCCATGATACCGCGTAAATTGCCGGGCGGAAACCAAAATCTACTGGTAGTCGATGAATTATTACTATCGCTAAGGTACGCTGGGGGACGCTAAATTACGCGGCAGCGGCGCCGGCTGTGTTGTTTTGACAACAGGCGGGCGCTCCGACCAGGTGCGCGGCAACAAGCGGGCGCGTTCCACGCCGTCCAGCAACAGGTTCTGGATTGGCATGCCGAGGTAGGGCAGGCTGACCGCCACCACCAGCAGGCCGACTCCGAGCGTGATCGGGAAGCCGATGCCGAACAAATTCAGCTGCGGCGCGGCGCGCGTCAGGATGCCGAGCGCCACGTTGGTAATCAACAAGGCGGCCACCACCGGCAGCGACAATTGCACGCCGACGCTGAAAATCTTGCCGCCCCAGTCGGCCATCTGCTTGAAGCCGCCGCCATACACCGGAATCGACGACACCGGCAGCGTGGAAAAGCTCTCCACCAACGCCGACAGCAGCACCAGATGGGCGTTGACCGCCAGGAAAGCCATGGTGGCCACCAGCGACAGGAACTGGCTGATGGCCGACGAGCGGCCCTGGGTATTCGGATCGAAAAAGGTGGCGAAGCCCAGGCCCATGGTCAGGCTGGCCACTTCGCCGGCCATCTCGACCGCCGCGAAAATGATGCGGATACTGAAGCCCATGGCCACCCCGATCAACATTTCTTGCGCCAGAATCAATAATCCAGCATAAGACATCGGATCCACCGCCGGCCAGGCCGGCACCGCCGGCGCCACGATCAGCGCGATACCGACTCCCAGCGCCACCTTGATGCGCGCCGGCACCGCCCGGTTGCCGAAAATCGGCGCGGCGGTGATCAGCGCCAGAATGCGGGTCAGCGGCCACAGCAGGCCGGCGATCCACATATTGATATCGGCGGAGGACAGGGTGATCATCGGCTGCCGCAGCGACTTATCCCACCAGCATCGGGATGCCGGTGAAGACTTCGCGCATATAGTCGAGCAGGATCGACAGCATCCACGGCCCGGCCACCACCAGCGCCACAAACACCCCCACCAGCTTGGGGATGAAGGACAGCGTCTGTTCGTTGATCTGCGTGGCGGCCTGGAAAATACTGACGATCAGGCCGATCACCAGCGCCACCAGCAGCAGCGGCGCGGCCACCATCAGGGTCACTTCCATGGCGTGCTTGCCCATGGTCATTACGGTTTCTGGCGTCATGCCGGCCTCCTAGTAGAAGCTCTGGGCCAGCGAACCCAGCAACAGTTGCCAGCCGTCCACCAGCACGAACAGCATCAGCTTGAACGGCAGCGAAATGACGGCCGGCGACATCATCATCATGCCCATCGACATCAGCACCGAGGCCACCACCATGTCGATGATCAGAAACGGAATGAAGATGGCGAAGCCGATCTGGAACGCGGTTTTCAGCTCGCTGGTGACGAAGGCCGGCACCAGGATGCGTAGCGGCACGTCTTCCGGCCCCTGCAGCGCCGGGCTGCGCGACAGTTTGACGAACAGCGCCAGGTCGGCCTCGCGGGTCTGCTTGAGCATGAAGGTCTTCAGCGGCGCGGCGCCCTTGTCCAGCGCCTGGCTCAGGTTGAGCTTGTTTTCCTGCAGCGGCAGGTAGGCTTCGGCATAGATTTTGTCAAAGGTCGGTCCCATGACGAACAAGGTTAAAAACAGCGCCAGCCCGATCATCACCTGGTTGGGCGGCGCCGACTGCGTGCCCAGCGCCTGGCGCAGCAGCGACAGCACGATGATGATGCGGGTGAAACAGGTCATCAGCAACAGCGCCGCCGGGATGAAGGTCAGCGCCGTCATCAGCAGCATGGTCTGGATCGGCAGCGTGTAATTGGTGCCGCCGCCCGGCGCCGGGGTAGCGGTCAGCGCCGGGATGCCGATGTTGGACTCGGCGCCGGCCGCCAGCGGCAGCGCCAGCAACGCCAGCCCGAGCAGCGCCAGCGCGGCGGCCGGGGCCGCCTTCGAAACGCCGATGGACAGCTTATTTACCATTGCGTTTGTCGATCGTCTGTTTAAACCACTCGGCGAAGTTGGCGGTCGGCAGCGTGGCCGTTTGCAACGGTGCGCTGCTTTCCTGGCGCGGCATGGTGGCCAGCGCGTTCATGCGGCCGGGCGAGGCGCCGACCACGATCCATTGTTCGCCCACTTCCACCACCAGGATGCGCTCGCGCGTGCCGACGCTCAGCGAGCCGACCAGCTTGACGTTGCTGCCGGCGCCGCCCAGTCCGCGCGGATTGATGCGCTTGGTCAGCCAGGCCAGGCCCAGCATCAGGGCGATGACGAAGATCAGCGCCAGCGAGGTCTGCAGCAGACTGCCGCCGGTGGACGGCGTGCTGGCTGGCGGCGTCGGGATGGTCATGGCCATCGCGCCCGGCGGAGCCGCCGGCGGCGCGGCTGGCGCAGTAGCGTCCGGCGGGGCGGCTGCGGCGCCGGCCTCGGCGGCGGGAGCAGCGG
>CAUPXZ010000014.1:0-121982 GCA_963515135.1 uncultured Duganella sp. | reverse complement strand
CATTCGGACATTTCGCGTGCGAAATGTCCGAATGTCGGCACTGACCCCGAAGTTTTTTAGAGGCGGTCGAGGAGTTGCTGTTCGGCGCGGTCGCTGAGGACCAGCACCAGCTTCAGGCGCGCGCGCGTCATGCCGACGAAGAGTTTGCGCAGCACCAGCTGGTCCATCTGCTCGAAGTCGATTTCGGTGAAGATGATGGCCGGCGCCGACTGCCCTTTGAAGCGGTACACCGATTCCGCCAGCAAGCCGCCATCGCGGTATTGCGGATTGCCGAACAAGTCGTATTCGCCGGTGAAGGACTTCAGCGTGTGCACGTCGCTCAACTGGTCCAGATGCAGGATCACCGATTTTTCACGGCCGCGGAACGAGGCGATGGCGATGTCATGCCGCGCGAAACCGGCCGACAGGCATGAGGTGATCGCCTTGCGCGTCTGCGCCAGCATCGCTTCGATGTCGCCCTGCGGATAGACCAGTTCTTCGATGTCGGCACCCTTGAACGGGCTGCCCGCCTCTACCGGCGTTTGCGTCGCGCCGATCGAGGCCAGGATGTCGACGATCTGGCGCGGACTGCGGTAGTTGGTATCCGAATGCAGCTTGACCCAGCCCGGCAACGCCACGCTCTCCTTGCCATACAGGTTCTGGTTCGGATCTTCCAGCCAGATGGCGCGGCCACCCTCCTTCAGCATGCGCAGCACAATGTCGCGCCATGCTTCCGAAAAGTCCTGGCCCTCGTCGACGATCACCACATCGAATTTCCAGTCTGGCGGCAGCTCGGACGACGCCATCTGCGCCTCGATCCCGCTCCACACATCCGGCGCGGCATAGTTGGGAATCTGTCCGCGCTGACGGGCGAAAGCGTCGCTCAGCGAGTGGAAGCTGGTGACGCGCCCGCCCGGCGGCACTAGGCTGTCGATATGATCGGCCAGCGGACGGTTGTAGCACACGTACAGCGGACGCAGGCCGGCGTCGATGGCGGCGGTGTACTCCGACAGCGCCAGCTGCGTCTTGCCGCTGCCGGCGGTGCCCACCACGCGCAGGCGGTACGGCTCGAATTCCAGCCGGTGTGCCCACGTCGCCAGGCCGCCGGACAGCCGCGCCACCATGCGCGCGGCATTACCGATCATCGCGCTGGGATCGGGACGAAGACTCAGCATATTGCCGAGGAAGCGC
The DNA here is from genome assembly GCA_963515135.1 of uncultured Duganella sp. Taxonomy (GTDB): domain Bacteria; phylum Pseudomonadota; class Gammaproteobacteria; order Burkholderiales; family Burkholderiaceae_D; genus Rugamonas. The sequence goes on along the minus strand of CAUPXZ010000014.1, from coordinate 120,812 downwards.
GTCACCTTGTCGAACTGCGCGTCCGGCTTGGGGTCATTCACCGGCAGGATGTCGCGCACCATCTGCGCCAGCTGGTGCTTGCGGCTGGCGTCGATGATGTGGCGCGGGTCCAATCCAGCCAGATGCGGGTCGCGCACCATGTAGTCCGGGCAGTACAGCACATAGTCGATCGACAGCTCGCCGCCGAAGCGCTCGGTCAGCACGCTGATGGAGCGCATGATGTGCTGCGCCACCTTGCGCGGCTTGCCGGCGTACTGCTTGACCAGGCCATCCGGCGTCTCGTTGAGGAAACCGGAAATCTGCTCGATCAGCAGCACGCGGCCATTCGGCGCCACGATGACGAAGTCCACCTGGTCAAAGGCCGAGTAGCCCTTCTCCACATTGGTCCAGTGCACGCCGTGGTAGATATGGTATGGCGCCTCGGCCAGCGTCGCATTCAGATACGCCAGCGTTTCAATTTCGCGCGCCGCCGCGCCAGTCGCCGACATCTCTTGCCAGCCGGTGGGGTGAAGATGTGCCATGTAATGATCACTCAAACTGTATGGGAAAACCGATTGTAACGTCAGGCTCGATTAAGCTTGCGCTCGGCATAGGGCATGGTCACTGGCACTGCTGCGTGCAGCACAATCAGCCACCAAAGGCTGCCAGTCAGCGCGTAGCCTGTCGTGAAGCACAATGATGCGGCAATCGAGCCGAAAAACTGCTTGGGGCTCTGGTATCCATGTCCGGCGCCGTAGGCCACTGCCGCCAACACAATTGCCAGTGGCATCCCCGCGTACGGCGTCAGCACAAGCAGCAAATAGCCACGGAAGAGCAGCTCCCAGGTCGCCGTCATGCCGACCATGGTGATGAGATAGACCGCAGTTTCCATGCGCGTGCGTGGCATGGGAAACGGCAGATCCCGCAGCTCCTGCTTCTTGCTGGTGCGTTGCTCGGGCGTCATCCTGGCGCCCATCATATTGCCGATCAGGATGTCTGCCCAAGGATACGCAACATGCATTTTTATCAGATCTGATAGCGAAGCGTTCAGCATAGCATTACGTCATGTATGATTGTGCGCCATCGAACAACCGGTTCGGTCGTTCGCCACGATACAAGGGAGAGATGTCTGTGACACCAAAAATTATCAGCACGCTGCTGGCTACCGCCCTCGCAGCCGCCGGCACCACCGCGCTGGCCGCCCCCACCACCAAACCAACCGCCGCCGAAGCAGAACGCTTCCTCGCCGACACCGAAGCCAAACTCAATAAGCTGAACAACGAACAGGCCCGCGCCGCCTGGGTCGGCTCGAATTTCATCACCGACGATACCGAAGCCATCGCTTCCTATTTCGCCGAACGCTATCTGAGCGCCTCCGGCGAGGCCGCCATCGGCGCGCGCCGCTTCAACGGTTTGAAGCTGTCGCCGGACGCCGTCCGCAAGCTGATGCTGCTGCAGCAGACCGTGGTGTTTGCCGATCCCAAGGAGCGCGAGCAGTTCGCCACGCTGCAAGCGGCGCTGAACGGCGCCTACGGCAAGGCCAAATACTGCCCGAAGACCGGCGAGTGCATGCCGCTGGGCGAAATGGAAAAGGTGCTGGCCACCAGCCGCGATGAGCCCAAACTGAAAGAGATGTGGCTCGGCTGGCACGCGCAGGCGCAGGACTACAAGCAGAAATACGCCGACTACATCGCCCTGTCCAACAAGGGCGCCAAGCAGATGGGCTTTGCCGACACCGGCGCCCTCTGGCGCTCGCAGTACGACATGCCGCCGGAAGCCTTCTCAGCCGAGATGGAGCGCCTGTGGCAACAGGTCAAGCCACTCTATGATTCACTGCACACCTACACCCGCTACAAACTGCGCGCCACTTACGGCACCGACGTGGTGCCGCTGAGCGGGCCGATCCCGTCCCACCTGTTCGGCAATATGTGGAGCCAGAGCTGGACCAATCTGTATCCGATCCTGAAGCCGGCCAGCGGCGCCAGCAGCTATGACCTGGGCAAGGTACTGGAACAGCGCAAGACCGATGCCAAACAGATGACCAAATACGCCGAGGGCTTCTACACCTCGCTGGGTATGCAGAAGCTGCCGGCGTCGTTCTGGGAACGCTCGCTGCTGACCAAGCCGCGCGACCGCGATGTGGTGTGCCACGCCTCGGCGTGGCCGATCAACGAGAAGGACGATGTGCGCATCAAGATGTGCATCACGCCGACCGCCGAGGACTTCGCTACCATCCACCATGAGCTGGGCCACGTCTACTACTTCCTCGGCTACACCAAACAGCCTTTCCTGTTCCGCAACGGCGCCAACGACGGCTTCCACGAAGCCATCGGCGACACCGTGGCCTTGTCGATCACACCGGCCTATCTGAAGCAGATAGGCTTGATGGATCAGGAACCGGACGTCACCGCCGACATCCCGCAACTGCTGGAGCGCGCGCTGGCCAAGGTAGCGATTCTGCCGTTTGCCTACACGATGGATAAATGGCGCTGGGATGTCTACTCGGGCAAGACCAAACCAGCCGACTATGACAAGAGCTGGTGGCAGCTGCGCGAGCAGTACATGGGCATGAAACGCCCGGCCGCAGGCGATGACGCCAAAGGCTTTGACGCCGGCGCCAAATACCACGTCGCCGCCGACGTCTCATACGCACGCTACTTCCTGGCTGACATGCTGCAATTCCAGTTCCACCGCGCGCTGTGCCGCGAGGCCGGCTACAGCGGCCCATTGAACCGCTGCTCTGTCTACGGTAACGCGAAAGCCGGCGCCAAGCTACAGCAACTGCTGGAACTGGGCGCCAGCAAGCCATGGCCGGAAGCGTTGAAAGCCATCTCCGGCGAAGAAAAGATCGACGGCAACGCGCTGCTCGAATACTTCGCGCCGCTGAAGACCTGGCTGGACCAGCAAAACGCCACTTTCGCAGCGGCGGAGAAGAAGTAAAAAAATGGCGTCCCGAAGGACGCCATTTTTGTTTGAGCCTGAATCAGCTTAGAACTTGTAGTTCACGCCGGCCAGTACGGTGCGGCCGTATTTCGCGTATTCCAGCTGTTGCGAACGGTCGCCGTTGTAGGTTTCGTAGGCTGCGTTGCGCAGGTTGTTCACTTGCAGCACCAGGCCCAGGCCCTTCATCGAACCGGTTTCGAAGGTGTAGCCGATCTGGAAGTCGACCACGTTTTCACCGACCACATAACGCAGCGTGCGGTCATTCGAGAAGTTGCCGATCTCGCCGACGAAGTCCGAACGGCGACGCTGGCTGATACGGGTCTCGAAACCATTCTTCTCGTAGTAGGCGGTCAGGTTGGTGGTGCGCTTCGACAGGCCCGGCAGCGGGATGTTGGAGCCGATGTTGCTGCCCGGATCCTGGATCGAGATCGCGCTCTCGGTATAGGTGGTGCTGGCGCTGACGCCGAAGCCGTCCAGCGACTTGCTCAGCATGTTCAGCGGCAGCGAACCCGACAGTTCGACACCTTTCAGGATGCCGCCCTTGCCGTTGTACGCAGCGGTATAAGTACCGATGTTGGTCAGCGGCGGCAGCGTGCCGGTCGGGTACGTGGTCGGCAGGTAAGCCGAGAAATCGTATGGACGGCCCTGGGTGAAGATGTAGGTGTCCAGTTTCTTGAAGAAGCCGGCCACAGCGAAGTAGGCCTTCTTGTCGAAGTATTTCTCGTACGAGATATCGATCGCCTTGGCGCGCCATGGGTCCAGACGGGCGTTACCACCGCTGGCGCCTGGTTCACGCTTGGTGTTGTCGATACCGATTTCCAGCGCCGAGCGCAGCTGGTCGATACGCGGACGGGCCAGTTGCTTGGCCACGGCCAGACGCACGGTCTGCTGGTTTTCGAAGCCGAACGCCAGGTTCATGCTCGGCAGGTAGTCGGTGTAGCTCTTGCCATCATGCACAGGCTTGACCGGATTGGTGCCAGCTGCTGCGGTGTTGTCGTAGTAACGCGAATCCGACGACTGGTTGGTGTGCTGGATCTGCACGCCGATGTTACCGCGCAGGCTCACAGCCGGGCTCAGCTCGGCGTCGATATTGGCCTTGGCGTAGGTGGTGGCGATCTTCTCGTTGACTACCCAGGTCTTAGGAATCAGGTAGTTCAGGTTGTCGACCGGCAGGAAGGACATGTACTGGCTAACCATGGCAGGCACGTTCCAGGTTGGAATCGAACCGGCGCCGGCGAAGCCGAGATCGGCCAGGCCGTATTGCAGATTGCCCGGCACCGACACGCCCGCACCCACCAGGTTGATCGAGCCTTCAGGCTGATGCTTGTTCTTGCTGCGGTCGGCGTAGTTGACGCCAAAGTCGACGCTGGAGAAGGCTTTTTCCCACGAGCCGGTGATCGGCACGTTAATGGCCAGTTTGGCGCTCTTCAGCTCGTCTTCGATGCTTGGCGTCTTGCCGTAGCCGGAACCGTAAATGGTGTTGCCGATGTACAGGTTGCTGGCGTTACCGTAGTTCAGGCCGGTGGTCATCTGCGAGAAGGCGCCATTGCCGTACACCAGGTTGACCTTGTCCAGCAGCGCCGTGGCGGCGCCGTTGCTGTACTGCAGATTGTTTTCCAGGCTCAGCTCATCGCGCTTGGCCTTGGAATAGCTCAGGTCGGCAACAACGGTGAAGTCCTGGGTCTTGAATTCATTGTTCCAGCCGATCGCGCGGATATCATCCTTGCGCTTGTTGTACATGCCGCGCACCAGCGGGCGCACGTTGTTCAGCGTGCCGCCGGCGATGGTGCCGTTGGCCACGCTGACCGGGTTGTAGTTGGACTCGCCCTGCGACAGCGAAATCTCCAGCTGGTTGGCGGTCTCTTCGGCCTTGAAGCGCGAGGCGTACACGTCCAGGGTACTGGTCCACTGCTTGTTCGGACGGTATTGCAGCACGCCCATCAGGCCGTCGCGCTCATTGCGGCCGCTGCGCGCCACCGCCTTGATGCCGTTGGCGGAGAAGGTGTTGGCCGGCAGGCCGTTACGCGCGTCCAGCGTCCATGGCTCGTACAGGCCGGTTTCATTCGACAGGATCGGGGTTTCCAGGCGGGCATAGCCCAGCGCGATACCGATCGTGCGGTTGGCGAACTGGTCGATATAGCTGGCGCTGAAGCGGGTGCCGGTGTCCTTGGCGTTGGCGATCTTGCCCAGCGAGTTTTTCTCGCCACGGGCGTTCAGCGCCACGGTGCGGCCGCTGAAGTTCAATGGACGCACGGTCTGCATGTCAATGGTGCCCGACAGGCCCTGGCCGACCAGGCTGGCATCCGGGGTTTTGTAGACGGTAACGCCGGACATCAGTTCCGATGGATACTGGTCGAATTCCACGCTGCGGTTGTCGCCGGTCGAGACTTGCTCGCGGCCGTTCAGCAGGGTGGTGGCGAAGTCCGGCGACAGGCCGCGCACCGAGATCACTTGCGCGCGGCCGGCAACGCGCTGAGCGGCCAGGCCTGGCAGGCGGGAGATCGATTCAGCGATCGACACGTCCGGCAGCTTGCCGATGTCTTCGGCCGAAATGGCTTCAACGATGGAGCTGGCGTCTTTCTTGACCGAGATAGCGTCCTCGATACCGCGGCGGATACCGGCCACGGTCACCGACATGACTTTAGGCTCTTCAGCGGCTGGCGCTTCGGCGGCGGTTTGCGCGTAGGCTGGCGCGGCGGCGGCAGCGATCAGCAGGGCGCAGCCGGCGGCGACGGGTTTCAATGGGAATGCGGTGTGGCTACGCTTGCTGGCGAAGATATTCATTAATGTCCCCTCTCATGACACAAATATAAGTCCCGCAATGAGCTGCAACTACACGGGATCCAAGGAATGACAACGTTCTAAAGACGTTCTAAGGAAGAATTCTGTACTAAAACTAGATTCGGTGTCAATTAAACTTCCCCGTCACTACGGAAAGCAAGCCGCGCATATCAAGGCTCGCCCCGCGATAACCATGTTCTCGTTGTATTTCGGCTACAAGAAAGATATAGGCAACTTGTAGTAGAACTACAGTTTCATCGATTTATCGCACTTTTTTTGAAAACAAACCTCAGCGTGCCAGCCATACCGGCCCCGAAATCCGGCGAAATTTGTATTTGAACTAAATCTTGCGCTGCCACCCCGGTTTGATAAGCCAACGGTTTGAGAGTATTCTCTCGAAAAATCAAGGCACTAAGCCCGAATATGCAAAAAATACGGGACTGTAGTACGACTACCTATTATGGAGACCGCATGAGAAAAACCATACTGGCTGCGCTACTCGCCGCCGCCACTGCTGCCACTGCTGCACCACAAAACTACCGCATCGATCACATGGACCCGCCGCTCTGGTGGACCGGCATGCACGACAGCAGACTGCAGCTGATGGTGCACGGCCCGCAGATTGCCGACCTGCAACCAACGCTGAGCTATCCGGGCGTGCGGATCGCCGCTGTGGCGCGCGTGGCAAATCGCAATTACCTGTTTATCGATCTGGAAATCGCGCCGGACGCCAAACCGGGCAAGCTGGATCTGTTATTTCAGCGCGACGGGCGCAGCCTCCGCTATCCATATGAACTGCTGGCCCGCGCCGAAGGCTCGGCGCAGCGCGCCGGCTTCAATCGCGCGGACGCCATCTATCAGCTGATGCCGGACCGCTTTGCCAACGGCGACCAAAGCAATGACAGCGTGACCGGCTATGCCGACACGCTGAACCGCGCCGATGGCTCGGGGCGCCACGGCGGCGACATCCAGGGCATCATCGATCATCTGGACTATGTGGCGGGCATGGGCTTCACGCAGCTATGGCCTACGCCGCTGCTGGAATCGAATATGCCGCAGGGCTCCTACCACGGCTACGCATCCACCGACCATTACCGCATCGACCCACGATACGGCAGCAACGAAGGCTTCCGCAAGCTGGTGGCGCAGGCGCGCGGCAAAGGCATCGGCGTGATCCAGGATGTAGTGCTGAACCACATCGGCAGCAAACATTGGTGGATGCAGGATATGCCGATGCCGGACTGGCTGAGCTACCAGGGACAATACGTGCCGACCACGCACCACCGCGTGGCGGTGCAGGATCCGTATGCGTCGCAAGAAGACAAGCGCAACTTCACGCAGGGCTGGTTCGTGCAGGGCATGCCGGACCTGAACCAAGCCAATCCCTATGTGGCCAACTACCTCATTCAGAACAGCATCTGGTGGATCGAGTACGCCGGCCTGTCCGGCCTGCGCGTGGATACCTACGGCTATTCCAATACGGACTTCCTCAGCCGCTGGTCCGGCGCGGTGATGGCGGAGTATCCGAAACTGAATCTGGTGGGCGAGGAATGGAGCCCGCTGATTCCGGTGGTCGCCCACTGGCAGCGCGGCAAACAGAATTTTGACGGCTACGTGTCGCACATGCCGAGCATGATGGACTTTCCCTTGAACGACGCGCTGCGCCGCGCGCTGGTGGCGCCCGACGGCGCCGAGCAAAGCTTGACCACGCTGTACGAAACGCTGTCGCAGGATTATCTGTATGCGGACGCGGCGAACCTGGTTCTATTCGAGGGCAACCACGACCTGTCGCGCATCTACAGCGCGCTGGATGCGGATCAGGATCTATTCCGCATGGCGATGGCGGTGGTGGCAACGCTGCCGCGCATTCCGCAGTTCTACGCCGGCACCGAGATTCAGATGACCAGCACCACCAAGGGCCGCGACGACGCCTCGTACCGCCACGACTTCCCCGGCGGCTGGGCCGGCGACAAGGTCAACGCCTTCACCGGCGCCGGTTTGACGACGCAGCAGGCCGACGCGCAGGCCTACATCCGCAAGCTGCTCAACTGGCGCAAGTCCGCCACGGTGATTCATGGCGGGAAGCTGATGCACTACGGGCCGGAGCAGAACACCTATGTCTACTTCCGCTACGACGGCCGCAACAAGGTCATGGTGGCGCTCAACAAGAACAAGGCCGAAATCACGCTGCCAACCGCGCGCTTCCAGGAAATGCTGAACGGCGCGCGCTCGGGCGTGGACGTCATCAGCGGCCAGCGGGTGTCGCTGGACGGACAAGTTAAACTGCCGGCGCGATCTGCGCTGATACTGGAGATCGAACAATGAAGCAATCCATGATGCGCACCGCGCTGACGCTTGCCCTGCCGGCATTGGCGGCACAGGCATATGCCGCGCCAGGCGACGCTACCGCAAGCTACCCAACCTGGGATGGCAAGAAAGAAATCGTCCGCTACGCGACGTCCGACGCCGGCGCCGCGCTGCGCAGCTACACGCAATCGACCACCATGCGGGTGCGCGAAGGCGGCAGGCAGCAGATCAGCTACGCCGAATCCGCCGGCCTGCCGACGGTCCGCAGCGGCAACCTGGCCTTCGATGCGCTGTTCGCGCTGGCCGGCGCCGAAATGAAGCTGGACTCGGTGAGCGAGATCCGCGACGGCAGCTACAACGGCGGCAACGCCATCCCCTGCGAGTGCTTTGAAACCGGCGAATTGTGGCACTACGTCTGGACCCGCGATCTGTCATACGCCGCCGCGCTGGGCCTCGGCATGCTGGACCCGCAACGCACACGCAACTCGCTGGAATTCAAACTGGCCGGATATCGCGATGGCGTAAAGGGCGGCCTGCACGCGGTGAACCACGACAATGGCTATCAGATCGTGCAGGACACCGGCAGCGGCGGCAGCTGGCCGGTCAGCACCGACCGCGTCACCTGGGCCTTCGGCGCCGACGAGGCATTGAAAGCCCTGCCAGCGGATCAGCGCCTGGTCTTTGCCGAAAAAGCCCTGCGCGCGCTGCGCAACACGCTGGAGAATGACCGCATCGCCATCTGGGATGCGGCCGACGGCTTGTACAACGGCGAAGAATCCTTCCTCGACTGGCGCGAGCAGACTTACGCGGCATGGATGCCGAACGAATTATCCTTCATGGCGACCTCGAAAGCGCTGTCCACCAACGCCGCGCACTACAAGGCGCTGACGCTGGCGGCGCAACTGGCCAAAGAACAAGGCGACGCCGCTACCGCAGCCCGCTACAGCGGCTGGGCGGCCGACCTCAAGGCCGCCATCAACCAGCGCTTCTGGCAGGCCGACAGCGGCATGTACAGCAGCCTGACCGCCGGCCACTTCGACGGCGTGGCAATGCACAAGTATGACTGGCTGGGCCTATCGCTGGCCATCGTCACCGGCATCGCCGACCGGCAGCAGGCGCAGAGCATTCTCGCGCATTATCCGCACGGTCCGCTGGGCGCGCCGGTGATCTTCCCGCAGCAGGCCAATACGGCGGTATATCACAACCGCGCCATGTGGCCCTTCGTTACCGCCTACGGCTTGAAGGCCGCCGCCATCGGCGGCAATGTCGCCGTGGCCGATGCGGCCTACGATACGCTGATGCGCGGCGCCGCCACCAATCTGTCCAACATGGAGAACCTGGAGTGGTTGTCCGGCCAGCCGATGCTGGATGACGGCAAGCTGAGTGGCCCGGTGGTCAACTCGCGCCGCCAGCTATGGTCCGTAGGCGGCTATCTGGGCATGGTGGTCGGTAGCGTGTTTGGCGTGCAGACGACGACTGAAGGCATCGCGCTGCGGCCGTTCATTACGGCCAGGCTGCGGCGCGTAGCGTTTGCCGGCAGCGAAGCGATCACATTGAATAATCTGGCGCTGCGCGGCAAGCGCCTCACCGTGCGCGTTGCGCTGCCCGCTGCGGTCGAGGCGAATGGCTACTATGCGGTAGACAGCATTACGCTGAACGGCAAGCCGGCCAGTGCGTCGCTGGCATGGGATGCGCTAGGCGATGACAACGCGATCGAAATCCACCTCGGCAAGCTGCTGCCCGGCCAACAGGAGAAGCGCAGCGTCACCGCCAGGCCGCTGGTGCAGGATGCCGCAGTCTACGCGCCGGCCGAGCCGCGCATCGCCAGGCTGGAACGCGGCAGCTACGGCTTGCCGACGCTGAGCATCGCCGGCGGCGCGGGCGGCGGCATCGTGTACAACGTCTACCGCAACGGCCAGCTGATTGGCGCGCGCGTCTCGGCGGCCACATGGGCCGACCGCAACGTGGTCGAGGCCGACAATCTTTGCTACGCGGTCGAAGCAGTCCACACCCGTTCCGGCAACCGCAGCCACCACAGCATGCCGGTCTGCCTGAACAACGGCCAGGAAATCGACGTCTCGCGCCCGGCCTGGGGCGCGCCGGCCGACACTTTTGCGCAGGAACTCAAAATAGACCGCGCAGGCAGCTATGCCATCCAGATCAGATACCGCAATACCGCCCACCAGATCAACCTGGGCGTCAGCGGCGGCGTCAAATGGGCATCGCTGCAGGACAGCACCGGCAACATCGTCGCCAACGCCGTGGTGCAACTGCCGCACTCTCCGGCCGAACAAGGCGCCAAGTATTCGACACCGCTGCGCGCCAACCTCAAGCCGGGCAGCTACACGCTGCGGCTGGATGACTTCTACAACATGAGCTACATGAAGAACAACGCCAGCTACAGCGATGCAGGCGGCGTCAAAGGCCCGTCCAACAAGTTCGATATTCACGGCGTGCGCGTGATGCCGGTGCCGAAAAGCGAGGCACCAGGCAAGGCCGTCGCCACCGGCACGGTGCGCATCGTCGACCACTTCGCCTCGCCGCAACTGGGCAACAGCCGCAAGCTGCGCATCTACCTGCCGCCAGCTTACGACGCCAATCCGCAGCAGCGCTACCCGGTGCTGTATATGCATGACGGCCAGAATCTGTTCGATCCCAAAACCGCCGCCTTCGGCACCGCGTGGGAAATCGGCGCCACCGTCGACAAATTGATCGCTACCGGCGCCATCGAACCGCTGATCGTCGTCGGCATCGACAACGCCGGCGAACAGCGCGTCAACGAGTACACGCCCTGCTGCGACCAGCAATACGGCGGCGGCAAGATCGACGCTTACGCCGCCTTCATCGTCGACACGGTCAAGCCGTGGGCCGACGCCAATCTGCGCACGCTGAAGCAGCGCGAGCACACCGCCATCATGGGCTCCTCGCTGGGCGGCATCGCCTCGGTCTACATCGCCCAGAAATATCCGCAAGTGTTCTCCAAGGCGGCTGGCGTATCGAGTTCGTTCTGGTGGAATCAGCATATGTTCATCGACAAGCTGCCGGCCAGGCCGGCGGTCAGCTTCTACCTCGACTCCGGCACCGACAACGATGGCATCGAAGACACCCGCAGAATGCGCGACGCCATGCAGGCCAAGGGCTACGATCTGTATTATCACGAAGCTGCGGGCGGCAGCCACAATGAGAAATCGTGGGCGCAGCGGGTGGACATCCCGCTGATCCGGTTCTTCAGGAAGTAAGCATGGGTTCCTGCTGCTGGCGTCGCGCCAGCAGCAGCTCCACCTCTTCCGGCGCAACCGGCGCGCTCAGGCAAAAACCAAACGCCTCGTCGCAGCCCATCGCACGCAGCTGCGCCAGTTGCTCGTCGGTCTCCACGCCGGCCGCGATCACCCGCATGTCCAGCGCGTGCGCCATCTCGATGATGGCGCGCACCATCGCGCCGCCGCGCGACAGGTCGTCGACCAAGGACTTATCGATTTTCACCACGTCCACCGGGAAGCGGCGCAGATAATTCAAGGATGCATAGCCGCTGCCGAAATCGCTGATCGCCACCCGCACCCCCATCTGCCTGAACTGGGCCAGCACCTCGTCCGCGCTCTGGCTCTTATCGATCAGCATCGCCTCGGTGATTTCCAGCTCGATGCAGCGGCCCGGCAACCCGGCCTTCTCCAGCATGGCCGCGAAGCTGCTCGCGATATCCTTGTGGAAGAACTGGCGCGGCGACAGGTGCACCGCCACCGTCAGCGGCACGCCGCGCTCGATCCAGCGGCGCGCCTGCGTCATCGCGGTCGAGATCATCCACGCGCCCACCGGCAGGATCAGCGCGCTCTGTTCCAGCACCGGCAGGAAATCCAGCGGCATCACCAGTCCCAGCTCCGGGTGCTTCCAGCGCAGCAGCGTCTTCACGCCGGTAATCTTCTGCTGCTTCAGATCCAGCTTGGGCTGATAGGTCAGGATGAATTCGTCGTGCTCCAGCGCGTGGCGCAGCGCCGTCTCCAGTATTAGCCGCGAATACGCCTTGGCCTGCATGCTGGGCAGGAAGCGCAGGCTGGCGCCCTTGCCGCGCTGCTTGGCCGCGTACATCGCCAGGTCGGCCTTCTCGATCAGCGTCTCGATATCCTCATCGTCGTCCGGATACACGGCCACGCCGATGCTGGCGCCCACCTCCAGCAGATCGCCGTTGACCACGAAGGGCTCGCCGATCACCTGCATGATCTTGTCCGCCACCTGCTGGGCGTCGGCGCTCTTGCGCAGTTCCGTCAGCAGCACGATGAATTCATCGCCGCCCTGGCGCGCCACGGTGTCGACTTCGCGCACGCAGCTGCGCAGGCGCTGCGCGAACTGCACCAGCACCTGATCGCCGGCGTCGTGGCCCAGCGTGTCGTTGATGGTCTTGAAGCGGTCGATATCGACAAACAGCACCGCCAGCAGACTGTCGTGACGGCGCGCGTAGGCCACGCCGTGCTCCAGCCGCAGCTGGAATTGCAGGCGATTGGGCAGGCCGGTCAGGCTGTCGTGATGGGCGATGAAGTCCAGCCGCAGCTCGTTGTCGCGCTGCGCCGCCAGCGCCGCCTGCAGCTGCGCGCAGCGCGCGCGCAACGCGCGCGTCTGCCATTGACAGGCCCCCAGCGCCAGCAAACATGGCGCGATGCCGGCCACTGCCGGCCATATGCTGTTCATGCTGTCTCTCTCCGTCGGCTGCACTGCGGAAGAGGCCATAGTAGTTGATACGCGGAATGTAAAAAGGCCGTTTGCGCGCCTGCTTGAGGCGCATCAAACGGCCTGTGGCAAAAATTTTGTCAGCTCAGTTGCAAGGCGCGCCGGCGCGCAGCGGGCAATGCCGCCGCCGGCTGATCGTGCAGCTTGAAGATGCTGACCGCGTCGCGCAGTCCCGCCGCCTGCTGTTCCAGCGAATCGGCGGCGGCGGCCGCCTCCTCCACCAGCGCGGCATTCTGCTGCGTCACGCTGTCCATCTGGCTGATGGCGATGCTGATCTGCTCGATGCCATCGCGCTGCTCGCCGCTGGCCACCGAGATTTCGCCGATGATGGCGGTCACGCGCTGCACGCTGGCCACCACTTCGGTCATCGTTTCGCCGGCCTGCCCCACCAGCCGGCTGCCCTCCTCCACCCGGCCGACCGAGGTGCCGATCAGTTGCTTGATCTCCTTGGCGGCGGCGGCCGAGCGCTGCGCCAGGTTGCGCACCTCGGACGCCACCACGGCGAAGCCCCGGCCCTGCTCGCCGGCGCGCGCCGCTTCCACCGCCGCGTTCAACGCCAGAATATTGGTCTGGAAGGCGATGCCGTCGATGACGCCGATGATGTCGACGATCTTGCGCGAGCTATCGTTGATCTGGCCCATGGTCTGCACCATCTGCGCCACCGCATCACCGCCCCTGGCGGCGACGCTGGAAGCGGTGTCGGCCAGCTTGCACGCCTCGCTGGCGTTGGCGTTATTCTGCTGCACGGTGGTGGTCAGCTCGACCATGGCGGCGGCGGTCTGCTCCAGCGAGCTGGCCTGCTCCTCCGTGCGGCCGGACAGATCGAGGTTGCCGGCGGCGATCTCGGTTGCCGCGCCGTGGATGGTCTCCGTGCCGGAACGCACCTTGCCCACGATATTGCTCAGGTTAAGCTGCATCGCCTTCAGCGCGCCCAGCAGCTCGCCGATTTCGTCGGCGCTGCTGATCTGCACCTCGCTGCGCAAGTCGCCCGCCGCCACCGTCTGCGCCACGCTGACCGCCGCGTCCAGCGGACGGGTGATGCTGCGGATCAGCGAGGTCACCGTGATACAGCCGACCACCAGCGTCACCAGCAAGGTCACGCCCATGGTCGCCAGCGTGCGCGCATGGGCGGCGGCGTTTTCCGCCGCCATCGCGGCCGTCAGGCGCACCGATTCCTTGCCGATGAACTCGACGATGTCATCGATTTTCTTGGTCGGCTCGCGGTCCATGCCCTTGACCAGCGCATCGACCACATGCGCACTTTCCGGATTGGCGGCGTCGTATTTCTTCAGCGCGTCCATGTAACGCGCGACCAGCTGGTTCTGGGTGACGATGGCCTCGCCCACCAGCGGGGTTGTCAGGCCCAGCTTCCCGAGCAGGCCATCCAGCTTCTGCAATTCGGCGCGGGTGGTCTCGCCACCCTTGACGAAGGCCTTGCTGTAACGGTCGAGTTGGGCCGGATCGTTGCCGCGTATCAGGATGTTCTTCCACTCCTGCACCTGGATCTTGAATTCGACCTGCGCGCCACGGGCCGTATCGATGGCCTGGCTGAGCGCCACCGAGCGCGCCATGGCATCGGCGCTGCGCACATTGCTGCTCTCCAGCGCGCGCCAGCCGGCGAACGCCACGATCGCCAGTGCGGCAAAAAAGAAAGCTCCCAGCAATCCCAAGCGCACGCCTATCTTCAGATTGGCGAGTTTCATACCTACCCCTTTCAAGAATTCAATTCAAACAAGCTTGCGTTGTTCTTAATTGCTTCCATTTTTTGGGGAAGTGGCAACTGTTAGTGCCACGCATTCATGATGCTATAGGAGGCGGAAAAAATCTATCGGATTCCCACGCTAGCCGAGATCCAGTCCATAAATATTGGTAGGACGATGATCGGGCGGCATCACTTTGTGTTCAATAAACGTCAGTCCCAGCTTGCCCAGCAGCTTGATCGACACCGCGTTGCCCGGATTGGTGATGCCCAGCAGCCGCCTGATGCCCAGCACATCACGCGCATGCGCCACCACCGCCTCGGCCGCCTCATAGGTATAGCCCTGGCCGAAGTACGCCGGGCGGATGGCGTAGCCGATATCCACGTCCGGCAGCGTGTCGCGCTTGATCAGGCCGCACAAGCCCAGCGGCGCGCCGTCGCTCTTGCGCTCCATCACGTACAGAGAATGGCCGTGGCGTTCCTGCATCGCGCAGGCGCCGTCGATGATGGCGGTGCGCGCCGCCTCGACGCTGCGGATGCCCTTGTCGCCGATATGCTCCAGCCAGCTGGGATCGTTGACCAGTTCGTAGTAAAACGGCGCGTCGTCGGGATGCATGGTGCGCAGGGTCAGGCGTTCGGTGTCCAGTATTTTCATGCGTCCGGCCAATGGGTTGGATCTTCCAGCAACTGGTACATGACGTAGACGTCGACATAGCCCAGATACTGATGACGGTAAGCGCGCGGCAGGGTGCCGACGATGGAGAAGCCCAGCTTCTTCCACAGCAGCACTGCCGGCATATTCGAGCTGACCACGTAGTTGAACTGCATCGCCAGATAGCCCTGGGCGCGGGCACGGGCGAGGCAATCGCTGCCCAACAGCTTGCCGACGCCGACGCCCTGCGCGGCCGGACTCACCATGAACGAGGCGTTGGCCACATGCGAACCCCGGTCGCGCTGGTTGGCAATCAGGCGGTACATGCCGACCAGACGTTCGGCATTGAGCACGGCCACAAAACTCTGGATGCCGGGGCCGAACCAATAGGCGTGGCAATCTTCCCGGCTGGTGTCGGCGGCGAAGTAATAAGTATCGCCGCTGGCGATCAGCTCCTGAAATATTTCCCACATGGCGGCAAAGTCGGCTTCCGTTGCGGGTCGGATGGCGATTTCTTTCAAGGCAACTCCATGCGGATTTAACAGTGTCCAATTGTCATGTATTTCCGCAGTCAAGTCCAGCCTGAAGGCTCAGCGGTTCAAGCGGAAATTCACATTATCCGGCCGGCCCGGCAGATTCAGCCGGGCATGTGTGCGCGGCGACTCCGCAATCACTTTCCCCCGCCGCATCACCATGCGGCGCGCGGCGCGCAGGCGGATCGCCTCGACCGGATCGGCGGCATCGAGCAGCACCAGGTCGGCGTGACAGCCGGGCGCGATGCCGTAGCCTTGCAGGCCGAGGATGGCGGCGGGCGTGCTGGTCACGGCGCGGAAGCAGTCGCGCATGGCGTCCTGACCGGTCATCTGCGCCACATGCAGGCCCATGTGCGCAACTTCCAGCATATCGCCCGAGCCCAGGCTGTACCATGGATCCATCACGCAATCGTGGCCGAAGGCGACCGGAACACCGGCGGCCAGCAGCTCCGGCACGCGCGTCATGCCACGCCGCTTCGGATAGCTATCGTGGCGGCCTTGCAGCGTGATGTTAATCAAGGGATTGGCGATGGCGTTGACGCCCGCCTCGCGGATCAGCGGCAGCAGCTTGCTGACATAATAATTGTCCATCGAGTGCATCGAGGTCAGGTGCGAGCCGGTGACGCGGCCGTGCAGGCCCAGGCGGTGGCTCTGGTACGCCAGCGTCTCGATGTGGCGCGACAGCGGATCGTCGGATTCATCGCAGTGCATGTCTACCATCAGGCCCTGATCGGCGGCGTACTCGCACAGAATCCGCACCGACTCGGCGCCATCGGCCATGGTGCGCTCGAAGTGCGGAATGCCGCCCACCACATCGACGCCCATGCCGATCGCGCGCTTCAGGTTGATCAGCGCATGCGGCGCGCGCAGCACGCCGTCCTGCGGGAAGGCCACCAGTTGCAGATCCAGGTAAGGCGCGACGATGCGCTTGACCTCCAGCAGCGCCTCCACCGCCAGCAGCCGGTCGTCGCACACATCGACATGGGAACGGATCGCCAGCAGACCGCGCGCCGCCGCCCAGTCGCAGTACTGCAAGGCGCGCTCGATCAGCGCCTGCTGGGTCAGCTGCGGCTTGAGCTCGCCCCACAGCGCAATGCCTTCCAGCAGCGTGCCGGATGCATTCACGCGCGGCAAGCCATAGCTCAGCGTGGCGTCCATATGAAAGTGGGCGTCGACGAAAGGCGTGCTCAACAGATCACCGGCGGCGTCGATCTCCTGCTGTGCCTGCAATGGCAAACGCGGGCCGACGGCGGCGATGCGGCCCTGCTCGATGGCGACATCGACTCCCTGCTGTCCGTCCGCCAGATTGGCGTTGCGTATCACGACATCCATCTGCACTCCCGTTGATTTGAAGTAAGAACATTGTAGGCAAATTCATCAAAATACACCAATTATTGCGCTGCACTAATTGGTAGAAAAAATAACTTTCCATCGCGAGCAATGCTGGCTAGAATGATCTTATTGCGTTGCATCATAATCTCAGGAGAAATTATGTCATCGATCACCGAACAGTTTTCCGCAGCGACGAAATCCCAGTTGGAAGCCCAGTTCCAGATTCTCAACACCCTGGCCAACACGGCCGTCGACAGCGCTGAGAAAGTCATCGCGCTGAACCTCAGCACCACCAAAGCCTCGGTAGAAAAATCCTCGGCTGCCGCCAAGCAGCTGCTGGCGATCAAAGATCCGTCAGAACTCTTCAGCCTCGGCACGTCGCAACCCGGCAGCTTCGATGCCCTGCTGGCCTACGGCCGCGAGCTGTACAGCATCGCCAGCAGCGCCCAGAGCGAGCTGGTGAAAAGCGCCCAGAGCACTTTCAAGCAGGTAAGCGTTCCGGTCGCCGCCAAGGTCACGCCGCCGGCCCTGGCCGCTGCGGTCAGCGCTGCCGTCAGCCCCACCGCGATTGCCGCCAACGAACCGGTAGCGGTGGAAGTCGCCCCCGTGCCGAAAGCCCCGAAGCCGAAGCCGGTCGCTGCCCCTATCCCTGAGCAGCAGGACTTCATCGAAGTCAAAGCCACGCTCAAGCCAAGCGTGGCAGAACTGGCGCCAGACACAAAACCCGCCAAAGCCGCCCCCAAAGCCAAGAAATAAACTTCGGGGTCAGTGCCAACAATCGGACATTTCGCACGCGAAATGTCCGATTGTCGGCACTGACCCCGAAGTTTTTGCGCATGCTGTATCCTAGCGGGCTATACGCTTTTCGAGGCAACATGCATGTCTAAACTCTCACGGCTGATCGGCGGGTTTGTCCGTCAGCACAGTCGCGCCTATATTGTGTCCGGCGCCATGCTGGCCGGCGTCGCTACGCTGAGTATCTGGGTGCCGCGCAAGGTCGGCGCCATGATCGATGGCCTGGCCAATCACTCTTTGTCCGGCCATGCGCTGTTGATGGAAATCGGCGCGCTGCTGCTGATCGGGCTCGGCATTTACTTCCTGCGCGTCGCCTGGCGGCAGATTCTGTACGGCGCCGCCTATCAGCTCGGCGTGTCGCTGCGCACCCGCCTGTATACCCGCATGACGCTGCAAGGCCCGGCCTTCTATCAACGCCAGCGCACCGGCGATCTGATGGCGCTGGCCACCAACGATATCGATGCGATCGAGATGGCCGCCGGCGAGGCGATGCTGGCCGGCTTCGACGGCGCCCTCACGCTGGTGATGGTGCTGGGCGTGATGCTGCTCGGCGTCGACTGGCGCCTGGCCTGCATTGCGCTGCTGCCGTTCCCGCTGATGGCGTGGGCGTTCTGGTACATCTCCGGGCATATCCACACCGCTTCCACCGATTCGCTCAAGCGTTTCAGCGCGCTGAATGACCATGTGCAGGAAACACTGTCCGGCGTGCGCACCCTGCGCGCGCTCGGCCTGGAACAGCGCAGCGCGCAGCAGTTTTCTGAGCTGGCTGCCAAGGCGTCCGACGCCAGCCTGCGCGCGCAGGTATGGGAAGCCGCCTATGAACCGGCGGTCGGCCTGACGCTGACCGCCGCCAGCGGCCTGACGCTCGGCCTCGGCGGCTATCTGATCTGGCACGATCAGCTGACGGTCGGTTCGCTGACCGCGTTCACGATGTATCTGGGCCAGTTGATCTGGCCGATGTTCGCCGCCGGCTGGGTGCTGTCGCTGATCGAGCGCGGTCGCGCTGCCTGGCAGCGCCTGCACCCGATGCTGGAGACACCGCTGGCGATCGACGATCACGGTACGCTGACTGCCGTGCCGCCCGGCCCGATCGTGCTGCGCGATGTCGGCTACGCCTATTCCGCCCAGGCCGCGCCGGCCATCAGCGAGATCTCGCTGGCGCTGAAGCCCGGCCAGACGCTCGGCCTGGTCGGCCCCACCGGCAGCGGCAAGTCGACGCTGCTGCGCGTGCTGCTGCGCCAGCTGACGCCGCAACACGGCAGCGTGCAATGGAGCGGCCACGCGCTCGATGCGTACAAGCTGCATGCGCTGCGCGCCGCCATCAGCTGGGTGCCGCAGGAATCGTTCCTGTTCTCGGCCTCGATTGCGGACAACATCGCGCTCGCCAGGCCGAACGCCTCGCGCGCGCAGATCGAGCACGCCGCCAGCCTGGCCGCCATCCACGACGATATCCTGCTGTTCACCGACGGCTACGACACCCAGGTCGGCGAGAAAGGCATCACCTTGTCCGGCGGCCAGCGCCAGCGCGTCGCCATCGCCCGCGCGCTGTTGGCCGATAACGATCTGCTGCTGCTCGACGATGCCCTCTCCGCCGTCGATACCGGCACCGAAACGCACATCCTGCGACACCTCGAAGAACTGCGCCAGCAGCGCCAGGGCCGCAGCGCGGTGATCGCCAGCCACCGTCTCAGCTCCGTGGTCAGCGCCGATCTGATTATCGTGCTGCGCGAAGGCCGCGTCAGCGAAACCGGCACGCACGAACAACTGCTGGCACTGGACGGCTGGTACGCCAGCCAGTGGCGCTATCAACAATTGGAAGCAAGTCTTGATGAAGCCTGAATCGAAACCTGACACGGCGTCCACCACCGGCCAGATGCGACGGGCCGCCTCGCTGCTGCGCCGCGCCGCGCTGCCGGACCAGCATCACCTGTCCTGGGCCGTGCTGTGGCTGATCGTCGCCGCGCTGCTGGAGGTGATGGGGCCAATCATGGGCAAGGCGCTGATCGATGAACACCTGCTGCCGCACCATCTGGACTGGCCGCGCATGGCCGGCCTGCTGGCCGGCCTGGTGCTGACCGGCTGGATCGCCAGCGGCCTGCGCTACCTGCAACTGGTGCGGCTGTCCGGCCTCGCCATGCGCTCGGTGATGCGCCTGCGCGAGATGGTCTACACTCACGTACTGCTGTTGCCGATGTCCTTCTTCGACCGCGCCATCACCGGCCAGCTGGTCTCGCGCGTCACCAACGACACCGAAGCGGTCAAGAGCCTGTACATCCAGGTGCTGTTCGTGATGCTCGATTCCAGCATCGTCTTGATCGGCACCGTCTGCGCCATGGCCTTCCTCGACTGGCGTTTGATGCTGATCGTGCTGGCGCTGCTGCCGGCGGTGCTGCTGATCGTCTGGCTGTACCAGCGCTGGAGCGCGCCGGCAGTGACCCGCGCGCGCGCGCTGCGCAGCGAGATCAATGGCCAGATGGCCGAGTCCATCGGCGGCATGAGCGTGCTCCAGGCCAGCAACGCCGAACAGCGCTTCGGCCAGCGCTTCGGCAGCACCAACCACGATCACTACACCGCGCGCCTGGCCGAACTGCGCGCCAACGCCTGGCTGCTGCGCCCCGCGCTGGACCTGTTCAACATCGTGCTGCTGGCGGCGGTGATTTTCCTGTTCGGCCAGCGCCAGATGACCGCCACCGAAGTCGGCGTGCTGTACGCCTTCATCAGCTACCTGGCGCGCGTGATCGAACCGCTGATCCAGATCACCATGCAGTTCAGCCAGTTGCAGCAATCGGTGGTGGCCACCGCGCGCGTGGCGACGCTGCTGGATGAGGGCGCGGCCATGGAGCACAGCGGCGCACGCACGCACGCCGAAGCCTGCGCCGACAGCAACGCACCCGCTGTCGATATCCGCCATCTCAACTTCGCCTACCACGCCGGCCAGCCGGTGCTGCACGACCTGTCGCTGCAGATCCCGCAGGGCGATTTCATCGGCATCGTCGGCCACACCGGCAGCGGCAAGTCCACCCTGCTGTCGCTGCTGCTGCGCTTCTATCCGGCGCCGCACGGCAGCATCCGGATGCACGGCGTGCCGCTGGACGATATCGACAACGAGCGCTTCCGCGCCGACGTCGGCCTGGTGCCGCAAGACCCGTTCCTGCTGGCCGCCTCGGCGCGCGAAAACATCGACATGGGGCGCGGCCTGACGCAGGCGCAGATCGAAGCCGCCGCCCGCGCCGCCCACGCCCACGATTTCATCGCCGCACTGGACCAGGGCTACGACACGCCGCTGGGCGAAGGCGGCTCGCGCCTGTCGGTCGGCCAGAAGCAGCTGATCGCCATCGCCCGCGCGCTGGCCGGCACGCCGCGCATCCTGCTGCTGGACGAAGCCACCTCGCACATCGATTCGCAGACCGAGCAGGTCGTGCAGACCGCGCTGGATGAATTGCGCGGCAAGGTGACGGTGATCGCCATCGCCCACCGCCTGTCGACCATCCGCGACGCCAACCGCATCGTGGTGCTGAATCACGGCCGCATCGTCGAGACCGGCCCGCACGAGCAGCTGATGCAGATCGACGGCGGCTTGTATCAACGCCTATACCTTTTGCAGCAACTAGCCGATTAATGTCGTTGTAAAGCTAGCGAAAACTGTGCGATTTTGAGGAAAAATCGCACCGGCCGGGGCTTTCTCGCCTGCAACACGCATATAATTGTCTAGACATTGCACAGCAATATGCGAGGGCGTCAAGTTGGCAGGATCAAGAAACAACAGCTGGTGGCAAACGAAGCGGCGCGCCCTGGCGGCGGCCCTGGCGTTGACGCTGGCGCCCGCGTGGCCCCTGGCCCAGACCGCGGCCCAGGCCACGCTGGATGAGCGCATCCTCGACATCCGCGAGCAAAGCCGCTTCGTCCCCGACAAGGCGCTGGTGCAGCTGCAAAAGCTGCAACCCGAGCTGGTCGCCGCCTCTTCCTACACCCGCGCCGAATTCCTCACCCAGATGAGCGCCACCCGCATGCGCCTGGGCCAGAACGAGGTGGCGCTGCAAGCGGCCGAACAGGTCATCGCCTTCGGCAAATCGCTGCACGACGACGCCATCATCGCCAAAGGCATGCTGGCCAAGACCTATGTGCTGTTCGCCCAGGCCGAGGTGGACGCCGCCCACCGCCAGGCCTTCGCGGCGGAACAGCTGGCGCTGACCACCGGCGACACCGCGCTCAAGGTGCAGGCCACCATCACCGCCGGCCAGACCTACGCGGAGCAAGGCAATTTTCCGGCCGCGCTGCTCAAGCTGCAGCATGCGGTGGAGATGGCGCGCGCGCCGTCCGGCGACGCCATCAGCCTGGTGGCCGCGCTGAACGCGCTGGCCAAGCTGCACACGCAGATGAAGGGCTACGAGAACGCCGCCGAAACGCTGGCCGAGCTGCTGGCGGAAACCGAAAAACTCAATTCGCCCGGCCGCATGGCGATGGCCAAGAACACCGAGTACGGCCTGGCGATCGACTCCGGCCAGCCTAAGCGCGCCTTGCGCGTGCTGCAGGAAAGCCTGGCGCTGGAACGCAAGATGGGCGCGGAGCGCATGGTCGGCGTCACGCTGGTCAACCTGTCGGACAGCTATCTGAAGCAGCATGAATTCACGCTGGCGGCGCAGTACGCGCAGGAGTCGCTGCATTCGGCGCAGAAGACCGGCGACAAATCGACGGAAGCGACCGGCCGCGTCAACCTGGGTCAGGCCTACATCGGCATGGGCCGTATCGCCGAGGGCAAGAAGCAGTATGAGCTGGGCATGGCGCGCTACGAGCAGGAGAACAACAAGCCCGATCTGCAAGTGGCGCTGCGCGAATATGGCGAGGCGCTGGAACGCGCCGGCGACCTGCCCGGCGCGGTGGCGGCCTACCACCGCGAACGCGACATCTCCAACGAGCTGTTTGAGAAGCGCCGCCAGCAGGCCATGCTGGAGCTGCAGGAAAAATACGAGGGCGAGAAGAAGCAGCGCCAGATCGAGCTGCTGAGCCACGAGAACCAGGCCAAGGGCGCGGAGATCGACAACCGCCGCCTGCAGCAGCGCGTGTGGTGGCTGCTGGCGCTGGTGTTTGCGCTGGCCGCCGTGGTGGTCGGCCTGTTGTACCGCAAGGTGCGCAACACCAATGCCCAGCTGGAGGTAAAGAACCTGGAGCTGAAGGCGCAGTCCACGCTCGACCCGCTGACCTCACTGTATAACCGCCGCCACTTCCAGGACTTCATGCGCTGCCTGAACACGCAGCAGCGGCAGGACGACATCGTCGGCGCGCTGTTCCTGCTGGACGTCGACCACTTCAAGCATATCAACGACAACTACGGCCACGCGGCCGGCGATGCGGTGCTGAAGATGATTGCCGAGAACCTGCGCATCGCGCTGCGCGAGACCGACATGATCGTGCGCTGGGGCGGCGAAGAATTCCTCGCCTTCCTGCCGGCGATACAGCGTCACGGCGTCGATGAAATCGCGCGGCGCATTTTGAATGGCATCTCGTCGCAGTCGCTGAAGTACGGCGAACATCAGATCACGGTGAATGTGTCGGTGGGCTTTTCGCCCTTCCCGCTGGCGCCGGGCAATGAGCCGCTGCCGTGGGAGCGCGCGGTCAACCTGGTGGACATGGCGCTATACCTGGCCAAGGCGCATGGCCGCAACCGCGCCTACGGCGTGCGCGGCTTCGAAAATTTCCATCTGACGTCGATGGAGGCGATCGAGCAGGATCTGGAGCGCGCCTGGCGCGCCGGCTTCGTCGACCTGAGCGTGGTGCTCGGCGGCGAGCCGGAATTGCAGCCGCCGCCGGCGGAACACATCAACGTGGTCTCCATCAAGCAGGCGGCGAGCCAGCACTAGACACTGGCGCGGCCTTATTTCTTCTCGCGCTCCTCGGCCGAGGTCTGCATCTTTTCGCCGGCCCGTTCCAGTTTGCGGCCGGCTTCCCTGGTGGCTTCATTCAGGGTTTCGCCCGCCTTGTCGGCGGCCTTGTCCAGGCGCTGGCTGGTTTCCTTGGCGGCGTCGCTCAATTGCTCATTGGCCTGCCTGGCGGCGCTGTCCAGACGCGCGCCGGCCTGCTCGGCCGCCTGATCGACCTTGCGGCCCGCGCGTTCGGCCGGACCGGCCTCGCTCGGATCGTCCTTTTTCTGGCAACCGCCCAGCAGCGCCAGCGCCGTCAGTGTCACTGCTACGTAACGCATCATCATGGTCGTCTCCTGAAGAATGAGTTGTTTCCAAGAGCATACATAATTCCGCACCAGCGCAGCGCACGTTTTGCTAGACTATCTGACATGATGACAAAAACCGCCACCTTTCTGATCCTGCTGCTGGCCCTCCACGGCCATGCCCCGGCCCGCGCGGACACCGTCAAGGATTTCGTCCGCACCGCCTGCGTGCCCGAAGCGGGCCTGCTGGATGTGGAATATCGCGGCCTGCACGACAGCGTCGCGGTCGACCGTGGCGGCAAGGAGCAGCGCAACAGCGCCCTCGCGCAAGCCGGCTTCCATCCACCGCGCGGCCTCAAACTTTCATGCCGGCTGGGGGATGTCAGCTACGCCATCGCCACCGACCAGGGTCCGACCTCGGAGCGCAGGTGCGGCGGCTCGCCGGAGGTCTACCTGAGCATCACGCGCAATGGCGAAAAAATTCTGTCCGACGTGGTGCTGGGTGAAAGCTGCCAGGGCCTGCCGTCCGTCACCCGCATCACCATCGGCGACGGCCCGCAATCATGGCGCGGCCGCGAAACCCAGCTTTGCTATTCAAAGGAAGGCGACAGCGGCAAGCCGCAATGCGAATGGATTTTCGGCGACCAGAAGCGTCTGCAACAGATCCTCGGCCGGGATTAATCGGCGACGATTTTCTTGGGTGGCGGGGGCGGCGCGAAATCGATGGTTTCGGCGACCGGCGCGCCATCCAGCATGTCGGATTTGTCCAGCCAGTGCTGCAGTTTTTCCATGCGGCGGATCAAAATGCCCTGGTTGCTGATGTAGCCCACCTGCTCAAAGTTCTCCGGTTTGCTAACCATCTTGGACACGGTCGGCAGGTTCTCCGCCAGCCGCTCGAACGCCTTGCGCGCTTTCTGTTCCCACTTGACCAGGTTAGGCTCGTTGAAGCGGTTGCTTTCGTAGTAAAGGGTTAACGTCCGGTCATGATTGCCATAACCGACAATGGCCGCGCCCATGCGCACCGTCTCCAGCACATCGGCCTTGATCACCGCCGTCGGCACAAACAACGCGGCGCGGCCGGTGGCATCCGGTCGTTCCAGCGGCAAATCCTGTCCCATCACTCTGCTCATCACGCTTCCTGTCGTTATCGCCATGGAGTTGCTGCTAGGCTATTTTTTTAATTCTATATCGCCAACTTGGTCATTACAAGGAGAAAGCGCGCCGGCGTGGCTCTGGCGGCAACTCCCTTGGCAACTCACTTATAATGCGGGCTGATCCCTTTTGACCGCCTCACCATGACGTCCTCCCCCTCCCGTTTCGGCGCGATTCCCGAAGCCGCCGTCGACCAGGCCGAACGCAATCTGCGCGACACCCTGGGCATCGCCCTCGAACACCGCGTCCCGCATGCCGCGCTGATCGTCTACGACACCCGCACCGACCTGAATCGCGCGCTGACCGAAGCCTATCGCCGCGCAGCGCCGGACGCCCGGTTCATCGACTTCGACGACACCACGCCGGACGTGATCCTGGCCACCTTCGAGCGCATGCAGGCGGGCGACCTGGTGGTGCTGGTGCAATCGACCAGCTTCCGCATGGACGCCTACCGCATCCGCATCGAGTTGTTCAAGCGCGGACTGAAGGTGATCGAACATGTGCACCTGTCGCGCATGCCGGACGAGCAGGGGCTGCACTATATCGCATCGCTGGCCTACGATCCGTCCTACTATCGCGGCGTCGGCCACGCGCTGAAGGCGCGCATCGACCGTGCCCGGCACGGCGTGGTCGATAGCGGCGACGGCGCGCAACTGGTGTTCGATACGCCGTTCGAACCGGCCAAGCTGAATATCGGCGACTACAGCGGCATGACCAATGTCGGCGGCCAGTTCCCGCTGGGCGAAGTGTTCACCGAGGCGCAAGACCTGGAAGCGGTCAGCGGCCGCGCGCGCATCTTCGTGTTTGGCGACACCCGATTCCTGGTCAACAAACCGGAGACGCCGATCACCATCATCGTCGACCAGGGCCGCGTGGTCGGCACCGAAAACAGCACGCCGGAATTCGAGCAGATGCTCTCCATCATCCGCGCGCACGAGGGCGAAGTGTGGCTGCGTGAACTGGGCTTCGGCATGAACCGCGCCTTCTCGCGCGAGCGCATGGTGGACGACATCGGCACCTACGAACGCATGTGCGGCATCCACCTGTCGCTGGGCGCCAAGCACGGCGTCTACACCAAGCCGCAACTGAAGCGCAAGGACGCGCGCTACCACATCGACGTGTTTGCCCTGACCGACGGCGTTTACCTTGATGATGAACGGGTGTATCGCGACGGCGCGTGGGATACTACGCCGGTGACGATCACTTAAGCGCCCCCCATGCCCGCTACCGCCGCGCCATTTTTCATTGCCCTCAACGCCGGCTCCGGCCATGCCGAAACTGCGGAGCGGCAAAGCATCATCGAATCGGTGCTGCGCGGCGCCGGACGTCAATTCCAGCTGACCATCATTGACCAACCGGACAGCATCGACGAAATTGCCGCGCAACTGGCGCGGCAAGCTGCTGCCGCCGACGGCGTACTGGTCGCGGCCGGCGGCGACGGCACCATCAACGCCGTGGCGCGCCAGGCGATCCGGCACGCATGCGCGTTCGGCGTGCTGCCGCAAGGCACCTTCAATTACTTCGCCCGTACGCATGGCATCCCGGAGGATCTGCAAGACGCCGTGCACGCGCTGCTGAGCGCGCGCCTGCGTCCGGTGCAGGTGGGCATGGTCAACGACCAAGTGTTTCTGGTCAACGCCAGCATCGGCCTGTACCCGAAACTGCTGGAAGAGCGCGAGCTGGACAAGGCACAATTCGGCCGCAGCCGTCTGGTGGCGGCGCTGTCGGCGCTGAAAACCCTGCTCAGCCCGCATCGGCGGCTGCGCCTGATACTGCAAATCGACGGCAAACAACAGCGCCTGCGCACCGCCACCTTCTTCGTCGGCAACAACCGGCTGCAAATGGAGCAGATCGGCATTCCGCCTTTGAGCGCCGCGCTGGAGGACCGTCAACTGGCGGCGGTGGCGCCACGCACCAAAGGCAAATTCGGCATGCTGTGGTTGCTGCTGCACGGGCTGCTGGGCAAGATGGGCCGCCTGAACCAGGCCGACGAGCTGACCACCTTCAGCTTCAGGCAAATCCAGGTCAAAGTCCGTACCCTGTCGCGCCGCCGCATCAAGGTCGCCACCGATGGCGAAGTTACCCTGATGAGCAATCCGCTGGAATTCCGGGTGCTGGAGCAGCAGCTATTGCTGTTGAAGCCCGATTCCGCAAAGCTGGCTTGAACATCGCAATCAGCGGATGGTCAAATTTACATCTTGCCTGGGACATTTTGTCTCGATGTATGGAAATTGCTTTTATGTAGTATTACTCGGGACTTGTAGTAATACTTTCTTGCCTGGAAATACTCAAAATGATGGATTGGATCCCCTTAGTCTTCGTGATATTCAAGTTCCTCGTGCTCGGCACGGGCATGTTCTATGCCATCAAGTGGCATTATGATCAAGGGAAGAAGGGCAAGGACAGGCGCGAGGTGCTGCGCGCCAGCGGCAAGGTGGCCGCGCTGTTCGTGCTGTCCTTGTTGGCGCTGGCGCTGATTACCTTCATCGTTATCAAAATGCTCGGTATGGACTTGACCTTCCCATGACGGCCACCCAGACCAGTCTACGGCCTTAGTATAAGTTTCAAGATCTGGGTATTCGTATTGTTCGGCACGCTATCTTTGTCGCCGGCAGCGTCGCTGGTCGTCATCCATAAATTACCGTCGATTGCTGGTTCCACAGTGCGTATGCGGCCATACGTGCCGACGAAGAATTGCCGCACGTTGACCAGGCTGTCGCCACTGATTTCGCTGCGATACAAACGCTTGCCGAATAAACAGCCCACGTAGAGGGAACGGCCGACAATCGCAATGCCGCTGCACGAAGCGTCCGAGTTTCGGTAGGTGTATTTGGGCGCGACATAGCCAGCTGTCGCACACCCGTTCCCGGAGCGAGAGGTAACGCCTTCACAATTCGGCCAACCGTAGTTGCCGCCTTTGACGATCAAATTGGTTTCGTCCTGCGAATCGCCAAACTCCTGTTCCCACAAACGGCCGCTGGCGTCGAACGCCAATCCCTGAGGATTGCGGTGTCCGTAACTCCAGACATAATTGCCGAACGGATTATCGGCCGGCGGCGTGCCATTCGGATTAAGCCGCAGCACCTTGCCGGAAAGATGGTGGATGTCTTGCGCGAAGTTGCCGTTTTGCGCGTCGCCGGTGCTCGCATACAGCTTGCCGTCCGGTCCGAATCTCAGCCGCCCGCCATTATGGTATTTGTTGCGCCCGATGCCGCTCAACAAGACTTCCAGCGACCCCGTGTCGAGCTTCCCATTCACATACCGCAGGCGCACGATGCGGTTGTCGGTCGGGCTGGTGTGATAGACGTAAAGCCAGGGATCGGTGAGCGGGAATCCTACAGGGACGGCGATGCCCAGCAGGCCGCCCTCGCCGTCGGTCCCCTGAACGTTGGGAACGATGCCGAGCGAAGTCCTGGTGCCGCTCGCCGGGTCCAGCCGCATGATGTCCTGCGCGTCCCGGCGGCTGTACAGCACGGTTCCGTCGGCCAAAGCGACAAGCCCCCACGGGATATCCGTCTCGTTTGCCACCTGGAGCGCCGAACAGATGACATCGGTACAGCTGCTTCCAGAGGTTAATGACACGGTGGTGCCACGCGGCGAAACGTTGCCTTGCGCGTCGCGGGCGGCAACCGTGTACTGGTAAGTGGTATTGGCGGCGAGTCCGGTGTCGGTGTACGTCAGCGTGCTGGTACTGCCGACCTTGCTGCTGCCGCGATAGATGTCGTAGCCGATAACGCCGACATTGTCGCTGGACGCGTTCCAACTCAAGGTAGCCGTGATCCCCGCCACCGTGCCGCGCAAGCCCGTCGGCACCGACGGGGCTTGGGTGTCCACGTCGCACTGCGGAACCTTGACTGGAAGCGAAGTGCTCGCCTGCGAAACGTTGCCCGCCGCATCGCGCGCGTTGACATACACGCCCCAACTGGCGCCCGGCGTGAGTACGAGCTGGGCAGTCAGCGTGCTGGCATTCACTGTTCCCAGCGCCTGGCCATCGCGATAGATGTCGTAATAAGCCACCCCGACATTGTCGGTCGCGGCCTTCCAGCTTAGCGTGGCGGAGCGGCACGCCAGGGCACTGATGCTCAATCCGCTCGGCGGTGTTGGCGCCTGTGTATCGTTGGATGAAGGCGGCAGCGCGCTGACCGTCCATTGCTGGTGGGGCAAGCCTGCGCACGGCCACATATCGATGCCGGTGAGATTGGCAGTGCGGCCGCCCTGCACTGTCAGGCACAGTCCGGAATGGGTACTGACAATTGTTTTGTCCGGCTTGATCGTCCATTTCTGATTCGGGCCGCCATGGCAGGGATAGGACTGCACGATAGCCTGCGGCTGCTTGCTTGCAGCCCTGACGTCCAGGCAGCGAGCGCCGTCGAAAGTTCTGAGTTCGCCCGCAGCGGTATATTCCCACTTCTGGTTGATCCCGCCGTGACAGTCAAAAATGATCGCGGCGGTGCCAGGCTGCTGGCTGCCCATGGTGATGTCCAGACACCGTTGAGTGGGAGCGGCAGAGGTGGACAGCACGACGGCCGAGTGTGGTTTTATTGGTAAGAGACCGGGGGATTTCTGTTCAGCAGACCGCTGGTATTCAAAGCCAGATCCCATGGCGGGATGGGGTGATACTCGGCGACCAGGAAGTCGATCAGGGCGCGGACCTTGGGCGATGGCTGGCGGCTGGCGGGATACAACGCGCTGAGATGGTTCAGCGGCAGTTCCCAGTCGCTCAGCACCGGCACCAGCGAGCCTTCCATCAGGCTGCGCCAGGCGAGGAAGGTGGTGTTGTAGACGATGCCGAGGCCTTGCTGCGCCGCCTGTTGCAGCACCAGGCCATTGTTGGCGGTGAAGGCGGCCGGCACGCGCACCGATTGCTGTTCGTCGCCGCGCGTGAAGTGCCATTGGGTGCCGTCGGTCAGGTGGCTGAAGTGCAGGCAACGGTGCTGTTGCAGTTCCTGCGGCGAGGCCGGCATGCCGTGCCGCGCGAGATACGACGGCGAGGCGCACAGCACGCCCCGGCATGGCGCCAGCGGACGCATCGCCAGCGCATGCACGTCCGGGATGCCGCCCACCCGTATCGTCAGGTCGAAGCCGTGTTCAATCGGATCGAGCAGGGCGTCATCGACAAACAGCATCGGCTCCAGCAAGGGATGCTGCAAGGCGAAACGCGCCAGCGCGCCAGCCAGCCATTCGCTGCCGAAACTCGACGGCGCCTGTATCCGCAGCGGCCCGGCCAGATCGTCGCCCACCTGCGCCACCACCCGCGCCGCTTCCTGCGCCTGCGATACGGTCGCCATGCACGGCGCCAGATACGCCTGGCCGACATCGGTCAGGCTGACTTCACGCGTCGAGCGGTGCAGCAGCCGCGCACCGAGCTTTTCCTCCAGTTGCAGGATGTGCTTGCTGACCATGGCGCGCGTCAGGCCCAGGCGGCGTCCGGCCTCGCTGAAGCTGCGCAGCCTTGCTACTTCGACAAAGATTTCCATTGCCCGTAACTGGTCCATGCAGTGATTGTCTCCATTCTGACGACAATGTGTCAACCTTTTGCGGATTGTGACGACCGGATCGCCCCCGTAAAATGCGTTACATCAAATATCCCGCCATGGAGCCAGAAATGCTGACAGACGCACAAAAACAACAATACCAACGTGATGGTTTTATTGTGATCCCCGGTTTCAAGTCCGCCGAAGAGATCGCCAAGCTGCGCGCCCGCGCCGCCGAGATTGTCAACGATTTCGACCCGAGCGCCCAGTCCGGTATCTTCAGCACCATCGAGCAGGAAAAGACCACCGACGATTACTTCCTCGGTTCCGACAACACCGTCCGCTGCTTCTTTGAAGAAGAAGCCTTCGGCCCGGACGGCCAGCTGAAACAGGCCAAGCAACTGTCGATCAACAAGATCGGCCACGCCATGCACGACCTCGACCCGGCCTTCCGCGCCTTCACCGCCGATCCGCGCCTGGAGCAGCTGGCGCGTGAAATCGGCCTGTCCGATCCGAAGGTCTGGCAATCGATGTATATCTTCAAGCAGCCGGGCATCGGCGGCGAGGTGCGCTGGCACCAGGACGCCACCTATTTCGACACCGATCCGGTCAGCGTCACCACCTTCTGGTTCGCGCTGGAAGACGCGACGCTGGACAACGGCTGCATGTGGGCCGAACCGGGCGGCCATCGCGGCCCGATGCGCGAGCGCTTCCTGCGAAACGGCGACGACGTGCGCATGGAAAAACTCAGCGACCTGCCGTGGCCGGGCGACGATACCGCCGTGCCGCTGGAATGCAAGGCCGGCAGCCTGGTGTGCTTCCACGGCCTGCTGCCGCACTACAGCGCGCCGAACCGCTCGGCGGTGTCGCGCCACGCCTACACGCTGCACGTGACCGACGGCGCGACACAATACTCGCCGCAGAACTGGATTCAGCGCGACGACAAGCTGCCGGCGCGAGGCTTCCTGTAATGCAGATTCAGATCTTCGCCGCCCAATGGGGCAATAACGAGCTGCCGGCGCCGGTATTCATCGAGCGCGTAAAAGCCGCCGGTTTCGACGGCATCGAGATGTCGCTGCCGCTGGACGCCGCCGAACGCGACGCCTGGACACGCCAGATCGCCGACGCTGGCCTGGGCCTGATCGTGGCCCAATGGGAAACGGTGTTCCACCCAACCTTCGAGCCGCACAAGGCCGCGCTGGCGGAACTGCTGCACAACGCCTGCGCCGCCAGGCCGCTGCACGTCAACTCGCACACCGGCAAGGACTACTTCACGCCGCAGCAGAACCGCGAACTGCTGGACCTCGCCGCCGACATCTCGCGCCAGCACGGCGTGCCGATCGTCCATGAGATCCACCGCAGCCGTTTCAGCGGCCACCCGATGCTGTTGCTGCCCTACCTTCAACAGATGCCGGACCTGCAGCTGACCGCCGACCTGTCGCACTGGTGCTGCGCCTGCGAATCGCTGCTGGAAGACCAGCCGGAGACGCTGGCGAAAACACTGCCGCATGTGCGTCACATCCACGCCCGCGTGGGTCACGCACAAGGTCCGCAGGTGGGCGACTTCCGCGCGCTGGAATCGCAGGCGGCGTTGGCAGCGCACCTGTCGTGGTGGGATGAAGTGATACGCCTGCGCCGCGCCGCCGGCGCGCAACGCATGACGCTGACGCCGGAATTCGGCCCGGTTCCGTACACGCAAACGCTGCCCTACACGCAGAAGGAAGTGTCGAACGCATGGGAACTGAACGTGGCGATGCTGCAGCTGCTGCGCCAGCGCTACGCCTGAAGCAGCGCCTCTTCGTGCAGCGGCGATAGAGGCAGCACCAGCAGCACGCTGGTGCCTGTCGCCGGCACCGACTCCACGCGTATCGTCCCTTTCAGCACGCTGGTCACAATGTTATAAACGATATTCATCCCCAGCCCGGAACCACCCTGCCCCATCTTGGTGGTGAAGAAGGGATCGAAGATCTTGTGCAGCACCACGTCGGTCATGCCGACGCCGTTGTCCCTCAGTTGCAGCAGCACCAGGTCTTTTCCTTCGCGCCGCGCGCTGAGGGTCAGCGCGCCGCTGTCGCGGCCATCGAAACCGTGCAGCAGCGCGTTGCCGATCAAATTGCTGAGCACCTGATTCAAACTCCCCGGATAGGAATCGAACACCAGGTCGGCCGGCACGTCCACCATCACCGTGCAGCTCGCGCGCCGCAGCTGCGCCGCATAGGTGGCCAGCGTATCGTGCACCACCTCGTCCAGACGGAAGCGGCGCCGCTGGCCGCTGGCCTGGTCCACCGCCACCTGCTTGAACGAGGTGATCAGATCGCCGGCACGCGTCAGCGAACCGGCCATGATGTCGCATGCCTTGCGCGCGTCGGCCAGCAGGCCGTCCAGCGCCGAGCGTTTCAGGCCGCCGCCGTCCTTGAGCCGCTGCTCGAAGTCGCGCACCATGTCGGCCAGCGAGGTCGCCGTCAGCAGGCTGTTGCCGATCGGCGTATTCAATTCATGCGCGACGCCGGCCACCAGCGCGCCCAGCGACGCCATCTTTTCCGAGGTTTGCAGATTGGTCTGTGCCTGTTTCAGCGTCGCCACCACGCGCGACAGGTCGTTGCGCGCCTTCTCCGCCTGGCTCTTCTGGCTCTCCAGTTCTTTCAGGCTGATTTCCAGGCCATGACGCGCATCGCTCCCGCGCCGGTTGGTCACCAGCAGCGCCGCGATCAGCGCGCTGATGACGAAGCCGGCCACGCCGATCAGCACCACCGGCAACTGCGAGCGGCCGTAGCGTATGCCGGAACGTCCTTCGAACTTGATGATCCAGTTGCGCTGCCCCACCGGCAGCACGGTGTGTGCGGTCAGCCCCGGCACCGGGCTGGCGCGCTGCTGATGGGTTTCCGCCTTGCCGTCGCTGTCGAACAGCAGCGTGTCGGCGCCGGGCAGCGGCGCTTTGCCGTTCTGGAAGCCGCCGTCCTCGATGCGCACATGCAGATGCTCCAGCAGCGCCGGATCGATCACCTCGCGCATCAGCGCATTGACGCGGAACACCACCGCCACAAAGCCCACCAGCGCCGCGCGCCGCTGCGCCGTGGTCTGCAGCGGCATGCCGTTGCGGTACACCGGCGCGCGCGCCACAAATCCGGGTTCGCCGCTGGCGTCCTGCACCAGCGTGATGCGTTCGGTGGCGACGATCTCGCCGCTGTCGCGCCCCAGCTCCAGCGCCTTCAGATGCGCCGGCAGCGCCGCCAGGTCGAGGCCGAAGGCATTCTCGTTGCCCTTCATCGGCTCGGTAAACTCAATGATATAGTGCAGCGGGCGGCGGCTGGCCGGGTGGATGCGGAAATCGGGATAGCCTTCGCGCTTCACGCGTTCGACCAACGCCGGCAGCCCCTCTTCCGGCACCATGCGCACAAACTGCAAGGCCTGATAGCCGGGATAGCGCCTGGCGACATTCAGCTCATTGACGAAGCGCTGGAACTGCTGCCGGTCAATATGGTCGTTGACGGCATACATGGCTTTCATTCCGTGCAGCGAATCGGCGTAGATCTGCAACCGGGTTTGCGTGTCGCGCGCCACCTTCTCGGTGTCGCGCTGGAAGCCGGCGCGCACTTGCAGCTGCTGCTGCTCTTCCAGCACGAAATAGCAGGTCCAGGCGGTCAGGCAGATCCCGACAAAGAAAGCCAGGTAGCCGCGCCCGCGCATGGTCAGCTTAGCGGATCGCTGTAACGGTTGGCGATGGCCATGAACTCCTCCTCCACCGTCAGCATCGCATCGACCACGTCTGGATCGAAGTGTTCGCCGCTGCCCTGCCGTATCATCTCCATCGCGGTTTCGTGGGTGAAGGCCGGCTTGTAGACGCGCCTGGAGATCAGCGCGTCGTACACGTCGGCCACCGCCATCAGCCGCGCCGACATCGGGATCGCCTCGCCTTTCAGGCCTTGCGGGTAGCCGGAGCCGTCGAACTTCTCCTGGTGCGAATAGGCGATTTCGCGCGCGTAGCGCAGGAAGGTATTGGTGTAGCCCAGCGCATTCTCGACGTTGGCGATGGCGTCGCGGCCATACACCGTGTGCAGCTTCATCACCTCGAATTCGGCGTCGGTCAGGCGATCCGGCTTGAGCAGGATGGCGTCCGGGATCGACACCTTGCCGATGTCATGCAGCGGCGCGGCCTTGAACAGCGCCTTGATATTCGCCTCGCTGAGTTCTTCGGCAAAACGTTTATGGCCCTGCAGCTGGCGCGCCAGCGCCGATATATAGTGCTGCACGCGGCGCAGGTGGTTGGCGGTTTCGTATTCGCGCGTCTCGGCCAGCGAGGCCAGCGCCCAGATCATCGCGTCGAGCATCTGGCTCAGTTCCAGCGTGACCTCTTCCACCACATGTTCCAGCAGATTGCGCTGCTGCTTCAGCAGCTCGCGCGAATGGCGCAGTTGCAGATGGGTGTCGACGCGCGCGCGCAGCACCTCGGCCAGCACCGGCTTGGCCACCACGTCGGCGGCGCCGTGTTCGAAGGCGCGCTGCGCATCCGGCGCGCGTTGTAAAAAGACCACCGGGATTTCCGCCGTGTCGGGACTGGACTTGAGCTGCTGGCAGACGCTATAGCCATCGATGCCGGGCAGGTCCGCGTCCAGCACCACCAGATGCGGGCGCGGCACATGCTGCATGAGATCCAGCGCGGCGCGGCCGCTGTTGGACAGCCGGACCTCATATTGATCCTCCAGCATGCCGTTCATCTGGATCAGATTGTCCGAAGCATCATCGACGATCAGTACGATGGCTTTTTTGACATTCATGCGCCGCTGCTCCCTGTATGTTCTTACCATCATCATAACCGAGCGGATTTGCCTGCCAAAACTATTTTCTCCGTCCTAGCTTGCAATTATATAGCACGCTACCTATACTGTGCGCATGGAAACTCACACCCAACCCACCTCCGCCGTCCCGCAACTGGACGCCCAACTCTGCTTCGCCCTGTATTCGACGTCGCTGGCGATGAGCAAGCTCTACCGCAAGCTGTTGCGCGGCCTGGGGCTGACCTACTCGCAGTACCTCGTGATGATGGTGCTGTGGGAGAAAAACCAGCTGACCGTGTCGGAAGTCGGCGAACGCCTGTTCCTCGACTCGGCCACGCTAACGCCGCTGCTGAAGCGCATGGAGGCGGCCGAACTGATCACCCGCACCCGCGCCGCCGCCGACGAGCGCCAGGTCATCATCAAGCTGACGCCGCACGGCGATGCGCTGCGCCACGAAGCAGCCAAGCTGCCGCCTTCGATCCTGCAAGCGACGCAGTGCACGCTGGACCAGGTGGTCGGCATGAAGCAGCAGCTGGACCAGCTGCGCGCCAGCCTGATGGCGTCCGCATGACGGCGCCGATCTACACGCCACTGGCCGCCGCCGCCGCCGCGTTGCGCCAGCAAGGCTACGCGCTGCTGCAACCGCAAGATGTCGCGACGCTGGCCGGCCTGCCGCTGGCAACGCTCGACGCGCTGATCCCCAGCTGGGACGCGCTGGAGCCGGACCGCTACCTGAAGGACGGCGGCCGCTATCGCCGCCGCCGTCACGCCTGCTTCGTGCAGCAGGGCCGCGAGCTGGCGCAGACGCCGCACCGCGCGCACTGGCAGCCGCTCGAATACAACGCCCTGCACGGCGGCATGAACCGGCTGTTCGAGCCGGTGCAGCCGGCCACCGTGGCGCAGCCGGCATGGCCGTCGCTGATCACCGCCATCGGCCAGCTATGCAGCGCGGCGCGCCAAAGCGCGGCGCCGTGGTATGTTGAGGCGCACCAGTTCCGCATCGACACCACCGACGGCATCGGCCGGCCGACGCCGGAAGGCGCGCACCGCGACGGCGTCGATTTCGTCGCCGTGATCCTGATCGCGCGCGACGGCATCAAGGGGGGCGAAA
Organism: uncultured Duganella sp.; assembly: GCA_963515135.1. Lineage (GTDB taxonomy): Bacteria > Pseudomonadota > Gammaproteobacteria > Burkholderiales > Burkholderiaceae_D > Rugamonas. Next base: position 84,397 of record CAUPXZ010000014.1, on the reverse strand, counting down.
CGCGCGTGTTCGAAGCGGACGGTCCGAACGGCAAGCGCTTCACCATGACCGCGCCATGGACCATGTTGTTGCTCGACGACGCCACTGTCATCCATGAATCCACGCCGATCCAGCCGCTGGCGCGGCACGGCCACCGCGACACCTTGGTGCTGACCTGGCGCGCCGGCGGCTTCCAGGGACAGGAAACTTCCCCTTAACAGGGTAATCCGATATAGTTTGTGCTGCCAACTATGCACCAGGAGGGTGGTCTGTGGACACCAGCTACGAAATACAGCCCGATGAAGTAGAAATCCTCATCGTCGAAGACAGTCCCACCCAGGCCGAGCGTCTGCGCCGGCTGATCCAGTCGATGCGCTACAACGCCCGCGTGGCGCCGAATGGCCGCCTGGCGCTGGAGGCGATCCGCGAGCGCAAGCCGCACCTGGTGCTGTCGGATATCGTCATGCCGGAGATGGACGGCTACACGCTGTGCCGCGCCATCAAGGCCGATCCGGAACTGCGCGATGTGCCTGTGATCCTGGTCACCTCGCTGATGGACCCGAAGGACATCATCCGCGGCATCGAATGCGGCGCCGACAACTTCATCCGCAAGCCCTACGCGGAAGATTATCTGCTGAACCGCATCGGCCACATGCTGATGAACCAGAAGCTGCGCAAGAACCAGAACATGGAGATCGGCATCGCCCTGTATCTGGGCGAGCAAAAGCACTTCATCAACGCCGACCGCCAGCAGATCCTCGACCTGTTGATCTCCACCTACGAGCAGGCGGTGCAGGTCAACAGCGAGCTGCAGGCGCGCGAGCGCCAGGTGATCGAGCTGAATATGCGGCTGGCGCACCACGCCGGCGAGCTGGAAACCATCAACCGCGAAATCGCGCTGAAGAATCTGGAACTGGCCGAGGCGAGCCGCATGAAGTCGGCCTTCATCGCCAATATGTCGCACGAGCTGCGCACGCCGCTGAACGCCATCATCGGCTTCACCGGCGCACTGCTGATGAAGCTGCCCGGCCCGCTGACGCCGGAGCAGGACAAGCAGCTCAACACCATCCGCACCAGCGCGCGCCACCTGCTCTCGCTGATCAACGACATCCTCGACGTCGCCAAGATCGAAGCCGGCAAGGTCACGCTGGAGCTGGAATCGGTGCAGTGCCAGGACGTGGTCAGGGACGTGGTGGACACGCTGCGTCCGCTCGCGGTGCAAAAGAATCTGAAGCTGGAGATCGAACTGGCCGATCCGGCCATCGTGCTGGAAACCGACCGCCGCGCGCTGACGCAGATCCTGCTCAACCTGGGCAACAACGCTATCAAGTTCACCGAGACGGGCACCGTGCGCGTGACGCTGGCCGAGAAGCCGGGCGAGAACGGCGCCAGGAAGGTCATCGAATTCTCGGTAGCCGACAGCGGCGCCGGCATCCGCGAGGAAGACCAGGCCAAGCTGTTCCAGGCCTTCTCGCAGCTCGATTCCACCTCGACCCGCCACGCCGAAGGCGCCGGCCTGGGCCTGTACCTGTGTCAGAACCTGGCCAACCTGATCGGCGGCACGCTGTTCTTCAAGAGCGATTTCGGCCACGGCAGCACCTTCACGCTGGCCTTGCCGACGAAATGACATTTTTATCACCATTAAGAATGACTGAAATAACAACGTAATTCTACGGTATTGCGGTGCAACATAAAGAGGGGTATAGTTGGAACTGTCTCCTCCAATCCGTTCGCTGAACATTGGAATTCAACCCGCCACCATCAGGTCGCGGGTTTTTTTTTGCCTGTTTTTTTACGTTGCTCTGCAATATTTTCAAACGGCTAACGTCTACACAGCTGCAACGCTCGTTTCAGCAATAAATTAAACAAACGATTTAGTTATATCATTTGTTTAAATTGTGTGATGTAATCGCCGCCATGAACGCTAAACCTACCCAACACGATCCCAGCCAGCCAGCCGACGACGGCCGCAAGCCCCGTTCGGACGGCGAGCAGTCGCGCGAGCGCCTGCTGATGGCGGCCATGCGCCTGTTCGGCGAACAGGGCTTCTCCAAAACCTCGACGCGCGAAATCGCCCAGGCGGCCGGCGCCAACGTGGCTGCCATCAGCTACTACTTCGGCGACAAGGCCGGCTTGTATCAGGCCTGCTTTACCGCCATCTGCACGCCGGTCGAAAACAACATCGCCATGTTCGACCAGCCGCACTTCACGTTGCGCGAATCGCTGCGCGGCTTCTACCGGCAGATGGCGGCGCCGCTGCTGGCCGGCGACGACGCCGAGGTGCTGCTGCGCCTGTTCTACCGCGAGATGCTGGAGCCGACCGGTTTCTGGCAGCGGGAAATCGAGAACAACATCAAGCCTGAGCACATGGCGCTGACCGGTGTGCTGTGCCGCCATCTGGACTTGCCGGCGCCGGACGAACGGGTGCACCTGCTGGCGTACGCGATCGGCGCGATGTGCGTGCAGATGCTGATCGGGCGCGATGTGGTCAACGCCATCACCCCCAAGCTGATGGCCAGCCCGGAGGCGATTGCCGGCTGGATCGAGCATCTGACCGGCTTTGCGGAGACGCTGGTGCTGGCGGAAAAAACCAAACTACAACAAGGGAAAGCATGACTATCTTTTTACGCGCGGCGGCATTGGCCGTCGCGACGACACTGGGCGGCTGCGCCGTGCAGGGGCCGGCGAAGCAGGTGGATGCGCTGGCGCCCCTGCAGTGGCAGGCGCCGTTGCCGCACAACGGCAGCCAGGCCGATCTCGCCAGCTGGTGGCGCGGCCAGTCGGATGATTTGCTGGTGCAGTTGATCGAGTCGGCGCAAACCGTCAGTCCAACCGTGGCGACGGCGGCGTCGCGCATTGCGCAGTCGCGTGCCGAGCGGGTGGCGGCGGGTGCCGCGCTGGCGCCGAATGTGGAGGCGGCGGCCTCGGTCAGCCGCGCCAACCAGCAGTCGGCGATGCCGATGGGGACCACCTCGCAGGCGGCCTTCAATGCCTCGTGGGAGATCGATATTTTCGGCGCCAACCGGGCGGCGCGCGATGCGGCGCAGGCGCGCCTGGACAGCGCGCACGCCGGCTGGCATGACGCCCGCGTGTCGGTGGCGGCGGAGGTGGCCAACCAGTATTACGGCTTGCGCGCCTGCCAGCAGTTGCTGGCGGTGGCGCAGCAGGATGCCGTGTCGCGGGCCGATACCGCGCGCCTGACGGAACTGAGCGCGACGGCGGGCTTCCAGTCGCCGGCCAGCCTGGCGCTGGCCCGCGCCAGTGCCGCCGAAGGCAACAGCCGCTACATCTCGCAGCGCGCCGCCTGCGACATCGACGTCAAAGTGCTATCCGCGCTGACCGCCATCGCGGAACCGGAACTACGCCGCAAGCTGGCCGCCGGCGTATCGGCCGGTGCTTCGCCAGGCACGGCGCCCGCGCGGGCTGGCGACGGTACGCCCGGCGCCGACGCCTATGCGTCGTTCACGCCGCCGGCGATGGCGATCGCCGAACTGCCGGCCAGCACGCTGAGCCAGCGGCCGGACGTGTTCACCGCCGAACGCGAAGTGGCGGCGGCGAGCGCCGATGTCGGCAACGCCGAAGCGCAGCGCTACCCTCGCCTGTCGCTATCCGGCTCCGTCGGCGTCGGCAACTTCCATACCGGCGGCGAAAACACCAAGACCGACACCTGGACCGTCGGCCCCGTCGCGCTGTCGGTCCCGGTGTTCAACGCCGGCCGCCTGCGCGCCAACGTCGAATCGGCCAAGGCGCGCTACGACGCCGCCGTGGTCAGCTACCGCGCCACCGTGCGCCAGGCGGTCAGCGAAACCGAACAGGCGCTGGTCAACCTCGACAGCACCGCCGCCCGCGCCGGCGACGCCCAGACCTCGCTGGAAGGCTACCGCGCCAACTACACCGCCGTCGATGAACGCTACAAGAACGGCATGGCCAGCCTGTTCGAACTGGAAGACGCGCGCCGTACCCGCCTGGCGGCCGAACAAACCGTCATCAACCTGCAGCGCGAACGCAGCGCCGCGTGGGTCGCCCTGTACCGCGCCGCCGGCGGCGGCTTCACTGCGCCTGTCGCAAACTAACCTCTTTCGCCCACTATGAACGCAAAACTGAAACCACTCGCCTACGTCCTGGCCGCCGCCTTTGCCGTCGCAGCAGCCGGCATCACCGCCTACTCGCAGGCCGCCGACGACAAGAAGCCCGAAGCCACCGCCAAAGCCGCGCTGACCGTCACCGTCACCAAGCCAGGCAACGCCAGCCTGCCGATCAAGCTGACCGCCAACGGCAACGTCGCCGCCTGGCAGGAAGCCAGCGTCTCCAGCGAATCGAACGGCCTGCGCCTGACCGAAGTGCGGGTCAACGTCGGCGACGTGGTCAAAGCCGGCGAAGTGCTGGCCGTGTTCTCCGCCGACACCGTCAACGCCGATCTGGCGCAAGCGCAAGCGGCATTGCAGGAAGCCGAAGCCAACGCCGCCGACGCTGTCGCCAACGCCGCCCGCGCCCGCACGCTGCAAAACTCCGGCGCCCTGAGCGCGCAGCAGATCAGCCAATACAACACCGCCGAACAAACCGCCAACGCGCGCATCGCCTCGGCCAAGGCGGCGCTGGCCAGCCAGCAGCTGCGCCTCAAATACACTCGGGTGGTGGCGCCGGACAGCGGCGTCATCTCGGCCCGCAGCGCCACCGTCGGCGCGGTCTCGGCGCCGGGCACGGAGCTGTTCCGCATGATCCGCCAGGGCCGCCTCGAATGGCGCGCCGAAGTGGTCGCCGCCGACCTGCGCAACCTCAAGCCCGGCATCGGCGCCGTGGTCAAAGCCGCCAACGGCAGCGAAGTCACCGGCAAGGTGCGCATGATCGCGCCGACCGTCGACCCGCAAACCCGTTCCGCGCTGGTCTACGTCGATTTGCCGCAAAACGCCGGCGCCAAGGACGCGCCGTTCAAGGCCGGCATGTTCGCCAGCGGCCAGTTCGAACTGGGTGCCTCGGACGCCATGACCGTGCCGCAGCAAGCCATCGTGGTACGCGACGGCTTCAGCTTCGTGTTCCGCCTCAACGCCAACCAGCATGTCAGCCAGATCAAGGTCAAGCCGGGCCGCCGCCTGGGCGACCGCATCGAAGTGCTGGGCGGCCTGGATACCAACACGCAGATCGTGGTGCGCGGCGCCGGCTTCCTTAACGACGGCGACCTGGTTAACGTCGTCGCCCAATAAGGACAGTCCATGAACTTTTCCGCGCTATCCATCAAGAACCCGATCCCGGCGATCATGCTGTTTGCCTTGCTGTCGCTGGCGGGCTTCATGGCCTACAAGGCCAACCCGGTGCAGGACTTCCCGGACATCGAACTGCCGATCGTGACCGTCACCGCCACGCTGGACGGCAGCGCGCCGGCGCAGCTGGAAACCGAAGTCTCGCGCAAGATCGAGGACTCGGTGGCCACACTGCAAGGCGTGAAGAACATCTACACCACCGTGCTCGACGGCGTATCCACCACCACTGTTGAATTCATCCTGGAGAAAAACATCTCCGACGCGGTGAACGACGTGCGTGATGCGGTGGCCCGCGTCAAGGCCGACATGCCGGCCGAGCTGCGCGACCCGAGCGTGACCAAGGCTTCGACCGCCGGCCGCGTAGTGCTGACCTTCACCGCCGCCGCCTCGCAGGCGCCGGGCGAAAAGCTGGATGGTCAGGAACTCAGCTGGTTCGTCGACAACAGCGTCGCCAAGCGGCTGCTGGCGGTGCCCGGCGTCGGCGCGGTCAAGCGCGTCGGCGGCGTGTATCGTGAAATCCGCGTGGAGCTGGACGACGCCCGCATGGCCGCGTTGCGCGTCTCCGCGCTGGATGTCTCGCGCCAGCTACGCCTGGTGCAAAAGGAAGCACCGGGCGGACGCGGTGACGTCAGCGGCGCCGAGCAATCGGTGCGCACCATCGCCACCGTGCAGACGGCGGCCGAACTGGCGACCATGGACCTGCCACTAACGGACGGTCGCCATGTGCGCCTCGACCAGGTAGCCACCATCACCGACACCGTCTCCGAACCGCGCGCCGTAGCGCTACAGGACGGCGCGCAGGTGATCGGCTTCGAAATCTTCCGCACCAAGGGCGCCAGCGAAGTTGCGGTGGCCAACGGCGCGCGCGCGGCGGTCGAGGAACTGCAAAAAGCCAATCCACGCGTCGAACTGAAACAGGTGATCGACAACGCCCATCCGGTCGAAGAAGACTTCGCCGGCTCCATGCACCTGCTGTACGAAGGCGCCATCCTGGCCGTAATCGTGGTGTGGTGGTTCCTGCGCGACTGGCGCGCCACGCTGGTGGCGGCGGCCGCGCTGCCGCTGTCGGTGCTGCCGGCCTTCCTCGGCATCTACCTGTTCGGCTACACGCTGAACATCGTCACCCTGCTGTCGCTGGCCCTGGTGGTGGGCGTGCTGGTGGACGACGCCATCGTCGAAATCGAAAACATCGAGCGCCACCTGCGCATGGGTAAGACGCCGATGGAAGCGGCGATGGAAGCGGCCGACGAAATCGGCATGGCGGTCATCGCCACCACCTTCGCGCTGGTGGCGGTGTTCCTGCCGACCGCCTTCATGAGCGGCATCCCCGGCCTGTTCTTCAAGCAGTTCGGTTGGACCGCCGTGATCGCGGTGCTGGCGTCGCTGGTGGTGGCGCGTCTGCTGACGCCGATGATGGCCGCCTACATCCTCAAGCCGAAAGCGCACAAGGAAGAACAGGATGGCCCGCTGATGGCGCGCTATATGCGCGTGATGCAGTGGTGCCTGCGCCACCGCCTGGTTACCGCGATTGCGGCCGGCGCCTTCTTCATCGGCTCGATCATGCTGACCGGCCTGCTGCCAACCGGCTTCGTGCCGGCGGCCGACCGCTCGCAGACGCAGATCACACTGGAACTGCCGCCGGGTTCCACGCTGGCCGAAACCAGCGTGGTGGCCGAACGGGCCCGCAAGGCCGCGATGGAAGTCAAGAACATCAAATCCATCTTCAGTTCAATCGGCGGCGGTTCCAGCGGCGACGCTTTCGCGCCGGGCGCCGCAGCCGAAGCGCGCAGCGCCGTGCTGACGCTGACCACCGTGCACCGCACCGAGCGCAAGGAATCGATGGCCGACATCGAAGCCGACATCCGTCACAAGCTGGACGCCATTCCCGGCGCCCGCTTCAAGGTCGGCCCACCGGACAACGGCGTCAAGATGCAGCTGGTGCTGCGCAGCGAAGACCCGGTGGCGCTGAAGGAGGCCGCGCAGAAAGCCGAGCGCGAACTGCGCACGCTGCAAGGCGTGGGCAATGTGCGCTCGACCGCATCGCTGGTGCGTCCCGAGATCATCGTCAAGCCGGACTTCGCCAAGGCCGCCGACCTGGGCGTGACCGCAGCCTCGATCGGACAAACGGTGCGCGTGGCCACCGCCGGCGACTACGACACCGACCTGACCAAAATGAACCTGCCGGAGCGCCAGGTGCCGATCCGCGTCAAGCTGCCGGACGCGGTGCGCGCCGACCTCGACGCCATCGGCCGCCTGACCGTGCCGGGCAAGAACGGCCCGGTACTGCTGGCCACCGTGGCCGAGATCACCATGGAAAGCGGCCCGGCGCAGATCAATCGCCTGAACCGCAGCCGCAACGTCACGCTCGAAGTGGAGCTGGGCAAGCGCACGCTGGGTGAAGTCAACACCGAGGCGCGCGCGCTGCCGGCGCTGAAAAACCTGCCGCCGTCGGTGAAGATCGCGGAACTGGGCGACACCCAGGAAATGGCCGCGCTGTTTGCCAGCTTCGGCCTGGCGATGCTGATCGGCGTGTTGTGCATCTACTGTGTGCTGGTGCTGCTGTTCAAGGACTTCATGCAGCCGGCGACGATTCTGGCGGCGCTGCCGCTGTCGATTGGCGGCGCTTTCGTGGCGCTGCTGATCACCAACAGCGCGCTGTCGATGCCATCGATGATCGGCCTGATCATGCTGATGGGGATCGTAACGAAAAACTCAATCTTGTTGGTTGACTATGCTATTCTGGCGCGCCAGGCAGGCATGGGGCGTTTCGAAGCGCTGGTCGATGCCTGCCACAAACGTAGCCGTCCGATCCTGATGACTACCATCGCGATGGGCGCGGGCATGTTGCCGCTGGCCTTGGGCTGGGGCGCCGACCCGAGCTTCCGTTCACCGATGGCGATCACCGTGATCGGCGGCCTGATCACCTCAACGTTATTAAGCCTGTTGGTGGTGCCGGCGGTGTTCACCTATGTCGACGACTTTGAGCACTGGCTGAAGCGCATGATGCGCAAGCTGCGCCGCCAACCGGCGGAACAAGGAGACGAACATGCAATACGAGATAAAAGAACTGCCTGAAGTCCGCGTCGCCTACCTGCGCTACAAAGGCCCATTCGGGCCGGCGCTGGGCGAGTTCTGGAAGGAAGTGTTCACGCCATGGCAGCAGGCCTTCGGCCTGACCGGCAAAGTGACCTATGGCGTGGCGCAGGATGATCCCGGCACCACGCCGCCGCCGGAGTGCCGCTACGATGCCTGTGTCGAAGTCTCGCCGGAGTACGAGATCAAGTCGCCCGCGAAGGAAACCCACCTGCCGGCGGGCCGCTACGCGATCGCGCCGTTCCAGGGCACGGCGGCCGATGTGCCGACCGCCTGGGGTGAATTCTTCGGCCAGTTGTCGGCCGAAGGCAAGGTGGCCGAGGGGCTGTGCTTCGAGCGCTACCCGGCCGACTACGCGATGGACCCGGCCACCGGCGTCTTCACCGCAGAACTCTGCATTCCGGTCAAGGCCTAGTCCAGCCGCCGCCCATGGCGCGGTACAGGTCTACTGAGGCGAGCAGGATGCGCGTCTTCAGTTGCAGGCGTCCGACGTCGGCGCTGTACAGCGTGCGTTGGGCGTCCAGTTCTTCCAGATACGAGGCGTAGCCGTTGCGGTAGCGGTTGTGCGCGATGCGCAGCGTTTCGGCGGCGGTGGCGCGGCGCGCGTCGTTCTGGATTGCCTGTTCTTTCAGGCGCACGATGGCGCCAAGGCCGTTTTCGGTTTCGGCGAATGCTGTGCGTACCGTATTTTCATAGGTGTAAATGGATTGGTCGCGCTGTGCCGCCACGGCGTCGGTCTGGCTTTGCACGCGGCCGCCTTCGAATACCGGCGCAGCGACGATGCCGCTCAGGCGCCACAGCGCTGTCGGAGCGTTGACGAAGTCGTGCCACTTCAGGTTTTGCACGCCGCCGGTGGCCGTCAGTTTGAAGGATGGCAGCAGCTGGTCGCGCGTGGCTTGCAGGTTGGCGTTGATGGCGACCACGTTGTATTCGGCGCGGGCGATATCGGGACGGCGGCGCAGCAGTTCGGATGGCAGGCCTTCCGGTACTGCCGGCGCTTGCAGGTCGGCCAGTTCGGCGCCGCGCGCGATCGGGCCGGGATTGCCGCCGGTGAGGATGGAGAGCGCGTTTTCCTGTTCGAAGATCTGGCGCTTCAGCTGCGGCACCTGTTCGGCGGTGGTCTGGTATTCGGCTTGCGCTTGCAGCCATTCAAGGCGCGAGCTGTAGCCAACGTCGAACTGTTTCTTGGCCAGTGCGGCGGATTCTTCGCGCAGTTTCAGCGTGGCTTCGGTCAGCGCCAGTTGGGCATCCAGGCCGCGCAGGTTGAGGTAGCCGCTGGCGACAATGGCAGCGATCGACAGGGCCGCCGCGTCGGCGTTGGCTTGCTCGGCCTGATAGCTGGCGGTGGCGGCATCGGTCAGCGCGGCCAGCCGGCCCCACACGTCGATTTCATAGCTGGCCTGGAATTCGGCCTGGTAGATATTGGTCACGTACGGCACGCCGTTGTAGGCCAGCTGGCGCGCACGGGATGGCGCGCTGTCGACGCCGACGGTGGCTTTCTGGCCGGCTTCGGCGACGCCGATCTGCGCGCGGTACTGCGCAACGCGGGCGCGCGCGATGCGCAGGTCACCGTTGTTTTGCAGCGCTTGCGCGACCAGCGCGGTCAGCGCCGGATCGCCGAAGCTTTGCCACCATTGCTGCGCCACCGCCCCGCTGCCCTGCCCTTCGACGGCCGCGCGCCACGCGACAGGCACCTGCAAGGTGGATGCCGGTGGCGGCGCGACGGTGGCGGCGCAACCGGCCAGCATCAGCGCCGCCACGCCAGCGCAGGCGAAACGGCTCATGGCTGGGCTCCGGCAGTGCTGCTGGTGTCACGCACCTTCACCGAGGTGTCGATGCTGACGATCACCGACATCCCCGGCGCCAGGCGGCGCGCGTTGGCCTGGCCCTGGTCGATGCGGATGCGCACCGGGATGCGCTGCGCGATCTTGACGAAATTGCCGGTCGCATTATCCGCCGGCAGCACGCTGAATTCCGACCCTGTCGCCGGCGAAATCCGCTCCACTACGCCGGTCAGTTGCGCCCGATCCAGCGCATCCACCTTGAAGGTCGCCGGCTGCCCCACCTGCACATGGTTCATCTGCGTCTCTTTCAGATTGGCGATCACCCACAGCTGCTTCGGCACCAATCCCATCAACTGCGCGCCGGTATTCACGTACGCGCCCTTGCGCACCGTGACCTGTCCCAGCTGGCCATCCTCCGGCGCCGTGATGCGCGTATTGTCCAGATCCACCCTGGCCGCCTTCAGCACCGCCTGTGCGCTGGCCACCGCCGCTTCCAGCGACTGCTTGTTGACCGACACCGACCGCACCTGCTGCTTCGCGATCTCCAGATTCGCCCGCGCCTGCGCCACCGCCGCCGACGTCTGCGCATTGGCCGCGCGCGACGAGTCCTGCTCGCGCAGCGACAGCGAACCATCCGCCGCCAGCGAATCGACGCGCTTCAGATCCGCCACCGCCTTCGCCGCCTGCGCCTGCGCATTCGCCAGCGTGGCCTCGTTGAGCGCAACGCTGGCCTGCGAGGAACGGTGTGACTGCGCCCAGTTTTCCAGCGCCGCCTGCTGCGCCGCCAGTTGTGCCTGCGCCTGTTCATAGCGTTGCTGGTAGATGCGGTCATCGATCAAGGCCAGCACCTCGCCCTGCTTCACATACTGGAAGTCCTGCACCTTGACATCCACCACATAACCCGGCAGCTGCGTGCCGATCAGGGTCACCTGCCCGCGCACCAGCGCATTCTCGGTGGAGACGATGGCGCTGCTGAACGGCGGCAGACGCCATGCATACAGCACGATCAGCACACCCACCAGCGCCACCAGCGCGAACAGCACCGCAGAAATAATCTGCGCCCGCCGGTCCGGCGCCGGCGCTGCGGGCGCCGAAGCGGCTACCGCCGCCGCTGCCGCAGCTGCGGCCACCGCCGCGACGCGGCTATCAGAGGAAGATGAATTGTCTGGCGTATTTTTATCCATGTTTTAGCGCGATCCAGAATTAGTAAGAGAGACATTGGCGATACCCGTCTGCGCATTCGGCCCGGCGCCGCCCTGGCAAACGATACACTGCGTCCACAGCCAGCGCGCCAGCAGCCACGCCATGGTGATCAGCGCCAGCACGCAGATCGCCAGGAAGACATCGTTGTACGCCAGGATGTTGGCCTCGCGCGTCGCCGCGCCGCCCAGCGCCGCCAGCCCGCCGGACTGGATGCGCGCGGCCACCTGCGGATCGAGCAGCGTCAGATGTTCGACCAGAATGCTGGAATGATACTTCTCGCGCCATACCTGGAAGGTCCCGGTCAGCGCGGTGCCCAGCAGGCTGCCCAGCGTCTGCGTGATGCTGAACATGACCGAAAAGCTCACCAGGTTATTCGGAGCGGCGATCACCGCGCCGAAGCCGGAAATGAAGGTCGGCCCGACAAACATGGCGCCGCCGAAGCCCAGCAGGAACTGGCTCACATACAGGTCCTGCGGACGCGTGAGGTTGTTGGCGTTGGAATCCATATAGGCGCCGATCGCCATCACCGCCAGCGAAAACAGTAGCTGCGCCGTGCCGCGCGCCGGCGTGATCGTCAAGGCGCTGACCACCATCCCGGCCACCGCGCCGAACATCACAATCCACCACAGCGCCATCATCTGGTCGTTATTCAGGCCGAGCGCCTGCATGAAGCCGACCGTGCCGCTGGCTTCCGACTGCACCACGCGGATCAGCAGCACCGACAGCGCCAGCCGCGCCATGTTGGCGTTGGACAGCCAGCGCGTGTTGATCAGCGGGCGCTGGCGATTGTGCTCGATCGCCAGCGCGGCGGTAATCAGTACGATCGCGCCGGCCAGCGCATAGCCGATCCATGGCGCTTCCAGCCACCATACAGTGCGCCCCAGCGCCAGCACGGCGGACAGCAGCGCCACGCCGGGCGCGAACAGGGCGAAGGTGACGAAGTCCATTTTCTCGAACACCTTGATGCGATCGCCCGGCGGCAACTTGAGGCACAGCACGCAGGCCAGCGACACCAGCGCCATGCCCAGTTCGAACGAGTACAGCCCGCGCCATTCGGCGATCTCCATCAGCTCGGACGAGAACAGCCGCGCCATCGGAATCGCCAGTTGCGAAAAACCGATGCCCAGCACCGCGCCTTTCAGGCGGTGCTGCGCCGGGAAGGCCTGCAAGGTGTAATACAGGCCGAGCGTGGTCAGCGCCGCGCCGCTCATGCCGTGCGCCGCGCGCACCGCGATGGCCGACCCGAGGCCGTGCACAAACAAGTGCGCCACCGTGACCAGCGCATACACCACCAGGAACAATTCGGTGAACAGCCGCAAGCCATACTGCTGGCGGAATTTGACCAGCAACAGGTTCATCGACACATTGGTCATCACATAGGCGGCCGGCAGCCACTGGATCTCGGTCAGGGTCACCCCCAGCGAGCCTTGCGCGTACAGCAGATTGACCGACACCAGCGCGTTACCCAGGCCGCCGGTGATGGCGACGATGAAGCCAACCACCAGGAACGCGATCCGCTTCTGCAACGAGTGGTTCGGATTGGACGGCGATCCGGGCAAGGTAGGCCGCTCGTGCGGCTGCCAGACTTGAGGGGCGTAAACGTCCATGCGTCAACAGTCCTAAAATGCATTATGGCGAGCATATCACTATGCCCGCCACAGGTGCATACTTCGATGGTAATAGGAACTTTTACACCGGCACGGCGTCGTTTTCGCGCTGGAAGTTACGATGCTCGCCCAAGGCCTGCTTGAAGGCCTGCAGCGTACCGCTCAACGCGCCCGCCTCCACCGTCCACAAGGCCAGGTCCGGCGAACCATCGGGATGGGTCGCCGGAATCCCCACCGCCAGCAGCAGCTCGCGGCCCTCGCCCACCGCCAGAATCGGCTTGCAGTGACGGTATTGATGGCGCACGAATTCGCGCGCATCGGCGTCCTCCACCAGCATATTGGCGCTAGCGGCGCCGTCGGCGATCACCACCGCGTCATACAGCACGCCCGGACCGGCATCGATCGAGATCTCGATATCCACGCGGCTGCCGTCCGCCGCCACCAGTTGTCCCAGTTGCGGCGCCACCACCCGTGGCGCCACGCCGGCCGCCAGCAAGTCGGCGTAAATGGCTTTCAGGCTGTCCGCCTCGACGCCGTGGCCGGCCAGGATGGCGACCTTGCGCGTTTTCGGACCGATGGCACCGGGACGCGCCAGCAGCGACAGCGCCGGCGACGGCTCGTAGTGCGCCGGCGGCGTATCGATCGCCAGCGGCATCGGCGCCGGCACTTCCAGGCCCAGACCCTGCGCCACGCCTTCGACCAGGATCGGATCGACATTCGCCAGCATCGACAGCAGGCGCACGCGCACCGCCGGCGTCTGCACGCGGGTCAGCTCGAAGCGGAAGGCATTGACGATGTGCGCCTGCTCGGCGGGGCTCTGGCTGATCCAGAACAAACGCGCCTGCGAGTAGTGGTCGGCAAACAGTTCCGGCTTGCCGCGCACCTTGTCTTCCGGCGGCTGCGGCATGCGGCTGAACGCGGTGGTGAAGCCGGCCATGCCGGCCTGGAACGGACAGCCGCCGCCCAGCGAATTCGGCTCGTAGGCCACGCGGCCGCGATGCACGGCCTGGCGATGCATGCCGTCGCGCTGGTTGTTGTGCACCGGCGCCAGCGGCGCGTTGATCGGAATCTCGTGGAAGTTGACGCCGCCCAGGCGGCTGATCTGCGTGTCCAGATACGAATGGATGCGGCCCTGCAGCAGCGGGTCGTTGCTGAAGTCAATGCCCGGCACGATGTGCGCGGTGCAGAAGGCCACCTGCTCGGTCTCGGCGAAGAAGTTGTCCGGGTTGCGGTTCAGCGTCATCTTGCCGACCACGCGCAACGGCACCAGTTCTTCCGGCACGATCTTGGTCGGATCCAGCACGTCGAACGGGAAGCCGGCGGCCTGTTCTTCGGTGAAGATCTGCAGGCCCAGTTCCCATTCCGGATAGGCGCCCGCTTCGATCGCTTCCCACAAATCGCGGCGGTGGAAGTCCGGATCGGCGCCGACGATTTTTGCTGCCTCGTCCCACACCAGCGAGTGCGTGCCGCCCACCGGATTCCAGTGGAATTTGACGAACACCGCCTCGCCCTGCGCGTTCACCAGGCGGAAGGTGTGCACGCCGAAGCCCTGCATGGTGCGGTAGCTGCGCGGGATGGCGCGGTCGGACATCTGCCACATCAGCATGTGGGTCGATTCCGGCATCAGCGAGACGAAGTCCCAGAAGGTGTCGTGCGCGCTGGAGGCTTGCGGCATGGCGTGGTGCGGCTCCGGCTTGACCGCGTGCACCAGGTCCGGGAACTTCATCGCGTCCTGGATGAAGAACACCGGCATGTTGTTGCCGACCAAATCCCAGTTGCCTTCGTCGGTGTAGAACTTGACGGCGAAGCCCCGCACATCGCGCACGGTGTCGGCCGAGCCGCGCTCGCCGGCGACGGTGGAGAAGCGCACGAACACCGGCGTGCGTTTGCCGGCGGCGGCGAACGGCGCGGCGCGGGTAATCGCGCTCAGGTCTTCGTAGGCTTCGAAATAGCCATGCGCCGCCGAACCGCGCGCGTGTACCACGCGCTCCGGAATGCGCTCATGGTCGAAGTGTGTCAGCTTCTCGCGCAGGATGAAGTCTTCCATCGCGGTCGGGCCGCGCAGGCCGACTTTCAGTGAATTCTGGTTGTCCGCGACCGGCACACCCTGGTTGGTGGTCAGGCGCTGTTCGCCGCCGTCGGCGCGCACGCGATCAAGGTCGCCGGCCGGGCATACCCCCAGCGGCGGGGTGCCGCTGCCGGTTTTCGGCGAGGCGTTGGTTTCTGCAGCGGTGCTGGCGCTGGCGACGGCATGCGGCACCGGGCAGGTCTTGCCCGGCTGTGGCGTGCGCGCGGCGTCGCCATGCTCGCCCTCTTTATTGGCGTTGAACGGCATGCCGGCGGCGGTTTGCTGGCCGCCTGCCACCTTGTCGATCAGGGTTTGGTCGTTCGGGCTGGCGCCACCCAGGCTGTCCGGGGGTGCGGCCGATGATGGTCCGGAGACGGTGCTCAATACGGAACCGGCCCCCATCACGGAGGCCGGTGCTTGCTTGCTGTTTGCCATTGGGAATCCTCTGCAGAGACGAAACGGAGCCCGGTCCGGGACACAGCCGGTCGTCCCGACGGCGATACCGGCCGGGCAAAGGGCTTACTTGGTGCTGCGCGAGCCCAGCAGCTTGGAGATGCCGTAACCGGCAGCTGCCGCCACCAGCACCGAGATCAGCGGATTGGCGCTGACATGGGTGCGGCTGGATTCGGTGAAGTTTTTGTAGGTTTCCACTACTTGCTTGCCGCGTGCGGCCAGCTTGTCGGAGGTGCTTTCGGCGGTGTCGGCTACTTTGTCGACGCCGGTGTGGGCCTGTTGGGCCAGGCGCTCGGTGGCTGGCGGAATTTTTTCCGCAACCTTGTCGATGGTGGCGTGCGCATCTGCGCGCAGGTCTTTGCCGATTTGGGTGACGCCGTCGCGGGCAGTATTGATTTTGCTGTCGATGTTGTTTTCCATGATGGGAGCCTCTCGTTGGGGTTGGCGGTGAATGAACTTGAACTGTCACGATAGGCCTGTCACGCAAGCTTGACCGTGCGGAAGCGCACTTTTAACAAAATGGCTTGATATGTGAAATGGCACACGGACGCGGCTGGCTGGGCGGCGCATGCTAGAGGTGACGCATAGACTCTTTTTTGGAGAACGGCATGTTTCCCATTTCATCCTTGAGCTCGTCCCCTGCGGCGGAGTTGCAGGCGGTTAATCGCACAGCGGAAGCTACGGCGGTCAATAACGCCACCATTAATCCGGTGGGGTCGGCGCTGGATGCGCCGCCGCCGGCGTCGGTGCAGGTGGATTTGTCGCCGGTGGCAAGTTTCCTGCTGAGCGTGACGAATGCCCAGGATCAGCTTGCGCAGGTGCAAGGCACGCAGGCGCAGCGGGCGGATACGGTGAATGCGGCCGTGCAGAATGTGGTGGACTCGTTCAATCTGCTGCCGACGGTGGATTTCGATCAGGGGCAGCCGGCTGAGGCGTCGCTGCTGAACAATCTGGTCAACAGCCTGAACCAGCAGGTGAATGATGGGGCGAATACGCAGGCGCAGAATCTGTCGCGACTGGGATTGACTTTGCAGCCGTCGCTGCTGTCGGATCTCACCGGCGGCTTATCGCTGGAGCCGGAGTTGCTGCGGGCGGCATTCAATGCGAATGATCAGCAGACGACGCAGACCTTGCAGAACACGCTGAACACTTTCCGCCAGCAGGCTACCGAGTTTGCCGAGCGCTTAAGCGCGGCGGGCAGTTCGCAGATTCCGGGCTTGAATCCGTTCGAGCAACCAGCCTTGACGCCAGCCGATCTGGCCGCCAATGCGCGGTTGCAGCTGGCGCGGGCAGAGATTGATAACCTGTCGCAGAATCCGCTGCCCGAGACTGCAGCCGACCGTCTGGCGGCGCAGCGCGCGCAGCTGGAACAGGCCACCACCACGCAGCAGCCAGAGACGCCATCGCCTATCGTCAACCAGCAGCAGCTCGCCGCACAGCAAGCGCAGGCGGCGCAGCAGACCACCGAGCAACAGCTGCAAGCGAATCAAACCGCAGCCCAGCAAGTACAGGCCGCGCAGCAAGCGAATACGCAGCAGACACTCGACGCCCAGTCCACCGCCGCACAGCAAGCGCAGGCGGCCCAGCAGACCAACGCGCAGCAGCTGCAAGCGAATCAAACCGCAGCCCAGCAGGCGCAAGCCGCGCAGCAAGCGAATACGCAGCAGACGCTCGACGCCCAAGCCACCGCCGCACAGCAAGCGCAGGCGGCGCAGCTGGCGCAGGCCGATCAGGCGGCCGACGCGCAGCGCGCACAACTGCTGCAAAGCGCCACGCAGCAGGCCAATCTGACACAGGCCCAGCAAACGCAGGCCGCGCTGGATCGCCAGACGCAACTCGATCAGGTCGAGACCGCGCGGGAGACGCAGCTTCAGCAAGCCGCGACGCAGTTGCAAAACTTCCAGCAAGCGCAGGCAGCCGGCGTTTCGTCCTTGCTACAGACCCAAACGCTGAATCAGGCCGCCGCCGAACGCGCGCAGCAAGCCGCCGACGCGCAGGAAGCGCAACAGCAGCTTACCGATGTGCAATCGACCCAGCAAACCACCGCCCAAGCCGTTGCACAAGCGCAGGCAGCCGATCAAGCGCGCGCTGCGGAAGAGGCACAAACCGCCAACCAGGCGCAAGCCGCAGACGAGGCGCAGGCCGCCGATCAGACGCAGGCCGAAGAAACCGCCACGCAGACCGCCACTGAGCAGGCACAGGCAACCGCGCAAGCCCAGACCGCCCGCCAGCAGGCCACGGCCACCGTCAACAACGCCACCGCCGCCGCCCAGCTGGCGCAACAGCAGGCGGTGGCGGCGCAGAACGCCGCGCAAAGCGCTACCCTGCCAGCCAACGCGACGCAGGCACAACAAGTCCAGGCAGCGCAGACCGCCGCCTCGCAAGTGGCCATCGCCAACGCTGCCGCGCAAGCGGCCGCAGTGCAGGCGCAGGCGGCACAAAACGCCGCCGACGCCATGGCGGCGCAAAATGCCGCTGCCAATGCCGCAGTTGCCCAGGCACGCGCCGCGCAGAACAACGCCGGCAGCGCCGAAGCCGCCACCACCGCCGCCAATGTCGCCGCCCAGCAAGCCGCCGCCGCGCAGCAAACCGCCACCAGCCTGGCCGCCGCCAACGCCGCCGCAGCGACTGCCGCGCAACAGGCCGCCGCCGCATCGAATGCTGCACAGCAGGCCGCCGCTGCCCAGGCTGCGGCGCAGACCGCAGCACAGGCCAATGCCGAACAGACCAACGCGGCCCAGGTGGCCGCCGCGCAGCAGGCCGCCAATACGCCGAACGACCTGCGCAGCAACCCGGCACTGGCAGCCGCAATTGCCGCCTACAATATCAACGATGTGGCGGGTACCACCGGCCGCCCAGCCCAAGCTGCCCAAGCCGCCATTCCACGGGTGGGCGCTGTCAATGCAGCAACACCAACCCGCGGCATTGGCAACGCACCATAATCTCACCGCCTGGCGCCGCCCCATTGCGGGGCGGCCGCACCAAATTAAATTCTGAACGACTGGTGTTTACAGCCCCAACTCGCACGATAATATTCTGTGTTTTCGGGAATAATCATCACACTAATCGTCATTCAGGAGATCGCATGAAATTGAAGCACACCGCCGCCGCCCTGGCCCTGCTGGCCGCCTTTGGCGCCCACGCCCAGGACACCGTCGTCAGGATCGGCCACAGCGGTCCACTGTCCGGTTCGCAAGCCTTTTCCGGCAAGGACAATGAAAGCGGCGCACGCCTGGCGGTAGAAGAGCTCAATGCCAAGCCGATCACAGTGGCGGGCAAGAAAATCAAATTCGAACTGCTGTCGGAAGACGACCAGGGCGACCCGAAAGCCGGCATGGCCGCCGCCCAGAAACTGATCGACAAAGGAGTGCGCTTCGTGGTCGGCCCGTACAACTCGGGCGTCGCCATCCCGGCTTCGCGCGCCTACAACGACGCCGGCGCGCTGATCGCCACTGTAGCCACCAATCCCAAACTGACCCAGCAAGGCTACCAGGGCCTGTACCGCGTCAACGCCAGCGACACCCAGCTGGGTTCGAAAATGGCGCTGTACGCCGCCAAGGAACTGAAATTCAAGACTGTCGCCGTGATCGACGACCGCACCGCCTTCGGCCAGGGTGTGGCGGAAGAGTTCAAAAAGTCCGCCAAGGCCGCCGGCATGAACGTGGTCGGCCACGAGTTCACCAACGACAAGGCGTTCGACTTCACCTCTATCCTGACCAAGCTGAAAACCAAGAAGGTGGAAGCGATCTTCTTCGGCGGCTACGCGCCGCAAGGCGCCCCGATGGCGCGCCAGATGAAACAGCTGGGCATCAACGCCAAGCTGCTGGGCGGCGACACCATCTGCACCGCCGAAATGGGCAAGCTGGGCGGCGACGCTGTCGGCGACAACGTGCTGTGCTCGCAGGGCGGCGCGATTCTGGAGAAAGCCACTGCCGGCCCGGCCTTCAAGGCCAAGTTCAAGGCCCGCTTCAAGCAGGACGCCGACGTCTACGCGGCCGCCTACTACGACGCCACCATGATGTACGCGCAGGCGATGCAGAAGGCTAATTCGATCGATGCAGCAAAAGTGCAGCAAGTGATCAGCGCCGGCGCGTATCAGGGCGTGGCCGGCACCTACGCGTTCGACGCCAAGGGCGACATGAAGCAGTCGCCGGTGACGATCTTCACCTTCAAGGCCGGCCAGCCGCTGGCGCTGACGAGCTACTAAGATCGTCGACCAGGCCGATCAGGCTGTCGAAAGCCTGTCGGGCGCCCCGGCAGGCTTGCTCAATCTGGTGCTCGCTCACCACGGCGGCGCGCAGCGCGGCCAGGAATTGCTGCCAGCGCGGACCGGGCGAGCCGGCGCCGCGCAGATAGGCCAGCGGATGCGGCGCCAGGCGCTCCGCCAGCCGCTTGTACAGCACCGCGCCGCCCAGCTGGGAACCCTCCACCACATACGCCACGCCCCAGCGGTAGGCTTCATCGTCGAGCTGCGGCAGCGGCAGCGGCATCGGCTGCAGCGCCGGCGCGGCCGGCAGGCCGGCCAGCGCCGGATGCGCCAGGTCGGCGCGGATCAGTGACAGGTAATCACGCGGCGGCAAGCCGGGCTGCGCGTCCGCCAGCGCCGGCTGCAGCGGCGCCAGCCACGCATCCAGCAGACGTAGATGATCGCGGTAGGCGCGCAGGTCCGGCGCCTCGGCCGCCAGCGGCGTGCGGGTATCCAGTTCGCTGTGGCGCGCCGCAGTGGCGGCCCGCAAAGCAGTCAATACATCCAAATTATTCCCCTGGTTCAACATGATTTAACGATTGTACACAGGCGCATCATGCGCACGGTACGCAACTGCACCGTCGCCCATCGTCATGCTCAGGTAAAATTTCCCTAATCACAATCGCACACCCATGAACGATAATATCGCCCCACCCTGCTCCGTCCTGCTGATCGACGATGAAACCCTGGCCGAAGACCTGATCGGCTTCCATCTGTCGCGCCAGCAAGGCATCCGCCTGCGCTACGACAAGCACGCCGAGCATGCGGTCGCGCTGTGCCGCGAGACCGAAGCGACGGTGGTGCTGGTCGACCTGCGCATGCCCGGCGCCGACGGCTTCGACGTGATCCGCATGCTGCGCGCCGCGCCGGACACCGAACATGTGCCGATCATCCTGCTGTCATCCGAGGACGACGCCGACATCAAGGCGCGCGCCTTCGCGCTGGGTGCCAACGACTATCTGGTGAAATGGCCGGACGCGCGCGAGCTGGAAGCGCGCATCCGCTATCACAGCGCCGCCTACCAGGCGCGCCGCGAGCGCGACGCCGCCTTCCTCGAACTGCGCCAGCGCGAGGAGGAACTGCGCGCCAGCCAGGCCGCGCTGCACCAGTCGCAGAAAATGGAAGCCATCGGCCAGCTGACCGGCGGCGTGGCGCACGACTTCAACAACGTATTGCAAATCATCGGCGGCAACCTGCAACTGGTGAAAATGATCGGCGCGATCAACCCGCAGGGAATGGCGCGCATCGACAGCGCGCTGGCCGGCGTCGAACGCGGCGCGCGGCTGGCGCAGCACCTGCTGGCGTTCGCGCGCCGCCAGCCGCTGCAAAACGCGGTGGTGGCGCTGGAACCGGTGCTGACCGACATGGAAGACATGCTGCGCCGCGTGCTCGGCCCGCGCGCGCTGGTGATCACCGACATCGCGCCGCAGCTGTGGAATACCGAGGTCGATATCGGCCAGCTGAATAACGCCATCCTCAACCTGGCGATCAACGCGCGCGACGCGATGAACGGCGAAGGCACGCTGACCATCCGCGCGCGCAACCTGCCGGCCGGCTCGCCGCTGCCGGACAATCATGGCGACAGCAGCGCCGACTACGTGCTGATCGATATCGCCGACACCGGCGCCGGTATGCCGGAAGAGGTGCGCCTGCGCGCCTTCGAACCGTTCTTCACCACCAAGCCGACCGGCCAGGGTACCGGCCTGGGACTGAGCATGGCGTATGGCTTCGTCAAGCAGTCCGGCGGCGAGATCGCGCTGCACAGCACGGTCGGCGCCGGCACCTGCGTGCAGATCTGCCTGCGCCGCAGCAAGGACGCGCCGGCGGCGTTGCCGCCGGCACCGTTGCAGCCTTTGAGCGGCGGCAAGGAAACCATCCTGGTGGTGGAAGACGAGGACGACGTGCGCGCCTCCACCGTCGACCTGCTGGCCGCGCTGGGCTACGAGGTATTAAGCAGCGCCGATGCCGAACAGGCGGCGCGCCTGATCGAGGCTGGCGCCCGCATCGACCTGCTGTTCACCGACGTCATCATGCCGGGCAATGTCAGCAGCCTGGAACTGAGCCAGCTGGTGCAGCGCAAGCTGCCGCAGGCGCAGGTGCTGTTCACTTCCGGCTACGCGGAAGGCGTGCTGGCGCACGACGGCAAGCTGCCGCCGGGCGTGCACCTGCTGCACAAGCCCTACACCGCCGAGGTGCTGAGCGCGCGCATCCGCCACCTGCTCGGCGCGTCGCTTACTGCGGTTTGATGTAACGGTGCGAACCTGGCGGCGGCTCGTTGAGCACCGCCCAGAAGATGCCCAGGTCGGCGATGGCGCGCACGAACTCGGAAAAGTCGACCGGCTTGACCACATAGGCGTTGACCCCCAGCTCATAGCTGCGCACCAGGTCCTGTTCCTCGCGCGAGGAAGTCAGCATCACCACCGGCATGCTTTTCAGCGTGGCGGATCCGCGGATCTCGGCCAGCACTTCCAGGCCGTCGACTTTCGGCAGCTTCAGGTCCAGCAGCACCACCGCCGGATTGCCCTGTTCGCGCGTGGCATAGGCGCCGCGCGCGTGCAGGTAGTCCAGCGCCTCGGCGCCGTCGCGCACGATGATCACTTCGTTGGCCAGCTGGCTGCGCTCCAGCGCAATCAGGGTCAGTTCCAGATCATTCGGGTTATCTTCCACCAGAAGGATAGGCTTTAGCATAGTCTTTCTCAATCAGTATTGGGCAGTGCGAACGAAAACGTCGCGCCTTGTCCCGGCACGGAATTGGCCCAGACCCGGCCGCCATGGCGCTCGACGATGCGGCGCACATTGGCCAGCCCGATGCCGGTGCCCTGGAAATCTTCCATGCGGTGCAGGCGCTGGAATACGCCGAACAGCTTGTGGGCGTATTCCATGTTGAAGCCGACGCCATTGTCGGCCACGTGGAACACCGTCTCGCCCGGCAGCTGTTCGCTGCTGATGCGTATCACCGCCGGGTTGCTGTTGGCAGTGAACTTGACCGCGTTCGACAGCAGATTATACAGCGCCAGTTGCAGGAAGGCCGGGTCGGCGCTGACCTCCGGCAGCGGCCCGACGTCCCACTCGACGCGGTGCGGCGGCAGGTCCGGCGCCAGCTTGTCGATGCAGCCCTGCACCAGGTCGCCCATGCGCACGCGGATCGGCCGCAGCGCGGCGCGGCCCATCTGCGAGAAACTCAATAAATCATCAACCAGCTTGCCGGCCAAGCGCGCCGCATCCTTGATGTTGGCCAGGAAGCGCAGGCGCCGCTCCGGGTTGTCGTTGCCGGCGGTTTCCATCAGCAGATCGGAGAAGCCGACGATGTGGCGCAGCGGCGCGCGCAGGTCGTGCGACACCGAGTACGAGAACGCCTCCAGCTCCTTGTTGGCGCGTCCCAGTTCCTCGGCCAGGTCGGCCATCTGCTCGGCGCGCTCCAGCGCGATGCCGACCAGTGCGGTGCGGAATTCCACCGCCAGTTCCAGTTCGCCGTCGCGCCACGGCACGCTGGTGCCGTGGATGGTCTGGCGCCACTGCTGGAAGCTGGTGCGCGGCGTCAGCTGGCCGGCCACCACGTCCTTGCCGTCCGGACGGCCGGCCCAGTCGATGTGGTACACGTGTTCGGGACGGAACCACAGCAGGTAGTGCTGGTGGATGCGCGAGATCTGCATTGCCAGCAGGCCGCTGGCGCTGTCGATGAAGTCCGCCGCCGGCGCGTACTGCGCCGACAGGTGGGCGCTGTGGAACACCTCCTGGTGCACATGGGCGCCCAGCCAGTCGGCCAGCGCGCGGATCTGGTCCTCGGACGGGGTGTCGCCGAAGGCGATCAGGCGCTCGTCGATGACGATGGCGACGCCACCGGCGCGGGCGAAGTGCAGCAGTTCGGGCAGCACGCTGCGCAGGTTTTCGATGAAATCGGCGCCCTGCGTCAGGCCGCCGAGGATGCGCACCATCGAACGCCGCACCTCCAGCCGGAATTGCAGCTCGTCGGCGTCGCTGCGGTTCTTGATGTGCAGCGCCAGGATCTGGCCCAGCTGCTCGCAGACGGTGCGCTGGTGGAAGCTGAGCGCGCGCGGCGCGGCGTGGTGGCAGGAGATCAGCCCCCACAGCTTGCCCTTGACCACCAGCGACACCGACATCGACGCCAGCGTGCCCATGTTGCGCATGTATTGCAGGTGCACCGGCGAGACGCTGCGCAACGCGCAGAACGACAGGTCGTTGATCTTGCCGGTCAGCGGATTTTCCGCCGGCACCAGCCGCGACGGCGTGTAGTTGGCGTCCTGGATGATGCGCACGCGGTTGGCCACGTACAGCTCGCGCGCCTGGCGTGGGATGTCGCTGGCCGGGAAGCGCTGGCCGACGTAGCTGTCGTAGCCGTCGGCCAGCGATTCGGCCAGCACATTGCCGTGGCCTTCATCGTCGAAGCTATACACCATCACCCGGCCAAAGCCGGTCAGCGCGCGGATTTCGCCGGCCGCCAGCGCGCACAGTGCTTGCAGGCTGTCGGCATCGTTGATTTTGGCGAGGAAGTCGCCGACCAGCGGGTACAGGTGCTGCAGATGGCCGCCATAGCTGCCGCGCGCCGGTTCGAATTCGAGGATCACCAGCCCGTCCCAGGCGTGCGCCAGCACGTCGAACGGTTCGCCGCCGTGGCTGATGGTGGCCAGGTAGACCGGCCGCTCGCGCAGCTGGTCGGGTGCGAGGTGCGGCGCCAGCGTCGCAGCACCGGACTCGCCGATGACGTCCGCCAGCGGCCGGCCGAGCGCCAGTTGCGGTGCGATGCCGGTGAATTGCGCCAGGTTGTCGCTGGTTTGCCGCACCTCCAGCGCGGCGCCGGGCGCCAGCGCCAGCAGAAAGCCGTGCGGCTGCACCGCGCCCGGCGTGCGGATCGGTTCCCGATCGCAGCTGGCGATATCGATGGCGGTGCTGTCCTGAGGCATGGCGCGGGCGGAAAAATCCGAAGTTATCAGGCCTGCATCATACCAAGTTCTAGCGTCGGCCGCCGCACGGAATGCCTAATTGTCCTGAACGGTTTTCAGCGTGGCGAACACCGGCGACGCCACCGGGCCGAGCTCCGGCAGCGGCATGTAGGCGATGCCGCGCGCCTCGTCCGCCGGCAGGCCGATGCCGTGCAACACGGTGTACAACATGTCCTCGATGTGCTGCTGGCCACCGCCCTCGGTCAGCAGGGTCTCGATGCCGAAGAACAGCGAGCCGAGGATCATGTCGCGCACCACCAGCGCGCTGCCGGCGCGGAAGCGGCCGCTGGACAGGCCCAGCTCCAGGTCGCGCACCAGATAGCGGTCCATGCGCCGGCCCCGCACCGCGTGGGCCGGGCCGATGCGGGTGAGGAAGGCGCCCCAGACCGGGTAGCGCAGCGCGAAGTGCACATACAGCCGGGTGCCGACGCAGAAGCGCACGGCCGGGTCGTCGTAGCGCAGCACCTGCGGGTCCACCATGCCCAGCACCTCTTCGTTCAGCTCTTCGGTGACGGCGGCCAGCAGCTCGTGTGCGGTCTTGAAATAGTTGTAGAAAGTGCCGCGGGCGACGCCGGCGGCGGCGATGAAATCGTCGACCACCGGCGCGTCCGGCCCGAGGCGGGCAAAGACGTCGATGGCGCTGCGGATCAGCAGCGCGCGGGTGCGCTCGCGGCGTTCGATGCCGGCACGCTTCTGGTGGTTGTCTACGGGGGTGGTGCGGATGTCGGTCATGGTACAAGTATAGACGACTAGCCGGTGCCCCGTACATCGTCCAGCAGCGGTACGGCGGCCAGCAACAGCAGCGCGCAGGCCAGCGGCACGGTGGCGCTGAAGCCGAGGTACTGGAAGCCGAAGGCGCCCGCCAGGCCGCCGGCCAGGAACATCGCCAGCAGGGAACTCAGCAGCGACAGGCGGCGCCGGTCGGCGGTGACGCGGCCATCGGCGGCGTGGTCGCGGTTCCAGTAAAACAGCTTGCCCAGCTCGATGCCGATGTCGGTCACCAGCCCGGTGACGTGGGTGGTGCGGATTTCCGAGCGCGAGGCCTTGCTGACGATGGCGTTCTGCAGCCCCATGACAAAGCACAGCAGCGCCACCGTGGCGGCGATGTGGCCGTGCGCCGCCAGCCGCGCGCCCAGCAGACCGAACACCAGCAGCAGCGCCGCCTCCAGCATCAGCGGCAGCGCATAGCGGCTGTGCGCCGCGCGCCGCCGGCCCCAGTTGATCAGGATGGCCGAGGTGGCGGCGCCGAAGAAGAAGGCGGCCAGCGAGCCCACGCCGGCCAGCAGCAGCGTGAATTTGCCCAGCACCAGATTGTCCGCCAGCGCCGACACCACGCCGGACATGTGCGAGGTGTATTCGCCGACCGCGAAAAAACCGCCGGCGTTGACCGCGCCGGCCACGAAGGCCAGCGAGCGGCCAAGGCGGCGGTTGCTGATGTCGTTGCGGTGCGGGCTGGCGTAGCTGCGCAGGTAGTGCATGGGCATGACTGGCCTCCTGAGAAATGTCGGCCAGTCGATTCTACCCCTACTGCAGCGCCGCCCCGCTTATTTCAGCACGACCGGCAGGTCGGGATACTCTTCACTCAGCGCATAACGCACGCCGTTCACCGTGATGACGTAGGCCGAAGGCCCGCTGATCGGCAGCGTGTAGTTCAGCGTCAGCGACACCGAAGCGCCCGGCGCCAGCGACTGCCACGCCGGGATGGTGAACCTGGCGTGGTTGAAGTTGGCCTTGAAGCCGCCGATATTGTTCGGCCCCGTGTAGCCGGCCTTGGTCACCGTCAGCCCGTAGCCCGACTGATCGCTCATATTGGCCGGCGCCGATACCGGATAGTCGAATTCCACCACCGAGCCGCCCGGTATGGTCACCGAGCTGTTGTTGGTGATGGTCATGACCGGGTTGATCGGGTAGTTGCTGTCCCCCAGCTTCCAGCCGCCCAGCGAGAAGCCGACCTTGGCGGCGCTGGCCGGAATCTCGGACTCCGCCCGCTTGGCGCCATACGCGCTGGCGGTCTTGAAGGCATTATAGATGTTGGTGGTCAGCGTGTAGCCGATGAAGTACTCGCCCTTGCCGGCGTTCTTGCCGGCGTCCCAGGCGTAGTCGCCGGCCAGCTCCCAGATCATGATGCCGCCAATGCCGTTGTCGATCACGTACTGCGTCTTGGCCGCGATCGACTGCGCGGTCTCGGTGGACAGGAACACTTTGCGGGTGGCGTTCCACAGCCACGGCGCGGCCATGGTGGCGCTGTAGTTCGGCGTGTAGGCGCCGGTGATGGCTTTCTCGGTGACGCCGTAGGCGTCGAGATAATCCGGCACGATGGCGTTCTGCAAGTTGAGCGCATGCCACAGCGGGTTGCCGCCGCCGGGCACCGGCTGGCCGCTGGCGTCAAGATCATGCCAGACGTTGTCGATGCCTACCGCGCCGCTGCCGCAGGTTTTCACGCCGGCGCAGGTGACGGTGTTGTTGACCACCGGCGAAGTGCCCCACAAGCCATTGGTGCCGCCGGTGACGTCCTTCCAGCCGCGCGTGTAGTATGGCACGCCGATGTTGATCCGTCCCGCCTGCAAGGCACCGCGGTAGTAGCGGTAAGCCCAGTCGGTATTCAGGTAGCCGATGCCGCCGTAGCTGTAGGCGTTGCCGGCTTTGAGTTCGGCGTCGTTGCCGTCGTCGAACAGCGCGGCGTTGGGGCCGACGTACTGGTTCCAGCCGCCGTGCAGGTCGTAGGACATCAGGCTGGCGTAGTCGAGGTACTTGAGGCCCGACAGGTTTTCCTCGCCGCGCAAGATCCACGCGGAGGCCGAGCCGGCGATGGTCAGCATGTAGTACTTGTTGTCGGCGACGGCGGCGTTGTCCAGCTTTTCGCGCGCGGTTTTCAACAGCGCGTTGTAGCCTTTCATCAGTCCCGCCAGTCGTGGCTTGGACTGCGCAAAGTCCAGCGGGTTGCCGGCTTCGTTGTTGGTGGTTGGGTGCTCGTAGTCGATGTCGATGCCGTCGAAGAAGGTGTACTGCCGCAGCACCGCAACCATGGAGTCTGCCAGCGTGTTGATGCCGGCGGTGTTGACGGTGCCGTCGGTGTTGGTGGTAGCCGCGTAGAAGCCGCCGCTGCCCGCCCAACCGCCGACCGACAGCATGATCTTCACGCCGGGGTGGCGCTTCTTGTATTGCGCCAGCAGGTTGAAGTGGCCCTTGTACGGCAAGCTCGGATCCATGGCGGCGGCGGGGACTGTGGGCCAGGTCAGGCCGGTGTCCGGGTTGCTGGCGCCGCTGCCCAGCAAGACTTTGTTGTCCGCGCCGACCGCCGCGAAGGCGTAGTTGATGTGCGTGACTTTGTCCCACGGGATGTTGTGGACCAGGTAAGACGGTGCGCCGTTGGCACCGGTTCGCCAGCTGGTGAAGTAGCCGACGATGCGGCGGTTCAGGCCATTCGCGAGTTTCTCGCGGCCGTTGGCGTCATAGACACCGCAGTAGTTCACGTTCGGCACCGGCGTGGTCAGGCCGTCCGGGCGGCAGGCGACCGGCGTCGGCGTCGGCGTCGGCGTTGGCGTTGGTGTCGGTGTCGGCGTTGGCGTTGGCGTTGGTGTCGGCGTTGGTGTCGGTGTCGGTGTCGGCGTCGTCGTCGTCGCCTGCAACTCCCAAGGCCCCCACTGCTCGGCGCCAGGCACATTATTCTGGGTCCACCATTTGGCCTTGTAAGTAGCGCCGTTATAGCTCGCGCACATGCCGGCGGTGTAGACCGCGCTGGCCGACCATGCGGCGCAATCGTCCGCCGCCGCCACGCTCAACGCCATGGTTTTGCTCGACGGTGTGTCGGTGCTTGTGCCGCCACCACAGGCGGCCAGAGTGCTGCCGACTAGCGTCAGCATCAAAACGTTCTGCTTCATGTTGTCTCCCCTGTTAGAAGTCTTGATTCTTCGGGTAATGGGTATAGAAGTCGTTGTCCCACTTGAAGTGGGTGGTCGAGATCGTGATGGTCACATCAAGCGCCTCGACAAAATGCCACCAGCCCACCGGCAGGAACAGGATCTCGCCCGGTTCCAGCACGCAGTCGATGACCGGCACGTCTGCCATCATCGGGAAGCGCTGCAGATCGATGTTGCGGCCATCGACCGACGAAAAACAGTGACGCTGGTTGTACACCTTGGGCGTGTCGCAAGGCGCGATGAGCCGCACCCGCTTGCGCCCTGCTATCTGGATCATGAAATTATTGGTCAGGTCATGGTGGAACGGCGTGATCGTCCCGGCCGGGCCAAACCAGAAAAACCCGCCGCGTTCCGCCAGATAGTCGGACAGCGGCGGCAAGTCCTCCATCAACTCGCACAAGGCCTGCTTGTTGTGGGCGTCGTTATTGGCGGTCATGTAGAAATCGTTGGTGACGCCGGCGTTGCGCACCAGCTCCACGTATTCGGCGAACGGCATGCGGCGGCGATGCGAGACGCTGTTCAATTCATAGTCCGCATCGGCATCGCGGCCGAACTGCACTTCCACGTCCCGGTCGCC
Organism: uncultured Duganella sp.; assembly: GCA_963515135.1. Lineage (GTDB taxonomy): Bacteria > Pseudomonadota > Gammaproteobacteria > Burkholderiales > Burkholderiaceae_D > Rugamonas. The sequence goes on along the minus strand of CAUPXZ010000014.1, from coordinate 55,248 downwards.
CAACTGCGCGGCCAAATAATCAAACGTCCACTTGCTGCACGCCGCGCAATCTTCCAGCATGCCGGTGATGATGACCGGCTGATTGCGGCGATAGTGCTGGTGCAGGAAGTCGTCGCCGGACAAGCGCGCGCGGCGCGGTACTTCGATCGGCGCCAGCCGGTTCAGGCGCGACTGGATGCCCAGCACCCAGTCGCGCTTGGCCAGCCGGTTGTGCAGACGCGATACGCCGCGCAGGTAGGGACTGCGCAGCGCCGCATCCATCTCCACGCGCGCCGATGATTCGACGATGCCCGATTGAACCATGATGCCTACCAGGTGTTCCGGATGGCCGCCGAGGATCAGGTTCTCGGCGATCCATCCTCGCCATGAGTCATTGACCTCGATGGCTGGCACGGCATCATGGCGGTTCATCGTTTATCGTCCTTTCCACACTTCGCTGGTCAAAGCGCCGTTGGCATCGCCATCGAGCTCCCACGAGAAGGCGCCGCGCAGGCCCTGGTCGCGCACATATTGCATCTTGGTCGCGATCACGGTCGGGTCGTCGTAGCTCCACCATTCTCCCGTGCCAGTGTACAGGAACAGCTGTTTGGTCACGGGGTGATACCAGCGCTGGCCGGTTTTATTCGCCAGCACCTTGTAGTCGTCGATGCCCGCCTCGTAGGCGCCGGCGGCCGGGCCGGTGACGCTCTGATACAAGCCGTTGCCGTTCGGTCCTGCTGTCACGCCCTTCCATCCGCGTCCGTAGAACGGCACGCCGAGCAGGATCTTGTTCTTCGGCAGTCCGGCTGCCACCAGCGCCGTGATGGCGTCGTGGCTGTTATAGGTGGCCAAGTTGCCGGTGGATGGATCGGCCGGATCGCGGTACAGCGGCGAGTGGAAGTTGGTGGTGCTCTCCCAGCCGCCGTGGAAGTCATAGGTCATCAGGTTGATCCAGTCCATGTACTGGCCGTACTGGCCTGGCTCGGTCTGGGCGATCTTGTCGGCGCCGGCGCCGACGGCGGCAGTCAGCAGATAGCGCTTGCCGTCGGTGGCGCCCTGCGCGTTCAGCTGCGCGCGGAACTCCTGCATCAACAGCGTGAAGTTATGCTTGTCGTTGACCGCGTCCACCGTGTTGTACGGCTGGCCGCCACCGCCAGGGTATTCCCAGTCGATGTCGATGCCGTCGAACACGCCCTTGCCCGAGCCTGGGCCGCCGCGGCCGTCCTGCACCGGCAGGTCGCCGGCGATGAACAGTTTGACGCAGGATTTGGCCAGTTGTTTGCGTAGGGCGTCGGTCTTGGCGGCGGCGGAGAAGTTCTTTGACCAGCTCCAGCCGCCCAGCGAGATGAAGACTTTGAGGTTGGGATGCGCGGCCTTCAGCAGCTTGAATTGCAGGAAATTGCCGCTGAGCGGGGCGTCCCATGGCACGGCCTGGCCGTTGACGGTGCGGCCGGGCGAGCGCTGGTAGTCAGCGTAGGCATCGCCGCCGGTGCCGGCTGCCGCCGAAGTCGGGTTCTCATTGCCGACTTCGGCGCGCGTGACCATGTCGCATTCGTAGCCGCCGTTCTTGGCGTAGACGTTACCAAAAGCATAATTGATGAAGGTGAGCTGGTCGGCGACGCTGGTTTGCACGCCGTTGACTGGGGTCTTGGTGGTGTGGATGTCCGCCACTTCGTAGTTGCGACCGTAGACGCCCCACTGGGCGAAGTACGAGCCGATTTCGCGCCCGCCGGTCGGCGTCGGCGTCGGCGTCGGCGTCGGCGTCGGCGTTGGCGTCGGGGTCGGGGTCGGGGTCGGGGTCGGGGTCGGCGTAGTGGTGCTCAGCGCCCATGGTCCCCATTCCTCGGTGCCGGGCACGTTATTCTGGGTCCACCATTTTGCCGTGTAGATTTTGCCGTTGTAGGTCACGCACATGCCGACGGTGTAGATTGCGCCGGACGACCACGCCGGGCAATCCGCAGCCGCCGCCGTCGCTTCGGCGCCGCGCTCCACTGCGGCCAACAACTTCATTTTGGATGAATCGGCGTTATCCGCGCCGCCTCCTCCGCAAGCCGCCAGCATGCCGGCGATCAGGCCCATGACGGCCGCATTCTCCTTGACTGCACGTTTCATCGTCTCTCCTTGGTGGGTGTGAACTACGCTTGTTATTGTTTTTTTAGAATCCAAGAAATCCAATTGGTAGTCAAGTGGTTTTATAAATTTCAACCACACTAATACCAGTTGCGTCAAGGAACAGTTTTTTCAGAAACTGTGTTGGAGAAGGAGTAATGGAATGTGAGTGCCCACCAACCGCCAAAGCATAGTCGGCACATCAATATTGCGGAGAGATCATGGAATGCTCCGAACGGAGCATTCCGGCGGGGAGACCCGTACCAGTCACGGTACGAGTGACATTTAATTAGTAAGCTACTTCCGGCAGCACGGCGCGTGCGACGCCGTCGCGCACATCGATCACGCGCGGATAGACTTTGCCGACGCTCATCTTGAAATAAGCCTGCCCCTCTTTATTGGCCGAAGGCAATACCATCAACGACTGGAAAGAGCTCGGCTGTTCGTCCAGCGTGGCAAAAATCGGCGGCGTACCGGCCAGCACGATGGCCTGCAACGACTCCACGCTGTCGATTTCCAGATGATGACCGCGCACCGACATTTCGTGGATATCACCGGTGACGGTTTCCACCATGGCGGTGCCGACCACGCTGCCGTTGACCCGGTTCACGACCAGGTTCAAACGCAAGGTTGGACGGCCCAGGGAGGCGCTGCGGATTTCATAAACGGCGGCAAATAACTGGCTCATGGCAATTCCTAAAGTGAAGAGGTGAAACAGGCCTTCACTGTAGGTTTGCCGCTGAAAAGTTTCCTTCCGTTTAGCTTCCGGAACGCAAGTTATTGATTCAAAAGGAGGTTAACGCTTGGGCAAAACCCAATCCGGACGGATGTAATGGCAGGTGTAGCCGTTCGGAATGCGTTCCAGATAGTCCTGGTGCTCCGGTTCAGCCTCCCAGAACGGACCTTCCGGCGCCAGTTCGGTGGCCACTTTGCCCGGCCACAGGCCCGATGCATTGACGTCGGCGATGGTGTCCTCGGCCACCGCCTTCTGCGCGTCGTCGACGTAGAAAATAGCAGAACGATAACTGGTGCCGATGTCGTTGCCCTGGCGATTGCGGGTGCTCGGATCATGAATCTGGAAGAAAAATTCCAGCATCTTGCGGTAGCTGGTGACAGCCGGATCGAAGACGATCTCGATCGCTTCGGCATGGCTGCCGTGATTGCGATACGTGGCGTTCGGCACGTCACCGCCGCTGTAGCCGACGCGCGTGCTGACCACGCCCGGCTGCTTGCGGATCAGGTCTTGCATGCCCCAGAAGCAACCTCCGGCCAGCACGGCCTTCTCGGTTTGAGTTGTCATAATCGGTTCCTTTCCATAAATGTTCTTGCTCAATTTGGAGACAAATACATATTTCTTCAAGCAAAAAACTAAATTGCCACTATAATTGACGACAGGAAAGCCAATCAGCTCCCGCCCATGCGTGCCCTCTAGTTTGTCGCGCTATCAATTCTCCGGCCTGGACCCAGCCGAACGTAACGCACTTTTCGTTCTGACATCATGGACCAGACCAATTCAACCCAACGTATTTTAGTCGTAGACGACAACAGTGAAGCGGCCGATATCTCGGCGGAGCTACTGGAACTGCATGGTTATCGCACTGCGGTGGCGTATGCCGGCCTGCCTGGTCTGGAAGCGGTACGCACGTTCCAGCCGCACGCCGTCTTGCTCGACCTCGGCATGCCCGGCATGGACGGCTACCAGGTGGCGGCCGCGCTGCGCGCCGTGCCAGACTACGACGATGTGGCGCTGATCGCCTTCACCGCCTGGGGCGACGTGCTGACCCGCCAGCGCGTGGTCGACACCGGCTTTGACGAGCATGTGATCAAGCCGGCCAACCTGGAACGCATCCTGGCCGCCGTGCGCAGTGCGCTGGCGAAGCGCGCGCAACTGGGCGCCGCCGCCCTGAACGCCGCCTGACGCCAGGCCAGCGGCTGCCGATTATTTCAGCAACACCCGGCCAAAGGCTGTATCGGTGCGTTCGCCGGCTTGCTGGCCGTCGTAGGCGAAGCGGCAACTTTGCAGGTATTCGATGGCTTGCGCGACCACGGTCTGCGGCTGACCGTTCGCTTCCGCCACCACCCGCACCGGCGCGCCGTCGGCGTTCAGCAAGAAGCGCAGCAGAATGCCGCCGGCGTCGCTCGGCCGCTGGTCGGCTTCGCGGAAAGTCGCAAAGCGCGCCGAGGCTTGGCAGCTGTTTTTCACCAGCAATGGCCGCACCGCCGGCGCATCGCTGAATTTCCACACATATTGCAGCGGGAAGGTGGCGCCGTCGCGGGCGGCTGCCAGTCCCGGCTTGAACACGCAACTGGCGATGCCTGCGATGGCGGCGTGGTCGAGGATTTGCCAGCCGCTGCTCTGCGTCACGGCTGGTCGCCGCACCTTGCCGTCCTGGCCGATTTCAAAGTGCAGCATGGTGGTGCCGGTGATTTCGTAGCGGACCGCTTCGGCCGGCCATTGCGGCTGGCTGCAGCTGGCCGGGCTGAGCAGCGCTTCGAACGGCGCGCGCGGCGCTCCGGCGTGGCCGGCGCGCCCGGCCAGATTGACGACGCCGAAGATGATGATGACGACAGCGGCCAGCGCAAGCAATTTCTTGTTCATGCCGCGATCATAGCGCGCTTACTTGTCGCCGACTAGTTGCACTGCATCAACCACTTTATAGTCGTGCTGCAAGTTGTTGGCATAGGTGAGTTTGACGCCCTTGATTTTGCTGGCGGTTTTGTCGAAGCTGCGGACGAACCAGGTGCGGTTGCCGCGGCGGTCGCGCTTGACGTCGTTCACGCCTTCCCACACGGTGGACCACTTGCCGTCGATATCCTGTAGTTCCACCTTGTTGATCGCCTCAACGCCCTGCCCGCTGCCGATGACCACCCGTACTTCGGTGGCGTTGACCGGCGTCGCGTAATCCAGTTCCAGCCAATCGAAGCCCCGGTCGATATTATTGTTGGTCCACGAGTTGTCGTCGGCCGGGCCGGTGGCGCGTTCCGGCGTGTTGGAGTCGCCGGGCTTGCGCTTGTCGGCGCCGCCGAACACGGAGCTGGCCCTGGCTTGCGTGGCCCACTGCGCGCGCGGGTCGTTGATGTATTTGTCTTCCATCACGCCATATTCCAGCTGCTCCTTCTTGCGGGCCTGCTCGCGCTGCTCGGCGGTTTGCTCGGCTGGCGGCGTGGTGGTGGCCGCAGCTGCCGGGGCAGCAGGCGCCGGAGCTGCGGCCGGCGTTGGCGTCACAGCGGGCGCGGCTTCTTCGGTTTTTTCCTTCTTGTGACAGGCGCTGAGCAGCGCGGCCAGCAACATGGCCGCAACGGTGGCGTGACGTTTCATAGGCAATTTCCTTGGGTGATGTTATAAATACAATTTACCTCATCCAGAAAAATCACCGCGCACTCATCATGGCCAATCCAGACTACCAACCGATCAGCTGCGACTTCCACGACCTGCTGGAAGTGCACGCCACCAGACGCCAGCCGACGCCGGTACAGTTCCGCGACGCCGACGGCCAGCTGCAAACGCGCGTGGCCGTCATCACCGACGTTTTCGCCAAGGACGGCGCCGACTACCTGACCCTCAGCACCGGCGAAACCCTGCGCCTGGACCAGCTGGTGGAAGTCGACCAGGCCCGGCTGGCCGATTATTGATACTGCCACGCGTCAAATTTCCAACAGTCCTCAGGCAAGGCTGCGAATGGCGGCGACCAGTTTGTCGAGATCCGCAGTGCGCGTGAACAGGCCGGGGGTGACGCGGATACAGGCGCCGCCCGCCGGGCCGGGACGGGCGACGGTGAAGATGCGGTGCTGCTCCAGCAGCCGCCGCGCCAGCGCCACGTTCTGCTCGAAGCTGGTGTGGCCTTTCAGGCGGAACGAGGTGACGGCGCCGTAGCTGCCCTCTTCGTCCGGGGTCATGATCTGCACCCGGTCGTCGCCGCGCAGCTGGTGCACCCAGTGGTCGCGCAGCGCGCGCAGGCGACGGCCGCGATTGGCCAGGCCGATTTCATCGTGCAGTCTGAGCGCAGCCGGGATGGTCATCAGCGCGGCCACATTCACGGTGCCGGAATGGACCCGCGAGCGGATATCGTCGGCCGCAAAGTCTTCGTCGCCGCGCTCGATGCCGATGTCGGCCAGCCGCTCCTTGCGGATGTACAGGAAGCCGGTGCCCAGCGGCCCGCCCACCCATTTGTGCAGGTTGGCGCCGACGAAGTCCGCACCCAGGTCAGGCAGCTTGAAGTCCAGCAGCCCCCACGACTGCGCCACGTCGGCGATGACGTCGACGGCGCGCGCCCTGGCGATTTTGACGATGTCCGCCACCGGCAGCACAAAGCCGGTGCGGTGGTTGATGTGCGTCAGCAGCAGCAGTTTGGTGCGCGGATGCTCGCGCAGCGATTGCTCGTAGGCGTCGATGGCGCGCTGGCGCGTCAGCTGGTCCGGCAGCTGGATCTGCGTGACGCCGGCGCCGTGGCGCTGCGCCACATCGTTCATCGCGTACTTCATGGCGTCGTAATCCAGGTTGGAATACATGACGCTGTCGCCGCGCTTCAGCAGCTTGTAGTTGCAGATCAGGTTTTGCAGCGACTCGGTGGCGCCGCGTGTAATCGCCAGCTCCTCCGGCGCCACGCCGGCATGCGCCGCCAGCTGCGCGCGCAGCTGCTCCATGCCAGCGCGGTCGAACTGCTGGCGCAGGTGATATGAATTGTAGCGGTTCAGGTAATCCATATTACGCTTGTAGTCCTCAATCAGCGCGCGCGGCATGATGCCGTAGTAGGCGTTCTCCAGGTTGATGAAATCGCCGGCGACGTCGTAGCTTTGCGCGACGGCTTCCCAGTCGACGCCACCGGAGGCTGCGCCCAGTGGCGCCGCAGCGGCCGCCGTCGCAGTCAACGCCGTCCATCCCGCCGCCGCACCCAGCAGCTTGCGCCTGCCAGCCTGAAATCGTTCCATGTCCGCCCCTCCCAAAGTTGATGATGCAATCCAGTATAGGGAGAAGTTACGGCTGTGCGCGTTGCATCATTTATCATTCCATAAATTCTTGTTATAGGGTGAATCCATGCTGAGCCGCGAAATAGAGATCTTTCGTGTAGTGATGAGCACCGGGTCGGCCACCAAGGCCGCCCGCCTGATGAATCTGACGCAACCCGCCGTCAGCCAGTCGCTGCGCCGGCTGGAGCAGTCGGCCGGGCTGGCGCTGTTCCAGCGCACCAGCGGCAAGCTGCAGCCCACACCGGAGGCGCGCGCCTTGCAGGCGGAGGTGGAGCGGCACTTCGTCGGCATGGAGGTGATCGAGCAGCGGCTGCGCGCGCTGCGCCAGTTCGGCGTCGACCGCATCCGCGTCGCCAGTTTCCCCGGGCTGGGTGTCGGCTTCCTGCCGCGCGTGCTGGCAGACCTGACGCGAGAACGCGAGCGCGCGCTGGTATCACTACAGATTATGGGCTCGCCGGACGTCCGCAAGCGCATCCTCGCCAACGAGGTCGAGCTGGGCGTGGTGGCGGACGATGTCTCCACCCGCAGCATCGAGGCGACGCTGTTCGCCCACTACTTCGGCGTGGTGGCGCTGCCGCAAGGCCATGCACTGGTGCGCCACAAGCGCATCACGCCTGCCATGCTGGCCAAGTATCCGCTGATCGCGCTGCCACCGGAGGACAGCGTCAGCTTGCGGCTGGACCGCATCTGCCGCAACCACGGCGTCGAGCCGCGCACGGCGGTCGAGTGCTCGTTCACCATCAGCCAGTGCGAGCTGGTACGCAACAAGGTCGGCATCGCCATCGTCAATCCGATCACCGCCTGCGACTACCTACACGCGGGACTGGTGTTCCGGCCGTTCTCCGAGCAGCTGACCTACACTTCCCTGACGGTGCAGCCGTCCGGCCAGCCGGCGTCCTCTTTCTTAAGGCAGATGCTGGGCGCCATGCGCAAGCGGCTGGAACTCGATATGCTGACACTGTCGCAAGCCATGGGCAGCAGCGACGCGCCGCTGCCCAGCTTCGCCAATATGAGCGCATAATGAACGGATAAAATCAACAGGAGTATTCCATGTCCAAAGTCACGCGGCGCCGCGCGCTGGCGGTGCTGGGAGCGTTGCCGGCGCTGTCCTTCGCCGCCAATGAACGCGCGCCGCTGCGCCTGACGATAGTGAACCTGATGCCGTGGGCCGGCATCGATGCACAGGGCCGGCCAACCGGCGCGCTGGTCGACCTGACCGCGCTGCTGGCGAAAGCCAGCGGCGTGCCGCTAACGCCGCTGCTGGTGCCTTATGGCCGCGCACCGCACATGTTGAACAGCGGCGGCACGGAGCTGATGACGGCAATCGATATCCGCGTCAAGGACAGCGACGCCATCGAGCACCTGGGCGCGGTGGATATCGTGGTGTTCGGCCGCGCCGGCTTTCGCTTCCAGCAGCTAGGCGACCTGCATGGCAAGACGGTCGGCTATCTGCGCCACTCGGCCTACAGCCCGGAGCTGGAGGCCGAGCCGCGCATCCGCCGCCATGCCTTCGACAGCTATGAACAAGGCGTGCGCATGCTGCGCGCCAATCGGCTGGACGCCATTCTGGGCGTTGGCAACAGCATCGAGTACGCGCTGCGCAAGCAGGACGCCGGCGCCGACGTCAGCGTCCGCTATCCTCTGGCGCGCGGCAAGGTGGCGCTGTACGCCGAGCGCGATCTGGCTGCGGACACCAGCGCCGCCTTGCAAGCCGGCTGCCGCGATCTGCGCCAGAAGCAAACACTGGAGAAGCTGCTACAGCAGTATCAGCGCTTGTGAAACTGCCTGACCAGTTCACGGAAATTGTTGACGGTGACTGACTTGTCGCGCGGCCGCGTAATCAACGCGATGGCCGTGCCCAGATCCTTGTCGCGGATATCCTGGTAAGTCACGCCCTCGGCGCGGAACTGGCCGATCGATTCCGGGATGATGGCCACGCCGAAGCCGGCCGCCACCATGTTGACGCCGGACGAAATCTGCGGCGACTCCATCTCGATCTTGGGCGAGAAGCCGGCCGCGCGGCAGGCGCTGATGATGGCGTCGTACAGCTCCGGGCCGATGGCGCGCGGGTACAGGATGAATGAGTCGGCCGCCAACTGTTTCAGATCGATGCTGCGGCGCCGGCCCAGCGCATGGCCGTTCGGCAACACCGCGATCATCTTTTCCTGCACCAGCGTGGTGACCACGGCGTCGCCGCAATCGAGCGGCAGGCGGATCATGGCGCAATCGACCTGGGCGTCGGCCAGCTTGCCGACCAGCGCGGCAGCGTTGCTTTCCTCGGTGCGGATCTTCACACCCGGATAATCTTCCCGGAAGCGACGCAGCAGCCGCGCCACCACCGGATGGAACACGGTCGAGCCGGCGAAGCCGATCGACAGGTGGCCGCTTTCGCCGCGCGCCGCCATCTTGACGTGTTCCAGCGCGTCGTTGGCGTCTTCCAGCACGCGCTGGGCGCGCTCCTTGAAGATCACGCCGGCCTCGGTGAGCTCGACCCGGCGCGGATGGCGGATGAACAGCTTGGTGCCGATCTCGCGTTCCAGCTTGATGATCTGCTGGCTCAATGGCGGCTGCGCGATGCCCAGCCGCTCGGCCGCGACCGTGAAGTGCAGGTGCTCGGCCACCGCCAGGAAGTAACGCAACTGGCGAAATTCCATATGACTCCTTGTGTATCGATATCTTTTTCGTCTTGAAGAGACTACCACGAAATATTGGATTTGCGCGGGCCGGTCTTTTAACCTGTAGCCATGTTCAAGAACCTCATCAACACCACCGCCGCCAAAGTCAACCTGCTGGACGGGATGCGCGCCGCCTCGGCCTCCGTCGTGATGCTGCTGGTGGGTTGCGCGCTGAATGTGCCGGATTTCTCGTGGGCCGCCATCGGCGCCTTCTGGACTTCGCTGGCCACCGCGCCGGACACCGCGCGCAGCCGGCTGGCATCGATGCTGTCGTTCGCGCTGCTGTCCACCGTGGGCGGCGCGCTGGTCACCTACACAGCAGCGCTGAGCGCCACGGCCGGCGCGCTGGCGATCCTGATCTTCGTCACCATGGCCGGCCTGACGCGGATATGGGGCGAACGCCCGTATCAAGTGGCGATCCTGGCCGCCACCGCCTGCGTGGTGATGATCGACCATCCATCGGCGGCGGCGGGCGACATGGCGTATCTGGGCCTGTACCTGTTCGGCTGCCTGTTTGCCACCGCCTTGAGCATGCTGATCTGGCAGATCCGCCCGTTCGCGCCGGAGTATCACAACACCAGCTGGCAGCGGGCTGCCGTACAGACGGTGCGCGCTGCGCTGGTCCAGTTGCGCGAACACGCGTCGCTGTCCAGCGACGGCATGCACTTTGCGCTGCGTCTCGGCATCGCCACCACAACGGCTTATCTGACTGTGCACATACTTGCGCTGCCGTGCGGCTACTGGGCCACCATGGCGGTGCTGCTAATCTTGCAGCCGTCGGCCGCCGGCACCTTGCCGCGCAGCGTGGAGCGCGCGGTGGGCACGGCTATCGGCACCATCATCGCGGTCGGCATCGGCGCGCTGGCGCTGACGCCGCTGCAGATCGCGCTGGCGGTGTTCCCACTGATCGGCCTGACGATGGCCCTGCGCCCGGTCGGCTACAGCGTGTTTATCGCCTTCCTGACGCCATCCTTCGTGCTGGTGGCCGACTACGCCGTGCCGGCCATCGAGTACAACTACGCCCTGGCGCGGCTGGAGAACAACCTGCTGGGCAGCGCCATCGCCATCGCCGCCACGCTGGTGCTGTGGCCTCTGACCGATCGCCTGCGCAAATAAGCCCGCCGGCGTGACAAATGTCACGGCATAAAGTGACGTTTGTCTGCTGTGCAGCGGCGCCGGCATGCGTAGAATGACTTACATCGCAACACAGCAACAACGCAGTACCTAAAACCTGAACCCCGTTTTAGTTGAAGCAGTTTTTACTTTCCAATCAACTTTATCGAGGATTCAATCATGAACGCAATCAAAAACTTCATCGCCAACGAAGACGGCATCACCGCTATCGAATACGCCCTGATGGCCGCCGCCATCGCCGCCGCGATCACCGCCGGCCTGGCCATCCTCGGCCCGAAAATCACCGCTTCGCTGACCTACATCTCGGGTTTGATCAAATCGTCGTAATCCGTATCAGCCTCATAAGAATCCGGCCTTCGCGCCGGATTTTTTTTGTTCCGGTTAGCCGTGGCGCCGCCGGATTTCGGCGACGGACGCCTGCGCCAGCTGCTCCAGCACGGCCAAGTCCAGGTCTGCCAGCTGTTTGAAGTACAGGCAGGATTTGCCGACCTTGTGTTTGCCCAGCCTGGCCAGCAGATCGCCATGGCCCTCCTCCTGCGGCATCAGATAAACCACGATTTCCTTGCTGCGGATGGCAAAGCCCAGCAGCGGCGCATCGCCGGTACGCCCGCTTTCATAGGCGTAGTGATAAGCGCCGTGGCCGACGATGCCGGCTCCCCACATCGTCGCCGGCTGGCCGGTGACTTTGTCAAACAGCCGTATCAGTGCACGGCAATCGGCGATCTGCTGCGGGCTGCCCTTGGCAGCCAGGTAATCGTCTACGCTGGCCGCGGTCGGCCTGGTCTTGTTATCAGCCATATGAGTCTCCGTGACAAATGTCACCGCAGATCGTGACGTTTGTCCGATGTGCGGCGTGGATGGGGTGCGTAGAATGTCTTACATCGGAACACAAGCAGTACCTAAAACCTGAACCCCGTTTTAGTTGACGCAGCACCCAACCTAACCAACTTAACGAGGATTCCATCATGAACGCAATCAAAAACTTCATCAACAACGAAGACGGCATCACCGCAATCGAATACGCCCTGATGGCAGCCGCCATCGCCGCCGCGATCACCGCCGGCCTGGCCATCCTCGGCCCGAAAATCACCGCTTCGCTGACCTACATCTCGGGCCTGATCAAATCGTCGTAATCCGCATCAGCCCCAACGAAATCCGGCCTTCGCGCCGGATTTTTTGTTAGCGGCGATGCTTTTCGAAGAACTGCCAGATCACCTCATTGGCGTCGATATCGCGCGTGGTGTTCCCGATCGGCAGGCCGACGTTGAATGGATCGGCGCCCGGCCACGTATGCCCGCCTTCCTTGACCGTCACCAGCGCCACATTGCCCTGCTCCTGCCAGGTCACGCTGGTGCCGTCTCCGGCATCGATGTCGATCACGCGCGGGCTGGCATTGCCGGTTACGGTGCCGTCCCGCTTCAGCCAATAGCTGTAGGTATCCTCCGCCGACAGATAGCCACCCGCCTTGCCGCCATACGCCACCACCTGATCGGCCGTGCCGTGTATCAGCAACACCCCCACATTGCCTGGTTTGGTGTGATGCTGCACCACCGGCTCCGGCATCGGCCCGCCAACCGAGGCCACCGCCGCAAACAGCTGCGGCAACTCGGCCGCAATCCGCAACGAGAAGAAGCCACCGCGCGACAATCCGGTCGCATAAACGCGCTGCGCATCGACGCGGTAGTCCTGCTTCAGCTTCGCCAGCAGCGCCTCGGTGTAGCCTATGTCATCGGTGCCCTCAAGATAGGACATGCCGAAGCCGACATTCCAATCCTGCTTGACGCCCAGCGGATACACGACGATGAACTGATGCCGATCCGCAGCGCGGTTCATCTGCGTGTACAGCATCTGCTCGGCCATGGTCATGCCGCTGCCGTGGAAATTGAACACCACCGGAAAGGCCTTCTGCGGCTGCGTTGCGTAGGCAGCCGGTGCATACACCAGATAGCGTCGTTTCTCCTCCTTATAAACCAGCGATTTCACCTGCGCCATCGCCGGCATGGCAAGGGACACAAGGGTCAGGATACCGATCAGGATTTTCATCATGCATACTCAAAAAAGTGAATGAGCACGCAGCATAAAAAACAGCCGGTGAAATCGTGGTGAAATTTCCGAAGTTATTGCAGCGGCACGATGTCGACCCGATACGCGGCCTGGCCGGCGTGGAAGCTGATCTGCCAACGCATCGCCGTGGCGATGCGCTGGAGCAGATTCTGGCCATGCTGGAAGCCTTGTGTGGTGGCCGCCTGATTCACCGTGTTGCTGATACTGAGCACACCGTCCGCGAACGACAGCGCCAGCTGCGACGCCGGCCCGCCATGGAACAAGGCATTGCCCAGACAGTTGTTAAGCAGTAGCGTGGTCAGATGGCGGTTGCCCAGAACCGGCAAGCGCTCCGGCAAATCAAACGTCAGCGCGACATCCTCCGTCATCAGGCGTAGCAGGCTTTCCTCGATACAGCCGCGCAACTCAATCGCCTCCGGCGCAATGTGCTCGGCGCGCGCCAGCGCAAACAACACATCGACGGTATTGCCGATTTCCGCCAACCCGGCCTGTAGCTGCGCCAGGTCCTGCGCGTTCAGCGGGTGTGATGCGGCCAGCGTATTGTTCATCACCGTCAATGGCGTGCGCAGCTCGTGGCTGACATCGCGCGTGAACGCATGCTCGCGGCGCAGCGATGCCTGCAACTCGCCGATGGTGGTCTCCAGCTTCTGTGCCAGGTAGCCGATTTCATCGCGTCGTTGCGCCACGCTGAATGCCGGCGTCTGACTGCGTACCTCATCTGCCAACAGCAGCAACGGCGACACCAGCCGCCGCGCCAACCAATAGGCCAGCAACAGGGCCAGCGCGATCAAGCCCAACGCCACCGCCGTCAGGAAACCGCCGACCTCCTGAAACAGCTTCGATACCACCAGCAGCGGCTGCACATCGGCCAGCAAATAGACCTTCTGCGCCGGCAGATGCAGCGTGCGCAAGTGGTAGTGCTGGCCAGTGTCGGTCGATATTTCCGCCCGCTCGCGTCCAGCGGCAAGCTGCTCGCGCACCACCGCCGGCAAAGTCTCCGCGCTGCGATACGCACGGATGAAATCACTCGCCGGCGGCCTGATCTCACCGTGCTCGCGGAAATACACCGCCAAGCCGGACGCCTCGCGTTCCAGCAAACGGTCCACCAGCATATCTTCCGTCACGTATGAAATGACCAGCGCCAGCCCGGTATAGCACAGGCAGATCACCACAGTGAAACCGGCCAGCGCGGCAAACAGGCCATGCCGGATCGAGCTAAACATCGGGCAGCACCAGACGGTAGCCCAGTTGGGGAATCGTGACGATCATCTGCGACGCGCCGGCCTGCTCCAGCTGCTTGCGCAGCGCGTAGATGTGCGACTTCAGCGCATCGCTGTCGGGCGGATTGGCGCCCCAGACATCGTGCATCAGTGCCGAGCGCGACACGGCTTGCGGATAGGCGGTGCACAGCTTCAGCAACAGCTTGAAACCGATCTGCGTCAGCGCCAGCGGCGCGTGGTGATGCAGCGCGCGCTTCTCCCGTTGCAGCAAGGTTAGCGGCCCAAGCTGCATCTCCTGCTTGAGGTGCAGTTGGCCGCGCCGCGCCAGCGCCTCGCAGCGCAAGGCCAGCTCGCGCAGGTCGAACGGCTTGGTCAGATAATCATCGGCGCCCTCGTTAAAGCCGCGCGCCTTATCCTCAAAGGCATCGCGCGCGGTCAGCATCAGCACCGGCACATTGCGCGGCGCGCGCTGCTTGATGGCGCGGCAAACTTCCAGGCCATCGACATCGGGCAGGTTCAGGTCCAGCAGCACCACGTCATACGGCTCGCGCGTGGCCAGCTCGATTGCCAGCGCACCGGTGGCCGCATGATCGGTGTGCCACTTCAAGCCCTCCAGAAACTCCACCACCTGACGGGCGATCGTCGGGTGGTCTTCCACGACCAGGATGGCTAGAGCGCTACTGTTCATTATTCGCTTGGAGGGTTCAAAGTCCTAACATGACAGATAACGAAATTTCAGGCAAGCCTGCGCCTGATCCGGTTTCGGCGATGCGGGCGTATTGGCGGCCCCGTGCCATAGCAAAAACGCGTTTTCATTTTCAGGAAAACGGGTTCACATTCTTGGTGCTTGCCAGAGTCAAAAGCACAGTTCCTACAGCGATCCGATTCAGTTGATTTAAGCGAGCGCTCTTTGCAACAACTGCAATCGCAATGTCACCCGATCTTCTATATTCTCGATATGTCGCATAGGCTTCATCATTTCAAGGGTAAGCCTACCGAAGTCGTCGTCGATTATTTTTTTTAAGACATCGAGTGTCGATGCACTGGCCAAGTGCCGAATATCCTGACCAAGCAAATAGGCACCGGCATTATCGGGGTCATGACCGCCCGCCGCGATAAGCTGATCGTCGTTGTAGATCCGGTCCAGATTTCCAGCGGCGGCATAGCTATCCATGAGAAAAATGAGATCCAGTGCGTCTTTAGGATTTGCTCTTCCACGATCTGACCAAGCGACGATCTTGAGTATCGCCAGTCCTGCTATCGAAACCACTTTTTGCACAAACCCGGGAGCGACTTCCACGGACTCCGCCGCGGCAAGTACCTCGTCGTAGCCGGCAATGTTCATGACCGTCTTCAGGTCAGGCGGCCAAGCCACTTGGCTGGTGCCCTGCGCTATCTCGCCAAATGGGACCAGGTCGAGATGGTAGTCGTATAGGCCATCAACACCCTGGTAATGGAGTCGCTGCTTTGCCCCGCCACCGTCGTTGAACGTACCCTGCGCTACGAGTCTGGCGCGCAGTGCTTCAAACTGATCCCAGTCCTTGACTGCCACAGCGAAGTCCACGTCGTGCGTTGCGCGCTGCACCGCCAGTCCGAATACATGCGTGAGCAGTAAATCACGCGCGGTGGCGCCAACCAGCATGTGGGCAATCTGTTCCGCCTCGGCGGCACCTGCGACTGCGCGCAGTATCTCCACCGTGATTGGATCGATAGGACGGTCAGTTCTGATGGAACGTGGGCTCAATGAATTTTTCCTTGATGAGGATGGCCGTTTCTTTTGCTCTGGGATCCATTAACGCTAAAAGATCAGAATACACTAGCAGTGGAGGGGCGATGCCCGGTTCAGTTTCAAGATCCCAGAACCAGAATTTTTCGACGATTTCTATCTCCCCCAAGGGATCGGGCCTCAAGCGGAAACTCTTCACCAGTGCACTGACTGCGGCGCGCATATTCTCTGCTTCGACATAGATCGTTTGACTTGACGGGTGCAGGTGTTTGACCAACTTTGCTGCGGCGACCTCCGATCCCCATGCCCCGTCAAAATCAGTGACGTCCATTTTCTTCCACCAGTAAGGATCGGGAGCACTGAATCGGTAGCGCTGAAGCTTGGCACGAAGTGTGGTGGGAAAATTGGTCACCCATTCTTCCATGAGGCGATTCGGCTCCAGCAACCTTCGGCCGTGTTTAGCGCCGGGCAGTAGATAACCACGCTGCTCCAAATCCGCGAACACATTGTATGCAGTCCCCAACGCAACGCGGGAAAGCAGCGCTATTTCCTTGTACGTCGCGTTAAGTAATTCAGGCTTGGACAGCAAGGCGAAAACTACACGCAGAGCGGCTGCATTGGTTAAGCCACGGGGAACCTTGGCTGCAGAGGGCCGGTGTGCTTTTTTTTCACCGCTGGAAAAAACGAACATGCCCGGCGCCCGTAGGTAGGCGTTCCCGTGTCCGTCAATAAATTGGAGGCCGATGGAGCGACAGTGTGACGCAAGCTCTTTACTGAGGTATTCCGTTACCAGCATGGCCAGGGAGTCGGTGTGCGTGAGCCGAAGGCTCAGCTGATCCAGTTGCGCTTTGCGATCGATGACGGATTTGCACTCCACCGAGTAACGATGGGATTGTTTATCCACCACAAGATCTACCACGGCATCGGCTGCATAGTCGTTCGCGACCTGTGACCCGGCCTCGCTCACGGTACCTCGGATATGGGTGGTTTCCCAGAGCGCTTCGAGCGCGTTGGACAGCAATGCCTGCTCTGAGGCATATACGAACTGGCTCATTCAATTTTCCCCAATTCTCACGATCCGTGAATGCATTAATTTTATGAAAATTATAGAGGTTTTTCAATAAATTTTATTTTTCACGGAGCGTGAAAAATACAAACAATTGAATATTATCGCCGAATATCACTTGTCCGGAGAGCCAACGCCACCAGCATCCTTTTCATGCAACCAGGCGTCCTTGCGCATCACCGGCTGCGTTCATGCGTCACCTCCTTCGTCTGCGCCCGACTTCGTGCGCCCCCATGCGCGCGCGGTTGCAACGCCGCCTGACACATGCCGACCAGTGCTACGACCAAGGTCCGGTCTTCCGCCAACTCCGATTGGGCCAGCACGCCGGCCAGATGGCGGTAGCGCTGCAGCATCGCCTGCTGGCTGGCGACCGCCAGCCGCGAGGGGATATGTATTTGTCGTCCATCGGCAAAGCGCTCGCGCCAGCGCCTTAATCCTGTTTGCGCGGATTCAACCCGGGACGCAGACCAAAGTCGGTGCAGGCGCCGATTGAGGGACATTTGAGGGACATTTTTTGCGCGAGGGACATGAAGCCATTTTTGTCCCTCACTTGTCCTGGATTTCAGGCCACTCCAACGAATTTGAAGAGACAACAAAAAACCCGCTTCTCCTATGAGGAGAGCGGGTTTTTAGACTACCAAATACTTTTTACTGCTGTGTTCTGGTGCGCTTGCCGGAATCGAATTTTGCATACGGCCTTTAGGTACAATGCACATTTCCATAAGGCATCGAAAAGTACCGACCGAAGTACCGACAAAATGCAAAATGGAAACAGTAAGATTCCACACTATCTCGCTTACACATCCACTGTAAGAGAACAGGTCGCATTCGACGGCGTCTACCGAACCAATCGAAAAAAAATTATTTCCAATCAAAAGCTTAGGTGGATTTTATCGGGTTCGCTTACAAACATACCCCCAAAAATACCCCCACCCGGTCCTGCTCGGCTAAGACCGCCTTGGACCTCTTAGGAACGCTTGGCCGCCGTACATAACTCGATAACAAATGGATCTAATCCAACACCAACATCAATTTTTATCCAAGCCCGATAAGCTCCAAAGCATGATCTTTCATCTTTTCAGCACGTAGGTGCAAGAAGTCATCGACCGAAGTGGGGAGTGCATTCACGTCCAAGTAGTTCAATGCCAACCAATCGGCGTAGCCGGTCGCTCCTAGAACGCGCTGCATATAGGCGAAAAGCTCCGAGCAATCTGAGAATGATGCTTCTTGAGATAGAGCGCCAGAACCAGCTACAAGGTTCGCAAAAATCTTATCCGACCGTGTCTCACCAAATTTTCGATCAATCTTAAAGGCCGGATTTAACTTAGTATCAATTTCAAAATCACCAGACACACAGCCAATAGCCTTAAGTGTCTTAAGTCTATCATGGAATAACCCAACTACTGCGGATGATAAAGCCTTACCATTCAGGAACCGCCGAGTCATGAATAGTTGATTGCTAGGTCTAAACTCTGCGACAAAATTGCTCCACGGCCCACTATAGATTTTTTGCAATATCCTTTCGAGGAAATGGTCGGGCTTACCTCTTAAGATTTCACCGAAGCCAATCTGCCAAACAAGCTGCGTTATTGCAGAATAATCAAAATTCAAATTTAAAGATTTAGCTTTAATCGCCGCAGCCCAAATCAAAAACTGCCCCTCGTAGCCCAGCAGTTCCGAATTAGATATGCTATTTTCCCTACTCAACATCTCAAGTGCGAGAGGCGTTAACTGTTGAGCACGCTCTACTGCCGCATGCAACGCCGGTGGCAACATCTCGCTCATTTTGAACATCTGCTCAGAGGTCGTTTCCGTATCCGCACAAATTGCTATCAATTTAACAAATGTTTGACCTTCGATTGTGAATCCTAGAGAAGCCGAAATACTTTCGAGCTTCTGAACTTCGTGAGTCAAGTCAAACTGCGATGACCATGTCAAAGCACGCACAAAATCTACCGCATCCAGTTTAACCCCGGTGCTGTTGACTCGACTAAATATGTCTACCACGTCGGCCACATTTCTATCATTAATTGTTACCGTAGGAACCAAGTATTCTTGAAATACGGACTGCAATTCAATAGAACGTGCAATTATATCATCGCCGTTTTCGCGAGTTAAAGCTTGAGACTGGAATGTTAAAAAGTCTCGAGGGCTAAATAAAGAATCTAGCAGAAGTGAGCCCTCGCGCACTTCGTCATTCTCCTCAACCAATGCATAGAACCTACTTTCTAAAAAATCGTAGGCTATCTTAAATTTTGGATCTTTATCTTCTTTCTTGTGAAAAACACCATACAAAGTCGACATACGCTGCATTCCATCAAGAACAAACAGAACTTCTCCTGTCCTTGGGTCGACCTCTGGAAAAGATGTTACTTCTGCGGGAATCTCTTTAAGTTGTCCAATAGTTGATTTCCAAAACAGAAGACTTCCAATGGGATACCCCATGAAAATACTTTCCATTAGTTCAATTATATTCTTTTCCTTCCATACGAACCCACGCTGAAAAGCAGGTATCCGTAGCTCACCACTTTGGATTTTCCTAAACAATGAAGGTAAATAGTGAACTTCAGGAACTGGTGCTGCAAATCGATTATTCATAAATCATCCCTTAATTCGACGATCATTCCCTCTAGCATATGCAATGTGTGCGAGAGATATCCTGACTTAAATTTTGCAGAGCCGACTTTCCATTTCCAATCCTCACTAAAGGATTTACTACGTTCATCGGCATAAAACTTATGCAAAATCTCATACATAACTTCTTTCAACTGCGTGGAAATTTGAATCTCAATTGCAACTTCATGTTTTCCAGCAGCAGGAGTTCCATCATCTATCTCAATCGGAATATACACATAAAAATGATACGCGTAGTATCCGTCATCGTAATTTCTGGAAAAATACTCAGATCGCAGCCCGAGCCTGTTCGCGATCTCAGTCATTTTTTGAGCAATTATTTCAGGCCCATCAATAAATTTGCATGAGATCTTGTTTCGAACCAAATCGTTTATTCTTGAAAGATAGTTCTGCGTTGTTATCCAACCAGCGGAAGGTGCATCAGGGAAACTTTTATTAAAAACATAGGACGTCCGATAAACTTTTTCTAAAACAGACTCGTAACTTTTTCGATTAAAGTTGGACAGTCTAACATCCATCAGCAAGGGATATCCCTTTGCCTGTTTGCATTCTTCATCCCAAATTGGAAGCAATGCTGCCAATTCCTTAGTGAAATTATGATCCATAATTTCAGTATTAAGAAAACCCAAATGAACCAAGTATTGAGCTCGTTTAAGAGCAAAGTGTCCAGAGTACCAATCGTGAAATTGAGCAGAGGTCATTTTCTCTGCCGGTACACCTACCGCCGCAGTCGTTGCAACGGCCTTGTCTGAGGAAATAATTGAGCCATTGGGCAGTGCACCAGTAGGCGCTGCTGGCGCAGCCTCCAAAGGCATGCCCTCGGATGTTGCTAAACCTAGCAGTTCCGAAGTAGGTATAGGGATTGAACTCACTGAAAAACATCTCCTTATTGATGCTTACCATCGCCACAAGTGGTTAGCAATAGAACACTACTGTTGATGGTACACCACTCGCGCATGTGATGCCATAAGTAAACATTTTGCATGCCCCGAAAGATCCCCTTGAACCAATAGGGCAGGCCCTTTTGATCTGTGCGCTACCGCTCCCCCTTGAGTTGCTTCGAGCACTGTAAGTTCGGACAAACGATAGGTTCTCACTGACTCTAAATCTCAAATCCATTGCGTCCTCTTCACAGCTGTTCCGGGGTTAGTGCTGTCCGGGCTAACGTCCCAAATACACGGCCGTGATCTGCTCTCTGCCATGCCCTAACTCCTCGGACAGCAGCAGGCGCGCGGACATGTCGCGCTGCTTCTGCTCCGCGCTTAGTTGCGATGTTCGAGGGCCACCACACGTTGGACTGAGCCAGCCGGTCAGCTGTTTGTATCTCTCCTGGGCATAGCGATGACGTAGTCCATGAACGCCGTGGATGCCGGCCTTATCGCACTGCGCGCGGAAGCGCTGGAGCTGGTCGCGGTAGCGCAGGTGTGTTGGAATCAAACTGCCGCCATCGGCCACCCGCTTGGCTTCATTGAGCACTTCGCGTTGTTCCGGAGTCCGGATAGCGATCTCGCGGTACTTGCCGCCCTTGGTCCAACTTTCTTTGAGCTTTACTCGGTCTCCTCCATCGGCCCACGCAGGAGCAATCTTGATGCTCTCCTCGCGGCGCAGGCCGAACGCTGCTTGCAGTCGCAGCGACATGGCGGTGTACGGATCGGTAATCTTGGCCAACCTGGCGTCATCGAGCACCTGGGCCTTGGAGATATTGGTGACAAAGGTGCGCTTGTCGATGTCGTAGCTGGCGTTGTCGCGCGGGATGATGTTGTCCTTGCCGATCTTCTGCGCCCACCAACGCATTGCACTCATACGGTTCTTCATGGTGCCGGCGCTGATATGTTCGGCCTTCCATTGCTGCACAAGCGCCTCCACGTGCTTGGGCCGCAGGCTGTCGGCATTCATGTGAGGGTAGCCTAGTTGGTGGAGCTGATTAGCAGCGTGCGACAGTATCCGCTCGCGGTCAGCACGCGTGGTGAAACTGCCATCGCGATTGCGGTCGCACAGTTGCTTGAGTTGATAGTTCAAGTTGCGCATCGCATGCTCCTCAAATCAAACTTGGTGTCATCGAGTCAGGTAAGTGTTTCTGGCCTCCGTGCTTGCCGCAGCAAGGACGGTTTGTAAAGGCCACGGGACACCACTCCCGTGTATGCGGTATGTTCGCTGCTTGCCCGCGCCGCATGCGCGTATGGCGCCGCGATCCGCTCCTTGTAGAAGCCTGATCGCGGTGGGACCAGTTACCCAGGGTCCATGGGGTGTGCCTCGCACACGTTGTCGGCCCACGAGAGGCAAGGTTGGCAAGCAGCGTTCTGCTGCGCTGATAGCGGTAGATCCGCCGTCACTGGCCTTCGTCACTGAGAAATCAGCGGCGGAGCCCATATGGCGCTTGGTTGCTAGCGCGTCGTCACTGGCAGCAGGCCGCCAGTAACGACGCGCGGTTTGCACCGCAGACTAGGGCGGCGCTTCGACATGCACGCGGCGGCAGATCGCCGCGTGAGGTGGTGACGGTGCGTGAATGCGCACGATGTGACGCGCCTCGCCCTCAGGGGAAAGATGCGCAATAGAGACGCAGCCAATCTAGACTGGTCGCAGCTTCGCTCAAAGGCGAAGCCAATCTAAAAACAAACGCAATGCCTTAGGGCGCGTGACGAGCGCGACGCCTGGCTCGACGCCAGGTTGCGAAGGGAAATCCTTCGCATCGAAAAGCATATTGTCCGCCACCATGCATGATGCCGGCATCAACGACACAAAATTCTCATCGATTTATTTGTCAAACCAGACGCTAATGGCAAAAGACCCGCGATAACTGGCTTGAATCCGACTAGTATTTGCGCGGCCATGGGTGCATCGTATCGTACAGCGATAACACCAATGGAGGACAACATGAGAACCTACGCCAGTCTCCCCGAAACTATTCGTTTGATCCGATTGAAGGAAGTATTGCGGATATGCGGCATGTCCCGAAGCACGCTGTATAAAAACATCAAAGAGCGTCAGTTCCCCGAGCCGATTCAGATTTCAGCGCGCTCCGTGGCCTGGCTTCAAAGTGAGGTGCAGGAATGGGTTGAACTCAAGGTCAAGTTACGCACCGTGAAGCACCGTCAATCGCCCCATCTGCCCTGACCAGTATCCTCGCGCAGCCTGTCCAGATAATCGGCCCAGCGCTGCATCATCTCGCGTCGGGCCGGAAGATGCTTGGTGCGGTTGTAGGCTCGCCCGTTTGGATCTTTGACGGCATGCGCCAGTTGGTGCTCAATCAGGTCGACTCGCTCGCCTAGCACTTCATCTAGCATCGTGCGGGCCATCGCGCGGAATCCGTGGCCCGTCATCTGCTCCTTGCCGTAGCCAAGGCCACGCAGCGCGGCATTGATTGTGTTCTCGCTCATGCACTCATTGGCGGTGCGCAGGCTGGGGAAGACATACCTGCCATCTCCTGTTGCCGGGTACAGCTTGCGCAAAATCGCCACCGCTTGTCTCGACAACGGCACGATGTGCTCGACGCGCATTTTCATCCGCATGGCCGGGATGCGCCACTCCGTGCCATCCAGATTGATTTCTGCCCATTCTGCGGCCCGCAATTCCCCTGGACGTACAAACACCAGCGGCACCAGTTTCAACGCCGCCTTGGCCACTGGATAACCGTCGTAGCCATGGATCGCCCGCATCAGCGCCGCCACGTCCTTCGGCTCCGTCAGCGCGGCGTGATGCGAACGTGGGATCACCGCCAGCGCGCCGCGAAGGTCCACCGTCACGTCGCGCTGCACGAGGTCTAGTGCAACGGCATATCGGAATATCTGCCCGCACATTTGCTTGATGCGGTGGGCTGAATCATAAGCTTCACGGGCCTGCACTTTCTGCGCCACAGCCAATACGTCGCGTGGCTTGATTGCAGAGATCGGTTTCTTGCCGATGTGAGGAAACACATCATGCTGCAACCACGCCAGTACCTTGTCTTGGGTGCTAGCGGAGCGCATCTTGGCTTGCATCGCCAGCCACTTAAGGGCAACGGACTCGAAGGTGTGACTGGCGGCGATCAGCGTCGCCTCACGCTCCTCGCGCCTGGCTTCCGCCGGATCGATGCCATCAGCCAGCAGCATGCGCGCGTCTTCACGCCGTTTGCGGGCCTTGACGAGGGCGACCTCGGGATAGGTCCCGAGCGCCATCGTTTTACGCTTGTTGAGGTATCGGTAGTCCAGCCGCCAGTACTTGCCCTGTGGTTTGACGTGAATGTAGAGTCCGCCGCCGTCGTAATGCTTGTCCCCGCTCGGCTTGCTTGCCTTGGCGAAACGAACAAAGGTGTCGGTGAGTGCCACGGGAGCCCTCCTCTGTCGGTATACGTAACGGAGCTCAGCATCGAGATACCGACAAATTTGTCGGTATACGCGCTTGATTTTATGTCAACCCCTCGGATTTTCAAGGACAATAAAAAACCCGCTTCTCCTATGGAGGAAGCGGGTTTTTCTACTTCTTAATGCTTCTTACTGCTGAGTTCTGGTGCCGCTTGCCGGAATCGAACTGGCGACCTTTTCATTACGAATGAACTGCTCTACCAACTGAGCTAAAGCGGCGACGACCCGCATTCTAACAAAGAACTATTCATCCAACCAGTCCCAAAACGATATTTTTTGGTCTAGTTATGATTTTTTCATTGCATCGTGCGGATCTGAAGCTATCAGCCTTCGCTATGATAGCCGGTCACCACCGCCACCTCGTCGCGCGAGCCGAGGAATACCGGCACGCGCTGGTGCAGCTTGTGCGGCTGGATGTCCATGATGCGCTGCTTGCCGTCGGTGGCCGCGCCGCCCGCCTGTTCGACGATGAAGGCCATCGGGTTGGCTTCGTACATCAAACGCAGCTTGCCCGGCATCGAGGTGTCGCGGGTGTCGGCCGGGTACATGAAGATGCCGCCGCGGTTCAGGATGCGGTGCACGTCGGCCACCATCGAGGCGATCCAGCGCATGTTGAAGTTGGTGCCGCGCGGGCCGGTGTCGCCGGCCAGCAGTTCGCTGATGTAGCGCTGCACCGGCGGGTGCCAGTGGCGCTGGTTCGACATGTTGATGGCGAATTCCTTGGTCTTGGACGGGATCTGGATGTCGCGCTGGGTCAGCACCCACGAACCCATCTCGCGGTCCAGCGTGAAGCAGTTGACGCCGTGGCCGGTGGTCAGCACCAGCATGGTCTGCGGGCCGTACACGGCGTAGCCGGCGGCGACCTGCTTGGTGCCGGCCTGCATGAAATCGGCTTCGGTCGGCTGGTCCATGCCTTCCGGTGCTTTCAGCACCGAGAAGATGGTGCCGATCGAGACGTTGACGTCGATGTTCGACGAGCCGTCCAGCGGATCGAACAGCAGCATGTATTCGCCTTTTGGATAGCGGTTCGGGATCGGGTGGATCGATTCCATTTCTTCCGACGCCATGGCCGCCAGGTGGCCGCCCCATTCATTGGCTTCGAGCAGGATTTCGTTGGAGATGATGTCCAGCTTCTTCTGCACTTCGCCCTGGATGTTTTCGGTCTCGGCAGTGCCCAGCACTTCGCCCAGCGCGCCTTTGCCGACCGAGTGGCTGATGGTTTTGCAGGCGCGCGCCACGACTTCGATCAGCAGGCGCAGTTCGGCCGGGATCGTGTTGTGCTGGCGTTGTTCTTCCACCAGGTATTGGGTAAGGCTGACTCGTTTCATGGGGTTCCTTGGAGGTAAATATAGGGCTGATTTGGCTCGGCATGGGTTCCCGCTTGCGCGGGAACGACGGTTAGTTGGCTAGCGCTTTGGTGATGACTTCGGCGACGTCGTTCGACAGCTTCTGGGCGGCGACTTGTTCCAGCGCCTGTTTCATCTTGGCGCGCAGCGCCGGCGCGTAACGGCGCCAGCGGTCCATGGCGCGCGCCAGGCGCGCCGCCACCTGCGGGTTGATCGCGTCCAGCTTGATCACGTATTCGGCCCAGAATTCGTAGGCGCTGCCGTCGGCCGCGTGGAACTGCGACGGGTTGGCGTTGGTAAAGTTGAAGATCAGCGCGCGCGCGCGGTTCGGCGTTTTCAGCGTGAAGGCCGGGTGCTTCATCAGCTCGCGCACCGCCGCCACGTTGGTGGTCGGCGCGGCGGCCTGCATGGCGAACCATTTGTCGATCACCAGTGCTTCGTTGTCGAAGGCCTGGTAGAACGCGCTCAGGTAGGCGCCGGCGTCGGCGCCGCTGTGAATCAGCGAGACCAGCGCGGCCGAGCGGTCGGTCATGTTGGTGGCGGTCTCTAACTGTTGCTGCACCAGCTTCAGTTCTTCGTCGGCCGGCGCCACCAGCAGGTAGGACAGGCACAGGTTCTTCAGGGCGCGCTTGCCGGCCGACAGCGCATCCGGGCTGTACTCGCCCGGCGTCTGATTGGCGTGGTATTGCGCCAGCAGTTCGCGCTTCAGCGCGGCGCCGATGGTGCGGCGCATGAACTGGCGCGCGCTGTGGATCGCTTGCGGATCGACCACGTCCATCTGCTCGGCGATGATGGTTTCCGACGGCAGGATCAGCGCCAGCTCGCGGAACGCCGGATCGAGCGTGTCGTCGGTCAACACGCTGCGCATGGCGTTGATGAAGGTCTGGTCGAGTTTCAAGCCAGCGGCGCCGTGCGCGGCCACCTGCGAGGTCAGCTTCAGCAGGCGTTCCATCGCCAGGCGCTGGCCGGCTTCCCAGCGGTTGACCGGGTCGCTGTCGTGGTTGAACAGGTGCAGCAGCTCGTCGTCGGTGTAGTCGTGTTCGAGGATCACCGGCGCCGAAAAGTCGCGCAGGATCGAGGGAATCGGCCGCTCGTCGACGTTGCGGAAGCGGAAGATCTGCTCCTGCTCGGTCAGCTCCAGCACCACCGTGGTGGCGCCTTTTTCGTGCTTGCCGTTTTCCAGCGTCAGCGGCAAATCCTTGCCGTTGGCTCCCAGCAGGCCGACCGCCACCGGGATGTGGAACGGCAGCTGGCCTGGCTGGCCGCGCTGCGACAGGATGATGTCGAAGTTGCCCTTGGCCGTGTCGTAGCGGGTGCGCGCGGTGATTACCGGCGTGCCGGCCTGCGAGTACCAGCGTTCGAACTGGGTCAGGTCGCGCTGGTTGGCGTCGGCCATGGCGGCGCGGAAGTCGTCGCAGGTGACGGCCTGGCCGTCGTGGCGTTCGAAGTACAGGTCCATGCCCTTGCGGAAGCCGTCGCGGCCCAGCAGGGTCTGGTACATGCGTACCACTTCGGCGCCCTTCTCGTACACGGTCACGGTGTAGAAGTTGTTGATCTCGACGAAGGAGTCGGGCCGCACCGGATGCGACATCGGGCCGGCGTCTTCCGGGAACTGCGCCTGGCGCAGGGTGCGCACCTGGTCGATGCGGGTGACGGCGCGGCCGCTGTCGGTGCCGATCATGTCGGCGCTGAATTCCTGGTCGCGGAACACCGTCAGGCCTTCCTTCAGCGACAGCTGGAACCAGTCGCGGCAGGTGACGCGGTTGCCGGTCCAGTTGTGGAAGTATTCATGACCGACCACCGCCTCGATGCCGGCGTAATCGATATCGGTGGCGGTGCGCGGGTTGGCCAGCACGAACTTGGTGTTGAAGATGTTCAGGCCCTTGTTTTCCATCGCGCCCATGTTGAAGTCGCCGACGGCGACGATCATGAAGCGGTCCAGGTCCAGTTCCAGGCCGAAGCGCTGCTCGTCCCAGCGAATCGAGTGCTTGAGCGACTGCATGGCGTAGTCGGTTTTGTCGAGGTTGCCCTCTTCGACCCACACCTGCAACAGCACGTCGCGGCCGTCGGCCAGCTTGAAGGTCTCCTCCTGGCACACCAGCTTGGCGGCCACCAGCGCGAACAGGTAGGCCGGCTTCTTGAACGGGTCTTCCCACTTGGCGTAGTGGCGGCCGTCGTCAAGGTCGCCTTGTTCGACCAGATTGCCGTTGGACAGCAATACTGGGTACGTGGCCTTATCGGCGCGCAGCATCACGGTGTACTTGGCCATCACGTCCGGACGGTCGGGGAAGAAGGTGATGCGGCGGAAGCCTTCGGCTTCGCATTGGGTGAAGAAGTTGCCGTTGGAAACGTACAGGCCGGACAGCGTGGTGTTCTCCACCGGTGCGCACAGAGTTTCGATTTCCAGCACCGCCTCGGCCGGCGCGTTGCGGATGGTCAGCGTGGTTTCGGTCAGCTCATAGTCGCCGGCGCGCAACAGCTGGCCGTTGAGGCGCAGCTGCACCAGTTCGATGTCCTCGCCGTGCAGCACGATGTCGTGGCTGGCGGCGGCCGGGTTGTGGTGCAGCGTGACGCGGTTGGCCACCACGGTACGGGCCGGGGCCAGGTCGAAGCCCAGTTCTACGGTGTCGACCAGGTAGGCTGGCGGGGTGTAATCTTGGCGGTAAATCGTCGTTGGGCTGCTGTCGGTGCGCATTGGAGGCTCTGAATGGGCGGAGGCAAAAGCCTATTTTACCAATACCGGCGTCGGCCGACGCGCGAATTGGCATTTTCACCAAGCTTTCCTAGCTGTAAGTTGCCACTTTCCACGATGGGGTAACATTCTGTAATAATCGTGCAGGGTCCGGGGACGCGACATACACTTAGCTCTGGAAAATACCGTTTTACCTGAGAGGGCATCATCATGAAATATCTCGCCACGCTGGCAACTGCCGCAGTCCTGCTGCTGAGCGGCTGCGCCACCACCATCAGCAGCAACGTGACCGCCTTCAATGACTGGCGCGGCGATATCCAGGACAAGTCCTTTGCCTTCGAGGCGCCGCAGGGTGCCGACGACACCTTGGAATACCGCAATTACCAGGTGCTGGTGGCTAATGAATTAGGCAAACTGGGCTTCCAGCAGGTGGCCGACGGTCAACAGCCGAATTTGCTCGTTGGCATGAAATTCTTCACCATCGATCATCCGGTGCGGGTGATTCAGGAAGATCCGTTCATGGGACCGTACTGGGGGACGGGTTACTACGGCCGCTACGGCTGGGGGTATTCGCGCTGGGCGTATCGTCCGTTTTACTATGATCCGTTCTTCTATCCGAGCCGGATGGAGGAGCGCATCAAGCACCAGTATCAGCGTCAGTTGCGCGTGACTATCAACAACGTTTCCGGACGTAAGCTGTATGACGTGACGGTGCAGAACACCAGCGGCGTGCAGGCCACGCCATATGTGATGCCGGCACTGGTGCAGAGCGCTTTTGCCGGCTTCCCTGGCGAGAACGGCGTGCCGCGCACCATTGATATCACCATCGAGCCGAAGACTAGCACCCTGCAGGCCGGCAATCCGGCACCGAAGGCGAACTAACAGCAAGGTCGTCCCGGCGCAAGCCGGGACCCATGCTGAGTGGACTTGCATGCGTTGTATGGATTCCCGCTTGCGCGGGAACGACGGGGGTTATAGCCGACGCTTGAGGTACACAGGCATCACCCACCACACGATCAAAATCAGTACCGCCATCACGGCGGCCACCGCCAGCCCGACGGTGGCACCGAATACTTCCGATATCACCAGATCCGTACCCAGCACCAGCGCGATCGCCAGCGCAAAGGCGCCCGCCACGATCTGGCGCGTGGCGATGCGCTTGAAGCGTACGCGGTCTCTTAACGGCCGCATCATGCGGTGCTGGATCGCCGGCGCGCTCAGCAGCACCAGGCTGGCCAGCGCAAAGAAAAAGGTGGCCAGGAACAGCAGCTTTTCCATGTGGACGATCTTGGCGAAGCCTTCGTTGAACGGCAGGATGACCAGGAAGGCCGACAGCATCTGCGCGCCCGGCAGCAGGATGCGCATCTCGCTCAGCATGTCGGAGAAGTCGCCGTCCCCTTCCTTGTCCTCGTCTTCGTAGTCCGGGCGCTCGCTCATGGCACCAGGATGGTCGAGCCGGTGGTTTTGCGCGCTTCCAGGTCGCGGTGCGCCTGTTGCACATCGGCCAGCGCATAGCGCTGGCGAATGTCGATTTTGACTTCGCCGCTGCTGACGACGCCGAACAGCGATTTGGCCATCGCTTCCAGGTCTTCACGCTTGGCAGTGTAGGACATCAGCGTGGGCCGGGTGATGAACAGCGAGCCGCGACTGGCCAGTTCCGTCAGGCTGAACGGCGGCACCGGGCCGGAGGCGTTGCCGAAGCTGACCATGGTGCCCAGCGGTTGCAGGCAGTCCAGCGAACCGATGAAGGTGTCCTTGCCGATCGAGTCGTACACGGCCGAAACGCCTCGGCCGCCAGTCAGTTCCTTGACCCGCTCGGTGAAGTTTTCGGTGTTGTAGTTGATGACGTGGGTCGCGCTGTTCTCGATCGCCAGCGCCGCCTTCTCCGCCGAGCCGACCGTGCCGATCAGATTCACGCCCATCACCCGCGCCCACTGGCAGGCGATCAGGCCAACGCCGCCGGCCGCCGCGTGGAACAGGATGGTGTCGCCGGCCTTCAGCGGCACCGTGCGGTGGAACAGGTATTGCACCGTCAGCCCTTGCAGCATCATGGCGGCGGCGGTGTCGAAGTCGATCTGCTTGGGCAGCACCAGCAGCTGCGATGCGGGGATGTTGCGCGCTTCCGAGTAGGCGCCCAGCGGCCGGCCGCCGTAGGCGACGCGGTCGCCCACTTGCAGGTCGGTCACGCCCTCGCCCAACGCCTCCACCACGCCGGCGGCCTCGACGCCCAGCGCGCCCGGCAGCGGTTGCTGGTACAGGCCGGTGCGGTGGTAGACGTCGATGTAGTTCAGCCCAATCGCTTCGTGCCGCATGCGCACCTCGCCGGGACCGGGCGGCGGCAAGTCGACCTCCACCAGTTCCATCACCTCGGGACCGCCGACGCGGTTGATGCGGATCGCCTTGACCATTTCCTTCCTCCAATAATTATTGAGCTGCGCGTTGCTGGAGCTGAGACAGTACCAGATGTGCGGACGAGACGTTGGTGGCGCACGGCGTATTGTGCACGTCGCAGGCGCGCACCAGGGCGTTGATATCGGGTTCGTGCGGCTGCGGCGTCATCGGGTCGCGCAGGAAGATCACGCAGTCGATCTGGCCTTCCACCAGCAGCGAGCCGATCTGCAAGTCGCCGCCGAACGGGCCGGAGTGCTTGCGCTCGACTTCCAACCCGACTTCGTTCTGCAGACGGCCGCCGGTGGTGCCGGTGGCTACCAGCGCGCAGGTCGACAGGAAGGCCTTGTATTCGCTGGCCAGCGTGATCATGTCGTCTTTTTTCTTGTCATGCGCAATCAGCGCGATGCGGAATTTCATGGTCGATCCCTTTTATTTTTTGGACAGCAGGTAAATCCCGGCCAGCACCAGCGCGGTGCCGCCCAACTGCCAGGAGGTGACGGGCTCGCCCAGCAGCAGCGCGCCCAGGAACAGCGTCGAAACGGGGCCGATCATACCAGCCTGGGAGGCGGTGCCTGCGCCGATGCGTTCCACGGCCACCATCGTCATCAGCACCGGCGCCACCGTACACAGCAGGCCGTTGACCAGCGACAGGCCGTACACCGGCAGCGGTTGCAGCAATCCTGACGCCGGGCGCAGCGCGAAAAACTGCGCGATGCAGGCCACGCTGGAGACGCACATCGCATACGACACCAGCCGCAAGGTGCCGAGCCGCTTGACCATTTCACCGGACAGCAGCAGGTAGACGGCGTAGGCGGCGGCCGAGCCGGTCACCAACGTGGCGCCCAGCGCGACGTTGTTGCCGCCGCTATGCAGATCGTGCAGGAACACGAACACGATGCCGCAATAGGAAATCAGCAGTGCCAGCCATTGCTTGCCGCGAATGTGCTGCTTGAGCACGGTGGAGCTGATTAGCAGCACAAAGGTGGGCGTGAGAAACAGGATCAGCCGTTCCAGGCCGACCGAGATGTATTGCAGGCCGAGGAAGTCCAGAAAGCTGGACAGGTAATAGCCGACCAAGCCGAGGCCGACAATACGCCAGCGGTCGCCGGCGGACAACGGCGCGCTGTGGCGCATTTTCCAGATGGCGATGGCGGCGAAGATCGGCAGCGAAAAAATCATGCGGAAAGCGATCAGCGTGACCGCATCGATCTGATATCGGTACAGCAGCTTGGCGACAATGGCCTTGGTGGAAAACAGTACCGCGCCGCCAACGGCGATCCCCAACCCGCCCAGATAAGCGGTCCGCGCCGGCCCGCTGTGTGTGATGCTTTTGTCCATAAGCAAATTGTAGCCGCTAACGCCAGCCACCGCTTGCCGCCCTCTTTTCGCCTAACTTACATGAGCCACATCAAACCGATTGGTGATAGTCTGTGTGAGCATCGTCGAATGCAAACACGCGTTCAAAGATACGTTAAGGCAGATGGATCGATTCCATTTCAAAAGTGGTTCGAAAATTTGCCAACAGCGCCCGCCACGAAAGTCCAGACCGCGCTTGCACGGATGGAAAAGGGAAACCTGTCAAACATTAAATGGTTTGCCGGCATCGGCGAGTACGTGATTGATTGGGGGCCAGGCTATCGTATCTATTTGGCACTCGATGGCTCGGATCTCATTATTTTGTTTGGCGGCGGAACCAAGAAGCGTCAACAGATAGATATCACTCGCGCCAAACTCTTACATGACGAATTTAAGCTGCGAAAGAAATCTGGCAAGGGGAATACATGATGGAGCTGACGCAAAATTACGACATCGGTGTCATAGCGCGCATCGAGCGTGACAGGACTTTCGCAGATGCCTTACTGGAAGAAGCTACCGGGACACTGGCTGACCAGGAATATGATGTGACGCAGGAAATTCTACGGGTACTTGTATTGGGTACAGTTGGATATGAGCTGCTCGCCAGGTCATTATCCATGACAAGCGAGAAGCTCCGAGAGATTCTTGAAGCCGCAGCCCCTCCATTGCCAGCGCAGTTGAGCGCAATAACGCGCGCGCTCCAACATGCGCTGGACGTGTCGGCTAGCTGATCGTCAGGGCTGGCGTGCCGGCGGTGACTGTTGCGGTGGTGGTGCGGGCGACGGTGGTGGCGGGGGCGGTGGTGCCGACCAGTTTGTTGGCTTGCTTGAACTGGGCGCTCAGCTTGCCCGGCGTGAGCGTGACCAGGGTGTAGCCCTGAGCGTCGGTGTTCAGGTGCTTGAGCCACGGGTTGTTGCCCAGCGCCGCCAACTGCTGCGCCAACGCCAGCAGACTGGTATTGAAATCGGCGTTGGCTTGCAGGCCGGCCAGCACGGCGCTTACCGTCGCTTCCAGTTGCGCTTCCGGTACGCCTTTCGCCGCCAGTGCGCCGCGCAGTTGCACGCGGGTCTGTTCGGCCAGCGTGGTCAGCGTCGGCGCGGCTTTACCCATCGTGTAGTCCAGCAGGTTGAAGCTCAGGTTGACCGTACCGATGCCCGGCACCGGCACCGCCAGCGGATACGACACCAGCGTGCCGATATCGCCCAGCGAGGCCGCCGCGTCGCGCAGGTAGCTGAAGAACGAGTCGGAGCTGATGCCGGCCGAGACCAGGTCCACCATCACCGGCGTGCCACCGCCCGATGCGTCGAAATCGTCGCTGACGGTGCCGGCGAAGAAGGCGTGGATGTCGCCGGTCAGTGCCACCACGTTCTTGACGCTGTTGGTCTTCAGGTGCGCCATCAACGCCTTGCGCTCGCTGTTGTAGCCGTCCCACTGGTCGCAGTTGAGCAGGAATTTGGTGAAGAACGACGCCAGCGCTTCCTTCTTGCCCGACGCCGCCACGAACTTGGAGTTGGCCTTATTCTCCTGGACTTCCGGCTTGACGTAGCCGAAGGCGATGGTCTGTCCGGCCACCGCCGCCAGCGCGGCGCCGCTTTGGCCGGCGCTGACCGCCGCCGCGACCTTGCCGAAGGTGCCGACCGAGATCGACGCCTGCGCCGCCGTCAGGCCGGCCTTGATGCCGGCGGCGGCCTGCGCGTCCTGCGCGCCGCCAGTGGCAGCCGAAGTGGCGATGGCGGTGGTACCGGCTTGCGCAACAGCCGTAGAAGCGCCCGCCGTCACGGCCGCCACGATCGCACCGGCCACGGCGAAGTTGCCCCCCGCCGCAGCGGCCGTGGCGCCGACCGATGTCGCCAGCGATGTCACAGCACTCAGCGCCAGCAGCGTGGCGACGGCGTCCACACCATTCATCCCCATGCGCAGCAGCGACACTTCATTGCCCCACAATTTCCAGGTCGAGGTGGCGGACTTCATCTTGTCCATCCACCACTGGCGCTGCGTGTTGCCGAGGATGGTGGCGGTGGTCAGCGGATCGAGGCCGATGGTCTTGGCGCCGGCCATCTTCTGCGCTTCCACGCTGTCGAACAGGTCCTGCGGCACCAGGTAGCGCGAGCCGATGCGGCCCAGCGGCTTGCCGGTGGCCGGATTCACCGACGATTCCGGAATCACATGGTCCGAGCGGTACAGGCGCTGATCGGTCATCACCAGCTGCATCAGCTTGCCGAACTGGAAGTCGCGGTAGATCTTGATGTTCTGGAAGGTGGTGTTGGCCGCATCCAGCGTCACATCGGCCGGCATGAACTCGAACCAGGCCTGGTTGGCGTTGCGGCGGCGCGCGGACTGGTGCAGGTCCGAGCCGTCGGCGTTGAAGGAGCCATCGTAGGTTTGCGCGTCCTGCCAGGCATCGTCGGTGAACTCGTGATCGTCCCATACGGCGATGAAGGCGAAGCGCTCGTGCAACGCCTGCAGGCGGGTGTCGGTGCGGTACTTCTTGTACAGGTAGCGGTAGTCGTTGAGCGAGTTGGCGTACTTGGCGCCCGAACTGCCGCTCTTGAACACGCCGTCCGGCAGCACCAGCGCGTCGTGGCGGCTTTCAACGGCGCCCAGCTGGAAGTCCTCGCCGACGGTCTCGTAGATGTAGTCGCCCAGGTGGACGATGAAGTCCAGCTGCTCGGTGGCGATCGACGTCATCGCGCCCCAGTGGTTGACGCTCCAGTCCTGGCAGGTCATGTAGACGAACTGCAGCTGCGCCACATCGGCATCGGCGGCCGGCGCGGTCTTGAAGCGGCCGACGTTGGAGCGGTTGTCGCCGGCGATGAACTGGTAGTAGTAGGTGGTGCCCGCCGTCAGGCCGGTCAGCTTGTGGCGGATGGTGTTGTCGTATTGCGCTTGCAACGGCAGGCGCAGGTCGGCCACGGTGGCGCCGCTGAGCGCCGTGTTGCCGCCCAGGGCCGCGCCGTTGTCGGCGGCGGTGACAATCAGGCGGATCGCCGTATCGGCGCCGGCCGGCACCGCCGCCACGTTGTCCGAGGCCGCCGGCACCGCGCGCGTCCACAGCAGGATGCTGTCGGCGCGCGGGTCGCCCGAGGCCACGCTTTGCGGGAATTTCCACGCGCCGCTGGCCAGCGCCAGGCCGCTGTCGGCCGGGCCGTCGCTGCCGCCGCAGGCGCTCAAGCCGGCGCCGGTGGCCGCCGATACCGTGATGAAGCCGCCGAATTTAATAAACTGCCGTCTGTCCATAATCGCTCCCGCCGTTGCAATAGTGTCGAAAAAGTAAACACTAGCAGCGAGATGTGACAGCTTCCCTACAAAAAGTGGAGGCCGGCCTCTAGCCGTGGTCCGGGGAGGCCTCGACGGTTTCTGACAAGTCTCTTATGCTAGAATACCGCCCTCACCGCATTCTCCAACGATTACCAACGTAACACCGCCGAAGGAAGACCGAACATGGCTGGACACAGCAAATGGGCCAACATCAAGCATAAAAAGGCAGCAACTGACGCGAAACGCGGCAAGATCTGGACTCGCCTGATCAAGGAAATCACCGTTGCTGCGCGCATGGGCGGCGGCGACATCACGTCGAACCCGCGCCTGCGCCTCGCCATCGACAAGGCGGCCGACGCCAATATGCCGAAGGATAACGTGCAGCGCGCGATCACCCGCGGCACCGGCGGCGAAGACGGCGCTTCGTACGAAGAAGTCCGCTACGAAGGCTACGGCGTCGGCGGCGCGGCGATCATCGTCGACTGCATGACCGACAACCGTGTGCGCACCGTGGCCGAAGTCCGCAACGCCTTCAACAAGAACGGCGGCAACATGGGCAACGAAGGCTCGGTGGCCTTCATGTTCAAGCATTGCGGCCAGTTCCTGTTCGCGCCGGGCACCAGTGAGGACGCGCTGATGGAAGCGGCGCTGGAAGCCGGCGCCGAAGACGTGGTCACCGACGACGAAGGCGGCATCGAGGTGCTGTGCGGCCCGCACGATTTCGCTGGCGTCAAGGATGCGCTGGAAGCCAAGGGCTTCAAGGCCGAAGTGGCCGAGATCATCATGAAGCCGGACGTCGAAATCGCCGTCACCGGCGACAACGCGGTCAAGATGCAGAAGTTGCTGGACGCGCTGGAAGCGCTGGACGATGTGCAGGAAGTGTATTCCAACACCCTGATCGAAGACTGAGGACTTATGAAAATTTTGGTAGTCGGCTCCGGCGGCCGTGAACATGCGCTGGCCTGGAAACTGGCGCAGTCCGAGCGCATCCAGATGGTGTATGTGGCCCCAGGCAACGGCGGCACCGCGCGCGATTCGCGCCTGGTCAACGTCAACATCACCGACCTGCACGAACTGGCCAACTTCGTTGAAACCGAAGGCATCGGCCTGACCGTGGTCGGCCCGGAAACCCCGCTGGCCGGCGGCATCGTCAACCTGTTCCGCGCGCGCGGCCTGAAAGTGTTCGGCCCGACCAGGGAAGCGGCGCAGCTGGAATCGTCGAAGGACTTCGCCAAGGCCTTCATGCAGCGCCACGGCATCCCGACCGCCAACTACCAGACCTTCTCGGAAGTGGCGCCGGCGCACGCCTACATCGACGCCAACGGCGCGCCGATCGTCATCAAGGCCGACGGCCTGGCCGCCGGCAAAGGCGTGGTGGTCGCATTGACGCTGGAAGAAGCGCACCGCGCGGTGGACGATATGCTGGCCGATAACCGCTTCGGCGACGCCGGCGCGCGCATCGTCATCGAAGAATTCCTGGCCGGCGAGGAAGCCAGCTTCATCGTCATGTGCGACGGCAAAAACATCCTGCCGCTGGCCACCAGCCAGGACCACAAGCGCCTGAAGGACAACGACGAAGGCCCGAACACCGGCGGCATGGGCGCCTACTCCCCGGCCCCGATCGTGACGCCGGCGATGCACGCCCGCGTGATGCGCGAGATCATCAACCCGACCATCGCCGGCATGGCGAAGGACGGCATCGTCTTCACCGGCTTCCTGTACGCCGGCCTGATGATCGACGCCGCCGGCAATCCGCGCACGCTGGAATTCAACTGCCGCATGGGCGACCCGGAAACCCAGCCTATCATGTCGCGCCTGAAGACCGACCTGCTGAGCGTGATGGAGCACGCGGTCAACGGCTCGCTGGACCAGGTGGAACTGGAATGGGACCGCCGCACCGCCGTCGGCGTGGTGCTGGCCGCCGAAGGCTATCCGGACACGCCGAAAAAAGGCGCGGTGATCGACGGCATCCCGGCCGAAACGCCGGAAGCGGTGACCTTCCACGCCGGCACCGCCGAAGTGGACGGCCAACTGCAAGTGACCGGCGGCCGCGTGCTGTGCGTGGTCGGCCTGGGCGACAGCATCAAGCTGGCACAGAAACAGGCTTACGAAGTGGTCGATCATATCCACTTCGAAGGCGCGCAGTGCCGCCGCGATATCGGCTGGCGTGGCCTGAAGCACTAAGATGTCAACCGCGCCCAATCCCGCCGCAGTCAAGGCCTGGCTGCTCGACCTGCAAGCCCGCATCGTGCAGGGACTGGAAGCCGTCGACGGCAAGCCTTTCCTGCGCGATGAATGGCAACGCGCCGAGGGCGGCGGCGGGATTTCGCGCCTGGTCGAGGAAGGCAACGCCATCGAACGCGGCGGCGTCAACTTCTCGCATGTGATGGGCGCAAAGCTGCCGCCATCGGCAGCGGCGCACCGGCCTGAGATCGGCGGCAATCCGTGGCAAGCCATGGGCGTGTCGCTGGTGATCCATCCACGCAATCCGTACGCGCCGACGGTGCACATGAATGTGCGCTTCTTCAGCACCACCAATGCGGCCGGCGAGCCGGTATGGTGGTTCGGCGGCGGCATGGACCTGACCCCGTACTACGGCAACCGGGAAGATGTGAAGCACTTCCACCAGACCTGCCATGACGCCCTCGCGCCGTTCGGCGCAGACCTGCATGGCAAGTTCAAACAATGGTGCGACGAGTATTTCTATCTGAAGCACCGCCAGGAGGCGCGCGGCGTCGGCGGCATCTTCTTCGACGACTACAACGCGGCCGGCTTCGAACAAAGCTACGCCATGGTGCAAAGCGTCGGCGACGCCTTCCTCGCCGCCTACCTGCCGATCCTGGAAGCGCGCAAGGACACGCCGTACGGCGAGCGCGAACGCGACTTCCAGGCTTACCGGCGCGGCCGCTATGTCGAGTTCAATCTGGTGTTCGACCGCGGCACGCTGTTTGGCCTGCAATCGGGCGGGCGCACCGAGGCGATCCTGATGTCGATGCCGCCTATCGTCAAATGGCGCTATCGCTGGGAACCTGAAGCCGGCTCGCCGGAAGCGGCGCTGTACACCGACTTCCTGCCGCACCGCGACTGGCTCGCCGCATAACGGTGGCCTTCTGATGGTCTACCGAACCGCACTGCTGGGAGGCAGCTACGATCCGGTGCATCGAGGGCATGTCGCGTTGGGCGAGTATTTCGCCGCTCTGCTGCAAGTCGATCAGTTGCGCGTGATCCCCACCGGCCTGCCGTGGCAGAAAGCTACGCTGAAGGCGTCGGCGCAGCAGCGCGCCGACATGGTGGCGCTGGCGTTTGCCGGCCGGCCGTTCAGCGTGACAGTCGACATGCAGGAAATCGCCCGTGGCGCTCAGGGGCTGCCCACCTACACCATCGATACGCTGCGCCAGGTGCGCGGCGAATTGGGGCCGCTGGCTTCCGTCAGTTTTCTGATGGGCGCCGACCAGCTGCAGCGGCTCGACACCTGGTATGAATGGCAGGCGCTGTTCGACTACGCGCATATTTGCGTAGCGGCCCGCCCTGGCTATGACCTTGCCACCGCCGGCCTGCCGCCGACGGTGGCGCAGGCGTTCTCCAGCCGACTGGGAACGCCGCAACAAATCCGTAACACGCCGCATGGTCTGACGTATCTGGCACAAGACTTCGCGGTGGATATCTCTGCCACCCGGATACGTGCGGCATTACAACGGGGGGAGAAGGCGGACTCGCTTATCCCGCCGCTAGTGCTAGACTATATTGAACAACACAATTTATACAAAAGCTAATGGACATCAAAAAACTGCAAACCCTGGTCGTTGACGCCCTCGAAGACGTCAAGGCCCAAGACATCGTCCTGTTCGACACGACCCACCTCACCAGCCTGTTCGACCGCATCGCGATCGCCTCCGGCACCTCGAACCGCCAGACCAAGGCGCTGGCCGCCTCGGTGCGCGACAAGGTCAAAGCCGCCGGCGGCGACGTCTATGGCATGGAAGGCGAGGACACCGGTGAATGGGTGCTGGTCGACCTGGGCGACATGATCGTCCACATCATGCAGGCGCCGATCCGCGCCTACTACCGCCTGGAAGAAATCTGGGGCGACAAGCCGGTGAAACTGGGCGCCGCCAAGCGCAAGGGCACCAAGGAAGCGGAAGAAGCGGAACCGAAGAAGATCAGCAGCCACCTGGCCGCCGGTAAAAAAGCGCCGGCCGCCACGCCTGTGGTGGAGAAGAAGACCACTGCGCGCAAGCCAGCCGCCGCCAAGACCACCGCCACCGCCG
This sequence comes from uncultured Duganella sp., assembly GCA_963515135.1. Classification (GTDB taxonomy): domain Bacteria; phylum Pseudomonadota; class Gammaproteobacteria; order Burkholderiales; family Burkholderiaceae_D; genus Rugamonas. Next base: position 16,022 of record CAUPXZ010000014.1, on the reverse strand, counting down.
CGACCAAAAAAGCCGCCGCCAAGCCAGCCGCTGTCCCAGCCGGCAAGAAGATCAAGGTCGGCGCGCCGAAGACCACCGTGGCCGCCATCAAGGCACTGAAAGCCACGCCGAAGCCACGCACGGCCAAGCCGAAAGCCGAAGACGCAGCACCGGCCAAGACGGTCATCAAGCGCATCAAAAAGACCGAAGAGTAATCCGGCATGCAGCTGATCATCGCTGCGGTCGGCCACAAGATGCCGGCCTGGATCGAAAGCGGCTACGCCGAGTATGTGAAGCGCATGCCGCCGGAACTGAAGATCGTGCTGAAGGAAATCAAGCCGGTCGAACGTTCCGGCAGCAAGACCGCCGCCACCGCGATGGCGCTGGAGCGCGAGCGCATCGAGGCGGCGCTGCCGAAATCGGTGCGCATCATCGCGCTCGACGAACGTGGCAAGGATCTGACCTCGGTCGGCCTGTCGCAGCAGCTGGAAGCGTGGCAGCAGGACGGCCGCGACACCGCCTTCCTGATCGGCGGCGCCGACGGTCTCGATCCGGCGCTGAAGGCGCGCGCCGAAGGCCTGATCCGCATCTCCAGCATGACGCTGCCGCATGGCATGGTGCGGGTGATGCTGGCCGAACAGCTGTACCGCGCCTGGACCATCACGCAGAACCATCCTTATCACCGCGTTTAACAACAACCATATGAAACCGGTCGAAAAGAAGATTTACCTCGCCTCGAAAAGCCCGCGCCGGCGCGAGCTGCTGCGCCAGGTCGGCATCGACTTCGAGCTGCTGCTGCTGCGCAGCGACGGCCCGCGCGGCGCCGACGTCACCGAGGAGGTGCTGCCAGGCGAGGCGCCGCTCGACTACGTGGCGCGCGTAGCGCAGGAAAAGGCGGCCTTCGCGGCCGAGCTGGTGGTCAAGCGCCGCATGGCGCCGCGCCCGGTGCTGTCGGCCGACACCACCGTCACCATCGACGGCGCCATCCTCGGCAAGCCGGCCAACGCCGCCGAAGCCACCGCCATGCTGCAACAGCTGTCGGGCCGCACCCACCAGGTGCTGACCGCCATCGCAGTGGCCTCGGCCAATTTCTCGGCGCAGATCACGCAGGTGTCGGAAGTACGCTTCGGCGTGCTGTCGCCAGCCGCCATCGCTGCCTACTGCGCCTCGCCCGAGCCATACGACAAGGCCGGCGGCTACGGCATCCAGGGGCCGGCCGCGCAATTCATCGAACACATCGCCGGCAGCCATTCCGGCATCATGGGCCTGCCCATTTACGAAACGGTGCAGCTGCTGCGCCAGGCGGGATTGCCGCTGCCCTGAGCCGCTTCATTGCCTGCGGGAGGTCACATGCATCACATGGATCGTCGTAGCGCAACGCGCATGCTGGCCGCGCTGCCGCTCGCCGCAGTGCTACCGGCGCCGGCCGCGCCAGCCCCCGCCGCCGTCATCCTGCTGATCGAAAGCTACCACGCCGACTTCGAATGGGACGCCGGCTACAAGGCGGCGCTGCAGGCGCGCCTGGAGCCGGCCCACCGGCTGCTCAGCTTTGAACTCGACACCAAGCGCCTGCCGCCGGAACGCCATGCGGCGATGGCCGACCAGGCCTGGGCGGTCTACCTGAAACTGCAGCCGGCGCTGGTGATCCTCGGCGACGACGCCGCGCTCAGCATGCTGGCGGCGCGCCTGGCGGCGACCGCCACGCCGGTGGTCTACCTCGGCATCAACAACAACCCGCGCGCCTATTTCGATCCCGCCAAGGTGCGCAACATCACCGGCGTGCTGGAACGGCCGCTGGTCAAGCGCAATGTGGCCCAGCTGCGCCGGATCCTGCCGGCGGCGCGGCGGGTGCTGTTCCTGTTCGACACCAGCATCACCTCGACCGTGCTGTTCAGCGAAGTCTTCCACGGCAACGCGCGCCAGCAGATCGAGGGGCTGGCGGTCGACATCAAGCTGATCAACGAGTGGCGCGACTGGCAGGCGGAAGTGCTGGGCGCGCGCGCCAACGGCTACCACGCCATCTTTGTCGGCACCTACCAGGCGGTGCACGGCGACGCCACGCTGCCGCGCGCCGACATGAGCCTGCTGCGCTGGAGTTCGGCCAACGCCGGCGTGCCGCTGTTCGGCCTGTGGGATTTCTATGTCGGCGCCGACCGCGCGGCCGGCGGCCTGGTGCTGGATGGCCGCGAACAAGGCATGGCGGCGGCCGACCTCGCGCTGCGCATCCTGGCCGGCGCCGCGCCGGGCAGCATTTATCCGGTGACCGCGCAGCGCGGCCGCTTTGTCTTCAGCCGCACGCAACTGGCACGGTACGGCATCGCGCTGCCGGCCGAGATTGCCGCACAGAGCAGACTGGTCGACTGAGTTTGCCGCTGCGCAGGCGCCCGTGTATGATCGGGGCATGAACGAAGATATTCTGATCAACATTACACCGCAGGAAACCCGCGTCGCCCTCATCATGCAAGGCGCCGTGCAGGAACTCCATATCGAACGCACGCTGACGCGCGGGCTGGCCGGCAACGTCTATTCCGGCAAGGTAGTGCGGGTGCTGCCCGGCATGCAGTCGGCCTTCATCGACATCGGCCTGGAGCGGGCAGCCTTCCTGCATGTGGCCGACATCTGGGAAGCGCGGCCGCACGACGGCGGCGCCAACGCGGCGCCAACGCCGATCGAGAAACTGCTGTTCGACGGCCAAGTGCTGACGGTGCAGGTGATCAAGGACCCGATCGGCACCAAGGGCGCGCGGCTGTCGACCCAGATCTCGATCGCCGGCCGCATGCTGGTCTATCTGCCGCAGGACGGCCATATCGGCGTATCGCAGAAAATCGAGAAGGAAGCGGAGCGCGAGGCGCTGCGCACCCGCCTGCAAAGCCTGCTGCCCAAGGATGAAAAAGGCGGCTACATCATCCGCACCCAGGCCGAGGATGCGTCGGACGCCGACATCGCGGCCGACGTCGAATACCTGCGCAAGACCTGGGCGGCGATCAGCCACGGCGCGCGCACGCGGCCGGCCACCACGCTGCTGCACCAGGACTTGAGCCTGGCCCACCGCGTGCTGCGCGACTTCGTGCACGACGAGACGGCCACCATCCAGGTCGACTCGCGCGAGAATTATCTGAACCTGCAGGAGTTCGGCCAGGCCTACACGCCGGGCGTGCTGCCGCGCCTGCACCACTACACCGGCGAGCGGCCGCTGTTCGACCTGTACGGCGTGGAGGAAGAGATCCTGCGCGCGCTGGGGCGGCGGGTTGACCTCAAGTCCGGCGGCTACCTGATCGTCGACCAGACCGAGGCGATGACCACCATCGACGTCAACACCGGCGGATTTGTCGGCGGGCGCAACTTCGCCGACACGATTTTCAAGACCAACCTGGAAGCGGCGCACGCGATCGCGCGCCAGCTGCGGCTGCGCAACCTGGGCGGCATCATCATTCTGGACTTCATCGACATGGAGAACACCGAGCATCGCAACGCGGTGCTGGGCGAGTTGAAGAAGGCCTTGTCACGCGACCGCACCAAGGTGTCGGTCAGCAGTTTCTCGGCGCTGGGGCTGGTGGAGATGACCCGCAAGCGCACCCGCGAATCGCTGGCGCACATCCTGTGCGAGCCGTGCCCGGCTTGCAGCGGCAAGGGCCAGGTGAAGACTTCGCGCACCATCTGCTACGAAATCCTGCGCGAGCTGCTGCGCGAAGCCAAGCAGTTCAATCCACGCGAATTCCGCATCCTGGCATCGCAGGAAGTGGTCGACATGTTCCTGGAAGAAGAATCCCAGCACCTGGCGATGCTGGGCGACTTCATCGGCAAGAAGATTTCGCTACAGGTGGAAACCGCCTACCATCAGGAACAGTACGACGTGATTTTGATGTAAAAAAATACCCTTTTAAAATCATTTACTTAAGCATCAAAAAAGTAAAAACCCACCTTTAGCTACACAGCTAGCTACACACAAACCATCGTACAGACGAAACGACACCAAGGGCTTTTAGTGTCGTTCGCTCAACACCAAAACGCAAATAAATTACCTTTTAGATTTTTGTTGCAGATAGTCCAGCGGAACCAAAGCAAGATACTCGTTATCCACCAGGCTCATCGCACGCTTTCTATCATCGGAAACCCTTTTCTGAGCAGCTAGCTCTTTCGTCTTCTTCGTAAAGCGGTCTGGTACAAAGTCTTCGGGGTAAAGAATCCTTGCTGCGTCTTTTTGAGATACGCCCTTGTACTCAGTAGCGTCATAGGTTCTTAACCAACTAAACAGTTTCGCCTTGCGAATACTTGGAGACCTGGCACGTACGACGCGCTCGTCACTAGAAGGTAGTGCCGAAATATACTTAGCTCGCTCCTCCATAAGCGTCCTTCGTGCATCCCACAGAAACGCATCAATAGCCGCAGGCCCAGAGCTCACGGTCGCATCCAGATCGAAGATGAGTGCAACTTGTCCTGGCAGGCATGTCTGGACGGAGTTTGATCTACTTCGCATATGCACGATCGGGGGTTCGCAAAGGACTTCCGCGAGCCAAACAAGTTCCGGCGCGCCCGGTACGTAGTCATCGCGATACGACACGAGATCACGCAATCCATACCTGGTTGCCACTTGTTCACGATCACGAGTCTTACCAGATGCGAACGCACGTTCGCTCTCAGCCTGAAAATTTGGATTCCGTCGCAAAAACTCCCAAGCAAAGCCTCTATACGACAGTGTTTTAGGATCGAAATTGTAACTCTCAACGTTGGTCCAATCAGGGCGCGGATACCTCACATCACCTCCATATGATTACAAAACCATAGGGTAAGTCAGCGCCTTAATTTACGCAAGCGGTTGCACCCTCCTGTCGGAATTCCACGTTAATTCCGCAGAGGGGTACACCCGAGATTTGTTCCAAAGGTGTATGTAGAAATACGAGAATTCTCCTATCGGCATCTAGCTGAGTCTAAGGAGATTGAAATGAGATTAAAACCTTGCCATCCACAGCTGGCAAAACCCAGTTCACAGTTATCGGCGACAGAGGAACTAACAACAAACAGCACCACGCCGCTTGATCAAGCGTTCCATGCGTTGATTCAAAATGTACACGCGACTCAAGATCACAGCGTGCTGCGCCTTCCCGACAGCGCAAAAAAGATGGGGCGCGCAAACTCAACATTCTGGCAAGACGTCAAAAACGGAATTGCCCCGCCCCCGATCCGTGTGGGTAAACGCTCTGTAGGCTGGCTGTCTGCGGAACTAGACGCAGTCCTGGCTGCACGCGCCTTGTCCAGCCGGACAAACCGACCTCTGGATATTAAGGTGTTTGTTTCGCAGTTGGTAAGTCCACGCCAACACTTAAAAACATCCACATTATAAAAAAGGACTCTAAAAATGACAAAAAATATACAACACCACCGCTGTGGATAGGGAAACCAAAATGCGCAGAATTTACGAATATAGTGATTTCAACGTTCAACATGGAAAGGTATTTTCAATTACCACCTCGTGGCAGAATCCAAGCGACAGAGATTTGGATAATCTCTATTTTATGGCGAACAGTGGGAGTGTAAGCGCACAACTCGCCCTTGCTGTTTGCTATGCGCACGGGAGTTTAGTTAAGGAGGATTTTTCGCAAACGGTTATTTGGTTAAAGAAAGCAGCAAAACAGGGAAGCGCTTTTGCGCAAATTCAACTCGGAGAATATTATGTAAAAGGATTTGGAGTTAAAAAAAATAATACCCAGGCGCGAAAATATTTAAGATACGCAGCTGATTTTGGAAATGCATATGCGCAACACAAGATGTTTTTTATGTGTAAGGAGGGTGAGGGAGGTAAATCAAATATGGAACATGCCATCTATTGGCTGCATAGAAGCGTTAGCCAAGGATATGTTCCGGCGTTCAACTCCCTCGGTTACTGCTACATGTTTGGCTATGGGGTAGAAGTAGATCCGGGAAAAGCAGTGAAACTCTTTGAGAAAGGCGCAGAAAGCGGTCACTCCGAAGCACAAAATAATCTTAGCCTGTGCTATGAACAAGGAGTGGGAGTTGTTTCAGATGAAGCCAAAGCAGCATACTGGCGGCAGCGATATGAGGATAACAGTGGTCCCACTCAAACAAGCGATCACGAGCCTCCGGATCTGAAAGCAATGTTGGATCTTTCCCCCCTTTCGATACGGAAATGTGCAAATCCATGGGAGGTATTAGGTAGGCTTTGGTCGCAGCACATTGCCATGTCATATTTAGTTGGCCTCCCCACTTATGCCAAAAATGCGAATTTAGCATTTTCATATTTTGCGGAAGCCGAAAGACGCATTCCACGCTCATTGAGGGAGTTTTCCAGTATCAGAAAAGTCAATTAGGAAAAACGAGAATCGGATAAGTTTGGGAATATATTATTCTTTTAACAATGTTAAAAGTATGCATTTTTCCAAAACTTTTCCGAGACTCATGCGCTGAAATTTACTTGCTCCTGCTGTGTAATTTTCAACTAAAAAAAACGGTTAATGTGTTTCAACACGCGCGAGCCTAGCAAAGCAACAAATCGGCTGTAACCCTGTGAAGAAGTGGCCACCGAGGCAGGGCGATGTCGAAACCTCGTTTGTCGGCGGACCCTAATATTGAAACGCGCACGTATATAACTAATGAAGTAACGCAGCACAACAGCTAACCATAGCAATCAACAGTTAGATACACCAGCTGCACCACACTAACTAGCTAGATATCTGCACCACAGACAGCCATCTAACGACGATTAACGATTAACAGACACTCTAATGGATAACGAATATGTGTGACTCAATGACTATCTTATTCCTCTTGCCTGATCAATCTCAGGCCGAGTACGACGACTGCAACTACCCCACCCGAGGCAAGGAGGACACTGACGAGGCAAGTAGCGATTTCCGAGACCAGCACCCCAAATCGCCATTAACGGGGGCGGGCTTCAAAATCACACCGGTAGGCCGCAAGCTCAAGTCCGATCGCGACGTAGGGCCTATTCATAAGAATCGCATGTTTCATGGCCGAGTTGCGGGGTACTTAGTCGACTTCAACCCTCCAGCCTGCGGTGTGGGGCACAATCGGCTACTGGTAAATGGCGTCCCATTCGCCGCTCGACTAGGCGGGGGTTTATTGAGACACTGGCTGGCGGACAATGGCTGTGCCGTTGGCGGACTCGCTGCCATACAGATGTGCGATATCCGCATCATCTCAGTCACGCCAACGTATTTGTTTAAGCTCGGATCGGAAGATGAAGCACGACAATTGCTCTCCCAGTATCGCACGTGTACCGAAACGCTTTGCAATCCTCGGAAGCCGGCACCTGGGGAAAAAGTGCCCGCTTATTCCTACCCTCCAAAGCCGCAAGAAAACCAGACGACGTACACGTACACCGCCTACGTAAAGCGGCGTCAATATTCGATTGATTGTTACGTGAAGGTTGCCGATGCTCCCGGTGCGTTTTGCAAGCGCATTCCTGATGACGGAGCCGAGGTTGAAGTTGCGCGCGAATCAAGTCGTACCCTTCGGGTCGGCGTAAAAATCAATGGCAAATGGCTGGAGGATCAACACCTTCATTTAGTAGCGAACTGGGTTGGCGAGGCGGGCGAAAAGGCCTACAAAAAAGCGTTTTCATTAGTGGAGTCCGAACTGAGGCTTGATGAAGATTTAAGACAAAAGCAACTGCGGACACCATCCGTAAAAGGTTTGAATCTGCCGAAGAATGATCAATCGTTGCTTCTTTATCATTTGAAGGGAAACATCGCGCGGGAACACGAAATGTTCCTTATGCTGACGCCTCTCCAAGCAAGTAAAGCCTATTCCGCGAGCAAGAAACGAATCTTTGAGCGCATCGGAATTGACCTCGATATTGAGTACTCGCTTCAACGCAAGGCCGTCCATCCGAAGCTCACGGAAGTTCTGCGATATCCGGGAGAATACATTCCGTCAAACAAAGTCGCACCATTCGTCTATTCCCGCGTAAGCGTGCCAGCAGCGATTGAAAAGCTGGAACAGTTAATAGCTGAACTCTTGTAAGCTGACGCGGCGCCACACCGTCACTGAAACGCGAACATTCCACGAATTGAGGAATGTGAGCCCACCAAGTTTGACCACGCCGGTCCGCGCCGTGACACGGTCAATGATACCGGCGATACGCGCTAGCATTGGACCAAGGAAAATTACGGCTCGCGCTGTATGATGACGCTTAATCTCATGACGGGACGCAGGGCTTTCCTCTGCGTTGCTTTCCGCCTACATCCTACAATATGCCCTTACAGTTTGAAGTCCTTGACGCCGAGTCCGGCAGGTTCATTTACCCCGACGATATCTACGATGGCCTGCTAGCTGAGTTCGATGGGCTGTTAGATGACCATGAGACCGGCCAGCTAGCTGACAAACCCTACCTAGCTGCGTTGGATCGGCTGTTGGTTGAAGCGCCAGACTTCGTTGATGTGTACGCGCACATTGCGTCTCACTGGCATCGGCAAGGCAAGCCGAAGAAGGCACTTGACGTTGCGCTGCTGGGACTGAGCGTTTCTAACCGGCTAATTCCCGAGGGCTTCGCTGGCCACATTGAGTGGGGGCACCTCGACAATCGGCCGTACCTGCGGGCCATGCACGTTGCGCTGCTGTCGTATATGCGCATGCGTCGTCATAAGGATGCCGTCACGCTCATAGAACTGATGCTGGCGAGGAATCCAAACGACAATCAGGGTGTGCGCTACCTGCTCGGTTCTGAAGCGCTGCGGGCTGGCGACTATGATCGCGCGCAGGCTGCGTTTGAAGCAGACGCGCATGGCTATCCGCCGTACTTCTACGAGCTTGCACTCTGCCACATGCTGCGTGACGACTGGATAGCCGCAGCCACCGCTCTCCGGCGCGGGTTTGCAGCCAATCCCTACATCGCGGAAATGCTCGGTGGGAATCCGAATCCAGCGCCGCTGGCCATCTGGCATGGCAGCAACCTTGCGGAGCCTGAACTCGCGCGAGACTACATCCAGATGTACGGCACTCTCTGGCACAGCCAGCCAGACAGCTTTGCCTTCACCCGCTGGCTATTCAACCATCCGAAGGTGCTGGCTGAACGCGCCGCGATCCTGGAATGCCAGGAAGCGTTGCTGTGGGAATCCGATGGTGGTAAGCGCGAAGAGATCGTTAGGCGTAAAACCGAGCTGATGGACCGGATAGATGACAACTTGTCCGCTGTCATCGTCACAAAGCGGCAGGAGCGGCGCGGCAAGGATTCGATATGGCCATGGGCGTCTGCGCCACGTCGACTGCTTGGCCAACACTGACGCTTGCCACCTCAACATGCGCTTGAACGAGCGTTACCGCGCTTGGGGCTCATTTCAGCAAGCCAGCCGCCGTCAGGTCGAGCCAATTTCGCAGTGTACGGTTTGTATATACTTTCACTGGGAGACGACTATGGCACGGCTGACGCGCTGGGGTAATTCTGACGGAGGGCTCCGTATACCCAAGGCCATCTTAGAGGCGGCAGGACTGCGGGTAGGGGATGAGATTGGCTGCCGCCTAATGGACGACGGCACCATCCGTTTGACACCGTGCAAGGGGCTGCTTGAAGTATCCAAAGAGCGAGAGCCGTTGGATGTTAGCCGACTAGATGTGAAATGGTAGTGGACCTTCTCAGATCATGGGCAGCCTGGGCCGTTGCGGATAGCGTGTGATGCGTCTACGTCCAAATGCTACGCCGAGTGCAGTCCAACGGACTTGATTACATCGGCCTTATGTTGAGGCCGCGTAGCACCGCAGCCGATTGCGCACTGTCCAATGCGACCGCTAACGTTGCGCCGTTGGGCTCAATGAGACAGCACAGGTCAGCAGAGAAGAACAAGCAGCGTAGGTCTTGCGCCAACCTGCATATGAGCGCTGCAAACTGTACGCCCTCGTTGCGGACATCAAACCGCACGGTAATGGAGCCAGTATTTTCGGACTCGAAAATCACGTCAACGCGGCTGCCGTTTTCAGGTCCGAAGACGAACCAATCTTCAGCCATCGTCCATGGAGATCCAAAGTATTCAGAAAGGATCTGCTGTGCCCAGAGAATCTTCGCGCCGGACAAAAGCGGGGGCAGCCATCCATCGCCTGCCGTGTTGGGTAAAGCATCCATTGCATCGATCACGTGGAGGTCAACCTGCCAAATAGCCATATGCCTGCGAGCCTTCTACGAGAGCCGTCAAAGGTAAAGTCTAGCATGCGTGACGGATCGTGTGCACTGCTAGACTTGCCAGGATCTCATGCATGGATCGAGATGATCGCTTGGCGCAAAATGTCAAACGCCCGTAACATACCAACGTTATCCTACCGCCTGTTTCACGAAGTATCCACCAGCACCCTACTAGGGTGGGTCTACCGGCGCCGGCGGTCGGGAAACATACCGGCACCAATTCCAGGTAGCTGCACGAGTGTTAGAAGCGCTCTTCAGCGCAGTTACCTTTGCTTTGAAAGCCCCGATGTACAAGTGCATATGTAAGCGTTGCGGGCATCGTTTAAATAGGCTATTTATCAGGCCAATTCAAGCACGTAAGCACTGGGTATTCGTCTGCCCCATGTGTTTACACAAATCTCCGCTCCCTTATTTCGCCGCGCTGAGCGCAGCGGCTATTCGATCCGCAAAGTGCTTCCAGCCTATGTTTGTTGCGGCAGCTAGGAGTTGGGGCGATAACGTCGGCCGGTTGGTCAAGTACGCAACGTCAACCGCCTGCACAAGACTGAACCAAGTCGCCGCAGGGTCTATCGAAAAGATACGGCACGGATACGCCGCATGGCGCGGCTCCGGCTCGCGCAGACGGCGTTCTAGAAGGCCACATTTTCTGCTACCAAGGTGCAGGTATGGTGTTGCTAACTAAGTGTGGAGTGCGGAACGTCTTGTCCATAAACGCTAGGCCCGTACCATTTTGAGGTACACGTTTGATCAGACTAGAGAGTTGACCTTATGCAGGAACGAAACAACATCCGCAATGCCAAAATTATCGAACAGGCAGTTGCCCTCGACGCCGACATGGGTGCCGCCCATGCGTGGGTCTTCTTGACGTTTCATGGAATACCTCCTGAGATTGCCGCAAGGGTACTTGCCGAGTCAGGCCAACGCCGCGCGACAGATCGCACTGCTGCGACATTATCGGTCTTCAATGGTTCCACTCAGGGGTAGAAAGCTCGGTGACGTTCCCTTCACAGTTTGGGTGTATCCTTGCCGTTTTAATCTAGGAGGAATCATGGCTACGACCCCTGAGTCTAAATCCGTTGCAAAACCAGTGACAAAGCGGGCCGCCACATTAAAGCCCGTAGCGCCGTCAGTACCTGCAAAGCCCACTAAGGCCTTAGAAAAGTCAGGTGCGTCATCGGAGAAGGCGAAAAAGTCCGCAAAGCCTGACAGCATCAAAATGAAGAAGAGCAGCTTCCATATGCTGGAAACTGAGCAAGAAGCATTAGTCTCCCTGAAGCATGTTCTAAGCGATGCATTAGGTAAGAAGGTCAAGAAAGACGAGTTGCTGCGCGTTGCTGTTCGCTTGCTGCTCAAGCAGACTCAGGCCAAAGTTAAAGCGGAGCTTGCCGCTATAACCCTCAGCAGCGAAGCCGAGCCGGACTAATCGCAGTGTTTCTTCTGGCGCCCTTGATCTCTTACGGCTCGGAGGCGCCATGTTCAACACGACTACAAGTGGAGATTCTATGGAGTCAGCAGACGTTACATTCTCAAGAACAGGTGAAGCCGTCGAGATGACGCTCCTGATAGACGGGATTGCTGTAGCTAATAGCCGCAGCCAGGAGTCGATAGCACGAGAGCTTCAAATCCGCGCCGTTCGTTTCTTGACGATCGAAGATCTTTTTTCAACAGAACTTCCGACTTCGGAAAAGACGTTGTCGCTCGCAACCGACGTCGGATTCAGCGAGCAGATGGCCGCGATGAAGTTAATCGCTGCATGCTCGTCAATGGGGGAAGTGCCCACGTTTTCCTTCCGCGAACGGCGAGCAGTACCTCGCGCAGAAGGCTATTTGAGAGCTGAAGTAGGTGATTAAGGCTAGCGAGAGCGCCGCTGGAAACTGTGCTAGCTCTGACTTGATCTAGCACATGATGTCAGATGACCGGCAGCGAGGCTGCTACCCATCGTTGTATTCTGAAGTGTTGAGTTACCGTCGCACAGAGTTCGCCAAAAGAGCTTTGTAATTGAGCGATAATGGAGCCCTGGGGGCGGCATCATATCGAACCTAGAAAGAACGAAAGGGATCTAACTGAAATGCAAGAAGACTTCGAACGATTTGGCATTCCGCCCGAGAATATTCGTGCTGCCGAAAAGTGGGCTACGAAGCAGAGAAAAAAACATCAGTATCACACCCAAGTTCCGACGCGAAAAGAGGTCTCGGCTTTGCCTCCTGAGGAGATTACCCCGCTGCTAGTTGGCTGGATGGTCCATAGTCCTGTCGAAATCATCCCAAGCCGTTTTCAAGTTGAACTTGTTCTTGAGCTCCTGCTACAGCGTGAGGATGCTGCGGAATTGTCCGGACTTATAACGATGTGCCGTCACTTTGTTAGCGACCAGTAGCCGCTACAGTAGCAGAACGCGCGCAGCTGACGACAGAGCTTTCATGACACTCTGCCGTAACATTTAGGCTTTAAGCTAGGAGTCCTTGTGGAGGACACTATGCATCTCAAATGCACTTACAAATATTGCGGACAGCTGCTGAACCCGCAGCATATTGAGCCAGAACACAACGGCATCCACTGGTTCTTCACTTGTCCCGTATGCTCGTTCAAATCAGACTTGGTGATGCGCTCAATCGGAGGTTCACCAAACACCTTCGCTCAGCCAAGCGAATTCGAGGTTGTTAGTGCATAGCCCCCTGTAGTGGCCGTAAGACTTGCCGCGGCATGTTCTAGAGATGGTTGTATTTTAGCAATACAATTTTCCTGGATGTAATTGTCCAGTCATTTTTGACTGCTAATATTGCAAACTATTCTGAAGTCTATCAGCAGTCCATTCAGCAGCTCTCCTCTAAACCCAATGAAATTTCCTCACCTAAAGACCGGGCCTCGGGTTCTCCTGTCGTTCGCCCTCGTCCTCATCGTCATGGCCTGCATTACTAGCATCGCGCTATGGAGGCTACATTCCGCCAATGAGAACACGGAGTATCTCGTCCAAGACAAACTGGCTAAACAGCAGTTGACTTCTGAACTGCTGGGGACCGCGAAACTGAGCGGCAACAGTGCACTGTCGATTGCGAAGAGCGATAGCCTCGAGGCTGGTGAATATTTCCAGGCCCAACTGGTGGCTGCGGACAAATTGGTTGACACCTTGATGGGCAAACTATCGGCGCTGCGGCACAACGACGAGGAAGTTCATCTCTTGAAGGAGGTTGTCACTAGCCAGAAGGCTTATCTCGCGGTGCGCAAGGAGGTCTTTACTTTCAAAGAGGGCGGGCGTACGCAAGAGGTGGAGCAACTTGCCGACACCACGTTGAGGACCACGTTCACCAGCTATGCTACGGCACTGACCAAACTGCTGGATTATCAGACCAAAGAGGCTCATGAACTGGCGGATGAGTCCACACGCCAGTATAGGAATAGCGTTGTTACCCTGATCGCGTTTGGATTGGTCGCGCTAGTAACTGGAGCAGCCCTAGCATGGGCCATCACACGTAGCGTAGTGTTGCCGCTCCAGCATGCGGTCGATATCGCGGAGCGTGTAGCGGAAGGAGATTTGCGCGATTTCGAGGCGCAGCAGCGGGAGGATGAAGTTGGTCAGCTCCTGGATGCACTGCATCATATGACTGCGCGGCTGGGCAAAGCAATTCGGCAGGTGCGGGATGGAGCAGTCACCATTGATTCGGCGTCCCGCGAACTTTCGACGGGCAACCTTGATTTGTCGCGCCGCACTGAACATCAAGCTGGCGCGCTCGAAGAAACCGCTTCCTCGATGGAAGAGTTGACCTCGGCGGTGAAAGACAATACGAGTAACGCCCGACAGGCTAATGAGCTCGTGCTGTCTGCATCAAGCGTGGCCAGCAAAGGCGGCAAGGTGGTCGATGACGTCGTCGAGACTATGGATTCGATAAGTGCAGCAGCAAAGAAAATTGTCGATATCATCGGAGTCATTGACGGCATCGCCTTCCAGACTAATATATTGGCGTTGAATGCTGCGGTGGAGGCTGCCCGCGCAGGAGAACAGGGGCGCGGATTTGCAGTGGTGGCAAGTGAGGTGAGAAACCTAGCTCAGCGCTCAGCCACCGCTGCTCGTGAGATCAAGCACCTGATCAACGAATCCGTCGAGAAGATTGAAATGGGGAGCGTGCTCGCCCACGCAGCAGGTGACACTATGGCCGACATCGTTACCAGCGTGGAGCGCGTCACCAGTATCATGTCGCAGATTGCATCGGCTAGTTCCGAGCAAGAGAGCGGCATCGGAGAGATCAACAGCGCAATCTCCGACATGGACAATGTTACTCAGCAAAATGCTGCCTTAGTCGAAGAAGCGGCAGCGACGGCGGAGTCGGTACACACCGAAGCGACGAACCTAATGCAAGTTGTGGGGTTCTTCACGGTCGATGCTGACCCGTTGCATAAAAAAGTAGAGCCCTCTTTGGATGGCATGTCAGTTTCGAGGGAACTTGCTCTACGGAAGAATTCGAAACCGGCAAGGCTGTTGCACCGTATTTAATCAAAAGCTGTGTAGCTCCCGTGTCATACGGACGTAACTCGCTCGGAATAAACTCCAGCAGTCTCTCGATGAAGTTCTTGCTCGCTGCCTCTCTATGGGGCAGTTTTTTTTTGGAATGTACATTGTCTACCTACCGCCCGAAAGCGTATTTGAGGGCGACTGCCTAAGAGACGAGTTGATTACGTCCTGCTTCAAAGCATGTAACACTATCAATCTCAATGATTTTTAGGCTAGGTGACATATCGACAATATTTACTTTTCGATAGTTAGCAAATCGCGGCGGCTAGATAGGCGAGTAGCTCTACGGGCTGACTCGCTGTATCTCGATGACCTTATGTGCCTGCGCGGGTCATGTCATTCGCCCGTAACTTCGAGGAGATAAGATAACTTGTCTCTTGAATCAACTCCCGATTGTTTGCTGCCTCTCCGTGAGGCAGTTTTTTTGTCTAACACTCGTCCATTTAATCAGGATGATTGGCTATTCAGGCTTTCGCCCTACCGTTGTTCTACGCATCTTCATTCGCCTGGCTTCTTGTATCGCCATCGGTTTTACTGGGAGCCTGCGCGACGTGGAGCATCCGCAGCATCGGTTGCTTTTTCGACTGATGCTCTTGCATCCTCCGCAGTATATCGTCTAGGAGAGCTACGGCATCGAGCACGTACGGGCCTTTATTGAGCATAACGCACTCGGCGCGATCCGACATCGCCGCGTCGCTGACTTCAGCTCTCGACGGGAGTCCTTTTTGCGCCAGCGATTCCAGCACTTGAGTCGCCCAGATAACCGGAATATGCGCTGCTTCACACAGCCACAGAATTTCTTCCTGAACCTCAGCCATTCGCTCAAAACCTAATTCAACCGCCAAGTCTCCTCGGGCAATCATCACCCCGCAGATTGGCGACTGGAGCAGCGATAGCAACATCGCTGGTAAGTTTTAAAACCCGCGCCGTGTCTCGATTTTTAGGACGACAGGTAAATCTTTTCTTCCAAGCCGAACAAGGTGCGCCTGCAACGAGGCGACATCAGCCACACAGTTTGCAAACGACAACTGAACGATGTCCGCATGCGCCACGACGAACTTCAAATCCTCAACGTCCTTGTCGGTCAACGCCGGCAGGCGCAAAGCGCTGTCGGGAAGATTTATTCCTTTGTCCGCCTTCAACTTCGACCCGCCCGGCCGTGCCCGTGTGATCATTATAAGAATCTGCTCATGCTCGACCTTATCGATCACGCCGCCGATTTTTCCATCATCGAACCAGACGGCCTCTCCCGCTTGGACGTCATCGAACACATCGGGAATCGTGCATCCGACCTTGGCGGGGATTAGTATTTGACCGGTTTGATCAACCTCGGCTGTCAAACAGCGTGCAAAACTTTCCAGATTCGGGGTGGAAACAGCGTCCAATAGT
>CAUPXZ010000013.1:0-122184 GCA_963515135.1 uncultured Duganella sp. | reverse complement strand
ACGGCCTCAGCCGCTAGCGGCTGAGGCCGTGTACAAATGCAGGACCTGACCCCGGATTTGATACTGGAAGTTACTGACCGGAATTCTTGTTGCGGAAGAATTCGAGCACGATTTCCTGCTCGCGGG
The DNA here is from genome assembly GCA_963515135.1 of uncultured Duganella sp. Taxonomy (GTDB): domain Bacteria; phylum Pseudomonadota; class Gammaproteobacteria; order Burkholderiales; family Burkholderiaceae_D; genus Rugamonas. Next base: position 122,058 of record CAUPXZ010000013.1, on the reverse strand, counting down.
TGCGCTTGAAGGATGGCAAGCTTTGCCAGATGCGCTTGCCGTAAGGCTTGGAGATGACGCGCGGATCGCACAACATCAGCACGCCCTGGTCGTTTTCGTCGCGGATCAGACGGCCAGCGCCCTGCTTCAGATTGATGATGGCTTCCGGCAAGGTATGGTGCATAAAGCCGTTTTTGCCTTGCTTTTCCATCACTTCGATGCGGGCGGCCAGCACCGGGTCGTCCGGTGGCGCAAATGGCAGCTTGTCGATAATTACCAGCGACAAGGCGTCGCCACGCACGTCGACGCCTTCCCAGAAACTCTGCGAACCGATCAGCACGCCATTGCCGGCTTTACGGAACTGGTCCAGCAACTCGGTGCGGCCTTTGTCGCCCTGGACGAACAAGGGAAACGGCAGCCCACGCTTTTCGAATTCGTCGCGCAGACGCTCGGCGGCGCGTTTGACCGCGCGCAAAGTCGTGCATAGCAGGAAAGTTTTCCCGCCGGCGGCTTCGATGATCGGCAGCGCCAGGTCCAGCACGGCATCGGTATAGCCGAAGGAATTTGGGTCCGGCAAGCCGGTCGGCACGTACAAAATGCCCTGCTCTTCGTAGTTGAACGGGCTAGGCCACGACATCGATGGCTCGTCCGTCAGCCCCATCTGCTCGGAGAAGTGGCTGAAATCCTTCTTCACGGCCAGCGTCGCCGAGGTGAAAATCCAGCTGCGCGGTACGCCTTCGCGCTGGCCGGCGAAGATCGGCGCGATCGACAGCGGCGTCTTGTGCAACTGCAAAGATGAGGCGTAGGCTTCCACCCAGAATACCGCCTCCTCGCCTTTGGCGACCTTGGCTTTCGGATCGAACTTCCAGGCGGCCAGGCGCGACACCAGGTCCAGGCCGCGCTGGCGGCACTGTTCCAGCGTCTCGGCGCGCTCGGCCTGGGTTTCCAGCACCGCCATCATGCCGTCCAGCTCGTCTTTCAGCGTTTGCAGCGCCGGGAAGAAGTCGCTCGACGGCGCGATCTGCGGCAAGGATAGGCGCACGATGTCCTGCGGGAAGGTCAGGCGCAAGTCGCGTGCGGCCTTCTCCACCACCGTCACCACCTTGCCCCAGTCGGCGCCGTCGCGGGCGTTCGACAAGCCTTCGGCCAGCACGTCGCGGCACAATTCCAGCACTTGCGACGTGGAGAAGGTGTCGCCGAAGAACAAGGTGGCGGTATCCGGCAGCTGGTGCGCCTCGTCGAAGATGATGGTATTGGCCGACGGCAGCAGCTCGGCCACGCCGGAATCCTTCAGCGCCACGTCGGCAAAGAACAGGTGGTGATTGACCACCACCACGTCCGCCTGCTGCGCTTCCTTGCGCGCCTTCATGACAAAGCAGTCCTGGTAATACTGGCATTCCGTGCCCATGCAGTTGTCGCGGGTCGAGGTCACCAGATTCCAGATCAGCGCGTTTTCCGGCACGCGCGCCAGCTCGGCCTTGTCGCCGGTCTTGGTCATTTTCAGGAAGCGCGAGATCTCGCGCAGGTGGCCGACGTCGTCGCGCGAGGTCATGCGCCCGTTCTGCAGCGTGCGCTCCAGATGGTAGTGGCACAGATAGTTGGAACGCCCCTTCAGCAGCGCCACCGACACCGGCGCCTGCAAGGCCGCGCGCACGGTCGGGATATCGCGCAGGAACAACTGGTCCTGCAAGTTCTTGGTCCCGGTCGAGACGATGGTCTTGCCGCCCCATAACAGCGCCGGCACCAGGTACGCAAAGGTCTTGCCCGTGCCCGTGCCGGCCTCGGCGATCAAGGTGGTTTGCGCGGCGATGGCGCTGGCGACCGCCTTGGCCATCTCGGTTTGCGAGCGGCGCGGGCGGAAATCGCCGACGGCCGGTCCCAGCGGACCGCCGGCGCCAAACAGGCGCTCGACCTCGGAATCGTACTTGCCGGGAGGCTGTTCAGGCGTGGCGCCGATGACGGCGGGCGTGGCGTCGCTGGACGGTGGGAGGTGTTCGGTCAAAATAAACTTCGTAGTGGCGTTCGGCTCAGGCCGGCACGTCCGGCACTAATTGCATTTTCAGCAGAGTGATATGGTCCTTCAGTTGCAGCTTGCGCTTCTTGAGGCGGCGCAATTGCAGTTGATCGTGGTGACCGTCCAGGGTGAGCATATTGATGACCGCGTCCAAATCGCGGTGTTCGACGTCGAGTTCTATCAAACGACGCTGGATATCTTGTACATCAGTCATATTTCTCAACCAAATAGTTTCACCGGAACAACAGCTTTTGCCAACCCCGTTGCATACAAACTGCGACACGGTGCATAGTTTAATCTACGGCGCGTCGGACGCCAACAAATCATCTTATGACCGCATACAAAATCGAGGCCGGCACCGCCCAGCACGTCGGCAGCCGGCCGCAGCAGAACGACCGGGTGGCGCTGTTCACGGCGGCCAGGGCGCCCGGCTACGTGCTGGCCGTGCTGGCCGACGGCAACAACAACGCCGTCGCGCCCGACCAGGTTCTGCTCACCAGCAAACATCTGTTCGATGAATTCCGCGCCGGCGACAGCCCCGACTTGCCACGCCTGCATCAGCTGCTGCGCAACATCGCCCAGGAAGCGCACGACTTGATCAAGATGAATCCCATCGTCGCGGCGGCCGAGCCGCAAAGCGCACTGGCGCTGCTGGTGCTGACGCCGCAGGCCCAGGCCGTATGGGCGCATGTGGGCGACGCCCGCATCTACCTGTTCAACGGTGAGAGCTGCGCGCTGCGCACCACTGACGCCGACTACGTCGAGCATCTGGTCAGCCATGACAGCTTGCCGCTGGAGGCGGCAAAAAAACATCGCGGCTCGCGCCTGCTGAATAACGCGCTGGGCAACAGCCTGAAAGATCCGTTCGTCACCCTCGGCGCGCACGATGGCTTGCAGGCTGGCGATGCCTTGATGCTGTGCTCGGACGGTCTGTGGCAATTCTTCCGTCCGCAAGAACTGGCGGCGGCGGTAGCGCGCAACACGCCGCGCCAGGCGGCGGGACGCCTGATCGCCAAGGCCGCCGAACGGGCCCAGGGCAAGGGCGACAACTGCTCGATGGCCATCATCAAGCTGGTGACGCCGCCCAAGCGGCCCTGATTACCTGGCCGGCGCCGCTTGCTGCTGCGCCGCCGCCTTCTTCGCGGCGGCAGCATCGCGCTCGGCGTCGCGGCGGGCTTTCTCCGCGTTCTCGGCTTTTTTGCGGGCGACGATCTCCTGGCGGCGCTTGGTCTCTTCCTGCTTGCGCGCGAAGGCTTCCACATTGGCGGCGCGCTTGGCGGCATTGGCGGCATCCTGCTGCGCCTGACGCTGCTGCTTGGCCTGATATTGCGCCTCGCGGTCGGCCACGCGTGGGCCGGTCGGCGCTTTCGGCGCGGCGTGCTCCTCTTTCGGCGCTTTCTGCGGCTGGGCGGCGCGCGCCGTCGCTTCCTCGGCGTCCTTGCGCGCGCGCTCGGCCAGGTCGGCATCGCGCTTGCCCACCGAGTCTACCCGCTTGAAGTGCTCGGCATCGACTTCGCGCGCGCGGATCTCGGCCAGCGCCACACGGCGCTTTTCCTTGGCCTTGTCCAGGCAGTTGTTGACGAAGAACTTGGTATAGCATTCGCGCTCGCTGGCGGCGAACTCCTCGGTCACGGCGTCACGGTCGTTCGCCACTTTCACCAGGGCGGCATCGGCCTGCGCGACCGACTGCACCTGCTGGGCTTGCGCCGCTGTGCCCAGCACAGCCAGCGCGATCATTACAAAACGGGCTTTCATCAATTTTCCTTCACGACAGCGACGCGGCGGCGCCACGCTGCTGGCGGTTCATGTATTCCTGCGACTGCATCTCGACGATCCGCGACACGGTACGATGGAATTCGTTGGCCATGGCGCCGGTCGTGTACAGCTCCTCCGGCTCGACTTCGGCCGACATCAGCAGCTTCACGCCCTGGTCGTAAAACACGTCGATCAGCCAGGTAAAGCGGCGCGCCTCCGACGACATGGACGCCGACATCATCGGCACACCGGACAATATCACGGTATGGAAACGGCTGGCGATTTCAAGGTAATCGTTCTGCGAGCGCGGCCCGCCGCACAAGGTATTGAAGTCGAACCAGATGATGGTGCCGGCGCGGCGCAGCGAACGGATCTCGCGCGCCTCGATGCGGATTACCGGATCTTCATCGGCGCTTTCGGCCACGCTGGCGTAGGCATCGCGCAGCGCCTTGTCGGTGGTGGCGTTGAGCGGCGTGTAGTAGGCCTCGACCTGCTCCAGCGCGCGGCCGCGATAGTCGATGCCGGCGTCGATGTTCATCACATCCAGTTTTTCGTACAACAGCGCGATGGTCGGCAGGATGCGGTCGCGGTGCAGCCCGTCCGGATACAGCAGTTCCGGATCGTAGTTCGAGGTCATGATGAAGGACACGCCGTTGTCGAACAGCGCCTTCAGCAGGTTGTACATGATCATGGCGTCGGCCACGTCCGAGATGTGGAACTCGTCGAAGCAGATCAGCCGGTATTTCTTGGCGACGCGCTTGGCCACTTCGTCCAGCGGGTCGGCCACGCCGCGCAGCTCGTCCAGTTGACGGTGCACGTCGCGCATGAATTCGTGGAAGTGCAGGCGCGTCTTGCGCACCAGCGGCACCACCGAGAAGAAGCTGTCCATCAGGAAGGACTTGCCACGACCCACGCCGCCCCACATGTACACGCCTTTCGGCACGGATGGACGGTTGATCAGGCGCTTGAAGGTGCTGGAACGCTGGCCTTTGTACGCCACCCACTCGTCATAGCAGAGCTGCAGACGGGTGATCGCGCGCTGTTGCGCCTCGTCGGGCTTGTAGCCGCGCTGCGACAGCGCGTTGTGGTAGTACTCTTGGACGTTCATAGGTTCAATCTGCACAAACAAAAACGGCGGGCCATGACGGCCCGCCCTGTAATTCAAGCTACATGCGGCTTAGAAATTCAGCGTGCGCTTGTCGATCGCCAGCGCGGCTTCTTTCGTGGCTTCCGACAGCGAAGGGTGAGCGTGGCAGATGCGCGCGATGTCTTCAGCCGAAGCCTTGAACTCCATCGCCACAACCGCTTCCGAGATCAGCTCCGACGCCATTGGGCCGATGATGTGCACGCCCAGGATTTCGTCGGTAGTTGCATCGGCCAGGAACTTGACCATGCCCGAGGTATCGCCCAGCGCGCGTGCGCGGCCGTTCGCCAGGAATGGGAAGGTGCCGGCTTTGTAAGCGACGCCATCGGCCTTCAGTTGCTGCTCGGTGCGGCCTACCCACGCGATTTCCGGCGAGGTGTAGATCACCCAAGGAATGGTGCCGAAGTTGGTGTGACCGTGCTGACCGGCGATACGCTCGGCCACTGCAACACCTTCTTCTTCCGCTTTGTGCGCCAGCATCGGGCCGCGTACCACGTCGCCGATCGCCCAGATGCCCGGCAGATTGGTTTTGCAGTCATCGTCCACCGCCACGAAACCGCGCTCGTCCAGCGCCAGGCCGACTTTGTCAGCAGCCAGGCCGTTGGTGTTCGGGGTACGGCCGATCGACACGATCAGCTTGTCGAACACGGCGGTGTTGGCTTCGCCCTTGGCGTTTTCGAATTCAACGGTAACGTCGTTCGCACCCTTGGTGATCTTGCCGATCTTGATGCCCAGGTTGATGTTCAGGCCTTGCTTGGTGAACAGCTTGTTGGCTTCCTTGGCGATCTGCTCGTCGACAGCGCCCAGGAAGGTCGGCAGACCTTCCAGCACGGTCACTTCCGAACCCAGACGACGCCATACCGAACCCATTTCCAGGCCGATCACGCCGGCGCCGATCACGCCCAGCTTCTTCGGCACTTCGCCGATGGCCAGCGCGCCGGTGTTCGACAGGATCAGTTGCTCGTCGAATTCCGCGCCTGGCAGGGCACGGGCGTTCGAACCGGTGGCGATGATCACTTGCTTGGCGGTGATGCTTTCGTTGGCCGGTGCCGAGATGGTCAGCGGGTAGCCTTCAGCGGTGGCGGCGCCAGCGAAGGCGGCCAGACCGTGGAAGAAGGTCACTTTGTTTTTCTTGAACAGGAACAGGATGCCGTCGTTGTTTTGCTTCACAACGGTGTCCTTGCGCTTGATCATCTGCCCCAGGTTCAACGACAGGCCCGACACGTCGATGCCGTGGTCCTTGAACGCGTGACCGGCGTGCTCGTAGTGTTCCGACGATTGCAGCAGCGCTTTCGACGGGATGCAGCCGACGTTGGTGCAGGTGCCGCCCGGTGCAGGGCCGCCCTTTTCATTGGCCCAAGCGTCCACGCAGGCAACCGAGAAACCCAGCTGTGCAGCGCGGATGGCGGCGATATAACCGCCAGGACCGGCGCCGATAACTACTACGTCAAATTGTTTACTCATTTTTCAATTTCCAATCAGTTCGTCTTCTGGAACGAAGATCCATAACAGAACGTAGATGGCGATGCCAAAACCGAAGGTGATCACGAACAGCACAAACAGCACGCGCCAGATCCACGACTCGACCCCGCTGATGCGGCCCAGTCCGCCGCACACGCCGCCCAGCCAGCGGTCGCTGCGCGAACGGCGCAAGGTGGTAATGTCGCTGGTGCCGCCGGCAGGCTGGCTGTTCAGCAAACGGGCTTTGGCGGCGGCGAACTCTTCGTCCGACAGCGCCCCGGCCTGATGCAGTTCGTGCAAACGCTTGATTTCTTCAGCAACGCTCATTCAAGACCTTCCTGAGAATCCCCGAAGCCGCGCGGCTTCGGGGTCACGCGATGAATTACAGGTCCAGCAGCAGACGTGCAGGATCTTCCAGCGCTTCCTTCATGGCCACCAGGCCCAGCACGGCTTCGCGGCCGTCGATGATGCGGTGGTCGTAGGACATTGCCAGGTAGTTCATCGGACGAATAACGATCTGGCCGTTTTCAACCACAGCGCGGTCTTTGGTCGCGTGCACGCCCAGGATCGCCGATTGCGGTGGGTTGATGATCGGGGTCGACAGCATCGAGCCGAAGGTGCCGCCGTTCGAGATCGAGAAGGTGCCGCCGGTCAGGTCGTCCAGGGTCAGCTTGCCTTCTTTGGCTTTGGCGCCGAATTCGCCGATTTTCTTCTCGATTTCAGCGATCGACATCTGGTCGGCATTGCGCAGGATAGGCACCACCAGGCCGCGTGGCGAACCGACAGCGATACCGATGTCGAAGTAGCCGTGGTAGATGATGTCGTTGCCGTCAACCGACGCATTGATGATCGGGTATTTCTTCAGCGCTGCAACAGCGGCTTTAACGAAGAACGACATGAAGCCCAGCTTGACGCCATGCTCTTTCTCGAACTTGTCTTTGTACTTGTTGCGCAGTTCCATGACCGGAGCCATGTTGACTTCGTTGAAGGTGGTCAGGATGGCGTTGGTCGACTGCGATTGCAGCAGACGCTCGGCGATACGGGCACGCAGACGGCTCATAGGCACGCGCTCTTCCGGACGGTCGCCCAGGTTGGCGGCGGCAGGCGCCGACACTTGTGCCAGCGCTGGCTTGGCAGCTGGTGCGGCCAGTGGCGCAACGGCTGGGGTCGAAGGTGCCGAAGCGGCCAGGGCGTCGCCTTTGGTTACGCGGCCGTCTTTGCCCGAACCGGCAACGTCGCCAGCCGACAGGCCTTTTTCCGACAGGATTTTTGCAGCGGCTGGCATCGCCACGTCGCCTTTTGCACCACCGGTAGCGGCTGCTGGTGCAGCAGCTGGGGCTGCGGCGGCAGGGGCAGGAGCGGCTGCAGCGGCTGCTGGAGCGGCAACGGCGGCGCCGGCGTCGGTGTCGATGATTGCGATCACTTCGTCAGCCACCACGGTGCTGCCGTCGCCCTTGATGATTTGCACCAGGACGCCTGCTGCCGGTGCCGGCAGTTCCAGAACAACTTTGTCGGTTTCGATGTCGATCAGATTTTCGTCGCGCGCGACAGCTTCGCCGACTTTTTTATGCCAGGTCAGCATGGTCGCTTCAGCGACGGATTCCGACAGTTGAGGAACTTTGACTTCGATTTGTGCCATGAAAAAACTCCGTATATTTTGTTTTTGCGGCGCCCGCCGCGTAGCAGTCGGGCGCTCCGTTCATTAAAGTGGTGCGACTTATTTGGTCAGGATGAAGCCTTTGAGCTTCGAGAATGCAGTTTCCAGCAGCTCTTTTTGCTGAGCATAGTGCTTGTCGTAGTAACCGACGGCTGGCGATGCCGAAGCCGGACGGCCGGCGTACGCCAGACGTTGACCCGATTCCAGGCTCTCGAAGATGTTGTGCTGAATCTGGAACCATGGGCCCTGATTCTGCGGTTCGTCCTGCGCCCACACCACTTCGGTCGCCGCTGGGAACTTTTTCAGTTCGGCAGCGAAGGCTTTGTGCGGGAACGGGTACAGCTGCTCGATACGCACGATGGCGGTATCGGTCTGACCGCGCGTTTTGCGTGCGTTGACCAGGTCGTAGTAGACCTTGCCCGAGCAAGCGATAACGCGTTTGACTTTCTTGGCGTCGATGCTCTCGTCCACTTCGCCGATCACGGTCTGGAACGCGCCTTTGGCCAGTTCGCCCAGCGGCGAACCTGCATCCTTGTTACGCAGCAGAGATTTCGGGGTCATGATGACCAGCGGCTTGCGGAACTGACGCACCATCTGGCGACGCAGCACGTGGAAGATCTGCGAGGCGGTGGTTGGCTGTACAACTTGCATATTGTTGTCAGCGCACAGTTGCAGGAAGCGCTCTGGACGTGCCGACGAGTGTTCCGGACCCTGGCCTTCGTAGCCGTGTGGCAGCATCATCACCAGACCGGAGGCACGACCCCACTTCACTTCGCCGGAGCTGATGAATTGGTCGATGACAACCTGGGCGCCGTTGACGAAGTCGCCGAACTGGGCTTCCCAGATGGTCAGGGTGTTTGGTTCTGCGGTCGAGTAGCCGTATTCGAAGCCCAGCACTGCCTCTTCCGACAGCACCGAGTCGATCACGGTGAACGGCGCCTGGCCTTCAGCGACGTTTTGCAGCGGCACATAGGTGCCGGCATCCCAACGTTCACGGTTCTGATCGTGCAGCACAGCGTGACGGTGCACGAAGGTGCCGCGGCCTGCATCCTGGCCGGTCAGGCGGATCGCATAGCCAGACGATACCAGCGAAGCGAATCCCAGGTGTTCGCCCATGCCCCAGTCCAGGTTGACTTCACCACGGCCCATGGCGGCGCGGTCAGCCAGCACTTTTTCTACCAGCGAGTGGACCTTGAAACCTTCCGGCACGGTGGTGATGCGTGCGGCCAGGCGTTTCAGCTCGGTCAGCGGCACGGCGGTGTCGGCGGCGTCGGTCCATTTCTTGTTCAGGAACGGCAGCCAGTCGACCGCGAACTTGTTCTTGAAGTTGGAGATGACTGGATCGACGGTGTGCTTGCCGGCGTCCATGGCGTCGCGGAAGGCCGCTTGCAGCTGTTCGCCGCCATCGGCCGCGATCACGCCCTGGGTGGCCAGTTTGTCCGCGTACAGCTTGCGGGTGCCTGGGTGCTTGCCGATTTTCTTGTACATCAGCGGCTGGGTCAGCGCCGGAGTGTCTTGCTCGTTGTGGCCCAGTTTGCGGTAGCAGATGATGTCGACCACGATGTCCTTGCCGAATTCGGCGCGGTAGTCCATGGCGATCTGCGAGGCCAGCACGGTGGCTTCCGGATCATCGGCGTTGACGTGCAGCACTGGCGCTTCGATCATCTTGACCACGTCCGAGCAGTAGATGGTCGAACGGGCGTCGCGCGGGTCGGAGGTGGTGAAACCGATCTGGTTGTTGATCACGATGTGCACCGTGCCGCCGGTGCCGTAGCCACGGGTTTGCGCCAGATTCAGGGTTTCCATCACCACGCCCTGGCCGGCGAATGCGGCGTCGCCGTGTACCAGGATCGGCAGCACTTGCTTGCCGCCGTGGTCGCCGCGACGATCCATACGGGCTTTGACCGAACCTTCAACCACTGGGTTGACGATCTCCAGGTGCGACGGGTTGAACGCCAGCGACAGGTGGACCGGACCGCCAGCGGTCGAGATGTCCGACGAGAAGCCTTGGTGGTATTTGACGTCGCCGGCCGGCAGGTCGTCGCCGTGCTTGCCTTCGAATTCTTCGAACAGGTCTTTCGGCGCTTTGCCCAGGGTGTTGACCAGCACGTTCAGACGGCCACGGTGGGCCATGCCGATGACGATCTCTTGCACGCCTTTTTCACCAGCGCGCTGGATGATCTCGTCGATCGACGCGATGAAGGTTTCGCCGCCTTCCAGCGAGAAGCGCTTCTGGCCGACGTACTTAGTATGCAGGTAACGTTCCAGGCCTTCGGCAGCGGTCAGACGCTCCAGGATGTGCTTTTTCTTTTCCGGGGTGAAATTCGGGGTCGAGCGGATCGACTCCAGGCGCTCTTGCAGCCAGCGCTTTTCGGTCGGATCGGAGATGTACATATACTCTGCGCCGATCGAACGGGTGTAGGTGTCGCGCAGGAAGTTCAGCAGGTCGCGCAGGGTCGCGGTCTCGCCACCGAAGTAGGTGTTGCTGATGTTGAATACGGTGTCCAGGTCGGCATCGGTGAAGCCGTAGAAGCTTGGGTCCAGTTCTGGAATGTTTGGACGCTCCTGACGTTGCAGCGGGTCCAGGTTGGCCCAGCGAGAGCCCAGGTAACGGTAGGCTGCGATCAGCTGGGTAACGGCCACGCGCTTGCGGCCCATATCGGCGTCGGCCGACGCAACCACGGTGCGGATCGGGCCAGATTTTGCGCGCTCGGCAAACGAGGCGATAACGGAAGCATGGGCGACGTCTGGTTTGCTGGAGCCATCGACCGCCGGTACGTGCTGCATGGCGTCGAAGTAGGCGCGCCAGTTGTCTGGGACGGAACCTGGGTTGTTCAGATACGCTTCGTACAGTTCTTCAACGTACGGAGCATTCCCACCAAACAGGTAGGAGTTGGACGTATATTGTTGCATCATTCTTGCTCACCTTTCTTCGCGTTTCGCGAGGAATTAGCGGGTTGGTCTAACCTTCCGCGACACGGCCTGACCGGTTAGCGGATTGCACATCAAGTTGTGGGGGAAGGGCTATTGTGTTCGGGTGTTACCTAAAACGGGCCTTCAGCATAGCACCGGTATTGTATCCCAACAACCATATGTACGGAAAAATACCGATGAAACTTTCAGCATTAATGTTAACTTAAGCCGCGCCGCTGCTCGCTCTCAAACCGGGTTAGCAATAAGTCCAGCATGGCGCGCAAGGCCGGCGACATGTGCTGACGGGAAGTATAAATGCCGTAGATCCCCATGCTTAAGGGAGTGTATCCGGGAAGCAACGCCACCAGTTTGCCTTCGCGGATGAGTGGACCGGCGCTGTACAGCGGCTGTAGCGCGATGCCGGCGCCCTGCTCCACCGCCGTCAGCAGGATGAAGTCCTCGTTGGCCGACAGGTTGCCGCTGACCGGCACCGACAGCTGCTCGCCTTGCGCATCGGTGAACTGCCACAGGCTTTTGCCGAAGTAGGTGTAAGTCAGGCAGTTGTGGGCGGCCAGGTCTTGCGGCAGTGTCGGCGTGCCGTGCGCTTGCAAATAGGATGGTGCGGCGCACACCACCGAATCGCAAACGCCCAGCTGACGCGCGATCAGGTTGGGCTCCAGCGTGTTGGTGACGCGCAGCGCCAGATCGATGCGTTCCTCGATCAGGTTGACGGTGCGGTTGCTCATTTGCAGATCGACCGAGGTGCGCGGATAGCGCTTCAGAAATTCGCTGACCGCGCCCAGCAGCTCTGCCTGTGCCAGCGCCTGCGAACAGGTGATGCGCAGCAGGCCGTGCGGCGTGTCGGCGTCGGCGCCGAGCGCCACCGCCATGTCATCGGCCACCTCCAGCATGCGGCGGCAACGCGCCAGCGTCAGGTCGCCGGCGTCGGTCAGGCTCAGGCGGCGGGTGCTGCGATGCAGCAGACGGGCGCCGGCCCACCCCTCCATTTCAGCCAGATAACGCGTGACCATGGCGCGCGACATGTCCAGCGCTTCGGCGGCGGCGATCATGCTGCCCCGCTCGACAATGCTGACAAAGACCCGCGCGGCGGTGATGCGATCCATGATTCATCCGATTTATGCAATTAATAAAGCCAGATTACCGTATTTTTCTATCGGATTCAGAAATTTAAGATGACATCATTCTTACTTATCTGGAGTGATCATGTTCAAACAAGCCCTGCTGGCCGCCGCCCTCGCCACCTCGTTCGCCGCTCAGGCCGCGCCGCTGAAGCTGGAAGTTTTCAATCCGGGCGAGGCCGCCATCTTCCCGGTGGCCTCGGTCATCGTCAGCGGCGACAAGGATGCGGTGCTGATCGATGCGCAGTTCTCGCGCGGCGAGGCGGTCAAGCTGGTCGAACAGATCAAGGCTGGCGGCAAGCATCTGACCACCATCTATATCAGCTGGGATGATCCGGACTACTACTTCGGCCTGGATGTGATCCATGCCGCCTTCCCGGACGCGAAAGTCGTCGCCCTGCCGCACGTCATCGCCGGCATTGAGGCCAAGAAGGATGCAAAAGTCGCCTATTGGGGACCGATCCTGAAGGAAAATGCACCGCAGGCCGTGATCGTGCCGCAGCCGTTGAAAGGCAGGACCATCACGCTCGAAGGCCAGAAACTGAACATCGAAGACGCCTACGTGTCGATTCCGTCGATCAGGGCGGTGGTCGGTGGCGTGAGCGTATTCAACGGTCTCCACGTGTGGACGGCAGACGCGCAAACGCCGGCGTCGCGCAAGCAGTGGCTGTCGACGCTGGACCGGATCGCCGCGCTGAAGCCGGTCACCGTGGTGCCTGGCCACTTCGCACCTGGCACGCCGCTGACGCCGGACAGCATCGCCTACACCCGCGACTACCTGGTCAAGTTCGAAGCGGAAACCGCCAAGGCCGCCAACTCGGCCGCGCTGATCGGCCGCATGAAGCAGCTGTATCCGAACGCCGGCCTGGAAAGCGCGCTGGACATCAGCGCCAAGGTCGCCAAGGGCGAAATGAAGTGGTGAGGGGCTGACGTGAGCCCGGCGGCGCGCTGAGGTGATACACTGCGCCGTCGTTTTCAACCGCCACCTCACATGCACACCCTTGAGCAGTTGCGCAGCGGCGCGCTGGCAGGCATCCAACGCCTGACCTTGCGCTGCGGCCTCACCGAATTCCCGCGCGAGATTTACTCGCTGGCCGAGAGTCTGGAAATCCTCGACCTGTCCGGCAACGCGCTGTCTTCACTGCCGGACGATCTGCACCGGCTGCACAAACTGCGCATCATCTTCTGCTCGGACAACCAGTTCACCGAACTGCCCGCCGTGCTGGGCGCCTGCCCGGCGCTGAGCATGGTCGGCTTCAAGGCCAACCAGATCCGCCATGTGCCAGCCGCCGCGCTGCCGGCCGGCCTGCGCTGGCTGGTGCTGACCGATAACCAGATCGAAGAACTGCCGGCCGCGCTGGGCGAACGTCCGCAACTGCAAAAGCTGATGCTGGCCGGGAACCGCCTGCGCGCCCTGCCCGCTTCGATGGCGCAATTGCACAAGCTGGAGCTGCTGCGGATCGCCAGCAATCAGTTGACCGAACTGCCGGAGTGGCTGCTGACGCTGCCGCGCCTGACCTGGCTGGCCTACGCCGGCAATCCCTTCAGCGTGCAACGCGAAGACGCCCTCGCCCACACGCCATCGGCCGCGATCAGCTGGACGTCGCTGATGCTGCGCGAAAAACTTGGCGAAGGCGCTTCCGGCATCATCTACCGCGCCGACTGGCGGGCAGCATCGGTCGACCAGCCAGTTGCCGTCAAACTGTTCAAAGGCGCGATGACCAGCGACGGCTCGCCGCTGAGCGAAATGGCCGCCTGCCTCGGCGCCGGCCGACACCCCAACCTGATTCCGATCCTCGGCCATATTGAAGACCATCCCGACGGCAGCCACGGGCTGGTCATGTCGCTGATCTCGCCCGAATTCCGCAACCTGGCCGGCCCGCCCAGCCTGGAAAGCTGCACCCGCGACACCTATGCCGGCGACCAGCGCTTTCCCCTGCAGAGCGCGCTCGGCATCGCCAGCGGCATCGCCGCCGCCGCCGCCCGGCTGCACGCCCACGGCATCCTGCACGGCGATCTTTACGGCCACAACGTCCTGCACGACGATCACGGCCACGCATTGCTGGGCGACTTCGGCGCCGCCTCTTTCTACCACCCGGCCGGGGCGCAAGCCGAAGCGCTGCAAACCCTCGAAGTCCGCGCCTTCGGCAACCTGCTGGAAGAACTGCTGGACCGCAGCGACCGCGTGCCGCAGCCGTTGCGCGAATTGCAAATCGCCTGCCAGCAAGGCACGCCGCGCTTCACCGCGATCCAGGAACAGCTAGACAAGCCATTCTAGATATTTTATTCTACATCCATGAGTACCAAGAACCTGCCCAAACCGACCGCCGCCGAACTGGAGATGCTGCGCCTGCTGTTCGCGCTCGGCCCCGCCACGGCGCGCCAGGTGCACGAGGCGGCGCTGGAAACCCGTCCCGACGCCAACTACGCCACCGTGCTGCGCGTGCTGCAGATCATGCACACCAAAGGCCTGCTGAACCGCGATGAAAGCCAGCGCGCCCACATCTACTCGCCGGTGCAGGAACAGGACTCGGTCCAGACCAACCTGCTGAAAGACCTGATCCAGAAAGCCTTCGCCGGTTCCGGCAAAGCGCTGGTGCTGGCCGCGCTGCGCGGTGGCCACGTCAGCAAAAAAGAACGCGAAGAAATCCAGGCCCTGCTTGACCAAGAAAAGTAAGCGCTACGGCGTACATTCACGCTGATGTTTGACCGCCAGAATGGTAACCACGCCGCCACGCTCTGCATAGAACACAACATAGCCTTCAGCACCAAACGGCACGGCCAGTTGCCGATGACCTGCGCCAAGATGAAAAGTTCGCCTCCCGAGATGCGGATAAGCCTGCAAGTACTTCACTGCTCGCCGTATCGTAGCGACAGCCTGCTTCGCGGCGGTCTGGTTTTTTGGCGCAAGGAATCGATATAGCCTCTGTATATCGGAGAGCGCGGCAGCGGACCAGATTAGCGATGACATGGGGGCGGCTCTACATCATGCCCCCCCTCCAATTCCGCCAGCCAGGCATCAGCCTCAGCCATTGTAAGGTGCAGCCCCGTCGTTTTGTAATGCTCCCAGCTCTGCGCTGCAGCCTTCTCGGCAGGTGTAGGCTTTTCTATCTGTTCAAGAAAACAGGCAATCGCCTCCGTGGCGAGGCTATCCGCCGCCTGTCCACGTGCGTCAGCAAATGCATCCAGTTTCTGCTTGAGCTCTGCATCCAGCTGAACAGTAATTTGATGGCCTCCCGACTTGCTCATACGCCCTCCATTGAAAGACTTCCTACCTTAGCACATCTGTTGGACAGTCCGGCGACGGGCAAGTTCAACCAACCACGGAAAGTCGGACTACAATGATCGCCTTTTTACCGTGCCCTCAATAATGATCATCCGCTTCGATTCCTGGCCTGAACGTTCCCACCCCGTCATCGCCGTCATGCTGGCGGTGGCGATTTGCGCGGTTCCCGTCGTGCTGCCGCATTTTGATCTGGCCAACCTGCCGGCCAACCTGTTCGCCTACATTTTCTGCTGCGTGCTGGCCTACCCGTTCGCGGCGCTGCTACGCCACCGCATCACCAGCCTGCCGGCGGTGTGGGGCATCGCCGCGCTGCTGCTGCTGGCGGCCTGCTTCTACCATACCAATATCATCGCCGAAACCGCCAATAGCGCCTGGCCGCAGCGGCGCGATGTCACGCTCGACAAATTCCTGTTCAACCTGCCGCAATTGACGGTCGGCGTGTTGTGCTGGTGGCTATTAGTGCTGCGCCCGGACCGCCGTAGCCGCAGACTGTGATAATCTTTCCATAATCAAACTTCTGGTAGCGTCATGAGTCATACAGCCCGCACAGCCCGCCGCCATGCCGTCCGCCAGCCGGCCGTGCTGACCATGACCGACGAGAGCCGCCACCAAGTCCACACGCTGGACCTGTCGCACGGCGGCATCAGCCTGCAAACCGCAAGCCAGATCCGCCTGGCGCAATACTGCGCCATCTCCTTCAAAGTCCAGCTGGGCGAGCGCGACCACAACGTGCTGGCCATGGGCCAGGTGGTCTACAGCGATCCCGACACCGAACTGGGCTTCAAAACCGGCGTTCAATTCCTGCGCATCGACGACGACAGCCGCGCCATCTTTCACCAGCTGCTGCAAGAAAATCCCTGAGCGCCGACATCTTGCAGACTGAACGATTTTCCGTTATATTGAACACAGTTTCGCTATAACGAATTTTGTATTAGCCAGACAGCATCAAGAGTCGGTTGATCCGACGCCAACCTGCCTACCCGGGCAAGGTGGAAGCCATTACGGCGATGCGGCCTTTTAACGGCAACGAAGCGGGCGTGACATGGTTACTCCGAATCGAGCCAAGCTCTCAGGAGATACCATGACCACGCAGACTACCCACACCCAAGACAACAGCTCCCTGGACAGCCAGTTCCAGATGACGCACACCTTCCACCTGCTGCTGGGCGCTAACGAACCTGCCGCCGGTCAGCTGGAATCGACATTAAAAAATTCCAGCGCCCGGGTCGACAAATGGTTGATCCTGCGCCGTGGCGGCAGTTATGAGCACAGCATCACGGTGGGCGGCATCGGCGAAGCTTCCGCCCGCACCCTGCGCAAGGCGCTGGTCAGCCTGAACAGCGAAATCAAAGTCCACGTCGAACACATGCTGCACTTCGACAGCGCGGCGACCTCCTGCTGACGACGCGATGTCAGGGCGCAGGCGCAGACAACAGGCGCGCCTCGCCCCAGCTGACCACCACCGGCGGCGCGCTTGCCGGCTGCGCGCCGCGCACCACCAGTTCGATGATCTTGCGGCCTGCGATATTGGCCTGGAGCGGGACGGCCCGCTTGCCGAAGCGCATGGCTGGACTTTGCGCCAGCAGCTTGCCGTCGCCATACACATAGAACCGCACGGCCTGATCGACGTTCGCGCTCGAATCATCGACGCCCACCGAGGCCATCAACCAGTTCCGGCCGGCGTCGTTACGGACCTGAATGCGCGAGTTGGACAGCACGCCGATGCCCGCATCGAACGGCTGCCCGGCCACCTGCAAGGTCTGGCCGAACGGTGTGGCGTCGGCCTGCGCGCCGCCCCAGCCTGCGTACTGCGGCCGCGCACCGCCGGAGCGGGTATTGGTCCAGGGATCGATCATCCGATGGATGGTCGGATCCAGCTCCGCTCGCCGGGTTCCATCCACTGCGACATTCAACGAACCCGGAATTTCCGACAGGTAGACGCCGTTGACCAGCTGCCGCTTGCCGCTGGCTTCAAACACCAGCGTCTCGTGCGGCGCGAGCGTAAACGCCTGTTCGCCGGTAAATGTCAGGCTCTGCTTCGACCACAGGTTTCTCAGAACGACCGGCGCCTGGTCGGACAGCTTCAGGTGTTTGGCCAGCAAGGTGATCTCTGCCGGACTGGCGCCGCGATTGAACAGCGCCACCGCCTTGCTGCGCCCGTCGCCGAGCGTCTTGACGATGATCTGTGCATCGTCGGAGTCGTAGCTGACCACGCCCTGATGCCCGGCGCGGTCCTGGTTGAGGCGGACCAGGTCGGCGTTGCCCAGCACCTCCAGCAGCGCGGCGGAGCCGTTGCGCAGGTCGTAGCTGATCAGCAGCGGCGCATTGATCATCGCCCACAGGCTGAAGTGCGAGCGTGCCTCGACCAGGTGCGCGGCATCGAAAGCGCCGTGGCCGATATGCAGGATGTCGGGGTCGTTCCAATGGCCGGGGCCGGCGTACAGCGGCCGCTTTGCCGCGCTGTCGAAGTTATGCAGCATGCTGGTCCAGCTTGGCGTGATGTCGCTGCTGGTGCGCCACAGGTTGCCCACCTCCTTGCCCCAGGTGCGCACGTTGGCCATGCCCCAGGCGCAGATCGACAGGATGTAGTCGCGCTCCGGCCGGGCGGCGTTGAGGGCGGCAGCCACCGCCTCGTAGCGGCGGCGCACCGCGTTGATGTCGGTACGGTTGATGGCATTGCGTTCGATCAGCGGCGCCATCGGGCGGTAGTCCTGTTCCTTGACCAGGCTGGAACCGGGGACGAAATCGGCCAGGCCGCACGCATCGATCTTGATGTAATCGAAGCCCCATTCCTTGAAATACAGCTTGATGTCCTGCTCGACGTGCCCCTCAAGCCCCACTTCGCGCTCGGCAGTCGTACCTTGCGGCAAATTGGGCGAATGCAGGTCGTACGCTTGCGAACAGGCGTTGCGCCCGATGTCCGTGTAGATGCCGGCCTTGAGTCCCAGCGCATGCAACTGGTCGGTGAACGGCTTGAAGCTGGTTTGATTCGCGCCGCCGGTGGCGGCCGACGGGAAAATGCTGGTGCGGATCTGCATCCGGCCATCGGACTGGCGCCGCTTGAGCCACCAGCCATCGTCGATATTGACATGGTTGTAACCCAGCCTGGCCAGCCCGCTGTCGACCAGCACGCGCGCCGCGCCCATCACCTTGTCCTCATCCACCTCGGTGCGAAACGCATTCCAGCTGTTCCAGCCCATCGGCGGCGTGCTGGCGGCGCCGCTGGTGCTGCCTTGCCAACGGCCGGCGGCCAGCAACGGATCGGCCGGCGCAGCGGCCAGGCCGGGCATGGACAGTGCGGCCAGCGCGGCCGCCAGTACGGCACGACGAACGGCTGGCAAATGGAATGGACGGTGACTGGACCAACAACCCGGCATACTTCTCTCCTATTGAATGGACTTCGGCATCAGAACTTCAGGCTTGCACCCAGGGTAAACGAGCGGCCGTAGCGATAATAGCCGTTGGGAAGGCTGATGCTGCCGTTGCCCAGCGTGGGCTTCTGCACCGCGTCGGTCAGGTTATTGCCTTCGAGCGTGATGCGCAGCGACTTGTTCACCTCGTAGCTAAGCTGGGCGGTCAGCCAGGTCACGGCGTTGGCTGTCTCGTTCCAGCCGGCACCGAGCACATTGGTGGCGGTGACGAAGGAATCGGTGTAATCGGCCGTGGTACTCATACTCCACGGGCCACGCTCGTACAGCAAGCCCAGCGACGCGGTCGCCGGCGCAATGCCTTCGAGCGGACGCTCGACGCCGTTCACCCAGCTGCTCGACAGATTGCGCGTGTACTGCGCACGCACGCCGAAGCCGTTGTCGAACAGGTGCTGCAGGCCGATCTCCATGCCCCGTGCCTTGGCGCTGTCGCCGTTGATGGGGCGCTGCACATTGAACAGGCGGCCGCCTGGCGCACCGATGTCCTGGCCGGTCAGCCATTCGCTGGTGATCTGGTTCTTGATGTTCTTCTGGTAGAGGGCGAACGTCAGCGCGGAACTCTTGGCGTAATACCACTCCAGCGACACGTCGGCCTGGCGCGCGGTGTATGGCTTCAGGTTGGCATTGCCGCCGTAGATCTGCGTGAAGTCCCCCCACGAGATGCTGGCGGTGGTGCTGGACGGCGCCAGCTTGTCCACCGACGGGCGCGCCATCGTCTTGGCGGCGCCAAGCCGCAGTTGCAGCGTGTCGGTAATCTCGTAGGTGAAGTTGGCCGAAGGCAGCCCATAGGTGTAGCTGGCATCCTGCCGCACCACGGACGGGTCGGCGTAGACGGCCGTGAAGTTGAACGCGCCGTTTTCCACGATGTCATTGATCTTCGCGTCCCAGGCCTGCGCGCCGGTCTTGGTGTGGACGAGGCGCACGCCCACGTCCGCGCTCCAGCGCTCGCCGGCCAGGTCGGCTTGCACGTAAGCGGCGGTGGTCTTCTCGCTCACGCGGTAGCTTTCCAGCGGGTTGAAAGCGGGCGCCGACAGCGCCGAGCTGTAGACGCCGCCGCCGGGCCGCGCCTGGCCGTCGAGGGCTGCCAAAGCCTTCGCATAGTTGTTCACATCGAAACCCAGGAAGCTGCGCGGGAAGCTGCCGCTCACGCCCGACAGGAAGCCGCTTGGGTTCAAGGTCTGGTTGATGATGTTGCCGCCCAGCGTGCCCACGTTGATCGCGTTTTCGCCGGAGTAATGATCTGCCCCCGCATTGAACGCATTGTTGATCATGTCGCGCGTCTTCTTGCGGTTGGTCTGGCTCAGACCGAAATGCAGCGTATTGATGTTGAAGCGATCCACTTTCCAGTCGCCATTCACCGTCGCGCCGCGGATGTTGTCGTGGACGTTGTCGCCCGTGCGGCTGTAGTAGTGAGTGTTGAAGTCACTGTCCGTGAACAGGCCCTGGGCCAGGCCGCTCTGCAGATCGCGGCCATCGGCCAGCGTGGTTGTCACGCTGGGCACGGCGGCGCCGGTGAGCTGGATGCGCGTCACGTTAGGCTGGTTCATGCGCAGCACCACGTAGGTGTCGTTGCCACCGGAATTGCGCTTCGATGTGGACTCGTAGATGTCGCCATTCAGTTTCAGCGTTGGCGTAATCTTCCATTCCGCCCTGGCGCCGTACATCGCAGTGTCCACCACGCGGTACTCGGTCTGATTCAGCAGCTCGGGATTGAGCCGCAGTTCAGGGTCGGTGTTATCCAGCGTCAGGTCGGTCACGACGCCGTTATTAACCTTGATGTTGGACCAGCGGCCTGGCGAGAACAGCGGATAGTACGACAGCTGGTAGCCGACCTGCGGCGAATCCAGTCGTGTCTTGAAGCCGTCGACGACGACTTTCAGGTCGGACGTTGGCCGCCACTCCACCTTGCCCGAGAGCGCAATCCGTTCCTTCTTCTCCATGATGGAGCCAAAGCGGAACTGTCCGGGCGCGACCAGGCCTTCCTCGTTGGCATCAAGGATGCCGTTGCCGTTCGGATCGATGGCGCCGCCCCAGGCGTTGCCCGACTCCCAGAACTGGCTTGGATCGCTCGGCACGGCGTTGCGCGTCCAGCCGCCGTCGTTGCCGGCGGTGTCGGTGCGTACGTCGCGCTTGGCGTAAACCACCCCGAGCAGCACGCCGACCTTGTCGCTGAAGGTGTTGCTGTACGTACCCGACAGTTTCTTGCCGTTCAGGTCGCTCATCTGGTTGCGGTCGCCCTCCAGGCGCAGCAGGCCGTGCTGGCCTTTCTGGTCGAACGGGCTGGCCGAGCGCAGGTTCACCAGGCCGCCGATGGCGCCTTCGATCAACTGCGCCTGGGTCGACTTGACGACGTCGGCACCGCTGATGACGTCGGCCGGCAGCACGTCGTAGGCAAAGTCGCGGCCGGCGCCGTCGGTGCCCAGCAGGCGGCCGTTGAAGGTGGTAATCGTGTACTCCGGGCCGAGGCCGCGGATGCTGACCTTCTGGCCTTCGCCGCCGGCCGTGCGCGAGATCGAGACGCCAGTGATATGGCTGAGCGAGTCGGCCACGTTGTTGTCGGGGAAGCGGCCAAGCTCGGTTGCGCTGATGCTGTCCTGTACCACAGCGGAGTTGCGCTTGAGCGCCAGCGACTGCTGCAGGCTGGAGCGGGTGCCGGCCACGACCACCTGCGCCACCGGTTCGGCATCGGGCGTGGCGGGATTCTCCTGGGAACGCGCTGGCGCCACCAAGGTGGCCAGGGCGAGCAGACAGGCAGAAGTCAAGGGATTCAGCACGAAGCGAGGATGACTGTCAGCGTGCAAGCAGTGGTGCAGGTGAGAACTCATTAAACGTTCCTTTTATAAGCTGCTGGAGCGCCCGTCCATTCGCAAGGGCACGGGCTGGCTACCTAACATAAGTTTTTTTGGAGGTTTCGTTTTATTTCGTATTGCGTTTGCTTCGACCATAAATACTTTCGATTAAGCATCATCGAAAGCATATTACAAGGCTGCATAAGGTACAGCGTAATTCAGTCTATAGCGAACACCCGCACAACACAAAGCTTCTTACGCTTTTTTCGGTTTACCTGTTGTATTTTTCATCTTTCGTTTTTTACTTTCATTCGAAAGTATCTTACTGTAACTTTCAAGGCAAAAAAAAACGGGCCGAAGCCCGTTTTTATGTTGCTGCCTGAAACTGCGTATTAACGCTTGTCCAGCGGCGGTACGTCGCGCACAGTCGAACCGATGAACAGCTGACGTGGACGGCCGATTTTCTGTTCCGGGTCGGCGATCATTTCGTTCCACTGGGCGATCCAGCCGATGGTACGCGCCATCGCGAAAATGCCGGTGAACAGCGACACTGGAATGCCCAGCGCCGATTGCACGATGCCCGAGTAGAAGTCGACGTTCGGGTACAGCTTGCGCGACACGAAGTATTCGTCGTTCAGTGCAATCTTTTCCAGTTCCATCGCCAGTTTGAACAGCGGGTCGTCTTGCAGGCCCAGTTCGTTCAGCACTTCGTAGCAGGTTTCGCGCATCAGCTTCGCACGCGGGTCGAAGTTTTTGTAGACGCGGTGACCGAAGCCCATCAGCTTGACGCCGGAGTTCTTGTCTTTGACCTGGGCGATGAACGCAGGGATATTGTCGACCGAGCCAATTTCTTTCAGCATGGTCAGTGCCGCTTCGTTGGCGCCGCCGTGGGCAGGGCCCCACAGGCAGGCGATACCGGCAGCGATACAGGCGAACGGGTTGGCGCCCGACGAACCGGCCAGACGCACGGTCGAAGTCGATGCATTCTGTTCGTGGTCAGCGTGCAGGATCAGGATGCGGTCCAGCGCGCGCACCAGCACGTCGTTGACTTTGTACTCTTCGCATGGGTTGCCGAACATCATGCGCATGAAGTTGGCCGAGTACGACAGGTCGTTGCGTGGGTACACGAACGGCTGGCCGATCGAGTATTTGTAAGCCATCGCCACCAGGGTCGGCATCTTGGCGATCAGGCGGATGGCCGACACTTCACGATGCTTGGCATCGTTGATGTCCAGCGAATCGTGGTAGAACGAGGCCAGCGCGCCGACGGTGCCGACCAGCACCGACATCGGGTGCGCGTCGCGACGGAAACCGCGGAAGAAGAATTGCATCTGCTCGTGCACCATGGTGTGCTTGGTCACGGTCTCAACGAATTCTTTTTTCTCCACTGCGTTCGGCAGTTCGCCGTTCAGCAGCAGGTAGCACGATTCCATGAAGTCGGCGTTGACGGCCAGCTG
This sequence comes from uncultured Duganella sp., assembly GCA_963515135.1. Classification (GTDB taxonomy): domain Bacteria; phylum Pseudomonadota; class Gammaproteobacteria; order Burkholderiales; family Burkholderiaceae_D; genus Rugamonas. Next base: position 99,036 of record CAUPXZ010000013.1, on the reverse strand, counting down.
TTCGATCGGATAGCCGCGGTATTGCAGTTCGCCTTTGTCGCCGTCGATGTAGGTGATCGACGAGTTGCACGCTGCGGTCGACATGAAGCCTGGATCGTAGGTGAACTTGCCGGTCGCGCCGTACAGTTTACGGATGTCGACGACGTCAGGACCAACGGTGCCTTTGTAGATCGGGAATTCGACCGATGCGCTGCCATCGGAGAACGAGAGAGTGGCTTTGTTATCAGAGATATTCATGGACTCTTCCTTCTTGGAGAGATGATGCTAGTAAAAAGAAACTGGGTGTGTACTACGCCAGGCGCAACTGCTGCAGCAACGCACGAACGTGCGGCAGGTCAATCTCGCCTTCCGGCTCTTTACGGGCCAGTACCAGATCCATCAGGGCATTGTCCGACAAGTCGAGGAGCCGCGTTAACGCGTCCACTTCCTCGTCGGTCAATTCAGTTTCACGCGCATCCAGAAAACGGGTGAGGATGATGTCGTTTTCCAGCAGACCCCGGCGGGCGCGCCAGCGCAGGCGGGCGCGGTTGGCTGGGTCGGACTGATGCGCTGCGTGATTCGTTTCAGTCATAAGCTTATTACTTTACACTGTGCGCGCCGTTCTTGCTGGAGCGCAGATTCTAAAACGGTGAAACAAAAACGGGCGGCGCTGACGCTGCCGCCCGCAGTGCGCGCGTTAGATTGCGCGGCGTACCATCAGCTCTTTGATCTTGCCGATGGCCTTGTTCGGGTTCAGACCTTTAGGGCAGACATCGACGCAGTTCATGATCGAGTGGCAGCGGAACAGACGATATGGATCTTCCAGGTTGTCCAGACGCTGGCCGGTGGCTTCGTCGCGCGAGTCGGCGATGAAGCGGTAGGCTTGCAGCAGGCCGGCAGGACCGACGAACTTGTCCGGATTCCACCAGAACGACGGGCACGAAGTCGAGCAGCACGCGCACAGAATGCACTCGTACAGGCCGTCCAGCTCTTCGCGCTGTTCCGGGGTTTGCAGGCGTTCTTTTTCAGGACGGATCGACTCGTTGATCAGGTATGGCTTGACCGAATCGTACTGCTTGAAGAACTGGGTCATGTCGACGATCAGGTCGCGGATCACCGGCAGACCTGGCAGCGGACGCAGCACGATAGGCTCGCTCAGCTCGTTCAGGTTGGTGGTGCAAGCCAGGCCGTTCTTGCCGTTGATGTTCATCGCGTCGGAACCGCACACGCCTTCGCGGCACGAGCGGCGCAGGGCCAGCGAATCATCGACGTCGGACTTGATGCGTTGCAGCGCGTCCAGCAGCATCTTGTCGGTGTCTTTCAACTCGACGGTAACGTCCTGCATGTACGGCTTGGCGTCCTGGTCCGGATCGTAACGGTAAATTTTCAGTTTGAGAGTGCGTGCCATGGTATAGCCTTAGAAAGTACGTGGTTTCGGTTTGAAGGTATCAACCGTCAGCGGCTTGGTCACGACTGCTTTGTAATCCAGTCGGTTGCCTTCCGAGTACCACAGGGTATGCTTCATCCAGTTGTCGTCGTCGCGGTGCGGGTAATCATCCTGCGCGTGGGCGCCGCGCGATTCTTTACGGGCAGCTGCCGACACGATGGTGGCTTTCGCGGTTTCGATCAGGTTGTCCAGTTCCAGCGCTTCCACGCGGGCGGTGTTGAATACCTTCGACTTGTCCTTGAAGGAGACGTGCTTGCGGCGCTCGTCCAGCTTCATGATCTCTTCGACGCCCTTGTTCAGCATCTCGTCGGTACGGAACACGCCGCAGTACTTCTGCATGGCGGCACGGATGTCGTTGGCGACGCCCTGCACTTTTTCGCCGCCGGTCGAGGTTTCCAGCTTGTTCAGGCGGTTCAGCGCGAAGTCGGCGGCGTCTTTCGGCAGCGCTTTGTTTTCCTTCTGCTTCAGGTTCGACGCGACTACGTGGTTGCCGGCCGCGCGGCCGAATACCACCAGGTCCAGCAGCGAGTTGGTGCCCAGGCGATTGGCGCCGTGCACCGAGACGCAGGCGCATTCGCCGATCGCGTACAGGCCGTTGACCACTTTCTGCGTGCCGTCGCCGTTTGGCGTGACAACCTGACCGTGGATATTGGTCGGAATACCGCCCATCTGATAGTGGATGGTCGGCACGACTGGAATTGGTTCCTTGGTCGCATCGACGTTGGCGAACTTGTGGCCGATTTCCAGAATCGACGGCAGACGCTTCTCGATGGTGTCCTTGCCGATGTGGCGCAGGTCCAGCATGACGTGGTCTTTGTTCGGACCGCAGCCGCGGCCTTCCTTGATTTCCTGGTCCATCGAACGGGACACGAAGTCGCGCGGCGCCAGATCTTTCAGCGTCGGCGCATAGCGCTCCATGAAGCGTTCGCCTTCCGAGTTGATCAGGATACCGCCCTCACCGCGTACACCTTCGGTGATCAGCACGCCCGCGCCGGCTACGCCGGTCGGGTGGAACTGCCAGAACTCCATGTCCTGCAGCGGCAGGCCGGCGCGTGCCGCCATGCCCATGCCGTCGCCGGTGTTGATGAAGGCGTTGGTCGAGGCAGCAAAAATACGGCCGGCGCCACCGGTAGCGAAGATGGTGGTCTTGGCTTCCAGGATCATGATGTCGCCGGTTTCCATTTCCAGCGCGACCACGCCGACCACGTCGCCTTCGGCGTCGCGGATCAGGTCCAGCGCCATCCACTCGACGAAGAAGTGGGTGCGGGCTTTGACGTTGCGCTGATACAGCGTGTGCAGCAGTGCGTGGCCGGTGCGGTCAGCTGCGGCGCAAGCGCGCTGCACAGCTTTTTCACCGAAGTTGGCGGTGTGGCCGCCGAACGGACGCTGATAGATGGTGCCATCTGGATTGCGGTCGAACGGCATGCCGAAGTGTTCCAGTTCGTAGACCACTTTCGGTGCTTCGCGGCACATGAATTCGATCGCATCCTGGTCGCCCAGGTAGTCGCCACCTTTGACGGTGTCGAACATATGCCAGAACCAGTTGTCTTCGGCCATATTGCCCAGCGAGGCACCGATACCACCTTGGGCGGCGACGGTGTGCGAGCGGGTCGGGAACACTTTGGACAGCACTGCCACGTTCAGACCGGCTTCGGCCAGTTGCAGCGATGCGCGCATGCCGGAGCCGCCGGCGCCGACGATTACCGCGTCAAAGCGGCGGGTTGGAATACCAGTTTTAATAGCTGCCACGATTACACACTCCAGATAATTTGAATCGACCACACGGCGCAGCCGATCAGCCAGGCCATGGTGGCGATTTGCAGGAACAGGCGCAGGCCGATGGCGCGCACATAGTCCATCCAGACGTCACGCATGCCTACCCAGGCGTGGTAGAACAGGCCGATCAGCGTCACGGCCGTCAGCAGTTTGAACCATTGCTGGGCGAACAAGCCGGCCCAGCCTTCATAGGTGAAATTCTGGCCGGTCAGGAAAGACAGGACCAGGGCGGCGGTGTACACCACCATGATGACGGCGGTGACGCGTTGCGCCAGCCAGTCGCGCATGCCGTAGTGAGCGCCAACTACGCGACGCTTAGGGCCGATACCATTGTCGTTGATGGACATCTCAGAATACTCCAAACAGTTTCAGGGCGATCAGGGCAGTCAGCACCAGGCTGATGACCAGCACGGTGGCGGACGATTTACGCGCCGAATGCTTGTCCAGACCGATGTGCAGGTCCATGATCAGGTGGCGGATGCCAGCGCACATGTGGTGCAGGAAGCTCCACGACAGGCCCAGGATGATCAGCTTGACCAACGGGTAGGTGACGAAACCTTCGTAGTAAGCGAAAGAGATCTCGGATTGCAGGGAATTTTGCAAGAGATACAGCACAAACGGCAGCAGCACGAACATGCCGACACCGGAAATACGGTGCAGAATCGACACGATGGCAGCCAGCGGCATGCGGTAGTTGGACAGTTCGGTAACGTGGATGTTACGGAACTCCGGCCGTTCTTTTTTAGGGGCTTCCCTTACGGCTTCTGACATAACAAGACCTCCTCAGGCTTATACAAAATTTTGGTAAGACTACGATTTTCGCCGATTTCCACTCTCATAACCAATATCTATTGTTACATATAATCAAAATAGTGGTCGGCTGCACAACGGGCGGCTACTTTCCGTAGCTCAACGTATTATCAGCGCAACAATGCTACAGGCGTATGACCGGCGCCCTGCGCTGTGTCTCCTTCAATTCAACTCGTTGTGATAATGATGGCGCTCGGTCAGGTACAAGCCGCGACGCAGCTCGACCGGTTTGTCGCCATAGGTAAACGAGACCCGTTCGGACGCCAGCAGTGGCGTATTCACGGCAATTTTCAACAGCGCGGCGTCGCCTTCGGCGGCGCAGACAGCGCGGATTTTTTCGGTGGCACGAATCATGCGCGTGCCGAATTCGGATTCAAACAGGCCGTACATCGGGCCTTTATACTCTTCCAGGCGCTCCGCCGTCAGTCCCTTGAAAGTAATACCCGGCAGCCACAGCTCTTCGACGATGGTCGGCACGCTGTCGAAATGCTGCACGCGCTTGACGAAGATCACCGCGTCGCCGGACTTCAGGTCCAGCAGCCGCGCCACATCGGCCGGCGCGCGCATGCGCTTGACTTCGATGAACTGGCTGACGCCCGGATGCGGTACGCCCTCGTCGGGCATCAGCCGCAGGAAGCGGAACTGCGCGCGTTCTTCATGGTGGGTGGAGACGAAAGTGCCCTTGCCCTGCTTGCGCATCACCAGGTTCTCGGCGGCCAGCTCATCGATCGCCTTGCGCACCGTGCCCTGGCTGACCTTGAAACGGTTGGCCAGTTCGACTTCGCTGGGGATCAGTTCGCCCGGCTTCCATTCGCCGGACTGCAGGCTCTTGGTGATCAGGGCTTTGATTTGCTGGTACAGCGGGGAGAAGGTAGGCGAAGAATTAGGCGAACCCGTAGCAGCACTACCGGCGCTGGCAGCGGTAGCATTGTTGTTCGAATTGGGTGGCGCGGAACTCATAGACCAAGATTTCACCACAAATGAACAGTGCCGTCCAGAAAAAACGGCAATAACTTATCTGTCTTATATAAGACATAAGATAGGATTGACAGATAGTGGCAGCAGGCCTACACTCGCCGCCAACGCTTACCGATACATCATTATAAGCGTTGAATTTTGCAGTATGATTACGATTTCCCGGACCAGCCCCCGGTCCAGCTTCAAGAACGTTTTACTTACACACTTTGGAGATTCATCATGGCTAAAACCCCATTGCGCGTTGCTGTCACCGGTGCCGCCGGTCAAATTGGTTACGCACTGCTGTTCCGCATCGCCAACGGCGACATGCTGGGCAAGGACCAACCAGTTATTCTGCAACTGCTGGAAATCGCCGACGAGAAGGCACAAAAAGCGCTGAAAGGCGTCATGATGGAGATCGACGACTGCGCATTCCCGCTGCTGGCCGAGATGACCGCCCACTCCGACCCGCTGACCGCCTTCAAGGATGTCGACTACGCCGTGCTGGTAGGCGCCCGTCCACGCGGCCCAGGCATGGAACGTAAAGACCTGCTGGAAGCCAACGCCCAGATCTTCACCGCCCAAGGTAAAGCACTGGACGCCGTTGCTTCGCGCAACGTCAAAGTGCTGGTGGTCGGCAACCCAGCCAACACCAACGCCTACATCGCCATGAAATCGGCGCCATCGCTGCCAGCGAAAAACTTCACCGCCATGCTGCGTCTGGACCACAACCGCGCGCTGTCGCAAGTGGCTGCCAAAACCGGCACCCAGGTGAAAGACATCGAGAAGCTGACCGTATGGGGCAACCACTCGCCAACCATGTACGCTGACTACCGTTTCGCCACCGTTGACGGCAAAAACGTCAAGGACCTGATCAACGATCAAGAGTGGAACGCCAACACCTTCCTGCCAACCGTGGGCAAACGCGGCGCCGCCATCATTGAAGCGCGCGGTCTGTCGTCGGCTGCTTCGGCCGCCAACGCCGCCATCGACCACGTACATGACTGGCACGTCGGCACCAACGGCAAGTGGGCCACCATGGGCGTGCCATCGGATGGTTCGTACGGCATCCCTGAAGGCATCGTGTTCGGCTTCCCGGTGACCACCGAAAACGGCGAATACAAAATCGTTCAAGGCCTGGAAATCGATGCATTCTCGCAAGAGCGCATCAACCTGACCCTGAAAGAACTGACCGAAGAGCGCGAAGGCGTCAAACACCTGCTGCCGGCATAACTGGCCGCATAAGTTTCTCTCCCTTACGTGGAACCGGTTAAACAACCGCTCCGCCGCACCCGCCGCGCTGCCGAGAGCAGCGCGGCGGTTGTTTCTTTATCAGACCCTTTATCGGATCCCTCCCGCATGCATCCATCCGAGGTTTTATTCCAGGGTAACCGCCAGCCGCAACTGCTGCCCGCCTGCGATCACTATGCCGGCTCCGAGAAGCTGATGCGCAAGTCGATCGCCCTGCAACAAGAACTTGGTCCGCTGTTCGACATCACCCTCGATTGCGAGGACGGCGCCAGCGCCGGCAACGAGGAAGCCCATGCGCGCCTGGTGGCGCAACTTGTCGATTCCGACGACAACAAATTCAACCGCATCGGCGCCCGCGTGCACGACGTGCTCAGCCCGTTCTTTGCGCAGGATGTCGAGATCATCTGCGCCACCGCCCCGCGCCTGGCCTATATCGTCATTCCGAAGGTCAACAGCGTCGATGAGCTGGCTCGCGCCATCAAGCTGATCAACACGCACGCCGGCAAGGCCGGCCGCAAGGACCTGCCGGTGCATGTGCTGATCGAAACCCACGGTGCGCTGCATGACGCCTACGCCATCGCCGCCCTGCCCCAGGTGCAGTGCCTGTCGTTCGGCATCATGGACTTCGTGTCGTCGCACTACGGCGCGATTCCCGCTGCGGCGATGCGCACGCCGGGCCAGTTCACCCACCCGCTGGTGGTGCGTGCCAAGCTCGACATCGCCGCTGCCTGCCACGCGCACGGCAAGGTGCCGTCGCACAATGTGACCACCGACATCAAGGATACGGCGGTGGCCGCCAACGATGCCCAGCGCGCCGCCGCCGAGTTCGGCTACACGCGGATGTGGAGCATCCACCCGAACCAGATTAAGCCGATCATCAAGACCTTCACGCCACGGCTGTCGGAAGTCAGCGAGGCGGCCGCCATCCTGCACGAGGCCGCAGCCGTGCAATGGGGTCCCATCTCCCAAAATGGGCGCTTGCATGACCGCGCCAGCTATAGATATTATTGGACTGTTTTACAACGCGCCAAACTGGCGGGCCTGAGCCTGCCCGAATCGGTGGCGCCGCTGTTCAACGGTCCATCCACCGACCTGCCATAGGAAGCAACACATGTCGATCTCCAAATTATTCATGGCCTGCAGCCTCGCGCTGGCCTCGCTGACCCTGGCCGCCGGCGCCCATGCCGAAGCCGAAGTCAAAAAACCCGTCAAGAAGGAAGCCGCCAAAAAGCCGGCCGCAAAATCAGCCGAAAAGTCGGCCAAGAAAGTCGCCAAGGCGGCCGAGCCTAAAGCACCGAACGAGGAAGAGGACGAGCCGGTCATCACCGACACCGCCGCCACCGACTTCGACTGCGAACTGGGCAACAAGATCACCATCTACCAGAACGCCGGCGACGACGGCCACATCGCGCTGCGCTGGAAAAAACGCCTGCACCGCCTGACCCGCGTCGGCACCACCACCGGCGCGCTGCGCTTCGAGAACAAGCTGTACGGCCTGATCTGGATCGGCATCCCGGCCAAGGGCATGCTGCTCGACTCCAAGCAGAACCGCCAGCTGGCCAACGAATGCCGCAACGCCGAACAGCTGAAACCGGTGGCCAGCGCCGCCGACGCGCCAGCCAATACGCTGCAATAATCCCTCTGCCGCACCACGCTTTTTAACAAATAGACGATACCCAATACGAAGGAGAGCTTATGTCACACAACACTCTGAACACGCTTAAGGAATTCGAGATCTCAGGCAAAAAGGCAAAGTTCTATTCGTTGCCAGCCCTGGAAAAGAGCCTGGGCACCAAAATCTCCCGCCTGCCGATCTCGATCCGCGTGGTACTGGAGTCCGTACTGCGTAACGTCGACGGCAAGAAAGTCACCGAAGAACACGTCAAGCAAGTCGCCAACTGGGCGCCGACCGGCGAACGCACCGACGAGATTCCATTCGTCGTCGCGCGCGTGGTGCTGCAGGACTTTACCGGCGTGCCGCTGCTGGCCGACCTGGCGGCGATGCGCAACGTCGCCTACAAGATGGGCGTCAACGCCAAGAAAATCGAGCCGCTGGTGCCGGTCGACCTGGTGGTCGACCACTCGGTCACCATCGACCACTTCCGCGAGCCGAAAGCGCTGGACCTGAACATGAAGCTGGAATTCTCGCGCAATAACGAGCGCTACCAGTTCATGAAATGGGGCATGCAAGCCTTCGACACCTTCGGCGTAGTGCCGCCGGGCTTCGGCATCGTCCACCAGGTCAACCTGGAATACTTGGCGCGTGGCGTCCACAAGGATAACAACGGCGTCTACTATCCTGACTCGCTGGTCGGCACCGACTCGCACACCACCATGATCAACGGCATCGGCGTGGTCGGCTGGGGCGTCGGCGGCATCGAGGCGGAAGCCGGCATGCTGGGCCAGCCAGTCTACTTCCTGACCCCGGACGTGATCGGCGTCAACCTGACCGGCGTGCTGCGCGAAGGCTGCACCGCGACCGACCTGGTGCTGACCATCACTGAAATGCTGCGCAAGGCCAAGGTGGTCGGCAAGTTCGTCGAATTCTTCGGCGAAGGCACCGAGACGCTGTCGGTGACCGACCGCGCTACCATCGCCAACATGGCGCCAGAATACGGCGCCACCATGGGCTTCTTCCCAGTTGACGACGCCACCATCGAATACTTCGAAGGCACCGGCCGCACCAAGGCGGAAATCGACGCCTTCGCCGCCTACTTCAAGGCGCAGGGCATGTACGGCGTGTCCAAGGCCGGCGATATCGACTATACCCGCGTGCTGGAACTGAACCTGACCGATGTGACCCCATCGCTGGCCGGTCCTAAGCGTCCGCAAGACCGTATCGAAATCGGCAACGTCAAGAACAACTTCATCGAGCTGTTCTCGAAACCGACCTCGGAAAACGGCTTCAACAAAAAGCCGGAAGACCTGAGCCAGACCTACACCACCACCAACGGCGTGCATGTGAAGAACGGCGATGTGCTGATCGCCGCGATCACTTCGTGCACCAACACCTCGAACCCGAGCGTGCTGCTGGCGGCCGGCCTGCTGGCCAAGAAAGCTGTGGAAGCCGGCCTGACCGTGGCGCCGCACATCAAATCGTCGCTGGCCCCTGGCTCGCGCGTGGTAACCGAGTACCTGACCGCCGCCGGCCTGCTGCCATACCTGGAGCAACTGGGCTTCGGCGTCACCGCTTACGGCTGCACCACCTGCATCGGTAACGCCGGCGACCTGACGCCCGAGCTGAACGCTGCCATCACATCGAACGACATCGTCGCTTCGGCCGTGTTGTCGGGCAACCGTAACTTTGAAGCGCGGATTCACCCGAACATCCGTTCCAACTTCCTGGCCTCGCCACCGCTGGTGGTGGCCTACGCCATCGCCGGCAATATGACCGTCGATCTGATGACCCAACCGGTCGGCAAAGGCAAGGACGGCAAGGACGTTTACCTGGGTGACATCTGGCCGACCTCGCATGAAATCGCCAAGCTGATGAAGTTTGCGATGAATGCGAAAGTCTTCAAGACCAACTACGCCGACGTCAAAGGCAACCCAGGCAAGCTGTGGGAGAACGTGTCGTCGACCGAAGGCCAGGTCTACAACTGGCCGGCCTCGACCTACATCGCCGAGCCGCCATTCTTCGACGGCTTCGAGATGACACCGAAATTGACCGATCCAAACATCACCGGCGCGCGCGCGCTGGGCGTGTTCGGCGACTCGATCACCACCGACCACATCTCCCCTGCCGGCTCGATCAAGGAAGACGGCCCGGCCGGTAAATGGCTGAAGGAAAACGGCGTGCAGAAAGCCGACTTCAACTCCTACGGCTCGCGCCGCGGCAACCACGAGATCATGATGCGCGGCACCTTCGCCAACGTGCGTATCAAGAACAAGATGATCCCGCCGAAGGCCGACGGTTCCGCAGTCGAAGGCGGCATCACGCTGCACCAGCCATCGGGCGAACAGCTGTCGATCTACGACGCCGCCATGAAGTACGTGGCGGCCGGCACCCCGACCATGGTGTTCGGCGGTGAAGAGTACGGCACCGGCTCGTCGCGCGACTGGGCGGCCAAGGGCACCCAGCTGCTGGGCGTGAAAGCCGTGATCGTGCGTTCGTTTGAGCGCATCCACCGTTCCAACCTGGTCGGCATGGGCGTGCTGCCGCTGCAGTTCATCGGCAACGACTCAGTCGATTCGCTGGGCATCACCGGCAAAGAGACCTACGACCTGAAAGGCCTGGACGGCGAAATCAAGCCGCAACAGCTGGCCACGCTGGTGATCCACCGTGAAGACGGCACCAGCCAGGACGTCAAAGTGCTGCTGCGTATCGACACCCCAATCGAAGTCGACTACTACAAGCACGGCGGTATTCTGCCGTTCGTGCTGCGTCAGCTGCTGGCTGCTTAAGAGGTCAAGCACCGCAACGGAAAGCCGGGCTCGTCCCGGCTTTTTTTTCGTCTCAAACCGCTAATGCCGATGCAAGGCTTGCAGCAACTGGATGATGCATCGTTCCGCATCCTGGGTGAAACGCGAAGCCAGCAGCGACCGCGGCAAAGCATGCGTGTAAAAGTGCGCCCCTTCGACCGGGAAGCCGATCGCCCAGAAGTTTTCCTGCGGCTTACCGTTACGCCCGATGATTTGCATGTTTTCGTTGATATCGAGTCCCCCGGGATGGTAGTCGCCATTCTGATAAGGCCGGACCAGGCCGCGCCGCAGCAAATTGTCCGTCAGCTTCGCCCCGTCGTTCAAAGGCGAAAATGCGTCCACTCTGGCAACGACGAGGACGTCCGCGACATGCTGCGTTTGCTGCGTACCCCACTGATTTACAATGCAAAATTGCCCACGCTCGCGGTCGGGCACGATAACATTGCCGGGGCCACCCGCTATGCTCAGCACACCGGCCGCCATCAGCGCCAATAGCTGGCTGTTTCGTTGTCGGGGCGGGCCAAAGGCGATACGATTGCTGACCGCCACAAATTCCTCGACATAGCGTCGGTGCGATGCTGGTGTCAGACCGGCAAATTCGACCGATTCGCGCAGGGCATCGCGCGTGTCGCGCAGCACGTCGGCGGCGGCTTTGTATGGGCTTGCAAGATTGCCTTTCTCTGCCTCCGCCAAGTCGAGGCGTACCTGTTGGTCAAAAAAATCCAGAAAGCACTCGAACGAAGCGAAATGTCTTCCTCTCAGCGGATTTAGCATGCTCGAAATTGCCGCGCGCTCGGCTGCGGAGACGCTAAAGTCAGCCTCAACGCCCTGACCTTGCAAGCAGTCCCCCGTCGCCATTCGATAAGCGTAAGCCATTTCCTTCTCGATCAAAGGCAGTATCTCGGCCTCAAAATCGAGCTGAGGACCGGCGCCCTCCGTTCGATGTCGGCTGCGTAGCGCACGTACCGCCCCCACAGTAAAGAAGCGCGGCCGATGGCGGCCGGCGATGCCTTTCTGATTTTTGCCTCTTGCGGCGAAAGGCAAGCAGTTGCGAGAAAACAGCGAAAGGCGGGGCTCACGGCCTGATGCATGATAAACCGCCCCGCCCGGACGCATCGTAAATTTGCCGCCGCGCCCCATCGTCAAGGTCAGCATGACATCATAGGCTGTCAGCCCCATGCCCTGAATGGCGACGCTGGTCCCCGCCTGAATGACGTCCAGCCGATTCATCGGATAGGCCGCAGCGAAGTACTTCAAACACGGATTGCGACAGGTGAACGCTTCGACGAACTGGGCAAATTCAATATCGCTGCGATTAGCCTTGCGCGTGCCATGTCCGGTAGCCAGGAAAACATAATCAGCGTGGTGTGAAGTGCCATTGTCGAGAATAACGCCAAACCCGTTATTGCCGAGAGCAATCAGGTCATCGACGCGCTGCCGATGGTGGGTGAGTTGCAGGTTGTCCGGCAAATGTTCGACAATGCGGTGATAAGCCCAGTGCAGGTATTGCCCAAGAATGGCACGTGGCAAATGGTCGTGATCGCTGATCTCCTCCCCCTCGTCGCCACGCACGAATTGGTCGCCCAGTCTGCGGTAGCCATTCAACCGCGCCCATTCCACCAGTGACACAGCACCGCTCCCGCCTATCCGGCTATCTGGACCGAAGAAGCTGATTTGTGAGGCTACCGTATTGACGAGCAGATGATGCGGTTGTCCGCATGAATGCACGCCCTGGCCACACTCGTCCGGATCGACAAGATGCAGATGCAGTTGCACACGCGCAGCCAGGCGACCGTGATGCAAGTGATCGGCAAGGCGTTCAAGCAGGCTTAACCCACGTGGCCCCAAACCGATGATCGTTATTTCAACAGTATGCATGATGGGCGAGCCGTACGGGATGTGGTGGCGACGACAGGCGGCATATGCAGCAGTGCGATATCGCCCGCGCCTTGCAGGGTTGGGAACACCGTCATGACTTCAGGATCGTGTCCGGGAATAATATGGTATGGCCCGTCAGCCATCCTCTCCAGCCGGGCGTATGCCGCCAGCACTTGCGCCATATCCACGAGTATGGGAAAAGGTCGACGTTCGCGGATATTGGCCCAGTAGTGCACGGCATCGCTGGCCAAGGCTACCTGCCCACGCGAGGTCGTCACCTGCACCACCTGCAAGCCTCGGGTATGGCCGCCGAGCTGATGCAGCCAGATGCCATCGGCTAACTCACTGCTACCGCGGTGAAACACTACTCGATCCTGGAATACGCAGCGTAGCATTGCGGCGATGTCGCTCACTTCATACGCGCCGCGAAGCGGCTTATGTCCCATGCAAGGGCCTGTGCAATAGGCCATTTCATCCTCTTGTACATGGATACGCGCGCGCGGAAAAGACCCGAGGTTTCCGGCGTGGTCATAATGCATGTGAGTGATGATGACATCATCGACCGTGTGCGGGTCGATGCCTATCTGCGTCAGTAAGGTATGCGGCGCGTGCAGGTAGGTGCGCTGGCGCTCCGCCGCTCGCTCCGCCGTGCAGCCAGTGTCCACCACAATCACCCGTTGCTCGCTCTTGATGACCCAGGTGAAGAAATCAAGTGGCATATTCGCATGCTCGTGCGGGTCGGCGGCCACAAAATTTTCCACCGCCCGACGCCCCGCGTGCGTGGCATAGCGCAGTGCATAGACCTGATAGATGGACTCAGGCATGCGACACCTCACGTACTGGTCTGGAGGCCTGAAAAAAACCGGCGTCTGAGGCAAATGCTGGTTGCAACTGCTCGAACCAGGTCGCCACAGGATCGAACCGAGCGTAAAACGGCTGTCGCACCTGGTCTGCCGTACGCGCTTGTAAATACTGCAGAGCAAATAGCTTTTCACCGCCCATGCTCACAATGCCATCGATAAGTACCTTGCCGCGATGAGTGCTCATAGTTGGCCCCCGCACCGTTCTTGCCAAACCGGATACTTGCCGGTAGGCTTGCTGAAACACCGTATAAGCCCGTGATAATGGTAAGGCAAAGTAGTCGGCGGGGCCGGTGTCGCGTTCGACGAACATATAATAGGGAACAGCGCCTAGCCTTACTCCCGCGCGCCACAACCCGACCCAATCGTCGGCACAATCATTGACATGGCGAATCAGTGGCGCCTGCATGCGTAAGACGGCGCCGGTGGCGACGATCCGTCTTGCCGCCTGTTGTGCGATCAATGTACGTAATTCCGCCGGATGACTGTAATGCGCCATCAGCGCCAGATTTTTCCCTGAAGCGACAACTTGCTCAAACAGTTTTAAAAGATCACTGGCATCCACGTCGCTGACAAACCGCTGCGGCCAATACGCAACCGACTTGGTTCCGATTCTAATCGTGTCGATATGCTCCAGCTCGGGCGCCAGTAGCGGCGTAATATAGCTGGCGAGAAGACGGGTATTCATGACCAAGGGATCACCGCCGGTTATCAGCACGTCACTCACATCCCGATGCCGGCGCAAGTATTCAACCAGGTCGCTGGTCTGTCTGGCGGCAAAGCGTAACTCATCCATTCCGACAAACTGTGGCCAACGAAAACAAAAAGTGCAGTAGCTGTGACAGCTCTGTCCCGCAGCAGGAAAGAACAAGACTGTTTCGCGGTATTTATGTTGCATGCCTGATAAACGCACACCATCGAGTAGTGGAATATTATGGGTGATTTGCCCGGCCGGATGGGGATTCATTCTCATCCGTATCTTGCGGACCGCCGCTTCAATTGCCTGCTCTCCCACGCCAGTGGCAAGCAATTGCCGCAGCGCCTCGTATTCGGTGGCACCTAGCATGTCCCGATGGGGAAAAGTGAGGCGAAAGATCGGGTCGTCAGGTATGCGGTGCCAGTCGATTAGCTCATCCATGATATACCGGTTGACCCGGAATGGGAGCACGCGCGAAACGACCGCAACAGCCTCGCGCTGCTCCTCCGGCAATAGGTTCCACTGCGGCGTGGTGTGTATGGTCTGTCGTGTCACGGGTTGGAATCGCATGATATTTGCTCGCGGCATAGTTTTTATTCAAAAACAATTTATTTAAATAATTTTTAATATTTATCCCAATAATACGATCTGATCAATTAAAATCAGCTTGATATAAATCAAACTCCACTATAATATTAATTATTGACATAAAATTAAAATTTCATTAGATTGTATCGGCTTGATAAAATATTTTCATAAAAATATTCATCCGGAGAAAATAATGAAAACTAATAAATTAAATTCCATAGGCGAAGATTCGCCCGCTTTAATGAATTCGGTTGGTAGTACTTACTTGCAAGGGGGGATTCAGCGAACGGTGCTGCAAGTGACTGACTATGCCGACGATTTGCGGGTGAATCTGAATTTAATACAGGTCCGCAATGGCACCAGCGCGGCGCCGCATTCACATCCTGGATTAGAAATTACTTACGTACTGGAGGGCGAGTTTGACCTAGTGTCGGAGGGCGAGCCTGATCGGCGATTCGGACCCGGCATGACGTACATGGTTCCGCCCGACGCCGTGCATTATGCGCGGGTGATTGGCGCCCAACCGATTAAACTGCTATGTCTGTTTCTGCATCAGAGAAACAGCCCAGTGGCAATTGTCGCCCAGCAGTAAGAGGCCAATATGTCGAGCATGCTTCGCTCCCCGCTGTCGACCGCACTTGCGCTGTCCTTGGGCGCGGCAATCGCGCTCGGACTGACGCGTTTTTTTTATGGACTGCTATTGCCGCCGATGCGCCTGGATCTCGGCTGGAGTTATTTTCTGGCCGGCGCCATGAACACCTACAACGCCACCGGTTATTTCATCGGCGCCCTGATTACCCCCGCGCTGATGCGGCGCGTCGGCGTCTGGCGACTGCTGGTCGTCGCAGCCGCCACCGCCAGCCTGGTGATGCTGTGTGCTGGCCTGCTGACCCATCCCGCCGCGTTGTCGGTCCAACGCCTGAGCGCCGGGATTGCCAGTGCTTTTATCTTTATTTGCGGCGGCGTGCTGGCGTCGCGTCTGGGCTCGCTGCACCCGGAGCGGGCCGGGCTGATCATCGGTCTGTACTACGGTGGCACCGGCATCGGCATCGTCTTATCGGCACTCCTGGTGCCGCTGGCCATGGGCCTCGCGCAACACCACGGCGCTGCGCATCCCTGGCAATGGGCATGGATGGGTCTGGGCGCAGTCTGCCTTGTGGCGACTGTGCTGATGGCCAGGCCGGCGCGCCGCATCGGCGAAGCGCCGCCCGCCAATGCCGCCACACGCCGGTTTGCTGTCAGCGAATTCGTGTTCAGCTTGAGCGCTTACTTCATGTTCGGTGTCGGCTATATCGGCTACATGACTTTTGTTGTCGCCCTGCTCAAGCAGCAGGGTATGCGCGCGGAATTAATCACCGCTTTCTACGCCCTGCTCGGGCTGGCGGTGATCGCTTCGCCCAGGATTTGGGCCCGCATGCTGGACCGTTACAAGGGCGGCGAATCGCTGGCTATGTTGAACGCGGTTCTGGCTGCGGCAACGGTGCTGCCCGCGTGGTCCAGCCAACCCGCCCTGACATTCCTGTCCGGGCTGATTTTCGGCGCAGTGTTTCTGTCCGTGGTGGCATCCACCACCGCGATGGTGCGCCACAACCTGCCACCGGATGCGTGGTCGGCGGGCATCAGCAGTTTCACCACGGTGTTTGCGCTGGGTCAGATCGTTGGCCCGTCGATGGTGGGCTGGATTGCTGACGGGCACGACGGACTGGAGCGGGGCCTGATGGCGTCGGCTTGTGCGTTGATGGTCGGCGCGGTGTTGGCCTGGCAGCAAAAGCCTTTGCCGGCGCCTGGTCAGTCATCGACCGCCACGCCACGAGCCGCTGCGGACTGAGCGCTTGGCGGCGCCGCTGCCTCACCGGACTCAAGGTCACTCCGTTGTGGCCTTGTTTACCAGGTTTCAACTACAATATGCGTGGTAAGGGTTATCATCTGCCTGACAGATCCGTTTTTATTCACTTTTATGAGACTCTTAGCGCAATGCGTCGTTCAAACAAGGCCACATCTCAAAAACTGACCGCCGAAAGCCAGCGCCTCGCCACTTACGCCCAGGCAGTCGGGCAGGCGGCCAGCCGTATCGAAGAGCGGGCCTGGGAGCACTCTCTCGATGCACAGCTCCAGAAACTGCTGAAGACCGGCCACCAGGACACCATCGACGCCACCCTCAACGCGCTGTTCAAGGAAGACCTGAACGCCTACGACGTGCTGATGGACGGCGTGGAGGCGGTCAGCGAATCGAGCCACATCACCATCGAGACCGCCGACGGCGTCAGCAAGCCATTCGACGTGCTGCTGGTGGCCGCGCCGATCCTGGCCTGGACCCGCTTCGCGATTGCCTCCGGCCCAATTCCATCGGACATTCTGCAAACGCTGACGGCGCACTTCGCCGCACACCTGCTGGCCGACGGCACGCAGCTGGCCATGTCGCCGACGCTGTTCTCGATCGACCAGCTGCCGCGCAGCCACGTTGAAACCTACGCCAAGGCCCACAAGCTGGCGCAAGCCGCCATCAAGGGCACGACGCTGAAGGCCGACACCAAGGTGCCGGAAACCGCACCCTTCCTGGCCGATACGCGCTATCTGCTGGTGGCCGTGGTGGCGCCGGCCGGCGCGCCGCTGTTCCGCTGGCAGATGCCCGATCATCAGGCCAACTTTGCAGCCGAGCGTGGCACCGCGCTGGAAGCCTGGCGCGCGCAAGCCACGCCGACCGTCAACCGCCTGCTGCCGGGTTGCGGCGTCGAGCTGCTGCTGCCGGAAGCCTATTACATGGCCTGCCGCGAGGCGGACAAGCTGATTCGTCCGGTATCGATCCGCGCCGCCGTGCACTACCTGACGCACACGCTGGACGTGGAACCGTCCGAGCTGCGCGCGGTCATCGCCGGCTTCGGCGAGGAAAGCGCCGAAGCGCAGGTGGACGAATACCGCGTGGCCTTCACGCAGCGTTCGTCGACGGACGTGATCTACGGCGTGGTATGGCCGCTGTATGGCCAGGAAGATGAGGAAGGCACGCCGCCGGAAGGTCCGGGCGCGCTGGCGGCACTGCAAACGCCGCTGACGCCGGTGGACGAGATCATCTCGCACCTGAACGCGGCCGGCATCACTCAAATCAAGAAGCATAGCGAGCGTTACGTGGTCGAGTTCTGCGACGATTGCGGTGCTCCGCTGTTCGCCGATCCGCAAGGCGAATTGGCCCACGCCGAAATGCCCGAGGATGCGCCTGCCGGCACCGAGCACTTCCACTAAGCACAAAGCCCCTCACGGGGCTTTGTTATTTGGGCGGCGTAACGTAAATGATGATTGGTTGCGGCGCCTGGGCCTGAGCAGGCAGCGCAGCTTGCGCCTGCGCCGGATGCGAGCGCTCATCAAGTGAGCGGCTGGCGGCAAAATATAAGCCGCCAAAGCCGATAAACATCGCCACCATCGACGCTACCATCCAGCGATAGCCTTCGGCCGACATCTTGTGCATTTCCGCACGCAAAACCTCAATATCGGCCTTCGTTGCTAACGTCGGCACGATCGCGTCAATATGCGCCTTGAGCGCTGTAAGCTCGCTGTCCATCCCTATAGCTTAGGACAGAATGAGGCGCTTACCAAGTAGAGAAAGGTTTCTTAATCAGGTTCGAGTTGAGGTAGCGCAGGTCTTCGGTGACTTCTTCGCCGATCCAGTCCGGCTTGTCGAACTGCTGGTCTTCCGACTGCAATTCGATCTCAGCCACCACCAGGCCGGCGTTCACGCCGAGGAACTCATCCACCTCCCACACATTGCCGGCGAACGTGATGCGGCGGCGATACTTCTCGATCAGCGGCTGCTCGCACAAACCGTCAAGCAGCTCGACCGCATCGGCGACCGGGATTTCATACTCCCACTCGCCGCGCGTGGCGCCCTTGTTGGCGCCCTTGATCGTCATCACCGCCCGCTCGCCCTCGATGCGCACGCGCACCACGCGATCCTTGTTGGACGACAGGTAGCCCTGCTTGAAGAACACCGGTACGCCAAGGCTCATCCAGCCGTCGCCCGACAGCAGGAATTTTCGTTCGATCTCGACGCCCACGATCAGTAATCGTTCAGCGACAACAGAATCGGCTGCAGGATCGCAGCACCCAGCGCCGCACTGCGCGCGCCATTCCAGCCAACGTTAGGGTCCGGCAGGTCGGCGTTGTCCTTGAACGGCATCTCCAGCGTCAACGCCAGGCAGCCGAAGTGATGACCGACATACTTCGACGCCAGCGTCAGCATGTCTTCCTTGTACTTGCTGGCCGCGTAGCCCACCTTGTCCTGGAAGTCCGGCGACGCATCCTTGTAGCGGTCGATGAACGCCTGCTGCTTGGCGCGGCGCTCGTCGCTGAAGTTCTCCAGCATCTCGTTACCGGCCACGAAGTTGTAAGGTAGCGCCTCGTCACCGTGGATATCGAAGAACATATCGATGCCGGTTTCGTGCATCTTCTGCTTCACGTACAGCACTTCCGGGCTGCGCTCGACGGAAGGCGTCATCCACTCGCGGTTCAGGTTGGCGCCGGCGGCGTTGGTGCGCAGGTTGCCGCGCACCGAGCCGTCCGGATTCATGTTCGGCACGATGTAGAACACGCAGCGCTGCAGCAGCTTGCGGGCGATTGGATTCGCATCGTCCAGCAGCGAATCGATCAGGCCTTCGATGAACCACTCGGCCATCGACTCGCCAGGGTGCTGGCGCGCGATGAACCAGATTTTCTTTTCCGCTTCCGGTTTGCCGATCACCACCAGGTTCATGTCGCGGCCATCCACCGTCGAGCCCAGATCGTGCACGCGCGCCAGCGGATGCTCGCCCACTTCGCCCAGCAGGCGCAGATGGCGCTCGAACGAATACGGTTCGAAGTACGCGTAGTAGATGCTGTCGGTATCCGGCGTATGGTCGATCGTCATGACCGCGCCATCGAACCTGGTCGGCACGCGGAACCAGTTTTCGGTGTCGTAGCTGGCCACCGCCTGATAGTCCTCGTAGCCCTTGGCATAAGTGGCCTGGCCGGCGTTCAGGAAGCGCATCGTCAGCTTCTGGCCGCGCGCGCCCTGCACGCGGAAGTGGAACCACTGGTGAATGTCAGCGTGCGAGTCTTTGCGCAGGTTCAGTTCAATGGTGGCGGCACTGTCGGCACGCAGCACTTCAATGGCGCCGGAATCGAAGTTCTGGCTGATTTTAATGGTCATGTTGATCCAATACTAAGTGAATGCGGATGACCATTATTTTACCAGCATGCTCCCTTCGCGTTTATAGCGGGCGTGCCACGACAAGGCCTGCTCCAGCACATGCGGGGTCTGGCCGCCGCCCTGCCTGGCTTCCTCGAAATAGGCGCGCAGCTGCGGGCGATAGTCGGGATGCGCGCAGTTCTCGATGATCAGCGGCGCGCGCTCGCGCGGCGCCAGTCCGCGCAGGTCGGCCAGGCCCCATTCGGACACCAGCACATCGACATCGTGCTCGGTGTGGTCGACATGCGCCGCGAACGGCACCACGCTGGAAATCGCGCCATCCTTGGCCACCGACTTGCTGACGAAAATCGACAGCTGGCCATTGCGCGCGAAGTCGCCCGAGCCGCCGATGCCGTTCATCATGTGCGTGCCGCCGACGTGGGTCGAATTGACGTTGCCGTAGATGTCGAACTCCAGCGCCGTGTTCAGCGCGATGATGCCGAGCCGGCGCACGATCTCCGGATGATTGCTGATCTCCTGCGGCCGCAGCACGATGCGCTCGCGGTACTGCTCGATGTTGCGGATGAACTTCTCATGCATGGCCGCCGACAGCGTGATCGACGACGCCGACGCCGTTTTCAACTGGCCGGAGTCGAGCAGTTCGATGGCGCTGTCCTGCAGCACTTCCGAATACATGGTCATGTCGCGGAATGGCGAATCGATCAGGCCATGCAGCACCGCGTTGGCGATGGTGCCGATGCCGGCTTGCAGCGGGCGCAGCGATGGCGCCATGCGCCCTGCTTTCACTTCGCCTTCCAGGAAGGTGATGACGTGACGCGCGATGGCGTCAGTTTCCTCGTCCGGCGGCAGCGCGTTGGACGGGCTGTCCGGGCTGTCGGTGATGACGATGGCGGCGATGCGTTCCGGGTCGATCGCAATCGCCGATGTGCCGATGCGCTGCGATGGCGTCAGCAGCGGAATCACCTCGCGTTGCGGACGCGCGCCGGGTACATAAATATCGTGGAAGCCTTCCAGCGCCAGCGGCGCGCTCAGATTGATCTCGACGATCACCTTGCCGGCCTGCTGCGCGAAGTTGGCGGTGTTCCCCACCGACATGGTGGGAATGATGCCGCCATCGGGCGTGATCGCCACCGCCTCGATGACCGCGATATCGACCGGTTTCAGGTCGCCGGAACGCAGCTGCTCGGCGGTCTCCGACAAGTGCTGGTCGATGAACATCACCTCGCCGGTGTTGATCTTGCGGCGCAGCGCGGCGTCGGCCTGGAACGGCATGCGGCGCGCCACCACGCCGGCGTTGGCCATCAGGCCGTCGCTATCGTTGCCGAGCGAGGCGCCGGTCAGCAGTGTCAGGTGCAGCGGGGCCGAGCGCGAACGCTCGACCAACGCTGCGGGCAGCGCCTTGGCATCACCGGCTCGGGTAAAGCCGCTCATGCCGACTGTCATGCCGTCCTTGAATAAAAGGGCGGCCTGCTCCGCGCTCATCAACTTGTTCATAAGCGCCGGACGGCGGATGCGATCTTCATACATGTTTAGGTTCTCCTCATTCTTTTGTTTCAGTATAGAATCAGAAAAACTGTAGTTTTATGACTTAAATTCTCATCTTCCATTCCTTTTATTCATGGATCTGCGCTCGCTCCGCTACTTCGTCGAAACCGTCCGCCTGAACAGCTTCACGCAGGCGGCGGAAGCGCTGCACGTCACGCAGTCGACCATCAGCAAAATGGTCAAGCAACTGGAACAGGAAGTCGGCGCGCAGCTGCTGATACGCGAAGGCCGCAAGCTGACGCTGACCGACACCGGCCAGGTGGTCTACGCGCGCGGCGTGGAAATGCTGGCGACCATGCGCCAGTTGACGGTGGAAGTACGCGACACGCAAACCGTGGAACGCGGCCAGCTGACGGTCGGCATCCCGCCGATGATCAACCTGCTGTTCACGCCCGTGCTGAAAGCCTTCCGCCAGCGCCATCCCAACATCGCGCTGACCTTGCAGGAAGACGCCGGCCAGGCAATCGAACGCCAGGTGGCGCATGGCGACCTGGAAATCGGCATGACGGTGCTGCCGGCCGATCCCGAACTGGGGTTGCAGTCCTCGCCGCTCGCCAGCTACCCGATATGGGCGTTGGCCGCGCGCGGTACCTTTCAAAAAAACCGCGCCACCATCAAGCTGAAAGCGCTGGCCAACACGCCGCTGGTGCTGCTGAAAGACGATTTCGCCATGACCCGCACGCTGCGCACCGCCTTCGCCGCCGCCGGCTTCGAACCGCAGATCGCCGCGCAAAGCGGCCAGTGGGACTGGCTGGTGGCGATGGCCTCGGCCGGCATGGGCGTGGCCTTGCTGCCCGAACCCTTTATCCACCGCCTGGCGATCGGCCAACTGGACGCGGTGAAAGTGGTGGATCCCGAACTGCCGTGGCAACCGGCCCACGTCTGGCGCGGCAGCTACCTCTCGCACGCGGCGCGCGCGTGGCTGGAGGTATGCGACGACGTGCTCAGTGCTCCGGCAGTTCGTGGATAGCGATGCCTTCGATCGGATCGATCGGCTGTTCCCATGGACGCAGCTTGAGGAAGCGATGGGTGTCGTCGTAGCCGGCTTGCCAGCGGGCGCGGATGCCGCTGGAGCTGAAGTCGATATCCTTGGTGTGGTCTTCGTTGCCGATGCGCGGCGCGCGCAGCGACACCACATGCATATCGGTGCCGCAGCCCCATGACGTCAGTTCGCGCACATCCTGTTGCGCCAGTTCTTCGGTCGGCAGATGCTTGGCCAGCTCGCGGATCACATGACGCAGACGGTGCAGCTTGCGCTGCTGTTCGATGTTGCTGGCGCGGCTGGCGTACTGGATCTCCTTCTGCTTGTCCAGCACATCGAGCACGCTTTCCGGTTCGCTGCCGTCCGGGTTCCATACCTGCACCGAGAAGATGACCGATTGACGGCGCGGCTCGTCGTCCAGCACCGCCTCGATCGGCGTGTTGGAATAGATGCCGCCGTCCCAGTATGGCTCGCCGTCGATGCGCACCGCCGGAAATGCCGGCGGCAGCGCACCGGACGCCATCACATGCTCGACGCACAGCGGCTCCTTGCGGGTATCGAAATAGCGCATGGCGCCAGTGCGCGCATTGACCGCGCCGACTGTGAGGCGCATTGGTTTATCGTTCAGCACATCGAAATCCACCAGGTCTTCGAGCGTGGCGCGCAACGGCGTGGTCTGGTAGAAGGACGCATGCTCAACGCCCACGCGCGCATCCGGATTCCACCACGACGCGAGATTGGGTTCGAAGAAGGCGGGAATGCCCTGCCCCAGCGTGATCGCATTCGCCACCGCGCGCGGCATGGTGGCAAAGCCAAAGGAATTGCGCTCCATGCGATGCCAGAATTCGCGCAGCTGGTCCAGCCGCCGCTCGGGCGGATTGCCGGCGATGATGGCGCCGTTGATGGCGCCTATCGATGTGCCAATCACCCAGTCCGGCTCGACGCCGGCCTCATGCAAAGCCTGGTACACGCCTACCTGGTAGGCGCCTAAAGCGCCGCCGCCCTGCAGGACCAGAACAATCTGGCCCGGCAAGGCTGGCGACGGCGGACAAGCGGGATTAAAGCTCAAGCCAACCTCCACGATGCGCTGCAACATGGAGATTGTAAGCCATCTTTACGTCAGGTTGACGCCACGCGCCGTCAAAGCCGCGCGCACGCCGGCGCCGTAGGCAGGATCGGCCTGGTCGAAATGCGCCAGCTGACGGGCGATGATCTCGGCGCTCACCTGGCTCAGCGGACCGGCGATATTGTTGAACAGCTTGTGCTGCTCATCGACCGGCATCAGGCGGAACAAGTCGCCGGCCTGGGTGTAATCATCTTCCTTACCGCGCCCGTCGTAGCGACCGGCCGCGCCGTCCAGCGCCAGCGGCGGTTCGCCGTGGCCCATACCATGCGGATTGCTGCCGCCGGCCTGCACCGGATCGTAGTTCTGCGCCGCGCCGCCGTTGGCGCCGGCCATGGCGCCGTCGCGCTGCTGGTTGTGGAACGGGCAGCGCGGCGCGTTGACCGGCAGGTGCTGGTGGTTGGTGCCAACGCGGTACAGCTGCGCATCGTGGTAAGCGAACAGGCGCGCCTGCAGCATCTTGTCCGGCGAGTAGCCCAGGCCCGGCACCACGTTCGATGGCGACAACGCCGCCTGTTCCACCTCCGCGTGGTAGTTGACCGGGTTGCGGTTCAGTTCCAGCACGCCGACCTGCAGCAGCGGGAAGTCCGCATGCGGCCATACCTTGGTCAGGTCGAACGGATTCCAGCCGGTGCGCGCTTCCCACGCAGCCAATTCGGCGTCGGTGGCCACCTGCACCTTGACGTCCCAGCGCGGGAAGTCGCCGCCGGCGATGGCGTTGAACAGATCGCGCTGCGCGTAATCCGGATCGGTGCCGGCGATGCACGTAGCTTCCTCGGCGCTGAGGTTCTTGATGCCTTGCTGCGTCAGGAAGTGCCATTTGACGTAGACACGCTCGCCGGCGGCGTTAATCAGGCTGTAGGTATGGCTGCCAAAACCGTGCATGTGGCGATAGCCGTCCGGCGTGCCGCGGCTGGAGAACAGCGTGGTCACCTGGTGCAGGCTCTCCGGTGTGCGGCTCCAGAAATCGAACATCGCGGTCGGCGATTTCAGATTGGTTTGCGGATCGCGCTTTTGCGTGTGGATGAAATCCGGGAATTTGATGCCGTCCTTGAGGAAGAACACCGGCGTGTTGTTGCCGACCAGATCCCAGTTGCCTTCCTCGGTGTAGAAGCGCAGCGCGAAGCCGCGTGGATCGCGTTCGGTGTCGGCGCTGCCCTTCTCGCCACCGACGGTGGAAAAGCGCAGGAAGGTTTCGGTTTGCTTGCCGACTTCGGCGAACAGCTTCGCCTTGCTGTATTGGGTGATGTCGTGGGTAACGGTAAAGGTACCGTAAGCGCCCGAGCCTTTAGCGTGCACCACACGCTCAGGGATGCGTTCGCGGTTGAAGTGCTGAAGCTTCTCGATCAGGTGGAAGTCTTGCAGCAGCACCGGCCCACGCGGGCCGGCGGTCAGGGAATTCTGGTTATCGGCGACTGGGATGCCGGAGGCGGTAGTAAGTTTCATGCTATGACTCCTCGTTGTTTAATAGCGTAAAGCTATTTTAAACAACGAGAGTCATAAATAAAAACTATAAATATCTATAGCCTTGATAGGTGCAGACTAAACCTCTTTGATGCGCTTGGCGATATGCGCCAGCGCGTCTTCCACCTGGTCGATCAGAATCAGGCACAAGTCGCCGTCTTGCAGACGTGCCAGCGCGGTATCGATGGCTTTGAACTCGCCATAGATCTCCTCGATATGCGAGGTGCGCGGCGCGCCGGTCAGGCCGGAGCGCAGCAGCGCCACCACTTCGCCGTCCACGCGGCCGCGCTGGCAGGCGTCTTCGTACAGCAGCACGTCGTCGAACGCGCGGCCGAGGATTTCGGTCTGCTGCGTGATGTCCTGGTCGCGGCGGTCGCCGGCGCCCGAGATCACCACCACGCGGCGCTTGGCCGGCATGGTTTCCACCGCCTTCACCAGCGCCAGGATGGCGTCCGGATTGTGGCCGTAGTCGGCGATCAGCGTCGCCCCCTTGTAGTCGAACACGTTGAAGCGGCCCGGCGCATTGTCGGAATCGTTGGCGAAGGTTTTCAGCCCGAGTCGAATCGCATCCCAGCTGATGCCCACGCCCCACGCGGCGGCCACGGAGGCCATCACGTTCTCCACCTGGAAGCCGATGGCGCCGTTGCGGGTGATCGGCACGGCCGACAGCGGGACGCGGTGCTGCTCGGAGCCCTCAGCCGCCACGATGTGACCATCTTCCACGTACACGGTGCGGCAGCCTTGCGCCAGATGCGTGGCGATGACTGGATGCGTGCGATCGGCACCGAAGAAAATCACTTTGCCACGGCAATTGAGCGCCATGCCTGCCACAATAGGATCGACCGCGTTCAGTACAGCGTAGCCGCTTTCCGACACGTTCTGCACGATCACGCGCTTCAGCACCGCCAGATCTTCCACGGTGGTGATGTAATTCAGACCCAGGTGATCGCCCATGCCGATATTGGTGACCACCGCCACCTGGCAGCGGTCGAAGGCCAGGCCTTCGCGCAGGATGCCGCCACGCGCGGTTTCAAACACCGCCGCATCGACGTCCGGGTGCAGCAGTACATTGCGCGCGCTGCGCGGGCCGCTGCAATCGCCGCTGTCGGTCTGACGGCCCTCGATGTAGACACCGTCAGTATTGGTCATGCCGGTGCGCAGGCCACTGGCGGTCAGCAGGTGCGCAATCAGGCGCACGGTGGTGGTCTTGCCGTTGGTGCCGGTCACCGCCACCACTGGAATGCGGCCGTTCTCGCCCGCCGCAAACATGGTGTTGACGATGGCCTCGCCCACCGCGCGGCCTTTGCCGAACGATGGCGCGATGTGCATGCGCAGGCCGGGCGCGGCGTTGACTTCCACCACGCCGCCACGCTGGTTCTCGATCGGCTCCAGCACGTTGTCGCAAACGACATCCACGCCGCACAGATCGAGGCCGATCATTTGCGCCGCTTCCACTGCGCGCGCCGCCACTTCCGGATGCACATCGTCGGTAACGTCGGTTGCGGTGCCGCCGGTCGACAGATTGGCGTTGTTGCGCAGGATGACGCGCTGGCCCTTGGCCGGCACCGAATCCGCGTTCAGGTCTTGCAGCGCCAGGCGCGCCAGCGCGATATCATCGAAGCGGATCTTGGTCAGCGAGGTCGAATGGCCCGAGCCGCGACGCGGATCGGCATTCACCATATCGACCAGCTGGCGCACGGTGTGCGCGCCGTCGCCGATCACCAGCGGCGGATCGCGGCGCGCAGCGGCCACCAGCTTGTTGCCGATCACCAGCAGGCGATAGTCATGACCCGGCAAATAGCGCTCGACCATGACATCGTCGCGGAATTCCTTGGCGGTGCGGAACGCGGCCTTCAGGTGGTCTTCGGTCATGATGTTGACCGTGACGCCCTTGCCCTGGTTGCCGTCCTTCGGCTTGACCACTACCGGCAGGCCGATTTCCTGCGCGGCTTTCCAGGCGTCGGCTTCATCTTCCACTGAGCGTCCGATAGGCACCGGCACGCCGGCCGCGTGCAGCAGCTTCTTGGTCAGTTCCTTGTCCTGGGCGATGGTCTCGCCGATGGCGCCGGTGGTATCCATTTCAGCGGCCTGGATGCGGCGCTGTTTCGAACCCCAGCCGAACATCACCATCGAGCCTTCGGTCAGGCGGCGGAACGGGATGTCGCGCGCCACGGCGGCATTGACGATGGCGCCGGTGCTTGGGCCCAGGCGCACGTCTTCATCCAGATCGCGCAGTTCGGTCAGCGCGGCTTCCAGGTCGAAGGCGCTGTCGGCCAGCACCGAGACGATCAGCGCCTCGGCCAGTTCGACGGCGCGGCGGCCGACGGCCTCCTCGGTGTACTCCACCACGGTTTGATAGATGCCCTCTTCCAGCGTGGCGTGCGTGCGGCTGAAGGTGACCGGGCAGCCGGCTTGCGCCTGCAGGCTCAGGGTCACGACTTCCAGCACGCGAGCCAGCGGCACGGCGTCGGAGTTGCCGGTCGGGTGCAGCGCGCCGACTGCGGGGAAGCGCGCGTGCAGGCGTTGTTCGAAGTTGGGCAGCGTCGCAATCGATTGTTCTTCCGGCGGGCACGAGACGATGACTTCCACCGCGGTATGGTGGCTCCAAAGATTCGGGCCGCGAAGGGCGCGGGTGCGTTTGACTTCCATGATTCTTTTTATTCTTTCAGTGAGGTGTTTTCTTTGGATTCGCTTCCCAGGTGCGCAGGCCGGCGCCGATCAGGTCCGGCGTCAGGCCCAGCGCCCAGGCGGCGGCAATCGCGGCCAGCACCGCTTCCGGCGGCACCAGCGGCGACAGCGGCAGCGTGCCCACGTCGGTGTGGCCCTGCGCCATGACGATGCAATGGGCGCGCAGGAACACCGCGCGCTTGTCGTCCTGGCGATGGGCGGCGATGGCGGCCAGATGCTCGTCCACGCCGTAGAAAATCACTTCGCCGTCGCACAGGTCGGCCATCTCCACCACTTGCGGATCGGCGGCGTTGAGCACGGCGGCGCCGCTTGGCAGCACCACATCGACCTGCGTGCGCAGCACGCTGTACAGGCGTTCCTCGCTGTCGATGTGGAACTCGCTCAGCGCTTCGAAGCCGCTGACATCGGTGACCACGCCAACGGCGCATTTATCGTAAGCCAGGCCTTCGGCCAGGATCATGCGCGCGCTGTTTTCGAACACGCCGGCTTCGACGTTTTTATTCAGCAGCAGGCGCTCGCCCGTTTCCCAGTCGGAGAAGCCGTCGCGCGGCAGCAGGCGGCCGTTGACGAACAGGCCGTCGGCGCAAGTCAGACCGGTTTTCTTGCCGCTGATTTGCAGCAGCCAGGCGACCAGGCGCGCGGTCATGGTGGTACCGTGCGTGCCGGTGATGCCGACGATCGGCATGCGGCCGGTGGCTTCGCCAAACAGGTGATCGACAATCGCCTCGCCAACGTTGCGCGGCTCGCCTTCGGCTGGTTTAAGGTGGGCCAGCAGGCCCGGGCTGGCGTTGACTTCGATGATGGCGCCGCCGGTTTCTTCCAGCGGACGGGTAATGTCCGAGGTCACCAGGTCGATGCCGGCAATGTCCAGGCCCACCACGCGCGCCGCCAAGGCGGCCATCGCGGCCACTTGCGGGTGCACCTTGTCGGTGACGTCGATGGCGACGTTGCCGTTCGGCTGGATCAACACTTTCAGGCCTTCGGCCGGAATCGACTGGTGGGTCAGGCCCTGGCGCTTCAGTTCCAGCACAATCTCGCCCGATTCATGCGGCTTGACCAGGCCCAGTGGGAATTCCTCGGTCTCGCCGCGGCGCGGATCGGTATTGATTTGCGTGTTGCACAGTTCCAGCACGCTCGATTTGCCGTCGCCGGTGACCCACAGCGATTCGCCGGCGGCGGCGGCCACCACGCGGCGGCCCACTACCAGCAGGCGGTGTTCGTCGCCGACGATGAAGCGCTCGACGATCACGCTGCTGCTGTCGCCTTCCTGCGCGGCCAGCTCGTAGGCGGCGGCGACATCGGCTTCATTGGTCAGGTTCAGCGAGACGCCACGGCCATGGTTGCCGTCATATGGCTTGAGCACCACCGGCAGGCCGATGTCCTGCGCGGCTTCCCACGCGTCGGCGGCGCTGGTGACCAACTGGCCTTCCGGCACCGGCACGCCGCACGACGACACCAGCGTCTTGGTCAAGTCTTTGTCCGAGGCGATGCCTTCGGCGATGGCCGAGGTGTGTTCGGTTTCCGCAGTCCAGATGCGGCGCTGCGCGGCGCCGTGGCCCAGCTGCACCAGGTTGCCGTCGGTCAGGCGGATGAATGGAATCTTGCGCACGCCGGCCGCATCGACGATATTGCCGGTGCTCGGGCCGAGGCACAGGTCTTCCACCATGTCGGTCAGCTTGGCGACCGTGGCGGCGAGGTCATACGGCTGGTCTTCGATCATCGCCATCAGCAGGTCGCGGCCGGCGGCCAGCGCGGCGCGGCCGACTTCTTCCTGGCGGGTGCGGAAGGCCATTTTATACAGGCCGCTGTCCGGCTGGATTTCGCGGGTCTTACCGAAACCGGTTTTCATACCGGCCAGGTTTTGCAGCTCCAATACAACATGTTCCAGGATATGGCCGGCGTAAGTACCGTCGCGCAGCCGCTCCAGGAAACCGCCGTGCTCGCCGACGCCGCAGCGGTGGACGATCAAACCAGGCAGGATAGTCGTCAGGCGTTCATACAAACCGGGCAACAGATTCGATGGGAAGTTCTCCAGTTCGCCGATATCCAGCCACGCCTCGATCACCGGGCGATAGGTCCAGATATTCGGACCGCGCAAATGGGTTACGCGGAGAACTTCAATGTCTTTCTTCTTAGTCATGTGTTGATTCTTGTAACTTTGTTATCGGCTTTGCCAGCCCGCGCCGTATTGTAAACCCTGTATCCGTGCCATGCGCCTGTGCGGTATACTTGCCGCCAACGCAAAACACGGGTTTTATTGTTTTCTGTCAAATGTTTGATCAATGACAGAATACCGTAAATAAGCCGCAACAACAGCCCTTTTCCCCTCCGGAGTACGCCGCACGATGACGACCGAACAACTTTCCAACGTATCCAGCCTGAGCGAGCTACCCGAACGCTGGCGTTCCGAGATACAGGCACAACTTTCCCAAGAGGAAAACGTTGTAAGTGCCCTGGAGGTTGACTTGGATCAGCAACTTCGTTTTTCCAAGGGTATTGTGCTGATCACGCCGGCCCGCGTGATGGCGCGCGCACCGGGTTCTTCCCAATGGGAGGCGTGGCCGTTTACGTCGGATCTGGTGCTGAAACACCACGACCACGCCGGCGTCGGGCATCTTGAATTAGTTAATACGCAAGGCCGGCTGGGTGCGTGGCGCTTCACGCTGGGCCAGAACCTGGCCGCGATCCGTCTGGTCGAACAGTTCGACGCGCACCGCGACAGCCACGCCAGCGGCGAGCCGGTGGTGGTCGACGACAAGAACGTCTGCCCTAGCTGCAAGGCGCCGATGGAGCCGGAGCAGGAGGAATGCCCGGTCTGCACCAAGGTGGTCTACACACCGCCGTCGACCTGGACCCTGTTCCGCCTGTGGCGCTTCGCCCGTCCGTACAAATGGCAGCTGGCGCTCGGCTTCACGCTGATGCTGCTGTCGACCGGCGCGCACATGATTCCGCCCTACCTGACCATCCCGCTGATGGACAATGTGCTGATCCCCTACCAGAACGGCAAAGAGGTCGATCCGTCGCTGGTGGCGCTGTACATGTCCGGCTTGGTGGCTGCGGCGGTGCTGGCGTGGATTTTCGGCTGGGGCAAAACCTATGTGCTGGCGCTGGCCTCGGAGCGCATCGGCGCCGACCTGCGCACCACCACCTACGAACACCTGCTGCAGCTGTCGCTGGAATACTTCAGCGGCAAGCGCACCGGCGATCTGATGTCGCGCATCGGCTCCGAGAGTGACCGCATCTGCGTGTTCCTGTCGCTGCACCTGCTGGACTTCCTGTCCGACTGCCTGATGATCGTCATGACCGGCATCATCCTGTTCAATCTCGATCCATGGCTGGCCATCTGCACCCTGGGACCGCTGCCGTTCATCGCCTGGATGATTCATCTGGTGCGCGACCGCCTGCGTACCGGCTTCGAGAAGATCGACCGCGTATGGGGCGAAGTGACCAACGTGCTGGCCGATACCATTCCCGGCATTCGCGTGGTGAAAGCCTTCGCGCAGGAATCGCGCGAGGCCAACCGCTTCCGCACCGCCAACAAGCACAATCTGGCGGTCAACGATAAGCTGAACAAGGTGTGGTCGCTGTTCTCGCCGACCGTGTCCTTCCTGACCGAGCTGGGTTTGCTGGTGATCTGGGTGTTCGGTATTTATCAGGTCTCCAAGGGCAATATCACGGTCGGCGTGCTGACCTCCTTCATCGCGTACGCCAGCCGCTTCTACGGCCGCCTGGATTCGATGAGCCGCATCGTTTCGGTGACGCAGAAATCGGCATCGGCCGCCAAGCGTATCTTCGATATTCTGGATCACGTTTCATCGGTGCCTGAACCAACTAATCCGGTCAAGCTGGATAAAGTGGAAGGCAATATCTCGCTGCGCGAAGTCGGTTTCCGCTACGGTAACCGCGCGGTCAATCGCGGCATCAATCTGGATATCAAGGCTGGTCAGATGGTGGGCCTGGTGGGTCACTCGGGCTCCGGCAAATCGACGCTGGTCAATCTGATCTGCCGCTTCTACGATGTGGCCGAAGGCGCGATTCTGCTGGATGGCAAAGACATCCGCTCGTTCAAGGTGGCCGACTACCGCCGCAACATCGGCCTGGTGCTGCAGGAGCCGTTCCTGTTCTTCGGCACTATCGCCGAGAATCTGGCCTACGGCAAACCGGATGCGACGCGCGAGGAAATCATCGCCGCCGCGCGCGCCGCGCACGCGCATGAATTCATTCTGCGCCTGCCGCAGGGTTACGACTCGATGGTCGGCGAGCGCGGCCAGGGCTTGTCGGGCGGCGAGCGTCAGCGCATCTCGATCGCGCGCGCGCTGCTGATCGATCCGAAGATCCTGATCCTCGACGAAGCCACCGCTTCGGTGGACTCTGAGACCGAAAAAGAAATCCAGAAGGCGTTGGACAACCTGGTGCAAGGTCGCACCACCATCGCCATCGCCCACCGCCTGTCGACGCTACAGAAGGCCGACCGCCTGGTGGTGCTGGACCGCGGCGTGGTGGTGGAAGACGGCCCGCACGACGAACTGATGGCGCGCGAAGGCGCGTACTACCGCCTGTATCAGGCGCAGGCCCGCAATGTGGACACGGACCTGGACGACGGTAGCAAGGAATAAGACGATGACGACGACTAAATTTGAACTGACCCGCAATCCCTTCGGCCGCCTGATCCTGACCACCGAGGAAGGCGTGGTGCACGAAGGCGTATCGCCGGTGCGCGCGTTCCCGGTGCAGGCGCCGGAGGACGGCATCTCGCTGCTCAACATCGACGGCAAGGAAGTGGCGTGGATCGACTTGATCAGCGACCTGCCGCCAGCCATCGCCGCGTTGGTGTCCGAGGAACTGGGCGGGCGCGAATTCATGCCCGAGATCTCGCGCATCAACAGCGTGACCAGCTACGCCACGCCATGCACCTGGTCGGTGGCGACCGATCGCGGCGACACTGAGTTCGTGCTGCGCGGCGAAGAAGACATCCGCCGCCTGACGGTCGACACGCTGCTGATCTCCGACATCCACGGCATCCACTACCTGGTCCGCGACCTGCGCGAACTGGACAAGCACAGCAAGAAAGTCCTCGACCGCTTCCTGTAAGCCCCGCCTCACGCGCCATCGGCCCACATGCATGGCGCTCTGCTGGCCAAGCTCCACATCCTCGATGCAGTCGCCATGCAACAGCTCCTTGATGAGGCAAGACTTTCCGATACCAGCGAGGTCGAACCACTGCGCGCAGTGGCCTATAACGACGTGGTATTGGAAATCGACGAGCCGGAAGCCGTAATTCCGCTAACGGCCATGCAAAAACTAATGGGTGCGCTGGCCTGATTAATCTAACTGCGTCAGCCGCAGGCGCAACGCGTCGATAAAGGCATCCGGTTTGTCCAGGCTGAGGTAAATTCTGGAAACCGACTTGACGCCGCCGAAGCCGGTGCTCAGCTTACTGCCTGCACGCAGGTGTATCACGACGTTCAGCCGCCCGAACTGGCGAAAACGCAGGATGCCACGCTGGCGGCGGATATCATCGCCGCATCGCGCCACAGATTCCACCATCCGGTAATCGACAACACGGTCGCCAGCCAATACGCCATTGCGTATCAACAGCGCATCGCGGTCCAGCGAGACCGGCCGCCACTGGCTGGCGCGGTATTCCGCTATCAGGTATAGCATCGACCACAAGGTCAGGACATCCAGCGTCCACGAGATCCAGGCTTGGACCGACATCAGGTGCACCATCAGGTGCGATAGCGGCATCTCGAACAGCATCACCATAATCAATGCAAACTGATTGGAGACGTTGCCGTCGTTCTTGTCGTAGCTGAAGTGCTGCTCGCCGCGATAGCGCAACAGCTCCCCCTTGCGCATGAACAGGCCGTAGTACCAGATGCGCATTTCGAATAAGGCAAACGGTGCGAACCCGCCGCTGCCGAAACGTCCACGCACCGCAGTCTCCAGCGCTTGGTCGACATTTCCGCTCAAGCGCAACAACGCCTTCACGCGACGCACTACCTGCACCAGCAGATAAATCTCAAGCACGCTTTCTGCCAGTACCAGCAGCAGCCAATAACCTTCAATACCACGCCAAAGCTGCTTGCTTTCGGCCGGTATCAGCCAACGCCCAAGCAGCAGCCCCGCTGCCACGATGCTCAGCCACGCCAGCAAGAATTGCTTGAGCGCGGGACGAAACATAAAGTAGTACAACAACGGAATGGAGACCAGCACATCGCCAAGCAAAGGCCATTCGGCCATATTGCGGCCGTAGTCATTGGCGACAAAGGGAATACGGAAAAAGAAGTAATGCGCCGCGATGACCATCGCAACAATCATCGCGAACCAGTGTTTCCTGCTCATCCCGCTCGTCATAAAAACTCCCGTTGAGTCAAACCCGGAAGATTATAATCTGATAACAAGCGGGGCGTGGGCAGCCTACTTAAAAGCCTTTACCAGCGCATCAAACTTCACTTTGAGGGATTCATCGTGCGGCGTCACCTGCGGTACTTCGCGCGGCACCTTGAGCAATTGGTAGACAGCCATCTGCGCGGCGCGCACCGAATACTCTACCGTGAACACCACGTCTTCCGGCACCTCGACGAACTGGCTGACGAAGGCCAGGTTGCGCGAACCAGTCGGCACCGGCAGCGGGCGGTCGCTGTACTGGCGCGGCATGAACATGCTGGTAATGTAGGGCATGCGGCACGGGATGCAATTCGCCGTCGACATCACTTCTTCATAGTCGAAATTCAGGTGGCCACACAGCTCGCGCAAGATCTCTTCGCCGCTGCACTCCGCCATCGGCTTGGCGACGAAGTTGCCGATACGGTCGGGATGCAGGCCATAACCCCAGAACACCTGCACGCCTTCCGGCTGACCGGCAAAGTGCGGCTGATGCGCCAGCACCACCGACATGAACCAGTTGGAATCCTTGAACGTCACCAGCCCGCCGGTGCCGGCCACGTTGCCGCTGAACTTCTCCATGCGGTCGAAGAAAACAGGATCTTTCAGGGTGACCGTGAACGACTCCCACCAAGATTCCGGGATGCTGGAGTTGAACGCCGCCGGATTGCCGAACTGCGGCCGGCCGGCAGCCAGCTTCTCCCACAGGACCCAGCCCTGGCTGTCGCGCTTATCCAGCTTGGGCGGCGCACTGTGCATGCTGCCGTAGCTGGAGGCATCGGTCATCGAACCGTTCTGGAAAAACACCAGGTCGTCAGGACCAACCTGTATCGTCTTCGTTTCGCCCTCGCGAACATAACGGATCGCGGTGACGATGGACGCATCCTCGGTCAGCCACAGATCCTCAACCCTGGCGCCGAAGATCACCTGCACGCCCTGCTGCTGCAACCAGTGCTGCAAAGGCCGCACCAGCGAATCGTACTGGTTGTAGACGGTGCGCTTGACGCCGGCCAGTGTCTCGATGCGCGAAAACTCCTTCATGAAACGATGCAGGTAACGCTTGAATTCCACCGCGCTATGCCACGGCTGGAAGGCAAAGGTGGTCGCCCACATGTACCAGAACTTGGTTTCGAAGAATTCCGGCGACAGCCAGTCGGTGATGGCGCTGTCCCCCATGTCCTTCTCGTCGGCCTCCTCCAGCTTCACCAGCTCCAGCCGGTCCTGCATCGAGAAGCCCATCGAGGTGACGTCGACCTTGAAACGGTTGCGGTCCACCAGCCGCGCGCGCGAGTGCGACTTGTGCAGTTCGTTGAAGGCGATGGTTTCGTCGTACACGCTCTGGCCGGGATGCTCCAGCGACGGGATGCTCTTGAACAGATCCCAGGTGCACTCGTAGTTATCGGTGGTGAGCATGCGGCCGCCGCGCAGCGTGTAGCCGCTTTCCGGATTGCCGCCGCCGTCAAGGCTGCCGCCGGCCACCGGCAGCGCTTCGAAGATGGTGATGTCGCTGCCGGCCACGCCGCCATCGCGAATCATGAACGCCGCAGCCGCCAGCGAGCCGATGCCGCCACCAACCAGATACGCTTTAACAGGATTACTCATGATGCCTACTCCCTCAGTTGAGATGATCTGATTCTAGTCAGTCAAATCAACCGAGGTCAGTGCGCACGATTCAGAAAAGCCGGGATTAGAAGCGCTTACCTAAAAGGCAACCAAATCGAACAAAAACGGCTTACTTTTCAGCGTACATATTGGCGTACTTCAGGCCG
Source organism: uncultured Duganella sp. (assembly GCA_963515135.1). GTDB lineage: Bacteria > Pseudomonadota > Gammaproteobacteria > Burkholderiales > Burkholderiaceae_D > Rugamonas. Next base: position 63,237 of record CAUPXZ010000013.1, on the reverse strand, counting down.
AAATACAGGATGAACAGGTAGCACGCTGCCGGCACCAGGAACGACAACTGCAAACTGACGGTATCCGCCAGATAGCCCTGGGCGAACGGCACCAGCGCGCCGCCGACAATCGCCATGCATAGCACACCCGACCCCTGGCCGGTCAACGGTCCCAGCTTGTTCAGGGCCATTGAGAAGATGGTCGGGAACATGATGGAGTTGAACAGACCCACCGCCAGAATCGACCACATCGCCAGCGAACCGCTGCTGAAGATCGCCAGCAGCACCAGCACGATCACCGCCGTCGCATTGAAAGCCAGCGCCTTGCCAGGGCTGACGGTACGCATCACCGCGAAGCCGATGAAGCGGCCGATCATGGCACCGCCCCAATAGAAGCTGACGTAATGCGCCGCCGTCTCCGCCGGCAGGCCGGCCACATGCGGCTCGCCGAGGAAGTTAATCAGGAAGCTGCCGATCGACACCTCACCGCCGACGTACAGGAAGATCGCCACCACGCCCAGCGCCAGATGACGATGCTTCAGCGCTTCCGCATAGCCGCCCTGCGAATCACCCTGCTCGGCGTCGACAATCTTCGGCAGGCGTGCCAGCGCGAACAGTACCGCCAGCACCAGCAGCGCCGCAGCCAGCGCCAGATACGGACCCTGCACGCTGGCCGCTTCCTTGGCGCGGTATGCAGCCTGTTCCACTTCCGGCAGCTTCGCCAGATCGACCGAACTCAGAACGCCGCCGCCCAGTATCAGCATGCCGCCCAGCGCCGGCGCCACGGTGGTGCCCAGCGAGTTGAAGGCCTGCGTCAGCGTCAGGCGGCTGGACGCCGTGCGTGGATCGCCCAGCACCGCCACATACGGGTTGGCCGCTACCTGCAAGATGGTGATGCCGCCCGCCAGCACGAAGAAAGCAATCAGGAACAGCGCATAGCCGCTGGTCGCAGCCGGGTAGAACAGCGCGCAACCGGCGGCCGCAATCGTCAGGCCGGCCACGGCGCCGTTCTGGTAACCGAGCTTTTTGATCAGCATGCCGGCCGGCAGCGAGACGATGAAGTAAGCGCCGAAGAAGCAGAACTGCACCAGCATCGCCTGCACATAGGTCAGCGTGTACACCGCCTTCAGGTGCGGGATCAGCACATCGTTCAAGGACGTGAGCAAGCCCCACATGAAGAACAGAATAGTGACGATGACCAGCGGCCCGGTATTCCCGCCGGCAGTCTGCGACTGCCCCGGCGCCACCGCAGTTTGCGAATAATGTTCCATGCTTTACGTTCCCCTCTTGTTATTTAAAGTCGCCGCACGCCAGCGCATCCTTGTCCTTGGCGGCGCCGCCAACGATCTGGATGTTGGCGAATGTCGCCGCGAACGGCGCATCGGCGGACACGCTGAAAGGCGTGCTGAAAGCGGCCAGCGGCAAGCCCTTGGCGGCGAAACAGGACAGCGGAATTTTCACCGTCTGCTTGCCCTTGCCCAGTGCCTGCTTGAGCACAGCGCTGGCGTCCAGTTCCACCGTCTCCATGCCGATCGACACCTTGCCCTGCGGCGCGGCCGTCACGATGGTATCAAACTGCAGCGCGCCGTCGGTGCTGGCAAATGCCGGCAGCTTGCGCGCCTTGCTGGCCTGCGCTTCCAGTTTCGCCGGGCCGGTCCAGGTCAGACGTTTGGCGTCCTGCTGGGTGTTGATCTGCGCGGTTTCCACTTTCACGGTCGGCAGGTTGAACACCGCGTTCAGATCCGCCCCCAGCGCCACGCGCTGGCCGCCGCTGCTGACATACAGGCCGTAGGTCGCGCGGTCGGTCGGATTGTACACCGGCACCGCCAGCGACTTGCCGCAGCCGCCTTCCGGATAGCTGGTGTCCAGTTGCGGCACCGAAGCCTTGCTGCCGTAATTCAGACCGTAGCCATATTTGAACAGTGGCGCGTAATCCGCATCGCCGACATTCAGCGGCGTCTGGCAGGCGGACTTCGGCCACGAGAACGACAGTTTGCCGCGGAAGTCCAGATTGACCTTGCCGTCCGCCTTGCGGAACAGCACATCGGTCACGCCCTTGCCCTCGGTGCCCGGCAGCCATGCGGCCACCACGCTGTCCGACAGGTTGATGATGTCGTTGGTGTACAGCGGACGTCCGGTGATCAGCACTGTCACCACCGGTTTGCCTTTGCCCGATACGGCCTGCAGCAGCGCCAGGTCTTCCGGATGACGACCGGACAGGCGCAGCGTACCGGTCGGGCCGATGTCGCCATCGCCCTCTGCATAGGGCGTTTCGCCGATGACCGCGATCACCGCATCGTATTTGCTGACGTCCACACCGACGGCGTTCTGGCTGTAGGTGACGTTGTCCTTGCCGGCGACATCCTGAACGCCAGCCAGAATGGTATCGCTGAACGGATAGTCGCTGTTCTTGTTGTCGGTGCCCTGCCAGGTCAGCGACCAGCCGCCGGATTGGTTGGACATATTGTCGGCGCTCTTGCCGACCACCAGAATTTTTTCACCGCGCGCGAGCGGCAGCACGCCGCCGTTATTCTTCAGCAGCACCAGCGATTCCTGCACCGCCTTGCGCGCCAGCGCGCGGTCCTGCATGGCTTCCTGCTTGCCGGCGTAGATGTTCTGCGAAGGCTTTTTACCGTCGAACAGGCCGGCGCGCAGCTTGACGCGCAGGATGCGGGTCACCGCATCGTCAATCCGCGACATCGGAATATCTCCCTTCTCCACCTGAGCGATAGTGTTGGCGATGAAGCTCTTCCACTTCTCCGGCACCATCACCAGGTCGACGCCGGCGTTGATAGAAGCGGCGCAGCTGTCTTCGGCACAGCCGGCCACTTCGCCGATACCGTTCCAGTCGCTGACCACCAGGCCGTCGAAGCCCATCTTCTCTTTCAGCGCGACAGTCAGCAGTTCGCGGCTGCCGTGCAGCTTGCCGTAATCGTTCCAGCTGTTGAAAGATGCCATCACCGTCTGTACGCCGGCCTGCAACGCCGGGTAGTAGCCCTGCGCATGGATGTTGATCATCTCCTCGTTGCTGGACTTGTTGACGCCACGATCCTTGCCTTCGAATGTGCCGCCGTCGCCGACGAAGTGCTTGGCGGTCGCCACCACCGTGTTATCGGATTTCAGGTCGCCCTGCAGGCCTTTGACGTAGGCGCCGGCGTATTCCTTGACGATGGCCGGGTCTTCCGAGAAGCTTTCGTACGTGCGTCCCCAGCGGTCATCGCGCACCACCGCCAACGTTGGTGCAAACACCCAGTCGATGCCAGTGGCGCGCACTGCGCGCGCGACCGACTTGGCCATCTCGCCGACCAGTTTCGGATCGCGCGCTGCGCCCAGGCCAATGTTGTGCGGGAACAGCGTGGCACCGTACATATTCGAATTGCCGTGCATGGCATCGATGCCCCAGATGACCGGGATCTGCACCTTCATGTCGGTGCTCATCGAGGCGTCGTAGTAGGCGTCGGCCAGCTTGACCCAGTCGGCGGCGCTGGCGTGCTTGTTCCCTTGCGGCCAGCTGCCGCCGCCGTTCAGCACGGAGCCGATGTAGTATTTGCGAATGTCTTCCGGCGTGCTGAATTTGATTTCGGGCTGCGTCATCTGGCCGATCTTCTGCGCCAGCGTCATGCCGGCGACGAGCTGCTTGATGCGCGCCTCCATGGCCTTGTCCTGCTTGACGGCGCTGGTGATGTGCGGCCAGTCGGTCAGCGGTTTGGCTGCTGGTGCAGCAATGGCATTGGCGCCCAGCGCCAGCGTGGCCGCGATAACGGCGCGGCGCAGGATGTGGTTATGCGAATTCATTGTATTTGTCTCCGTTGTTGGTGTTTTAGTTTTTGCCGCGCACGAAGGCGCTGTACCACTCGCCGCTTTGCTTGACGATGCGGCGCTGCGTGGCGTAATCGATATAGGTCAGGCCGAAGCGGCGCAGATAGCCCTCCGCCCATTCAAAGTTATCCAGCAGGCTCCAGGCGAAGTAACCCTTGATCTTGCTGCCGGCTGCAATCGCATCGCGCATCGCGGCCAAGTGGCGGATCAGGTAATCGCGCCGCGCCGTGTCGCGCACCGCATCGTCTTCAAGGTGATCATCGTAGGACGAGCCGTTCTCGGTGAGGTACAAATCGCCGGTCGGATAATCCCGCGCCACGCGCTCCAGCAACTCCACCATGCCATGCGGCGACACTTCCCAACCGAAGTCGGTGCGCTGGCGATCCTGCGGATAGACGATCCTGGTGCGCAGCGGGTATTCGTCCGGCGCATCCACCACCTCCTCGGGGAAGTAGTAATTCACACCGAGGAAATCGCACGGCACGGCGATGGCGTCCATGTCGCCCGGCTCCACCACAGGCGCATCCGCGCCCACCAGCGCCAGCGCCTCGGCCGGATAGCCGCGCCCGTACAAGACATCGAGGAACCAGCGATTGCGCAGCGCATCGTGACGCGACACGGCGGCGACATCGGCCGCGCTGTCGCTGGCCGCCTGCACCGGATGCAGGCTCAGTGCGATGCCGACCTGCGCGCCCGGCACATTGGCGCGAATCAGCGGCACCGCATGGCCATGCGACACCAGCACGTTGTGGCAGACCTGCAGCGCCAACGGCAGCGACTTGTTGCCCGGCGCGTGCATGCCGTCCCAGTTGCCGTGCATCGCCGTGCACCAAGGCTCATTGTGCGTGATCCAATGCTTGATGCGGTCGCCCAAATGCCTGGTGATGACATCCACGTATTGCAGATACAGGCCGATGGTGTCGCGGTTGTTCCATCCGCCCTGGTCCTGGATGTACTGCGGCAGATCCCAGTGATACAGCGTGCACCACGGTTGCAGGCCGCGCGCCAGCATGCCGTCCACCAGCGTTGAATAGAATGCCAGTCCCTTCGCGTTCGGCTGCGCGTCAACGCCGTTGAAGATGCGCGGCCACGCGATCGAGAAGCGATAGACGTTCAGGCCCATGGACTGCGCCAGGTCAAGATCCTCCTCCCAGCGGTGATAGTGGTCGCAGGCGATCGCGCCGGTGGAGCCGTCGCGGATCTTGCCCGGCGTGGCGGCAAAGGTGTCCCAGATCGACGGCACGCGGCCATCGACGGCGGCGGCACCCTCGATCTGATAGGCCGAGGTGGAGACACCCCATAAAAAATCGCTGGCAAAGTCGGAACGTTTAATCGCCGTAGGCAGGTCGGTAAGCATCATGGTCATGGTTTGAAAGGAGTAGGCGATGTTGGAGAGTTCATCCACTTGATGGCGGTTTGCTGCGGCTGGTACGGCACGCTGCCAAACTTGCGGAACAGGTTTTCGATGTCGGCCAGCGAGGCCTGGTTGAAATCTAGCTTAGGAATGCGGGCGCCGGGCGCGTTGGTGACCAGGCCCCAGGTGCCCTCGCCCTGTCCGCCCTTGTTGGTCACCAGCTTGTAGGCCCACGCGGTTGAGGCCCAGCCATTGGCCACGTAAGTGTCATAGGTCACGCGCAGCATCTGACCACCAAGCTCGGGGCCGAGAAAGGCCCACGGCTGGAATTCGCCGACGAAGAAGGCGGTGTTCAGGCCATCCAGTTTGGCCTTCCACTTGCAGACGTTGTCACCTTCGCCCTCGCATTGCAGCCAGCCCTTATGCACGGCCATTCCCGGCTTGCCCCAGCCGAAGTGGCCGGGATACGGATGCATTTCGAAGGCGACATTGCTCATGCCGTGATCGGATGGCTTGCCGTAGGCGTCGATGCCCTTGTTATGGCCGGGCAGGATGATGACGTGATTCTGGTCGACCGCGCGGATCGCTTTATACAAAGTTCCCATCACCAGCGCAAGGTTCTCCGGCGTGGTGCCCCACGGTTCATTCAGGATGCTGTAGCCGGCCACCGCGCTACGGTCCTTGTAGCGGGCGGCGATCTGCTGCCACAGCCAGATGGTGCGCTGCTGATATTCGGGCGTGTCCCAGTACTGGTTCTTTCCGGCGCAACCGCTGTGATGTTCCCAGCCCTGACTGCCGACGGCGCCATGCAGATCCAGGATCACATACATACCGCGCTTTTCGGCCTGCTCGATGGCGTTGTCCAGGTACTTCCACGCGTCGGCGCGCAGCTGGCGTGGATGCCGCTCGTCCTCCACCACGCTGTAGATGAACGGCAGGCGCACCAGGTTCAGATTCAGCTTGCGCAGCATGTCCCAGTCGCGCTCCTTGATCCAGTTATCGCGGAATAGCGTGTACAAGCGCTGGCGCTCCTGATAGCCGAAGCGCTTGTCCAGCACCGCCTCCAGCTTGCACTGGTCGTCGATGGCTTGGGTTTCCTGCCCCATCATCCAGAATTCCTGGATCAGGTAGTTGCCCAGATTGACGCCGCGCAGCGCCGGCTGCGTGCCGTCGGCGGCCAGCCACTTGCTGCCTTCGGTGTGCAACATGGGCAAAGTGGCTTGCGCTTGCACCGCGCCGGCCAGCATGAATGCAGCCAGAATTGCCAGTCGTTTTATCAGCATGCCGTCTCCGTTGATGGAATCGTTTCCAATATACTGTAAAAAAAGAGCATGCGGCTAGCGCGTGCTCCCGGTCTTTACTTCTTTTTACGCGCAACCGGCGCCAATGACGCCCGATCGGCCACATGCAGCTTGTATTCGCGCTTGACCGGTCGCTTCAAGCCATAGCAGTGGTTCAGCAGATAATTCAAGCCGCTCATGGTCATCTCGCTCCACGGGATATGCACGCTGGTCAGCTGCGGCGCGCTGAATTCAGCGCTGTGCGTATCGTCGTAGCCGAGCACCGACACCTGCTGCGGCACCTGCACGCCCGCCTTCTGGAAGGCCGACAGCGCCCCCACCGCCATTTCATCATTGGCGCAAAACAGCGCCGTGAATTTCTCACCCGACTGCAGCAGCTTTTCTGCGCATGCCCAGCCGCCTTCCGGCGTGAAATCGCCATCGGCCATCCACAGCTTGCGCGTGTCGATGCCGGCCGCGTCCAGCTCCGCCATGAAGCCGGCGATACGCTGACGATTGTCGATCGCCGCCGCGCGGCCGGCAATCAGCGCGATCTTGCGGTGTCCCGCATCCAGCAAGGTGCGCGCCGCCAGCCGGCCGCCGGCCTCGTGGTCCACCGTGAAGCACTGCTTGGCGATGCTGGGGAACTGCTGGTTGATCACCGCCACCCGCGACTGGAACGGTCCCAGCGCCGCAATGTCTTCGTCCTCCATCTCGCTGCTCATCACGATCAGGCCGTCGCTGCCGCGCTCGATCAGGAAGTTCAGGCCTTCGACCGCCTGGGTGCGCGCATCGCCGTCGCCGACGCCGAACGCCACCACCATATTCAGTCCCGCCTCGCGCAGCGCCGTGTAGATCGCCTGCAGGATCGGGGTGTAGAACGTCCCGCTCAGGTAAGGGATGTACACGCCTATCATCTGCGAGGTTCCCGACAGCAGCGAGCGCGCCGCGTGCGATGGACGGAACTCCAGCTGCTCGATCGCCTTCAGCACCTTCTCCTGCGTGGACTTCGAAACCGATCCCTTGCCGCTGATGACGCGCGAGGCGGTCCCTAAACCCACGCCCGCCAGCCGGGCTACGTCTTTGATGGTTGCCACAAGTTCCCTTATCCGTTCAGTCTATATGCGGCGGCAAGGATAACCCGGACCGCTCAATCCATCAAGGCGGAGGCGATGCCCTTCTGCGCCCGCTCCACCGGCATGCGGGTGTTCCAGTAGGTGGTGAGCACATCCTGCAGCGCGCCGTTCTGGTCCGGCGTCAGATGCACTTCGATCATGCCGACCGCGCGCGACTTGTCCTTCAGGATCGCCATGCCGGCCTGCGCGCACACGTCCATGCTGGCCGTATCGACATTGCTGAGAATCGGCAGCGAACCCTTGATCTTGTTGAATTCCAGCTGGGCGCCCGGCGCCAACATGGTGGTGGCCAGCAGCTTCTGCGCGCGCGCCGCGTCCGGGTTTCTGTTTTTCGGGAAGACGAAGGCGTCGCCCTGGATCAGGTAGGGCACGTTCGGGCCCAGGCCGGCGATGCAGCCGTAGTCCTTGCCGGCGGTTTGTCTGGCGGCGGCGAATTCGCCCTTGGCCCAGTCGCCCATGATCTGCACGCCGGCCTTGCCGCTGATGAGCATCGCGGTGGCGTCGTTCCAGTTGCGGTTGGGCGAACCGGTGTCCACATAGCTTTGCAGTCGCTTGAAGGCCAGCAGCACCTTCTTGAACGGCTCCGAGTTGATCGCCTTCGGATTACGGTCACGCAGCACCTGCAGGTACAAGTCCTTGCCGCCGATATTGGCCAGCATGGCCTGGAACAGGATGTTCTCCTGCCAAGGCTGGCCGCCGTGCGCCAGGCCCACCAGGCCGGCGGCTTTCAGCTTGTCCAGCGCGGCAAACAATTCGTCCGGCGTGGCCGGCTCCCTGGCGATACCGGCCTTCTGGAACGCCGCCTTGGAATACCAGATCCAGGTCGACATGTGGATGTCCACCGGCACCGCGTAGAAGTGGCCCTTGACCTTGATCACGTCCAGCACCGGCTGCGGCATCAGCTGCTCCCAGCGGTCGCGGATGGCGATGTCGTCGACATTGTTCAGCGAGCCTTGGTCGATCAGGTCGCGGAACTGCTTGGTGGTGTTGAACTGCGCGGCGGTGGGCGGATTGCCGCCGACGATGCGGTTGATCGCCACCGCCTTGGCCTGGTCGGCGCCGGCGATCGCCGTGTCGCCCCAGACGCCGCCGGCGGCCCGGTAGGCGTCGGCGAACTTGCGTACGGCGGCCGACTCGCTGCTGGAGGTCCACCAGTGCATCACTTCCGCTTTTGGCGCGGCGGCGGCGTTGGCTTGCGTAGCGGCGCCCAGCGTCAGCAGCGCCAGCGCGGCGCGCCACATCCAGGCCAGGCGCGGCGCGCCCGAGGTGTGCTTGTCCATCCAGTCTCCGTCTCTTTTTAATGCGCGCTTGCCTCGCCGGGCTGGCAAAAAAACCGGCGCCGCCCAAGGCGCCGGCAACTTCGCAGGGCGAAGAGACGAGGGTACGCGTCAATCAAGATTGGAAACGTTCCCAATCCCGTGATAAATATAGCATTGCTTGATTTTGAGTGTCAACGAAAAAGCGGCCGCCGCCGCTTCATTTAAAGTTCCATCGCCATCACGCGCAGCCGGTGGCCGTCGCGGTCCAGCGCCACAAAGGTGTAGCCGAAGTCCATCGCGGTCGGCCGCTGGGCGATCGCCAGGCCGCGCGCCGACCAGTCGGCGTACAGATCGTTGACCACGCTGCGGTCGGCAACCGCAAACGCCAGTTCGCTGCCGCCGCCATTGGCCAGCACCTTGGGTTCGGCCGTGTGGCGCGACCACAGGCCCAGCTTCAGGCCGGACGGCAACACAAACAGCGAAAACGTCGGCGACGACTGCACCGGTTTCAGGCTCAGCAGGTCGGCGTAGAAGGTTTCACTGGCTGGCGGATTATCGACATATAACAGCACATAATCGGGACTCATGTGGTTCTCCATTCAAGGTTGGCAATGCGATCATGGTACGGACCGGGCGCGACAGTTTCTGTCAGGAGTCTTGCGCCGCGTCAACTTTGAATATTTCCCGCTGGATAAAATCGAACGGTCACCATCGCCAGGAGAGCTTCGTGCCCGCCCCCCGCCCGCCCCTGCCGCGTCAGCGCGGCGTGATCGCCATCCTGCTCGGCGCGACGCTGCTGGGCATGCTGGCCATGCTCGGGCTGGCGCTGGACCTGGCGCAGTTGTACAACCGCCAGGCCGAATTGCAGATCATGGCGGACGCCGCCGCCATCGCCGCCGCGCGCGAGCTGAACGGCACCAGCAGCGGCATCGACAACGCCGTCACCGCAGCCGCCACCGCCGCCAGCAAATTCCCCTACCGCTACAATTCGCGCGCGGTCAGCTGGTCCGGCGCCGCCTTGCGCTTCGCGGCCCGGCCCGCCACACCGGATGACAGCTGGGCCGATGCCGGGGCCGCCCAGGCAGCGCCGGCGCGCATGCTGTACGCCAAGATCGACACGCGCCAGCTGGCGGTCGATCCCGGCGTGATCGACACCGTCTTCATGCGCCTGAGCGGCACCGGCGCCAGCGTCGGCAGCGGCGGCGTGGCCGGCACCGCCGCGCGCGCGGTGGCTGGACGTGCGTCGACGCTGGTCACGCCGCTGGCGATCTGCGCGCAATCGACGGCGCCGGCCGCCTCACGCGCCAACGTCGCCGGCAATAACGCTTACAACGAGCTGGTCGAATTCGGCTTTCGGCGCGGCGTCGGCTACGATCTGATGCAACTCAATCCGCACGGCGTGACGCCGGAACACTTCCTGATCGCGCCGCTGGCCGCGCCGGGTACGCCTGGTACTGCCGCCGACTTCGCCCCCGCCGTGGTCGGCCCGTTCGTCTGCACCGGCCAATTGGCGATGCCGACCGTGAGCGGCGACACGCTGACCGTGCAACGCGGCTTTCCGCTGGCCGCCCTGTACCGGCATCTGAACTCGCGCTTCGACGACTACGGCGGCAACCACTGCCTGGCCGAAACCGCGCCGCCCGACAGCAACATCAAGCCCTATTTCTACACCGCAAGCTGGATGACGCCGGCGACGGCCACGCAGACGGCGGCGGCCTGGACCAGCGGCGGCACCAGGCTGTGGACGCGCGCCGATCCGCTGCCCGGCGACGCCAGCAACACCGCGCCGCAGTACGGCCCGCTATGGGCCGGCGCCCGCGCCGTGCCCTATTCAGCCTACGCGGCGCAGCCAGTCGAACCGGCCAGCGGCTACGGCGTGTTTGCCACCGCCGCCTGGTCCAGCCTGTACACGCCGGGGCCGCCGGCGGCCAACGGCTATCCCACCAATAAAAGCACTGCCACGCCCTACAGCCAGACCAGCGGCGCCACGTATTTCCTGGCACCGTCGGCCGAGCACCAGCCCGGCGTCGCCAACCGGCGCATGCTCAATGTGGCGCTACTGGCCTGTCCGGTGGCGGGCGGCGCCATCGCCAGCGCCACAGTGCTGGGCGTGGGCCGCTTTTTCATGACCGTGCCGGCCACCGACACCAGTCTGAGCGCGGAATTCGCCGGCGTCGCCCCGCCCGCGTCGCTGAGCGGCGCGGTGGAGTTGCAGCGATGAGCGCGCGCGGCCGGCGGCAGCGCGGCGTGGTGGCGCTGGAACTGGCGCTGTCGCTGCCGCTGATCCTGACGCTGCTGACGGCGCTGGTGTTTTATGGCCGCTTCATGTACCACTACGAAGTGGTGCAGAAAGCCGCCTGGGCCGGCGCGCGCTACCTGTCCAGCGTACCGGCGATCCATATGAAAAACCAGCAGCGGGCAGCGCAGGAAATGGCGCTGGCCACCTACCTGATCAAGGAAGAACTGAGCGCACTGGCGCCAGCGCCGGAGCAACTGTTTATCACGGTCAACTGCGACGGCACACCGTGCGGGCTATTCAACTTCCTGCCGAGCACGATCAATGTCATCGTCATCATCGACATGCCGGGCGATCCGTCCGGCTACGGCGCGGACCTGTCGCATCTGCGCGTGCAGGCCAGCCATAGTCTGCGCTATGTCGGCAACTGAACGTCAGCGCGGCGCCACCGTGGCGGAATTCGCGCTGTGCGTGGTGGTGTTTCTGGGCGTGATATTTTTCGTGCTGGAGGCGGCGCGCGCGCTGTATCTGTGGAGCACGCTGCAGGAAGTCACGCGCCGCGCCGCCCACGCGGCCGCCGTCAGCGACTTCAGCAGCGCGGCAACGATGCAGCAATTGCGGCAGGCCGCCATCCTGCGCGACAGCCCCGGCATGCTGCTGCTGGGCGCACCCGTGACGGACGCGCATGTGCAAATCGACTATCTGTCGGTGACGCGCAACGCCGACGACAGCCTGACCACCGCGCCGATTCCGGCCGGCAGCCTGCCGGCCTGCCCGGCGCAGGCGCGGCTGAACTGTGCCATCAACCCGCAGGGCGCCAACTGCATCCGCTTCGTGCGCGCGCGCATCTGCGCGCCGGATGGGCCGGACTGCGGCACGGTGCCGTACCAGCCGCTCTTCCCCATGACCGGCCTCAGCTTCACGCTGCCGCCGGCGGTGACGCTGGCCAGGGCCGAGTCGCTCGGTTTCGAACCCGGCAGCACCTTATGTCCCTGAAATTTCTGCTCATCAGCAATACTATTCTTCAACGGAATATGCTTGGCCAGGCCTGAACTGCTGCTACTTATCGACCAGCATGTCTTTGATGGCGTCGATTACCTGCTGCGCCTGGCTCTTGGGAATAATGATGATGCTATCTTCGGCGCCGTCCATGCCTTGCTGGCGAAGCACGATCTCGCCACTGTTGTTGGCGTAAATCGCCAACGCATCCACCCGCGGCAGCACCAGCGATTCCCGTGCAGACGCACTGCTCCAGTCCCAATCAGCCATCTCTCACCTCTGTTGTTGATCAAAGAAAACATCATAGCCAAAAAGAAAAAAACCAGCCAGCAGCTGGCTTAAATCGCACCGAAGTGTCCGTCCTGCCTCACCGCTCTGTGAGGTTGCTAACGCTAAACAAATACCAGATGAGTGTTCGATTGACCATTGCAAATAAATCACTAAAATTAAAATATTAACAATTTTAATTCGCGGAGGATTTATGAATAACTTGCAAAAAGCAGCCTTAAATCTTGTCCTGGGCGCAGGATTGATCGCATCGCACGGCGCCTATGCGGACACGCTCAACTTCGAATCCGCACCCCTTGAACTCTCCACCTACGAGGGCTACCGCTGGCAAAATTTCGGTACGATTTCTCATAACGACAGCGCCGCGTATCACCCTTCCGGCTATCAAGTGGGCGCCACCAGCGGGACCAGGCTCGCGTACAACGCCTACGGCGATCCTGCAACGCTTTCGTCAGCCTCGTCGTTCAACCTCGTCAGCGGATTCTTCACTGCCGGCTGGAGGGATGGCCTGAGTCTCAGGGTGGTTGGAACCGGCGCGACCAGTTTCGATCAGACCTATACTTTGAGCGCGTTCGCGCCCACAGAAATAGTCTTTAACTGGACAGGCCTGACATCGCTTACCTTCTCGACATCCGGCGGAACATTTCTAAACACCTATGGTGGCGGTAATGGCTACCAATTTGTCCTCGATGATCTGAGGCTGACAAGCGCCGTTCCTGAGCCGGAAACCTATGCCATGCTGCTGGCCGGCCTGGGCTTGCTCGGCTTCGCTGCGCGACGGAAGCGCTCCGCTGCCTGATGCTTCGCCATAGTCATTGCTGAGCGTGTACTGATGATGATTGGTGGGAGGTCAGTATAAGGTTGCACAGCGCCATGCTACAGGCCGCCGTTTTGTTAGGGTAGTTTACTCGGACAAAAGGCTGCGTGGTTAATGCCGTTCAGTTAAGTCTATGCGGAATTTTTTTTCACCCGTTAAATTGTCATTTATATATTCTAATATTGCTAGAATTAGCATTAACAATGGAACAGAAATGAAACCAACCTCGCGCCGAAAATTCCTCAAATCCGTTTCCGCAGCATCCGTCATATCGACCCTTGGCACCACTGCGATGCTAGCAAGAGCGGCAGGTGCCGGAGATGTTAGCGCGCCGAGCTGCGCTACACTGGATGGCGCTCCGACCGTGTAGCTGTCGGCAGCTACCACTTTCAGCGTGGCGCCGGTCTCCAGGTGCTTGATAAGGCGGAAGTAGTCCTGCACCTTCAACAGAGCCGACAATTCGTCGTCCACCTTGATCATGTCCGCGATCGGTTTGTAGCTGTTGTCGGCGATTTCCTTCGTCGGCGAGAGAATCAGCAGCTCCGCCGACTGGCGCCAGTTGAGCATCAATGCGCCCCGCATGATGTCCGCCGCTATCGTGCTCTTCGCGTTCTTCTTACTGACCATCAAGAAGAATTCGTTGATGTGCCGGCGATTTTGCTCCGCATCATAAGCGCCGATGGCCCGCACCAGCGCCTTATCCACGGCCGCGATGCCTCTTCTACGGTCGCACCGCCGATGTCCGCGATCTGGAAGCCGCCGCAGATCTCCCAAGCTGCATCCGCCTCTTCAGGGAAGAGCGGCGGCGAAGTGATCAGCGATTCGCCGTCGACAATCCGATGCTCCTAGTCCAGACAAGCGGTGGTCCACTCAGCAAGCTGTGTCATCGGCTCGATACCAGCTTAGGCCCTGTCCGTGTCGCGTACTTGCCGGCGCTGGCCGATTTCGCCTTTTCCTTCACTTCATCTTTCTTGCAATCCAGCGGGTCGGAGAATCTCGCTATAGCCCGCCGCGATCGCGGCATCCTTGTTCGACATCCCGGCAAGAACAGCGTCCGCGAACAGTCTGTGCTTGCCTGTTAATTCCATTAACACCCCACCTCCTGAGGGGAATTTTTTTGCGCGTGATGTACCGAGCGGTCTAGGAAAAGTTGCCCTACGGACTTTTACCCCCCCCACCCTGCCCGGCCCCCTGAATCGCCACGTCCGTGCCCCTGCGCCGCGAATGCAGCCCTCTGACGAGCCGATCAGGCTATGGCTGATCGGCTCATCAGCGAATCCCTCGCACCTCCCTGATGAGGCCTGAGCCATCGATGTCGCCGGCCCGATCTTCCCGCTGCTTCTGTCCATCATGGCAGGGCTTGCACAGCGGCTGCCAGTTCGCCCGATCCCAAAACAGCTTCTGATCGCCGCAGTGCGGAACGCGGTGATCGACCACCGTAGCCTCCGTCACGCGACCAGCCTGATCGCAGTACACGCACAGTGGGTGCTTGGCCAGGAAGCCGGAGCGGGCCTGCTGCCACTTGTAGCCGTAGCCACGCTTGGCGCTACTCTCCTTCCCGGCGCGCCAGGACATCGGCTGCGCAACAAGGGCACGCTGGACTTGAGTTTTTTCAGCTTCACCGGCCGGCGCACGCCGAAGCGCAGCTCGCATCGGCTGCGGCCACGCTGGCGTAGCTCTCTGCATTAGGCAGGCCGGTCCCAAGCTCAATAATTATCATATTTAATTTATTTATTGACACCAACAGTTGTTGAGATGATATATTTGGCAATGCTGTAAATCACAACCAAAGGAGCAAAATATCAATGAAAAACTATTTTCGTACCGCTGCCGTCTGCATCTCGATGATGCTCGCCACCGCCTCCGCACACGCGAAGGTTCTGGATTTTGAAGAAGTGGTGATTCCACCCGGGGGAAACGTCCCTTTGATCAAGGACTATGGGCTTATCTTTACCGATAACCGGTTTAAGATTTCTTCACTGTCGGTGACCAACAGCCCACTTTGGGGTGGTGCGCATTCGGGCAGTAATTACGCGCTCGGGGACACATACTCGCTAGGTATCAGCATCGAAGGCGCAAACTTTACCTTGAACAGCTTTTGGGTGCGCGGTGTCGCGTTGATCGGCGGTGAGACGGTTACCCTACGCGGGTGGAAAGATGGCGATCTCGTGCTCTCTAAAACGTTCGGCGTCGATGAAACCTATCACCTGGAGACATTCAACTTTGCCGGCCTTGATTCCATTCTGATGACCGGCAGTCCCCGCCTGCTGCTCCTAGACGACATAGATATCGTGGTCCCGTCACCAATACCGGAGCCGACGACTTACGGCATGATGATGGCTGGCCTGGGCTTGGTCGGCTTCGCTGCTCGCCGCAAACGCACTGCTGCGTGATTCACTGCCGGCGCTCGGGAGGGCGCCGGCTTCGGTGAAGAAGGTCATGGAGCTTTCGTTACAGCGTCAACAAGGGTGTGCCTAGCGCGACCGCCAGATCGGTTAATCCATCGGCTTTAATATGCGTGTCATCAGGGTCGTACCATCCCATCGCAGCATAAGCTGCTTGCCCACCCCAGCGTTTGGAATGGTCGTAGAAATCGCAGTTATTCTCAAAAGCCAGCTCACGCATTGCAGTAATAAATGCATCCATGCTAGCCTGAGTCGCGCCACCAGTTAGCTTGGCATAGGGTGAAGCTTCTAATATCACTTCACCGGACACTTTCGCAGCGTCTATGCCGATTTGCATTTTGGCTTGGAACGTAGCGACATCTTTATTTGCCTGCCAGTCATTGATCCCCATGCGGAAAGTCGTGAGTACCGGGGCCAAAAGTTTAATGCTTAGTGTGGTGGAATAATCGGGGAAGGTAGAGCCAGCCCAATTCGTGGCAGCCCAGCCGTCGCCGCCAAGGTTGACTACACTCCATTCCGGCGTGTTCAGATTGCGGCCCAGCAAACCGAACACATAAACGGTACCGGACACCCACTTAATGTTGAGCGGGGTCGTTGCGGGGCCGGCAGGGACGGAGACGGTGACCTTTTTCATTTTGCCGCCGATTCCGGAACTCGTTCCTGTGCCAACAACGTTAGTTGCAGCACCGCCGAAATCCCACGACCACGTTGCGCACGCGTTAACATCGATGTAGAAGATGTCGTACGTGGTTAGCGCGTCCGTCGGGCTGCATGTCATAATTGCAGCCGAATTGGCTTGCCACGCGGTGCCGCCCATACAGTTCGCACCGCTCGGTGTGAAGCCCGAACCGCTGAACCGCGTGTCATAGTTATTGTAGTCTGCCTGCGTCGCAGGAAACACGCCGTTACCGAAGAATGAATTGTCCTTCGCGTTGATTCCCATGGCAGTCAGAAACTGAGCCAGTTGAGACGGGCGTGAATATG
This sequence comes from uncultured Duganella sp., assembly GCA_963515135.1. GTDB lineage: Bacteria > Pseudomonadota > Gammaproteobacteria > Burkholderiales > Burkholderiaceae_D > Rugamonas. Next base: position 46,681 of record CAUPXZ010000013.1, on the reverse strand, counting down.
GGCGCGCGCCGACATAGTTGCCAGCGTTCAGCGCTCCCCTTCCTCGTTCGGTTGAATCCCCAACCATAGCGTGGATGCCGCCAGCCCCGCGCTTATTGCGCACACCGGCGAGAGCTTTCCGAGTCATCGGGTAGAGAATCGGCCGGACCGCGCGAACAATTGGCGTTGGCGTTCCCAAAGCGTCAAAAAATACGAGTGGGGCCGAGGCAAGTGCCTGTGCGGTACCCAGCACCGCATCCCCCACCACCGCATCAATACTGCCTGCGGCGCAGGTGATCAGGATCTTCTGGGTGCCGGAGAACGGTCCGATAGGCGGCAGTGCGCCGGCGCCGATGGTCCACTTATCGACACTGCCCGCGCGCGTGGCCTCGCCCACCGCGCCAGCGCCACCGATAATCTTGAGCACCTGGCCTTCGGGCAGCTCACAGGTGGCCTGCTCCTCCATCTGCAAGCTGATCGCGCCGACCGCGACGACCTTGGGCTGCACAGCTACGCCTGGCTTCTTCTGGAAGTAGCGCGTGCCGCCGGTCAGATCAGCCGTTGCCTTGCCGGCGGCGATCAGCGCGGCTTCGGTGCTGGCATCCAGCGTGCTGATGATTGCGCCAGCAGGGCGCCAGCCGTATGGTTTGAGCAGTTTGACGGTCATGTATGCCTCAAAAAAAGAGGCCGCTCCGACGCGGCCTGTTTGACTTTCCGAATGTGTCGCGCAGTCTCAGCTGAGGGTTTAATTGGCCACAACAAGATCTTACTCAAACGCATTAAATTGTCATTTATATATGCTAATATGATTAGCATTATCGTCAACAATGGAACTGAAAAATGAGCCCCACCTCACGTCGAAAATTCCTCAAATCTGTTTCTGCCGCATCCGTCGTATCTACACTCGGCACCACGGCGATGCTGGCCAAAGCGGCGGGTGCCGGTGATGTAAGCGCCACGAGCTGCGCTACTCCAAGCCTCATTCCCGCTGGTATGGAAAACACGCTGGGAATTATCGGCGACCAGGTCACGGCTAAGTTCTATTCCACTGCGGGCACCGCGACTTACCCTACAAAAGTCCGTTACATGGCCAACGGTTACATCACTTGGGCATTGGCGCTTTCGCGTCAGCGGCTACGCATCGTTAGCAACCAGGCGAAGGACGGCGCCATGGTCAGCGGAAACGGCGCTTTCAATTTCACCAGTCAGATGGACGCTTGTCTCTGTGCTAATGTTTCGGACATCATCTGTATGGGCGGTCAGCAGGACTTAGGTGCAGGCGTTGCATTGGCCGACCTGAAAACTGCATGGGTGCAGGTCATCAAAATGGCCGCAGCCAAGGGAAAACGCGTTTGGTGGCTGACTCAGACCCCAGCGGACAGCCTGCAGCCGACGCAGCGAGCCGATATCGATAAATTGAATGAATGGATCATGGGCGAAGCATCAAATCACGCCAATGTAATCGCAATTGACGTAGCCGGGCATGGAACCGTATCGCAATTGACGCCCTCAGGAAACGCTCAATTCCATAGCTGGAAGTCCGGCAACATCACCACTCCCAACTCAGACAAAATAACGCCCAACAATGTCGGCGCCTATTGGATCGGCAAGATAATCGCTGCAGCATGGAGCGACGCTATTCCTGACCACTTCGCTCTAGCGACTGATCCTAACGACGATATCGAAGGAGATCCACGCTCCTACAACATCATCCACAATAGTCTCCTCAACGAATGGGGTGTCGTCCAAGCAACGCTGCAAAGTGGCGGTGGCGGATATATGCCCAGGCCAAACTCTGACAACTTCCCGCTCATTTTCAAAAATACCGCCGGCATCGTGTTAGATGAGGGTGCTCAAGGTTTTGCCAAGGTCAATTCCGCTGGTGCGGTTACCAGTATCGTCATCACCCATGCGGGCGTGTACGCAGAGTCGGAGGAGCCAACCATCAGCTTCGAGCTCGGCGGCGGCAGTGGTGCCAGCGCCATCGCAAAGCTGGGCATTGGCGGCTTCGCTCCCGATACCAGAACTACGGTCGAGCGCATCGCCCGCGCGCAGCACGGGAATGACGCCAAATTGACCATCAGCTTCGAGCAGTATCAGGCCACACACGGCCTAAACTATGACTACACTCTCAACGCCGACCTAATCAAACACCTTGGCCCGAACGACATTTTTGCAATTCGATGCGAGGTCACCCGCGATACTCCTGACACAAACGATAAACTGGCCAGCGTCGGGCCGCAAATATTCATCTTCGGCACCGTAAACCAGGCGTACGACAGCTGCGGCTACTCGGCCGATGACAAGCCTTTACCAGAAGCATTCACAGCAGTCTTCTTGACGCCGCCAGTCAAGCATATTAACGGCGCTAGCATGCGTTTCTCCTTCAACGCCACCAACGACCAGTCTTACGCTTCAAACACCAAAGCGGAGATCCGCTTCGGTCGCATTAGTTGCTTGGTTTCGCCATCAAAAGTGATAACGCCAGTTGTCAAGGAAATCGTCAAATTCCATCCAGGCCACTACGTCACCATTGTTGAAGACTGGAAGTACGCAACGTTCATGGACCAGGACGGTTTCAACACTGGCATCGCGAAAGGCGACCCTCTGCATCTCACCACAGCCGCTTGGAGTGGCGTGGAGAAGCCAATCCGTTGGGCTGTTTTGGAGCCATTCCCTGGTCAATATGACACATCAACGATCAAAGACTGGATTACGAATTTGCGCGCATGGAATACTGCTAATCCTGGGCGCAACCCCAAGCGGCTCATTCTTTATTTGTTGACGGACTCTTACAACAATCCAAGAGTGCCATACTATCCTCAGGACATCCTAGACGCAAAAGAGGCAGATGGTGTGACGCCGAAATACTACTACGTGCACGTACCGGGAGGTGGTGGGAAAAAACTCAAGTACTTCGACACCTACGTTCAGCAGCGCCTGATAGCGCTAGGTAAAAGACTGGCTGAGGAATTCGACGATGAACCACTGTTCGAAGCTTTCCGCATGGATGAAACTTCGCCCGGAGATACTTTCATTGGCCTGTATCCTACCCGACGCACTGATTACGTAGAGGGTCAAGTGGAGATCGCAGCCGAAATTAATCGCGCCTTCAAAAAGACGATGTTTATTATGGGCTTCAATTTCTTGGCAGACCAAAAGCTCTCACGTGCAACCCGTATGTTTATACAAGCAGGCGTTGGCATGGGCGTGGTCGACCTGGTTAAAACCGACACGTCCTTGACAGCCCCATACGCGTCTTACCGCCAAATCAAAGCAGCATCTCCTTATGTGCCTAGCCTGGCGCATTTCGATGGTGGCAACTATTGGAGAAACAGCGCTGGACCAGAGAACGATTTGCCGAGCATTATCCCATTTGCTGCCGATAAGGCCAACGTCAGCCACATCTGCTGGTCCCGAAACGACTGGCAGTTAGTCGCACCAAATTACTGGACCTTGACCAAAAATCTTAACGAGATGGCGGCCAACGTGCCAATCGATTGGGATAGCGTCACGGGACGCAGCTACGGCCTCGCGACTACTCGTCCCACTTCGATTAATTAGCCGCTACATTACCGGCCGCTGGGCACGCTCGCCACAAATACGTGCAGGTACCCGCATGTGGACTGCCATAGGCAAGGGCATTCGCAAGCACTGCATCACCGCGCCTCCGGCACCTGCGCCGCTGTGGCGCTGGCGGGCATGCCGCTCAACGGTTATCAACAGCACTAGCAGCAACACCTCAACCACCGAAGGAATTTGGAATGAACATGATTGCGATGCGGACCTTCATCCACTTGCCGGCGGTGCTCGCCGCCACCGGCCTATATGCAGCACCTTCCTGCGCGCCTTGAAAGCGGGGGGCGTTTCCGGCGCCGATCCACAGCGGGTCTCCCGCGGCTGCATGGGATTCGGGCGCGGTGGCGCATTGGCAGTTGGATCGCATTGCGGCAAATCGTAGTCGTCCCAGTCAGTGCCAAGCCGCGCCATCCGAAGCCGTCGGTTTGTACGCATAAATGTAGGGGTAATTTTAACTGGCAAGATTTAACTGACAAGAAAAAGGCCAGCTCTGCGGCTGGCCTAAGTCTTTGATTTTGTTGGTCGGGGCGAGAGGATTCGAACCTCCGACCCCGTGCACCCCATGCACGTACGCTACCAGGCTGCGCTACGCCCCGACGAACGTCTAATTATAGCAGCGGCTTTAAGTATTTGTCATGTTTGCTTGATGCGGCTACCATATCCGCATGAACGCCACCGATCTTCACCGTGCCGCCGCCCTCGTCCACCAGGCCGACCTGCTGCTCGTGGCTGCCGGCGCCGGTATCGGCGTCGATTCCGGGCTGCCGGATTTTCGCGGCAACGAGGGCTTCTGGAAAGCCTATCCCGCCCTCGCCCGCGCGCGCCTGGCATTCAGCAGCGTCGCCTCGCCGTCGACTTTTCATGACGATCCGGCGCTGGCCTGGGGATTTTATGGGCACCGGCTCAACCTCTACCGTGCCACCGTGCCGCACGACGGTTTTCACCTGCTGAGGCAGTGGGGCGAGCGAATGGCGCATGGCTATGGCGTCTTCACCAGCAACGTCGATGGCCAGTTCCAGGCGGCCGGGTTTGAGTCGCAGCGCATTTACGAATGCCATGGCTCCATCCATCACCTGCAATGCCTGACGCCATGCGGCGCCCACATCTGGAGCGCAAACGACTACACGCCGCAAGTCGACCACGACGCCTGCAAGCTGCTGAACCAGCCGCCCACCTGCCCGCACTGTGGCGGCCTGGCGCGTCCGAATATTCTGATGTTTGGCGATTCGGGATGGAACGAGCGCCACGCCGAGGTGCAGGAAGCTCGCCTGAGCCGCCTGCTGCAACAGGCGCAGCGGCCGCTGGTGATCGAATTGGGCGCTGGTGTGGCGATACCCTCGGTACGCCACTTCGGCCAGTCGGTCATCCGCCACTACCACGGCCGCATGATCCGCATTAACCCGCGCGAGCCGCAAGTGGCTAGCTCGCAGGATGTCGGGCTGGCCGCCGGCGCGCTGCAAGCGCTGCTTGCCATCAGCGCTTTGCTATAAACGGTTTAGACCAATTTCACGGTGATCGGCGACAGGCCGGCGACCTTCCCTTCCAGCACGTTGCCGCGCACCACCGCGCCCACGCCTTCCGGCGTGCCGCTGAAAATCAGGTCGCCCGGCGCCAGCGTGAAGTAGGTCGACAGGTTGGCGATGGTCTCGCTGATCGACCAGATCAGCTGCGAGATCGATGACGACTGCTTGGTCACGCCATCCACGTCCAGCTGGATCGCGGCGTTGTTGATATCGCCCGCCTCGCCGGCGCGGTGGATCAGGCCGATCGGCGCCGAGAAATCGAACGCCTTGCCGATCTCCCACGGACGGCCGGCGTCGCGCATCTTGAATTGCAGGTCGCGGCGCGTCATGTCGAAGCCGACCGCGTAGCCGAAGATATGCGACGCCGCATCTTCCACCGCGATATTCGCGCCGCCCTTGCCGATCGCGACCACCAGCTCGCATTCATAGTGCAGGTTCTCGGTCAGCGGAGGGTATGGCAGTTCCAGCACGCGATTCGGCGCGGCCGGCACCACCGCCTGCGCGTCGCCCGGCTTGGAGAAGAAGAACGGCGGTTCGCGCGTCGGGTCGGAACCCATCTCGCGCGCGTGGCCGGCGTAGTTGCGGCCAACGCAGTAGACGCGGCGCACAGGGAACAGATCGGAAGTACCGGCGACCGGTAGGCCGACGATGTCATGGGCGGGAATTACGTAGGAAGTCATGATGCTCCTCAGCTGGAAAGACACATCATGCATGGTACAACAGCCCGCGTTCCGGCGCAGGCGCAAGAAACAATACGAGACAAATCAGGTCAGCAGCAATGCCGTCAGCGCCACCCGCCACCCTTCCACCAGGGAGTCGCGGTTCATGTCGGGACGCTGTATGGCGCGTATCGACAAGCCCTGGAACAGCGAGACCATGGTGTCGATGCGGCCGTCGAGCAGGGTATCGTCGACGGACAGGCCGCGCCGTTCGCGCTCACGCTTGACGATCGGGCGGAAGCGCTCGCCCACCTTGCGGTCGGCGGCGCGCAGCGCCTCGGCGATCTTCGGATTGCGCGCCGCTTCCGCAAACATCTCCAGCGGCAGATCCGTGGGCTGCGGATTCAGATGTTTTTCGATGTGTTCCGGCGCGCCGTCGACCATCGACTGCAGCGGGTCTTCCTGGCTATCCAGTTCGCCGAGCTTGATCAGCACATCCTCGGCATGCAGGTCGACAAAGGCCATGATGATGGCGTCCTTGCTGTCGAAGTAGTTGTAGATGTGGCCTGCGCTCATGCCGGCCTCTTTCGAAATCTCCGACATGCTGGCGGCATGAAAGCCGCTGCGGGCGAAACACACTGCGGCCGCCTGCAATACCTGATTGCGGCGGTTTTGCGCGCGCTCCGGGTCTGTGCGTCGTTTGACCGGGGTGTTCATTGGTGTCCTTGGTATATGCCTGGGGCGAGTAAAGAGTATAGAACGGCGGGCGCGCGATGGCGCCCGCCATGGCGGATCAGCCCTGCGGCTGCTGCTGTTGCTGCGGCAGCTCCGGCTGCCAGCCGCCGCCGAGTACCTTGTACAAGGTGACGGCATTACTGGTTTTTGCAAGGCGCGTGGTGATCAGACCTTGCTGCGCCGAGTACAGCGCGCGTTGCGACACCAGCGCGTTCAGGTAGGTATCCGCCCCCTGGCGATAGCGCGCCTCGTTGATGGTGTAGCTCTTCTGCGCGGCTTGCACCAGCGCCGTCTGCGACGACAAACGTTCGTCCAGCGTGCCGCGCGTGGCCAGCGCATCGGCCACTTCGCGGAACGCGGTCTGCACCGACTTCTCGTACTGCGCCACCGAGATGTCGCGCGAAGCCTTGGCGATGTCCAGGTTGGCGCGGTTGACGCCAGCATCGAAGATCGGCAGGTTGATCTGCGGCGCGAAGCTCCAGGTCGACGAGCCGGCCTTGAACAGGCCGGACAAGGTGGAACTGGCGCTGCCGCCGGACGCGGTCAGCGAAATGCTCGGGAAGAAGGCGGCACGCGCCACGCCGATATTGGCGTTGGCGGCGCGCAGTGCGCGTTCGGCTTCCTGCACGTCCGGACGCGATTGCAGCAGATCGGACGGCAGGCCGGCCGGAATCGCTGCCAGCTGCGTCACCTCTTCCAGCTCGCCGGTCGGCAGCAGGTCCGCCGGCACGTTGCTGCCCACCAGCAGTGTCAGCGCGTTCAGGTCCAGCGCCACTTGCGCGGTGTAGACGGCGGCGTCGTTGCGCGCGGCTTCCACGCTGGTCTGCGCGTCGTACATATCGGTGCCGGCCACCACGCCCGAAGCGAAGCGCTTCCTGCTCAGGTCATAAGAGGTTTGCTGCGACTTCAGCGTTTCCTGCGCCAGCTTCAAACGCTGCTGGTCGGCGATCAGCGCCGAATAGGCGTTCGCCACTTCGGACACCAGCGTGATCTGCTGCGTGCGGCGCGCTTCCTCGGTCGCCAGGTAGCTTTGCAGCCCGGCTTCCGACTGGTTGCGCAGCTTGCCGAAGAAGTCCAGCTCATACGAGGACATCACCAGGCCGCCGTTGTACTGGCGGTTGATGGCCGCCTCGCCGGTGCCGGTCATGGTGGACGGCGTGCGCGAGGCGTTCTGGTTCACATTCGCCGACAGCTTCGGCAGCAGCGCCGCCGAGTCGATGTTGTACTGCGCCTTGGCCTTCTCGATGTTCAGCACCGACACGCGCAGGTCGCGGTTGTTGGTCAGCGCCAGCTCGATCACCTGGCGCAGCTTGGCGTCGGCGAAGTATTCGCGCCACAGGATCTGCGACACCGGCTTGGCGTCGGCCGCCGCCGGCGGCACGCCCTTGTAAGCGTCGCCGGCCGGGAAGGCCTGTGGCACCGGTTGCGCCGGACGTTCATACACCGGCGCCAGGCTGCAGCCGGCCAACATCGCCAGCGCCGCCATCGTGATTAAAGATTTTTTCATATTAATGCACCTCTACAGCGGTTGCCGGCGCGGCTGGCTTCTTCGGTGTGAAGTAGCCACGCACCACCACAAAGAACAGCGGCACGAAGAAGATACCCAGGAAGGTCGCGGTCAGCATACCACCCAGCACGCCGACGCCGATCGCGTTCTGGCTGCCGGAGCCGGCGCCGCTGCTGATCGCCAGCGGCAGCACGCCCAGACCGAAGGCGATCGAGGTCATCAGAATCGGACGCAGACGCAGCTTGACCGCGTGCAGCGTGGCCTTCTTCAGGTCTTCGCCCTTGTCCTGCAGTTCCTTCGCAAACTCCACGATCAGAATCGCATTCTTCGCCGACAGACCGATCACGGTCAGCAGGCCGACCTGGAAGTAGACGTCGTTCGACAGTTTGAACAGCATGGTGGCCAGCACCGTACCGATCACACCCAGCGGCACCACCAGCAGCACCGAGAACGGCACCGACCAGCTTTCATACAGCGCGGCCAGGCACAGGAACACGATCAGGATCGAGATCGCATACAGCTGTGTGGTTTGCGAACCGGAGTCGCGTTCTTCGGTCGACAGGCCGGTCCACTCGTAGCCGATACCCGGCGGCAGTTTCTCCGCCAGCTTCTCGATTTCCGCCATGGCGGCGCCCGAGCTCTGGCCCGGCGCAGGTGCGCCCAGGATCTCGGTCGACGGCAGGCCGTTGTAGCGTTCCAGACGCGGCGAAGCATAGATCCACTTGCCGGTACTGAAGGCCGAGAATGGCACCATCTCGCCATCGGCGTTACGCACAAACCATTTGTTCAGGTCTTCCGGCGTCATGCGGGCTTCCGGCGCGCCTTGCAGGTACACCTTCTTCACGCGGCCACGATCGACGAAGTCATTGACGTAGGCGCTACCCCAGGCGGTGCTCAGTACCTTGTTCACATCTTCCACCTTCAGGCCCAAAGCGATGGCCTTCTGCTGATCGACGGTGATCTTGTACTGCGGCGTATCTTCCATGCCGTTCGGACGCACGCCGACCAGCACCTTGCTCTGCGAGGCCATGCCCAGCATCTGGTTACGCGCCGCCATCAGCGCATCGTGACCGACGCCGCCGATATCCTGTAGCTGCAAGTCGAAGCCGCTGGCGTTACCCAGTTCCAGCACCGCAGGCGGGGCGAAGGCGAACACCATCGCATCCTTGATCTGCATTAGCGCACCCATCGCACGGCCGGCAATCGCGCTGACGCGATTCTCTTTACCCGAACGCTCGGACCAGTCCTTCATGCGGACGAAAGCGATGCCGCTGTTCTGGCCATTACCCGCGAAGCTGAAGCCTGCCACGGCGAACACCGAAGCCACGTTGTTCTTCTCGTTGACCAGGAAGTGGTTTTCCACTTTCTCGATCACCTTCAGCGTACGCTCTTGCGTGGCGCCGGTTGGCAGCTGGATCTGCGAGAACAGCACGCCCTGGTCTTCTTCCGGCAGGAAGGAAGTCGGCAGGCGCATGAAGGCCACGCCCATCACCACCAGGATGATGGCGTAGACGATCAGCGAACGGCCGCTGCGATTCAGGATCGAACCGACGATACCTTGATACTTGGTGCTGCTGCGGTCAAAGGTACGGTTGAACCAGCCGAAGAAGCCCTTGTCGGCCATGTGGTGGCCCTTCTCTACCGGCTTGAGGATGGTCGCGCACAGCGCCGGCGTGAAGATCATCGCCACCAGCACCGACAGCACCATCGCCGACACAATCGTCACCGAGAACTGACGGTAGATCACGCCCGTCGAGCCGCTGAAGAAGGCCATTGGCACGAACACCGCTGACAGCACCAGTGCGATACCCACCAGCGCGCCGCTGATCTGGGTCATCGATTTGCGGGTGGCCTCCAGCGGCGACAGCCCCTCCTCGCTCATGATACGTTCAACGTTTTCCACCACCACGATCGCATCGTCGACCAGCAGGCCGATCGCCAGCACCACCGCGAACATGGTCAATGTATTGATCGAGTAGCCCAGCGCCGACAGGATGGCGAAGGTACCCAGCAGCACCACCGGCACCGCCATGGTTGGAATCAGCGTGGCGCGGAAGTTTTGCAGGAACAGATACATCACCAGGAACACCAGGATGACCGCTTCCACCAGGGTTTTCACTACTTCCTCGATCGACAGCTTGACGAACGGGGTAGTGTCAAACGCCACCACGGCCTTCAGGCCTTGCGGGAAGCGTTTCTCCATCTCGGCCACCTTGGCCTTGACCAGATTGGCGGTGTCCAGCGCGTTGGCGCCGGTCGCCAGTTTGATCGCCATGCCGGAGGCAGGCTTGCCGTTGTAGCGGGCGGTGATGTTGTAGTTCTCGCGGCCCAGCTCCATGCGGGCGACGTCGCGCAGGTGCACGGTGGCGCCGTTGGCGGAAGTCTTCAGCAGGATGGCGCCGAACTGCTCGGCGGTCTGCAGGCGGCTTTGCGCGGTGACGGTGGCGTTCAGCTGCTGGCCTTTGACGGCCGGCAGGCCGCCCAGTTCACCGGCCGATACTTCGGCATTCTGCGCGGTGATGGCGGACGAAATGTCGGCTGGCGTCAGCTGATAGCTTTGCAGCTTGGCGGCGTCCAGCCAGATGCGCATGGCGTACTGCGAACCGAAGTTGGTCACGTCGCCCACGCCTTCCAGGCGCGAGATCGGATCGGTGACGTTGGCCAGCACGTAGTCGCCGATGTCGGCGTTGGTCATCTTGCCATCTTCGGACACGAAGCCCAGCACCAGCAGGAAGTTCTTGGTGGCTTTGGCGACCACCAGGCCTTGCTGCTGTACGGCGGCAGGCAGCAGCGGCGTTGCCAGCTGCAGCTTGTTCTGCACCTGCACCTGCGCGATGTCAGGATTGGTGCCGCTCTTGAAGGTCAGCGTGATGTTGACGCCACCGGTGGCGTCGGACGACGACGACATATAGCGCAGGCCGTCGATACCCTTCATCTTCTGTTCGATGATCTGGGTGACGGCATCTTCCACGGTTTTGGCCGAGGCGCCTGGATACGAGCCGGTGATCGAAATCGACGGCGGTGCAATGCTTGGATACTGCGATATCGGCAGGCCGAGAATCGCCATCACGCCGCCAAGCATGATGACAATCGCGACCACCCACGCAAAAATCGGGCGATCAATAAAGAAACGGGACATGTGCTAAATCTCCTTAGTGCGCGCTTTTGGCGTTGGCAGGAGCGGCGCCGCCGGCGGTGGCCGTGGCAGCGGCGGGAGCGATCGGCTTGGCCGGTGCGCCCGGTTTCACTTTCTGCAGGCCTTCGACGATCAGCAGGTCGCCTTCGGCCAGGCCGGATTTGACCAGCCACTTGTCGCCCAGCGTGTTGCTGGTGACCAGCGTGCGCTGTTCAACCTTGCCTTCTTTGTTGATGATCATGGCGGTCGCTTCGCCTTTCGGGTTGCGGGTCACGCCCTGCTGCGGCACGGCGATGGCTTTTTCATCGACGCCGGATTCCACCACCGCGCGCACGAACATGCCAGGCAGCAGATCGTGTTTCGGATTCGGGAACAGCGCGCGCAGCGTCACATTGCCGGTGCCCGGATCGACCGACACGTCGGAGAATTGCAGCTTGCCGGTTTCGGCGTACTTGGTGCCGTCCGACAGCAGCAGCGTGACCTTGGCCTGGCCGTCTTTTTTCAGGCCGCCGCTTTCGACTTCACGCTTCAGGCGCAGCATGTCTTCGCTGCTCTGGGTAACGTCGACGTAAATCGGATCCAGCTGCTGCACGGTGGTCAGCGCGGTGGTCTGGTTGGCGGTGACCAGCGCGCCAGGCGTCACGGTCGAACGGCTGATACGGCCGCTGATCGGCGCATCGACGTGGGTGTAGTCGACATTGATCTTGGCTTGTTCCAGCGCGGCGTTGGCCGATTCCACATCGGCCTTGGCCTGCTCGTGGGCGGCGACGGCATCGTCGTATTCCTGCTTGCTGACGCCTTCGATGGCAACCAGCTCTTTATAACGCTGCACTTTCGGCGCGGCGGTCAGCAGGTTGGCCTTGGCCTTGGCCAGCGCAGCCTTGGCCGAGTTGTAGGCCGCCTGGTAGGTGGCCGGATCGATCTGGTACAGCGGCACGCCGGCTTTGACGTCGGCGCCTTCGACAAACAGGCGTTTCTTGATCAGGCCACTGACCTGCGGCCGCACTTCAGCAACTTGGTAAGCGCTGGTGCGGCCCGGCAGTTCGGTGGTGATTTGCAGCGGCGCTTGCGCCACTTTGAAAACGCCCACTTCCGCCACCTGCTGTTGATGAGGTGCTTCGGACGTGGACTTGGAGCAGCCGGCCAGTACGGCCAGCGCGGAGACTATGGCTGCGGCACCAGCGGTGCGCAGCATCGTTTTTTTGCAGAAAAAGGCTTCCATTGGTATGAGCTTTCTGTATAAAAATTAAGCACAACCTATAGAATGAACGATCATTCTAATTAAGTCAAGCAAGTTTCTTGTGCGGCGCGGCAATATTAAGCGTTGTTTAAGTGAGAATCCGCCGCACTTCGGCCACGCTGGCCGCCGCACTCCGATGCTACAATCAGTTAATTTCTTTTAGTCATCTTTTGGTACGACCGTGCGTTTAACTTCCCAACCGTCCTCCGCCGCCCGTCCCCGGCTCACCACCCTGGTGTCGGTGGGCGTCGGCGCCACGGTCATGCTGACGGTGCTGTGCCTGCTGATCCTGGTCGACCACTTCGCCATCCGTTATGCCCGCAAGGAGGCCGAACAGCGTTTGCAGCAGCTGTCGTGGCAGATGCGCGACTCGCTCAACAGCGTGGTGCACAAGGCCACCACCGACGTCCAACTGCTGAGCGAACTGCCGCAGGTGCGCGCTGCGCGCTCGCCGGCCGAAGTGCGCCAGGCGCTGGAAAGCCTGCAAAAAACCTTCCCCGACTACGCCTGGATAGGCCTGGCCCGGCCGGATGGCAAGATCTACGCCGCCACCCAGGGCGTGCTGGTCGGCGCCGACGTCAACGACAGCGAGTGGTTCCAGGGCGGCCGCGACAGGATCTTCGCCGGCGACTTCCAGCCGGCCAATTTGCTGGGCAAGAAGCTGAACACCGCCGCCGATCCGTGGCGCTTTGTCGATGCCTCCGGCCCGGTGCAGGATGCCGACGGCCAGCCGCTCGGCGTGCTGTGCGTGCACATGAGCTGGGGCTGGGCGCGGCGCATGGTGCAAACCATCCTGGCGCCGGCCGACCAGCAGTATTCCGCCGAGATCTTCGTGGTACGGGGCGACGGCGTGGTGATCCTCGGCCCGCAGGGCATGGAAGAACAGAAGATCAACAGCGACAGCCTGACGCTGGCGCGCGGCGGCGCCACCGGCGCGCTGCGGGAAAGCTGGCCCGATGGCCGCAGCTATCTGACCGGTTATGCGCGCAGCGGCGATCCGGCCGATCCGGCCACGCTGAGCTGGTCCGTCCTGGTGCGCCAGCCGGAGGAACTGGCGCTGTCCGGCGCCCGCGCGCTGGAGCGCCAGATCCTGCTGCTGGGCGCCATCCTCGGCCTGGCGATGGCGCTGGCCGCCGCCATCGTCACGCGCCGCCTGACCCGGCCGCTGAATAAGCTCAGCCACACCATCGAGCAGCGCCTGGCAGCGCCGGCCGCCGCCACCGCGCTGCCGGCCATCGCGCCGGTCGACACCTTCCATGAGGCGCAGGTGCTGTCGCGCGCGCTGGCCGAAATGCTGCGCAATGAACAGGCCCACCTCGACGCCCTGCGCGGCCTGAACGAGAAGCTGGAATCGACGGTGGCCGAGCGCACCCGCGAAATCGGCCGCAAGGCGCTGCAACTGGAACGCGCGCTGACGCAGGAACAAAGCACCCAGCAACTGCTGCAAGAGCGCGCCGCCGAGCTGCGCGCCATTCTCGACAACGCCCACGACGCCTTCATCGCCCTCGATCCGGGCGGCGTGGTGCGCGAGTGGAACCGCCAGGCCGAGCAACTGCTGGGCTGGCAGCGCATCGAAGTCATCGGCCAGCCGCTGGCGTCGCTGATGCTGCCGGCGCCGCTCCGCCGCGCCTACGAGCGCGATATGCGCCTGCTGGCCGACAATGCCGACAGCGCGGCCTCAGGGTTGAGCCGCCGGGTCGAACTGACGCTGCACAACCGCGCCGGCCAGGAGTTGCCGGTGGAAGTTTCGCTGGCCTATGTGCCGCGCAGCAGCGGCCATTTGTTCATCGCCTTCCTGCACGACATCAGCGAGCGCAAGTCGCTGTTCGCCTCGCTGGAGGCAATGGCGCTGCGCGACACCCTGACCGGCCTGTGCAACCGGCGTGCGCTGATGCAGGCGCTGCCCGAGGCGCTGCGGCGCGCCAACCGCTCGCGCCAGGGCTGCGCCGTGCTGTTCCTCGACCTCGACCGTTTCAAGCAGATCAACGACCGCTACGGCCACGAGGAAGGTGATGAATTGCTGCGCCAGTTCGCCGAGCGGCTGCGCGGCGCGGTGCGCAAGACCGACACCGTCGGTCGCCTGGCCGGCGACGAGTTCATCGTGATTCTGGAAATGCTGGCCGGCGACCACGCCGCCGAGGAAGCGGCCGGCAAACTGCAGCTGGCGTTGCAGCAGCCGTTTGTGCTGAAAACCACCAGCGTCACCCTCAGCGCCAGCATCGGCATCGCCATCCACCATCCGGACGATCCGCAGGAGGTGGAAACCCTGCTGGGCCGCGCCGACCGCGCCATGTACCGCCAAAAGCAACACGGCATTCAGCAGCGCGCACGCCGCTAGGCGTTTCAGGTACTATTGACCAGATTACATCTTTTTGTCTGGATAGTGCCCCCATGCAAGAACAAAACAGCCTGACCAACGACTTTCTCGCCACCGGCGTGCCTAGCCTGGACGAGGTGCTGGCCGGGGGACTGACCCGCGACCGCCTGTACCTGGTAGAAGGCGAACCCGGCACCGGCAAGACCACGCTGGCGCTGCAATTCCTGCTGAATGGCGCGCGCCACGGCGAAGCGACGCTGTACATCACGCTGGCCGAAACCGCCGTCGAGCTGCGCAGCGTGGCGCAGTCGCACGGCTGGGACATGCAGGACATCCACATCGAGGAAATCATTCCCGACGAAAAAGTGCTGGATCCGGACCAGCAGTACACCATCTTCCACCCGACCGAAATCGACTGGGCAGCACGACGCAGCGCATCCTCGCCGCCGTCGATCGACACCGGCCGCGGCGCGTGGTGCTGGACTCGCTGTCGGAGCTACAGCTGCTGGCCGGCAATCCGCTGCGCTACCGGCGCCAGGTGCTGGCGCTGAAGCAGTACCTGAGCAGCCGCAACTGCACCACCGTGTTCCTTGACGACCGCACCGCCCTCTCCACCGACCTGCAGGTGCGCAGCGTGGCGCACGCGGTGCTGACGCTGGAACTGTCCGACCAGGCCTACGGCGCCGAACGGCGCCGCCTGCGCGTGGTCAAGTACCGCGGCGTGGCGTTTCGCGGCGGCGCCCACGACTACAAAATCCTCAAGGGCGGGCTGCACGTCTACCCGCGGCTGGTGGCGGCCGAGTCGCGCGACAACAGCGCGCGCCAGCAGCTTGCCAGCGGCCTGCCGCAGCTGGACAGCCTGATCGGCGGCGGCCTGGAAGAAGGCATGAGCACCCTGATCACCGGTCCGTCCGGCACCGGCAAGTCGTCGCTGGCGGCGCAGTTCGTGCACGCCGCCACGCAGCGCGGCGAGCGCTGCGCCATGTTCCTGTTCGAGGAAGCGCGCAACAATATGCTCAACCGCTGCAAGCACCTGGGCATGAACCTGGCGGACGCCATCGACCGCCAGCTGCTGTCGGTGCAGCAGATCGATCCGGCCGAGCTGTCGCCCGGCGAATTTGCCAGCGCCGTCATGCAGTCGGTGGAACAAGGCGCACGGATGGTGGTCATCGACAGCCTGAACGGCTACCTGAACGCGGTGCCGGACGAACGCTTCCTGATCATCTATCTGCACGAGCTGCTGACCTGGCTGGGCCAGCGCGGCGTGGTCAGCCTGATTGTCGGCGTGCAGTCCGGCATCCTGGGCACCGGCATGGTCAGCGCGGTGGACGCCAGCTACCTGGCCGACAACGTCATCCTGCTGCGCTACTTCGAGGCGGGCAGCGAGGTGCGCCAGGCCATCTCGGTGTTCAAGAAGCGCGGCAGCGCGCACGAGCGCACGCTGCGCCGCTTTGAGGTGGGTCCCGGCGGCTTGCGCGTGGGGCCGGTGCTGAAAGACTTCCACGGCGTGCTGTCCGGCACGCCCTCGTACCACGGCGGCGCCGCCGCCGATCCGCAGCAGCACTGAACGCCATGGAAACCCGCATCCTGATCTACGCCCCCACCGGCCAGGATGGGCCGCTGGCGGCCAAGGTGCTGGCGATGGCCGCCATCGACAGCCATGTGTGCGTCAGCTTGTCCGCGCTGGAGCAGGAACTGGAACGCGGCGCCGGCGCCGTGCTGACCGTCGAGGAAGCGCTGGCGCCGGGCGGTTTCCAGCTGCTGCAGGGCTGAGTCGCCCGCCAGCCGGACTGGTCCGACCTGCCGATCCTGCTGCTGACGCACAGCGGCGCCGACTCGCCGGCGGTGCGCCAGGCGGTGGCCGGACTCGGCAACCTGAGCCTGCTCGAACGGCCGGTGCGCACGCTGACGCTGATCACCGCGCTACACGCCACGCTGCGCGCCCGCAACAAGCAATACCAGGTGCGCGAGGCGGCGCGGCGCAAGGATGAATTCCTCGCCAGCCTCGGGCACGAGCTGCGCAACCCGCTGGCGCCGATCCGCACCTCGGTGTCGCTGCTGACGCACCTGTATCCGGGCGCCGAGCCGGTGGCGCGCATCCGCGACATGGTCGAACGCCAGGTACGGCTGCTGACGCGGCTGGTCGACGACTTGCTGGACGTGGCGCGCATCACCAGCGGCAAGATCACGCTGCAGCGCCAGCTGGCGTCGCTGGGATCGGTGATGCGCCATGTGGACGAGCTGTGCAAGCAGGCCGCCGACGCCAAGCGCATCCACATCGCCTGGCAACTGCCGTCGCAGGAAGTCATGCTGGATATCGACTATGCGCGGCTGGTGCAGATCTACGCCAACATTCTGTCGAATGCGGTCAAGTTCACGCCGCAGGGCGGCCATGTGAGCGTACGCGCCGCCGTCGACGATGGCCAGTTGCTGGTCAGCATACGCGACAACGGCATCGGCATGGAAGCCGACACCATACCGCGCATCTTTCGCATGTTCGAGCAGGGCAAGACCGTCAACGGCCAGTTCTCCAGCGGCCTGGGCATCGGCCTGAGCCTGGCGCGCCAGTTCGCGGAAATGCACCACGGCACAGTAGCCGCGCACAGCGAAGGCGCCGGCCAAGGCACCGAGTTCCTGATCCGCCTGCCGGTGCTGGACAGCGGCGGCAAGCGCAACGCCGTGCCGCTGGCGCAGCAGGCCAGCGCGGACGGGCGCAAAATGAAGGTGCTGGTGGTGGACGATAACGCCGACGCTGCCGATTCGCTGGCCGCGCTGCTGGAACTGGACGGGTTTGACGCGCCGGCAGTGTACGACGCCGCCGCCGCCATCGCCGCCGTCGAGCGGCAGGCGCCGGACATGATCGTCATGGACCTCGGCATGCCGGGCATGGACGGTTACGAAACGGCGCGCACCATCCGCCGGCAAGCCGGTGCCGAGCGCATCCTGATGCTGGCCCTGACCGGCTGGGGACAGAGCGAGGCGCGCAAGCGCACGGTGGAAGCGGGTTTCGACCACCATCTGGTGAAGCCGGTCGAGCTGGAGCAGATCATCCGCCTGGCCGGCGCGCGGCAAAACCGCGAGCAGGTCCAGGCGGCGCGCTAGCGGCTTATTTCCAGTCGCCGCGCAGCGCCGCCACGCGCTGTTTCAGGCCGTCCGGCGTGACGTCGTGCGGCGCCACCGGCTCGCCCACCGCCAGCGCCAGGCGCGAGCGCAAACCCTTGCGGAACACGCGGCCGAACACGTTCTGCTGATTGCGGCTCAACAGATGCCCCCACAGGCCGCGCAGCGCCATCGGGATCACCGGCACCTTGCTGCGCTCGACGATCTTGGCGATGCCGCCCTTGAAGTCGTTGATGTCGCCGGTGCGCGTCAGCTGCCCCTCCGGGAAGATACACACCAGCTCGCCGTCGTGCAGCGCGTGGGCGATGTCGACATACGCCTTCTCCATCAGCCACGGATCTTCCTTGGCCGGCGCGATCGGAATCGCGCGCGCGGTGCGGAAGATCCAGCCCATCAGCGGCAGCTTGAAGATGCGGTGGTCCATGACGAAACGGATCGGCCGCGGCGCCGCCGCGCCGATGACGATGGCGTCGACGTAGCTGACGTGATTGCACACCAGCACCGCCGCGCCTTCGGCCGGAATGCGCCCGACATCGACGGTGTCGACCCGATGCACGGTATGGATCAGCAGCCAGGCCAGGAAGCGCATCAGGAATTCCGGCACCAGCGAGAAGATGTAGATCGCCACCAGCGCGTTCAGCAGCGCGGTCACCAGGAACAGCTCGGGGATGCTCAGGCCCTGGCCCAGCAGCACGATCGCCAGCCCGGCCGCCGCCACCATGAACAGCGCGTTGAGGATGTTCATGCCGGCGATGGTGCGCGAGATGTGCGCCGGATCGCAGCGGGTCTGGATCAGCGCGAACAGCGGCACGATGAAGAAGCCGCCGAACATGCCGATCATCAGCACGTCGAACAGGATGCGCCACATGCCATGCTGCGCCAGCAGCGCGAACGCGTCCAGGTGGGCGCCGGTCAGCGCCGTGCCGCCGAACGCCAGGCTGGCGAAGTACAGGTCGACGCCGAAGATGGTCAGGCCGATCGAGCCGAACGGCACCAGGCCGATTTCCACCTTGCGGCCGGACAGGCGCTCGCACAGCAGCGAGCCGCTGCCCACGCCCAGCGAGAAAATGGTCAGCAGCAGCACGAAGGCGCCGTGGTCGCCGTGCAGGTAATCCTTGGCGTACACCGGGAACTGCGCCAGGATCAGCGCGCCGTAGAACCAGAACCACGAGTTGCCCAGCATCGACAGGAACACCGTGCGGTTCTTGCGCGAATAATTGATATTGCGGATCGACTCGCCGATGAAGTTCCAGCTGATTTTCAAATCCGGCACCGGCGCCGGCGAATGCGGAATGCGGTAGGCGGCCACCAGGCCCATGCCAGCCACGAGCACCGTGGCGGCAGCCTCCAGCCACAAGCCGTTCGGCTGCTGCACTACCAGCACAGCACCCAGCACCTCGCCCATCAGGATGCCGACGAAGGTACCCATCTCGGTGACGCCATTGCCGCCGATCAGCTCCTCCGGTTTCAGCTGCTGCGGCAGGTAAGCGTATTTGACCGGGCCGAACAGGGTCGAGTGGATGCCCATACCGACCACTGCCGCGATCAGCAGCCACAAGTGGTGCGTCACCCAGCCAATGCCGGCCACGCACATGATGGCCAGTTCCAGCCACTTAACGAAGCGCGTCAGGCCGGATTTCTCGAACTTGTCGGCCAGCTGGCCAGCGGTGGCCGAGAACAGCACATAGGGAAGAATGAACAGGCCGGGAATCAAATTGGTCACCAGCGACGGCGACATCGTGGTCCAGCTCAGCGCATCGAAGGTGATGATCACCACCAGCGCCGTCTTGAACAGATTGTCATTGAAGGCGCCGAGGAACTGGGTCCAGAAGAACGGCGCGAAACGGCGTTGTTTTAACAGGGAAAACTGATTGGGCTGGCTCATGAGGGACGTGTCCGTTCAGCAAAGATTGAGCGGATTATAACCGCTGCCCGGAGCCATCCGGCATGCAAAAAAGCAATTGCAATGCGCCGGATCAAGCGATCCATTCTTTCAGCACATCGTCGCCTCCGCGCGTGGCGATCGCGCCCGCAACGCGCGCCGTCGAGCCGCGTACGCCGGTGGCGCGGTTCAGGATAGCGTCCGCATCCGACAGTAACTGCCGGCGCTGCAGACCATACAGAAAAGTCGAGGTAGAGAGGATCAGTACATTATCCGGCAAACGCACTAAAAAATTGGTCTTGCGGATATCCGAATCTTCAAACAATAGCAGACCGGCATCGATGCCATCGTCGAGCTCCCTCGCCAGTACCTCAGCCGCCGCCATTTCCCCACGGTTGCGCGTGCGCAGTGCTGGGTTTAACGCGAGCAACTCTGTGAACTCAGCAAATTCTTCCGTCTGCCCGATTTCGATCAAGCCCCGGTTCTTGTGCAGCCAGGCCATGAAGATGCGGGCGCCCGGCTTGTCTGCATGCTGGCTCACCTCGAACTGCACCATGTCGGGAATCACGACGCGCGCGCCCAATAGCTTGAGTGTATCGAGCGCATCCGCAACGGCAAGCGTGATCAGCGGACCGGCATCGGTGACGATGAGGGCGATGTTCATCAGAACACCCGATCAAATAAGCGCTGCTGTGCCTGATTAAAATGTGCGCGCGTATCCACACGCGGCAAGGGCAGCTTAAGGCTGGCCATTTCAGACAAGATGTCGCCAATCCACAATCCGGTGGCTTTTTCCAGTTCGCGGCGGCTGATTCGACCTGCGGAATAGGCCGCCAGCAACTGGTCCAGACTGGTTTCTGCAGCGGTAAGGATTTCCATGGCTAACCTCCATGGAGGGACTATACACCGGTTTATGCGGCTTGCTGCATGGCGCCCTGCGCGCAAGGCGGCGCGCGCAGCGACCAGACGCTGTGCGGGTCGCCGTGGCGGCCTCGCGCCAGGACGGCACGGGCCATCTTCCAGAAACACGCGGCGAACAACAGCGAGATCAGCGCCACGCCGACCACGATGAAATCACCTTGCAGCAACGCCAGCATGGGATTGAGGCCGGTACTCCACCAGTGAGCAAATGGCACGGCCAGCGTCAAGGCAGCGCACAGCTGGAGCAATTCATTGGCTGCGCGTGCCGGCGGACGTGCAAAAGCCCATAGCACGCAACCGAAGAACACCGCGTAGTAGCTGCGTTCCTCCCAGAGCGGCAACTGCCCCGCCGGCCCGAGCTTGTTCGCCAGGAAGACCGCCGACACGCCAGCCACGCAACCGAGACAAACGCCCAGCGTCCCTTGCGCCATCAGCTTGCCGCTGCGCGGCTGCACCAGTTTTTGACGTTTGCGGCGCGCCTCGATCCATAACAGATTCCCGCTATAAAACAGGAAAGCACCGGCTATGCCGAGGATAAAGTACATCCAGCGCACCGCCAGTTCGCCGAAGGAACCGAAGTGCAGCGCCTGCAAACTGCGCAGGAAACGCGTGCCGGCGCTGAAATTCTCCGGCATCATCACCCTCGTCACCTTGCCGCTGCTGGCGTTGAGCACCACCGCGCCCATGTCGGCCACTGACTTCTGCTGCACATGGCCGTACACCTGCACCTGCGCATTGGCATCGCCGGCGTGGCGATAGCTCAGCGTGGAAACCTCGATGCCCGGCACTGCGCGCCTTACCTCGGCGATCAGTTGCGAGGCCGGCGCCAGCGGCACAGCCACGCCGGACGCCTTGGCCGGTGCGGCCGCGTTGATGTCCGGCCCCACCAGTTGCAGCAGCTTGCCATCGAATACCAGATACTGGAACGGCGCCAGCAAAATCAGTCCCAGCGCCAGCACCGCGCTGCTCCACGCATACATCAGGTGAAACGGCAGCGACAAAATGCCGATGGCGTTATGCGCGTCCTGCCACATGCGCTTGATGTTCTTGCCGATGCGTAGCGCGAACAAATCCTTGAAGAAGGTCGGCGCATAGATCACCACGCCGCTGGCCAGCGCCAGCCCATACAGCACGCACACCACGCCCAGCACATAAATGCCCCAGCTGCGCGGCAGGCCGGCCGTGTAATGCAAGCGATAGACGAAGTCCACCAGCTGCGAGCGCTCCTTGAACTCTTCCAGCTTGCCGCCTGCGTCCAGGCGGAAATGGCGCTCGTCGAACTCCAGTATCATGAGCGGTTCGAATTCTGACGGCAGCCGCAGGAAGAAGCCTTCCCGCGCCTTCGGGTGTGCCTGCAACACGGCGTCGATCAGCGCTTGCGGCTCCTGCTGCGGCGCAGCCATCTGCGGCAATGGCGTCTCCCACGCATGCAGCTCCTCATGAAACAGCGTGATCGCGCCGGCGTAGAACGCGATGAACAAGCCAAAGCCCGCGATCAATCCAACCCAGGTATGCACCGAGATAAAGGTGCGTAAAGTCGCCGCCTTCATGCCGCCACCCGGATCAAGCCGCTGGCCTTCAGAAAGTGCAGCGCGGCATAGCCAGTCAGCGTTAGCCCGCCCATCCACAGCCACGCCCGCAAGCCGGTCTTGAACAGGAAGGCGCACGTCATCACCGCGATCCAGATCAGGAAGAACAGCAGCAGCCATGGCAGCGTGGTGCTGGCCTGGTCGCGGCTCAACAACGCCGCGAAGCCGGTCACCAGCACCGCCAATGGCATGCCGAGGAACACGGCGGCAGTCGATTTACCCCACATGGCGCGGCCCCTTCCTGCGCCAGGCGTCCAGATATGGCAAAGCCACCAGCATGGTCATGAAACCGGCCAATGTAATGCACACGCCACACCAGAAGCCATAGGACTCCACCGCGCTGGCGACCGAACCCACCACCAGCGGCACCGACAACCAGCGCAGGAAAGCCTGGCGCTTCAGCGCCGCCGGCCATAGCGACTGGTGCGGCGACGCCAGATAAAGACACAGCGCGGCCAACGCCGCCACGCCGATACAGATCCAGTTCATCTCGTCCTCCTTACATTGCGCCTTGCACGCCGAAGCCGAATTGGCGCTCATTGCCCAGCGCGACCGCGTAGCGGCCGGTCACCGTTTCCAGCTTGTTGTGGGTGATGTAGGTCTGGTTGGTCAGATTGCTGCCGTAGGCGAACAGCGTCACACCATTTTGCAGCTTGTAGGTGGCCTTGCCGCCCAGCGTCGTATGGCCGTCGTTGCGGTCGGTGTTTTCAGGGCCGATGTAGGTGCCGGTGGCATGTTGCAGATTCAGGTTTAGCATCCAGCTACCCGGCGTCCAGCTGAAGCCCACCGCCTGCGTCTGACGCGGCGAGCGCGCGAATTCGTGACCGCTGTAATCGCCGTTTGCGGAAACGAAATCGATGAATTTGGTGCGCGCCAGCCCCATGGCGCCGAATAGCTCCAGGTTGCGCGCGACACGGCCGCGTACTTCGGCCTCCAGCCCTTGCAGGCGCGAGCTGCCGGCATTGACGAACCACTGGTCCAGCGTATTGCGGCCGATGTTCACCTGCTGGTCGGTCCAGTTGACGCGATAGGCATTGAATGCCACCACCAGCCCGTTATCCAGCGCGCCCTTCAGCGACGCCTCGTAGTTCCTGGTGTATTCCGGGCCAAACGACTTGGAACCGCGCTGATAGCTGTAATCGACGCCACCGGTGCGGTAGCCGCGCTGCGCGGTCAGGCCGGCCACCCACTCCGGCGACAGCGCATAGCGCACGCCCAGCTTGGGCAGCCATACCGAATTGTCGGTGCCCAGATCCTGCGTGCCGTCCGGCGAGAAGGCGCCGCTGCGTATCAGCTGCATGTAAATCTGGCGTGCCAGCGGCGAAGTGCCGTCGGTGGCGGTCGACAGAATGCGGCGCTGGCGTTCGGCGTCGTAGCGCATGCCGGCGGTCAGCGTCAGCTTGTCGAGCACATAATCGAATTCGCCGTAGACCGCGCGGGTCTTGCTGGCGTTGTCCTGCATCTGGCGGCGGCTGATGAAGTCCGCGCCATAGGTGGCGTCGCACACTGTCTGCACGCGGCACTGGCCGATCAGTCCCAATACATACGACACCGGCACCACGAACTTGTCGTCGCCCGCGTAATACTGCTGCGAGTAATACAGGCCTGCCACGCCTTTCAACTTGTGGCCGAACAACAGCGTGTCGAAATTGGCGCGCGCTTCCTGCGCCCATTGGCGGTCGATATTCTCGCCATCGCGCACGCCCTGGTTCAGCTCCGTGCCATCGTAGTCGGCCACGCGCGCGTAGCGGTTGTGAGAATAGGTCGTCAGCAGCGTCACATCGGCGCCCAGCGCGCGGAAGGTTTGCTCCAGCGCGGCGGAACGGGTGCGGTTCTCGACTTCGCGCGGCTCGTTGGAGAAATTCAGGCGTGCATCGGCCGCCGCCCTCACCGCCTCCACCGTGTTGTAGCCCAGCCGCTGCTTGTCATCCACCAGCGTGATCAGCGCCTGATAGCGGTCGCCCCAAGGCGTGATGCGCAGCTTGCCGCGCAGCGTGTGACCATCATCGTGATTGGCGCGCTTGTCGTCGCGGGTGACGTTGTAGACATCGCCGTCGCGGCGGCGCTGCTCCAGTGTCACGCGGCCGGCCAGCACCTGCTCGACGATGGCGCCGCCGCCGGCCAGCGCCACCTGATGCGCATTCTGATTGCCGGCGCTGAGACGGTAACTGAAGTCGCGCGCATCCTGCGGATCACGGGTGCGCAGCACTACCGCGCCGGCCAGCGAGTTGCGCCCCTGGTTGGTCGATTGCGGGCCGCGCAGCACTTCCACGCGGTCGGCATCCCACACGCTCAGGCTGGAGATGGTCTGGCCGAAACCGTCCTGCGGCACGCCGTCCACCACCACCGTGATGGTCTTGCCGCCGCCACCGGTCGGGCCGTAAGACTGCACGCCGCGAATCGACAGGTTCTCGGCAGTGCCGACGTTGGCCATTTGCGAGATCACCTCCTCCACCGTGTTCATACCGGATTCGTCGATCTGGCGGCGATTGCGCGCGCCGACGCTGGCACTGCTGTCGATTTCAGTCCGTTTCAGCTTATCGCCGCTAATCACCACCTGTTCGATCGGCTCTTCGGCGTGGACCGACCAGCATGCCATGACACCGGCCAGCGCCACCACCATCACTTTGATGCGCATTATTCTCTATTCCCCGTTTTTGTTCTAAAACGAAGATAGTAAATGAGAATCGTTTACATTCAAAGAGTTTTGTTAAAGTGGTATCACGATCGTGATCCGCGTGCCTGCCGCCAGGCCGGCATCGACAGCAATACTGCCGTTGAGTGCATACACCCGTTCTCGCATGCCCACCAAGCCGATGCCGGATGAGGCCTGCGCCGTGTCGAAGCCCCGGCCATTGTCGGCGATTTGCATGTGCAGTCCGCCCTGCGCCAGCACCAAGGTGACGCAGGCCTGGCTGGCCCGAGCATGCTTGACGATATTGGACAAAGCCTCCTGCACGATCCGATACGCGGAGATAGCAATAGTTTTTTCCATCATCGAGAATTCACCGTGCGCGCGCAGCTCGAAGCGGCAACCGCTGCGGACGCTGTCGTAGTGGCGCACCATCTCCTCCACCGCGCCGTCCAGCCCCAGCATATCCAGCACTTCGGGCCGCAAACGGCGCACCAGCGAGCGGCCGCTGTTGTACAGGCCGAGCGCCAGCTTGATG
This sequence comes from uncultured Duganella sp., assembly GCA_963515135.1. GTDB lineage: Bacteria > Pseudomonadota > Gammaproteobacteria > Burkholderiales > Burkholderiaceae_D > Rugamonas. Next base: position 21,324 of record CAUPXZ010000013.1, on the reverse strand, counting down.
ATCGACTGCGCCTTGTCGCGCGTCTCGCCCGCCGGACTCAGGTCGGCGATGCGCTGCGCTTCCAGCCGCACTGCGATCAGCGTGGCGTTGAGCTCATCATGGATTTCCAGCGCGATGCTGGCCCGCTCATCCTCCACCGCCGTGTTGACCTTGTGAATCAGGCGCCGCTTTTCATCGTCCGCCTCGCGCAAGGCGCGCATCGACGCCTGCAACGACCCATCCAGGCCCTTGGCCAACTGCCACGCCAGCAGCACGCAGGCCAGCAGCCCGAGGCTGCCGACCGCCAGTTCGACATAGAAGCGCCGCGTCTGCTTCAGCAGCAGCGCCGACGGCGACATTGTCACGCGCACATAACCCACCGTTTCCACGGTCACGCCGCTGGCGCCGGCCGGCCGGTCTTTCTGATACGGCTTGCCGTCCGGCGCCAGCATCGACACCCACATCAGGCGCTTGAGGATGCGCGCCTCATAGTACCGTAACTCGGCGGCATTCGCCGGCCCGCGTGCGGCAGTGTGCACCAGCTGGCACCGCTGCGGGTCCAGGATCTCGATGCGATACACGCTGGGATCGGTGCGCAACAGACCGTTGATAGTCGGCCTCAGATCATCGTAACGCCGCGACACCACGCCGAACTCGCTGCTGTCAGCCAGCACCTTGGCTACCAGCGGGCCGCGCTCGGCCATTTCCTCGCGCACCTCGGACAAGCGCGACTGATAGGCGTACCAGACAAAGGTGCAGAACAGATAGGCCAGCGGAATCGCGGTCATCGCCATCAGCCGCGCCCGCACGCTCCACTGGCGCCAGGGCGTCCAGCGCATCAAGGCTCGATCAGGCCGTGCTTGACCGCCAGCCGCGTGATATAGGCCGGACGATGCACGCCCAGCTTCTCCTTCACCGCCTGGCTGATATTGCTGATGGTCTTGGTCGACACATCCAGCTTCTCGGCAATTTCGGCGTTGGTCAGGCCTTCCGCCATCAGCGTGAAGATTTCCAGCGCCCGCTCATCCAGTTGCGACTGCGGCGACAGGTCGCCACGTACCGACAAATTGGCCAGCCGCTCGGCGATATGCGGCAGGAAGTACAGCTCGCCTTCATGCGCGCGCCGCACAGCCGCCGCCAGATCGGCCGGATCGCAATCCTTGGTCATGAAGGCGCGCCCGCCGAGGCGGTAGGTTTCCTTGATCAGGCTGTCTTGATCGAACTGGCTGAGGAAGATGATGGCGGCGGACGGATCTTGCGCCAGCATCTGTTTGGCCACGTCCAAGCCTGTTAATTGTTCGCCGAAGCGGATATCCAGCACGCTGACATCCGGCTTGAGCTCCTGGTATTGCGCCAGCGCCTCTTCCGGCGAGCGCGCTTGGGCCACCACTTCCAGCCCCTGTCCTTCCAGCGACATGGCAAACCCGGTCATCACGATCGGATGATCGTCCGCCAGCATCACGCGTATTTTCTTCATATTGCTACCTGTGGGTACTTGATGATGGAAGCATAACATAAAATTTAGCCTTTTATTTTTCTACTTGATGGAATAGTATACTTCCATCAAATAGCAACTCAACCCACCACCAAGGAGCAAGCATGAACCCAAAGAGAAATCTGACTGGCGTGACCACGGTAGTCCTTCTGCACGCCGTGCTGCTTGCGGTATTCCTGCAAGGATCCAAGCTGACGGTATTCCACTCCACGCCGCCGGTGGTGGACCTGGTGCCGAATCTTGACCCACCCAAGCCGAAAGAGCGCGAGCCGCAAGTGCAGGAACCGCCGCTGGCGCGGCCGGAAATCTTCGTGCCCAAGCTGCTGACCGATATTCCGCTGGAACCAGCGCCGACTATGACCGCGCGCGTGGCGCCGGACCAGCGACCACCGCAAGCACCGGCCGGCGGCGTGGCCGAGCCGGGCGCGAAAACCCAGCAGCTCAGGCCGGCGTCCCCGATGGTGACGGCGGCGGTGGTGGACGCCCAGGCCTGCAGCAAGCCCGACTATCCAAAGAACGCGCTGCGCAACGGCGACACCGGCACCGTGATGCTGGCCTTCCTGATCGGCAGCGACGGCAAGGTGGCCGATTCACGGGTGGAGAAATCCAGCGGCTTCCGCGATCTGGACCGCGCGGCTCAGGCCGGGCTCAGCCTGTGCAAATTCAAGCCCGGCACGGTAGACGGCGTGCCGCAGCAGTCATGGACCAAGATGCAATATGTGTGGAGCCTCGATTGAGACGGTTCAGTCCAGCGGCATGACTTCCAGCGCTGGCGGCTGGTCCAGCGGTTGCTCGGTGCAGAGCGCGATCGACAGTTCCGCATGCGGCAGCAGCAGGCAATGTCCGCCAGCCGCCACGCCGAGCTTGAAGCGCGCTTCCTTTTCACTCCACAAGCGGTAGAAGCCTTCGGTGCGTTCCGGCTCGGACAAGGTTTGCAGGCGCGCCCATTGCGCCATCTCGGCGGCATCAAAGGCTTGTGCGGCCAGCGCATTCAGGTCGCGCGCGGCGTCCTTCATCTCAATATCCAGCCCCAGCGCAGTCTGCGCACTGACTGCACACGCCACCCAGCGGCCGCTATGGGCGATGCTGAAACCCGGCTGCGCGCCCTGCGGCAGCGGTGCCACCAGGCGCGGCGCCTTGCCGACCTGCTCTTCCAGACGAATCTCCTGCGGCGTCACGCCCAGCAGCCGGCCCAGCGCCATGCGCAGCAGCACGCGGCCGACGATGAACTGGCGCTGGCGCTGGGCGCGGACGAAGCGCTGATGGCGCGCCATCTCGCCCGGCGACAGCCAGCCGCGCAGACGTTGCAGCCCGGCATCCGTCACCGCGTCCGCGTCCACCATCCACAAAGAAGCCTTCGTCATCTGATTCTTGCCTTGATCCAAAAGGAAATTATAAACGACCACTAACCGGCGCGCTGCCGCCGGCCTGCGGCGCGGTAAAATGCGGCTTGGACTTTAAGGAACGACTTATGATTAGTAAAGAAGAAATGGTAACGCTGTTTGCCGACATGAAGGCCAACGCGCCATGGGATATCAGCAAGCCGCTGCTGTGGGGCTACTTTTTCGCCGACGCCGACAAGGCCAAGCTGGAAGCCGCGCAGGAACTGCTGAAGGCCAAGGGCTACCAGATCGTTGGCATCTACGATTCCAAGCCGGATGGCGACAGCCCGGCGCTGTGGTGGCTGCATATCGAAAAGGTCGAGAAACACACGGTCGACACGCTGCACGCCCGCAACCAGGAGTTCTACCAGTTCGCCGAACAACACCAGCTGGAATCCTACGACGGCATGGACGTCGGCCCCGCCGCCTGATGCCGGGATAATCAGCCCAGCGGGCAATCGAACAGGCTGTCGCAGCTGTTTGGCCATATGATTCAGTCAATATGGCCATTTTGTGACCCACAATGCTCTCGAAACTCTCGTTTCGCCAGTTGTTGCTGGGCGTCTTTTTGCTGATTGCCGTGCTGCTGAGCGCCGCCTCGCTGCATGCCCTGTGGACGCTGGACCGCCTGGCGGCCCATAGTCGCGACAGCGGACGCCACGCGCTGGCGCTCACTGAACATACCCAGCAACTGGCCGAACGCAGCGTCTCCATGGCGCGCAGCGCGCGCCAATACCTGGTGCTGGACGATCCCGCCTTCCGCCGGCGCTATGCCGACGCCTGGCGCGACACCCTGCTGTCGCTGGACGCGGTGGCGGCCGCCCTGCCCCACACGCCACCCGCACTGTTCGCGCGCTGGCGCCAGTCGGGCGAACAGGCGTGGCAGATCCTGCAGGCGCCGTCGCGTCCCGGCGCCGCCCGCACCGCGCGCCAGCAGGCGCTGGAAAAGGCGCTGCTGCCACTGCCGGAAATCAACGAACAACTGGCCGACGAAGCCAAGCAGGAGGTCGAGCGCCGCAACAGCGCGCTGCTGGCCGAGCTCGACCAGCGCCGCGCGGTGTTGAAAGCGCAGGTGATCGCCTCCATCCTGCTCGCCGCCGCGCTGGCGTCCGGCTTTGGCCTGTGGCTGTCGCGGCCGCTGGCGCAGATCGAGCAGGCCATCGATACGCTGGGCGAAAACCGCTACGACCAGGTGATCGCGGTGCGCGGACCGAACGACCTGCAACGCGTGGGCCAGCAGCTGAACTGGCTGCGCCAGCGCCTGGGCGAGCTGGAAGCCGACAAGGCGCGCTTCCTGCGCCACATCTCGCACGAGCTGAAGACGCCGCTGGCGGCGCTGCGCGAAGGGGTGGCGCTGCTGGAGGATGGCGTGGCCGGCGCGCTGTCGGCCGACCAGCGCGAGATCGCCCGCATCCTCAACCAGAACACGGCGGCGCTGCAGTCGCAGATCGAAGCGCTGCTGCGCTACAACGCCGCGACTTTCGACGCCCAGCACCTGCACCGCCAGCCGGCCGACCTGGGGGCGCTGCTGAACCAGAGCATCGACAGCCAGCGCCTGCAATGGCAGGCGGCGCGGCTGACCGTGGTCACCGAGGGCCGCGCCGCGCCGCTGGCGGTCGACGCCGACAAACTGGCGATCGCCATCGGCAACCTGCTGTCGAATGCGGTGCGCTTCAGCCCGTCTGGCGGACTGATCAGCTTCCGCCTCGGCGAACTGGACGGCAAGCTGCTGCTTGACTGTGTCGACCAGGGGCCGGGCGTGGCGCCGGAAGACGTGGCGCGCATCTTCGAACCGTTTTATCAGGGACAACGCCAGCCGCCGGGCGCGCGCCGCGGCAACGGCATCGGCCTGTCCATCGTGCAGGAATACGTGGCCGCGCATGGCGGCATTCTCAAACTGATGCCCTCGCAACGGGGCGCCCACTTCCGTCTAGAACTCCCCTATGAAAGCTAAGCTCCTGCTGCTGGCCTGCCTGACGCTGTCGGCATGTACGCTGAATTCGCCGATTCCCGACGATCCGGCGCCACCGCCGATGCCGGTGCCGGTGATCGAGGTGGTCACTGCGGCGCCGCCACCGCCGGATGAAATCGGCCCGCTGCTCAGCTATCACCAGACATTGCGCCGCATGAGCCAGGGCGAGCTGCTGAAGGAGCTGAGCGGCCTCGGCCTGCAACCGCGCGGCCCGCGCGTGGCGATCCGGATGGGCATGGCGCTGATGTTGACGCGCGGCGGCGGCGATCTGGCGCGCGCCCAGGCGCTGCTGGACAGCGTGGCCACCTCGGCCGAACTGGAGGCTGCGCCCTTCCGGCCGCTGGCGCAACTACTATCGAGCAATTGCGCCGAGACGCGCCGCCTGTACGACCACGCCGACAAGCTGGCCGCGCAGCAAAAGGAGAGTCTGCGCCGCATCGATCAGCTGACTGACATGCTCGAAGGCCTGAAAGCCATCGAACGCACATTGCCGGCTCGGCCGGCGCCAGCACCACAGGTGACCAAATGACCAATACAAGCCAGGGCCAGGGCGCCCATCTGCTGCTGGTGGACGATGACGATGATCTGCTGCGCCTGCTATCGATGCGGCTGACCGCCAACGGCTACCGCGTCACTGCGGTCGGCAGCGCCGAGGAAGCGCTGACGCGGATGTCGATGGAGCTGCCTCGTCTGGTCATCAGCGACATCCGGCTGCCGGAGCGGGATGGCATGTGGCTGTTCCAGGAAATCCGCCGCAGCTATCCGGCATTGCCGGTGATCCTGCTGACCGCACACGGCACCATTCCGGATGCGGTGGAAGCGACCACGCTGGGCGCCTACGCCTACCTGACCAAGCCGTTCGATGCCAAGCTGCTGCTGGAGCGCATCGCCCAGGCGCTGAGCCTGGCAGTGCCTGCCGCGCGCGCCGATGAAGGCGACCAGGCATGGCGCGCCGCCATCATCAGCCGCAGCCAGTGCATGGACGAGCTGCTGGCCGAAGCGCGGCTGGTGGCCGCCTCCGACGCCAGCATCCTGATCCGCGGCGAAAGCGGCACCGGCAAGGAAATGCTGGCACAGGCGATCCACCGCGCCAGCCGCCGCGCCAAGGCGCCGTTCATCGCCATCAATTGCGGCGCGATCCCGGAGGCGCTGCTGGAGTCGGAACTGTTCGGCCACGTCAAGGGCGCCTACACCGGCGCGGTCGGCGCGCGCGAAGGCCTGGTGCAGGCGGCCGACGGCGGCACGCTATTCCTTGACGAGATCGGCGACATGCCGCTGCTGTTGCAGGTCAAGCTGTTGCGGGTGCTGCAGGAACGCGTGGTGCGCCAGCTGGGATCGGATGCGGCCAGGCCGGTCGACGTACGCATCCTGTCGGCCACCCACCGCGATCTGGATGCCGCCATGCAGCAGGGCCAGTTCCGTGAGGATTTGTATTACCGTTTGAATGTCATCACGCTGAGCTTGCCGCCGCTGGCGCAGCGGCGCGAAGACATCGTGCCGATGGCCAATCAGTTCCTGCAGACGCTGGCAAGCAAGTACGCCAAGACGGTGCGCGGCTTCGCGCCTGACGCGCTGGAAGCGCTGACCACGTCGGCCTGGCCAGGCAATGTGCGACAGCTGTACAACGTGATCGAGCATGTGTGTGCGCTGGCGACCGCGCCGCTGATTCCGCTGTCGCTGGTGCAGCGGGCCTTGCGCGTGCCATCACTGGAGGTGCTGAGCTACACCGAGGCGCGCCAGCGTTTCGAGCGCAATTACCTGGTCCAGCTGCTGAAACTCACGGATGGCAATGTGGCCGACGCTGCCCGTCTGGCCGAACGTAACCGCACGGAGTTCTACCGTTTGCTGCAAAAGCACAATCTGGACGCCAGCCTGTTCCGCGCCGATGTCGCCATTGAGCGACAAGATGAAACCCTTAAAAATCAATGAGTTAATCGATAGATGCCAGCCCTCGTCGCCAATTCCCGACAAAATCCCGGCAATCTGGCCGAAAAACACACGATGCTGCGATTTCCCATTAGAAATTCACAGCTAAGCCGTTGAAAAACAAGGACAAATCAGAGCTGGCATGGGGTTTGCAAAGGAGTGGGTAACGTCACAGACGTTTTATCCTCAAACTCGATAAAGGAAGCAAATCATGATGACCAACAAACTGATCGCCCGCCTGATGGTAGCCGCCACCCTGACCGCCGCTGCCGCAACCGGCACCGCATTCGCCGCTGGCCAGCAAGATGCAGCCCTGGCTGGCGCCGCGAAAGCCGGCATCGCCAGCAACGACGAGGCGATCACCAGCAAAATCAAGGCTTCCCTGGCTGATCAAAAACAGATCGGCATCACCACGGCTGAAGGCGTCGTGACCCTGAGCGGCACCGTCGCCAGCACCGACGAGGGCACCAAAGCGATTCAAGTAGCGTCGGCTGTGCCCGGCGTGAAAGAAGTGAAAAGCGAACTGACCGTCGCGTCGAAGTAAGTCCTAGCAGCAAGCCCTAGCAGTAAGTGGAACCCTTTTCCGGAGCAGCGTGCGTAGACGCTGTTCCGGCTTTTTTATTCAAACACCTGTTTTAGCGACTGCGCCTGGTGCAGCGCATCGCTCCACTGCTCCAATTGCGCCAGATCTGCTTTGGAAAGCTTGCGCTGAACCGTTTTAGGCAACGGCCCAAAGCGTTGCGTCAGAAGCCGCTCCAGCAACGCCAATGCCCCCTCCCGGCGCCCTTGTTCCAGGCCTTGTTCCAGGCCTTGCTCCAGTCCTTGTTCCAGTCCTTGTGCCAGCCCCTTCTTCAAACCGTTTTCCACACTTTGATCAATAAGCATCTGCTCCAACGGGGTAACCAATGCCAAAAGTTCGGACAAACTTGTCATGTCAGCCTCCATATGCATCTCGACAACAGCCTTCCAGTAACGCTGTTGAAGCGGAACCGGCAGCACCATCATCCAGTTAATCACTTTGAACATCGCCAGTATGCGCTCCTTGTGCCAACCATGTTGGAACATTAGCCTGGTGAGCTGCGACTTGGCCGCGTAAAGTTGGTCCGGGTCATGACGAGTCTGCTGGGTACGCAGATGGGCAAGCGCCACCCAGGCAAACGGATTGTCGGAGGCCTCGAGCGCTTCGGTCCGGTCGGCGTAATCCAGCAGCTTGTCTGTCGCAAACGAAATGCCCATCACCGTTCCCAGCACGCAGTTATGGAACGCATCTGGACGCCAGTTGGGATCCTCGTCCGCCAACAACACGAGGCTGGCCACCGGCTGCTGATAGTCGTTGAAGATGCGGTAGTTATAATCGAGCACACGCCGCGCCAGCGCCGCATCGCGCTGCGCCTGAACTTCGATATGGATCAGCACCCACTGCATGCGGCCATCGCGCAGGCGGACTTCGGCCAGCTTGTCGGCCACCATGGTGTCGGGAGTTGCGCCGAGGCTGAGGCCCGCCAGTTCTTTGTCGCGGAAGCGCGGCCGCTTGCGCCAGTCGATCTGGGGATAGAGTTCCGGAAAGAAGAAGGCCATGAAGTCGCGCAAGGCGTGTGTCAGCGCGATCTTCCAGGGCAAATCATAGCGGGCGGCGGCGTTTGGCATCCGCCCAGTCTACTGCCGGATCGAACCCGGCAGTATTGAGGCAATGCAAACTTAGCTGAGGTTTTCCAGGCGGATCTTGGTGACGCTGCCGCCCACCGTCGATAGCGCTTCCATCTTGGCGATGGCGGCGGTGACGTTCTTCTCCTGCGTCTGGTGCGTCAGGAAGATGATGTCGGTGCGGGTCTCGCCGTCGGCCGGCTCCTTCTGCAGCATGGCGTCGATCGAGATGCCGGCGTCGGCCAGGATGCGCGTCAGGTCGGCCAGCACGCCCGGCTCATCGCTGACGTTCATGCGCAGGTAGTAGCTGGTGGTGACTTCCGCCATCGGCAGAATCTCGATGTTGGTCATCGCGTTCGGCTGGAACGCCAGGTGCGGCACACGGTGTTCCGGATCAGCAGTGGCCAGGCGGGTGATATCCACCAGGTCGGCAATCACCGCCGACGCGGTCGGCTCGGAGCCGGCGCCCTTGCCGTAATACAGCGTGGCGCCAACAGCGTCGCCCTGCACCAGCACCGCGTTCATCGCGCCCTCAACGTTAGCGATCAGGCGTTTCGATGGAATCAGGGTCGGATGCACGCGCAGCTCCACGCCTTCCTTGCCGTTGACCTTGGCGCGCTTGGCGATGCCCAGCAGCTTGATGCGGTAGCCCAGCTGTTCGGCGTACTTGATATCCACCGCGTTCAGCTTGGAAATGCCTTCGACGTGCGCCTTGTCGAACTGCACCGGAATGCCGAAGGCGATCGCCGACATGATGGTGGCCTTGTGCGCCGCATCAACGCCTTCGATGTCAAAGGTCGGGTCGGCTTCCGCATAGCCCAGTTGCTGCGCCTGCTTCAGCACGGTGCCGAAGTCCAGGCCCTTGTCGCGCATTTCGGACAGGATGAAATTGGTGGTGCCATTGATGATGCCGGCGAACCAGTCGATGCGGTTGGCGGTCAGGCCCTCGCGCAGCGCCTTGATGATCGGGATGCCGCCCGCCACCGCCGCCTCAAACGCGACCATGACGCCCTTGTCCTGCGCGGCCTTAAAGATCTCATTGCCATGCACAGCCAGCAGCGCCTTGTTGGCGGTAACGACATGCTTGCCGTTGGCGATCGCCTGCAGCACCAGCGAGCGCGCCTCGTCGTAGCCGCCGATCAGCTCGACGACGATGTCGATGTCCGGATCGTTGACGATGTCGGCCGGATTGGCCACCACCTTGACTTTGCCGCCGGTGCGCGTCTGGGCACGCTCCAGGTTGCGGGCCGAGACCGCCACAATTTCAATGCTGCGGCCGGCGCGGCGGCGGATTTCTTCGTGATTGCGTTGCAATACGTCGAACGTCCCGCCGCCGACATTGCCGACGCCTAACAAGCCTACTTTGATTGGTTTCATAATGTGTTTCCAGAGATCTGATTTAGAAGCTGGCGCCGTGGCGCTTGCGGTAGCTTTCCATGAACTTGGCCATGCGGCCGAAAGCTTCCACCATATCGTCCGAGTTCGGCAGGAACACGACGCGGAAATGATCCGGCGCGATCCAGTTGAAGCCGCTGCCCTGGACGATCAGCACTTTCGTTTCGGCCAGCAATTCATAAGCGAACTGCTGGTCATCCGCGATCGGATAGATCTTCGGATCAAGACGGGGAAACATATACAGCGCCGCTTTCGGCTTGACACAAGTGACGCCCGGAATCTCGATCAGCAGCTTGTAGGCCAGATCGCGTTGCTTTAACAGGCGCCCGCCTGGGCCCACCAAATCGTCGATAGACTGGTAGCCGCCGAGCGCAGTCTGGATCGCAAACTGTCCCGGAGCGTTGGCGCACAAGCGCATCGAGGCCAGCATGTTGAGGCCTTCGATATAGTCTTTCGCGTGCGACTTCTCGCCCGACACCACCATCCAGCCGGACCGGTAGCCGCAGGCGCGGTAATTCTTCGACAGGCCGTTGAAGGTGACGAACAGGATGTCGTCGGCCAGCGAGGCGATCGACACGTGCTGGGCGCCGTCGTACAGCACCTTGTCGTAGATTTCATCGGCATAAATGATCAGGTCGTGTTGGCGCGCCAGCTCGATGATCTGCAGCAGCAGCTCGACCGGGTACAGCGCCCCGGTCGGGTTGTTCGGGTTGATCACCACGATGGCGCGCGTGTTCGGCGTGATCTTGCGGCGCATGTCCTCGATGTCCGGATACCAGTCCTGCTGCTCGTCGCACACATAGTGCACCGGCGTACCGCCCGACAGCGACACCGCCGCCGTCCACAGCGGATAATCCGGCGCCGGCACCAGCACCTCGTCGCCGTTGTTCAGCAGCGCGTTCATCGACATCACGATCAGCTCGGAGGCGCCATTGCCCAGGTAGATATCGTCGATGGTCACGCCGGCGATGTTCTTGCCCTGCGTGTAGTGCATTACCGCCTTGCGCGGCGCAAACATGCCCTTGGAGTCGGTATAACCCGCCGCGTTGGACAGGTTCACCTTCATATCCTGGACGATCTCGTCGGGAGGATCAAAGCCGAACACGGCCAGATTGCCGATGTTTAACTTGGTGATCTTGTGGCCTTCCTCTTCCATCTGCCGGGCTTTTTCCGGCACCGGGCCGCGGATCTCGTAGCAGACTTCCGCCAGTTTGTTCGATTTTTGAATCGGTCGCAAAATAAAATCCTGTTTATGTGAGGCAAACTTCCGTGACCTGCCAAAACGCCGGCGCCGGCCCTTGCTGCAATGCGAAAAGAACCATTCTGCCGAAAGCCCCCGATTTAATCAACCTTTCAGGCCGGCCGCGCCTTGAAAACGCTACAATGGCGCTCCTTTTTGCCGTTTTTTACTTCCGCGTTGCCGCCATGAAGCTCCATCAAAGCGATACCCAGAAATACCAGACCGTCACCGGCTACGACGCCACCGGCGTCGAAATCAATGCCGAGCGCTACAACTACAGCCTGATCGTGCTGCCGGAAAGCCCACCGCGCGCGCTGAACGCGCCCACCTTCGAATCCCTGAGTGCCGAGCACTTCGACCTGATCGGCCTGGATAATCCGGACGTGGTGATCCTCGGCACCGGCGAGCGCCAGCGCTTCATCCATCCGAAACTGACCGCTGCGCTGACCTTGCGCCGCATCGGCGTCGAATGCATGGACAGCCAGGCCGCCTGCCGCACCTACAACATCCTGATGGGCGAGGGCCGCAAGGTCACACTGGTCCTGATCATCAATAGCGACGCCGCATAAAAACAATCACAGAAGTACCTGATGAACGACCTGTACAACTCGAAGAAAGTCGTCTGGACCCTGGTGGCCGTGTTTGCAATAGTCTGGCTGTATGTGCTGGGCATCCGTTCGCTGGTCCCGCCCGACGAAGGTCGTTATGCCGAGATGGCGCGCGAAATGTGGGCCAGCGGCGACTGGATCACGACGCGTCTCAACGGCATCAAGTACTTTGAAAAGCCACCGCTGCAAACCTGGATGAACGCGCTGACCTTCGGCCTGCTCGGTGTCGGCGAATGGCAGGCGCGCCTGTGGACCGGCCTGTGCGGCCTGGGCGGCGTGCTGTTCACCGGCTATGCCGGTCAGCGCGTGTTTGGCGCCCGCGCCGGCTTCTATGCCGCCGTGGTGCTGGGTTCCAGCCTGTTCTGGATCGCCAGCGGTCAGGTCAATTCTCTCGACATGGGCCTGACTGGCATGATGACCCTGGCCCTCGGCGCGCTGCTGCTCGCCCAGCGCGACGGCGCCACCGCCGGCGAACAGCGCCACTGGATGCTGCTGTGCTGGGCCGGCATGGCGCTGGCGGTACTGGCCAAGGGCCTGATCGGCATCGTGCTGCCGGGCGCCGTGCTGGTCATTTACAGCGCACTGGCGCGCGACCTCGCGATCTGGAAGCGTCTGCACCTCGGCAAGGGCCTGCTGCTGTTCTTCGCCATTGCCGCGCCGTGGTTCGTGCTGGTGGCGCTGAAGAACCCGGAGCAGCCGCACTTCTTCTTCATCCACGAACACTGGGAACGCTTCTTCCTCAAGACCCACCACCGCGAAGGGCCGTGGTACTACTTCCTGCTGCTGCTGATCCCCGGCGTGATGCCGTGGCTGGGGGTGTTGCCGCAAGCGCTGTGGAATGGCGCCAGACGCGATGCGCAAGCCACCTTCCAGCCCAAGCTGCTGTTGCTGGTATGGGTGGCGTTCATCACCTTCTTCTTCAGCTACTCCAGCTCCAAGCTGCCGGGCTACATCCTGCCGGTGTATCCGGCGCTGGCGCTGCTGCTGGGCGTGTACCTGGAAGGCGCGCCGCGCCTGAGCCGCATGCTCGCCGCCGGCGTGCTGGTGCTGGCCGGCGTGGTCGGCATGGCCATGATCCCGCACATGATACAGGCGGCGTCGCGCCATCCGGACGAGCGCGCGCTGCTGGAACTCTACCAGCCATGGGTGCTGACCGCCGCCATCATCGCGGTCGCCGGCGGCGCGCTGGCGCTGCTGCATGCGCGCCAGCTGCGCCGCGACCTGACCATGCTGACGCTGGCTATCGCAAGTTTTGCCTCAGTGCAATTACTGATGGCGGGCTTCGAAACCTACGGTCAGCTGCGCTCCGGCAAGGCGCTGGCCCTGCAGATACTGCCCGAGCTCAAGCCCGACACGCCGGTCTATACGGTTTACGTGTACGAGCAGTCGATGACCTTCTACCTCGGCCGTCCGGTCACGCTGGTCTCCTACTGGGACGAGTTCACCTTCGGTCTGCGCCAGCAGCCGGAGCTGTCCGTACCTACGCTGGATGGCTTCTATGCCCGCTGGCGCGCGCATACCGCCAACAACGAAAAGGCCATCGCCATTGTCGGCATCCAGACGCTGGGCGTGATGCAGGGGCACGGCTTGCACATGCGTATCATCGCGCGTGACAGCCGCCGGGTAGTCCTTACCAATATGTAATGAACAAAACCATAAAGTGAATTGCGCTCGTCCGGGCTGTAAGGGCATGCCGGTTCAACCGCACAGCGCCGCAAGATCACGCGCATTTCACATCGGCGACGCAGCGCCATTTATACCCGCCGGATATCGCAGGAACCCATATCTGGCGGGCCTTCCTGCGTTTTCACCCGAGGCGCCGCGCAGCGATCGTTCACCGGCTCCCCCCCTGTCTGACGGCCGCTTGACGCGCCCTTTTTCGGCGCGTAAAACTGCCGAATCGCAGTGATACGCGTAAGGGTTCCTTGGCTGGCGCGGACCAGACGAACAATTTAGAATTGCAGCCAGATCATCCCCAAACGTAGATTAATCCCGATGAGTGCTGAACTGCCCTTCCTTCCCTTCTCCCGTCCCACGATAGACGAGGCCACGATTGCCGCCGTGGGCGAGGTGCTGCGCTCGGGCTGGATCACTAGCGGACCGAAAGTCGCGGCATTTGAAGCCCAGATGTCGGAATATTTCGGCGGCCGCCCGGTGCGTACCTTCAACTCCGGCACCTGCACCATGGAGATCGCGCTGCGCATCGCCGGCATCGGTCCCGGCGATGAAGTCATCACCACGCCGGTGTCGTGGGTGGCTACCGCCAACGTCATCATCGAAGTGGGCGCCACGCCGGTGTTTGCCGACATCGATCCGCTGACCCGCAATATCGATCTCGACAAGCTGGAAGCGGCAATCACGCCGGCTACCCGTGCCATCATCCCGGTCTACCTGTCCGGCCTGCCGGTCGACATGGAGCGCCTGTACGCGATCGCGAAGAAACACAATCTACGCGTGGTGGAGGACGCCGCCCAAGCCTTCGGCTCGGAATGGCAGGGTCAACGCATCGGCTCTTTTGGTGATTTCGTCTCGTTCAGCTTCCAGGCCAACAAAAACCTGACCACCGGCGAAGGCGGCGCGCTGGTGCTGAACAACCTGGAAGAAGCGAAGCTGGCGGAAAAATACCGCCTGCAAGGCGTCACCCGCAGCGGCGTCGACGGCATCGATGTCGATGTCCTCGGCGGCAAATACAATATGAGCGACATCATGGCCGCCATCGGCCTGGGCCAGTTCGCTAACATTGACAAGATCACCGCGCACCGCCGCGCACTGGCGCGCCGCTATTACGAAGCCTTCGGCCCGGAGTTCGAAGCGCAGACCGGCGCCCAGCTGCCGCTGCAAGCTTTCGATTCCAGCAACTACCACCTGTTCCAGATCATCCTGCCGGACCACGGCCCGAGCACCCGCGCCGATTTCATGCGCGCCATGCAGGAGCGTTACAACATCGGCACCGGCTACCACTACGCGCCGATTCATTTGTTCACGCTGTACCGCGAGCGCGGCTTCAAGGAAGGCATGTTCCCGGTCGCCGAAAAAATCGGCCGCCTGACCGTAACGCTGCCGATGTTCTATGCCATGACCACCGCCGATGTCGACCGTGCCGTCGCCGCCGTGAAAGCGACCCTGACCAAATGACCGATATGACCCTGTCCAACCTCAAGCCGGAAGTCTCGGTGGTGATCCCGGTGTACAACGAGCAGGCCGGCTTGCCGACGCTGTTCGCGCGCCTGTACCCGGCTCTCGACAAGCTGGGCACCAGCTACGAGATCGTGTTCGTCAACGACGGCAGCCGCGACAACTCGGTGGCGATCCTGGCCGAGCAGTTCCGCAAGCGTCCGGACGTCACGCGCGTAGTGCTGTTCAACGGTAACTACGGCCAGCATATGGCGATATTGGCCGGCTTCGAGGCGGCGCGCGGCGAGATCATGATCACGCTCGACGCCGACCTGCAGAATCCGCCGGAAGAAATCGCCAACCTGGTGGCCAAGATACGCGAAGGCTACGACTACGTTGGCTCGATCCGCCGCAAACGCCAGGACTCGGCCTGGCGCACCTGGGCGTCCAAGGCCATGAACCGGCTGCGCGAACGCATCACCAACATCAAGATCACCGACCAGGGCAATATGCTGCGCGCCTACGGCCGCAACGTGGTGGACCTGATGAACCAGTGCTGCGAGGTGAATACTTTCGTGCCGGCGCTGGCCTACCGCTTCGCCCGCAATCCGACCGAGATCATGGTCGAGCACGAGGAGCGCGCGGCCGGCGAATCGAAGTACTCCTTGTACAGCCTGATCCGGCTGAATTTCGACCTGGTCACCGGCTTCTCGCTGGTGCCGCTGCAGTTCTACTCGATGCTGGGCATGGCGATGTCCTTCTTCTCCGCCATCATGGTGCTGGTGCTGGCATACCGCCGGCTGGTGGTCGGCGTCGAAGCGGACGGCGTGTTCACGCTGTTTGCCGTGGCCTTCTTCTTCATGGGCGTGATCCTGTTCGGCATCGGTTTGCTGGGCGAATATGTCGGCCGCATCTTCCAGCAGGTGCGCGCGCGTCCGCGCTATGTGGTGCAGACCATCTTGCAGCAAAAGCCGGGCGAGCTCGCCGAGCTGCCGGTCAGCATCGAGAAACGCACGGTGGCGCGCCATCATGACTGAGTTCGAAGTGCGCCAGCGCGCCGTCGTCTTCGCTTACCACAATGTCGGCGTGCGCTGCCTGAAGGTCTTGCTGGCCGGCGGCGTCGATGTGGCGCTGGTGGTCACGCATGAAGACAGCGCCAGCGAAAACATCTGGTTTGAATCGGTGATCTCGCTGTGCGAAGCCGAAGGCATTCCTTACGTCACGCCGGCCGACGCGAAATCGCCGGAGCTGCTGGCGCAGGTGCAGGCCGCCAAGCCGGACCTGATGTTCAGCTTCTACTACCGCCACATGCTGCCGGCCGCGCTGCTGGACGTGGCGCCGGCCTTCAATATGCACGGCTCGCTACTGCCGGAATATCGCGGCCGCGCGCCGGTCAACTGGGCGGTGCTGCATGGCGCCACCGTCACCGGCGCCACGCTGCATGAAATGACCGTCAAGCCGGACGCTGGCGCCATCGTCTCGCAGATGGAAGTGCCGATCCTGCCGGACGACACCGCGCACGAGGTAATCGGCAAGGTGCAGGTAGCGGCCGAGCAGGCGCTGTGGCGCGTGCTGCCGTCGCTGCTGGCCGGCACCGCGCCGCGCCTGCGCAACGATTTAAGCCAGGGCTGCTACTTCGGCGGCCGCACGCCGGAAGACGGCCGCATCGACTGGAGCTGGCCGGCGCAGCACATCTACAATTTGCACAGGGCCGTGGCCCCTCCCTATCCAGGCGCGTTCACTGAGATTGACGGCGTACGCTATGTCATACAGCGCGCGCGCCTAGCCGGCAATGTTGTCGGCCTTAGCCTGCCTGCCGGCCTGGCGGTGGTCGACAACCGTATCTTCGGTGTTTGTGGCGACGGCCGCATGCTGACGATTTCCTCGCTGACCGCCGATGGCCTGGCCATCTCCGCAGAGCAATTGCAGGCGCGCCTTGCTGCGGCGGTCTGATTATCACCTGAAAAACTCATCATGAAAAAAGTCCTCATCCTTGGCGTCAATGGATTCATTGGCCATCACCTGTCGAAACGCATCCTGGAAACCACCGACTGGCATGTCTATGGCATGGACATGAATTCCGACCGCATTCCGGAACTGCTGGACCACCCGCGCATGCATTTCTTCGAAGGCGACATCACCATCAACAAGGAGTGGGTGGAGTACCACGTCAAGAAGTGCGACGTGATCCTGCCGCTGGTGGCCATCGCCACGCCATCGACCTACGTCAAGGCGCCGCTGCGCGTGTTTGAACTGGACTTCGAGGCCAACCTGCCGATCGTGCGCTCGGCCGCCAAGTACGGCAAGCACCTGGTATTTCCGTCGACTTCGGAAGTCTACGGCATGTGCCATGACGAGGAATTCGATCCGGAAAACTCGGAGCTGATCTGCGGCCCGATCAACAAGCCGCGCTGGATCTACTCCAACGCCAAGCAGTTGATGGACCGGGTGATCTGGGGCTACGGCATGGAAGGCCTGAACTTCACGCTGTTCCGACCGTTCAACTGGATCGGCGCCGGCCTGGATTCGATCCACACGCCGAAGGAAGGCTCGTCGCGCGTGGTGACGCAGTTCTTCGGCCACATCGTCCGTGGCGAGAACATCTCGCTGGTCGACGGCGGCCACCAGAAGCGCGCCTTCACCGACATCGACGACGGCATCGACGCGCTAATGAAGATCATCGAAAACAAGGACGGCGCCGCCAGCGGCAAGATCTACAACATCGGCAATCCGGTCAACAACTACTCGATCCGCGAACTGGCCGGCATGATGATGACACTGGCCAAGGACTACCCGGAGTACGCCGCCGGCGCCGCTCAAGTGAAGATCGTCGAAACCACCTCCGGCGCCTACTACGGCCAGGGCTACCAGGACGTGCAGAACCGCGTGCCGAAAATCACCAACACCTGCGAGGAACTGGACTGGAAACCAAGCACCAGCATGGCCGCCGCCCTGAAGAAAATCTTCGACGCCTACCGCAGCCAGGTAGCCGCCGCCCACGCTCTGATGGACTGATGACGACCAAACCCCTGATGGTGTTGAAGATCGACGTCGACACCTGGCGCGGCACGCGTGAGGGTGTGCCCGAACTGGTACGCATGCTGAAAGCGCACCAGGCCGGTGCCACCTTCTTGTTCTCGCTCGGGCCGGACCACACTGGCTGGGCGTTGCGGCGCGCGCTGCGGCCAGGCTTCTTCAGCAAGGTGTCGCGCACCTCGGTGGTCGAGCACTACGGCCTCAAGACGCTGATGTACGGCGTGCTGCTGCCCGGCCCCGATATCGGCAAGGACTGCGCGGCAGAAATGCGCGCCGTGCAGGACGCCGGCTTCGAATGCGGCATCCACACCTGGGACCACGTGCTGTGGCAGGACAACGTCGCCAAGCGCGACGCTGACTGGTCGGCCGGTATGATGCGCAAAGCCGCCGCCCGCTTTACGCAAATTTTCGGCGTCGCGCCGCGCACCCACGGTGCCGCCGGCTGGCAGATGAACAATGGCGCCTTCCACGAACACGACGACGCCGGCTACGCCTACGCCTCCGACGGCCGCTGCGTGCTTAACGCCGACGGCACGCTGACCAACCCGGCCGACGGTCCGCATCGACTGTCCGACGGGAGCTCGGTGCTGAAGCACATCCAGATGCCGACCACCCTGCCCACGCTGGATGAACTGTTAGGCTGCGAAATCAACGGTTTGACCATCACCACCAGCAATATCGCGGCTTTCCTGCTCAAATTAACCGAGGGCGCCCCCCGCGACCACGTTTATACTTTGCATGCAGAGCTTGAAGGACAGAAACTTGCCCCCATATTCGAGCAGCTATTGGCAGGATGGCAAGCACAGGGATACCAACTGGCATCCATGGCCGACTACTATCAGAAGATACGTACCCTGCCGATGCCGGTTTGCCCCATCACCTGGGGCGAATTGCCGGGACGCTCGGGCCAGCTGATCATTCAAGGTGCTGCCCTAGCTTAGTAACCCTCTTAGGAGACGCCTGTGGCTGATGTAGTAACCGATTTCTCCGCGCCGATGACCAGCGGCCAGACCTTCCAGTTGTCCGGCCGCCCGGCGCGTTATACCGTGCTGTTCTTCTACCCCAAGGACAACACTCCAGGCTGCACCACCGAAAACGTGGCCTTCCGCGACCTGTATCAACAATTCCAGGCGGCCGATACCGAAATCTACGGCATCAGCCGTGATTCGCTGCGTTCGCACGAAGGCTTCCGCGCCAAGCTGGGCCTGCCGTTTGAGCTGATTTCCGATCCGGAAGAAAAAGTCTGCGAACAGTTCGGTGTCATGAAGATGAAGCAAATGTACGGTAAAACCGTACGCGGCATTGAGCGCAGTACGTTTGTGATTGACGCTACCGGTCAATTGGTGAAAGAATGGAGAGGCGTGAAGGTAGCGGGTCACGTCGATGAAGTGCTGGAATTTGTCACGCGCCAGGCTTAAGTTGTAGGGATGCGTTGCAGCTTCCAGTTTGCTCAACCGTAGCAGAACCGAGCGTATCCAGTTATTTTGAGTCAGCACTGTAATTCTTCCCACCCTACATGGTGGCCAACCGGCCACCACGCGGTACTTTCACCGGGCGCTATGCGTACCCGTCGGCAGTTTCCTGTTCCCTTTTACCCAGCATCCACCCCATCGGGACGATTCCCCGTGGGCGGATTCCTCCAGATATCTTTCGATTGAGATCCTGATGCCACTGCCAAAAATACCAAGTAAGCCAGCGACTATACTGTTGGCAAAAGATTACCCCAAGGCCTCCGGCCGCGTGACGCCTGCCCTCGCGGCAGTCGCCGAAATTGCCCCCGAGCCTGCACCAGCGCCGAAGAAAGCGGCGACCGTCAAAGCCGTACCCGCTGTAAAAAAACCTGCCGTGGCCAAAACCCCGGCCGCCGGCAAATCCAAAGCCGTGGCAGCCGTATTGAAGGCGGCGCCGGCGGTGCTGCAAGCAGCCGCCGAAGCCGTCGAGGCCAAGGGCAAACCTTCGCCGCGTGGCAAGGTCACGCCGATCGTGGCCGAGGCGCCGCATCCGGCCAAACACAAGGCCAACGAGGTGGCGATCAAGTCGTCCACCAGCCGCAATGCCGACCAGAGCGGCACCACCAAGATGTTCGTGCTGGACACCAACGTACTGATGCACGATCCATCGTCGCTGTTCCGCTTTGAGGAACACGATGTCTACCTGCCGATGATGACGCTGGAAGAACTGGACAACCACAAGAAAGGCATGACCGAAGTGGCGCGCAATGCACGCCAGGTATCGCGCACGCTGGACGCGCTGGTTTCCAACACCGACGACGACGCCATCGAGAACGGCATCCCGCTGTCCAAGCTGGGCAACAAGGACGCCAAGGGCCGCCTGTACTTCCAGACCCGTTTGCAAACGGCGGAACTGCCGGTCGGCCTGCCATCCGGCAAGGCCGACAACCAGATCCTGTCGGTGGTGCGCTCGCTGGAAGCCGAGCAGGCCGGCCGTGCCATCGTGCTGGTGTCGAAAGACATCAACATGCGCATCAAGGCGCGTGCGCTGGGTCTGCCGGCGGAAGACTACTTCAACGACCACGTACTGGAAGACACCGACCTGCTGTACTCGGGCATCCTGCAACTGCCGGAAGACTTCTGGAACAAGCACGCCAAGGACCTGGAATCCTGGCAGGAGAACAAGAACGGCCAGAGCGCCACGTTCTACCGCGTCACCGGCCCGTTCGTGCCGTCGATGCTGGTCAACCAGTTCGTGTTCCTGGAGCCGAAGAATGGCGAAGCGCCGTTCTATGGCCAGGTCAAGCAGATCAACGGCAAGACCGCCGTGCTGCAAACCCTGCGCGACTTCAGCCACAACAAGAACAACGTCTGGGGCGTGACCGCGCGCAACCGCGAGCAGAACTTCGCGCTGAACCTGCTGATGAATCCGGAATGCGACTTCGTCACGCTGCTCGGCCAGGCCGGCACCGGCAAAACCCTGCTGGCCCTGGCGGCCGGCCTGGCGCAAGTGCTGGAGACCAAGCTCTACAACGAAATCATCGTCACCCGCGTGACGGTGCCGGTCGGTGAAGACATCGGTTTCCTGCCGGGCACCGAGGAAGAGAAGATGTCGCCATGGATGGGCGCCTTCGACGACAACCTCGAAGTGCTGAACAAGTCCGATTCGGACGGCGGCGAATGGGGCCGTGCGGCGACGCAAGACCTGATCCGTTCCCGCATCAAGATCAAATCGCTGAACTTCATGCGCGGCCGCACCTTCGTCAACAAGTTCCTGATCATCGACGAAGCGCAGAATCTGACGCCGAAACAAGTCAAGACGCTGGTAACGCGTGCCGGTCCGGGCACCAAGATCATCTGCCTGGGCAATATCGCGCAGATCGACACGCCATACCTGACCGAAGGTTCGAGCGGCCTGACCTACGTGGTCGACCGCTTCAAAGGCTGGTCGCATAGCGGCCACGTAACCCTGGCGCGCGGCGAACGCTCGCGCCTGGCGGACCACGCCAGCGAAGTGCTGTAAAAAACTTCGGGGTCAGTGCCGACATTCGGACATTTCGCTCGCGAAATGTCCGAATGTCG
>CAUPXZ010000012.1:0-139757 GCA_963515135.1 uncultured Duganella sp. | reverse complement strand
CCTGGCGGGCGGCGTGGCGGCGCGCCCCGGCAGGCGCCAGCGGCTGGCGCGCTGCACGCTGACCGCGTGCGGCGCGACGTCAATCCGCAGATATTGTCCGATGGCTCTACGCATGCAAGGTCACCCGTTTAATTTCAGATAGTGTGGTGCCGCCGCGCCTGACCAGCTCCAGCGCCGCCTGGCGCAGGCTGCGCGTGCCGTTCGCGTAGGCCGCCTGCTTGATCTGGCGGATCGGCCGCTTGTCGACGATCAGTTCGCGGATCTCGTCGTTCAAGGTCAGGATCTCGGCGATCGAGCGGCGCCCCTTGTAGCCGGTGCCGCGGCAATCGCCGCAACCGCTGCCCTGCATGAAGCGGTAGTCCTGCACATCGGCATGCGTCATGCCGACGCTGGCCAGTTCATGCTGGTCCGGCGTGTACTCGGTGGCGCAGTGCGGGCAGTTGAGGCGGATCAGGCGTTGCGCCCAGATGCCGTTCAGCGCCGACACAAACGCATACGGATCGATGCCCATGTGGGTGAAGCGGCCGAACACGTCGAACACATTGTTCGCGTGCACGGTGGTCAGCACCAGGTGGCCGGTCAGCGCCGACTGCACGGCGATTTCCGCCGTCTCGCGGTCGCGGATTTCGCCGACCATGATCTTGTCCGGGTCGTGGCGCAGGATAGAGCGCAAGCCTTTGGCGAAGGTCAGGCCCTTCTTTTCGTTGACCGGAATCTGCAGGATGCCCGGCAGCTGGTACTCGACCGGATCCTCAATCGTGATGATCTTCTCGCGGCCGTTGTGGATTTCCGTCAGCGCCGCATACAGCGTGGTGGTCTTGCCGGAGCCGGTCGGACCGGTCACCAGCAGCATGCCGTAGGCCTCCTGCGCCAGCGTGCGCAGCGTCACCAGCGACGGCGCGTCGAAGCCCAGCGCCTCCAGCGTCAGCGCGCCGTAGGCTTCGATCATCGCGCGCTTGTCCAGAATCCGGATCACCGCGTCCTCGCCGTGGATGCTCGGCATGATGGAGACCCGCAGGTCGATCTCGCGCCCGCCCGACTCGACCCGGAAGCTGCCGTCCTGCGGCACGCGGCGCTCGGCGATGTCCAGCTCCGCCAGCACCTTCAGGCGCGAGATGATCTGCTCCGCCACGTCGATGCCGTTGACGGCGGTGGCGTGATCCAGCACGCCGTCCACGCGGTACTTGACCGCCAGGCCGCCGGCCGTGCTTTCCAGGTGGATGTCGGAGGCGCCGGCCTTGAGCGCGTCGTACAGCGTCGAGTTGACCAGCCGGACCGCCGGGCTGGCGCCTTCCGACACCGAGGCGAACGACAGCACCGCCGCCGTCTTGCCGTCGCGCCGGCCCTCGCTGGCGCCGGGCAGCAGCGTATCGGTGGCGCGCGCGGATTCCTCCTGCTTGGACAGGTAGGCCTGGATGTCGGCCTGCAGCGCCAGGCGGGTGGCCAGCGGCGCCGCCGGCGTGGCGCGCGCCTGCGTGCCCAGCCAGGTTTGCAGATCAAGGTCGAACGGGTCGGCGATCACGCCGGCCAGCGCGCCGTCGCGCGCGCGCAGCAGCACGCAGTGGCGCGCCATCGCCTGCGACAGCGGCAACAGATCCCACGCCGGCTCCTGCTCCAGCATGTCGGCCGTCTCCAGCACCGCCATGCCGAATGGCTGCGCCAGCGAGCGCACCAGCAGGCGCGGCTCGGCGCCGGTCAGCGCCTCCAGTTCCTCCACCAGCGTGCGTTTCGATTGCTGGCGCAAATGGCGCGCGCGCGCCAGCAGTGTGGCGTCAAGGATAGTCATGACATGTCTCCGGCCAGATCGAAGATCGGCATATACAGCAGCACCACGATCGCGCCCACCACCAGGCCGATGGCGGCCATCAGCAGCGGTTCGAAGGTGCGCGTGAAGCGTTCGATCCAGCGGCTGATTTCGCCGTCGTAGAAGGCGGCGGACTGGGTCAGCATCGGTCCCATGTCGCCGGTGCGCTCGCCGACGCGCAGCATGCGCAGCGAAATCGGCGTGGTCAGTTGTGCGGCCTCGAAGGCGGTCGACAGCGGCAAGCCGGATTCCACCGCCGCGCGCGCGCTTTGCAGATTGGCGCGCATCAGCGGCGACACCATGCCCTGCACGGTCTCGATCGCCTGCACGATGGTGATGCCGCCCTCGCTCAGCATGCCGAGCGTCAGGTACAGCCGCGATAATTCATAGATGCGCACCCGCTCGCCGATGCCGGGCAGCTTGCCCAGCAGGCGCGCCATGCCACCATTGGCCAGCAGCTGGCGCACGCCCAGCACCAGCGACAGCAGCAGCGCCGCGATGCCGGCCAACATCAGCGTGGTGTGGGCGCTGGCGAACTGGCCCCAGTTCAGCATCTGCTGCGACAGCCACGGCAGGTTGCGGCCGGCGCCCTGATACACCTCGGCGAAGCGCGGCACCACATAGCCGATCAAAAACAGGCTGACGCCGCCGCCGACCAGCAGCAGGATGCACGGATAGATCGCCGCCGACACCAGCCTGGCGCGCACCGCGTCGATGCGCTGCTGGTAGTCGATGAAGCGCGCCAGCGAGCGCGGCAGGTCCGAGGTGCCCTCGGCCGCCTTGACGATGCCGACGTACAGCGGCGGGAACAGGTCGGGCTGCTCGGCCAGCACGGCGGAGAAGCGCTGGCCTTCGCGCAGGCCGCCCAGCAGGCGTTCCAGCACGCCGCGCGTGGCCGGATTGGTTTCTTTTTCCAGCAGCGCCTCCAGTCCTTCGACGATGCCGAGGCCGGCGGTCAGCAGCGCCAGCAGTTCCTGGCTGAACAGCACCAGCGACAGCGCATTGCGCTTGCCGGCGCGCCGGACCAGGCCGCCGCGTACCGGCGTGATGGCGCTGACGAACAGGCCGCGCGCCTCGACCTGGCGGCGCGCATCGGCTTCATCGCGGCCATCGATCACCAGATGGGAGATGACCATCTCGGCCGACAGGGTGCGCACGTCGAACTGCATGATCGCTGTGGTTTATTGCGAGCTGATATCGGCGTCTTCGCCGCTGCCGCCCGGCTGGCCGTCGCGGCCCAGCGAGATGATTTCAAACTCGGCTTTCGTGCCGGGCGCCTTGTATTGATAGGCGTGGCCCCATGGATCCGGCGGCACGCCCTTCTTCAGGTAAGGACCGTTCCATTTGGCGCTGGCGGCGGCCGGCGCCACCAGCAGCGCGCCCAGGCCTTCCTCGGTGCTCGGATAACGGCCGACGTCGAGGCGGAAGGTATCCAGCGATTTTTCAAACGCCTCGATCTGCGCCTTGGCGATGGTGACTTCCGACTTGCCCAGCTGGGAGAAGTATTTTGGCCCGACGTAGGCGGCCAGCAAACCGATGATAACGATCACCACCAGCAATTCCAGCAGGGTGAACCCGCTGCGTTTTTTTACCACGTTCATCCGTGCAACTCCCTGTGCATTCAAGCGGCGGTTCAAAGCCAGAGGCTACCATGCGATTTGCATACTCGACAATCTTTTCTTCCACGTTGCATTTCGCCGACAAGCTTGCATGGTCATTGTCTCATAGCGCAGACCAAATTTAATGCGTTATACATTGATAAATTTTAAATAATGATCATTAAGTTTTCCACCATTTCGTTGCACATATTGCTAGACTTATTTATACCGGTCTCGACTGGAAAGAGCAGGCCTTCCGGCACAGGAGGGCCGTATATACGCACATCATGAAGGGTAATCACATGAGACACCGCATCAAGCTGTCCTCCGTATTGCGCCGCACACCCGCTCCCCGCCTCAAACAGTACGCCGCCGCCCTGCTCGGCGCCGCCGCGCTGGCCGGCCTGCCGCTGACGCACGCCAACGCCGCCGGCGCAGTGATCGATTTCGAATCCGCACCTCTGGGTCCAATCGGCAGCTTTGACCCTGACTACGGCCCGACCCTGAGCGATGTGTTCGTGTCCAACGGCTTCTACGTCGGCGGCTTCAGCAACTCGCCGCTCGGCCAGACCGGCGACCTGATCGGCTCGGTGGTGGACGGCAGCGACGTCTACAGCACCTGCTTTAACATGGCCTGCCCGACCACCGCCTCCAATCCCACCCAGTACCTGACCGCGCTGAACGACGGCGCGCTGTGGATCAGCCACACCACCAGCACCTTCAAGGTGCAATCGTTCGACGCCGCCTTCCTCGGCAACTATGACACCGGCACCTTCCCGGCCACCTCCGGCATCCTGCGCATCCAGGGCACCACGCTCACCGGCAGCGCGCTGACCCAGGACTTCGCGCTGGACGGCCCGGGCGCCGATGGCTTCGAGTTCGGCCATTACATCACCAGCGGCGTGTTTGCCAACACCGAATTCACCGAAATCTATTTGTACGGCTATGCCTGTGAAGCCAGCGGCAGTTGCAAGGCGTTCAGCACCAACCGCGGCCAGTTCGCGATCGACAATATCGCCACCACCGCCCCGGTGCCGGAACCGGCCACCTGGCTGATGCTGGGCGCCGGCCTGCTCGCCGTAGGCGCCGCCACCCGCCGCCGCCGTCAAGCCTGAAAGGATCTATCCATGAAACTGCATCCAATTTCCGCCGCCGTCACCCTGCTGATGGCCGGCGTACTGCAACTGGCGCACGCCGATGACGTGCGCCGTCCGTATATCGTGCAACTCAGCGACAAACCGGTGGCTTCCTACAGCGGCGGCGTGGCCGGCCTGGCCGCCACCCAGCCAGCGCCCGGCCAGCGCATCGTCCTCGACACCAGTGCCGTCAATGCCTATACCGACTACCTGGTGCGCAAGCAGGCCTCGGTCAAGGCGCAGGTGGCCTCGGCGCCGGTGCTGTACGACTACCAGGTGGCGCTGAACGGCTTTGCCGCGCTGCTGACCGACGACGAGGTGCGCACGCTGCAAGCCAACGGCAGCGTCACCTCGGTCACCGCCGACACCCCGCGCCGGCCGCTGACCAGCTTCACCCCGACCTTCCTTGGCCTGGAAGGGCCGGATGGCTTGTGGGCCAAGCTGGGCGGCCGCGACAAGGCCGGCGAGAACGTGGTGATCGGCATTATCGACAGCGGCATCTGGCCGGAAAACCCGTCGTATGCCGACCGTGTCGACAGCAACGGCGTGCCGACCTTCGACCAGAACGCCGCGCTGGCCTACAACGCGCCGATCGGCTGGAACGGCGCCTGCCAGACCGGCGAAGGCTTCACCGTCAGCCACTGCAATAACAAACTGATCGGCGCGCGCTACTTCAACACCGGCTTCCTGGCCAGCGGCCGCGTACAGCACTGGACCGATTTCGTGTCGCCGCGCGACTCGCTGGGCGGCAGCATCGGCCATGGCGGCCACGGCAGCCATACTTCCAGCACCGCCGGCGGCAACGCCAATGTGCCGGCGGTCTTGTCCGGCATCCCGATGGGCAATATCGCCGGCATGGCGCCGCGCGCGCGGCTGGCCATGTACAAGGTGTGCTGGTCCTACATCGACAGCAGCGACCCGCTCGGCGCGCTGAACCGCTGCTGGGGTTCGGACAGCGTATCGGCGATCGAACGCGCCATCCTCGACGGCGCGCAGGTACTGAACTATTCGATCGCCGGCGGCACCTCGCTCAACGATCCGGTCGAACAAGCGTTCCTGCATGCATCCAACGCCGGCATCTTCGTTGCCGCCTCGGCCGGCAACGACGGTCCGGCCAACGAGGTTGCCCACATCAGCCCGTGGTTGTCGACGGTGGGCGCCTCCACCCACAACCGCCTGCAGAAGGGCGAGGTCAAGCTGGGCAGCGGCGCCAGTTACGCCGGCGCCTCGCTCAACATCACGCCGCTGCCGGTCAGCACGCCGCTGATCCGCTCGGAAGACGCGGCCGTCAGCGGCGCCGCCGCCGACGCCGTGCAGCTGTGCTACAGCGCGGGCTGGAACGGCGGCGTCGCGGTGCTCGACCCGGCCAAGGTGGCCGGCAAGATCGTCACCTGCACGCGCGGCGTCAACGACCGCGTCGACAAGAGCCGCGCGGTGGCCGAGGCCGGCGGCGTCGGCATGGTGATGGTCGACAACGGCAGCGGCCTGGTGGCCGATATCCACTCGGTGCCGACGGTGCACGTCAGCGCCGCCGACGGCGCCGCCATCAAGGCCTATGCCGCCAGCCTGGCCGGCACCGCCGGCCTGACCCACTTCGTCACCTCGACCAGCCCGCTGCCGGCGCCGGTGATGGCCGGCTTCTCGTCGCGCGGCCCCAACCGCACCGACGGCAATGTGCTCAAACCCGACGTCACCGCGCCCGGGGTCGACATCATTGCGGCCTTCGCGCCAGGCCTGACCGAAGCGCAGCACGCCAATGTCGTCAACGGCACGCTGGCGCCGCCGTCGTCCTACAACACCGAGCAGGGCACTTCGATGGCGTCGCCGCACGTGGCGGGCATCGCCGCGCTGCTGCGCCAGCAACACCCAAGCTGGTCGCCGGCCGCCATCAAGTCGGCGCTGATGACCACCGCCACGCCGACCTTCAGCGATGGCCTGCTCGGCACGCAGAACGGCACGCTGCCCTTCGCCCAAGGCGCCGGCCACGTCAACCCGTACGGCACGGTTTCGCATCCGGCCAACGGCAAGGCCTACAACAGCCGCGGCGCCAGCGATCCGGGCCTGGTGTTCGACATCGCCCCGGCCGACTACAAGAAATACCTGTGCGGCGCCGGCATCACGGCGGAATGCGGCAGCGGCACCATTCCAGGCTATGCACTGAACCTGCCGTCGATCACGCTCAACAACGTGCTCGGCCCGGTCAGCGTCATCCGCACCGTCACCAATGTCAGCGACGCCGCTGAAACCTACAGCGGCGCGCTGACGATCAGCGGCTACAGCGCCAGCGTCTCGCCCGCCTCGCTGACGCTGGAACCGGGCCAGAGCAAGAGCTTCACGGTGACGCTGACCCGTACCAACGCGGCCGACAACGTCTGGCAGTACGGCGATGTGACCTGGACCAGCAGCAAGCATGTGGTGCGCATCCCGCTGACCGCGCGCAGCGGCCGGCCGCTGGTGGCGCCGGTCGGCGTCGCCAGCACCAAGGCCGGCGGCAACGTCATGTTCAGCGTGACCAGCGGTTTTGCCGGCCGCATGAGTTCCAGCACCGGCGGCCTGAAAGCCATCACCAAGAGCAGCGCCAGCGTGGCGCAGCTGACCACCAGTGTCTCGACCATCGAAGACATGCGCGGCGCCTGCAACGATGGCGTCGTCGGCACCACGCTGATTCCGTTCAGCTTCCCGGCCAACACGGTGGCGGCCTCGTTTGAGCTGTTCGACCGCGACACCACGGCCGGCGACGGCAGCGACGACCTCGATATGCTGTTGCTGGACGCCAGCGGTGCCTTGGTCGAGTACTCGGCGGTCGAGGGTTCGAACGAAGCGGTGCTGGTGACCTCGCCAGCGGCCGGCAGCTACAAGGTGTGCGTGCTCGGCTACACTGCGGCGAATGGCAGCTCCAGCGACTTCAGCCTGTCGCACGCGGTGGTCACGCGCAGCGACACCGGCGGCAACCTGAAGGCGATGCTGCCGAGCCAGGTGTATGCCGGCAGCAGCGCGACGGTGGCACTGACCTGGTCGGGCCTGGCCAGCGGCCAGCGCTACCTGGGCGGGGTCCAGCTGAAGGACACCAATAGCGTGGTCGCCGCGACCACGGCGCTGCTGGTGGAAACCAACAGCCCGGTACCGCTGGCACGCGGCTTCAGCAGGGGCTCGCGCCAGGTCGGCGCCAAGTAAGCGGCGCCAGTAGCAATCCAGGCCGCGCCTTCGGCGCGGCTTTTTTTTCAGGCGGCGCGGGCCAGCGGCTGGGGTGGACGCTCGAACAGGTGCAGCGCCATACCGCGCGCGATGGCCTGCGCACGGTTGGAGACACTCAGCAGACGGTACAGGCGCTGCAGGTGGTTCTTTACCGTCAGCCCGCTGATGCCGAGTATCAGGCCGATCTCTTCATTGCTCTTGCCTTCGCGTACCCAGTGCAGGATCTCTGCCTCGCGCGCGCTGACAGGCCGCGCCAGCGTGCCGGCCCGCGCCTGCGCCCGCTCGCGGTTGATGCGTTGCAGGCTGATGTGCAGATAGGGCAACAGCAGTTGCAGGAAATAGGCGTGGCGCGGGTGTGGCCGATGCGGCAGGCCGAACAGCACGAACACGGTGGCGCCGCCCGGCAGACGCTCGCTGCCGTGCAACAGCAGGTTGTCCAGGCCCAGTTCCCGCAGTTCGCCTTGAAATGGCGCCAGCGCCTGTCCCGCTTTCAGCGGATCGGCGCCAGGGGTGGCATCCAGCATGGCCGGCATGCGGCCGCTGTTGCGGCAATGCCGCGCCAGGCGTAGCGCAAGGCCGTCGTCGCGGTTGCTCAGGCGGTGGCGCAAAGGTGCGTCGAGCATGGTGCTGTGCAGGCATTCGACCTGCTGCAGTTCATCCTGCGCGCCAAATTGCAGGCACACCATCACCTGATGCGGCAGCAAGGCTTGCAACTGCCCCTGCGTCCACAGGAAAAACTGGCGTGCGTCCTGCAGCGGCAGCGCAGCCTCAATGGCGTGCAGCAGGTATTCCTGCTCCAGCTTGCTCAATATGACCAACGGTTCCATGCTCACGCCGGCGCCGCCACGAAGCGGTAGCCACTGCCGCGCACGGTTTCGATGCGTTGCTGGTAGCCGCTCGGCTGCAAGGCATTGCGCAGGCGGCCGACGTGGGTGTCGACCGTGCGCTCGTCAAGATAGACGGCGTTGCCCCACACCTGGTCGAGCAGTTGCGCGCGGCTGTGCACGCGCTCGGGATGGCGCATCAGGAAATTCAGCAGCTTGAATTCCACCCGGCCCAGCGCCAACTCACGGGCGCCAGCGGTCACGCGCTGGGTGCACGGATCAAGCCGCAGCCCGGCCAGGTGCAGCGCCGCGCCGGGACCGGCTTGCCCCTGCGCGCGACGCAGCAGGCACTGCACGCGCGCCACCATCTCGCGCGGGCTGAAGGGCTTGGTCATGTAGTCGTCGGCGCCGCTTTCCAGCGCCATGATCTTGTCCGGCTCGCCGCAGCGGGCGGTCACCATCATGATCGGCAGGTGGCGCGTGCGGGCTTGCGCGCACAAGCGGCGCACCAGCGAAAGCCCCGACTGGCCGGGCAGATTCCAGTCCAGCAGCACCAAGTCCGGCAACTCGTCTTCCAGCATCAACAAGGCGCTCTCAGCGTCCGCCGCGCGGCTGATCTGGTAGCCCGCCATACCCAGGTTAAGCGCAATCAGCTCCTGGATGGCGGGGGTGCTTTCAATGACGAGGATATGGGCGGCTGGCATAGTGTTCCCCTGTAAAGGAATCACTATGCATTAAGCAATGATGCATTACTAATATGATTTCTATCGCAGATTCAGAGGTCTGCGATATAAATCAGCCCCGGTACTGGCGGCGGCGAACCAGGCCCAACAGCGCCAGGCCGCCCAGCATCATGGCCCAGGTTTCAGCTTCCGGCACCGGGCTGATGCTTACGCCGGAGCCCAGCACTTCGCCAGCGACGCTGCCCTGCCCGCCCACGGTGGCCGACGGCGTCCAGTTCAGGTGCAGCAGGGAGCCGTCGGCGCTGCTGCTGTCACCCAGCAGGGTCACCTTGTCGGCGCCGAACAGCGTCACCGACAGCGTCGAGCCGAACGCACCGCTCGGATCGGCATCGCCGCTGAAGCTGACGGTGAAGCTGACCTTGCCGCCGAAATTCACCGCGTGGAACAGGTCGTTGTACTCGCCATACACGTTCTGAATGCGGAAGCCGTCCAGCAGCGAGCCGCTGGTGTTGTACAGCTCGGCGCCGTCGCTGCTGCCGAAGTTGACGAAGTTGCCGAGGTCGGCGTGGGTGGCCACCACGCCCATCGGTTGATGCGCCAGCGAGATATCGATCCAGCCATTGCTGCCGAAGCCCGAGGTGTCGAGTTCGACGGTCAGCGTGCCGGCGGCGGCAGCCAGACTGCTGCAGGCGGCCAGTACCAGCGCCATTACGGCGCGGCGGAAGTTTTGAATGTTGAACATGATGATCTGCTTTCTTTAGAAGTTACCGCTGTAAATTTTGACTGCCGAGTAGGTGACGCTGCCGCCGCCGGTTTTGCTGAAGCTGGTCGGCACGGTGATGCTGGCGCCCGGCGCCAGCGTGGTCTGGCTGAGCGTCAGGTAAGGCGCACCGTCATGCGCACCATTGGCGCCCACCAGCGTGGCGCCGGCCACCAGGCCGTCGAACTGCAACTGCAACGGGCCGTTCAGCGGCGCACTGCCGGTATTGGTCAGCGTAACGCTGCCGCTCCACTTAGCGGTGGCACGGTTGTACACCAGCGCGCTCTGGGTGGCGCGGATGCTGGCGCTGACATCGCTGGCGGCTGCCGGCAGGTTCAGGCTGATCACCACCGGATCGTGGTCCGATGCGCGGTAAGGCGCGCTGGTGTACTTGTCCTGCGGCTTGCCGTCGGTGTTGTAGTCCAGCACGGTCGGTTCGTCGGCATTGTTGTGCCACTCGGCCGCATCCACCACTTGTCCATTCAGCGCTGCGCTGGCCAGAGCGTGGTCGAGGTAGCCGGCCTCGCCGTTGAACACATACGAGTACGGCATGTTGCCACCGCCGCGCACGAAGCGCTCCAGCTGGTTGACGAAACCACTGGCGGTGATGGCCGCAATCGGATCTTCCTGGCCGTAGGCATTGAAGTCGCCGATCAGCAGCACGCGAGGATCGCCGGCGGCCGCCACCACTTGCGGCACGAAGGTATTCACCAGGCGCTGTGCCTGCTGCACGCGGGTGGCATTCCAGCAGCTCTGGCTGTCGTTGCGATCGTCGTCCAGGCTGCCGTCTTTCGGACAGCTGCCCTTGGACTTCAGGTGATTGACCACTACCGAGAACTTGGCGCCGTTGGCCGCCTTGAAGGTCTGCGCCATCGGTGGACGGTTGTTGATGATGTCGGCGTCGGCCATGGCGTTGCCCACCAGCGTCAGCTTGGTCGGCTTGTAGATCATCGCGACACGGATAGCGTCGGTGCCGGTGGCGGCTGGCTTCGGCACCACCGCGTAGGTCTGGAAGCCGGTGCCGGGCGCGATCGCCTGGTTCAGCGCGTCGACCAGATAGCTGACCGTGTTGTCGCCGCTGTTCTGGATTTCCATCAGGCCAACGACATCGGCGTCGAGGGCTTTCAATTCACCGACAATCTTGGCACTCTGGCGCTGGAATTCGTTGAGGTTATCGGCGCCGCGGCAATTCGACTTCGACACGCTGCTGCCCAACGAGCAGCCGGCACTGGCGCCGTTGACGTTCAGACCGTTGGTGAAGGTGGTGAAGTAATTCAGCACATTGGCGCTGGCCACCTTGACATTACCGGCTGCAAGCTGCGGCGGCTCTGCGCGCGGATGGTCTTGCGAGAACACCGGCGCCTCGGTCGGCTGCAACTTGAACGCGGCGCCGCCACCGCCCTTGGCGCCGAAGTCCACCACACCGGTCAGGTTGGAGACACTGTCGCCGGCGCGCAGCGAGCCGTCTTCGCCGAGGTAAGGAATGGTGGTCGGGGTGACGAAGATGCCGTCGTCCAGAATGATCTGGTTGCGCAGATTGGCGGCGGCCAGCGCGATGGCTTCCGCCGTGCGCGGACGGTAGCGGTTGGAGGCGATTTCCAGCCGGCCCGACGACAGCGTGACCTCGCCGCGCGTACCCAGATATTCCAGCTGCGACACGGTCAAGGCATTGGTGAAGCGCACCAGCATGCCTTCCACCTGGCCGAGATTGGCGTGCGGCAGCTCCACGTTGGTCGGCGTGATGCTGATGCCGCCGGCCAGTTTGGTCAGCGCGGTGATGTTGGTCAGTTCGGTGTAAGAGCGGTTGGCGTCGGTCGGTGTGTACTCGCTGACGGTGCCGCTGATACGCACGCGGTCGCCGGGCTGCACAGTGCCGATGTTGGCCGCCGTGGTGTAGACGAACAGGCCGTCCGAGGTCAGCGGATTGCCGTCGCCGTTCTCATCCTGGATGAAAAAGCCGGAGCCGACCTTGGCAGTGACCACGCCCTCGGTGGTCTGCACGGTGTTGGCGTACGGGCTGCTGTCACCCTCGCCCTGGATTTGCGGAATCGTGCGGCTCAGCGACGCCGGCGTGCTGACGCTGACATTGATCGAGCAATCGGCCACTTGCGCCTGATCGTTGCCAAACTTGATCGCCACCGCATAAGTGCCGGCCTGCACACTGGCGGCGACACTCAGATTGGCCGTGGCAGTGCCGCCGGCGGCGGACGCGGCCTGGAAATTGACCAGGCTGATGCCTGGCACGGCCGCCGAGGTGATGATCGCGCTGTTGACGATGCCGTCGGCATCGGTAGCGCTGAGGTCGGCGCTGCCGTTGACGCCGAAGGCCAGCGCGAGATTGGCCGGACAGGTGGGGACGATCGGCGGTTGCTGCGGCAGGCCGCACTGCTTGATCGGGCTGGCGCTGTTGCGCGGCGCCGGCGCGTCAACGCTGAAGTCGTCGTTGTTGTTGTCGGTGTCGACACAACCGCCATTGTTGCGCAGCGCAGCGGTGGTGTTGCTCAGCGTCGGCGTCGGCGCGCCCTCGTAGTAGTTGGCGGCGCCGAAACCGACCAGGTCGACAAGATTGCCAGGCATGGTGCCGGTCAGCGGGGTGGCGTTGGCCACCAGCGCCACTTTGCCTGCGGTGCCGCTCATCGCCAGACTGCCGCTTGAATCCGGCGTCGGCAAAGCAGTCGTACCGCCATTGCCCTTGGCCTGCTGCACCAGGAAGTAGTGGCCAGGCTTGAGCACGGTGTTGCCGCTCAGGGCGGACACGCTCCAGGTGTTGTTGCCGGTGGCGCCGGCGGCGCTGGTGTACTGCACGCTCCAGCCTTTGAGGTCGACGTCCACGTCGCCGCGGTTGAACAGTTCGATGAAATCGTGGGTGTAGGTGGCGCCGGAATTGCCGCCGCCGCCATAGACCTGACTGATGACGACCGGCGACGCGGCCAGGGCCGGCGCCGACAGCGCGGTCAACAGGGCGGCGGCAATCACGGTGCGTGCTGGCGCGGGGGGATGTTTTTTCATGACTCGTCCTGGAATATTGACAAATAGGCTTGTAAATTGCTATTTGCATATTAAGAGCTGGCCATGACAACCGTATGACGCCAGCTTAGTCCAATCGGACTAAGCCGAATGAATTCGCTAGTGTCCTTACACAAAAAAACCTCGCCGGAGCGAGGTCTGTTGTGTGGAGTCCAGAAAAAATCAGACTTGCTTACGGCGACGGGCGAGGAAGCCAAGCAGCCCCAGGCCAACCAGCATCATGCCGTAGGTCTCGGGCTCTGGGACTGGCGCGGTTAACGTGGCCTGGAACGCCAGGTCGTTGCTGGAGTTATACCACTGCGTACTATCCCACACTGCAGTGGTCAATGCGCCCGCATCATCGCCATTATTAAAGAACACGAGGTTGCCGCCACTAATCGTGTCGCCAGTATAGCCCCAGCTACTGGTCCCACCGAAGCCAGACTGTAATCCAGAGGTACTGAAGAACGCCACATACTGGGTATCCGCTTTCAGTTGAAGATTGCCTGTATTGGTGTCAACTTGTTGAAAGCCGCTGCCACCGAAATTGGCACTCTCGACATCGCTGGCCCATACAATGCTGGATGCCTTGCTGCCATCCCATTCGGCGACGTATGCCTTATATGTAACATTGACGCTACGCAGGTAGAAGCTGAATGAATTCAGCACAGTATCAACGCCCCCCGTGGTGAAGGTCTGTCCATAGGTTGCCGTGTCCGGAACACCCCACGGTGAGATCGAGGTGCTGCCATCCCAAGGAGTCGAATTGGTTATTGTCGTGTCCGCATAGGCTGCACCGGTCAATGCCAAGCCAGCGAGCAGCGCGATCAAATTCTTTTTCATTTTCATCACTGATTCCTTTGATTTCTATTAATTGTGGTGAGGAACGGGGCAGCGCTCAATTTGTGTGCGCTTCAGCGCCACACATGACAGAACCTCGATTAAGTTTTTGATCGCGATATTGTCAATATGAGAATATAAATGAAAATAAGACAAAAATCATTTTAATTTTCACATAAACAACAAATATGGCACCAGATTCATTACCTGGACGTGGCAGCACAGCTAAACCCTGGATGCTGTCATTCGTCTACCTCGCCATTGGAGGCGGCCCTATGTCTGTTTTGTATTTGCGCTCACTGCCAAAGCGCTGTTGCAGCGCCCCGCCCCATCCAAGTGATGGTCGGAATTTGGCGCGGCCCCCGCAAGCTATACATTAATGCGGCTGGGCATGGTGATTTGCCTGGTGCGATACCGCCGCCCCAATCGCCCTAGTTCCGATAGGGCGCGGCCAGCGGTTCACCGATGAACACGCCCTGCGCCGGCCAGGCCACGCTTTTCCAGTACGCTTCGATGGCGGTGTTGCCGCGCAGGTAGTTGCTCAGCAGGACGGTGGACTGTGGGAATTTCTGCCAATGGTTGCACGGCTCACTCACCGTGCCATAGCTGGCGGTAGCGCCTGCATCCAGCCATTTCAGGCTGCTCATCTGGGCATTGCCCAGCAGATCGCCGCCCACCGAAGTCAGATGATCGGCCAAGGCGCCCGGCAAAAACGTCAGCGTGTCCAGCTTGGGCACGAAGTCGCGGCCGGTCTGGTAGACGATGATGTCGCCGACATTTTCAAGGCTGTCGGCACGCATCGTCTTGATGGCAAGTTTTTTTGCCGGCACGGAGCCTGCCCGCGGGAAAAAGCGCGCCCGGCTGCTGCGGGCGACATCACTGGTCTGCAGGAAATAAGCGCTGGCGATCGGAGTACGGAATCCGCTCAGCACGCCGCGGTCGATCAAGGCCTTGCTGGCGGCCACCGACTCAGTCGGCAACTGCATCGAGATGCGCAGCTTGAAATCGGACATCGGCTGGCGCGAGGCGGCGTTGAAGTAAGGGCTGGGCTTGCTGGGGTTGCAGGAGTTGGTGCACAGGCTGCTGTCCAGGCCCATGGTATAGGCCGCCGTCAACGCATTGCACTCCACGGCATATGGCGCCGTCCAGACCATCAACACCGCCTGGATCTCGGGCCCCAGCCTGGCGTCGATCTGCGCCTTCAGCGCCTCGAACTGTTCGGCGTCCAGCTTGCGCGGCCGGTGCGGGATTTTCACATGCACCATGTTGGCGGCCGGGATGCCGCGCGCCTTGCGGTAGTATTCGGCGATCTCAACGCTGTTGGGCTCGTCATCATTGACCACCACCGCCAACTGGGCCGCGCTCAAGCCTGCGGGATGGATCGTTTGGGCACGCACTTGTGCCATCACGCCCAGCGTGGCAACCAGCAGAAATAGAAAGATTCGCAAAGCGGATAATCGTGAGTGGATAAAATAAACGGAGGCCATGGCCTCCGTTTGATTATACCGTTGTCAGGTGCGCTGATACACGTCTTCGATGCGCACGATATCGTCCTCGCCCAGGTAACTGCCGGACTGGACTTCGATCAGGTGCAGTGGCAGCTTGCCCGGATTTTCCAGTCGGTGCGTGGTGCCGATCGGAATATAGGTCGACTCGTTTTCGGTCAGCAGCGTGACCGTATCGCCGCAAGTGACACGCGCGGTGCCGCTGACCACGATCCAATGCTCGGCACGGTGGTGGTGCATCTGCAGCGACAGCTTGCCGCCGGGGTTGACGGTGATGCGTTTGACCTGGAAGCGCTCGCCGATATCGATGCCTTCATAGCAGCCCCAAGGACGGTACACCTTGGTGTGGTGCAAGTGCTCGGTACGTTCCTTGGCTTTCAGATGCTGCACCACATCCTTGACGCGCTGCACCTGGTCCTTGTGCGCCACCAGCACCGCGTCGGCGGTTTCCACCACCACCAGATCCTG
Source organism: uncultured Duganella sp. (assembly GCA_963515135.1). GTDB lineage: Bacteria > Pseudomonadota > Gammaproteobacteria > Burkholderiales > Burkholderiaceae_D > Rugamonas. The sequence goes on along the minus strand of CAUPXZ010000012.1, from coordinate 123,938 downwards.
CACACCGACCACCGCCACGATGCGGCTTTCGGCGCGCACCAGCGAGCCGCTCACGCCGTCCAGGAAGACGTCGCCGCGGACTGCGTTGCCCTGCTCATCCTTAGGCTGCACTTCCCACAACGCCGACCACGAGCCAACGTCGCTCCAGCCGATATCGGCCGGCACCACGACGGCATGCCGGGTATGTTCCATGACGGCATAGTCGATCGAATCGGACGGGCAAGCGCTGAAGGCGGCTTCCTGCAGACGGCAGAAATCGAGGTCGGTATAGCCCTCTTTCACCGCCTGTTCGGTGGCGGCCGCCATGGCTGGCTGCAGCACGCGCAGCTCATTCAGATAGCTGGCCGCGCGGAACAGGAACATGCCGCTGTTCCAGTAATAATTGCCGGCTGCGACAAAACCTTCGGCCGTGGCCCGATCGGGTTTTTCGACAAAGCTGTCGACCTTGTAGCACTGCGGGGCATCAGCTGCAGCGCCGCTGCGGATGTAGCCGTATCCCGTTTCCGGGCCGGTCGGCACGATGCCGAAGGTCGCCAGCGCACCGGACGGCACCAGCGCCGAGGCGTGGTCGACTGCAGCGTAAAAGGCATCCACGTCGTTGATGGCGTGATCGGCCGGCAGCACCAGCATCACCGCCTCAGGGTCGCGCGCCGCCAGGAAGTGCGCGGCCGCAGCCACTGCCGGCGCGGTATTGCGCCCCACCGGCTCCAGCAGGATGGCCAGTGGAGTAATGCCGATGTCGCGCAGCTGCTCCGCCACCAGGAAGCGGTGATCATTGCCGCAGACCACCAACGGCGGCGCCCATTCCGATCGTCCGGTCATACGCAACGCGGTATCCTGCAGCATTGTGCGCTCACCCACCACCGGCAACAGTTGCTTGGGCAATACGGCGCGCGATAAAGGCCACAGGCGCGTCCCCGCGCCGCCTGACAAGATGATCGGATAAATCTTCATGCAATACGTCTCTTTTCAATAAGTGCTGTTAAATCAGTAACTTCCGAGGTGCGGCGCTTGTTACGGCGGTCGCGGGCATTGGACCAGGCGTCCACCGGCAATTCGGATACATGTTTCATCACCCCGGCACGGTCGACACTATAATCCTTGAACACGATAATTTCTTCTAAAGAAACATTCGGTAACACCCGAGTATATTCGAATAATACGCTGCGCACGATCTTGGCGCCATGGCAAATATGGCTGCCGTGGCCGATCCAGGCCGGGCCGGTGATGGTGGTGCCGGCCTCGATCCGCACGCCGGAGCCGATGTACACCGGCCCCTCGATATGGGTGTCGGTCCAGTCGATGCTGGTGTTCAGGCCGACCCACAGGCCGTCGTTGATCTGGATGCCCGGCACGTCCAGGTGCGCCACCTCGCCCATCAGCACATTCTGGCACACCTCCCAGTAGTCGCTGACGGTACCGATGTCGATCCAGTTGAACGGCCGGGTCTGGGCGTAGAACGGCAAGCCCTTTTCCACCAGCAGCGGGAACAGGTCGGAACCGATGTCGAAAGTGGTATTCGGCGGGATCAGTGCCAGCGCTTCCGGCTCGAAGATGTAGATGCCGGTACTGGCGAAGTTCGACAGCGCCTCTTCTTGCGACGGTTTTTCCTGGAACGACTTGATGCGGCCGTCGGCCTCGGTAACCACCACCCCATAGCTCGACACTTTGTCCCACGGCACTTCCTTGGTGACCACCGAGGCAATCGCGCCCTTGCGCTTGTGCTCGAACAGCGCCGACTTGATGTCGAGGTCGATCAGTGCGTCGCCGCACAGCACAATGGTGGTGTCGTCGAAGAAGCCGCCGAATTCCTGGATCTTCTTCATGCCGCCAGCCGAGCCGATCGGCTGCGGCACCACTTCGCCCTTGTCATTGGTGTAGCCCTCGAACGAGTAGCCGATCTGCACGCCATACTGGTGGCCTTCGCCGAAGTAATCCTCGATCTTTTCGTGCAGGTACGCGACGTTGACCATGATTTCTTTGATGCCGTACTTTTCCAGATGCTCGATCAGGTAAGCCATCACCGGCTTGCCGAGCAGCGGGATCATGGGTTTGGGCAAATCATAAGTTAGCGGACGAACTCGGGTACCTTTACCTGCGGCCAGAATCATGGCTTTCATCGATGAACTCCTGAATATAGATGGGTTATGTCGTCCTCGCCTGCGGCTCCTGGCCAACTTGGCGTACAAACTTTATGCCGCACCGCAGCACTTGGCTATTGTACAATATTTACAACGATGCGCTGGCGTTTTTACTTTAACTGTGTGCGGGTAGCGATATGCCAGCCATAGCATCCAGCATCATTAACGGAAATGCTTGCTGCAATGCGAAATAACACTGCCGGCGCCGCCGACGGCTGTGGCGACGCCAGAGGACTGATCAATTGTTTGCCTCGCTTGCGTAGACACAGGCATAATCGTTTGCTATCAGACAACTGGAAGGTAAGATGGATTTTAGAAGCGATATCAACGGGCTAAGAGCATGGGCGGTACTGGCCGTGATTCTTTTTCACTTCAACGCGGCGGTGCTACCCGGCGGCTTTGCAGGGGTCGACGTATTTTTCGTCATCTCCGGCTACTTGATGACCTCCATCATTTACCGCGGCCTGGACCAACATAAATTCCGGGTATTCCAGTTTTATCTGGCGCGCGGACGGCGCATCATCCCCGCCCTGCTGACGCCCTGCCTGGTGCTGCTGGTGCTTGGCTGGTTCTTCCTGCTACCGCCGGAATATCTGGCACTCGGCAAGCACGTCGCTGGCAGTGTCGGCTTTGTGTCGAATATGGTGTACTGGAAGGAGGCTGGTTATTTCGCCGCCGGTGCCCACGAAAAGTGGTTGCTGCACACTTGGTCGCTATCGGTCGAATGGCAGTTCTACATTATTTATCCGCTGGTGCTGATGGCGGTGCGCAAACTGCTTGGGCAACGCAGTCTGCGCTGGGTGATCCTGGCCGGCACGGTGGCGTCGTTCGCGCTGTCAGTGTACGCCACCAAGCATTTTCCCGATGGCGCATTCTTCCTGCTGCCGACCCGCGCATGGGAAATGATGATGGGGGGGCTGGCGCTGCTGTTCCCGCTACGGTTGCAAGCGCCGCAGGCACGTGTGATCGAGGTACTGGGCGTGGCCCTGATCGCGCTCAGCTATGCGTTCATGTCGGAGATTAATCCATGGCCGGGCTCGCTGGCGCTACTGCCGGTGGCCGGCGCCTTTCTGGTCATCCAGGCCAATCGCCAGCAATCGGTGCTAACCAACAACCGCCTGTTCCAGTGGCTGGGCAATATCTCATATTCTCTGTATATCTGGCACTGGCCGATCGTCGTGCTGCTGGCTTACAGCGGGGTGCTAACCGAGCCGGCATGGCAAGTGGCCGGCATCGCCGCCTCACTGGCCGCCGCGCAGGCGTCCTACCGTTGGGTGGAACAGCCGATGCGTACCCTGACGCAACCGCGTTGGTCCGCTGCATGGGCGGGTTCGGCCACCGCACTGCTGGCGCTGGGACTAGGCGTGACGCTCAGCCAGGGGGTGATCGGCACCTACCGCCCGGTCAGCGTGTCGGACCGGGCCAGCTTTGTCGCCACCTACGGCGAAAAATACAAACATCTGACTGTCTCGCACTGGATCGACAAATGCAATGTGGTGGATGTGTTGTCGCGCACCGGCAAGCCGGACACTGATCCGGTCTGCACTACCAAACAAGGTGATGGTGGCGTCTTCCTGTGGGGTGACTCGCACGCCGAAGCGTTGTCGTTCGGCCTGCGCGCGCAGCTTCCCACCGGCACACCGTTCTATCAGGTGACGTCGGCCGGTTGCCGACCGAGTCTGCACGACGACGTCAAGCAGAAAGGCCTGTTCGCGGCAGCATGCAAATATGCCAACCAGTTTGCGATGAAGAAGATTACCGAACTGCACCCGACCACCGTGGTCATGGCGCAGCAGCGCGACCATGAGAAAACCGACTGGCGCGAAATCGGCGCGGCGCTCAAGGCTGCGGGAGTGCGGCAGGTAATCCTGCTTGGGCCGGTGCCACAATGGCAGCCGTCGCTGCCGATCGTGATCGTCAACCGCCACTGGCACGACCAACAACCCTATATCGAGGACGCAGCACTAGACCATGGCATCATGCATACCAACGGCAGGATGCGGGCGTTGCTTGAAGGCAGCGGCGTCACTTTCATATCGGTGATTGATCAACTTTGCCGCGCCGAGTCATGCCTTGCGCGCGTATCGCCGGCCGGCGACCTGCTGCTGGTAGACTATGGACACCTGTCGGAGGAAGGCTCGGCCTACGTGGTGAAAAACCTTCTGGTGCCGCACTTGCTGCGCTAAAAAAATGGCGACCTCGGGGTCGCCATGGTGTATTCGCCGCCTTACTTGGCGGCTGCGCCGTCCTTAACGCCACGGCGCTTGTTGCGGCGGTCACGCGCGTTGGCCCAGGCATCCGGGTCGTAATCGGAAATGTGCTTCATTTCGCCATCACGGTTGACACTGTACTCCTTGAACACGATCATTTCGCTGATCTCGACGGACGGCAGGATGCGGGTGTATTCGAACAGGATGCTGCGCTCGACCGTGGCGCCTTTGCAGATATGGCTGCCGTGGCCGATCCAGGTCGGGCCGATGATGGTGGTGCCGGCCTCGATCCGCACGCCGGAGCCGATGTACACCGGCCCTTCGATACGGGTGTCGGTCCAGTCGATGCTGGTGTTCAGGCCGACCCACAGGCCGTCGTTGATCTGGATGCCCGGCACGTCCAGGTGCGCCACCTCGCCCATCAGCACATTCTGGCACACCTCCCAGTAGTCGCTGACGGTACCGATGTCGATCCAGTTGAACGGCCGGGTCTGGGCGTAGAACGGCAAGCCCTTTTCCACCAGCAGCGGGAACAGGTCGGAACCGATGTCGAAAGTGGTATTCGGCGGGATCAGTGCCAGCGCTTCCGGCTCGAAGATGTAGATGCCGGTACTGGCGAAGTTCGACAGCGCCTCTTCTTGCGACGGTTTTTCCTGGAACGACTTGATGCGGCCGTCGGCCTCGGTAACCACCACCCCATAGCTCGACACTTTGTCCCACGGCACTTCCTTGGTGACCACCGAGGCAATCGCGCCCTTGCGCTTGTGCTCGAACAGCGCCGACTTGATGTCGAGGTCGATCAGTGCGTCGCCGCACAGAACGATGGTGGTTTCGTCGAAGAAGCCGCCGAATTCCTGGATCTTCTTCATGCCGCCGGCTGAGCCAACCGGTTGCGGCACGACTTCGCCATTGTCGGTGGTATAGCCCTCGAACGAGTAGCCGATCTGCACACCATACTGGTGGCCTTCACCGAAGTAATCTTCAATCTTTTCGTGGAGATACGCCACGTTGACCATGATTTCATTAATGCCGTACTTTTCCAGATGCTCGATCAGGTAAGCCATCACCGGCTTGCCCAGCAAAGGGATCATCGGCTTGGGCAAATCATAAGTTAGCGGCCGTACCCGGGTTCCCTTGCCTGCAGCAAGTATCATCGCTTTCATGCATTAACTCCTAAATTATTTTTGGTCTTGCGGCATCATAATCGATCCATCTCACACGGCACGCCGCGTTGGCCCCACCGTGCCGGTGTATTTCATAACAGGCCGCGAAAATCGCCGAGTCGTGCAGCATAGCCCACCAGCAATACCCCCGCCAGCAGCGTGGCAGCACCCCAAGCGACTGGCTGGCGCGCGCGCAGAGTTGGCCACATGGCGGGCGCCAACAACAGCCCCGACAACAGAAGCGCCAGAATGGCCCAGTAAGCGTAACGTACGTCCGAGGCAACCCCCACCACGGCGTAAGCCAATAGATACAGCTCTGCCGACACCAGCAGCGCCAGCCCAGCACGCCCGCCGACTGTGCTGCGCGCATCGCGCGCCAGCAGCCAGAACGCCACGCCGAGGGCCAGCCAGAACACCGGCCAGCTAGCGAAGTTCTTCTTCACGTAGTCACTCCGCACCTCGCGTGCGGTCTCGGCCGCGTCGGCACGGCTCCAGGGCCCAAGCCACGGCTGCTCGACGCCGCAGCCAGGCGCGTAGCGGCAATGACGGGCCGGCACCATGAAAAACATCTCGGAATTGAACACGCGCAGACGGTGGTCGAGGTAGGCCAGCGGATGAGTCTGCAAAGCATGCACCCACTGCCGCCCAAGTTCCGCGCGCGGCGCCGAATCGGCCGGCCCGAGCCGTTCCGACACTTCGCGGCAATAACCCCATGGGCTAAAGGTATCCCAGAAATACGGCGTGTAACAGCGCTGCACATCGTCCAGGCTAAGGCCGGCAACCGGCGGCAGCACGCCGACATCGCCGGACTGGCGTGCGATGCCCGCCATGTCGAACAGCAGCAGCGAACTGACCGCGCCGGTATTGCGGGCGCCGATCACCTGATGATTGATGAAGCCGGACAGCGCGAGCGCCAACACTGTCACCAGCGCCGACCACGCCACGGTAGCCAATAGCTTGCGTTGCGGCCGGTCAAACCACAGGAACAGCAGCAACGGCCCCAGCGCAAACACCGCATTAGTGCGCACCAGCGTACCGTAAGCCAGCAACAATACCACCGCCAGCGCGGCAGCCAGCGGCAGCCGGCGCGCCTGCAGCCGGTACCAGGCGGCCAGGCCAAAGCCGGCAATCAAGGCCGATCCCATGCCAACATCTTTCCAAATGCCGCCGTTGTAGAACATCAGCACCGGAAAGGCGCCGGCCAACACCACCAGCCACGCCGCGCGCGCGCGACCGCTGCGCGCCAGGCCATCAGCCAGCAAAGCAAAGCCCAGCCAGTGCAGGGCCAGGTGCAACACCAGCATCGGCGCCGGTCCGCGTACCAGATGACTCAGCCACGACCACACCAGCGCCATGATGGGTGGGTGCCAGTCAGTGTAGAGGCCGGATTTTACCTCGCCGTACTGCAGCCAGCTGTCATTATTCATCGTGCCCGGGTAATGCAGGGCCAGATTGGCCAGCATCAGCAGCAGCGCGGCAGCGGCCAGCAGCATGCTGCGCTGGCGCGGGGTGCGCGTGGTCCAGAAATTCAGCAACATCAAGTCAGCGTCCCGGCCTTAACTGCGATAAGCATCGGTGCCGGCCAGCAAGCTGCGCTCGAATTGCAGGCGCTGCTGGTGGGTCAGCGAATCGAGGATCAGGCCGATCGCAAGCAGCAAGATGGCAACGATCTCCAGGCTGGCGGCCAGCACCGCCAGCGGCACGTGGTAGATGTAGCGGTAGGAGAACCAGTCATTCAGCACCGGTACCGCCGACAGCAGGCCCAGCACGCCGGCCAGGATCGCCAGCGAGCCGAAGAACATCAGCGGACGGTAGTAGCGCAGGATCTGGGCAATCGTGAACAGCACCTTGGCGCCGTCCGACAGCGTGTTGAGCTTGGAGAACGAGCCGGCCGGCCGGTCTTTGTACTCGACCGGGATCTCGACGATGCGGAAGCGCTTGTGCAGCGCGTGCAAAGTCATGTCGGTCTCGATCTGGAAGCCCTCGACCAGGATCGGGTAGCTCTTGACGAAGGCGCGGCTAAACACGCGGTAGCCGCTCATGATGTCAACCAGCTTGGCACCGAACAGCATATTGACTGCGCGCTGCACCAGCGCATTGCCGAAGCCGTGCAGCGAACGGGTATTTTCCTTGGCGTAGTGGCCGCCCGAGTGGCGGTCGCCGACCACCATGTCGGCGCGGTTTTCCACGATCGGCACGATCAGGTCGCGCGCGCGGCTGGCCGGATAGGTCATGTCGGCGTCGGCCAGCACGTAGACATCGGCGTCGATGCTGTGGAAGGCGCGGCGCAGCGCGTTGCCCTTGCCTTGGCGCAGCTCGTCGATGACGCCGCCCTGGCGCCCCAGGCTGGCCAGTTGCTCGCGCGCGATGCGGCCGGTCTGGTCCTTGGAGTTGTTGTTGATGACGTAGATCTGCGCCTCCGGCAGGTGCGTGGCGAAGTCGCGGATGGTCTCGGCGATGGTCAACTCTTCATTGTAGGCTGGCAACACCACGGCAATCTGCGGCGCACCACTACTGATATTTTCTTTTTGCATTACAGCCTCTCGTTCAGTTCAAGGTCATGCCGGCTCAGCCGACGTGCGATTGCCAGCGCCAGGAATCGGCGCACATCTGGTGGATATCCCGCTGGGCGGTCCAGCCCAGCTCGCGCTGGGCCAGCGCCGCGTCGGCGTAGCAGGCGGCGATGTCGCCCGGCCGGCGGTCGACGATCTGGTATGGCACCTTGCGGCCGCTGGCGGCCTCGAAGGCGCGCACCATGTCCAGCACGCTGTAACCGCGGCCGGTGCCCAGGTTATAGGTGTACACGCCCGGTCCCTGCAGCAGCTTGTCGATGGTCTTGACGTGGCCCAGCGCCAGATCGACCACGTGGATATAGTCGCGCACGCCGGTGCCGTCGGGGGTCGGGTAGTCGTCGCCGTAGACCGACAGCTGCGGGCGGCGGCCCACCGCCACCTGCGCCACGAACGGCAGCAGGTTGTTGGGAATGCCGTTCGGGTCTTCCCCGATCAGGCCGCTTTCGTGCGCGCCCACCGGGTTGAAGTAACGCAGCAGCGCGATGCGCCAGCTGGCGTCCGAGCGGGCGAGATCGCGCAGCAGTTCTTCCACCATCAGCTTGCTGCGGCCATAGGGGTTGGTTGCGCCCAGGGGAAAGTCTTCAAGGATGGGCACCGAGGCCGGGTCGCCGTACACCGTGGCCGAGGAGCTGAACACGATCGACTTGACGCCGAAGCTGGCCATGGTTTCCAGCAGCGCCACGGTGCCGCTGACATTGTTGTCGTAATAGCGCAGCGGCTGGGCGACCGACTCGCCCACCGCCTTCAGGCCGGCGAAATGGATGACGGCGTCGATCTGGTGCTCGGTAAACAGGCGCGTCAGCGCGGCGCGGTCGCGCACGTCGCCTTCGACGAAGGTATAGCGGCGGCCGGTGATCTGCTCGATGCGCTGCTGCACCGTGGCCTTGGCGTTGCACAGGTTATCGAAAATCACCACCTCGTGGCCTGCATTGCTCAGTTCGATGCAAGTGTGGGAGCCAATATAGCCCATGCCGCCGGTGACCAGTATTTTCATGATGAGACTCCTTTTTGTTCAGTCAGGGTGCGGTCGACCAGGCCGAGAAACTGCGGCGCCAACGCCGACCACAGGTATTTTTTGCCCGACACATGCGCCGCCTGCGACACCGCCGGCAGTTGCGCACGCTGAGCGGCCACCTTGCCGATGGCGGCCGCGAAGGCGGCAGCGTCGTAGTCGAAGATCCAGCCGTTGCTGCCCTCGCTTACATAGTCGGAATGGGTGCGGATACGGCTGCCCAGCACCGGCAGCCCGGCTACCAGGTACTCGAACAGCTTGGTCGGCGGGTTGAAGCGCCACCAGATGCGGTCTTCCCAGATGCAGATGCCGACATCGGCGGCGGCCAGGTAGCGCGGGATCTCGCTACCCGGCACGCGTCCGACCACCTGCACCTGCGCGGCGATGCCCAGCTCGGCGGCGCGCTGGCGGCAATACGCCAGTTGCTCGTCGTCAGCGCCGACGATGGTCAGCGTGACCTCATGGCCCTGCTGGCGCGCCAGCGCCAGACCTTCCAGCATGACGTCGCGGCCACGCTCGCGCATCACGGTGCCGGTGTACACCAGCCGCAGCGCCGCCGTGCGGTTGACCTCGGCCAGGAAGCCGAAGCGGTCTTCGACCCCCATATAGATCAGCTCGGCGCGTTGCGGGTCAACGCCATGCTGCAGCAAGTCTTCCAGGTGGGCCTCGCCGATCGGCATCACTTTGTTGACCCGGTTGGCAGCAGCATAGTTCCAGCGCAGCAGCAGGCGAGAGACCAGGCGTTTGAGCGGATGGCGGTAGTCGGGGAAGAAGAAATGGGTTGGATGCTCGTTCCAGTACAGCAACGTCGGCAAGCCCTTGAGCCAATAGGCGGTGATCGCCAGTTGCGAGCCCAGCAGCAGCACCAGGTCGGTCGGCTGGCTGCGACAGAAGCGCGCGCAGTCGCGCATGAAGCGCAACTGCTCCTTGACGCTGGTGCCCTCGGTACTGAACACGCGGGTGGTCAGCGGCAGGTCGGCAAATTCTTTTTCAAAGAAGGCATTGCGCAGCAACAGGGTCACCCGGTAGCGCTCGGCCAGCGCCTTGATGCGGTACTTGAAGTCCAGGTAGCCGGGTTGCCCCTCGTAAAACCAGGTCGCGATGACAATATGCGCAGGTGCCCCCATCACGCCACCGCAGCCGCTTCCAACTGGCCCACCTTGGCCACCGCGTCGTCGAAATCGCGCGCGAACACCGCCTTGTCGGACGGATAGGTCCAGGCCTGGTGGAAGGTGGAAATTTTGCCGTAGTCGTTGTCCAGCACCACGTGCGGCTTGTTCAGCAGCAGGCACAGGATGTGCGCGTGCAGGCGGTCGGTGAGCACTACCTTGCCCTGCGACAGCAGGCGGATGCCGCGGTTCAGGCGCGCCTGCGCCGTCATATTGGCCAGGCCGACCATCAGTTTGCGGCCCATCGCATGACGGTTCCAGCGGCTGTTGAACTTGCACAGCTGGTTGGACAGCTTTTGCTCGAACCAGTCGGAGGCCAGCCAGTCGTCGCTGAGCCAGCGTCCCGGCAGGCGCGACAGCGGCAGGTGGCGCACCGCGCCAGCGCCGGCCGCCTCGATGTCGGTGCGCGCTAGCACGAAGCCGTCGGCCTGCGGCCGCTGCGGCGCCAGCGCGCCGATGAAGAAGGCCATGTCTGGCGAAAGCTGGATCTGGCAACTGTCGCCGAAGTACTCGCGCGCCAGGCGGTCCGATGCGTGGTCGCGGGTCAGCAGCACAAACTGGCCGTGTTCGATGATGGCCTGCTGGGTCTCGGCGATATTGGCCGGATCGTCGAAGCGCACCGTCTGCGGGAACTGCACCATGCGGCAGCCTTTAAGCTCGCGCAATGCCTTGAGCCGCAAGCGATGCGGCTCGGGCCAGCGGTCGCCGAAGTTGCCACCGCCTTGGAACAGCACCACGCCGTCAGCGCCGATCACGCGCTTGATCAAGGCTGCGTCAAAGGCCTCATGCCAGCAGATATACTCAATGCTGGCGCCACGCTGCTGTAGATAAGCAATCTCGCCCAGCCAGATATATGAGTCGCCGGCGTTGGCGTAGTGCGGGAAGTCGATGACAGCCACCTTCTGGCCCGGCTGGATGAAGCGATCCAGCGCGGCCGCCGCCTGTTTTTGCAACTGAGAAATTAATTCCATCTGTTCCATACTGTTTTCTATCCCGTGTAAATTTCCGCAGTCCCAGCAAACACGCGCGCCCTGACGGGCGCCGCCCCCTCTTTGCACAGCGCCGAACGCAAGCTGGCAGGGCGCAGCGCAGCCGCGCCGGAGACCAGCCACACCGGCCAAGCGGGAGCGGCCTCCCGGCCACACAGGAACTTACAAGGTCCATGCCGCGTTCACAATGCCGTCCCGATGGGTACCGGCAGCGAGAACCGCCCCGCTCCAGTTGTCACGATCGACGCGATCCGATTACGCAAAGCATGATTGGTATTGCCCGACCAGCAATCTGCCAGTCAATGTCGTTAGTATCGCTGCTACATTCGGCATGGTCAATCGAAATGTTGCCCAAACGTCCATGTTCATGACGTTTGTGTTACGAGGGATAAAATGCAGTTGCGGCCAGCGCGCGGGAAGAGAGGAGGCCTGGCCGCAGAACGCGGCCAGGCAGGCAGCCATTATGGCTTGATGATTTCAAAGTAGGTGGTCGGGCCGTGCGACAACTTGGACGTATCCAGCGTAAAGGTCAGCCCATTGCCGCTGACGGTAGAAGCGATCAAGTCCTTGCGCACGCCGTTCAGGGTGTTGGAGTACACCTTGAGGCCGGCCGCGTTGACGTTGTTCAACGTCAGGTTGATAACGCCAGTCTTGATGACCACCGGACCGGTACCGATATCTTTCAGCGTGGTTTCGTTGGCGTCCGAGAACGTCATATTGGTATTGCGCGCGTCGGTGGCGAAGATCACCAGCATGCGCTTGCTCTGCGCCACCGGCAGGCCATCCATCGACGACACCGACACCAGCGCAGGGCCGCTGGCACTGTTGACACGCAGGCTGCTGATGGTCAGCGCTTCCGGCGTGGCGAACACCACACCCTCGGTACGCGGCGTATTGACGATCATGCGCTTGCGCGGCGCGTCCACATTCAGCTGACCGGTATCGCTCTGGAAGATCCCGGACACCACGTTCTCGCGCAGGTTGGCCTTATCAAACAGGTAAGGCGCACTCGCAGCAGCCGCATTCGCAGCAACCGCATTCGCAGCAGCCACATTCGCGGCGGAGACATCGGCGCTGCGCATGCTGGTCACGCGGTTGTTAAACACATCCAGATCCCAGTTGCCGGTGTTGCTGGAATTGGCCGGCGCCACCCATGGCGACTGAGCCGCAGACTTGGCGGCCAGCGTGGCAGACGGGCTATCCAGCGCAGCCGGCTCCAGGGCGGGGTTGCTGCTAGGGCGATAAAGCACTTTGAGACGGTAGTCGTCCGGGATCAGCTCCGCATGATACAGATTGCGGTTGGCGGCAGTGCCTTCATAGTCAATGCCGAATTGACTGATCATGCTCACGCGGCGCACGTCGTTATTGACATTGGTGTATGGCGTGCTCTTGTCGACCATGGCTTGAGTCATTTTCAGAGCGTAGCGGTTGCGCGCCGGCGACACGTCGCCGCGCAAATACAGCAGGGCTGCCAGCGTTTCGCTGGCCCGCAGAATCGGGTCCGGACCGATGACATATGGATAGATGCGATCCTTGCGACCAGTGCCCTCGGCATAGCTCAACGTGACAGCACCCTGGTGCTGGGCAATCATGCTCCACTCCTGGAACGCAGCAGTTGCAGGGAAGGCCAGGCCGGTCTCACGGCGGAATTTATTCCAAAATACTTGCCCGTATTCCGATACAGTAAATGCCTTGCCATAGACCCGGCTGGCGGTCAAGTCGACGATGTACTGGCCCCAGCCAGCCAGCATGCTGTCCTGACTACCAACCGAACCAGGATCAGTGAAGTTGCTCGGCGCGCCGCCGAAGTAGCTGTGCATGTCGATCCAATCGAACTGCGCGCGCGAAGCGGTGGACTGTGCCGCAACCCATGCATCATAGGCGGTCACCAGCCCTTTGTAGCCGTACCCGCGCAGATAGGCGGTCATCCAATCCGCAGTTTTCTTCTCCAGTTCGGTCAGAAAACGCAAGGTGTCGCTCATCCGCTTGCCAGAGCCAGCGGACATTGACGCCAAACTCACGCTCGCGGCCTCAACGGTTTCTGTGGACTTCAGCTCGGTAGACCAAGCTGCGGCCAACGCCGACGTGGTGCCGTACTTGGCTTTTAGCCAGGCATTAAACACTGGCGTGTAAGTAGGCGGGAAACCGTAGCGGTTGGTAAACAGCGTCCCCCCCTCATTAACCAGGATCAACCCTGCCAGCGCCGGATCTTTCAATAGTGTGGTGCCAGTGTAAGGGTTAATCGAATTAAACAGCTTGTCGACCATCTTCTTCCAGTGCGCTTGCGCTTCGGTATCGACAAACACGCGCTTACCCAGGTACTTGGAATCAATCCAACGCTTGCTGATATTGCCATAACCACCATTACCGGACGTAATCACGTCCATAATGTAATAGATACCGGCTTTTTTCATCTGCGCCAGCAGGTAGTAGAGATTTTCCAGTTGGGTTAGATTGAAATCGAAGTCGTTGACACGGCTGTCCATTAGGATGGCGTCGACAAAGTGCAGACGCACCATGTTATAGCCGTGCATCTTCCACTGCTGGATGTATGCATCGGCATTGACACGCGACGGGATACCGCCGCTGGCCTGATCAAAACCTGCGGATGCCATCAGGAAGCGTTTCGGCACGTTAGGATTGCTGGCCACGGCAAACTGGCCGTTCTTGACGATTAGCGGACTGGTGATCGACACGTTGGCCGGTGCCAGCGACGAGAAGTCCAGGATGCTGCCAGCGCTGACCTGCAGCGAAACATCCTTGACCGGCGCCCAGGTATCCTGGGCGAAACCGGCAAGCGGAAAGGCCGCCAGCAAGAGGAATGCGATTTTCTTCATTTGATGCTCCTGTTTTGACTTGGCAGCAAGTGCCGCGCAGCAACCACACCAACACTATCACGGTGATATTGATGTTTGTGCGATGGGGGGCCGAAATTCGGCGAATAAAAACAAGTTTACATGCAAACCCAGGCGATCACCAGTGGAGAATTATCTGTAGACTTGGCGCAACTAACATAATATTAATGATATCGGATACGCATGTTTACCCACGCGCCAATCCTGTTGCTTTTATATATACCTGCAAGGTGTCGGCAGCGATGGTGTCCCAGTCGTAACGGGCGCTTACCCACTGGCGCCGCTGTTCACGTAACGTGTCGGTGTTGGGCCGTGCAGCGAAGACCCGAATGCGCTCGGCGAGGGTCGCGATATCACCCAGCGTAGTGTAGTGCTCTTGCGACAAACCAACTTCCAAGTTGGCAGGAATATCGCTGGCGATCACCGGCAGGCCGTAGGACAAGGCCTCCAGCAAGGCAATCGGCAAGCCCTCGTGCGATGACGGCAGTACAAACATGCCGGCATGGCCATACAGCTGGGCCAGCGCGGCGCCGCCCTGGGCGCCGGTGCATACCACCGAGGGCGACTGCGCCGCCCGCTGTAACAGCGCGCTCTGGTAGTCGTCCGGGTGGTCCGAACCGCCGACGATCGCCAGTTTCCAGTCGGGCAGCGCGGCGCGCTCGAACGCTTCGATGAGGTCCAGATGGCGCTTTTCCGGCACCAGCCGGCTGACCAGTACCACATATTTGCCGGCCGTCAGGCCGAACTTCTGCAGCGTGTCGGTGGCGGTCGGCAGCGCCGGCAGCGTGACCCCATTCGGCACCAGCGTGCTGTCGCGGCCGTGCTTGTCGCGCACGATGGCGGCGATCACACGCGAGATGACGATCCGCCCCTGCGACAGGCGCATGCCCCAGCGTTCGCCGGTGCGCAACGCCCAACGCGCAAAGCCGCCCCACTTCTGACGGTCGTAGTCGGGACCATGGTGGGTCACGACCACGCGCAGGCCCAGCAGGCGTGCCGGCAGCGTGACAATCGCCGGCCCGATGGCCTGGATATGCAGAATGTCGGGGCGACGCCAGGCCGCGTACAGCACGCCCAGCATGCTGTGGGCAATCGCCTCCAGCCCCCTGGACCGGGGCGCCCACAGCGAGACGAACTTGACGCCGCGCCACAGCGGGCCGGTGTCCGGCAGTTGGTAAGGCTTGCGCGCCAGCACCGTGACCTCGCAGCCCAGCGCCACCAGGCGCGGACACAGCTGCTCGGCGTGGGTCTCCACTCCGCCCTGCACACCGGGAAAACCGCGCAGGCCCAGCATCATCACCCGCAGCGGTTTGCTCACGCGCGCGCTCCTTCAAACACCGCCAGCACCTGGCGCGCCAGCAGCGTCCAGCTGTAGTCGGATTCCAGCAACGCGCGGCCATTACGGCCCAGCTCGGCAGCGGCGGCCGGGTCGGCCAGCAGCGCCAGAATCTTCGCCTGCATGGCGTCGAAATCGTCGGGGGCGGCCAGCGCGCCGGTCTGGCCCTCGATCACCAGGCCACGGTAGAACAGGAAATCCCACACCACGGCCGGCAGTTGCATCGCCATCGCCTCCAGGCAGGTGCCCGGCAAGCCCTCGTAATACGAGGTGGCCGCGTAGACCCGGCTGCGCCGGTAGTAGCTGACCATCTGCTCGAACGGCACCTTGCCGGTCAATCTCACATTCGCCGCCAGCGGCGCCAGCTCGCGCTGCACCCAGGCATCATCCTCGCCATAGCCAACGATGCAGATGCGGATGTCCGGTTTGGCGGCGACCAGCTGGCGGCACAAGCGCACCATCGGCACGCTGCCCTTGCGGCGCTCGATGCGGCCGGAGAACAACACATCGATGTCCTTGGCCACACTGTCGTCGGGCTGGAACTTGCGGGTGTCGGCGCCGTTCGGGATCACCGTCACCGGTCCGCGGTAGCCGTAGGCCAGCACTTCCTGGCGGCCCTGCTCGGTCAGCGTGATGACCTTGGCGCTGTGGGCGAAGATGCGCCGTTCCATCCACTTCTTGATCGCCAGCGAGGCGCCCTTCCACTGGCTGTCGAAGTGTCGTACCGGGTAGTAACCGCCGGACATCCCCAGGTAGGTGGTGTGGGCGGTCAGCACCATCGGTATATGGTGCGGCAGGAACAGGCCGGGAATCAGCGGCGGAAAGTGGAAATTGACCCACTGGATCTTGCCTTCACGGTGCAGGCCGGTCAGCACCTTGCGCGCCTGCCAGGCCCAGGTAAACAGGCTGAAGCGGCCGCTGCGCAGCGGCAGGTGGATGATCTCCACCCCCGTATAGTGGCGCGGCGCCTGATAATCGTCGCCGGTCACCAGATACACCGGCGGATGACCGGCGGGCAGGTTGGCAAGAAAGGAATCGACATAACGGGCAATCCCGTGCACGCCATAAAATTGCGGGAAAGCGATGGCTATCATACGGCCTTAGTCCTTGGAGGTGATTTCGAAATAAGTGGTCGGTCCTTGTGTCAGGGCGCCGGTATCGAGCGTAAAGCTGATGCGCTGGCCATCGCGCGCGACCGCGATCGGATCGCCGCGCTGGCCGCGCAGGTCCACCGCATAGACCTTCAGCCGCGCCGCGTTGACGTTGTCCAGCGTCAGCTTGATGCGGCGGTTTTGCAGCAGCACCGGGCCGCTGCCGAGCTCGCGCAATGTGGTTTCTGCCGCATCCTCGAAACGCATGCCTGAATTGCGGGCGTCGGTGGCCAGCACCAGCAGCATGCGCTGACTGGACGCCAGCGGCTGCTCGTCGACCGACGACACCGCCACCATGGCCGGGCCGTCAGCCTCCAGCACGCGCAACTGGCGCAGCGTCTGCGGCTCGGGGGCATCGAACACCACCCCTTCGGTATGCGGCGTGGTGACACTGAAGCGGCGCTGCTGCGTTTCCATCAGCAATTGCCCGGTATCGCTCTGGTAGACGCCTTGCATCGGGTCGCTCAGATTGGCGGTGGCCAGCAAGCCGCCCGCGCGCAGCGCCGCGACGCGGCGGCTGGCGCGCGCCAGCACGGCCGCACGGCTGTTGTCGACTTTGCCGCCCAGCTTGCCGCCATAATCGCGCGCCAGGGCGCCCAGCTTTTCGGTGACACTGGCGGGCGCATCAACCGTCTTGTTGCTGCCACTGAGCAGCATGGCGCTGCTGCCGGGCTTGAGCAGCGCGTCGTAGCGGCCAGTGACGCCACCGGTGTCCAGTGCAAAGCCGGTCACCAGCGACAGTTTGGCGATGTCGGTGCCGATCGAGCCGTAGAAAGGGTTGTCCTCGAAGGCGTGGGCCGGCGTCAGTTGGAACGCCAGCGTGGCCTTGGCCGGCGCGACGTCGCCGCGCAAATACAGCAGCGCCGCCAGGGTTTCGCCAGCGCGCGCCACCGGATCAGGACCGACCATGAAAGGATAGATGCGGTCTTTTCGCCCGCCGCGCTCGGCATAGCTGAGGGTGACCACGCCGTTGTGCTGGGCAATCACGTCCCATTGCTGGAAGGCGGCGTAAGCCGGCAGGGCCAGCGCCGTTTCGCGCCGGTAGCGATTCCAGAACACCTGGCCGTATTCAGAGACCGAATACGCGCGCCCCAGTTGCTTGCCGACCGCCAGCTCGGTGATGTAGCGGCCGCCGTCGCCCAGCATGCTGTCCTGGCGCATTACCGAACCGGGCGAAACGAATTTGCTCGGTTCGGAGAAATACGCATGCAGGTCGACCCAGTCGAACTGCGCGCGCGCCAAATGGGCCGCCGGCGATGGCCAATTGTCATAGGCGGTCACCAGGCCCTGGTAGCCCTGCTGGCGCAGGTGCTGGGTCATCCAGTCAGCCGTGGTTTTCTGCAGCGCCACATAGAACTGCTGGGTGTCGGCCATGCGCGGGCTGTTCCACGCCGATTGCTTGAGGAAGCCGACCGATTTCGCCTCCAGCGTCTCCGCCGGCGCCAGCTCGTTCTTCCATGCCTTGGCCAGCCCACTGTTACCCTGGTATTTTTTCTGCAGCCAGGCGGTAAAAGGTTCGCGCAGTTCGTCCGGCACGCGGCCGCGCGTCACAAACTCCAGCCCGCCTTCATTGACCAGGATCACGCCAGCCAGCGCCGGGTCGGCCAGCGTGCTTAGGCCGGTGTAGGGATTGATCGCGCCGTAGGCTTTATCGATCAGCTTCTTCCAGTGCGCTTGCGCTTCCGGATCGTAATACACCCTTAGCTTGAGGCTGGTCGGGCGCAGCATGCCATTGTTGCCATACGCGCCGGTATCGCCGGTCAGGCCGTCGACGATGTAGTAGATGCCGGCCTTCTTCAGCGCCGCCAGCAGGTAGTGCATGCGGTCGAGCTGGGTGGGGTTGAAATCGAAGTCGGTCTGGCGTCCGACCATCAGCGACAGGTCGGTGAAGTGCAGGCGCACCATGTTATAGCCGCGCATGCGCAACTGCTTGACGTACAGGTCGGTGCTCATGCGGTCCGGGAAGGCGCCAGTCGACGGATCGAACCCGGCCGAGGCCATCAGGAAGCGCTGCGGCCGTTGCGGGCTGCCGGCGCGCGCCAACTGGCCGCCCGGCGTCACCACCAGCCGTTCGCTGACCGGTGCCGGCGGTGCCGGCAACAGCGACGAGAAGTCCAGCACGCTGCCCGGCGCCACCATCAGCGAATTGTCGCGCAGCGGCCGCCAGTCGTCCGCCGCCTGTGCCGGCAGCAGCAGCGCACCGGTCAGCAGTAAGGCTAGCCGTTTCATACCGCTTGCTCCCGTGCCGCGCGTGTGGCCAGCAGTCGGCGATAGGTGGCCGCCACATTGCCGGCGATGCTGTCGTAACCGCGCTGGCGCAGCACGTAGTCGCGACCGTTACGGCCCATGGCACGCATGGCGTCGGGCTGGGCCAGCAGTTCGATGACCGCCTGCGCGAAGGCAGCCGGGTCGAGCGGCACGCAGTAGCCGGCGCCACTTTCGCGCACCACCTGCTGCTGGTCGGGATTGTCGTTGACCACTACCGGCAAGCCGAGCCCCATGTACTCGACCGCCTTGGTCGGCGAGGCGCTGTCGAGCAGATAGCCGCGCGGGAATGGCGAGAGGCCGATCTCGGCGGCGCGCACATAGGACCAGGCTTCGGCTGAAGGCCGCCAGCCCAGCCACAGTACATGGCTGGTCAGGTCGAGCCGCTGCAACTCGGCCTGCAGCCAGGCGCGGTGAGCAACATCCTCGGTGTCGCCTGCCAGCACTAGCAGTACATCCGGATAATGCTGGCGCACGATCAGCAGCATGTGGAACAGCACATCGATCTGGCGCAGCGGGTCCATCACGCCCAAATAAGCCAGTACGCGCCGCCCTTGCAGGCGCGGATCGCTGGCGGCGACCACCTGCTCGGGACCGGCCAGTTCAGTATCCACGCCCATCGGCACCGGCGTCATTTTCTCCATCGGCACGCCGCGCGCGGCCAGGTCCAGCTGCATCTGCCGGCTTTGCACGAAGACGTGGTCGGCACGCGGCAGCACCAGGCCATACAGCAGCCACTTGCCAACATGGCCCTGCAGCAGCGGGAACCAGAAACGCATGCCGCCCTTCAGGCCACGCTTGCGCGCGCGGTCGATCTGCCCTTCCGATTGCGGGTAGGACAGCCAGTAATAAAAAGGCAGTCCTTTCAGGCGCGCGGTCAGCAGGCCGGCCACTGCCGTGACCGACATATCGCGTACCTGGATGGCGTCGTAGCGGCGCGCATCGAGGCAGGCCAGGCCGCGCAAGCCATGCCATAGTTTGACGATGTACTGTGCCGCGCGCCCGCCAGGCGCCTGGCGCAACAGCGCCTCGCCGCCGGGCCAGGCCGGCGCCGGTGCCTGCAACTGCTCGGTCAGCAAGTCGCTATGGATGCCGAGGCGCGGCAGGTATTTGCCGAACAGCGCGATCAGGTCGGCCCGGTGGGTGGGCCAGCCTTCGGCAGTCAGGTAAAGCAGACGCACCGGTTGATCAGGCATAGCGCCTTACCGGGGCTTGCGCAACCACTTTGGTGCGCAGCAAGCCGTGCACGTTCATCAGATACGACAGGTAACCGAGCACCACCGCGACAATGATTTCCAGCGAGACCAGATTGACGATGGAGTCGGCGTACACCAGATTCAGCCCGAACAACACGATGGCGGCCTGAATCGCCAGCGCGTCGGCCTTGACGCCCGGATCGCTGACGGCATCGTGCAGCCGACCGGCGGCAAACCAGGCCGTCACCAGGATGCTGATGAACAGCAGGCAGCCGATCATGCCGACGTCCCACAGCAGCGTGGAAATAGCGGTCATGTTGATGCCATAGTTCAGGTAATGCAGCGCCACGTGGCCGTTGTTGGTCAGCGACGAGAACGAGCTGCCGAGACCGTTGCCGATGAGGAAGCTGACCAGATCATCGCCCTGACGCGAGAACCAGAACGTCATCGAGGTAAAGCGGTTCAGTACCATGCCTTCCGAATAGCCCTGGTCGCCCATGTTGTAACGCATCGAGGTGGCGATGACCTCGGCTGGCGTACTGTTCATCATAACCACCACGTAGATATAGCCAAGCAGCATGGTTAGCAGCACCATCACCAACAGCGCCGGCAGATAGCGCAGCGGCGCGCGCATCAGGTCTTTCCGCAGCAGGCTGAGGCCCACCAATGGCAGCATGACCACGGCAATCTTGGATTCCCCCATCCCCAGCGGTGCCATGCAAACAGTTGCCAGCAACAGAAAACGACTGGTCTTCAACAGGCCGACACGCCAGCGCGCCAGCAGGAAGGCCATCGCAACGAACAGAAACAAAACCATCACCGCGTTGGGGCTGCCGCCATCGAGGTTGGCGCCGAAGGTACCGGCCACCACGTCGGTGGCCTCACTGCCGTGCGCCAGACCGCCGCGCATCGGCACCAGAACGAATAGCTCGAAGGCGGCAAACGGCAGTTGCAGCAGCGCCACCACCAGCAGGAATTTTTTCCAGCGCGCATAGGCCTCGGGCGGGAAAACGATCAGGCTCAAGGCCAGCATCAGGCCGAAGGCCTGGAAGTAGCGCTTGAAGCCGGCGACGAACTCGCCCAGCGAATACCAGTTGACGCCAGTGACCAGCACCGCATAAACCAGGAACAGCACCGCCAGCTTCATGAACAGCGGCAGACGGCGCTTCTGGCTCCACATCATATTGATCAGCGACGGTGGCAGCAGCAGCATGCTCAGCAGAGATACGCCCCAGGCCAGCTTGCTGAATTTCGGGCTGCCAGACAGCACGCCCAGCACCAGGCCGACCACCAGCAGCACCCAGATGGTCAACTCGGGCACCAGCAGCAACAGCGGGCCGACGATCAACGCGACGGCGGCGCCGGCCATCAGCGGACTGCCGCTGCTGGCGATCAGGCCGAATACCAGCGCCAGGCCGAGGCCGCCGAACAGCAGCAAGGCCCAGGTCCAGATCCCCGTCGAACGGCGGCGGTAGGTGGTAGAAAGGGTTCTCAAGATACGATCCTTAACTCGGCGGCCGGGCATGCCCGGCCACGCTTAATTGGCGTTGGGCCCCAGGCCGGCCACGCGCGCCAGCGCATCGGGCGGCAGTACGCGCAGCAGCGACTGGATGAACTCCTGTTGCACCGCGTAGGCGTCGGCGCTGTCATTGTCAATCGACGACACCCGCACCAGCAGGCCGTCCGGAATCTCGCGCCGCAACGCATAGTGCAATTGCTGCTTCTTGCGGTCCCAATCGCTGTTGACGGCGTGCTCGCCGACGGTGAACCAGTAGCTGACCATTTCGTGGCGCGCGCCGCTGCGCGCTTCCATGCGGCGGATCGGCAGCAGACCCTGCTCGGTCTGCAACACGTCCTTGCTGGTGGACATGATCTGGAAGCCCTGCGCCGGGTAGCAGCCTTGCGGGTCGTGCGCCGCCAGGCCGTCCGACTGGTTGGCGCCGTACGGCACACTCAGCATGATACGGTAACCGGACTTGCTGACATAGGTGCGGGTCAGCACCTGGGTGTAGATCTTGGCTATGGCGGCGTCGACGTCCGGGCTGACTTGCTGGTAGATCACCTTCTCATCGACCATCCAGTCGCCGAACTGGCGCGGCAGCAGGGTTTCCAGGTTGACGGCCGGTCCCATGTCGGCGATGCGCGCGGTCGGCCGCAGCGCCACCGCCATACCGGAGGACGACACCATCAGCGCCAGCAGCACCAGGTTGCGTACAGTCTTGTTCATCATGCGGCCTCACGGGTGGCCGGACGGCGCCGGCTCACAATAAATTGCAGGAAGGTGTCGAGCGACAGGATCAGCACCAGCGCGCTGACAAACAGCACCATGCCGGCAAAGCCGTGCAGGAAGCCCTGGCCGGCGGCGTCGCCGAAGTAATAAGTGATCAGCGTCAGCGCGATCACGCGGATCACATTGGCGGTAAACGAGATCGGAATGATCAGGATCGCCAGCGCGATATTGCGAAACGCCGAGGTGTGACGCACCACGTTCAGGTAGAACAGGCCGAGCGATTCGAGCGTCAGCAGGGTCTGCAAGCCGGCACAGGCGTCGGCCACCATCAGCTGGTATTGGCCGATCTGCAGCACCACGCCGGTGCGGGCGATCGGGTAGCCAGCCCAGAACAACAGGTGCTCGGTGGCGTAGGACACCGCCATTTTCATAGGCATGGTGACGGTGTCGACGATCACGCCCGGCAGCGGCACCATGAACAGCATGAAGAAGAACGGGAACCACTGCTGCCGGAAGGCGGCGCCGCCATACACCATCAGCAGCAGCCCTGCCAGAATCACGATGAACGAACTCATCTCGAACAGCAGGATGTCCTGCGAGCGGCCAATGATGTACAGCAGCAGCGCCAGCGCCACCAGTGTCCAGCCGGCGCGCGTGGCCGGCGGTTGGCCGGCGGCGGCCTGCTGCATGCCGCCCCACTGGCGCTGCAGCAGCCAGACCGACAGCGCCAGAATGATCGGCCCGTGCGCGTAGGCTTCCTCGGTCCAGATGCCGGTGAACAGCGTATGCAGCGTCGGCAGGTACAGGATCAACAGGCCCAGCTGGACCGGCCACCAGGCCGAAATCCGCTGCTTCCAGGCAGCCACCGAGTGCAGGGCAGCGACGTTCGTCATCACGGCACTCATCATTTATCGATCATCACCGCGCCCACCACCTCGGCGCCGCTGTGACGGATTTCGTCGGCCACGGTGCTGATATCGGCCAGCAGCGTATGGTCCTTGCGGCCGACCAGCAGCACGCCGCCGGCGCGCGCGGCCACCGCCAGCGCATCGGCGCCCAGCGCGAACGGCGCGGCGTCGTACAGCGTGACGTCGTGCTGCGCCTCAAGCTGGGCGTTGAGCGTGCTGAACACCGAACGCCCCAGCAGTTCCTGCGGATTCGGCGGCAGCGTGCCGGCGCCAAGCACCGACAGCGAGACGAAATTCGGGACGCGCGTCACGGCCGAGGTGTCGGCGCGGCCGGCCAGCAGGTCCGACAGGCCGGGACCGGGGCGCAGGTCGAACACGCTGTGCTGCGACGGCTTGCGCAGGTTGGCGTCGACCAGCAGCGTGTTTTCGCCCAGTTGCGAGAACACCACCGCCAGGTTGGCGGCAAACATGCTGCCGCCATCGCTTTCATTGACCTGCACCACCGCCAGCGACTTGCGGCCGCGCGCGAACCAGCGCAACATCAGCTGGCTGCGCACCGCGCGCAGTTGCTCGACCTGCGGACTGAACGGCTGATAGGCCGCCAGCAGCTCGTCGGAAAACTTGCTTTCGCCGGCCTGCAGATACGGGTAATCGAACTGGCGCGCCAGTACCTGCTGGATGTCGGCCTCGGTGATCAGGCCCAGGCGCTGGGCCGCCTCGCCGAAGCGGATGCCCAGTTCTTTTTGCATGCGCAGCACGCGCTCGGCGCTTTCCGGCGTGATCTTGCCTGAGGCCAGCAGGATGCCGCCGATGCTGGAATCGGCGGAGCTCGACATGGTCGGAATCGACATAGGAGAATTCATGGCAGTGTCTTTCATTAGTTCAAACGCAGGCGGCGCGACATCAGCAACTGCGAACCGCCAAAGCGCGATTTGCGCTTGACGTGCATGTCGAGGACGCCGAACACCGGAATTCCCAGCACGTCAGTCAGGTCGTCGGTGGAGCGCAGGCGGCGGTCCAGCATCTCGGCCACCAGACCCAGGCCCACGCCCAGCATGGCGCCCAGCACCAGCGCCAGCGCG
Source organism: uncultured Duganella sp. (assembly GCA_963515135.1). Taxonomy (GTDB): domain Bacteria; phylum Pseudomonadota; class Gammaproteobacteria; order Burkholderiales; family Burkholderiaceae_D; genus Rugamonas. Next base: position 99,658 of record CAUPXZ010000012.1, on the reverse strand, counting down.
GTGTTCAGCATCACGCGCGGACCGCTCGGTTGCAGCGGCACCACCGCCGGGTTGAGGATGGCGATGTCGGCCTGCTCCGACTGGCCCTCGATGCGGGTCTGCGACGACCGCTGCGAAGCGGCGTCAAAGCCGCGCTGGGCACTTTCGACGTCTTTCAGCAGCACGCCCATTTCATCACGGGTGCGGTTCAGTTCCAGCACCTTGGCTTTTTGCGCGGCCAGGCTGGCGCGGATCTCGCCCTCGCGCTGGCGCATGATGGATTCGCTGTTGGTGACCGAGTTGGAGGTCGCCTTGATCTGGCTGGCCAGTTCGCCGCGCAGTTTGTCCAGCTCGGCCTTGGCGCTCTGGTACTGCGGGTGGTTCTTGTCCAGCCGCTGGCTGACGTCGGCAAACTTGGCCTCGGCGTTGCTGACCGCCATGCGCAGGTTCTGGATCAGCGGGTTGTTGGCCACGTCCGGCGATTCACCGGCCTGGCCGCTGGCCACCTGACGCCGCGAGCTGGCCTCGATCAGCTGGCTCTGGGCCGCCACCAGTTGCGACGACAGGTCGTTCAGCCGCGCCGACTCGACGTCCAGGCGGTTGTCGACGCTGACGATGCCATGTTCCTGCTGATACTTGGAGAGCCGGCCCTGGGCCGCTTCCAGCGTATCGCGCAGCAGCTTGACCTGGTCATTCAGGTACAGCGACACTTTTTTCATCGGGTCGACCTTGAGCACGATGCTCAGACGCTGATACTCCTCGGCAAAGGCGTTGGCTACCGCCGCCACGAACTGCGGATCGGAACCCTTGAAGCTGATCTCGACCAGGCTGCTTTCCTTGGAGGGCATCGCCTCGATCTTGCGCAGCAGCAGGTCAGCCAGCCAGTCGCGCACGCTGCCGCGGCCGCCGGTGGCTTCGTTAAACTGGGCCACCACGGCCGGGCTCTCGGCCAGCTTCAGGCGGTCCACCACGCGCAGCGCGACATTCTTGCTGGTGATGATGTCGACCTGGGTGGCCATATAACCGGGCAGCATCTGGCCTGGCATGCTGAGGCCGGTAATCGGGTCGACCCCGCGGGCATTCAGCAGCACCGAGGAGCTGGCCGTGTAGGTCTTGGGCAGCAAGGTGCTGACCACGAAGGTGGTGACCACCGTGATCAGCAGCGTGATCAGGATGATCTTGTAGCGCGCACGCAGGATGAGCAGGAACTGGGACAGATTCATGGCAAATTTCTCTTATAAAAGCCCGTGGCGGGAGCAATCAGAACCAGCTTTCGCTGACATAGACAACGTCGTCGTTGCGCAGCAGGTCGTCGTGCTTGGCCTTGACGACTTCCAGCTTGCCGCTGGCATCGCGCCGCTTGATGCGGATGTCGCGTTCGGTGCCGCGCGCGGTCAGGCCGCCGCCGGCCGACAGCGCCTGTACCACGGTCATGTTGCGCTCCAGGCGGAACGAGCCGGGACGCTGGACCTCGCCGTAGATGTAGACGCGCGGGGCACGCTCGACATACAGCACATCGCCGCCGGCGACTTCGAGATTGCGTTCCAGCTCGCCATCGCGCACCAGGCCGATGACGTCGATCACTTCGCGCGTGCTGCGGCCGTCGCGGTTGCGGATCAGCACCACCTGCTCGGCGCCATCCTGCGCGGTGCCGCCGGCCTGGGCCAGCATTTCCAGCACGCTGCGGCGGCCCTCCAGCGGATAGCGACCCGGGCGGTTCACCTGGCCCAGCACCGACACCTGCTGGCTGTTAAGCACAGTGACCAGCAGGTTGACCTGCGGCTTCTTGACAAAGCCGCCGCTCTCCAGCAGGCCGGCGACCTTCTTCTCGGCAGCCGAGGTCGACAGGCCGCCGACCGCCACCGCGCCGATCAGCGGCACCGTGATGGCGCCACTGTCGCTGACGCGCGTCTCCAACGTCAGGTCGGGATTGCCAAACACCGACATCTTGACCACATCGCCGGCGCCCAGCAGCACATCGGCCGCTCCGGCCGTGCCGACCAGCGCCGCCAGCATTACACCTACAGCCCAACGCAACAGTTGTTTCATGATACTGCCCTCGTAACGTAAAAATTATTTCAAGCCGGCAACGCCGCGCTCATTGGCTTCCTGCGCCCCCTGGCCGGCGGCCGGCGCTGGCGCTGCTGCTGCCGGGGCAGGCGCCGATGCCGCCGCAGGCGCGGCGCCCGCCGGCGCATTCAGGTATTCGATCTTGGCGGCGGCGCGCAGGCGCTTGACTTCCGCCTCGGCCAGTTCCTTGTTTTTCTTGGTGAACAGGAATTGGCCAATCTGCGGCGTGGCCTGCTCCAGTGACACGGATGGCGCGTCCTTGATGTCGGCAATGCTGATCAACAGGCTGCGCTCGCCTTCGCGCACGATGAACAACTGCCCCTTCGGCATGGCCAGCAACTTGCTGAGCAGTTCAGCCGGCAAGTCCGAACTGGTGCGGCTGACCTGGTTGCGCACATACTTGACCTGGTTGGCATCCATCCACGCGGCGGCCTCGTCCAGGGTCTTGGCATTGTCAATCGCGGCCTTGACCTTGTCGTCCAGGCTGGCGCTCGGCAGCACCAGCTGGCGCAGGTCGAGCTGCTTGCGGGCGGTGAAGAACTGCGGGTTCTTGTCGTAGTAATCCTGGATCTCGGCGGCGCTCGGCTTGGCCGGGGTGCCGATGTGTTTTTGCAGATACGCCTGGGCCAGCAGCAGCGACTTGGTGCGCTCCAGCTGCAGCAATACCTTCGGATCGCGGTCGAGGTTCTCCTTCAGCGCTGCGCTCTGCAGCAGCTGGCGGTCGATCAGCGACTCCAGCAGCTGTTTGCTGGCGGCGGCCTGCTGGCCGGCCTGCACATTGGCATGTTGCAATTCGTCGTTGAGCTGCAACACCGTGATCTCGTCACCATTGACACTGGCCACCGCCTGGCCCGGCTTTTTGTTCTCTTTCGCGCCACAGGCCGCCAGCGCGGCCGCCGCAATCATCACTGCGGCGCCAAGGCGCACCGCGCGGGCGGGGAAATGGTTGTTGGAACGAACGGACTTGGTTTGCATCACACGTTTCCCTTATGAGAAATTACCCAAAAAAATTTAACAAAATGTCAAATCCGTTGATCGCAAAGCAGTATGTAACCTACCCCGGCGATTGTCAACGGCCACATTTTTCCAGTCTGTCGGCAGCGCGCCGCCCGACGCCCCACATTAACAAACCCTCAACAAATATAGACTCAATTATAACGTCTGCGGCGCCCCGCACCTATCAACATTTTGCTAGCGCAGCCGGGCTTAAGGCCCGGCTAAGCCCGGTATCAATGCGCGTTCTCGCGCTTCAGCACCACGGTAACGGTGCGCAAGACAATCCACAAGTCCAGCCACAGCGACCAGTTGCGCAGATAGTCGAGATCGTAGCGTATGCGCGCCTCCATCTTGTCCAGCGTTTCGGTCTCGCCGCGCAAGCCGTTGACCTGGGCCCAGCCGGTGATGCCCGGCTTGACCTTGTGGCGCAACATATAGCCCTTGATCAGCTTGCGATACTGCTCGTTGTGCGCGACCGCATGCGGGCGCGGCCCGACGATGCTCATGCGCCCCTGCAGCACATTGATGAACTGCGGCAGCTCATCGAGCGAGGTGCGGCGCAGGAAGCCGCCGATCGGGGTCACCCGCGCATCGTCCTTGGTAGCCTGGGTCACCTTGGCGCCATCCTCGGTCACGCGCATCGAGCGGAATTTGTAGACGATGATCTGCTCGCCGTACAGGCCGTAGCGGCGCTGGCGGAAAATCATCGGCCCAGGCGAGCTGAGCTTTACTGCGATGCCAATCAACAGCATCAGAGGCAGCAGCAGCAGCTGGATCACCGCCGCCAGCAGAATGTCACTGCCGCGCTTGACCAAGCGGTTGAAGCCGGTGAACGGGCTCTCACAGATAGCGATCACCGGCATGCCGGCGACGTTGTCAAAGCGCGCCTGCATCAGGTCGAAGGCATAGATGTCCGGCAGGAAGTACACCGAGGCGGTGGTGTCCTGCAGCTCATCGAGCAGCTTGCGGATGCGCGGCTGCGCCGAAATCGGCTGACTGATGAAGATCATCTTGATCTGGTGCTTGCGCACATAGGCGGCCACATCGTCCATGGCACCCAGCGTCGGGTGCTGCATGTCCGGCGGCCGGCGGTCTTCGCCGCGATCGTCAAAGTAACCGTGCACGCACATCGGCATGGGGCTGTAGGCGCGGATATTATTTGCGAACTTGATGCTGACGCTGTTGGCGCCGACGATCACGATCGAGCGCTCCTCGCTATCGCCGCCGAGATGGTAGGCCAATATGTGGGCCCCGAACATGATGGCCGGGGTCGCCACGAACCAGGTCAGCATCACCTCCCGGTGGTAGTGCGACAGCATGCCAGCGGCCGAGCCGAGAAACAGCAGCACCAGCGCGGTGATGACCCAGCCGATCAGCGCGTCGCGCGCAAAAGCCAGCATCCTGCCGCTGCGCCAGGCGCGGTACGGGTCGATGTTCTGGTAGACCGCAGAAGTGATGAAGAACGCCAGCACCATCAACACCATCGCATAGCCGTCAAACCGCACGCCATGCAGCCACGATGCCAGCAATAGCGTCCCCATGATAATTAATGGATCGAGTACTCGCTGAAAAAAGGAAATCAGGGGAATGTCGTTAACCATATATCGACTTCTTAGAATTGAGCGCGCACACCGAGGGAGACGCCGTGCGAATGATAGCTGTTACTCTGGCGGCCCGTGCGGGTATCGCGGAAGCCGCTGAGCGACACGCGCAGCGACGGCAGCGGCTGGTAGCTCAGGCCGGCGCTGTAGCTCTTGGTATCGTCATCCATGCTGGTGAAGCTGGTGACGCCAGGGATCACGATGAAGTCGCGGCGCTCGCGGCGCGCCGTCAGGTCGGCGTTGAGCTTGCCGCTCAGCTCCCACTGCGCGTTCAGGCTGCCGCCCTTGTTGAAGCTGTTACTGACTTCATTGCTGTCGACCGCCGCATACTCGCGCCAGGCGGTCGCCGTCATGCGCAGCCGGCGCAGCATCGACCAGTTGAAGGTGGCGCGGCCGTTGAAGCCGCTGGAATCGCGTTTGGAAAAATAGCTGTGCTTGCGGTCGACGCGCCCGGCCAACATCTGGAACTGCGAGGTAGCGCTGAACAGCCACTGCACGTTGAGCTTGAGCTCATCCTGGGTGTAGCCGTCATCGATCGGCACACCGCCGGTCAGGAAGTGGTTGTCATAACGGCCGGTGGCGCGACCGATCTGCAAGCCGATGCGGCTGCCGCTGCTGGCCAGGTAGTCGAGTCCGATGTTTTGGCCATCCTCGGTGCGGTTGTTAAACTGCTGCACCGGTAGGTCATAGCGGAACTTCTGGCTCGACCAGCCGGCGCGCACGCGCCAGTCCGGATGGAAGCGCCAGCCGCCATCAAAGAACTCGCGGTGCTGCACCTGCAGGTTGCGGGCCGCCTCGTGAAAATCGTTGAACGAAGTCAGCGAACGCGCATAGGAACCGCCCAGACGGCCATCAAGATGGTTGCCCAGATGCCACTCCAGTTCGGCGTTGAAATCGCGGCCGGTGTAGTCCAGCATGTCGTAGCGGTCAAATGCCACTTTCGACACCTTGAACTGGCCAGTCAGCTTCTGGCGGCCGATCGGCCGCTCCAGGTTGAAACCAGCCTGGGTCTGCGTCAGCGAGTCGGAACGCTGATCTTCCGGCACCTGCGCGCTGTCGGCATAGCGCAGCAGATTGGCGTCATAGCTGCGGGTGATGCCGACAAAGGGGTGGATGGTGTCACTGATTTCAGCCTGCGCCGCGCCGCCGATGGCCATGCCCAGCCACACGCCGAGCGCAGCGGCCAAGGGTTTGGTGGGCACGACACGACGTGCACCCAGATCGCCGTAAAGGGAACTCAACATGTATGTGTTCTTCTGATTAGTTGATGATTAGTGAACAATATTACCAGTAAGCCCAGTTGGCGGTACAGATAATCCACACCCCGAGCGCGCCGTTGGTCACCGCATGCGCGATCACCGGCGACCATAAATTGCCGCTACGCGCATACAACCAGCCGTAAATCAGGCCAGCCACCAGTCCCGCCAGCCACAGATTGTGCTCGACCCCGAACAGCAGCGCCGTGATCAGAAAACCACGCAGCCCGACGTTGGCGGGATTGATATCAAGAAACCTGGACCCCGCCAGCCAGCGCATCAGGAAGGAGCGCCAGAACAGCTCCTCCATCACCGGCACCACCAGCGCCGCGCCGGCAATCCGCATCAGCACCAGCGGCCACTCGATCACGCCGTCACGGGTCGGATCGAAACCGGCCGACTGGCCGATCACCATCCAGCCGGCGTCCAGGTTGACCCACAGGCACAGCACCAGCAGGCCTGCCGCCAGCGCTTCCAGCATGCTGCGGCCAGTGGGCAGAGCGACCCGCAGCTCGGTGTAGCGGGCACGCCAGTGCAGCAGCGCCAACAGCACGGCGGCGATCTTGACCCCATAGATCCAGCGTTGCTGCGCCGCACTCACGCCAAACTGCGTCAGCAGGTCGGCCAGCACGATAAAGCCCATATAGATCGCAAACGGCGCTATCCTTGGCCAGGCCGCGCGCTCAAGCGCCATGCGGGCCTCGCGCTTGCCGCCGGAGCACGACCAACACTGAGAAATGCATGTTTCCCCAATTAATATTCAAATATCATCCATTGTAATTGCAGTAAGTTTAACTGTCCACACCGGTATTGTTGCAGTGCACACCAACGGTTTGCCGGTACAATGCCATATTTCCCCCTGATACCGGCGCTTCGCTGCGTCACCTCTCTAGCATATGGCAGTTATCTCTCTTTCCTCCGCACAATTGGCTTTTGGTCATGTCCCGCTGCTCGACCAGGCAGAATTTTCGCTCGAATCCGCCGAGCGTATTGGCCTCATCGGCCGCAACGGCACTGGCAAATCGTCACTGTTGAAAATTATCGCCGGCCGTACCAAGCTGGACGATGGCCTGCTGGTGATGCAGCAGGGGCTGACGATTGCCTATGTCGAGCAGGAACCGGGCTTCGATCCCGACATGACGGTGCACGACGCGGTGGCGGCCGGCATGGGCGAGCTGCCGGCGCTGCTTAAGGAGTACGATGCGCTGACCGGCCAGTTTGGCCAGGGCAATGACGACGCCGTCATGGAACGCATGCACGAGATCCAGACCAAACTGGATGCGGCCGACGCCTGGAGCCTGCAAAACAAGGTGGAAACCGTGCTGGGGCGGCTCAACCTGGCGGGCGACATGCTGATGAAGACGCTCTCGGGCGGCATGCAGAAACGGGTCGCGCTGGCGCGCGCGCTGGTGTCGGCGCCGGACGTGCTGCTGCTGGACGAGCCGACCAACCACCTGGACTTCAGTTCGATCAAGTGGCTGGAAAGCCTGCTGCTCGACTTCAAGGGCAGCGTGCTGTTTATCACCCACGACCGCGCCTTCCTCGACAACGTGGCCACCCGCATCATCGAACTGGACCGGGGCCGCCTGCTGTCCTACCCTGGCAATTTCAGCACTTACCAGACCCGCAAGGCCGAGCAGTTGGAAAACGAGGAAGTGGAAAACGCCAAGTTCGACAAATTCCTGGCGCAGGAAGAAGTGTGGATACGCAAGGGCGTCAAGGCGCGCCGGGTGCGCGACGAAGGCCGGGTACGCCGGCTGGAGGCGCTGCGGCTGCAGCGCGCCGCGCGCCGCGATCTGCAGGGTCAGGTCAAGCTGGAGGTCAGCGCCGGCGAGCGTTCCGGCAAGATCGTCGCCGAACTCGACGACATCAGCAAATACTACGGCGAGCGCGCCATCGTCAGCCATTTCACCGGCACCATCCTGCGTGGCGACAAGGTCGGCCTGATCGGCGCCAATGGCGCCGGCAAGACCACGCTGCTGAAAATGATCCTGGGCGAACTGGCACCGGACAGCGGCGTCGCCAAGCTCGGCACCAAGCTGCAGGTGGCGTACTTCGACCAGATGCGCACCCAGCTCAATGAAGAGGCCAGCCTGATCGACACCATTGCGCCAGGCAGCGACTGGGTCGAGGTCAACGGCCAGCGCAAGCACGCAATGAGCTACCTGAGCGACTTCCTGTTCTCGCCGGAGCGCGCCCGTTCGCCAGTAAAATCGCTGTCGGGCGGCGAACGCAACCGACTGCTGCTGGCGCGCCTGTTTGCCAAGCCGGCCAACTGCCTGGTGCTGGACGAGCCCACCAATGACCTCGACATCGACACCCTGGAATTGCTGGAGGAGCTGCTGGAGGATTATCAGGGCACGGTATTCCTGGTCAGCCACGACCGCACCTTCCTCGACAACGTGGTCACCCAGGTCATCGTGGCCGAGGGCGACGGCCAGTGGCGTGAGTTCGTCGGCGGCTACAGCGACTGGGAGCGGGTACGTGCCACCACGGCGCCGGCACGCGCTGCGGGCAAACCGGCCACGCCGGCCGCCGCCGTACCGGCTGCCGTAGTAGCGCCGGCCGCCAAGCAAAAAAAACTGAGTTTCAAAGAACAGCGCGAGCTGGAAGAGCTGCCCAAGCTGATCGCCAGCCTGGAAGACGAGCAGAGCGCGCTGACACTGCAACTATCCGACCCTGACTTCTACAAGAAAAATGCGGCCGAGGCGCGACGTATCAACCAGCGCATCGAAGAAATCGAAACCGAATTGCTGAGCGCGCTGGAGCGCTGGGAGCAAATCGAGTCGCGCGGCAACGGCTGATCCGACCGGAGGCCATCGTGTCCGCCAGCCATCGCTCCCAACACGGCGCCGCGCTGCTGCTGTTACTGCTGATGCTGAGCATGGGCGCGGCGACCTTGCTGATCAATGGTTTTGGCGAAAGCACCGATGCCCGCCGTCGGCGCGAAACGCTGGCGGCGATGGCGCAGGCGCGCGAAGCGCTGATGGGCTATGCGTTGGTGCATGGCCGCCTGCCTCGTCCGGCACAGTCGGCGGTGAACGGCACGGAAAGCGCGCAATCCTGCGCCAGCGCCACCGACTGCACCGGCTTCATTCCCTGGGTCACCCTGAATATCAGCGGTCTCGACAGTTGGGCCAAGTTGTTGCGTTACAGCGTGACGCCCGCCTTCACCGAAGCGCCACTGCGGCAAAACGTCGCCGTGGCGGACAAGCGAGTGCTTGGCCGCCGGCCGAGTGGCGCCACATATTTCCTCGCCGGACAACAGGCTTGCGAGGTGCAACGGCAATGCGTGCCGGCCGTGGTGTTTTCAAGCGGCCGCCACAATCCCGGCGTCAGCGCGACCGGTTTGGCGCAGGTGAGCGAGACCACCAGCAACATCGATGAAATCTACAACGAGAGCGCGGTGAATGACTTCATCCAGCGACCGGCCACGCCACCCGGCGCAGAGCCCGCCCCCGGTGGCGAATTCGACGACCTGCTACTGTGGTTGCCGCTGACCGCGCTCTATCAGCGCATGGGCGTCAGCGGTGTGCTGGATTAACATCATCTTCCCAGCAATTCCTCCGTCTCGGCTATAATCACGCCGCGTCCTCCCCGTAGCACAATGGATAGTGCACATGCCTCCTAAGCGTGGGATACTGGTTCGATTCCAGTCGGGGGGACCAAGAACAAATTCAAAGCTGTCCAATACAAACCAAGAAACCCGCCTCCTTCATAGGGGAGCGGGTTTTTTGTTGTCCAAAGCTATCTAACCGGGTAGCATCAAATCCAAACATTTTTATGGCATTTTTGTTGGTACTTCTGAGACCTCAAAAATAAGTACCAACAACGGAGGCACTATGGCATTGACAGACACGTTCGTTCGGCAAGTCAAACACAGCGGAGCACCTGCCGGCGACAAGTACACCGATGGGCACGGCATGTTCCTGTTGGTCAAAGCAGCAGGCAAGTACTGGCGCATGAACTATCGTTACGCAGACAAACAAAAGACACTAGCACTCGGTGTTTACCCAGCGGTCAGCCTAGCCAAGGCACGCAAGCGACGAGAGAATGCGCGTGAGCTGCTGGCAGATGGTATCGATCCTAGTCAGGCTAAGCAGGAGGACAAGAAGACGAAGATTTCGGCGGCTGCCTACACCTTCGAAATTGTAGCGAGGCAGTGGCTAGCTAAGACGGCCAACGAGCGCGCAACCAGTACACAAGAAAAAGTCACTGGCTGGCTCAAACATGACGTTTTCCCCTTCATTGGGGCACGCCCCATTTCAACAATCGGACCTCGCGATATCTTGGTAGCGGTGCAAAAAGTGGAAGGCCGTGGCGCGATTGACTCAGCACATCGGGTGAAACAAATATGCGGGCAAGTCTTTCGCTATGCGGTTGCAAGCGGGTTCGCGGAGCGTGACGTAACCACTGACCTTAAAGGCGCGCTAGCAGCGCCGGAAAGGGGGCACTACGCTGCTATTACAGAGCCGAAGCAGGTAGCTGCCTTGTTGCGCTCAATTGACGGCTACAGTGGGCATCCATTCGCTCTTGCCGCATTGAAGCTTTCACCACTGGTCTTCGTGCGCCCCGGCGAACTACGCGCCGCCGAATGGGCAGAGATCGATTTAGACGCGGCAGAATGGAGAATACCTGGACACAAAATGAAAATGGATCACGATCATATCGTACCTTTGTCACGTCAGGCATTGGAGACTTTGCGAACGGTACACCCCCTGTCCGGCCACGGAAAGTTTGTTTTCCCAAGCATCCGCACCACCGATCGCTGCATGAGTGAGAACACGGTCAATGCCGCACTACGAGGCTTAGGCTACAGCAAGGAGGTCATGACGGCTCACGGCTTCCGGGCAATGGCTAGAACGATCTTGGACGAGGTGCTTGGCGAGCGCGTGGATTTGATCGAGCACCAACTAGCACACGCCGTAAAAGACCCAAATGGCCGCGCTTACAATCGAACTAGTCACCTCCCAGCGCGCCGCGCAATGATGCAACGCTGGGCCGACTATCTAGAAAATCTAAAATGCGGCGCGCAGATAATTTCCATGTCAAGGTAACCAATAATTAGCTACCAAATAACAAGGAGTCTTAGCTTTCGTGGCCAAGACTTCTTGTCAGCCGCACTCGCCGTCCTGACTCGACAACCAGTTACTAAGCACATGAGGTTGGTCAACGCCGAGCACTCGCATCGAGTACAAGCCCTCATCGGTTGGCTCACAGAACCATGAGGCAAATCCAGTATCCGACATATCCGCGATAGCAGGGAAAGATCTCGTTAGCGAAGTCATTCCGCCGTCTGTCACCCGGACCGTTGCAATCCGGTGAGTTCGCGCGAACTCCAAAGCACCGGACTGAAAATCACAAGTAGCAAAGATCATTCCTTTATGTGCTTTGGTATCTCTTAGTTTAGACTCTAGCACCATCACCACATCCCGCTTGATGGGATTTTTGTGATGCTTGCATTCGACCAAAACAATTAAATCTGCGGCCTCGAAAATAGTCAGCCGAGCAATAACATCTATTTCGTACTCGCCTCCCGCTCCCTCAATATGCTCCAGTCTAGAGACGGAAAACTCCGACAATTCGCCCCCTGCGCTAGAGAGCAGGTCTCGAACATGCTGTTCGAATTCAGATGGGCTGATGTTTTCAAGAGCCCTCATAATTGTTCCTTTAAGTGCGTCAACCGTGTTGGCCGAGACTAGAGTCGCATCGACTTTGTCGAAAGATCCATTGCTAAGTCCGCATAAAAATGGCCGAACTCAGGCGGCAACCGAGCGGCGCGTTGCAGATATTCTGCGGCGATTACGATAAACTTAGACGCATAAGGTGACTCCGAATTTATCTGACCTTGCAAAGGCGTATGACGCTCCCTAGCCAACACTGCAAAACTCATCTCACGAGCTAACAAAGAAGCGGACAGTACTTGCTGCGGGGCTTGCAGTATTTCCCTAACTAACCGCTCAAACTTTTTAGTTTCAGGAAAAATAGGAATCGCTTCCTCAGGAGCACCGCCTAGGGTGAGCCGTCTAATTTTCTGTGCCACATCTAAATTCTCATATCCGCCATACAGAAGGGCTAGAAGTGACGAAGTAAATTGCTCCTGTGAAGACGGGCGAATAAGTACAAGAAACAGCCTGTTTGCGAGTTCCGACAAAGCCAGCAAGAACAAACATATCGCATCTCCAAAGATAGCCATATGCTCCGGTTTCGACGGGTCCATTTCAGCAGCAATTGCACGAAGTTTCGCAACGGTCTTTCGACATTGCTCCCCTGCATCTTTAGTCATCCAAAAACTAGAACGAGAAAAATCGATATACTCGACAAGTGTCGAATACTTAGATTTAATTGCAAGGAATTTCTCCCAAACATCAATATCTGCGGCGACAGAACCTACGTTGTTGATAGTTCCACCAACACACTGAGCAAGGTCTTCAAATTCGGATTCATGCAGTAACGACACCGACAAGTCCGCTGCGCTGATGCGATGATCGTGCTCTATCGCAACTTTCTCATTAAGCACGATAAAGCCTTGAGAAGCGTGGGCTTTGGTCATAACTCCACGCAGCCAAAATGCCCTGCCTATCGCCGACTCTCGAACCCCGCTCTTACAGTCAAAGATTATACGGGTACTTCCTTGAAATGGCGAAGGAGCAATCGCCAACACATCAATGTCTGTCAATAAGAATTTTGATTTTTCCAGTCGAGTCGATGCTTCAATCTCTACCTCTAACTGAGGCAGCCAGCGTTTAGAAACGCTGAGAGCTAACGCGGATGCTTTTTGTGCGCGATCTTTTAACATCTTAACTTCCTAGCAAAATTTGGCTGATTTCAAATTGCTTCTCTTCTGGAAGCGTAATCGTTTCTTTATCGCGCATCAGCCTTGAACTGAGCAATGACTCAACATATTCCTGACTACCAGACATAGCGTTCATTGCCTCCTGATCAACCGACAACTCTGAAGGTGTTTCGCCTTGTACAAGATCATACGCGATACGCAAGGACTCTCTGTTTTCAGGGGTATCAACCACTTTAAGTTGCCGGTAGCCATTCGCAAGGGTCTCTAACGTAGCTATACGGTTATGCACCAAATTTTGATACTGCTGAGAATAATCGCTCGTCGGATTAAGTTGAAGTTCTGTTTTGAGCTTGTAAAGAACTGCACCCGGGCTACGAATGCGGAAACGATTCGGCAGCAACTGGCCTTGACGTACCGCCGAAACAATCGATAGCGCACGCTCGTATATTTCTCTTTTCAGCGGGCTTACCTTCACAAACTTCGGTGTAGGTGTAAAAATGAACTGGCTATGACCGGCATATGACGTGTTGATAGCAGGCGGCTTAATCGCACCATCCTGAGCCAAACGCTTCAGCAGCAGCAGATCATCTGCATCAATTTTTGTACCTGCTATTTCCATTTGCTTCTCGATAAGAGAAAGCGGCCAACCTTGAGCGGACTGAATAAGTTTAAGCGTTTTCTCAACGCCTTTGGCACCGCAATTAGCTACGTGGTCAGCAAACACATCAGCATTCTCCGAAAAATATGTCGGATTCAGCAAGACGGTTTTGGAGCGAGCGCGACGGCTCACTAAGAAACTACCTTGGGTTCCAATAGCCACACTAGCATCAAATGTCTTGCGCTCTATCCCGATTTTTCCCGCTAACGCATCAACATTATGCGGAGCGTTAGCTAGACGATTCACGATCTCTAGAGTTAGATTTTCAAACTCATCTGGTTTAGCAACCGTTTCTAGATACTCGCCGATGCCGTCGTACAAATCATCAAAGTAAGGCACCGTCGGTAAAACCGCTTTAATTCGCTTACCGTCGCGCTGAATACGAACAAATTCAATTTCCGCTAGCAGCTCCACGATTCGGTCCACAGCCAGACGTGGAATAGATAACATCGTCGACGCTACCAACTTCAGCAACTCGTATTCGATGACTGGCAACCCACGAATGTGAAGAGCAAGCTGAACTGCCATCCCAATTTCAGGAATGGTTTCAAACCTTGGAACTTCCTTGTCCTTGATTGCCAGCTGAATTTCGTGGCAACGAGCAACAGCAATTTTCTTATCCATAGAGATCCCGTAGTCGCTTGCGTTCGCCGCAACAGCACAAGCAGCTTGCCCAGTGCCGTCACGCAACAGCCTTACAGGATACACAAAGCTTTGCACAAAAGCCATGCGTAGGTCTGCCCAGCGTTTTGCAAGTTTTCCAGACCGAGCATATGGCTAGCCTATCGCTGGGGCAGGAGCTAATGATAGAGCTCCCCTCTCCCCCTTCTCACCTATCAATAGACGCCGCCCAGGCAGTCTATTGATAATTTCTCACCAACCTTAGATCCCACTGATAAAGGATGCAATATGGCAACATACGGATACGCCCGGACCAGCACCGTCGAACAGGTCGCAGGGCTAGCAGATCAGATAGAAAAATTGAAGGACGCTGGCTGCACAGAGCAGACAATCTTTCGCGAGCAAATCAGCAGCGTAAAAATGGAAGACCGCATCGAGTTTGCCAAGGTCATCGCTGCGCTTCGGCGCGGCGATGTCCTTGTGTTTACCAACCTGTCGCGGGCCGCCCGGTCGATGATGCACATGATCGAAATAGAATCCAAAGTAGCAGCAGTGGGAGCGACTATTCGAATCCTAGATTTGTCCATCGACACCGCGACTTCTGCCGGGCGACTTACCTTCAACCTGTTTGCATCAATTGCGCAGTTTGAACGAGAGAACATGCTGGAACGCCAGCGTGTAGGTATAGCAGCAGCAAAGGAGCGCGGCGCATACACAGGCCGCGCTCCGACAGCAAGGGCCAAGTCATCCCGAGTACTTGCTTTGCACGATAAGGGGCTTACCAAACAAGAGATCGCAGATGCCTGTTCGATTGGCATAGCATCCGTGTATCGGATTTTGCGAGACGCAAAATCGATGCCACACGAATCCAGATTTGACGCATCTAAAGGTCAGACTGAATGAACAGGTCCGAAGGTTTGCAGCCTATTGCCTTGGCAATCCTTACGATGTTCATAAACGAAATATTTCGCTCCCCTCGTTCGAGCTTTCCCATGTGAGAACGGTCTATCCCGGCATGATCCGCAAGGGCCTCTTGTGACAGGCCGATAGCTTTACGACGCGAGCGCACCGCCGCACCGAAGCGCAACAAATCCTCATCCTTGTCTGTGATTCCCGAGACTCTTGCCATGCGGCTATGGTCCCGCTATCATGGCCTTGAAGACCACGGCATTTACGACCCATTTTTATAGGCCCGATAGTGCGGTCCGTTGTTCAAGCAGATCTAGGCCCAGGGCATCAGCAAAGGGGGCTATTCATCAACCCTAAAATCATCGTTTCCCGAGGTAAATCACCATGAACGAAATTGCTGTAATCAGTGACCTTGTCGAAAATCAAAAAGAAGAAGAGGAATTTCTCTTCATCAAACAGACCAAAGATGTGAAATCATGGTTTATAAAAACAAAGCTACCAAATGGCAATGCGAAATATCAAAGGTACGCCACAAAACCAGCTTACATTAGATCCGGCCCAATCAAATTAAATGGACCATCCCTTACTAGCTCGGATATTGAACTGCGAAACGAAATAATTCAAGATAAAATAAATGAGCTAAGCCGAGAAGGATTCCATGTCGAGAAAAAATACGTATCATTATTCGTTTCAGGAAAAATAAAAGAGTTAATCCTCTCAAGACAACACCAAAAAAATAAATCTCAAAAGCAGACCGAAAAACAATCTAAATCTGCTGAAACTGATGTCATGGAAGATTCAGTCGTTGGGAGAATTTTAAAACATCACAACCAAAGAAACAGTTAAACAATCTTTCAAAAATATTTAAACCACATATACTTGAATTGTGCTAACTCACTAAAGCACATAAAGCTAGCAAAGGCCACATATCTATTTTTAGATACGTGGCCTTTTTCATTTCTACTCACTCCAAGGAATCATCATGAATATCAAATGTCCGAAATGCTTATCGCATGCCGTTGATAGAAAAGACCATGCCAGGAAAGTTGGCAGTACAGTTGGCCTTGCGGCAGGAACTGCAAGTAGCGCCATAGCAGTCGATTACGGGGCAGAACTCGGAACAAAGGTTGGTGCACTTCTCGGCCCTCCCTACGCCGCTATAGGTGGTATGTTAGGGACTATGCTAGGAATAATAGCAGGTGCAACAAGTGGGGCTATCCTAGGTTCAACGCTAGGCGGTGCAATTGACGAAAACATCTTAGATAACTTTGTCTGCTTGCAATGCCACTACGATTTCACTTATCAACACAAGTAGTTTAAGAAGTTCTAACTAGAGAGTTTCCCTCTCTAGTTAGCTCTCAGCTAGAGGAAACGCGACGTGGACGTCCTAAGCCACTAATTGCACTAGGCATTCCACCTTTCCCCCATGTTTTAGTTTTCTCAGATAACTTTTCTTTGATAAGTTGATCCGTCTTATATAAGTAAGACAGCACTTTGAGCAATACCTCCCGTTTGCATGCATCGTCATGGGATACCTTTCCTATGCCAACGTGAAGATACTCCTTCCTTTCTGCCTTTGCATTACAATTGAAGTACATCCCTTTCCCTTCCGTGATAGTAATCCAATCCTTCCCAATCTCCCACGCCAAAAAAACATGCTGCTGAGATTTAGACCCATCAAAAAAGAAGAACAAATGGTAGTGATAGCCCTTTTTCTCGCCAAACTCTAACCTCCAAATATAACCAACACAATTTTTATATAGGGCCTTTGATCTTTTATTTGTCAAAAATTTAGCAAACTCCTCTTGAGCCTTCTTAAGCGAAATGGCCTCTCCATTTTCATCAAATTGAAAAGAAAAATCAACTCTTATCACCAAAAGTTTTGCATACTTTTCGAACAATGCATCCACATACATTTTTGTTCCATTAAATCCTTTTTTTAGGACCTCCGCTCTGGCATAAACTTTTCTTTTAAACTCTCGCGATTTAACAACTCTAGAAATCTCCTCCACTATCTCGTTGAATACAACCCATGCTTTCTTTTCACCGTTTGTTATCGGGCGAAAAGGCTCTGCAGTGAAGTCGGAAGCGGTTAATCCCATCTGTCCAACACACACACTAAAGAATTCCTGCACATGTGGAGTATAAACTTTCTCAAGTGAATACTCAGATAGAAAGGCACTCATGTAACCGTAATACTTTGCTATGTTTCCTCTCCTCAAAACTATTCCATTCCTAACGTTCAAAAGAGCGAAAGCAACCCCTCCCTTTTCGATTTCCCTAACAAACGCTTCGATGTGACTTAAGGTTCCTGTGACTGTCTTATCCCGATAGAAAGAAGTTTCATCGCCTTTTTTGACATAGTAGATAGCCCTGTCTTCCTCAGCCATGCTATACAGCTTATTTATCTCACACGGCAGAATGGTGCAATAAGAGTCTCCTGTACCTAAAATATTTTCTTTCGGTTCGATTGGCATTATCTAATTAACCTTCCAAATGACTTTATACAGGCAGCCATTTTCTTCAACTACTAATATTCATCTTCTTAATTCTTCTTAATTAAATAAATAACCAGAATTGCAACTTTCATTGCAAAATAAAGAACTTGAGTAAAATGACCTGTCATCGAAAATTTTGCCCAACTAAATGCAGCACCCCAAAAAGTTTCCTTAGCGCAAGTTGTGCGAACATAGCATCCCCTTACTCCGTATGGATGTCCGACTATCTTGTACCTATTTGTCCAGCCAACTTGTATTGCCAGAAAATTAGCTATCCATTTGGCATAGACGAGCGGCCCGCTTTGAATTGATGAAAGCTTCGACTTCCGCATTTAAAAATACGGTCGCATGACCTAACTTTATTGGTTTGGGGAAAGCCGCATCGTATCGTGATGAATTTGGATTCATCCGATCGTAGATAGATGACTTGGAGAGACAGAGACATGCGGATAGTTGTTTTATCCGCAGCAAACTGATGTGAGGGCCGTAGTCATTCATTTTTACTCCATTCGATGAACCGGGAAGTACCGGCATGGATGGAATAGTACGGCTTAAGACCTTAAGATGTTACCAAGTAAAATGGAGAAGTAAATAAATTTACTTGGGATGGCTCATATCCCCATTAAGAGTCCGGGTCAGATGGGACCTTTGATGCTTCGCACTCAATGGTTTTGCGTCTGGAAAAAGTCTCTGAAATTCAATATCAACATTAGCAATAAGATTATCAATATCGACTTTAGAATTACCCATTTTCCCTAAGCAATAAATTGCAACTTTCCACAAGAACTCTCTATTAAATGCATGTCTATTTAAATGACCAATGTTTTCCACGTTGATTGATTTGATGTCATTTCTACTGCGCTCGACCGCCATCTCATCTTGAGGCAATCCATCAATAAGCCTTTGAAGTTCTGACTTAGATAAAAACAGATGTTCAATTTTTGTTATTCTTTCCGAAGAATACTCAGGTGCAACATAGTCACTTGCATCTTCAAAATCGCCATCTCCATTTCGAATAAAATTATCAACCCCTTTCGGAACCCAAAGCGAATTAAAACCGGCCTCTCGCAAAAACTGCTCTTCTTCACTAAACTGAAAAACAGTCGATCTAAAGACCTCTACTCCGTCAATTAATTCTTTTTCTGGAACGTTAGTTACGAAAAGGCTATGCAGATCAATCAAACGACGGGCAGCTGTGGGGGCATAAAAAAACTGGGGGATAGCCCAGCCAACTGCTTCGATTTTTGACAAGTCACTCGCTGACAAAATAATACGATCTGCCTGATTAAAGCTAACGGGCAACGGTCCGCTGATCTCCGGGAACGGGATTCCAGCGCTGCCTTGAGGCCACTTGAAGACCCCCGGACACACCACAGGAGCCATGATCTCAGCTTTACCAACTGCCCCCAAATGAAGCAGGTCTGCGGCTGCACAGCGAAGAATTTCAGATGCCCTATCAAGTCGGAAGTATTCCGTGCCGACTGAGAGTATTCCCTCGGTGCAAGGATGTGGTCTCGTCAACCCTGTCGATTCTGTTAAGTCCTGTTGCTCTAGGCTAGGCATGTGGTAGTCTTCCAATTAGTGCGACAGCAGTTGTAGATGCTCTGCCGTTATTGTAACTTTTCTATGGATTCAACGGCACCAGGCCGATCATCAGCCAGTACCTAAAAGAAGTTATTGCGCACAAAGCACCAACACAAAAATTTTTGATGGTACTTTTGTTGGTATTTTTAATTATTTTCATTTATCCTCATAGGGGAATGTGATTCCAGTCGGGGACCAAGAACCAATTCAAAGAAGTCCAATACAAACCAACAAACGCCAGGCCGAGGAATAAAGTCACGGTACGAATCCGAACTTTATCATTCCAACAACTGCCATATCGTCGTCTCCGACGATAACGACAAGGTCGCGTACTCCAAGCGGTTACGCAACGATCTGGCAACCATCTGCGCAGCGCTCAGTCCGTATCAGCAGAAGTTATTCGGGCCCATCCCCGCCGCTACTTCTTTTTCAAGATCTTGAAACTGCGTGCCATCAACAGGTAGGACAGGCCAATCGTCAGTCCGACCGCAGCCATGTGCAGGATGATGCCCTGCAGATCCTGGGCCACGTACCCCCGAACCGCCAGGTATACCAGCACCGCCAGCACCGCTGTCACCACGCCTGGCAGCAGCGCCAGCGCCACCTGGCGCAACGAAAAGTTGACCACGCCGCGGATCAGGTACCAGCCCAGCAGCATGCTGATGACTGCACGCGCCGCCTGCGACATGACGAACAGCGCCATGCCCAGGTGGATGGTGACGACCATCAGGCCGGCGCCGCTCAGGTTGCGCAGCACCGAGTACCAGAAACTGGTGGTGCCGTCGCCCCTCAGCATGACCATAGACCAGTTGAACTGGTGCAGCGGGAACAGCAGGCCAACCACGCAGAAGTATTGCAGGATCGGCGCCGAACCGGTCCACCGTGCGCCAAACATCAGCTGCACCAGTTCCGGTGCGAACAGATACAGCGCCGAATAGAACGGCACCACTAGCCAGGCGCAATAGCGGATCGCGCCGATGAACATGGACGACAGCAGCTGCTTGTCGCTGCTGGCCTGGTAGAAGATCGGTCCGGCCACCTGGTTGGCGATGCCATTGAGCAGCTCGCTGCTGATGAGGTAGAGTTTCTTGCCGATCGAGTACAGTCCCAGCTCGGCCTGGCCAATCAGCGAGCCGACCAGCAGGTCATCGACGTTGGCAAACAGCATGTCGCACACGCGGCTGCCGACCATGTAGCGGCCATAATGGAAAATTTTGGTGAACCCCTCCCAGCCCGCGCCCCAGCGTGGGCGCCAGTCGCTGGAGCGCCACAGCAGGGCCGTCATGACCGCAGTTTCCGTTAGTTGCTTGAACACCAGGCTCCACATGCCGGCGCCGGCCAGCGCCAGACCAACCCCGACCACTGCGCCAGCCAGCATGCCGCACAGCGATCGCACAGCGATCGCCTTGAAATTCAGGGCGCGGCGCTGCAATGCATCCTGCACTGCGGACAATGCCGCCAGCGGCACGATCAGCGCCAGATAAGGCGCCACCGTGGCTGCGTCGGCCTGCCCCATTGCGTTCAGCAGCACCGGCCCGCCGAGGCACGTGAGTCCGCCAACTACCAGCGCGAGAAACAGTTGAAACCAAAAGATCTGGTTGCGCGAGCGGTCGCTGTCGTCGACATAAATCAGGTATTCCGCCAAGCCCATTTCAGTCAGCGCGACCAGGATGGCAATCGCCGCGCTAACAAACGCCACCGCGCCAATTGCCTTGGCATCCAGCAGGCGCGTCAGCAGCATAAACACCAGCAACGATGTCAGGCGCCCGCCCCAATTCTTCACCAGTGACCACAGCAAACTACTGATAATTTTGTTTTGTAACATCGGCGGCGAGATATGAGCGGGCGGAAAGCAGAGTATCGCTGCTGTGCACAACAGGGTCAATTGAAAGTTGTGTAAACGCCTAGATTTTTGCTTAATCTCGCAGTATAAAATTTCCTAAACACATCTTCCGCACAGCAGCATTCACGGTATAACGGCAGTCACCTCTATTTCCACTAGCGCGCGCTCCTCGACCAACGCCGCGACCTGCACCGCCGTCATGGCCGGATAGTGCGCGCCAATGATTTCGCGGTAGGCGTGGCCGATATCCTTGTAGGCGGCCACGTATGCGTTCTTGTCCACTACGTACCACGTCATGCGCGCGATATGCTCGGGCCGTGCCCCGGCTTCGGCCAGCACGGCGACGATGTTGAGCAGTGCTTGCCGTACCTGGCCGGCGAAATCGTCGGTATGGAACACGCCTTGCCCGTCCCAGCCGATCATGCCGCTGACGAACACCATGCGGCCGCTGGCGGCCACGCCGTTGGAATAGCCGCGCGGGCGCGCCCAGCCTGGCGGTTGCAGTATTTCCATCTCAGACCTCCTTAAGCAGTTCGCGCGCGATGATCAGTTGCTGCACCTCGGTCGCGCCTTCGTAGATACGCAGCGCACGGATTTCGCGGTACAGGCTTTCCACCACCTGGCCGCTGACCACCCCCAGGCCGCCGAACATCTGCAGCGCGGCGTCGATCACCTGTTGCGCGGTTTCGGTGGCGTGCAGCTTGGCCATCGCGGCTTCCTTGGTCACCTTGCCCCCCTGGTCGCGCTGCCAGGCCGCTCGGTAGGTCAATAGCGCGGAGGTATCGATGCCGGTCGCCATCTCGGCCAGCTTGGCCTGCGTCAGCTGGAAGTCGGCCAGCACCTGGCCGAACATCTGCCGCTGCGTGGCGCGCGCCAGCGCCTCATCCAGCGCGCGGCGGGCGAAACCCAGCGCCGCCGCCGCCACCGAGGTGCGGAACACGTCCAGCGTCGCCATCGCCACCTTGAAACCCTGCCCCGCCTCACCCAGCCGCTTGGCGGCCGGGATGCGGCAATCGGCAAACGTCAGGCGCGCCAGCGGGTGCGGCGCGATGACGTTGATGCGCTCCGCGATGCTGAAGCCGGGCGTGTCCGCGTCGACGATGAAGGCGCTGATGCCGCGCGCGCCGGGCTGCTCGCCGGTGCGCGTGAACACCACGTAGAAATCGGCGATGCCGCCGTTGGAGATCCAGGTTTTCTCGCCGTTGAGCACATAGGCATCGCCATCCGGCACCGCCGCGCACTGCATGGCGGCGACGTCGGAACCGGCCTGCGGCTCGGACAGCGCAAACGCCGCGATGGCGTCGCCACGCGCTACGCGCGGCAGGTATTCAGCGCGATTGGCTGCGCTGCCGAACAGGCTGATGGCGCCCGAGCCCAGGCCCTGCATGGCAAAGGCGAAATCGGCAAGGCCGTTGTGGCGCGCCAGCGTTTCGCGGATCAGGCAAATGGCGCGGGTATCGATGCTGTCGCCCGCGCCGCCGTACTCGGTGCCGCCGATGGCGTGCCGCAGCCAGCCGCCCTCGCCCAACTGACGCACCAGGTGACGGCACGCCGCATCCACATCCTGCGCATGCGCGCCGGCGACATGCTGCGCGGCCCAGGCGTCCAGCGCCTGCTCCAGCGCCGCGTGGCGCGCTTCAAAGAACGGCCACGCCAGGTAATTTTTATCGCTCATCAGTCGCCTTCGAATTGCGGTTTTTGCCTGGCCACAAACGCGTGGTACGCGCGATGGAAATCGTTGGTCGCCATGCAGATCGCCTGCGCCTGCGCTTCCGCTTCGATGGCTTCGTCTACGCCCATATTCCATTCCTGTTGCAGCATCTTCTTGGTCATGCCATGCGCGAAGCTCGGGCCGTCGGCCAGCGCTTGCGCGAAGGCGCGCGCGGCGTCGCGCAGCGCTTCAGGCTCGTGCACGCTGTTGAAGAAGCCCCAGCGCTCGGCCTCCGCGCCGGACATCGAGCGTCCGGTGTACAGCAGCTCCGCCGCCCGCCCCTGGCCGATCACGCGCGGCAGCAGCGAACACGCGCCCATGTCGGCGCCGGCCAGGCCCACGCGCGTGAACAGGAAGGCGGTCTTGCTGCGCGCCGTGCCGAGACGGATATCGGAGGCCAGCGCGAGCATGGCGCCGGCGCCGGCGCACACGCCGTCCACCGCCGCGACGATCGGCTGCGGACAGTGGCGCATGGCTTTCACCAGGTCGCCGGTCATGCGCGTGAAGGCCAGCATGCCGGGCATATCCAGCTTGGTCAACGGGCCGATGATGTCGTGCACATCGCCGCCGGAACAGAAGTTGTCGCCGGCGCCGGTCAGCACCACCGCCTTGACGTCATCCGCATACGCCAGCGCGCGGAACAGGTCGCGCAGCTCGGCATACGATTCGAACGTCAGCGGATTTTTGCGCTCGGGACGGTTCAGCGTCAGCGTCGCCACCCCTGCGCTCATCTCAAACAGGAAATGGCTGGCCTGATAGCCGGCCAGCGAACTACGGTTGCCGGGCAGTTGCTGCGGCGCGCCGGGAAGGTATTTCATGGCTCGGTCCTCAGCTTGTGCTTCATGTCCGACAGCAGTTCGATCAGCTGCGCCTTGTCGTCGCCGGAGACGTCCTGCAGCAGCTCGGCGATCCAGCCTTCATGCACCGCCGCCATGGTGGCGAAGGCCTTGCGGCCGGCTGCCGTCAGCTTGACGCTGTAGGCGCGGCCATCCTTCGGATCCGGCACGCGCACCACCAGCTTTTCCTGCTCCAGCTGGTCGGTGATGCCGGTGATGTTACCGCCGGTGACCATCATGCGCTTGGACAGCTCACCCATGCGCAGCCCTTGCGGATGGCGTTCCAGCTGCGCCATCAGGTCGAAGCGCGGCAGCGTGATGCCGAAGGTGGCGCGCAAGCGGCTGCGGATTTCGTTCTCGATCTTGACGGTGCACGACAACATCCGCAGCCACAGTTTGAGCGACTGGTGATGGTCCTGCGTTAGCCGGCTGGCCAGGTCCAGCTGTTCTTCATCTTCCATGATTTCTTTCCAATTGTGATTTACCTGCCAGGTATTGTTTGGGCCATGCCACCGCCTTGTAGCCGATGCGCGCCGCTTCCGCCAGGGTCCATGCCGGATTGGCCAGATGCGGGCGCCCCACCGCGCACAAGTCCGCACGGCCGGCGGCGATGATGCTGTTGGCATGATCCGCCTCGTAGATCGAGCCGACCGCGATCGCGCCGATGCCCGCCTCGTTGCGGATGCGGTCCGCAAACGGCGTCTGGAACATGCGGCCGTAGACCGGCTTTTCCTTTTTGCTGACTTGCCCGGATGAGCAATCGATCATGTCTGCGCCGGCGGTCTTGAACAGGCGCGCAATGCGCACTGCGTCGTCCGGCGTGATGCCACCTTCCACCCAGTCGTGCGCGGAGATGCGCACGCTCATCGGCTTGTGCGCCGGCCATGCGGCGCGCATGGCGGCGAACACCTGCAACGGATAGCGGCAGCGGTTTTCCAGACTGCCGCCGTATTCGTCGCCGCGCCGGTTGGTCAGCGGCGAGATGAAGGACGACAGCAGGTAGCCGTGCGCGCAATGCAGTTCCAGCCAGTCGAAGCCGGCGTCGCTGGCAGCCAGCGTTGCCTGCACGAAGTCGGCCTGCACGCGGACCATTTCGGCGGCGCTCATCGCGCGCGCGGTTTGCGATACACCGGGCAGGTATTGCTGCTCGGAGGCAGATATCAGCGGCCAGTTATCCTGCTCCAGCGGCTGGTCGATGCCGTCCCACATGGCGCGCGTCGAGCCTTTGGCGCCGGCATGGCCCAGCTGGACGCCGATGGCCGCATCGCTGTTGCCATGGACGAAATCGACAATCCGCTTCCATGCGTGCGTGTGCTCCGGCGCATACAGGCCGGGACAATATGGCGTGATGCGCGCTTCTGCCGACACACAGGTCATTTCAGCCATCACCAGCGCGGCGCCGCCCATTGCGCGCGCGCCGAGATGCGCAAGGTGGTAGTCGCCAACCAGGCCGTCAGGCGCGCTATATTGCGCCATCGGCGAAACCACGATGCGGTTCTTCAGTTGCAGCCCGCGCACTTTGTACGGTGTGAACATCGGCGGCGTGACGCCCGTTGGCGCGTTGGCGCCGGCCTGTTCGGCGGCGCGTTGCGCGAACCAGTTTTCGTAGCCGCTGACATAAGCGGCGTCACGCAGGCGCAGGTTTTCGTGCGACAGGCGCTGACTGCGCGTCAGCATCGAGTAGGCGAACTGCGGCGCCTCCATGGCGGCGTAGCGCTCGACATTTTCGAACCACTCCATCGAGTTGCGCGCGGCGTTTTGCAGCTTGAGCACTTCCACCGCCCGCAACGCCTGGTACGCCGCCAGCGCGGCGGCGGTGTCCGCATACTGCGCGAAGCAGCGCGCCAGTTCGATCGCATCTTCCAGCGCCAGCTTGGTGCCGGAGCCGATCGAGTAATGCGCGGTGTGCGCGGCGTCGCCCATCAGCACCACCGGCACCTCGCCGTTCCAGTGCACCCAGTTGCCGCAAACAATGCGCGGAAATTTGATCCACATCGCCGAACCGCGCAGGTGCGCCGCGTTGGACATCAAGCTATGCCCATCCAGCTGGTCTTCAAACAGCCGCTCGCAGAAGGCGATGGACTCATCCTGGCTCATCGCCTCCAGCCCCGCCGCGCGCCACACATGTTCCGGCGTTTCGACGATGAAAGTGGAGGTGTCGGCATCGTACTGGTAGATGTGCGCCTGGAACCAGCCGTGCTCCGTCTGTTTGAACGCGAAGGTGAAGGCGTCGAACTTCTTGCGCGTGCCCAGCCACACGAAGCGACAATCGCGCTGTTCGATTTGCGGCGCGTAGCTGTCCGCATGGCGCGTGCGCAAGCGGCTGTTGAGGCCATCCGAGGCGATAATCAGATCCGCGTCATACTGCTGCTCGTCGGCCACCTCGGTTTCAAACACCAGTTGCACGCCCAGCTCCTCGCAACGGTGCTGCAGGATGTTGAGCAGATGCTTGCGGCCGATGCCGCAGAAGCCATGACCGCCCGAGGTGACCTTGCGGCCCTTGAAGAAGACATCGATATCATCCCAGTGGTTGAACGATGCTTCGATGGCCTGCGCGGTGGGCGCGTCGGCAGCCATCAGCTTGCCCAGCGTCTGGTCGGAGAACACCACGCCCCAGCCGAAAGTGTCGTAGGGACGGTTGCGCTCCACCACCGCGATCTGGTGGGCCGGGTTGTGCTTCTTCATCAGCAGCGCGAAGTACAGGCCTGCCGGGCCGCCGCCTATGCAGATAATTTTCATATCATTCCGTACGCAGCTTGAAGCGCTGCAGCTTGCCGGTTTCGGTGCGCGGCAAGGCCTTGAGGAATTTGATCGAGCGCGGATATTTGTATGGCGCGATCTGTTCCTTGACAAACTCCTGCAACTGCGCCGCCAGCTCCGGCGACGCCTCATGGCCTGCGCGCAGCACCACATGCGCTTCGACGATCTGCCCGCGTTCCTCGTCCGCCCTGCCGACTACGCCGCACTCCGCAACTGCGGCATGGCGCAGCAGCACGTCCTCCACCTCCGGGCCGGCGATGTTGTAGCCGGCCGAGATGATCATGTCGTCGGTGCGCGAGCGATAGTAGAAATAACCGTCGGCGTCCATCTCGTAGGCGTCGCCGGTCAGGTTCCAGCCGTTCAGCACATACTCGCGCTGACGTTCGTCGGCCAGGTAGCGGCAGCCGGTCGGGCCTTTCACCGCCAGCCGTCCGATCACGCCCGGCCCCACCGGCTGGCCCTGGAAATCCAGGATGCAGGCCTGGTAGCCGTGCACCGGCTTGCCGGTGGCGCCGGGACGCACCTGGTCGCCGGAAGCGGAAATGAAAATGTGCAGCAGCTCCGTCGCGCCTATGCCATCGATCATCTGCAGGCCAGTGGCCTGGCGCCAGCTTTCGCGCGTGGCCGGCGGCAGCGCTTCGCCGGCCGACACGCTCTTCTGCAAACTGGACAGATCGAACTGCGGCGCCAGCGCCGCCATCTGGCGGTAAGACGTGGGCGCGGTAAAGCATATCGTCGCGCGGTGCGCCTGGATGGCTTGCAGCAGCGTCTCGGGCGTCAGCTTTTCCAGCAGCACCGCCGTCGCGCCCACGCGCAGCGGGAACAGCAGCAGGCCGCCAAGGCCGAAGGTGAACGCCAGCGGCGGCGTACCGATGAAGATATCGCTGCGCTGCGTCTGCAGCACCGAGCGCGGAAAGCAATCGCAAATCACCAGCACGTCACGGTGGAAATGCATGGTGCCCTTGGGGATGCCGGTGGTGCCGGAGGTAAAGCTGATCAGGCAGACGTCGTCCGCCGCTGTATCGACCGCATCGAATGTCGCCGGCTGCGCCGGCAGCAAGGCTTCCAGTTCGCTGAACCACAGCGTGTTGGCGCGTGCCAGCGCCGGTTGCTGGGCCGCTGCCATCTCGTCGCGCAGGCCGTCGGCGCACAGCACCGCGTTCACCTGCGCCTTGTTGGCGATCGCGCCCAGTTCGCGCGCGCGCAGCAGCGGCATGGTGGGCACGGCGATCAGTCCGGCCTTGATCACCGCCAGAATGCAGGCCGCCATCATCGGGCTGTTCGCGCCGCGCAGCAGCACGCGGTTGCCGCTCTCCAGTTTCATCTGCCCGCGCAGCACATGGGCGATGCGGTCGACCTGCCGCCGCAGTTGCGCATAGGTCCACTCCCCTTGCGCGCCGCGCACGGCCACATGCTCCGGCGCGCCGCCATCCAGCAGCATGGCCACGCAATTGAGACGCTCCGAGTACTGAAGTTCGGGCAGGTCGAGGCGCAGCTCCGGCCACAGTTCGCGCGCCGGCAAATGCGCGCGCGCGAAGTGGTCGGTGTAGGCGCTGGTTGAAAAAGCTTGGTTCATGATCGCCTTGAAGTTGGAAGTCGAAAGGTATCCACGGCATCGCCGATACTTTAAACTTAAACTATCTCAACATCAAGTGTTTCGTGGTTTAGTTGGCGCCCTGGCGCACCAGACTGGCCTGGTGGATCACGGCGCGTATCACGTCCGCAAGCACCGCCTGCGCGGGGTCGTTGGACAAGTTCCCCGGCGCCAGGCTCTTTAGCGCGGCGGCCGCGCCGTGCAGCCCGAGCGTGACGCAGCCCGCATGCAGGCGGTCGATGCGCACCTGCGCATCCTGCTGTTCGCCCTTTGCCAGCAAGGTTTGGACATCGGCCGCTGCGGCGGTCAGCTGGTTCTGGAAGCCGCTCAGGTAGACCAGCAGGCGCTCGCCGTTGATGCCGAGCCGGCGCTGGGTAGCCGCCGGCTCCTCCGCCTGGTGATCGTAGCCGCTGGCCGCCTGGTCGAGGAAATCCGCCAGATGGACGCGTACCTGCTCCGCCTGGAACGGTTTGACGATGTAGCCGGTGGCACCAGCCCTGGTGGCTTCCTGCACGGTGTCCTTGTCGTTGGCGGACGTCACCAGCACAAACGGCAGACTGCTGATTTCGGGGTGGGCTTTCACGCGCTGCAGCAACTCCATGCCGGACAGGCGCGGCATGCGCAAATCGCAGAAGCAGATCGCCGGCCGCAAGCCGGCTTCCAGCTGTGCCCATGCGTCCGCGCCGTCTTCGGCTTCGGCGATTTCAAAACTGCCGCAGCTATCGATCAGATGCATCAGCACCATGCGTGAGACGACATCATCGTCCACTACCAGAACTTTCATGTAGCTCCCTGTCTCGCGTGTTGTGATGATATTACATCAATAACAGCCACTTGCAATGCCCTGGACAAGATAAAGCTGCCTTACTGCGTGCTAGCCGCTGCCAGCAGGCGGCGCAGCTGCGCCATGGCCGATTCCACCTGCGTCCAGTTGCCCTGGTCGGCCTCCAGTTCCAGGTCGCCGCACAACGCTTGCAGCTCCTGTTCTTCCAGATAGCCGGCACTGCCTTTCAGGCCGTGCAGCAGCCGGCCGGCGGCCTCGCCGTCGCGCACCGCCAGCGCATCTTCCAGCTCCATCAGCCGCAGCGGCGCGTCCTGGCTGAACACGCTGCGCAGGCGCGCTTTCAGATCGCTGCCGCCGCTGTGCTGCGCCAGGCGCGAGGTTTCCAGCACCGCCGGCGCCACGCCGAACATCGCATCCAGCTCCGCGCTGCCCTGGCCCGGATCGGGGCGCGGCTGCATGCGCGGCAAGCGGAAGCCGCGTTGCAACTGACGTTCAATCGCACGGCTTAACTGAAAGTGCAGCTTGTCTTCATCAATCGGCTTGGTGAGAAAATCGTCCATGCCGGCGCCCAGATAGCGGCTGCGGTCTTCCTCGCTGGCGTTGGCGGTCAGCGCGATGATCATCAGTTCCTGATCGCGCACCGGCGCCTCGTCCGGCCCGCCGGAGCGGATCAGCCGGGTGGCGCTGGCGCCGTCCATTTCCGGCATGCGGCCGTCCATCAGGATCAGGTCGTAGCGCGTCAGCGCGCAGGCCTTGACCGCCAGCGCGCCGTTGGCGGCGATATCGACCTTGTGGCCCAGGTCTTCCAGCATCATGCGGATGATGATCTGGTTGGTCGGGAAGTCCTCGGCGCACAGCACCTTGAGCTGATGGCTGTGCGGCTCGCGCGGCACGTGCGGCACGATCGGCGGCGCCACGCCGTTCGGCAGCGGCAGTTCGAACATGAAGGTGCTGCCCTTGCCCGGCGTGCTGACGGCGTTGATGGCGCCGCCCATAAGCTCCACCAGCTGGCGGCAGATCGCCAGGCCCAGGCCGGTGCCGCCATAGCGGCGCGTGGTCGAGGCGTCGGCCTGTTCGAACTGCTGGAACAAACGCGGGATCGCGTCGGCCTCGATGCCGATGCCGGTGTCCGACACGCTGAAGCGGATGCGGTTATCGGCATCCTCATCCGGTACGCACTCGACCCGCATCTTCACCCTGCCCTGCTGGGTGAACTTGAAGGCGTTGCCGACCAGGTTGACCAGCACCTGACGCAGGCGCGTCGGGTCACCGACCACGAACTGCGGCAGGCCATCGGCGAATTCCAGCTCGAAGTCCACGCTGTGCGCCGCCGCCTGCTCCTCGAACAGGCTGACCACATTTTCCACCGCCGACGACAGCGCGAAGTCGATATTCTCGATCGACAGCTTGCCCGCCTCGATCTTGGAGAAGTCCAGCAGGTCGTTGATGATGGACAGCAGCGACTGCGCATTGGCCTGGGCGCGCAGGATCTGCTCGCGCGTGCCGGAGGCCACCTGCAGATCGCGCAACGCGAAGCCGAGCATGCCGATCACGCCGGCCAGCGGGGTGCGCATCTCGTGGCTCATATTGGCCAGGAATTCGGACTTCTGGCGGGTGGCGTCTTCCGCCTTCTTCTTCGCATACCGCAGCTGGTCGCGGGTCTGGCGCAACGTCTGCAGCGTATCTTCCAGCTCCTGGTAGGCGCGCGCGTTTTCCAGGCCGGCGGCGGCGTGCGAAGCCAGCGTTTGCAGCATGTCCATGTGGATGCGCTGATAGCTGTTCTTTTCGCGGCTATGCACGCTGAGCAGGCCGACCACCTTGTCGCCGGCGATCAGCGGCGCGTACATCATCGAGTGCGCGGGCGCCGGTAACACGCCGTCTTCACGCACGCAGGGTATCAGCGAATCCAGGCCGGAATCGTCCATGTAGTCGCGGTATTCCTTCTGGAAGTCGTTGATCAGGATCGGCTGGCGATGCGTCAGGCACCAGACGGCCAGCTGGTTGGGCTGGTCCAGCCGGCGCTGGTACGGCAAGGAGCGCACCCCGCCTTCGATGGCGAACGGGAAGTCGATCACGCCCTCTTTCTGGCGCACGAAGCCGATGCCGAAGATCTGTGAATTCATCAGATGGTTGACGTGGCGGTACAGCGTCTGCATGGTGGTTTCCACGTTCAGCGAGGCACTCAGCTCGCGGCCCAGTTCACTCAGCACCGAGATATTCCGGTGCGCCTGCTCCACCTCCTCCTTCTGCCGTTCGGTGTCGACGCGGCGCTGCTCGGCCTCGGCGCGCTGGGCCTCGGCTTCCAGCCGGCGCCGTTCCAGCTCGTGCTTCTGCTGCTCCAGTTGCCGGTTCTTGTATTCGATTTCCGCCGTGCGCGAGCCGACCAGATTTTCCAGCCGCTGCTGCTGGTGGCGCAGGCTGCGCATGCGCGCGTGATACACGGCGTAGGCGCCGCCCAGCGCCAGCAGGGCAAGCACGCTACGGAACCACCAGCTTTTCCAGAACGGCGGCAGGATGGTGATGTTCAGCGTGGCGGCGTTGTCGTTCCAGATGCCGTCCTTGTTGGCCGCCTTCACGCGGAACACATACTTGCCCGCGTCCAGATTGGTGTAGGTGGCGAAGCGCTTGGTGGAATCGGTCACCACCCAGTCTTCATCGAAACCCTGCAACTGGTAGGCGAAGCGGTTGCGCTGCGGCGCCGCGTAATGCAGCGCTGCGAACTCCAGCGAGAACACCGAATCCGATTCCAGCAGCGTCAGCGCGGCGGTGTGCTCGATGGCGGTTTGCAGCACGGCCGGATGGTCGCCCTGCCCCGGCCTGAGCGACTTGTTGAAAATCTGGAAGTCGGTGATCGCCACCGTCGGCGCCACGCTGTTCTCGCGCACCTCGCCCGGCGCGAAGGCGGTGATGCCGTTGAAACCGCCGAAGTACAGCGTGCCGTCCGGCGTGCGCAGCGCGGCGCCGTCGAAGTACGCGCCTTCGATGGTGCCGTCGGCGCCGCTGTAATTGCGCACCAGGCCCGTTTCGATGTTCAGGCGCGACAGGCCGCTGTTGGTGCTCATCCACAGATTGCCGGCGTCGTCCGGCAGGATGGAGGCGATGGCGTCGTCGGCGATGCCGTCCTTGCGCAGGTAGCGCCGGAAACGCACGCTGCCATCTGCCGCCACGTCCATCCGGTTCAGGCCCGCCGCCGTGCCGACCCAGAGGGTGCCACGCGCGTCCTCATACAGATAATGCACCTCGTCGTGACTCAGGCTGTTGGGATTGGCCGGGTCGCGGCGGAAGTGGCGGAACTTGCCGGTCTGGCGGTCCAGCAGGTCCAGGCCGTTGAATGTGCCGATCCACAGCTGGCCCTTGCGGTCTTCCAGTATCGGCCGCACCACGTTGTCGGACAGGCTGCTGACGTCAGCCGGATCATGACGGAAGGTGCGCGTCTCCAGCGTCTGCGGATCGACGCGATGCAGGCCGCCGCGCGAGGCCACCCACAGCATGCCGCTGCGGTCCTGCACGATATTGCGAATGGTGTCGCTGGCCGGATCGCCGCGCACGAAGGACAGCGAGCGGATCGCGCCGCTGGCCAGGTTCAGGTGATTGACGCCGGCCGGCCCGCCGCTCCACAGATTGCCGTTCTTCTCGCGCCACAGCGCCGTCACCTGGTCGTCACTGATGCTATTGGGCTGGTGCGGATCATGGCGCCATACCTTGCTGGTGCCGGCCACCGGGTCGTACAGATTCAGGCCGGCGCTGCTGGCCAGCCACAGCTTCCCACGGCCATCGGCGACGATGGCGCGTATCTTGTTGTCCGACAGGGCGTCCGGCTGGTCGGCCTGGCGGACGATGCGCGCGAAGCCGCCGCTGCCCATGTCGACGCGGCTGACGCCATCGTTCCAGGTGCCGACCCAGAAGGTGCCGACGCTGTCGCGGAACAGCGCCGAAATCTGGTTGTCGGCCACGCTGTGCACATCGCTGACCTGATGGCGATACTGCACCAGCCGCCCTTCCGACGGCAGCCAGCGGTACAAGCCATCCGCCAGCGAGCCTGCCCACAGATTGGCTTCCGCGTCCTCGTACAAGGAAGTGATGCTGACGCCGGACTGCAAGCCCTCGCGCTGGCCGAAGCGGCGGCGCTGCGGCTCCTCGCCCTGCAGGCGCCATTGTTCCAGCCCGCCCTGCGTGCCGACCCACAGCGTCTGCGCGCTATCGACCTGCAACGCCACCACCGAATTGAACTTGCTGTCGCCGCTGGCGTCCACCGCGAAATGCTGGAAGCGCGTGCCGCCCGGCGGCAGCATGTCCAGGCCGGCGGCGGTGCCCACCCACAGGCGCCCGGTGGCGTCGCGCGCGAGCGCGTTGACATGGTCGTTGATCAGGCTGCCGGCGTCGGCCGGATCGTGATGCCAGCTGGTGAAGCGTTTGCTGGCCGGGTCGAAGTGGTGCAGGCCGTCGGCGCTGGCCACCCACAAGCCGCCCTTGCCGTCGTCGGCGATCGCGCGCACATGGCGGTTGCCGTTGCCGCGCTGCGCCGATTCGCGTGGCAGGTAGTGGGTGAAGGTCTTGCTGGCCGAGTCGTAGTGATCGAGGCCGCCGTCCGTGCCGACCCATAGCCGGCCGACCGGATCGAGGTGCAGCACGCGCACCCAGTTGTCGGCCAGGCTGCGCGGATCGGAGACGGCGCTCTTGTAGGTGAGGGTGCGGTAGCCATCGAAGCGCGTCAGGCCGGCCTGGGTGCCGAGCCAGATGAAGCCCTGCTGGTCCTGCGCGATGGCCAGCACCGTTTCC
Source organism: uncultured Duganella sp. (assembly GCA_963515135.1). Lineage (GTDB taxonomy): Bacteria > Pseudomonadota > Gammaproteobacteria > Burkholderiales > Burkholderiaceae_D > Rugamonas. Next base: position 66,383 of record CAUPXZ010000012.1, on the reverse strand, counting down.
TGCGCCAGGCCGTGCTCCACGCTGAGCTGCTCGAAACGCAGCGTGCGCGGCGGCGCGGCGGCGCTGGCCGTGGCGAACCACAGCAACAGGAGCGGCAACAGCAGCAGGCAGCGAAGGCGTTTAAAACAGCGCATGCATCAGGATTCGAAGAAGGCCAGCACGTCGCTCTTGCGCGCAAAAGTGTCGCGCTGGCCGAGGCGTATCAACTCGCAGGTATAGGTGGATTCGAACAGCAGGTAGGAGGCCAGCGCGGCGCCGCGCGCCTCGGTCGCGCCGATGCCCGACAACATGGTGCGGATCGGCGCCGGCAGGCTGGCGATGTGACGTGTCGCGATATCGTCCAGCCGTTCGGACGGCGCGATCACCAGTAGCTGCACCGGCTTGAGCGGAGTTTGCTCCAGCAGTTCCGGCGGCAGCATGGACAAGGTACGGTTGATGCGTTCCAGGCGTTCGATATCGACCGCCAGCCCATCGAGGAAAATCGACGACAGCGCATGGCCGGCGATCTGCGCCAGGCTTGGGTAGCGCGCGGCATTCTTCTCGGCGGCGCTGCGCGCCGGTTCGGTCAGTCGCCCGGCGCCCACCACCAGCACCTTGCTGGCGCCGAGGTGGATCGCCGGCGAGATCGGCGCCAGCTGGCGCATCGAACCGTCGCCGCAGTATTCGCGGTGGCCGCCCATGTACAGCGGCGTGGCCGGGAAAATGAACGGGATCGCCGACGACGCCAGCAGGTGCTCGACGCCGATCTGATCCTGCAAGGCCACGCGCTGCATGCGCACCCAGGGCGCGATGTCGGCGGCGGTCTGGTAAAACGTCAGGTGGTTACCGCCGGTGTACGACGAAGCGGTAACGGCCAATGCATGCAGCAGGCCTTCGGACAGCACGCTGTCGAGGCGCGGCAGGTCCAGCATGCGGTGCAGCAGGCCAACCAGCGGCGTGTTGTCCAGCAGGGACGCCGGCGGCGCGGCGCGCCATTTGCGCAGCAGCCAGCCGAACGACAGCAGCGACAGCCAGCGCGCGCCGGAACGGATCACGCCCAGCGAGTCGGCGCGGTAGACTTGTTCGACTTCGATGTTCTGCCAGACGTCGAGCAGCTTTTGCACGCCCTCGCCGAAGTTATCGGCGCGACAGGCCAGCGCCGTGGCGTTGATCGCGCCGGCCGACGTGCCGCAGATGATGTCGAAGGGATTGCGGGCCGGCGGCCAGCCCTCTTCCCACAAGATCTCGGAAATCGCCTGCAGCACGCCGACCTGGTAGGCGGCACGGGCGCCGCCGCCGGTCAGGATCAAGCCGGTTTTCTTTTGTAGTCCCATCGTGCAAGATTAGCAGGGTCTACGCGATTTGGGGAGTCTAATCCCCCAAAACCACGCCCTCGCGACGCGGATCAGCGCCGCCAAACCACTCCTGCTTGCCGTTGACGGTACGCCGTTGAATGCCTTGCAAACCGGAGTTCTGGTCGTATTCGCGGATGTCATGGCCGCGCGCTTTCAGCTCGGCCACCACGGCGCGGCTGACGCGCCCCGCTTCCAGCTCGGTCGGGCCATTGCGGCTGCCGATGTTGGGCAGGCTGATGGCCTGCTGCACGTCCAGCCCCCAGTCCAGCGTGCCGACCAGCACCTTGGCGACGTAGTTGATGATAGTCGAGCCGCCCGGCGAACCGGTGGCCAGCACCAGCTTCTGTGTGCCCTTGTCGAACACCAGCGTCGGCGACATGGCGCTGCGCGGACGCTTGCCTGGCTGGACGCGGTTGGCGATCGGGCCGTTGTCGTCCTGCGAATCGAAGGAAAAGTCGGTCAGCTGGTTGTTCAGCATGAAGCCGTCGACCATCTGGCGCGCACCGAAGGCGTCTTCCACCGAAGTGGTCATCGACAGGCCGCCGCCGAAGGCATCCACCGCCACCAGATGCGAGGTGGATGGCTTGTCGATGGCGGTGTCGGCGCCCCAGGCGACTTGCATGCTGTCCGGCGTGCCGTAGTTGGCGCGGCCCATCGACTTGTCGCCGATCAGCGCCGCGCGCTGTTTCAGGTAGCCCTTGTCCAGCATGGCGTTCACGCCCTTGCCGGGCAGCGGCACGAAATCGGTATCGGCGACGTAGCGGTTGCGGTCCGCGTAGGCCAGGCGGCCGGCTTCGCTGAACAGGTGGATGCCCTCGGCCGTCAGCTGGCCGTTGACCGGCTTGTACAGGCTGATGTCCTTGTTCTCCAGGATGCCCAGCATCTGCGCGATGGCAATGCCGCCGGACGATGGCGGCGGCGCGCCGCACACGGTCCATTGTTTGTAGTCGCTACAGATCGGCGCGCGTTCCTTGGCCTGATAGCCGGCGATGTCGGCGGCGGTCAGCTTGCCCGGATTGGTGGGGTGCGAGGCCACCTTGGCGGCGATGTCTTGCGCAATGCGGCCTCGGTAAAACGCATCCGCGCCGCCGTCGGCGATTTCGCGCAGCGTCTGCGCCAGCGCGGGATTCTTCAGGAGGTAGCCGACCGGGCGCGGCTTGCCTTCGGCATCGTAGAAATAGGCGCGGGCGACCGGATCGCGTGCCAGGAATTTATCGTAGGAGATCAGCGCGTTCAGGCGCGGGCTGACGGCAAAGCCGTTCTGCGCCAGCTGGATCGCCGGCTGGAACAGGGTTTTCCATGGCAGCTTGCCGTGCTGCTTATGCGCCAGTTCCAGCATGCGCAGCACGCCGGGCGCGCCGGTCGAGCGGCCGCCGACCACGCCCGTTTCGCGCGATACCGGCTTGCCGCTGGCGTCCTGGAACAGATGCTCGTCGGCGGCAGCGGGCGCGGTCTCGCGGCCGTCGTAGGATTGCACGCGCTTGCCGTCGGCGTACATCAGGAAGGAGCCGCCGCCGATGCCGGACGATTGCGGCTCGACCAGGGTCAGCACCATCTGCACCGCGATGGCTGCGTCAATCGCGGCGCCGCCCTGCTTGAGGATTTGATAGCCGGCTTGCGTGGCCAGCGGATTGGCTGCGGCCACCATGAATTTTTGCGAGGACTTGCCGGCTTTTTCAGCGTAACCGGTGGCGATTTCCGGTGCATGGTCCGGCGTGGCGCGTTGCGCGTAGGCTGGCGACTGCAGCGCGCCGATGATGGCGATGACGGCCGCACTCAGCGCCAGGGTCTTCAAACGATTCATGTACTCTCCCAAACAAATCTCATCTGGCATCGTACACGAAATCGTTTAGATCGTTTTAGCGCGCCACCACGAAAGCACCGGCACCGATCAGCAGCAGGCCAAAGATCTTCAGCGGCGTCAGGCTCTCCTGCAGCACCAGCGTGCCAACCAGCGTTACCATCACAATGGTAATTGCCGTCATGACGGGATAGGCCAGGCTAATCGCCAACCGCTCCAGCGCGAAGGCGTAACAGATAAAGCCCAGGCCATAAGCGCCGCCTGCGCCGCCCAGCCAGAGCAAGCGCGCGATACTGAGGCCAGCGCCAGCGCTGCTCGACATTTTAATAAGGAAGGTGGCGGCGGCGCTGGCAACAGATGCCACTACCAGCCACAGATAACCGGTGGTTGTAGGATTCATAACAGTGATTATACACTGCCGGCCCGCTATCTAGGCTGCATGCGAATCGCACCATCGAGCCGGATGGTTTCGCCATTGAGCATCGGGTTTTCGATGATGGCTTTAGCCAGCAGCGCGTATTCGTCCGGCTTGCCCAGGCGCGGCGGGAACGGCACCATGGCGCCCAGCGCGTCCTGCACTTCCTGCGGCATGCCCATCAGCATTGGCGTCTCGAAGATGCCGGGAGCGATGGTCATCACACGGATGCCGTTGCGCGACAGGTCGCGCGCCATCGGCAGCGTCAGGCCGGCAACGGCGGCTTTGGACGAGGCGTAGGCGGCCTGGCCAATCTGGCCGTCGAACGCCGCCACCGAGGCGGTGTTGATGATGACGCCGCGTTCGCCCGTGTCTAACGGCGCGTTCTTGCTCATCGCGTCGGCGGCCAGGCGGGCCATGTTGAAGGTGCCGACCAGGTTAATCATCACCACTTTCTGGAACAGTTCCAGCGCGTGCGGGCCGTCCTTGCCGACCGTCTTGGCGGCAGGCGCGATGCCGGCGCAGTTAACGATGCCGCGCAAGACGCCCTGCGCCAGCGCGGCCGCCACCACCGCCTGGCCGTCTGCTTCCGACGTTACGTCACACTTGACGAAGACGCCGTTGAGCTCAGCGGCCAGCTGCCGGCCGGCCTCCACCTGCACGTCAGCCAATACCACCTTGCCGCCCTGCCCGGCCACCATCCGTGCCGTCGCCGCGCCCAGCCCCGACGCACCGCCGGTGATGATGAATACACTGTCTTTAATCTGCATGCCTGCCTCCGTTTTTATTTGACGTTTACGTAAACGTAAGCATTGTAGCGAATTTCAACGGCGGGGATAACAAAAACGTCGTCAGGCATATAATGCGCATACACCATGCGCAAGAGGCCCCACATGAACTCTCCGAAGCTTAAGAAGGCAACGAACATCAGCTTGTCATGGGATGTGTATCAGGAGGCCAAACAGTTCGGCCTTAACATTTCCCAGCTTGCGGAGCAAAAACTACGAGAGGAAATAGCGTTACATCGAGAGCGACAATGGAACGAGCAGCACGCCAAATTTCTGTCTCTTTACAATAAGAACGTTGAAGAAGAAGGCGTTGCACTCCAGGAATGGCGAACGTTTTAAATGGCACGCTTTGACATCTACGGCAACACTGGCAAGAACCGGAGCAAGGTTCCCTTCCTGTTGGACATTCAAAGTAATGTCATTAGTGGATTAGCAACGCGGATAGTTATACCCTTGCGGCCTCTTTCACTGCTTCCGTCAGTCCATTTGCCAACCGATATATTTCCAATGATAGACATCGATGATAAGCAGTATTTTCTGGATACGCCGCAGCTGGGCGCGATCCCGCTAGCCGAACTGAAAAACAAGGTCGGATCAGCGCGCAACCGCCAAGCCGCCATCCAAGGCGCACTGGATCGGGTTTTCGGCGGCTACTAACGATTGGCCGTTTTGCTCGGTTTTTTTCTTAGGTTCCTCAACAATAAGCACATACTTGTCGACAGCGCCGGATTCTTGCTGCTTTACCACCTGTACCGCGACGGGCCGATGGTCATAGACGGAGCGTGGCGCTTTCGGAGCGAGCATGGTTTTCCCCTGGAATTGTTATTGCGAAAGCAAATGGCGGTGCTGTATCTTTTTGCAAGTCAGGACTTGCGAATAAATTCGTACAGGAATCCCGCGCCGTAGAGCAGCAGGAAAACCGGGCCGGCGAAAATGAGATAGGCAGCCGGCCAGGCGATGTTGCTCAGCAGCGCGGACAGGCCGAGTACGCTAGCCAGCGCCGACTGGAGGGCGATCGGTAGTTGCAGGAAGACGAAACGGCCTTCGGCATCTGCTGCGCTGAAAGCCAGACCCACACAAACGGCGATCAACAAACCATAGATCGCGCATAGCCAAAGCCCGGTTTTGCTCATGTTATCCCCTTGAGTGACAGACAGTACGATACACCGGGTGCAGGCAACATAACTGCCATATCGGCAATTCGGCCACCTTCCCCATCCTGACGAACCCGGCCGCCATGTAAGTACTTTATTTTTGTTAATCAGCAGATATAATCTAAATGATTTCTATTCTCATTGCGGCGCACGACCGCATTTTACTCACCACCTAGCAACCGGCAGGCAGCAAGGCAACACCACTCTGGAAAAGCCTCTATGTCTACCTGCCGTCCTGTTTTTGCCACGCTACTGGCGCTGGCTGTCAACCAAGCCTGGGCTGATGCCCCTCCCCCAGCGGCCGACGCGCCCCTGCCCACAGTGGTCGTCACCGCCTCCGGCACCCCCATCGATCTCAAGGATGCACCGGCCAGCGTCAGCGTCATCACCCGCGAGGAAATCGAGCGCCAGCCGGTGTATGACCTCAACACACTGCTGCGCCGCATCCCTGGCGTCACCGGCGGCACCAGCCCGGTCGGTGAGGAATCAAAAATCAAGCTGCGCGGCCTGCCCGACAAATACACGCTGATCCTGGTCGACGGCAAGCGCGTCGGCAGCTCGGCCGACACCGCCTATCGCCCCGACCTCGGCCGCCAGGATTTGAACTGGATCTCGCCCGAGATGATCGAGCGCATCGAAGTGGTACGCGGGCCGATGTCGTCGCTGTACGGCTCGGACGCCATGGGCGGCGTGATCAACATCATCACCCGCAAGGTGCCCGGCAAATGGAACGGCTCGGCCACCGCCAACACCACCCGCCCGCAGGACAGCGGCCGGGGCGACGCCACCCAGCTCGGCTTCAATATCGCCGGCCCGCTGAGCGACACGCTCGGCATGCGCTTCGGCCTCGGCCAGACCAGGCAGAACCCCGATGAAAAAGTGCGCGGCAACGCCGGCGGCATCGGCGGCGAGCGCAACCAGACCGCCACCGGTCAGCTGAGCTGGAAGATTGGCGAGCGCCAGAGCCTGACCATGGACGCCAGCTACGGCCGCCAGCAAGCCACCGATTCGTCGACGCTGGACCCGGACGGCGATCCGCTGTTCTACGCCTGGGGTGCCAGCAAGCTGATCCGCAAGAGCGCCAGCCTCGGTTACGAAGGCCGCTTCAGCATGGGCACCGCCAAGCTCAACCTGTACCACAACGACTTCGACAACCGCGTCGCCAACACCGTGGCGCGCGCCAAGGACACCACGCTCGACGCCACATTGGAAAAACGCCTGGGCTGGGGCGTCGAACAACTGCTGGTGGTCGGCGCCCAGTGGAAGGACCAGGAGCTGACCAACACCGACACCATCGGCACGGTGCCCACCGACTACCTCGGCAACAAGGTGGAAGGCGCGACGCTGTCCGGCACCACCTCGGCGCTGTTCGCCGAGGACCAGTTGTTCCTGCTGGATAACCTCAGCGCCACGGCAGGCGTGCGCCTCGACCATCACAGCAAGTTCGGCAACCACTATAGTCCGCGGCTGTACCTGGTCTACCACCCGGCACCGGCCTGGACGATCAAAGGCGGCGTGTCGCAAGGCTTCCGTGCGCCGAGCCTGAAAGAGAACTCGCCGGCATCGGCCACCAATTCCGGCGGCCGAGGCTGCACCAGCCTGTTCCCGCTGGGCTATGTACGAGGCGGCTGCTACATGGCCGGCAATCCGGACCTGAAGCCGGAAACCAGCACTGCCGCCGAGCTGGGCCTGGCTTATGCGCAGGACGGCTGGGATCTGGGCCTGACCTACTTCCACAATGACTTCAAGAACAAGATCGACTACACGCCGCTGGGCTTCTTCCAGAAACTGTGGTGGACCCGCCTGACCAATATCCAGAAGGCGCGCACCAGCGGCCTGGAGGCCACCGCCACGGCGCCGCTGACGCCCAACCTCAGCTGGCGCAACAATTTCACCTATATGCACGAGGCGAAAAACCTGACCACCGGCGCCAACCTGCTGTCGACGCCGCGCCTGTCGTGGTACTCGGCGCTCGGCTGGCAGGTCAGCGACCAGCTGTTCGGCGAACTGTCGGCGCAGTACACCGGCAAGGAACTGGACGCCGGGCCGCTGTCGAACCGCGCGTACACCATTGCCGATGCGGTGCTGTCGTACAAGGTGAATCCAGGCTGGACCGTGCGCGGCGGCGTGGAAAACCTGTTCAAGAAAGGACCGACCGCCAACGGCCTGGTGGATTACTACGTGCCCGGCCGGCGTATGTTCGCCGGCGCGACCGCGCGCTTCTAACTCTCGGCTAGCATTGAATCATCGCGCCTGAACGGTTGCAGACCTTGCCGTTCGGGCCGACCACGCCGCCGCCCATCGTGTTATAGCGTACGCCGTTGGCGCCGTAACAGCCGGCTGCGTCGCAAGTGGTGACCGGCACCGGCGCGTGCGGCGGGCTGGTCAGCGTCTGCAACGATGGCGACGGCGGCATGCCCGGCATTGCCACCTGCGGCGCGCGTTTCACCTGCTGCATCGGCTGGATCAGCTGCGTCACCGCTCGGCGCGGCATCGGCACCTGGGCCGGCGCCTTGCGGCAGGGTTCGACAGCCAGTGCAGTGCCTGCGGCATTCAGCGTGCAGAACGGCAGCTTGAGATAGGCGGCATCTTCGGCCTCGGTGGCCTTGCGCTCGACGGCCATCTCGGCCGGCCCCTGCGCCCACGCCGCCTCGCACACCAGCATGCCGATAAGAAATGCGGCCGTCAGCGCGGCTGGTTTGATCAGGTTCATGGTCTTCCCTCCTCTCTCCATTATTAGCAGGTGCACGATTGGAGGGAAGTCATGGATACATTTAGTTACTGCTGCATCGGTGGTGGCGGCGGCACGTCAGCGGGCGCCACGATGGCGGGCGGATGCGCCGGCAACGGCGCCGACACCGCCAGCCAGCCAGTCGCCGGCAGCAAGGGAACCAGCAGCAGCGCCACGATATTGATGATCTTGATCAGCGGATTGACCGCTGGCCCGGCCGTATCCTTGTACGGGTCGCCGACCGTGTCGCCGGTCACGGCCGCCTTGTGCGCTTCCGAACCTTTGCCGCCGTGGTGGCCGTCTTCGATGTATTTCTTGGCGTTATCCCAGGCGCCGCCGCCAGTGGTCATCGAAATCGCCACGAACAGGCCGGTGACGATGGTGCCCATCAGCATGCCGCCCAGCGCGGCCGGCCCCAGCAGCATGCCGACCACGATCGGCACCACCACCGGCAACAGCGACGGAATGATCATTTCCCGGATCGCCGACGCGGTCAGCATGTCGACCGCCTTGTCGTACTCCGGCTTGCCGGTGCCTTCCATGATGCCCTGGATGTCGCGGAACTGGCGGCGCACCTCGACCACCACCGCGCCAGCCGCGCGCCCCACCGCCTCCATCGCCATGGCGCCGAACAGATAGGGAATCAGGCCGCCGATGATCAGGCCGACGATCACCATCGGGTTGGACAAATCGAAGGTGATCGAGCGTCCCGCCGACTCCAGCGCGTGCGTGTAATCGGCGAACAGCACCAGCGCCGCCAGGCCGGCCGAGCCGATCGCATAGCCCTTGGTGACCGCCTTGGTGGTGTTGCCCACCGCATCCAGCGGATCGGTGATCGCGCGCACCGAATCCGGCATGCCCGACATTTCGGCGATGCCGCCGGCGTTGTCGGTGATCGGGCCGTAGGCGTCCAGCGCTACCACGATGCCGGCCATCGACAACATCGAGGTGGCGGCGATCGCCACCCCGTACAGCTGGCCCAGCTGGTACGACACCAGGATCGCCGCACACACCGCCAGCACCGGCCAGGCGGTAGCCTTCATCGACACGCCCAAGCCGGCGATGATGTTGGTGCCGTGGCCGGTGGTCGACGCTTGCGCGATGTGCTTGACCGGATGGAAGTCGGTGCCGGTGTAGTACTCGGTGATGTAGACCATCAGCCCGGTCAGCACGATGCCGACCACGGTGCAGCCGATCATGCGCATGCGCATCGCCTGGTCCGGCCATAGCTGCCAGGTCACCGCCACGAAGCCGATCAGCGACAGGCCGGCCGCCCACCACAGCCCGGTGTACAGCGCCGACATGATCTTCTTGCCCGGCCTGGCCTTGACCATCGAGCAGCCGATGATCGAGGCGATGATCGACACCGCCCCCAGCAGCAGCGGATACACCACCGCCGTGGTGCCGGCGGCGCCCATCAGCAGCGCGCCGAGCAGCATGGTGGCGATCAGCGTCACCACATAGGTTTCGAACAGGTCGGCGGCCATGCCGGCGCAATCGCCGACGTTGTCGCCGACGTTGTCGGCAATCACCGCCGGATTGCGCGGATCGTCCTCCGGTATCCCGGCCTCGACCTTGCCGACCAGGTCGGCGCCGACGTCCGCACCCTTGGTGAAAATGCCGCCGCCGAGCCGCGCGAAAATCGAAATCAGCGAGGCGCCGAACGCCAGCCCGATCAACGGTTCGATCACCTGGTGCAGATTGACGTCGGGCCCGACGCCCGCCACCAGGAACATATAAAACAGCACCACGCCCAGCAAGCCCAGCCCCACCACCAGCATGCCGGTGATGGCGCCGCCCTTGAAGGCGACGTCGAGCGCTTCGTTCATGCCCCTGGATGCCGCCTGCGCGGTGCGCACGTTGGCGCGCACCGAGACGTTCATGCCGATGAAGCCGCACGCGCCCGACAGCACCGCGCCGATCAGAAAGCCGATCGCGGTGCTCATATCGAGCAAGACAGCAATGAGGATCAGCAGCACCACGCCGACGATGCCGATGGTGCGGTACTGGCGCGCCAGATAGGCGGCGGCGCCTTGTTGAATCGCCAGTGCGATTTCCTGCATGCGCGGATTGCCCGCGTCCTGTCGCAAAATCCAACTGCGCGACCAGAGTCCATAAACCACGGCGATGACGCCGCACGCAACTGCCAACCACAAGCTGCCGGCCATAGTGTCCCCTTTATTTTTGTTGATCAAGCTTACAAACCACACTGCACGTGCGAACTGCAAAACTTCAAAAATCGGGATGGCGCTGGCGAAAAAAAAGCGGACCATCGGGTCCGCTCTACTTTACCGCTTATTTGGACAGCGCGGCAAACGCTGCGTCACGAATTTCATCGACCGGACCGACGCCCTCGATGCGGCGGTACTGTGGCGCGCCGGCCTGGCCCGACTGTGCCCAGCCGTTGTAGTAGCCCAGCAGCACTTCGGTCTGGTTGTGGTAGACGTCCAGGCGCTTCTTCACCACTTCCGCCTTGTCGTCGTCGCGCTGCACCAGGTCTTCGCCGGTGACATCGTCCTTGCCTTCGACCTTGGGCGGGTTGAATTTGATGTGGTACACGCGGCCCGAGGCCGGGTGGCAGCGGCGGCCATCGATACGCTCGATGATCTGCTCGTCCGGCACGGCGATTTCCAGCACGTAATCCACCGCCACGCCGCTGTCCTTCATCGCGTCAGCCTGGGCGATGGTGCGCGGGAAGCCGTCGAACAGATAGCCTTGCGCGCAATCCGGCTGGGTCAGGCGGTCCTTGACCAGGCCGATGATGATGTCGTCCGATACCAAACCACCTTCATCCATCACTTTCTTCGCCGCCAGGCCCAGCTCGGTGCCGGCCTTGATCGCGGCGCGGAGCATGTCACCAGTCGAAATTTGTGGGATGTTATATTTTTCTTTGATGAAATTAGCCTGAGTGCCCTTGCCGGCACCTGGTGCTCCTAAAAGAATAAGACGCATGAAAAGTTCCTAAAAATCAGATATGGGTATGGTTGGTAAGTAGCGGATCGTACGAAACTTACCACAAAACATAGTTTGAACGCCACTCAAGCCCTGATATACCGTATGAATATCGCACAGTTACGCTTGTTATATCAGCGCGAACTGACGGTTTCCTGACTTGAATTTGAGCTAAATCAATAGAACTGCCGCACGCGTTCCAGATCTTCCGGCGTGTCGACCCCGGCCGCCGGGGCCGCATCGGTGACGTGCACCGCGATCGGATAGCCGTGCCACAGCACGCGCAGCTGTTCCAGCGCCTCGATCGTTTCCAGGGGCGACACCTGCAGCGCCGGGTAGGCTTGCAGGAAGTCGTTGCGGTAGGCGTACAGTCCGATGTGGCGCAGCGGCAGATAGCCTGCCGGCAGGCTGTCTTTGGACTGGGCGAAGGCGTCGCGGTGCCACGGAATGGTGGCGCGCGAGAAATACAGCGCGCGGCCGGCCCGGTCCAGCACCACCTTCACCACGTTCGGGTTGAAGGCGTCGGCGACATCGTGCAGCGGGTGGGCGCAGGTGGCCATCGGCACCTCGGCGCCGATGCGGGCGGCGGCCGCTTGCAGCAGCGCCGGCTCGATCAGCGGCTCGTCGCCCTGCAGGTTGACGATGACCGCGTCGTCCGCCAGGTTCAGCGTGCGCGCCACTTCGGCGATGCGGTCGGTACCGGACGGATGGTCGGCACGGGTCAGGCACACTTCCACGCCGTGCTGTGCGCAGGCGGCCTGGATATCGGCGTGGTCGGTGGCGACGATGACGCGCGCGGCACCCGCTTGCTGCGCGCGTTCGGCCACGCGCACCACCATCGGCTTGCCGCCGAGGTCGGCCAACGGCTTGTTCGGCAGCCGGGTCGAAGCCAGGCGCGCCGGAATGATGACGATGAAGGACACGTTCAGTCTGCCTTGTCCTGCAGCGTGCGCGCCTCGTCGGCCCACATGATCGGGATGCCGTCGCGGATCGGATAAGCCAGGCGGTCACCCTTGCAAATCATTTCCTGGGCTTTTTTATCGTACTCCAGAGGGCCTTTGCAGACCGGGCAAACCAGGATATCAAGCAATCGAGCGTCCACGACATTTCTCCACAATTTGGTCGGCCAGCGCGCGGTCGATGCGCGCCGTTACCGGGACGACCCATAGTCTCGGATCGCCGCTGAGTTCTTCAATTTGCGCACATTTTACTGCATCCTTCTCGGTCATCAAGATTAGATCGGCGTCGAGGGCGGCAAATGGCCGGTCCTGGAAATCGTGATGATCGGGCAGCGGCAGTTCCTGGATGACCAGGCCGGCCGCTTTCAGCATGCCGAAGAAGCGCGCTGGATTGCCGATGCCGGCGGCGGCCACGATGCGCAGCTGGCCGCGCGCGGCCGTTTCGGCCAGCTCGTCGAGGCTGCGGCGCCGCGTGCGGTCGCACAGTTGTTCGGCGACGTCGCCGGCCAGCGTCATCTGCAGCGGCGGCATGCGCGCGCCCACTGCGGCCGCCAGCTCCGCCGTCAGCTGCGGCGTGTTGATGACGGTGAAGTCGCGCCGGCGGCTGATGGGCTCGCGCAGCGGCCCCGCCGGCAGCAGCCAGCCATTGCCGGCGCCACGGCCATCGAACAGAATGATTTCCACATCGCGTTGCAGCTGGTAGTGCTGCAGGCCGTCGTCGGTCAGCAGGATATTCACCTCGGGATGCGCGGCCAGCAGCGCGCGGCCGGTGGCGGCGCGGTCGCGGCCCACCATCACCGGCGCGCCGGTGCGCTGGCTGATCAGCAGCGGCTCGTCGCCCACTTGGGCCGGCGTCGACGCCGGCGTGACCGCGCGCGCGCCCTGTTCCGCGCTGCCGAAGCCGCGCGAGATCACGCCAGGTCGCATGCCGGCGGCCTGCAAGGCCTGCACCAGCCAGATCGTCAACGGCGTCTTGCCGGTGCCACCGATGTAGATATTCCCCACGACCACCACCGGCACCGGCAGCCGCGACGACTTCAGCACGCCGGCGCGGAACAGCGCCGCGCGCAGGCCGCTGAGCAGGCGGAAGATCAGAGAAACCGGCCACAAGGCGCACGCCAGCGGACCGCGGCGCAGCCAGTTGCGCGTCAGCGTGGATTCCAGCGTTGAGGGATTTTGCTTAGACAATATCAATTCGCCCGCATGCGTCATACCCGCGCAGGCGGGTATCCATACCGAGCATCCAATTTAGCGTTCCATGGATTCCCGCCTACGCGGGAATGACGTTATTTCGAGCCACCGGTTTGCGCCGCGAAAGTCAGTTTTTCATAACCGGCGATGCGCGCGGCTTCCATCACATTGATCACCATCTGGTGCATGGCGAACTGGTCGGCATTGACGATCACCACCGGCGCCTTGCCGGCATCGCCAGCCTTGGCCGCAGCGTCGCGCATCGCTTGCGCGAAACCGTTCACGTCGCGGAACGAGACCGCCTCGCCATTGATCGTGTAGTTGCCCTTGGCGTCCACCGTCACGTTCAGCTCGAACGGTTTTTCCTCGGCCTTGTGTGCGTCGGCGGTCGGCAGCGTGATCTGCAGCTCGGTGAACTTGCTGTAGGTGGTGCTGACCATCAGGAAAATCAGGATCACCAGCAGCACGTCGATGAACGGGATCAGGTTGATCTCCGGGTCCTCGCGGCGCTGGCCTTTGCGGAAATTCATGGCCCGTCCTTACTTGCGCTTGCTGTGGACGATGTCGACAAACTTCACCGCCTGCTGCTCCATGTCGATGATGAAGCTGTCCACCAGCGCGCGGAAGTGGCGGTAGAACACCAGCGTCGGCATCGCAATCGCCAGGCCGAAGCCGGTGTTGTACAGCGCCACCGAAATGCCGTGCGCCAGCTGCGCCGGGTTGGAACCGGCGGCATTCTGCGAACCGAAAATCTCGATCATGCCGACCACCGTGCCGAACAGCCCCATCAAGGGGGCCAGCGTGGCGATGGTGCCCAGCGTGGTCAGGAAGCGTTCCAGCGTGTGGGCCACGCCGCTGCCCGCCTCTTCAATGGACTCCTTCATCACCTCACGCGGCGCGTCGACGTTGCGCAGCGCGGCCGACAGCACGATGCCCAGCGGCGAGCTGTTCTCCAGCTTGTCGATCACATCGGTGGTGATTTGCTTGTTGCGGTAGACCTGCACCACTTCGTCCAGCAGCTTTTTCGGGATCAGTTTGCTGCGGCGCAGGTACATCAGGCGTTCGATAATCAGCGCGGTGGCAACGATGGAGGCAATCAACAACAACCAGATGGGCCAGCCGGCGGCTTGGAAGATGGCGAGCAAAACGAACTCCTGTGTAAAAATCTGAAACTTAATGGCGCAATGTATCTTGTTGGGGCGCGAACGGCAAGTGTCTGGCGGAGTTCTCAACATTTTCTGTGGACAATAATGTGAGCAAGCCCATGTGTGGTGCGCTAATCCCTTGATTTATAAAGAAATACTTGCCAAGCTTAAAAAACACGCAGGGTGCTGAGCAGGTTTTGCTGTGCAGTTCCCCACACTTCTTGTGGACAAGATTGTGCGCAAGGCCAGCGACAACTCCCAAGCCCCTTGATTTAAAAGGATTTTTTTACCGTGCGTAAAAATTTAGCACGGGCGTGTTTCAAGCTGTTTTGTGCGCCGAAAACCAGCTTATCCACCGGCCCGTACCGAAAAGCGACCAATCGTTTTCAGCTATCGTGCAATACTGTGCACTTCTACACATTTTGTGTGGATAAGATTGTTAGCAAGGCGCAAGTTAGAAATCCAAGCCTTTGATTTATTTGGATTTTACTTCCCTGCGCAAAAATAAAGCAGCCGCTTTCGGGACTTCGGCGCGCCGGCAAAAAGCGCTGGACCAGCGTGCTTATCCCGCAGCCATCAGGCGGTTCAAGCGGAGTTTTGCACAAATTCTGTGGATAAAAGTGTGTGAAACAGTGCATGGCATCGATTAAGTCATTGATTTGTCACAAAATAATTCCCGTGCGCAAATTTTGAGCATGACAAAAACAGCAACAAGAAAAAGCCTATCGCTCACCAAAGTTTCACACATCTTTTGTGGATAACTTTGTGTGTAACCGCAGGCGGGATAGGCAAAGTGCTTGATCCATAAGGGTTTTTCCTCTTTGCACGTAAATACGGCATGAATATTTACCCTTTAAAATCATAGACCTACCTATAATACCTAGTGCAATTACTGCGCTGTTACCGCTGTGTGACCAAACCCACATAGTGTGGATAGTTTCCACTTTAGAAATTTATGAACTTCGACGACCGCCCAGATTCCGCCCCCGCCGCCGCGCCGGTGATCACCGTCAGTGCACTCAACCAGGCCGTCGCGCGCCTGCTGGAGCGCAGTTTTCCCTTGCAATGGATCGCCGGCGAAGTATCCAATTTCACGCGGGCGGCGTCGGGCCACTGGTACTTCACGTTGAAGGACGACGGCGCCCAAGTGCGCGCGGTAATGTTCCGCGGCCGCGCGCAATACGCCAACTTCATCCCGCGTGAAGGCGATAAAGTTGAAGTGCGGGCGCTGGTCACCCTGTATGGCGCGCGCGGCGACTACCAGATCAACGTGGAAGCGATCCGCCGTGCCGGCGTAGGCTCGCTGTTCGAAGCCTTCCAGCGCCTGAAGGAAAAGCTGGACGCGGCCGGCCTGTTCCATCCGGACCGCAAGCGCGCGCTGCCGATGTTCCCGCGCACCATCGGCGTCGTCACCAGCCCGCAGGCGGCCGCCTTGCGTGACGTGCTGACCGCGTTGCAGCGGCGCGTGCCGCATGTGCGGGTGATCCTGTATCCAACGCCGGTGCAGGGCCAGCTGGCGGCCGAAAAGATCGCCGCCGCCATCGACACCGCGTCGCTGCGCGGCGAGTGCGACGTGCTGATCGTCTGCCGGGGCGGCGGCAGCATCGAAGACCTGTGGTCGTTCAATGACGAAGAAGTCGCGTACGCGGTGGCCAACTGCCGCATGCCGGTAGTTTCCGGCGTTGGTCACGAGACCGACTTCACGATTTGCGATTTCGCCGCCGACCTGCGCGCCGCCACGCCGACGGCGGCGGCCGAACTGGCGGCAACGCCGCGCGCCGACTGGATCGGATCGCTGCGCGCCGACGTCATCGACCTGCGCCGCGCCATGCGCCGCGCGCTGAACGACGCCGAGCAAACGCTGGACAACCACCAGCGCCGCCTGTTGAATCCGACCGCGCAGATCGACCAGCAGCGCCACAAACTACGCGCCTTCGCCACCGCGCTGACGCACGCCAACCGCGCGCCGCTGACGCAAGCGCGCCACCAGCTGGATCGCCTAACCGGCCGGCTGGGCGCGCGCAAGCCGGAGGTGAGCGCCGCGCAATCGCTGCTGGCCGGCCTGCAGCACCGCGCCGGCATCAGCATCGCGCGCCAACTGCACCACAAGCGCGACGCACTGGCCGCGCTGTCCTCGCAACTGGAACTGCTGAATCCGCAGCGCACGCTGGAGCGCGGCTACGCCATCGTCACCGACGAGCAAGGCGCGATCCTGCGCGCGCCATCCGAGCTGCGCCCGCAAACCACCCTCACCGTGCGCCTCGCCGAAGGCAGCGCGCAGCTGGACATCGCTGCGGTCAGGTCGTGAGTCCGACCGTGTGCGGGGGGATCAGCCGGCGGCCAGCATCGCCGACATGCCGATCAGCACCGGGTGTTTTTCGGTGATCACGTAGGTGGGGATGTGCGCCAGGTAGTCGGAGAAGCGGCCCTTCTGTTCGAAGCGGACACGGAAGCCGGAGCGCTCGAAGAAGTCGCTCATCTTCAGCACGGTCCGGCCGCCGATGTAGATGCCGCCCTTAGCGCCCAGCGTCAGCGCGACGTTGCCTGCCACGGTGCCCAGCATGTCGCAGAAGGCCAGCAGGGTTTCTTCGCAAACCGGATCGAGCCGGTGCACGCCGCGCTCCATGATCTCGGCCATGCTCAGGTTCTGCGGCTCGGCGCGCGCCCGTTCGCACAGGGCGCGGTACACCAGCGCCAGGCCGATGCCGGACACCAGCCGCTCGCTCGATACATGTTCATGATAGCGGCGCGCATAGCGCAGGATGTCGATCTCGCGCTCGTTCATCGGTGCGAAGGTGGCGTGGCCGCCCTCGCTGTCGATGGCGATCCAGCGCTCGCCGGCCGGCACCAGCCCGGACACGCCCAGCCCTGCGTCCGCCCCCACCAGCCCGATGGTGGCGCCGCCGCGCAGGATGCCGCCGCCGATCTGGTGCTTGTGCTCCGGCGCCAGATACGGCAAGGCGCTGGCCAGCGCGGTAAAGTCGTTCACCACCACCAGCGATTTCAGGCTGAATTGCGAACACACCGCTTCAATCGAAAACGACCAGTGATGGTTGGTCATGGTGACCCAGTCGCCATCAATCGGATTGGCGATGGCGATGCCGGCAAAGCGCGCCTGGTAGCCGCCCGCCGCCACCGTCGCCGGCTGCGACAGGTAGGCCACCAGCGCCGCCCCCAGTGTCGGATAGGTCGCGCAGTCGGCGACCCAGATGGCTTCAATCTGGTTGGGCGCGGTTTCCAGCCCGAAGCTGGCGCTGCCGCCGCCGATGTCGGCCAGGATGCGCGGGCCGTGCGCAAGGTGCGAAAATGCATCGCGTTTCATGTCTCTTCCCGTTCTGTCTCTTTTTTATGCTGGACTGGCTGCTTGATTATATGTCACGCTTCGATTTGAAAACGTTTTCAACAGGCTTTTTCATTAAATACCGCCGATCAATGAAAGTCAATGTGCTACTCTTCCGGCGAAAAGGTTTTCATAACTACATCGATAGGTCCTACTTTGGCAGACACCCCTCCCTCCAGCCCCTCCACCCTGTTGGACGTCGCCCGCCAGGCGGGAGTGTCGCCGAGCACCGTGTCGCGCATCCTGAACGGCACCGCCAAGGTGTCGGACGACAAGCGCCAGGCGGTGCTGGCGGCGATCGACAAGATGAAGTTTGCGCCCAACCAGATGGCGCAGGGGCTGAAAAAAGGCCGCTCGATGACCATCGGCATCGTGGTGCAGGATATTTCCTCGCCATTCTTTGACGAGACCCTGCGCGGCGTCGACGACGGCCTGAAAGGCACCGGCTATGCGTCGGTAATCGTCAGCGGCCACTGGAACGCCGAGGAGGAGGCCGACCGTATCCGCCTGCTGCTGGCGCGCAAGGTCGACGGCATCATCCTGCTGTCGGGCCGCATCGACGATGAAACGGTGCTGGGCTTTTCCGCCCAGCGGCCGATCGTTTCCACCGGCCGCGCCATCAAGACCCGCAGCGCGCTCGGCTTCAAAATGGACAATGAATACGGCGCCTATCTGGCGGTGCACCACCTGATCGAACTGGGCCACCGCCGCATCGCCTTCATTTCCGGCCCGGCCAACAACACCGACGCCGACGACCGTCTGGCCGGCTACACGCGCGCGCTGCGCGAGGCCGACCTCCCGCTGGACGACAAGCTGATCGTCGAGGGCAACTATCACGAGGCCAGCGGCATGCTGGCGATGAACCGCCTGTTCGACACCGGCCAGCAGTTCACCGCCGTGTTCGCCGCCAACGACCTGAGCGCCTACGGCGCGCGGCTGGCGCTGTACCGCAAGGGCATCCGCGTGCCGGACGATATCTCGCTGGTCGGTTTCGATGACCTGCCCGGCTCGTCGTACACGACGCCGCCGCTGACCACCATCCGCCAGCCGCTGTACGACATCGGCCGCATCGCCACCCATGCGCTGCTGCGGGTGATCAACGGCGAGGAGGCGCGCGGCGAAGTACCGCCGCTGGAACTGATCGTCCGAGAAACCACCCGCAGGCTGCGCTAAACCCCGCTTAATCCACACGAAAGCCGGGTGTTTTCTGCGGCAAGCGCCCATCCGCTTTACAATGGTGGACGTTGCAATAAAACGACCCGGTTTATTTAAACCATTCATTCAAAAGGAAGAACGATGGAACATACTCTGCCACCTCTGCCATATGCGATCGACGCACTGGCGCCAGCTATCTCGCAAGAAACCCTGGAATACCACTACGGCAAGCATCACCAAACGTATGTCACCAACCTGAACAACCTGATCAAGGGCACCGAGTTCGAAAACCTGTCGCTGGAAGAAATCGTCAAGAAATCGTCGGGTCCAGTCTTCAACAACTCGGCACAAATCTGGAACCACACCTTCTTCTGGAACAGCCTGACCCCGAACGGCAAAGGCGCACCGGACGGCGCGCTGGCCGACGCCATCAACGCCAAGTGGGGCTCGTTCGACAAGTTCAAGGAAGAGTTCACCAAGTCGGCCGTCGGCAACTTCGGTTCGAGCTGGACCTGGCTGGTGAAAAAAGCCGACGGTTCGCTGGACATCGTCAACACCTCGAACGCCGCCACCCCGCTGACCACCGACGCCAAAGCGCTGATCACCATCGACCTGTGGGAACACGCCTACTACATCGACTACCGCAACGTGCGTCCTAAGTTCATCGAGACCTTCTTCAAGCTCGCCAACTGGGACTTCGCTGCCGCCAACTTCGCGTAAGCGACAACGGCAGCTTGAGAAGAAGCCCGCTTTTCAGCGGGCTTTTTTACGTCCGTTTGCGCGGCGACAAAGATTCAGCAGCGTGCTAGCATATGTTTGCAGACGGAGGAAGTCATGAAAAAACGATCCAAGCAATGCGCTGAAATTCCCACCAGCCTGGGGAAGCCGCCTGCGGGTACAGTTTTTCAGCGGGTAACAGCAGCAGCACTCGGCCCCGAATTCTTCCGCAACGCCCCCAAAACTCCAGTGGCATTCAAACAGACAACGCACGAGGACTTCCTCCGCATCATTGCTGAATTCAGCAACAGATCAGAACATGTTGACTAGCGCCATGGCATGGCTCTTGGCAGCATTTAAAGACTAGCCTATGATGATTCGACTTAACGTATGAACGCCTTTACGAGAAATTGAGAAGAACATGACGCTGGACATCAGGGGAAGCATCAAGAACACGAAACTTAGTCACAACCCTTATGTTGTCTTCGAAGAGCTGATTTCCAACGCTATCGACTCCTACCTCATCCGAAAGCACACTGATTCTTCTACGCCTGCAATGCGTATTCAGATCAAGGTCGACTTTTCACCGGCTGATATGCTCAATGACAAAGAGGACTTAGAGGTTGTCTGTCAAGACAATGGCTGCGGCCTTGGTGAGCAGCAGCGCGAAGCATTCCTTACAAAGGATACCTCGTACAAGGATGATCTTTCTATTTCCGGAATCGGAAAGTGCAAAGGCGCTGGTCGCATCCAATACTTCCACCACTTTTCGTCTCTGTCGCTAGACAGCACGTATCGTCAAGATGACGATATTGTCCGCTGCGAGATGCGCTATACAGAACCGAAAAAGCAAATTACCGCAGAAGATTTCAAAACAAAAAGCGGAAACGCGGGCGCTATCGGCACCACTGTAAAACTCCAGCAATTCAAAGAATCTGTACGAAGCAGGATCGCCCGCAATGAAACGCTAAGTAGTATTTTTTCGGCCTCTAACCTCAAGCAGCAGATGCTAGTCTCGTTCCTGCAAAGACTGATAGGACTTGACGAACGCTTGCGTGACTTCGAAATCGGCTTCGTCAGCAACCATTGGAAGTATCCTGAACAGCATGTTTCTCTCAAGTACTCCGACCTGCCTTCGGTAACGGCGGAACGAGTGGTTCAAGTTGAAGAACGGGATCCATTAACTGGCAGTGCACTCGGTACGCGTCAAGACTTCAAGCTGTATCACTATTGCCTTGATGCGAACAACTACAGCTTGCCAAAGAACGCGATCGCCTTCTGTGCAAAATCGTCCCCTGTCAAAGACATTACACCTCGGTATCTACGAACACGCGCCGAACAGAATAATCCTGTAGGTGGTTTCCACCATATCGTGCTTATTGAGAGCGACTATCTGGATCAGCAAGTAAACGAGCAGCGTGATGACTTCGATAACATCCCAGATGAAATCCCCAGCGGCGACATGTATGTGTCTGGAAAAGTGTCTTACGCTGCGATATACGATGCTATCGATCAGGCCATTGATGAAATGGTCGCTCCTGCCGACTGGAGCAAAGAAGAAGTCATCAAGGACGTTAAGGATCAGTTCGGAATAAGCGAGGATATGCTTCAAGACACTTCGACGCGGATTGTTTACGGTGAGTCGGCATATGCGATCGCTCAACGCGTCCTAAAAAAATACCAAGACCGTGTACTGGATGAAACGGCGGAGATATTCAACCTTAAGCAAGAAATCATTCAGGCACAACCGGACAATGAACTGTTCCGCAAAAAGATAAACGAGCTAGCGTGGAAATACACGTCGTCCCTTAAAAATTTTGACATGGCGAATTTGTCGCAACTTATTGTTCGCCGCGCGACAATCGTTCAAGTCTTGGATCTAGCATGCAAAAAACAACTGGCTACTCAAACAGCCGAGGACATCTTGCGCCGCAAAGATGAGCGCATTATCCATAGTATATTCTTCCCCATGCGTAAGGACAGCACCGAGTGTGTGGACCACGATATCTGGCTTCTGAGTGAGGAATATCACTACTATGACTATATCGCGTCGGACATCCCGCTCGCGAATATTAAGTGGGACGATGGGACAAAGGTTTTTGACAGTGACATAGATGACAGTTTCTTGAAGCTGCTTGCTAAACGAGTCGATGACAACGCAGGAAAACGGCCTGATATCGCTCTGTTCAGCAAGGAGGGATCTGCAATTATTGTCGAGTTCAAAGCACCCGGCGTATCGATGGACGAGCATATCGGCGACCTTACTGAGTATGCTCACCTACTTGCTGCAAAATCCGGTGGAAAGCTGAAGAAATTTTATGGATATCTCATCGGAGACACTGTAAACATTTTGCGCCTGAGTTCTTGGACGCCATTTCCAACTGGGGATGGTTGGTTCCAATCGAGTTCACTTCTTGATCCACGCACTCGATCACCACTTGGCGAAACCTATTTTGAAATTCTGCATTTCAAAGACGTAATTGAGCGAGCAAAAAAACGAATCGGTGTCTATCAAAGCAAACTCAAATTCAATTTGGATGTTCCTCAAAAAATGACTGGCACTTAATCAAATCACAGCCATTCTCTATAGCGTCCAATGTCGCTTTTAAACCAGGTCGCTTGGGCCGCATTGGCGAATATCGCCATCAGCAAAATCGACCAGCGCATGCATTCTGCTGGGATTTTTGAGAGCACGAATATAATCGTCGAGCCCATCCCACCATGGAGATATTTACGATCAGTTACCTCGCCTCACCGCAGCGCTATGATGGGATGCAGTACCGCGCTTGCGGCCGCAGCGGCTTGAAGCTGCCAGCGATGTCGCTTGGCTTGTGGCATAACTTTGGCGACAGCAGCACGCTCGCCGCGCAGCGCGAGATGTTGCGTACGGCGTTTGATCTGGGGATTACCCACTTCGACCTGGCCAACAATTATGGGCCGCCGTACGGCTCCGCCGAGACCAACTTCGGTCACATCTTCAAGAAAGATTTCAAGCCTTACCGCGATGAGCTGATTATCTCGACCAAGGCCGGTTGGGACATGTGGCCCGGCCCTTACGGCCAGGGCGGCGGCTCGCGCAAGTATGTGCTGGCCAGCCTCGATCAGTCGTTGCAGCGCATGGGGCTTGAGTATGTCGACATCTTCTACTCACACCGCTTCGATCCCGACACGCCACTGGAAGAAACCATGGGCGCCCTCGCCCATGCGGTCCAGCAGGGCAAGGCCTTGTACGTCGGCGTGTCGTCCTACTCCGCCGAGAAAACCGCCGAAGCCGCGCGCCTGCTGAAAGAGTGGAAGGTGCCGTGCCTGATCCACCAGCCTTCCTACAATATGCTGAACCGCTGGATCGAGACCGAAGGCCTGCTCGACACGCTGGGCCGGGAAGGCATCGGCTGCATCACCTTCACCGCGCTGGCACAAGGCATCCTCAGCGACAAGTACCTGAACGGCGTGCCGGCCGATGCGCGCGTCAACCGTCCCGGCGGCGGCTCGCTGCTGTCATCGCACCTGAGCGAAGCCAATTTGCAGCGCGTGCGCGGCCTGAACGACATCGCGCAACAGCGCGGCCAGACGCTGGCGCAAATGGCGCTGGCCTGGGTGTTGCGCGACCAGCGCATCACGTCCACGCTGATCGGCGCCAGCAACGCCACGCAAATCCGCGAGAACGTTGAGGCGCTGAAGAATCTCAACTTCAGCGGCGAGGAACTGGCGCAGATCGACGCGCTGGCGCAGGAAGGCGCGATCAATCTGTGGGCCGGCTCATCGTCGCACCGCTGATCAGTGCTGACCGTAGAAGGCTTCTCCCTGCTGCAAATGCGCGGTGAAGTCGAAACGGCGCTTCAGCATTTCTTCAAAATCCGCGCGCGCAATGCGCATCACATAGCTGTGCTGATTGGCGATCAGCCGGCTGTCCGGCGGCAGCAGCGCGACGTGCTGCCCGCCATACCACTTGGCCGCATCGGCATGACCGGCTTTCAGTACCTGCCCGCCCTGCTCCACCTGCCAGCCGCCATCCAGCAGTATCCAGATGTGGTCATTGGCATCGAGGCGGTTGCTGACTTCCATGCCAGCCTGCGCCTCCCACTCGGTCGAATGCGCGATAACCCATCGCAGCTGATCCTTGTCCAGCCGCGTGAAGAACGGCGTCTTCTTCAGCAAATGGAGATAGGTGACGGATTGTTTCATGTGTGGTTCCTGGGGCGTGGTGCAGCCGGAAATGGCAATCGCCAAGGCGGCGGCAAGCAGGTAACGGACGATAGTCATTGTGCGGCTCCGGTTGGTTGATGGAGCCAGTATCACTGCTCGCCAGGCGTGAATAAAGACGGTAAGATTGCTATCACTATGCAAAAACCGCGAATAAATGGACCGATTTAACGCCATGCGCATTTTCACCCGCATCGTCGAGCTGGAAAGTTTCAGCAAGGCGGCGGAGGATTTGCAGCTGCCAGCCGCCACCGCCACCTACACCATCAAGCAGCTGGAGGCGCGTCTCGGCGTGCGTCTGCTGCAGCGGACCACGCGCCATGTCAGCCCGACGCTGGACGGCCAAGCTTACTACCAGCGCTGCGTGCGCATTCTGGCGGACGTGGAGGAAACCGAGGCGGGATTCGGCAACAGCGGCGTGGCGCCGCGCGGCAAGCTGCGCGTGGATTTGCAAGGCACGTTGTCGCAGCATTATGTGCTGCCGCGATTGAAGGAGTTCTTCGCGCGCTATCCGGATATCGCGCTGGAGATCGGCATGGGCGACCGCCTGGTCGATCTGGTGCGCGACGGCGTCGATTGCGTGCTGCGCGTCGGCGTGCTGCGGGATTCATCGATGGTGGCACGCCGCGTCGCCAGCCTGCAGCAGGTCACCTGCGCCAGCGCCGCCTACCTCAAAGAATACGGCACGCCGCAAACGCTGCAAGACCTGCACGCGCAAGGCCACAAGGCGGTGAACTTCTTCTCGTCCAGCACCGGCAAAATGTTCCCGTTCGATTTCATCGTGGATGGACAGGACGTCAGCATCCAGCTGCCCGGCAGCGTATCGGTCGGCAGCGCCGAGGCTTATGCCGCCTGCTGCGCCAGCGATCTGGGGCTGGTGCAGATGCCGCGCTATCACATCGCGGATCGGCTGCGCAGCGGCGCGATTGTCGAAGTGCTGGCGCAGTGGCGCCCTCGCCCGATGCCGGTGTCGGTGTTATACCCACACCAGCGGCAGCTGTCGCCGCGCGTGCGGGTGTTTGTCGACTGGCTGAGCGACGTGATGAGCGCCGCCAGCTAAGCTGCGCTTACTCGCTGCGCGACCAGTCGCGCCGTTCTTCGCGCCGCTCCTGCGGCGGCACATCAAGTGCCGCGTTTTCATCGGCCATGGCTTCGCGGAATTCGCCATCCACCACCGGCATCGTCTCGACATGGTCGTAGCCGATATCGCTCTCGATATCCTCGCGGCCCACGCTTGGGCGTTCGCCGGTGCCCTGGGCATCCGTATCGCTGTCCATCTCGGCGCCCGGCTGCCCCACCATATCGCTGCCGCTGTCGGAATTGTCGCTCGGACCGAGTGCGCGCGTGCCGTGGCCGCTGCCCAAAATACGGTCGGCGCCTGCCGGCAGGTTGTCCGGATCCAATGTACTGTCAGCCATGATGACCTCCTTGCCATAAAAAGCACATTAAACCACCGGCTGCGGCGCTGGTCCGTGCGCCCGCACGCTTAAAGCTATCGTGCTCATAGGAATTTTTTACTTTACAAATGTATTATTCATCTCCATACTTATACACATCAAATACGGAGAACATCATGAGCATGACTACCAAACACCTGCTGACCGCCGTTGCCACCGCCGCTTTTGCGATCGCCGCAACCGCTACCACCGTCACCAACGCCTTCGCCGAAACCGGCCCGAGCGTAGCGCTCACCGAGAAAAAGGCCGAGAAGCCAGCCGGCAAAACCCGCGCCGAAGTGCAGGCGGAATATCTGGAAGCGCGCAAAAACGGCACGCTGATCGAGACCGAAGCCGACATGGATGTCGCCCAGACCCGCAAGCACATCGTCAAGCACTAAGCAGCGCCAGTGAAGAAGCTCTCGTTCGCACTTTCCGTTTGCGTGCTGGCCGGTTGCGCCAACATGGGCAACGTCCAGCCGCAAGCGACCCGCATCAAGTCCGCCGACCTGAATCCGGGCCAAGCCATCGCCGCCGCCAGCGCCGCAGGGGGCAAACTCGTCGCCTGGCCGGACGAACGCTGGTGGGAAGCGCTGCACGATGAGCAACTGAACCAACTGGTGGCCGGCGCGCTGAGCGACAACCCATCGCTGCGCGGTACGCTGGCGCGCGTACGCCAGGCCGAGGCACTGGCCGGCGTCGCCAAGGCCGCGACCTTGCCGCGCGTGGACGCCTCGGCCAGCGCCGACCGTGAGTTGTACTCGGCGCACAGTACGATCCCCGCACCACTCGCCGGGAACTACGCGTGGAAGAACACCGCCGCGCTATCCGGTTCCTACGATCTGGATCTGTGGGGTCGCAATCGCGATGCGCTGGCCGCCGCGCTGGATGAGATTCATCTGGCCGCCGCCGAATCGCAGATGGCGCGTTTGACGCTGGAGACCTCCATCGTCCGCACCTACATCCAGCTGTCGCTGGAGTATGCGTTGCAGGACAGCGTGGCGGACAACCTGGCGCAGCGCCAGCGCATCCTGGAAATCACGCGCCGCCGCAAGGCGGCCGGACTGGCCAGCGATATCGATGTAACAAGCATAGAGACCACGCTGCCAGCGGGTCGGCGCGAGCATGAACAACACGGCGAGAGCATCGCCCTGCTGCGCAACCAGCTGGCGGCACTGATTGGCAAAGGACCGGGCGACGGCGAGACGATCGCCCGGCCGATGCTAACCCTTGCGGCGACGCGCGCCGACGCGGTGCCGGCCAACCTGCCGGCGGAGCTGGTGGGCCGCCGCCCTGACATCGTGGCGCAGCGCTGGCGCGTGGAAGCAGCCGGCGCGCGCATCAGCGTGGCGAAGAAGGACTTCTACCCGAACATCAATCTGGCCGCGTTT
Source organism: uncultured Duganella sp. (assembly GCA_963515135.1). Classification (GTDB taxonomy): domain Bacteria; phylum Pseudomonadota; class Gammaproteobacteria; order Burkholderiales; family Burkholderiaceae_D; genus Rugamonas. Next base: position 39,671 of record CAUPXZ010000012.1, on the reverse strand, counting down.
GTCGGCCAGCAGTCGCTCGGCTTCGGCCACTTCCTGGAAGCCGGCTCGCAGACGCGCGGCATCACGCCGGCCATCAGCCTGCCCGTATTTGAAGGCGGCCGCCTGCGCGCGCAACTGGGCAACCAGACCGCCATCTACGACGGCGCGATCGAGCAGTACAACGCCAGCGTGGTACAGGCCATGTCGGACGTCGCCAACGCGGTGGTTAAGATAGATTCAGTCAAGCAGCAGGATCAACTGGCGCAGCGCGCGCTGGCCTCGGCGCGGCGCCAGCAGCAACTGGCGGAAAAGGCCTACCAGGCCGGCCTGACCGATACCCTGAATGTCATCAACGCACAGCTGACATTGTTGAATGAACAGCAGCAAATGGCGCAAGTGGCCAGCAAACAGCTGGATAACTATGCATTATTGATGTCGGCGCTAGGCGGAGGCATAAAACTGGATTTGAACTGACACTTTAAATAGTACAATCAGTCCTTTCCAAAAAATATATAGAGGAGTGGCAATGAGTAGTTTTGAAGCGACTAAAAAGCGCCTAAAAAACATCCATGGCCGAATGCCGGAGTTTCCAGAGGAACTGATGCGCTTGTTGCGCATGACTTACCACATCCAGAAACGGATGAAAGATTTGAGCAACGCCGCGCTGCGCAAATACGAACTGGTGGACGCCAGCTACATGGTGCTGGCGGTGCTGTACGGCTCGGAAAATGAAACCTCGACCGCGTCGACGCTGGGCGAGGCCTGCATGGAGAAGCCGGCCAACCTGACGCGCGTGTGCAATGACCTGGAGTCGCAAGGTCTGATCACCCGTGGCAACCGGCCCGGCGACCGCCGTTGCGTGATGATCTCGCTGACGGACCAAGGCCGCACATTGGCCGAGAAGGTGCTGCCGGAAGTATGGGGTACCACCACCCGCGCCTATGACGGCTATAGCGCGGACGAAGTAAAACAACTGGAAGCGCTGCTGAAAAGGCAGCTTGATAATTTAGAATCACTGACCTAGACCTGAACCCATGAACGCATCTCCCGCCGCCTCGCCTCCTTCGGACCACAGCGCGGCGCGGAGAGTCTTCACCTGGGTGCGCAAGGAAACCGCCGGCTGGCTGAACACCGAAGGCGAACGCTGGATCTACGTGGTGCGCGCCATGCTGGCCGCCTTCTCCGCCTTGTGGCTGGCCTTCCGTCTCGGCCTCGATTCCCCCTTCACCGCTTTGGCCACCACTATCGTGCTGGCGCTGCCCAGCAGCGGCATGGTGCTGGAAAAAGCCCTGCACCGTTTTCTCGGCACGCTGGTCGGCTGCGCCGCCGCACTGACGCTGGTGGCGCTGTTCCCGCAAACGCCGACCGTGCTATTCCTCGGCCTGGCGCTGTGGGTGGCGCTGTGCACCGGCGGCGCCGCCATGCACCGCAACCAGCAGTCATACAGCTTTGTGCTGGCAGGGTATACGGCGGTGATGATCGCCGTGCCTGCGGTCGATGCGCCGTCTGGCGTGTTCATGCTGGCGGTGACGCGCGTGACGGAAGTAAGCCTGGGCATCCTCTGTTCGGCGGTGGTACATGACGTGATCTTCCCGCGCCGCCATTCGCGCGCAGTGATGCGTACCGTGCAGGCGCGCTACGCCGGCTTTATCGGCTTCTGCCAACAGGTGCTGGAGCACCGCATCACACCGGCGCAGGCCGAGTTAAACCATCTGAAGTTCGCCGCCGATATCGCCGCGCTGGAATCCGGCCGCGCTGCCGCCTTCTTTGAGGCCGGCCATTCGCGTTCGCAAACCCGCCAGCTGCACGCCTTCAACGCCGCCTTCATGACGGCGCTGACCACCTTCTACACGCTGCACCGCCTCAGCCACCGCATGCGCATGGCCGGCGAAGGCCCGGTGCTGGCGCTGGTGGAACCGATGTACGCGCACCTGGCGCAAACGCTGGGCGAGGAGCTGACGTCGGCACGGCTGGCGCAGATGCGCAGCACGCTGACCGCCGATATCGCCGCCGCGCGTGCGCAACACGCCGCCGGCCCGGCGCTGGAACGCGCGCTGCAGATCGATTTCGACACGGCGGTGGAATTGCTGGAACGCTTCGCCGGCAACCTGGCCGATTTCGCCGCGCTGTACCACGGTCTGACGCAGCAGAAGCGCCAGCAGGTCAGCGATCCCGGCTCGTACTCGCCGAAGACGCCGCCCGCCATCATCGCCGCCAGCGGCTTCCGCGCCGGCGCCACACTGCTGGTGGCGGCCGCCATGTGGTACTGGCTGGCGTGGCCCGGCATGGTCAACGCCATTCTGATGGCGACGATTTTCTGTGCGCTGGCTTCGTCGTCGCCGCGGCCGACGGCGCTGGTGCAACAGGTGCTGATCGGCTTTCTGCTGGCGATGCCGCTGGCCTTTATCACCGAATTCTTGATGGTGGCCAAGGCCGACAGTTTCTGGCCGATGACGCTGGCCGCGCTGCCGCTGTTCTCCTTCGCCGCCTACCTGTGCAGCGGCCCGCGCTGGACCGGTGTCGGCATCGGCATGGGCATGTTCTCGGCCACGCTGGTGGTGCCGTCGAACATGATGCGTTACGACGTCGAGTCCTTCGTCAGCAGCGAGCTGTCGCTGACCATGGGCGTGGTGGTGGCCTTCCTGATGTTCAAGGTGGTGCTGCCGGAGCATACAATGGGCCATCGCGGCCACGTTGCCGCCGCGTTGTGGCGCGAGGCGCAGGAGGCATGCACCAAACGCCTGTATCGCCTGAAGCGCCGCTTCGACAATCGCGTGCGCGACTTGCTGAGCCAGTTGAATGCCGCCGCCGGTCCGGCGCCCAGCGCCGAAACCCGCGCCGTGGTGCGCCAGGGCCTGACCTTGCTGGAACTGGGCCACGCCGTGATCGAACTGCGCCAGCTGATCGCCGCCTCGCATGCCGGCGACGCGCGCGACAGCCTGGAACTGGTGCTGCGCCAGCTGGCCGCTTATCTGCACCAACCGTCGCGCCTCACCGGCGAGGCCGCGCTGCACGCCATACTGGACGCCGGCAGCGCGGTGCGCGCCGCCATGGCCGACGCGCAGCACGAGCGCCGCGCGCGGTTGCACACGGCGCTGACCGATCTGCATTCAATCTACACGTCCTTGCTGGACCAGTTATCGACAGGAGAAATTCGTGGCGCGTGAAATCGACTTTTTTGGTGTGCTGCTGCCCGGCGTGCTGCCGGTGTTTTTGCTCAGCGGCCTGCTGCAACTCGCACTGGACGCGGTGCTGAGCCACATCGGCGCCTATCGTGGCAGCTGGCACCCTGCGCTGGTGCGGCTGTGCATGTTTGTCTGCATCTTCAGCGCCCTGCTGGTCACCTTGTACAAATAATTTTTATCTTTGAGAGCCTTCTGTGAGCGCATCTAAAATTTTTCGTTTTTGCCTGACCATGCTGTTGCTGGCGGCGGCCCTGTGGATGGGCCGTTCCGCCTGGGACCAGTACATGGAGTCGGCTTGGACCCGCGACGGCCGCGTCAAGGCCGACGTCATCACCATCAGCGCCGACGTGGCAGGCACGGTGACCGAAGTGCTGGTGCACGATAACCAGCTGGTGCAAAAAGGCGATGTGCTGTTCGTGGTCGACAAGGCGCGCTACCAGAATGCGCTGGCGCAGACCAGGGCGCTGCTGGCGTCGCAGCAGGTGGAAAAGGGCCGGCGCTCGCAGGAAGCCAAACGCCGCGCGAATCTCGACGACGCCATCGTCTCCGCTGAAAGCAAGGAGACCGCGCAGGCTGCGGTGGGCACCGCCTCGGCGCAATACCAGGCCGCCATCGCCGCGCGCGACCTGGCGGAACTGAACCTGGAACGCACCGTGGTGCGCGCGCCCGTCACCGGCTATGTCACTAACCTGAATGTGCATCCGGGCGACTTCGCCGCCGTCGGCGCCGCCAAGCTGGCGCTGATCGACGCCGCGTCCTTCTACGTGGTCGGCTATTTCGAAGAAACCAAGCTGCCGCTGTTGAAAGTGAACGACAAAGTGGAGGTCCACATGATGAGTGGTGCGGCCCAGCTGCAAGGCCATATCGAGAGCATCGCGCGCGGCATCACCGACCGTGATGCGAACCTTGGGCGTGAGCTGCTGGCCGACGTCAACCCGACCTTCAACTGGGTGCGGCTGGCGCAGCGCGTACCGGTACGCATCCATATCGACGACAAACCGAAAGACCTGGAACTGGTGGCAGGCACCACCTGCACAGTGGTGATCCATGGATAACAATCTGATCCGCCTGTTTCTCGACGCCGCACAGCTGGGCAGCTTTTCGGCCGCCGGCCGCCAGCAAGGCCTGTCGCCGGCGGCGGCCAGCGCCAGCATCCAGCGGCTGGAAGCGTCGTTGCAGGTCAAGCTGTTCGAGCGCACCACGCGCCAGCTGCGGCTGAGCGAGGAAGGACGCCTGTACCGTCACTTCGCCGAGCAAGCCATGGCCTTGATGGCGGAAGCGGAAACCAGCCTGCAAGCCGGCACCGGTAGCGTGCGCGGCGTGGTGAAGATTTCGGCGCCGTCCGACCTTGGCCGCAATGTGCTGATGCCGATCCTGGACGACTTCCGCGCCCGCCACCCGGACGTGCAATACGCGCTGACCTTGAGCGGCAACGCCTCCAATATGGTGCAGGACGATCCGGACCTGGTGCTGCGCTACGGCCAGCTGGCCGGCAGCGACATGGTGACGCGGGTGCTGGCGCCGAGCCGGCGCGTGGTGTGCGCGGCGCCCGCGCTGATCGCCCGCACCGGCGGTCCGGCCACGCCGGAAGATCTGGCGCACCTGCCAACGCTGATGCTGGTGACCGCCACCGGCGTGCTGCAGGAATGGCGCTACTGCACCAACGACGAAGCGGACGAGCGCCGTTCGGTACGTGTGCAGCGCGGCCAGCAAAGCAATGACGGCGAGATCCTGCGCAGGTGGGCCATCGCCGGCCAGGGCTACGCCTACAAGTCGCTGCTGGATATTTCGGATGACCTGCGCTGCGGCAGGCTGGCGACGGTGCTGGACGAATACTTCACCGACAGCGAGCCACTGACCTTGCTGTATCACCGCGACCGCTATCAGCCGCCGCGCGTGGCGCTGCTGATCGCCTATCTGCAGCAGCGCTTTGCGGAACTGGCATAACCCGCTTAACGCGCGCCGCCGGCGTCGATAATGGCGCCGCTGACGTAGGAGGATTGAGGGCTGAGCAGCCACAAGATGGTTTCAGCGATTTCCTCCGGCTGGCCGCCGCGTCCCAGCGGCACCGTGGACGCCAGCTTGTCGACGCGGTTCGCATCGCCGCCGCTGGCATGAATCTCGGTGTAGATGATCCCCGGCCGCACACAATTCACGCGGATGCCTTCCGGGCCGACTTCCTTCGACAGGCCGAGCGTCAGCACATCCACCGCGCCCTTGCTGGCGGCGTAATCCACATACACATTGCCGCCGCCATGGCGCGATGCGCCCGACGAGACGTTGACGATGCCGCCGCCCTGCCCGCCGCGCGCGGTGGACATGCGGCGCACCGCCTCGCGGCTGCACAGGAAGTAGCTGAGCACATTGGTGCTCAGCACGCGCTGCAAGCGTTCGGCCGATATATCGGCCAGTTGCCCCTGCCGTTCCAGCACGCCGACGTTGTTGACCAGCGCCGTCAGCGGCCCCAGGTCCTCGTCGATGGTGGTGAACAGGCGCAGCACATCGGCTTCGACGCCGACGTCGGCCTGCACCGCGATGGCCTCGCCGCCTTCGCCGACGATCTGCGCGCGCAGCTGCTCGGCCGCTTCGGCATTGCTGTGATAATTGATGCAGACCGCATAGCCGCGACGACTGGCCAGCAACGCGGTCGCCGCGCCGATGCCACGGCTGCTGCCGGTCACCAGCAGGACTTGCTTCATCACTTCTCCGGGCTCAAATTGGACATCGCGTAGGTCAGGTGCTGCCACCAGTGATCGCGTGACGCCACGCTGCGCAGGCACTTTTTATCCAGCTCGGTCTTGAAGATCGGATCGCGGCACTGCTTGTTGATCAGCGCATTGCGCTGGTTCTCGGCATTGACCAGCGCGATCCCCATCCAGAAGATCACGCCCAGGAATACAATCACCAGGCTCCACGCCACATGATTGATGTACGACCATTCAAACAGCGTCTCCAGCGCCGGCGAAGATTCCTTGTAAATCTTCATGACCTGGCCTTCGGCCTCTTCTCGCTCGTTGCGTGGGAATTTCATTTTCTTATCCGTCCTTCCTTGATTACTTCTTCGCGGCGCGTTCCTGCAGCGACTTGGCTACCAGGCTGTCCAGCACCGCGAACATGGCTTTGTGTGCATCGTCCGCCGAGGTCAGGCCGTGGCCCGCCACCACCGGCGAGGTGGTGTAGCGGCCGTCGATCACCAGGGCCGGCACGCTATCCAGTTTATACTGCGCCGCCACCTGCTGCGCGCGTTTCAGTTTAGCCTGAACGCCGAAGGAATTGAAGGCGTCCAGGTATTTGGCTTTGTTGACGCCGTTTTTCACCATGAAGTCCAGCAGCGCCTGATCGGTGTTGAGGCGGTTGCGCTCGACGTGGATGGCGTGGAACAGTTTCTCATGCAGGTTGGCGATGTTCAGCGCTTCCAGCGTGTAAAAGGCGCGGGCCTGGGCATCGTCGCCCATGTGCATGCGGCGGAACACCACCTTGTCGCCGTTCTTCCTGACCCAGTTGGCCAGCAGCGGATCGAGCACATTGCAGTGTGGGCAATGGTACATGAAGAATTCCAGCACCTCGACCTTCTTGCCGGTGTCCGGACGCGGACCGTCGACGGTGTTGTAGTCGAGGCCATTTTTGAAATCGGCCGCGCCAGCGGCTGCGGCCACAAAGGCGAAAGTGGCAATCAAAGGGCGCAGCAGGTTCAAGAGACGCATGACTATCCTTCAAGTAGGCTGGAAACGCCGGGAGATTACCACTTTTCGATTAAGCCGGGTTTAAGGCCGGCGCTTGCGGGCCGTCTCCAGCTTTTCGCACAACACAGCCATGCCATCGGCGATGCGCGGCGATGCGCGCACCAGCAGCTCGCTGTCCAGCATGAACAGGTTGTCGCGCTGGACCGCCTGCAAGCCCTTGTACGATTTCCAGATGGTGATGCCGGCCTGGCCATCGTGCTGCTCGCCGCCGATGATGACTTCCGGATTTTCCTGCAACACCGCTTCGGTGCTGACCGACGGCGCGGTCACTTTCAAACCGGCGAAGATGTTGCGGCCGCCGCAGAGGCGCAGCACGTCGCTGACGATATGCTCGCCGTTGAGGGTGAACAGCGGCTTCTCCCAGATCTGATAGAACACCCGCACCGGCGCACGCTGGGCATAGCTGCCGGCCAGCTTGCCGATCTTCTGGCGGTAGTCGCGCGCGGCGGCCTGGGCGGCGGCGTCGGTGCCCAGCAATTGGCCGAGACGGGTCAGGCTGGTGGCGACGTCGTCGAGCTTTTTCGGCTCGCTGTAGAAGATCGGGATGCCCAGGCTTTTCAACTGCGTCAGCTGGCGCTCGGTGTTCCCGGTCTGCCACACCACCAGCAGATCCGGACGCAGCGCCAGCAGGCGCTCCATGTCGATCTGCGCGTTGCTGCCGATGACCGGGATGCGCTTGGCCGCCTCCGGATAGTCGCTGAAGTTCATGGTGCCGACCACCCGCTCGCCACCGCCGGCCGCGAACAGCAGCTCGGTGATGTGCGGCGCGGTCGAGATCACGCGCTGCGCCGGCTTGGCCAGCGTGACGCGGTTGCCCGCGTCATCCTGCACGGTGACGGCGGCATACGCGCCGCCGCCCGCCAGCGCCAGCATCAGCGCCAACATCAGGCATGCGGTGGCGCGCATCAGAACTCGTAGCGCGCCGACAGTTTCAGCTGGCGGCCGTCCGATGGATAGATGCCGGCCTTGCAGCTGAACGCCTGCGAGTAGTAATGCTTGTCGGTCAGGTTCTGGCCCGACACCGCCCACTCCCACCGGCCGAAGGTACGCGCGTAGCGCGCGTCCAACGTGGTGTACGACGGCATCTGGCCCGAGCAGCTGTTGCTGAAGTCATCGCCATAGCGCTGTTTGTCGGTCCACTGCACGCCGACGTCGGCGGTCTGCTTGGCGCCGGTCCAGGCCAGGCGCGCGGACAGCGTGTTTTTCGGCACCAGCACCATCTCCTTGCCGTCGTTGACGCCTTCACGGAACTTGGCCTGTACGTGCTGGTAGTGTGCGTTGACCGCCCATGCCGCGTTGATCTTGTGCTCCGCGTCCAGCTCGAAACCCTGGCGACGGGTCGGGTCCAGGTTGGTGTTGGCGCCGCCGAACGGGGTTGCCGTCGGGTCGAAGAAGATTTCGTTGGTCAGGTTGTGACGGAACACGCGCGCGGTGATCTTGCGGACCGCGTCGCCATAGCTCAGGCCCAGCTCCGCATCATGCGACTGCTGCGCCGCCAACGGCTGGTTGAAGACCGGGGTGTAGGAATCCTCGTCGGCAGTGGCGACGCGGAAGCTTTGACCCAGCTTGCCGAATACCGTCACGTTAGCCACCGGCATATAGCTGGCTTGCAGTTCCCATGCATTGAGCGCCTGCTTGGTGTCGTAGGCGGCGGAGGCCAGCGGATCGACGTAGTCCTTGTCGAAGATCTCGCGGCGCACGCCGGCGGAGATGCGGCCTTCATGTGCCGGATCGAAGCGCAGTTCGTCGCGCAGGTACAGCGCTTTCGATTTCTGATCGGCGTCGGCGGCCGAGTAGGCGAAGCCGCCGGATGCGGCGTCGGTGGTGCGCTCCCATTTGGTGAAGTCGACACCGGCCACCAGTTCATTCACCATGCCGTTGATCGCGCCCAGCTTGCGCACGCGGGGCGAGAACTGCCATTGCTTGCTTTCATAATGGCCGGTCGACACACCGTAGGAACCCACATACATCGACTCCACCGTCTTTTTGCGGTACGACAGATCGGCGGCGAGGTCGTGGCCGTACAGGCGGTGCTGGCCGAACACGGTCAGGCGGTCGCTGTCGAGCGAGCCATTGTCGTTCGGGGTCAGCGTCTGGCGCGGGTTGGCGTTGAACTGCGCTTCATTCAGCGAACCGGCAAAGCGCATGTCCTGGCGCGCGCCTTCATAGCGGAAGCCGACGCGGTCAAACTGGTTGGCGAACCACTGCGCGCCGCCGCTGAAGCTGGTCTGCTTGAAGTCGTTGTTGTCGCGGTAGTTGTCGGTGCGCTGGGTGTCCAGCGTGGCGTCGGCCGCGAAGTTGTCCCAGGCCTGGGCGCCGGACAGGCGCAATTGGCCGGCGTGGAACTGGCCGCCTTCGACCAACATGCTGGCGCGGCGGCTGTTGGCCTGCGCGCGCTTGGTGACGATATTGATCACACCGCCGGTGGCGCCGCCGCCATACAGCACGCTGGCGCCGCCGCGCGTGATTTCGATGCGCTCCACCGTATCGACCGGGATGGTCGACAGGATGGCGTTGCTCAGTTCATTCTCCGACAGCCGCACGCCATCCAGCACGATCACCAGATTCTGGCTGCTGTTGGTACCGAAGCCGCGCAGGTCGAGGCCGAAGTCCGGGCTGCCGTCCAGCGACTGGCGGCCGTACACGCCGCCAACCTTGCGGATGGCCGCGTTGACGTCGCTGGCGCCGGCGCGGCGGATGTCATCGGCGCTGATGACGATGGCGCCGATCGGCGTCAGCGCAGGATCGGCGTCGAAGCGGGCGCCGGTGACGGTGACCGTGCTCAGGGCCTGGCCGGCAACGGCGACCTCTTCGGCCAGCGCGAGCGCTGGGACGGCAAAGCACAGGGAAACGGCGGCGGCCAGCAGGCGCGGACGGAATGCGGAGGAGTTCATGGTTTATCGTTTTCTAAAAAGACATCCGCCTGCGTCCCCGCAGACTGGAAGCGTACGGAAGGCGCACGCCTTCCCCCTCGTCTGGCCGGTATCCGGGCTGGTTACGGTTGCGGGGGCAGCACACTTTGGAGTCGTGTTTCCCTGGCGCCAGAACAGGCGACATTATACGCCCGACAAGATCATTCAGTTTTTAGATATGATCCATCTATATTTACAGCATTGATTGCGCCGCAATGCATCCCTATAGTGAAGTCTGAAAGGAACTCGCTATGACACTACCTACCTATTTCTTATCCCACGGCGGCGGCCCATGGCCCTTCATGATGGACCAGGTCGGCCATCTGTACGGCAAGCTGGACGCCTCGCTGCGCGACATTCCGCGCCAGATCGGCGTCACGCCGAAAGCGCTGCTGGTGATTACTGCGCACTGGGAGGGCCCCGACTTCATGCTGTCGTCGTCGGCCAGGCCGCCGATGATCTACGACTACGGCGGCTTCCCGCCGCACACCTACGAGGTGCAATACTCCGCGCCCGGTTCACCCGAGCTGGCGGAGCAGGTGCGGCAACTGCTGGAAGCCGGCGGCCACCACGCGGTGCTGGATGCGCAGCGCGGCTTCGACCACGGCACCTTCAGCGCGCTATACCCGGTGTATCCGAAGGCGGACGTACCGATCGTGCAGCTGTCGCTGAAATACGGCCTCGATCCGCTGGAGCATCTGGAAGTCGGCCGCCTGCTGGCGCCGTTGCGCGAACAAGGCGTGCTGATCGTCGGCAGCGGCCTGAGCTACCACAACCTGCGCGCCTTCAACAGTGCCGGCGCCGCCGCCTCGCACGCCTTCGACGCCTGGCTGCGTCAGACCATGGCCCTGCCGCCGCAACAGCGTACCGCCCAACTAATGCAATGGGAACAGGCACCGGCAGCGCGCATGGCGCACCCACGCGAAGAGCACCTGCTGCCACTGATGGTGGTGCTGGGCGCGGCCGAACAGGATACCGCCACCGTGCCGTATCACGAAGACGCCTTCATGGGCGCCCTCGCCGTCAGCAGCTTCCGCCTCGGCTAAACTTCGGGGTCAGTGCCGCGCTTGCCGTTGGCGGCGGCGCGGGCTTTTTCGGCGGCCAGCGCGGCTTTCTCGGCGGCTTTGGCGGCCATCTCGGCTTCGTGCTGCGCCAGGCGCGCCTGGCGCGTGGCCGGCGTTTCCAGCGAGATGCGGCCGAGGATGCCGCTGCGGTAGTCACCCAGGAAGGTGTGGGCGGCTTTTTCGTAATCGAGGTCGCCGCCCTTCTGGCGGAAGCCGCGTTTCATGCCGACTCCTTCCACCACACCGATGGCGTCGAAGCTTTCAATGTCCTTGAAGCCGTAGCGCGCCACCAGCAGGTCCGGGTAGTGCACCAGCAGTTCGCCGGCCAGGAATTCGGCCACTTCTTCTTCGATCAGCGCGTTCGATCCGATCGCGTGGCTGGCGGCCAGCATCAGGCCGTCACTCGGCAGCGCGATCTTCGGCCACAGCATGCCGGGGGTGTCGACCAGCACGGTGTTTTTGTCCAGATAGAGTTTTTGCTGCTGCTTGGTCACCGCCGGCTCGTCGCCGACTTTCGCCACGCGCTTTTTCAGCAAGGCGTTCATCAGCGTCGATTTGCCGACGTTGGGGATGCCCATGATCATGATGCGCAAGGGCTTGGTCGGCACGCCGCGGTGCGGCGCCAGCTGCTTGGCCAGCTCCGGGATGCGGGCCACGTCGGCCGGCTTCTTGGTGGTCATCGCGTAGGCGGTCACGCCTTCCTGCGCGTTGTAGTACGCGGTCCAGGCGGCGGTGGCGGCCGGGTCGGCCAGGTCGATCTTGTTGAGGATCTTCAGGCATGGGCGCTGACGGAACTTGCGCAGCTCTTCCACCATCGGGTTGGTGCTGGCTTCGGGCAGGCGCGCGTCGACCACTTCGATCACCAGATCGGTGTTCTCCATCTGTTCCGCCGCCTTCTTCTTGGCGGCGTTCATATGCCCCGGGTACCATTGTATCGACATGCTGTGACCTTCAAAAACGTTCTGACAACCCGCTATTTTACCTGCTAACGGGGGCGGTATTCGTTTATCATGGGGCGCTTTACCCCATTAATTATATAAACAATAACTCCGGAGTGCTGAAGATGAGCATAGCTGCACCGTCCAACCCGAAGGAAATCACGCTACGCGGGATTATTCTGGGCATTCTGATTACGCTGGTATTCACCGCCGCCCAGGTCTACCTGGGCCTGAAGGTCGGCCTGACCTTCGCCACCTCGATCCCGGCGGCGGTGATTTCGATGGCGCTGCTGAGCGCGTTCAAGGATGCCACCATCCAGGAAAACAACATCGTCCAGACCATCGCCTCGGCCGCCGGCACGCTGGCCTCGGTGATTTTCGTGTTGCCCGGCCTGCTAATGATCGGCTGGTGGGCGCATGTGCCGTTCTGGCCGACCTTCGGCGCCTGCGCCATCGGCGGCGTGCTGGGCGTGATGTACACGGTGCCGCTGCGCCGCGCGCTGGTGTCGCAGTCGTCGCTGCCCTACCCTGAAGGCGTGGCTGCCGCCGAGGTGCTGAAAGTCGGCATGGCTTCGCGCGAAGGCGCGGCCGAAGGCAAGGCCGGCCTGCGCGCGGTGATCTGGGGCGGCCTGACTTCGGCCGCCTTCGCCGCCCTCGCCGCCGCCAAGCTGATGGCCGCCGAAGTGGCGATCTTCTTCCGCACCGGCAGCGGCGCCACCGGCATCGGCGCATCGAGCTCGCTGGCGCTGATCGGCGCCGGCCACCTGATGGGCATCACGGTGGGCATCGCCATGCTGGCCGGCCTGATCATCGCCTGGGGCATCCTGGTGCCGCTGATGACCAGCCTGACGCCAGCGGCGGCCGGCATGGCGGTGGCCGACCAGGCGCTCAGCATCTGGTCGAAAGAAGTCCGCATGATGGGCGCCGGCGTGATCGGCATCGCTGCGATAGTTACGCTGGCCGGCCTGGCCCAGCCTATCCTGGGCGGCCTGAAGTCGGCCATGGAGACCGCGCGCAAGGCCAAACTGGAAGGCGCGACGCTGGATCGCACCGAGCTGGACATCCCGATCTTCATCGTCGGCCTGGTGACCTTGATTTCGCTGGTGCCGGCCGGCTGGCTGCTGGCCAGCTTCCTGCAAGGCGGCCCGCTGGCCTCGCTGGCGACGCCGCTGGTGGCAGTCGGCGTCGGCTACATCCTGGTGGCCGGCATCTTCGCGGCGGCGGTGTGCGGCTATATGGCGGGCCTGATCGGTTCCTCGAACTCGCCGGTGTCCGGCATCGCCATCCTGACCATTCTCGGCGCCGCGCTCAGCGTCGGCTTCGTCGGCCGCAGCGTCATGGGGCCGGAAGTGGCGCAGGCGCTGATCGCCTTCGCGCTGTTCGTCACCACCGTGGTGCTGGCGGTGGCGGTGATCGGCAACGATAACCTGCAGGATCTGAAAACCGGCCAGCTGGTCAACGCCACCCCGTGGAAGCAGCAGGTCGGCCTGCTGATCGGCGTTGCGGCCGGTTCGTGCGTGGTGCCGCCGGTGCTGGAACTGCTGAATCACGCCAACGGTTTCGTCGGCGCGCCGAATCTGGACTCGATTTCCGACCAGCCGCTGGCGGCGCCGCAGGCGCTGTTGATCTCGACGCTGGCCAAGGGTGCCATCGGCGGCGATCTGCCATGGAAACTGCTGGGCATCGGCGTCGCCATCGGCCTGGTGCTGGTGCTGGTCAACTTCGCGCTGAAGAAGGCCAGCAACGACAAGTATTCGCTGCCGCCGCTGGGCGTCGGCCTGGCGATCTACCTGCCGAGCGCGGTCATCACGCCGGTGGTCATCGGCGCCGTGGCCGGCTGGCTGTTCGAACGCGCGGTCGAGAAAAAGGCCGGCGGCGAGTCGGCCAAGCGCATCGGCGTGCTGGTGATGTCCGGCTTTATCGTCGGCGAAAGCCTGTTCAATGTGGCGCTGGCCGGCCTGATCGTGTTGTCCGGCCAGGGCGAGCCGCTGGCCATCGCCAACAGCATGGGCGAAGGCAGCAGCATGCTGATCGCCCTGCTGCTGGGCGCGGCCATTGTTAGCGGTTTGTACCGCTGGTCGGCGCGCAACGGCGCCAGCGTGCATGGTCAAAACTGATAGACAAAAAAGCAAGCAGCCTCTATGATTGCCCTGTCGCAATTATAGAGGCCGTATGAAAACTTCCCTTCTCTTTCTGCTGCTGGCCACGCTGGCCGGCGCTGCCCACGCTACCCCGACCGTCCAGAGTTTTTTCGAAACACCGCAGGTTGCCCATGTCGAACTGTCGCCCAAGGGTGGCTATGTGGCGGCGGTGTTGTCGCTGCCTGACGGCGGCAGCCTGCTGGCGGTGCGCAGCACCGAGGACAACGCCAAGTTCGAGGGCGTGTTCAAAGCATCCGCCGACCAGATGATCCTCAGCGTTCACTGGATCAATGAAAAACGCATCGGCATCACCGTCAAAAACCTGCTGATCGAATTTCGCGGCAATCTTGAGGAAGTCGCAGTCGACCGCGACGGCAGCAATCTGACCCACCTGATCACCGGCAACTGGGAGCACCGCCAGGACAGCCTCGGCAGCAACATCCGCTCGCAGAAGCTGACCGCCGACTATGTGTACTCGGCCGCCACCCGCGACGGCTCGGACGATATCCTGGTCGAACACTACAGCTGGAACAATGTCGACATCATGGCCGAGCAGTCGCGCATGTACCGGCTGAATACCCGCACCCGCCAGTTGCGCCCGGCGGTGGAAGGCACGCAGCCGCCGGCCGTCAAGGACTGGATCGTCGACGCCTACGGCCAGCCGCGCATCGTGTTCTCGCAGCAGAACGGCCGCTGCATCTATTCCTACCGGCGCGCCAACGACAGTGAATGGAAGCAGCTCGACGCCAGCACCTGCTTCACCGACGGCCGCTTCACGCCGCAGTTCTTCGATGGCAACGACACGCTGTACGTGCGCGCGCCATATCAGGGCTACGGCGCGCTGTTCCAATACAACCTGAAGACGCTGCAGCTGGCGTCCGAGCCTATCGTCTCGCTGCCCGGCTTCGACTACAGCGGCCAGCCGGTAATCGACTACGCCAGCCACCGCCTGATGGGGGTGCACCTGTATGGCGACGCCGGCACCACCTGGTGGCTCAATCCGCAACTGAAGGCCGAGCAGGCCAAGATCGACGCACTGCTGCCCGGCACCACCAACACCATCCGCTGCGCCGACGAGTGCCTGCAAGGGCCGGTGCTGCTGGTGACGGTGGACTCCGACCGCCAGCCGACCACCTATGTGCTGTTCCAGCGCGCCAGCGGCAAGCTGCTGGCCTTGGGTTCGACCCATCCGGACATCGTGCCCAAGCAGATGGGCTTGCGCGATTTCCACCGCTACACCGCGCGCGACGGCCGCCAGATCCCCGCCTATGTGACGCTGCCGCCCGGTGAGGCCAGCGGCCCGCGCCCGGCGGTGGTGCTGGTACACGGCGGCCCGAATGTGCGCGGGGTGCACTGGAACTGGGACGACGAGGCGCAATTCCTGGCCTCGCGCGGCTACGTGGTGATCCAGCCGGAATTTCGCGGCAGCACCGGCTATGGCTACAACCACTTCCATGCCGGCCTGAAGCAATGGGGCCTGAGCATGCAGGACGACCTGGCCGACGCCGCGCTGTGGGCGGTCAAGCAGGGCTGGGCCGATCCCAAGCGCGTCGGCATCATGGGCGCCAGCTACGGCGGTTACGCCACGCTGATGGGCTTGATCAAGCACCCGCAGATTTTCCGCGCCGGCGTCGAGTGGGCCGGCGTCACCGACATCACGCTGATGTTCAACACGCCGTATTCGGACGCCTCGGAAGATGCGCTGCACTACAGCCTGCCGGCGCTGATCGGCGATCCGGAAAAAGATGCGGCACAGTTCCAGCAAACCTCGCCGCTGCTGCGCGCGGCCGAGCTGAAACAGCCGCTGCTGATGGCGCACGGACTGGAAGACCTGCGCGTGCCGCTGGTCCACGCCAGCCGCTTCCGCGATGCCGTGCGCGCCCACAACAAGCATGTCGAGTATCTGACCTACGACGAGGGCCACGGCTGGCGTCACGAGAAGAACCGCATCGACTTCTGGACCAAGGTAGAAGCTTTCCTCGACAAAAACCTCAAATAAACATCATGCACAACGTCCAACGCTCTTTGCTGTCCCTGCTGTGCGGCGCCCTGCTGGCGCCCGCAGCCCAAGCCGCAGCTGCAACCCTGCCGCCGGTGAGCAGTTTCTTCCAGACGCCGCAGATCGACCATGTGACGCTGTCGCCCGGCGGCGGCCACGTGGCGATGACGGTGGTGCTGCCCAGCGGCGAACAGGCGCTGGTGATACGCGACACCGCCAGGCCGACCGATGTCAAGGTGGTGGCCCAGGCCGACCTGATCAAGGCCGGCTTCGCCGATTTGCACTGGATTAGCGACCAGCGCATCGGCTACACCGTCAAGAACCTGTACCGTGGCGTGCGCAGCAACCTGGACGAGTTCGCGGTGGACCGCGACGGCAGCAACAGCAAGCACCTGATCAGCGGCAACCTGAGCTACCAGCAGGAGACGCCGATCGGCACGCTGATGGCGGCCAAGCGCGTGCTGACCTCCGACTACGCCTATCACAGCGTGATCGACGACGGCTCGGACGAGATCCTGGTCGAGAAATACACCTGGAACCAGACCGACCGCGGACCGGCATCGTCGCGCATGCATTTGCTGAACAGCCGCACCGGCAGCATCCGCCAGGCGTTCGAGGGCACGCAGCCGGAGCGCAGCCTGTACTGGCTGACCGACAACCAAGGCCAGCCGCGCGTGGTGCAGACCGAAATCGGCGGCCGCTGCATCACCTCGTACCGCAAGCCGGACAATAGCGGCTGGGTCGAGCTGGACAGCGGCAGCTGCTTCCAGGATAAACGCTTCACGCCACTGTTCTTCGACGGCGCCAACGCGCTGTTCGTGCGCACGGCGCACCAGGGCCACGGCGCGCTGTTCCGCTACGATCTGAAGACCATGCAGCTGGCCAAGGAACCGCTGGTGGAAACCGCCGGCTTCGACTTTGTCGGCACGCCGGTGATCGACTATCCGTCCAGGCGCGTGGTCGGGCTGCACATCAACACCGATGCCGGCGGCAGCGTCTGGTTTAACGCCGCGCTGAAGGCGGAACAGGCCAAGATCGACGCCCTGCTGCCGGGCGCCATCAACACCATCCACTGCGCGCAGCGCTGCCTGGCCTCGCCGGTGCTGCTGGTGCAATCCGACACCGACCGCCAGCCGACCCAGTACGCGCTGTACACCCGCGCCAGCGGCCAGTTGATCGGCCTGGGCAGCATCCACCCGGAGATCCAGCCGGCCCAGATGGGCGCGCGCAGCTTCCACCGCTACGCCGCGCGCGACGGCCGTCAGATTCCGGTGTATGTGACACTGCCGGCGGGCAAGGCCAGTGCGCCGCGGCCGGCCGTGGTGCTGGTGCACGGCGGCCCGAATATGCGCGGCAGCTCGTGGGAATGGGATGCCGAGGCGGCCTTCCTGGCCTCGCGCGGCTATGTGGTGATCCAGCCAGAATTTCGCGGCAGCACCGGCTTCGGCTTCGAGCACTTCGAGGCCGGCTGGAAGCAATGGGGCGGCACCATGCAGGACGACCTGGCCGACGCCGCGCTGTGGGCGATCAAGCAGGGTTGGGCCGATCCCAAGCGCATCGGCATCATGGGCGCCAGCTACGGCGGCTACGCCACGCTGATGGGGCTGATCAAGCATCCGGAGATTTTCCGCACCGGCGTCGAATGGGCCGGCATCACCGATATCCGCCTGATGTTCAGCTCGCACGATTCGGACATGTCGGAGGAAAACCTGGGCTATGGCATGCGCACCGTGGTCGGCGATCCGGAGCAGGACCGCGCCGCGTTCGACCGCGCCTCGCCGCTGCTGCGCGCGGCCGAGCTGAAACAGCCGCTGCTGATGGCGCACGGCAACGACGACCGCCGCGTGCCGGTGGTGCACGCCGACCGCTTCCGCACTGCGGTGCAGGCGCACAACCAGCAGGTCACCAGCCTGCAGTACGAGAACGAGGGCCACGGCTGGCGCAATGAGAAGACCCGGCTCGACTTCTGGAGCAAGGTCGAGGCCTTCCTCGACCAGAACCTGCGTTAAATCTCCGCCAGCGCTTTCAGGTGGGCCACCACGCTGCGGCCCAGCGCCGACAGGTTGTAGCCGCCTTCCAGGCAGCTGACGATGCGGCCCTGGGCGTGCTGGCGCGCCACCGCCATGATCTGCTCGGTCATCCACGCATAGTCGGCCTCGACCAGGCCCATGCCGCCGATATCGTCTTCGCGGTGGGCGTCGAAGCCGGCCGAGATGAAGATCATCTCCGGCCTGAAGGCGTGCAGCGCCGGCAGCCATTGTTCGGTGACCAGCTGGCGTACGGCGTCGCCCTTGGTGTGGGCCGGCACCGGCACGTTGACCAGGTGGCCGTCGATCGGCCGCGGCTCGCTGTACGGGTACAGCGGGTGCTGGTAGAAGCTGACCATCAGCGCGCGCGGCTCGTGCAGGAACGCTTCCTCGGTGCCGTTGCCGTGGTGGACGTCGAAGTCGACGATGGCCACCCGCGCCAGCCCGCGCACGTCGAGCGCGTGCTTGGCCGCCACTGCCACGTTGTTGAACAGGCAGAAGCCCATCGGCTCGATCGGCCGCGCGTGGTGGCCGGGCGGGCGCACCGAGCAGAAGGCGTTGTCGATCTCGCCGTCCAGCACCGCGTTGGTGGCGGCCACGGCGGCGCCGGCGGCGCGCTGCGCGGCACGCCAGCTCCAGGCGTTGAGCGAGGTGTCGCTGTCGAGCGGGTAGGTGTCGCCTTCGGCCGGCACGTTGTCGCGCACGATGGCGATGGCGTTCTTGCTGTGGTTGCGTTCCAGGTCGGCCAGGTCCACTAGCGGCGCTTCGCGGTGGTCGAGCAGGTCGCTGATGTGCGAACCGATCAGCTGGTCGGCGATCGCCTGCAGGCGCGCCGGCGATTCGGGATGCCATTCGCCCATGTCGTGGCGCTGGCAATCCGGGTGACTGTAGATGGCGGTGGTCATATTTTTCTGTAGAATCCCCTCAGGCGCTAATCTACCATACATATCATGAGCACAAAATTGCATGCCGTGGCTCGCCAGGTGGGCGACATCATTGTCGGCAAGGAGTTGCAGATCCGCCAGGCGCTGACCTGTTTGCTGGCCGGCGGCCATTTGCTGGTCGAGGACGTGCCCGGCGTCGGCAAGACCACGCTGGCACACGCGCTGGCGATTTCGCTGGGCTTGCGCTTCAACCGCATCCAGTTCACCAGCGATCTGCTGCCGGCCGACGTCAACGGCATTTCGATTTACGAGCGCGAGGCCAACGGCTTTGTGTTCCATCCGGGGCCGGTGTTCACCCAGGTGCTGCTGGCCGACGAGATCAACCGCGCCACGCCGAAAACCCAGTCCGGCCTGCTGGAAGCGATGGAGGAGCGCCAGGTCAGCGCCGACGGCGTGACGCGGCCGCTGCCGGAACCGTTCTTTGTCATCGCCACGCAGAATCCCACCCACCAGGTCGGCACTTTCCCGTTGCCGGAGTCGCAGCTGGACCGGTTTCTGATGTGCCTTTCACTGGGCTACCCGGACGCGGCGGCCGAGCGCGCGCTGCTGATGGGCGAAGACCGGCGCATGCTGCTGAAAACCCTGCCGGCGGCGATGAGCGCCGAGGAACTGGCGCAGGCGCAGCAGGAGTTGCGGCGCATCCATGCGTCGGCGGCGCTGGTCGATTATGTGCAGGCGCTGGCGGCGGCCTCGCGCCAGAACGGCATGTTCGCCGAGGGTCTGAGTCCGCGCGCGGCGATCGCGCTGCTGCAGGCGGCGCGCGCCTGGACGGCGCTGGAGGGCCGCGACCATGTGCTGCCGGAAGATGTGCAGGCGGTGCTGGTGCCGGTGTGTGCGCACCGCCTGCGGCCGCTGCGCTCGGCGCAAGGCGTGGCGCTGGGCAGCCGCGACCTGGTGTTGCAGTTGCAGGCCTCGGTGCCGGTCTGACCACGCATGGCGGGCGCGCTGCAAGCCTGGTATCGCAGGGGCCGGGACAAATGGCTGTTCCAGCTGCGCGACAGCGAGCCGGGCACGGTGACGCTGGGCCTGCGCCGCGTATTCATCGTGCCGACCGGCGCCGGGCTGGCGTTCGCGCTGGTGTTGCTGGTGATGCTGGTCGGGGCGCTGAATTACAACCTCGGCCTGGGCTTTGCGCTGACCTTCTTTGCCGGCGCCTGCGCGGTGGCGGACATGGTGCTGACGGCGCGCAATCTGGCCCTGCTGCAATTGGCGGCGGGACGCGCGCAGCCGGTGTTTGCCGGCGAGGCGGCGCAGTTCGAACTGCTGGTGCTCAATCCCACCCGGCGCGACCGCTACGCTTTGTGGCTGGGCTTTCAGGCCGACGGCGAACCGCATCAGGTGACCGATGTGGCGGCCGGCGCCAGCAGCGCGCTGCTGCTGTCGGCGCCGGCCGTGCGGCGCGGCTGGCTGGCGGCGCCGCGCGTGCGGCTGGTGACGCGCTTTCCGCTCGGTCTGTTCCGCGCGTGGAGCTACTGGCGGCCGGACGCGCGGGTGCTGGTGTATCCGGCGCCCGAGTGGCCGGCGGCGCCGCTGCCGTCGTCGGGCGCGGCCAGCGAGGACGGGCATGGCACGGTGGGACTGGATAATTTTGCCGGCATCCGCGCCTATCAGGCCGGCGACCCGCTGCGGCATCTGGCGTGGCGGCAGATCGCGCGCCACGATCCGGCGCTGGGCGGGCAACTGGTGACCAAGCATTTCGAAGGCGGCGCGGTGGCCGAACTGGCGCTGGACTTCGCCATGCTGCCGCCGCAGATGGACCTGGAACTCAAACTGGCGCGCATGGCGCGCTGGGTGCTGGAAGCCGAGCAGCGCGCGCTGCCCTACCGTTTCCAGCTGGCGCAGCACGACTACGGTCCCGCCCTCGGCGACGCCCACCGCGCCGCCTGCCTGCGCGCGCTCGCCCTGTTCGGCCAGGAGGGCGCGCGATGAACGCGCGGCTGGCGCTGACGCGCGACAAGTCGGACACGCTGCTGTTGCTGGCCGCCGCCTTGATGGTGCTGGCGCCGCACTTCCTGCATCTGCCGCTGTGGATCAGCGCCCTGGCCTGCGCCACGCTGCTGTGGCGCGCGGCGCTCACCTGGCGCGGCCAGCGCATGCCGCCGGTGTGGCTACTGGTGCCGATCGCGCTGAGCGCGATGGCCGGCGTGTATGTTTCCTACCGCACGTTGTTGGGGCGCGACGCCGGCGTCGCCATGCTGGTGCTGCTGCTGACCTTCAAGCTGCTGGAAATGCGCGCCCGGCGCGACCTGTTCGTGGTCACCTTCCTCAGCCTGTTCGTGCTGCTGACCGGCTTCCTGTATTCGCAGTCGATGCCAGCCGCGCTGTGGACCGCCGCCGCCGTGGCGCTGTTGCTGACCGCGCAGCAGTCGTTCCAGTACACCGGCGTGGTGCCGCCGCTGCGCCAGCGGCTGCGCACCACGGCGCGGGTGGCGCTGCTGGCGGCACCGCTGGCGCTGCTGCTGTTTGTCGGTTTCCCGCGCATCCAAGGGCCGTTATGGGGCCTGCCCAGCGATGCGCTGGGCGGCAAGACCGGCCTCAGCGATAGCATGGCACCGGGCTCGCTGTCGACGCTGGCGCAATCCGACGAAATCGCCTTTCGCGTGCGCTTCCTCGACGCCGCGCCGGCCCAGCACCAACTGTACTGGCGCAGCATCGTGCTGGGCGACTACGACGGCCGCACCTGGACCCGCGTGCCGCGCAAGCGCGGGCTGGAACGATTGGACGTGGCGATCCACGCGCGCGGCCAGGCGCTGCGCTACGAGACCACGCTAGAGCCCAGCAACACGCGCTGGCTGGCGCTGCTGGAATTGTCCGGCACGGGGCTGAACCTGCCCGGCCACCGCCTGCGCGATACCGACGAACTGGAGCAGTTCAGCAGCGAGCCGATCGCCCGCCGCGTGCGCTTTGCGGCGCGCGCCTGGACCGACTACACGCTGCAGGCCGGCGAGCAGGCGCAGCGCATGGCGCGCTGGCTGGAGCTGCCGGCCGGCTTCAACCCGCGGGCGCTGGCGCTGGCGCAACAACTGCGCGCCGCCCAGCCGGATGCCGGCGCGCAGCAGCTCAGCCAGACGCTGCTGGCCCGCTTCCGCAGCCAAGGCTACCGCTACACGCTGGAACCGCCGCTGGCCGGTGGCCACGCGGTCGACGAGTTCCTGTTCGACAGCCTGGAGGGCTTCTGCGAGCACTATGCCGGCGCCTACGTGGTGCTGATGCGCGCCATGGGCGTGCACGCGCGCGTGGTCACCGGCTACCAGGGCGGCGAGCGCAATCCGGTCGACGGCTTCGTCACCGTGCGGCAGTCGGACGCCCATGCCTGGGCCGAGATCTGGAGCGCGCGCGGCGGCTGGCAGCGGGTCGATCCGACCGCCGCCGTGGCGCCCGAGCGGGTGCAGCGCAACCTGGCGCGCGCCTTGCCGCGCCCGGCCACCTTCGGCCTCGGTCCGCTGATCGACCTGCAAAACGATCCCGATTCATGGCTGGCGCAACTGCGCTACGGCTATGCCGCGTTGAATAATTCTTGGAATCAATGGGTACTCGATTACAATCCCGACAGGCAGCGGAGTTTCCTTGAAGAACTAGGCAGCGCCGTCGGCACCTGGCGCGCGGCGCTGGGCGCGGCAGCCGCCGCCGCCCTGCTGTGGCTGCTGCGCTGGCGACGGCAGCGGCCGGCCGAGGTGCTGGACGGCTTGTACGCGCGTTTCTGCCGCCAGCAGGCGCGCCACGGTTATGCGCGCGGCGCGGCCGAAGCGCCCGGCAGTTATGCGGCGCGGCTGCGGACGATGCCGGCCAGTGCCGAGAAACACGCTGCGGTTGCGCAATTTTTACAGCTGTACGGTATGCTCAAGTATGCCGCCGTACGGCCCGAATCACGTGCGGCGTCGCTGGCGACGCTGAAAACCCTGTTACCTTTATGCCGATGAAGACTCTGATCACCGCCCTGCTGCTGAGCGCAGCCACCCTCAGCACCACGGCCGCCGCGCAGGTGGACCGCTACGGCTACAAGCTGCCGCCGAGCATGCAGCCGAAAAAGAAAAAACCGGCCGCGCCGAAGAAGAAAGCCGCGCCGGCGGTCGATTACACCGGCGAATACGTCAACTTCGGCGACTGGAAAGAGGTGCGCGCCTTCCTCGATGAGATCGCCGCGCGCGACGGTTTCGAGCGCGCCGAGCTGACCACGCTGATCAACCAGGTGCGCTATGTCGACACCGCCGTGCAGCTGGTCAAGCCGGCCCCGCCCGGCAAGCCGAAGAATTGGCAGGCCTACAGCAAGCTGATGATCGACGCGGTGCGCACCGACGCTGGCGTCAAATTCTGGAACGACAATGCCGAGGCGCTGAGCCGCGCCGAATCGCTGTACGGCGTGCCGGCCGAGATCATCGTCGCCATCATCGGCGTCGAGACGGTGTACGGCCGCAACACCGGCCGCTTCCGCGTGCTGGACGCGCTGACCACGCTGGCGTTCTCGTACCCGGAAGCGCCGCAGCGGCGTGAACGGATGGAATTCTTCCGTGGCGAGATCGAGGCGACGCTGCTGTACGCGCGCCAGAGCGGCATCGATCCGCTGTCGCTGAAAGGCTCGTTCGCCGGCGCGCTCGGCATGCCGCAGTTCATGCCCAGCAGCGTGATGAAATACGCGGTGGACTTCGACGGCGACGGCAAGATCGACCTGCTGAACTCCGCCACCGACGCGATCGGCAGCGTGGCGGCCTTCCTCACCAGCCACGGCTGGCAGCGCGACCAGACCGGGCCGATCGTGCAGGCGGCAACCGTGTCGCCCAACCGCGCCTGGGAGCCGCTGTTGCAACAGGGCTTGAAGGCCACCTACCGCAGCCCCGAACTGACTGCGGCGGGCGTCACCACCGGCACCCCGGCGCCGGATCAGCTGTATGGTCTGGTCGATCTGCAGAACGGCGCCGAGCCAACCGAATACTGGCTGGCCAACCCCAATTTCTTCGCCATCACGCAGTACAACCGCAGCTATTTCTATGCGATGTCGGTGGTGGAGCTGGGCAAGGCGGTAAGGCTGGCGCGCGGTGGCGCGATGGCGTCTTCAGGGATGTAAGCAAGCGTAAATCGGCTTGTCCCGTGGCACCTGTCACGGTATTGTTTTGTTGACACTTGGCAATAAATTGTCCACACTAGCGCACTGTACGCATACGTAAGCTGCTTAACAACAACGATTGTTATACAACTAACTTTAATTGATAATTAAAAGTGTGCACGGGCAGGATAGCATAGAAGTCAGTGTATAATTCTCACACATTGTTGCAACATGACAACAATACCACGGAGGAATACGCACTTTTCATATTGCTGCCGGGTATTAGATTGCGTGATGTTGTACAATTGTGTATATATTATATAACTTGTTATCCTGAAATCCGTGTCCGTGTGTGAATACTCCTGGTAAGGATTGGACATTGACGGCAGCAAAGCCCCGAGTGTTGTACTTTGCAGGACAACTTTACAGAAGGAAAAGACGACATGACAAACCAAGTCGGCATAGACATGAACAACGATGCGGATGGCGATGATCTGCTGCAATACAATCCCAACCGCCTGCTCGATACCCTGATCGAGAACCTGCGTCTGAAAAACGATGCAGCGCTGTCGCGCGCGCTGGAAGTGGCGCCGCCGGTCATCAGCAAGATTCGTCACCACCGCCTGCCGGTCGGCGCATCGCTGCTGATCCGCATGCACGAAGTGTCGGACCTGAGCATTCGCGACCTGCGCTATTTGATGGGCGATCGCCGCAACAAGTTCCGCATCAGCGACAAGCAGTTTAAACCAAAAGAAGGTGAAACCCCAAGCGGCGGCACCAATAACAACCAGGGCTGATCCGCCCGGTTGCCCGTAGCGCCCTCCTCCCTTTACACAGGGGACGAGGGCGTTTTGCTTTTAGGCTGGGAATACGCCAGTCGATAAATAGCGGTCGCCGCGGTCGCAGACGATGAACACGATGGTGGCGTTTTCCACCGTCTGCGAGATGCGCAGCGCGATCTCGCAGGCGCCGGCGGCCGAGATGCCGCAGAAAATCCCTTCTTCGGCCGCCATGCGGCGCGCCATGCGCTCGGCCGCCGCCTGCGACACCGACTCAACGCGGTCGACCCGCGAGCGGTCGTAGATTTTCGGCAGATAGGCTTCCGGCCATTTGCGGATGCCGGGAATCGACGAGCCCTCTTCCGGCTCGGCGCCGATGATCTGCACTTCCGGGTTTTGCTCCTTCAGGTAGCGCGAGGTGCCCATGATGGTGCCGGTGGTGCCCATGGCGCTGACGAAGTGGGTGACGCGGCCGTCGGTGTCGCGCCAGATTTCCGGCCCGGTCGATTCGTAGTGGGCGCGGGCGTTGTCCTGGTTGCCGAACTGGTCGAGGATGATGCCCTTGCCGTCCTTCTGCAATTGCTCGGCCATGTCGCGCGCGTATTCCATGCCGCCGGTCTTCGGCGTCAGCAGGATTTGCGCGCCGTAGGCGGCCATGCTCTGGCGCCGCTCGACGCTGAGATTTTCCGGCATCAGCAGCAGCATCTTGTAGCCACGGATGGCGGCCGCCATCGCCAGCGCGATGCCGGTGTTGCCGCTGGTGGCTTCGATCAGCGTGTCGCCCGGCTTGATGTCACCGCGTTCCTCGGCGCGTTGCAGCATCGACATCGCGGCGCGGTCCTTGACCGAGCCGGCCGGGTTGTTGCCTTCCAGCTTGCCGAGAATGATGTTGTTGCGGGCGGCGGCGTCGGCGCCGGGCAGGCGCGTCAGCTGCACCAGCGGGGTGTTGCCGATCGTGTCTTGCAGAGTCTTGTAAGCCATCGTGTTCTTGTTAGAGTTCGCCAAAACAACCATTTTAGCCCAGATGGGGGAATGCGACCCACAGCGCCCCCGGCTTGCGCTAGACTGCAACATTCGTGCAACCAGCTTCAGATCCGGAACCATCATGTCTACCGCCACCGCAGAACTGCTCCCCGACGAAACCCCGGACGAACCTGCGCCGTCCTCCCTGCTCAACCTGGAGCAGCGCAGCCACCAGATTTTCCCGACGCTGAGCGCCACCGACATCCGCCACATGCAGCGCTTCGGCCATGTGGTGTGCTTCAAGAATGGCGAGATGATTTTCGAGGCCGGCAAGACCAGCTTCGGCCTGATGCTGGTGCTGAAGGGCGGCATCGAGGTCAACCGCTATGATGGTCTGGGCAACACTTCCTATGTGACCACCCACCTGCCCGGCCAGTTCAGCGGCGAGGTGGCGCAGCTGTCGGGCCGGCCGGCGCTGGGCAACGGCCACGCGGCCGGCGATGTCGAGGTGCTGGTGGTGCCGTCGGAGTCGCTGCGCCAGTTGCTGGTCGCGCACGCCGAGCTGGGCGAGCGCATCGTGCGCGCGCTGATCCTGCGCCGCGTCGGCCTGATCGAGCAGTCGTCGGGCGGGCCGGTGATCGTCGGGCCGCGCGGCCATGGCCGCATCCACACCTTGCAAACTTTCTTGCAGGCTAACGGCCATCCGCATGTGGTGCTCGATCCGGAGCATAACCAGCAGGCCGCCGACCTGATGGCGCATTATCGGCCGCAGCCGGAAGACTTGCCGCTGGTGGTATGCCCGGACGGCGTGGTCAAGAAGAATCCGACCGTGGTCGATATCGGCCGCTGCCTCGGCATGCTGCCCGAACTGGACACCGACAAGGTGTGGGATGTGATCGTGGTCGGCGCCGGGCCGGCCGGTCTGGCGACGGCGGTGTATGCGGCGTCGGAGGGCTTGTCGGTGCTGGCGCTGGAAACCCGCGCCTACGGCGGCCAGGCCGGCGCCAGCGCGCGCATCGAAAACTACCTCGGCTTCCCGACCGGCGTGTCGGGCCGCGCGCTGGCCGGGCGTGCTTACGTGCAGGCGCAGAAGTTCGGCGTCGAGATCGCCATTCCGGCGCCGGCCGGCCGGCTGATCTGCGATACCTATCCGTTGCAGGTCGAAATGTGCGGCAGCTTGCAGCATCTGCAGGCCCGCACCGTGGTGCTGTCGTGCGGCGCGCGCTATCGCCGCCCGTCGCTGGCCAACCTGAAACAGTTCGAGGGCAAGGGCGTGTATTACTGGGCGTCGCCGGTCGAGGCCAAGCTGTGCAAGACGGAAGAAATCATCCTGGTCGGCGGCGGCAACTCGGCGGGGCAGGCGGCGGTGTTTTTGTCGGGCTATGCGCGCAAGGTGCATATGCTGATCCGCAAGGACAGCCTGTCGTCCACCATGTCCAGCTACCTGATCGAGCGCATCGCCGCCACACCGAATATCGAACTGCACACCTGCAGCGAGATCGTCGCGCTGGAAGGCGATGAGGATGGCCTGAAACAGGTGCGCGTGCGCGATGCGCGCGCCGGCGCGGAGCGCGACTACGACGTGTGCCGCGTGTTCCTGTTCATCGGCGCCGATCCGAACACCGGCTGGCTGAGCGACTGCGGCGTGGACGTCGACGCCAATGGCTTCATCCGTACCGGTTTCGATGTCACCAAGGCGCAGTGCAAGGCCAACTTCGCCAACGGCGTGTATCCGCGCGACCTGCCGTCGCGCGCGGCGCTGGAGACCAGCGTGCCGGGCGTGTTTGCGATCGGCGACGTGCGCGCCACCTCGACCAAGCGGGTCGCCGCTGCCGTCGGTGAAGGCGCGGCGGTGGTGTCGCAAATCCACCAGTTCCTGGCCAACCTGCCGCAGGACAAACTAGGCTAGGCGCGCCAGCAGCGGCTGTACGCTGCGCGGATGCAGCAATTGCGTAAAGCTCGCCACCACCGGCGCCGACGTCAGTAGCACCTGTTGCTGCGCGTTGGGCCGATCGTACCAATCGACCGCCTTGGTCCAGCGCACAACGGCAGCATCCAATCCCAGCATGCGCGCCTGCTCCACTCCGCGCTGCAGGCAAATGCGGGCGACACACTCCAGCCAGTTCCACTTATTGCTTTCCGCCAGCAACAGCGGCGCCTGCACGTCGTCGTTCGCCTCCAGTTGCTGCACGATCGAGGCAAACGGAATATAAGCGCCATACTTGCGCACAAGGTGCACGGCCAGCTTGCGCACGCCGCGCGCCGAGTCTTCCAGCGCTGCAAGTGCGATGCTGTCTTTATCCTGTTCCGCCAGACGCAGCCACGCCGATAGCGCCGCCGCGCGCACGCCGGGATGTTCGTTGCGCTGGAAAGATTTGATCAGCTCGACATCTGCGGCATCGCGCAGTCCTGCCAGCGCGGTCAGGCAAATGCGCGTGCGCTGGACCTGATGACCGCCCTGCTGCAGCGCGTTACGGTAGTGGCCGCGCACATCAAAACCAGTCTTCAGCAGATACGCTATGGCAGTCTGCCGCACCGATGATTGCACGTCCTCCAGGGCAGCCTGCGCAATCTGTGTGCGTGCCTCACTCTCCATGCTGAGCAGCGCTCTGACCGCTACCGTTCGGACGGCGCCGAGGTGCGAGCTTGCCGCGACATGATATGCAGCCGCACGCTGATCCGGCGCCAAGCTGGCAAACAAGGCAATGGCGCGCTGCGCCAGTACCACATCGTCGCGGCGCGCCACGATCAATTGGACGATTGCCGCTGGCGCCAGCAAGCCGTGCCGCTCTATCAGCGAAACAGCGGCGCGAGCGGCACGCCAGTCGGACCCGCGCGCCAGCGTACACAGATCGGGCAGCGTCATTTTCTGCAACAGCTTGGCTTCAAAGCCGGCCAGCCACGCGGCGCTGTCGCCACGGCCATGGGTGTGCAAGCGCAAAAGTGCATGCAACAGCGGAGCCAGCTGCGTCATCGTCATTTGGGGCAACAGTGCCGCCAGCGCCTCGCGCGCGGCATGGCGCACTTGCGGCACCCAGTCATTGAGGCGGGCAATCACCGCCGGCAGCAGCGCCAGCGGCTTCAGCGCGATGCAGCGCTTGAGGACCTCCTCACGCACATAGCCGGACGACTCCGCAGCATACTGCTGCAGCACCTCGATCGACTCGGTGTCGCGTATCAGCCGGATAATCAGCTCGTAATAACCCATGCCCCCGATAGTACCCGATGTACTTGCCCAGCAGCATGTACAGGACATGGGGATAGGGTGGGTTGTACGGCGCACTGCAGGAAACCGTCTCTTTTGGCTTTCTCTTTTTGTCTCTTTTTCTCTCTTTTGAACTCTTGCCGCGCCGCCCGGTCCAAGAGACAGAAAGAGACAAAAAGCGAACGAAAGAGAAGGAGAAAAGAGAATGAATCCCGCACACCTCGTGCACATAGCACCCCCACCTATACTCCCGGAAATAGTTTATGACGAGCTGCGCAGTTACCTGCGCGAGAGCGGCAGTCCGCTGTCGCCTAGCGAGGCACTCATCAAAGCGGTGCAGGGGTGGATCGCCAAGCAACGCGCCGACGCCCTGCCCGCGCGCGGCTACCAGTGGAAACAACTATTCCTGCCCGAAGGCACACGCCTGCGGATGCGCATCATCGAAACCTGGCATACCGCCACCATCGTCGGCGACGAGCTGATCTACAAAGGACACGCCGTCTCGCCACATCAGATGGCTAAACAAGCCGCCGGCGACGGCCGCAACGCCTGGCGCGAAATATGGGTGCTGCTGCCCGGCCACAAGAACTGGGCCAACGCCGCGCTGATGCGCGCGCAACTGCTGAAGCAAGCCGCCAAAGTGCCGCCCACGCCAGCCGAAGCGATGGGCGTCGCCGCCAAAGCCATGAGCGACGCGCTGAGCACCGCCTTAACGCTGGTCGCCCACGCCAACCATCAGGCCCAGAACACACTGGAGCGCCGGTTGCCCAAATACCGCCGCGCGTGGGACACGTTTGAAGAGGTCGAGTAAAGGCTTCATTCCAAAAGCGCTGCACGCACCTTGATGCGCTGGAGTTGGGCAGCCTGGTAGGCGCCGAAGGCGTTGTCGAACAGCGTACGGATCAGCGGGTCGTCGACGATGTCGGCGTCGGCCGGCGCGCCGTCGATGCGCAGGTACATGCTGGTCAGCGATTCGCCCAGCTCCAGGCCGGCGTACAGCTTGGCCAGCGGAATTTCGGTTGCCCAGGTGGGCGCTTCCTCGCCGTCGCTCAGGGCGATGCTGTCGCCGTGGATCTGGTAGCGGAATTGCTGCACCTTGCCGTCATGGTCGTAGACCGATAGCTGCCATACGCAGGGCGTGGCGAAGTAGCTGTCTTCCGGCAGTTCCATGTCTGCGTAGCGCTGCAGCAATCCGCTGCGGCAGAAGTCCTGCACCAACGCGCTTTGCTCCGCCGTCAGCGGCGCGAAGTGGCGCGCGATGTCCGCAGTGGCCGGCGGCACGATGTCGGGATCGTATTCGTAGTCGACCTCCTGCTCGCCCACCGGCACTACCCACGGCAGCGGCGACGATGGCGTCAGCCCGGCCGCGCTCAGTTCCACCGAGACCGATGGATTCAGGCGCACCACCTGCGTGGCCGGCAGCCATTCGGCAAGCGCCGCGCCAAACTGGCGGTAGGTGATCGGAAACATCGCGTGGTTGTACCACGACCATGGTTCCTGCCGGAACTGGCAGGAACTCGGCACCACATAGCGCGGCGCCAATGCCTGCAACTGCTCCGGCCATTCCTCCGGCAGCTCCACCGGTCCGCGTGCGGCGCGTGACGGCGCGATCACGTCCACCTCGCGCATGGTCTGGAACGGCCACAGCACCATGTCCCACGGCGCGTATGGCTTCAGCTGCTCCAGCGTGTCCGGGTCCATCCACGAATCGACCACGTTCAGCAGGTTCAAGCCTTCGGCGCGGATGTGGAACATCGAATCGACATCGGCCTCCAGCGCACGGCGCGGAATGACCTCGATGCCGCCCACGCGCACCGGCTGGTCCACCGCCAGCGGCACCACATGGACAAAACCCAGCGCGCGTATCATCGCAAACAGCTCATCGAACAAGCAGTAGAGATAAATCGGCGTGGCGCGGTCGAGCAGGTCGAGGCTCTCCAGCGAGCAATGGTCGTCGTGAAAATGGGAAATGAAGACCGCGTCCGGGCGCAGCGCGCGCACCTGCGCCAGATCGAAGCGCACGTCCGGATAGGCATGGCAATTCCTGCTGAACGGATTCTCAAACACCGGGTCAAACAGGATTTGCGTGCCGCCGCTTTCAAGCGCGTAGCCGGCGTGGAGGATGCGGGAAATTTTCATAGCCCGCATCATCTCACGCGCCGCGCACGGCGTCACGTCGCGCGCGGCGCGGGAATTACTTGGCGGCCTTGGCCGGCGCACCGTCCTTCGACTTGCCGTTCACCTGCAAGCCGGCCTCGGACAGCCGCGCCGCATTCTTGGCGCCTATGCCTTTGACACGCGCTTCAAAATCGGACCAGTCCTTGAACTCGCCCTTCTTGCGTTCTTCCAGAATGGCTTTGGTCTTGGCCGGTCCCAGGCCACGGACACTGTCCAGCGCGGCCTCGTCGGCCTTGTTGACGTCCACCTGCGCCCAGGCGAAAGTCATGGTTGCCAGCAGCGTGGCAACGGCCAGCAATAGTTTCTTGTACATAGCATGTCTCCGTTCAGGTTAAGCAAGGGCGACCATTCGCACCTTGAATCACCTAAACGGAGCCCATCGGCAGCGCGGTTGACGCCGCACCCCTGACGCAGATCAAGACGGGAACAGCTCCTCGCGTGTCACCGTCGCCGTGCCCAGCTTGCCGACCACGATGCCGCCGGCGCGGTTGGCGGTTTCCACCGCCTCCTGCCAGCCGGCGCCGGTGCCCAGCATGCAGGCCAGCGTGGCGATCACCGTGTCGCCGGCGCCGGAGACGTCGAACACTTCGCGCGCCTGCGCCGGCATGTGGAACTGTGCGCCGTCGGTGTACAAGGTCATGCCCTCTTCCGACCGGGTCAGCAGCAGCGCGTCCAGCTTCAGTTCGGCGCGCAAGGCCTGCGCCTTGGCGGTCAGCTGCGCTTCGCTGCTCCAGGTGCCGGCGATCAGCTTGAACTCCGACTTGTTCGGCGTCAGCACGGTGGCGCCGGCGTAGCGGCTGAAATCATCGCCCTTCGGATCGACCATCACCACCTTGCCGGCCGCGCGCGCGGCGGCGATCATGTCGGCCACCGCCACCAGGCTGCCCTTGGCGTAGTCCGACAGCACGATCACATCGTAGTCGGCCAGCAGCGCCTTGAACTGCTCCAGCTTGTCGCGCAGCACGGTGTCGGTCGGCGCTTCCTCGAAATCGATGCGCACCATCTGCTGCTGGCGGCCGATCACGCGCAGCTTGATGATGGTGGAGATGGCGTCGTCGCGCTTCAGGTAGCTGCGGATGCCGCCGCCTTCCAGCAGCGTTTGCACCTCGTCGCCAGCCTCGTCGTTGCCGACGATGCCCAGCAGGCCGGCCTGCGCGCCCAGCGCTGCCGCGTTGCGCGCCACGTTGGCGGCGCCGCCCAAGCGCGCCTCGCGCCGCTCGATGCGCACCACCGGCACCGGCGCCTCCGGCGAAATGCGGCTGACATCGCCAAACCAGTAGCGGTCCAGCATCACATCGCCTACCACCAGAATACGTACTTGCTCCAGATTCGTCGTCACCATCAGCCTCTTAGTTGCGGGTCAGTACCGAGCGGCCGATGCCGTGGTATTCAAAGCCAAGCTCGGCCATGACTTCCGGCTCGAACAGATTGCGGCCGTCGAACACGACGGCGTGCTTCAGCGCCGCCTTGATGCGGTCGAAGTCCGGGCTGCGGAAGGCCTTCCATTCGGTGACGATGACCAGCGCCTCGGCGCCGGTCAGCGTGTCCATCGGGCTGTCGGCAAAACGCACGCGCGCCAGCTCGGCGGCGTTCAGGTCCAGCGCCAGCACGCGCCTGGCTTCCGGCATGGCGACCGGGTCGTATACCGCCACCGTGGCGCCGGCATCCAGCAACTGGCGGATCAGCACACGGGCCGGCGCTTCGCGCATGTCGTCGGTGTTGGGCTTGAACGCCAGGCCCCAGATGGCGAAGTGCTTGCCGCCCAGGTAGGCGCCGAAGCGCGACAGCACCTTGCGGCCCAGCACCAGCTTCTGCTTGTCGTTGACCGACTCCACCGCGCGCAGGATCAGCAGGTCCTGCTCATAGTGACGCGCGGTGCGTTCCAGCGCCTGCACGTCCTTCGGGAAGCAGGAGCCGCCGTAACCGGCGCCGGCGTACAGGAAGCTGTGGCCGATGCGCGGATCGGAGCCGATACCGCGCCGTACCGCCTCGATATCGACGCCGACATTGTCGGCCAGATTGGCCAGCTCGTTCATGAAGGAGATGCGGGTGGCCAGCATGGCGTTGGCCGCGTATTTGGTGAACTCGGCCGAGCGCACATCCATCCAGAAGGTACGCTCGTGATTGCGGTTGAACGGCGCGTACAGGCGCTTCATCAGCGCCGCCGCCTGCAAGCCTTCCGCCGTGCTGTCATGGCCGATGACGACGCGGTCGGGGCGCATGAAGTCTTCCACCGCCGCGCCCTCCTTGAGGAACTCCGGGTTGGAGACCACGGTGAAGCTGGCGTCCACGCCGGCGCGCGCGGCCAGTTCCTGCTGCAGCGCGATGCGCACGCGGTCGCCGGTGCCGACCGGCACGGTCGACTTGTCGACGATGACCTTGAAGCCGCTCATATGCTGGCCGATGTTGCGGGCGGCGGCCAGCACGTATTGCAGGTCGGCCGAGCCGTCCTCGTCGGGCGGCGTGCCGACCGCGATGAACTGCACCTCGCCATGCGCCACCGAGGCCGCGATGTCGGTCGAAAACTGCAAACGGCCGGCGGCGCGGTTGCGCGCCACCACGTCCGCCAGGCCCGGCTCGTGGATCGGGATGCCGCCGTTGTTCAGCAGATCGATCTTGCTCTGGTCGAGGTCCAGGCAGAAGACATCGTTGCCCAATTCCGCCAGGCAGGCGCCGGTGACCAGGCCGACATAGCCGGTGCCGATGATGGTGATTTTCATTGCTACAATCCCAAAGTGCCCCGTCATTCCGGCGCAGGCCGGAATCCATAGAACGCCGGCAATACCGCACACTCAGCATGGATTCCGGCTTGCGCCGGAATGACGGCGGGTTAATTCATTACGTTAAGTTCTTCGGTGCGGCGCGGCGGATAGGTTTCCCAGCGGCTGCATCCCGGGCATTGCCAGTAGAACTGGCGCGACTTGAAACCGCAATGGCTGCACTGATAACGCGCCAGCTTTTGGGTATAGCCGTGCACCAGATTCTTCACCATCGACAGCTCGGTCACCAGGTTGGCCGGGGCGTCGACCAGCCGCGCTTCCAGCAGCTTGTCCAGGCCCAGCAAGGTCGGCGTGCGGCGCAACTCGTTCGACACCAGCTGCTTGGCGGCGTCCAGGCCGTCGAGCTCCAGCACGGCTTTGTAGACCACCTCGATCAGGTCGATCGACGATGCCTGCTCCAGATAGGATTTCAACAGGTTCAAGCCTTCCTGCGGACGGCCGACCTTGCGGTAACCATCCATCAGCCGCTGCGCCACCAGCGCCACGTGCGGCACGCTGATCTGCTCGACGCGGCGCCAGCTGACCAGCGCCGCCTCGACCTCGCCTTGCGCCAGCTGGGCGTCGCCGCTCAGCATGGTGGCGCGCACATTGACGCGGTCGGCCTGCAGCGACTTCTCCAGCAACTCCAGCGCCTGCTCCGGATGCATCTGCACCAGCGCATCCTGCGCCAGCTCGCAGTAGAACTGCGCGATCTGCTTCTGGCGCGAACCGGCGCCCGATTCCTGCAGGCCGATCGCCGCCTCGATCGCGCGCGGCCACTCCTTCTCGCGCTGGAAAATCTCCAGCAGCGCGCGCCGCGCCTGCACCGCATAGGCGCCGTTGAGCAGCGTGTTGAAGGTTTCCTCGGCGCGGTCCAGCAGGCCGGCCTTCAGGTAATCCATGCCCAGCTCGTACTGGGCGTGGTCCTTCTGGTCCGCCGGCAGGTCCGGCCGCGCCAGCAGATTCTGGTGAATCCGGATCGCGCGCTCGGTCTCGCCGCGGCGGCGGAACAGATTGCCCAGCGCGAAGTGCATATCGGCCGATTCCGGATCCAGCCGGACGATTTCAATGAAAGCGTCGACCGCCTTGTCCTGCTGATCGTTGAGCAGGAAATTCAGGCCCTTGTAATAGCCGCGCGGCAGCGTGCGCGACTCCGACACCACGGCGCGCATGTCCACGCGCGCGGCCAGCCATCCCAGGCCGAACAGGACCGGGATGCCGAGTAACCACCAGAGTTCAAATTCCATGTGTGCTTATTGTTGTGTATTGACGCTATCCGGCTGCGGCTGGCGGGTGGCCTGCTGCGCCGAGGTTTGCAGCGTGTGAATGGTGGTCTTGTGCTTGTTGGTTTCGCGGCGGTGGCGGAACACGGTCGGCGTCAGCGCCAGCACGCCGAGCGCGGCGCCGGCGACAAAGAAACCGAGCAGCATCAGCACCAGCGGGCCGCGCAGCTCATAGTGCAGAAACAGTTGCAAATCAACTTCCTGCGAGTTCTTCAGCGCGAAGCCGAAGAACAAGACAAAAATGATGAAGCCTACGATGGGGGAGATGAATTTCATCAGCCGTTGTCCAGTTAAGTCCGAGAACGCCAGTATCGCACCTCGGGCCACAAAAAAAAAGCGGCATCCCGAAGGACGCCGCTTTTGCTCAACTATGGAATGCTTCAGTCCTCGATGATCGGCTGCCCGACCATCGCGTCAACCCGCTCGCGCAATTGCTTGCCCGGCTTGAAGTGAGGCACCCGTTTTTCGGGCACCATCACCTTGTCGCCCGACTTCGGATTGCGTCCGATGCGCGGTGGCCGGCTGTTCAGAGCAAAGCTGCCAAAACCGCGGATCTCGATGCGCTGACCGGTCGCCAGGGCGTTGGTCATCGCATCCAGAATGGTCTTGACGGCATACTCCGCATCTTTGGCCACCAGCTGAGAATAACGCTCAGCCAGGCGGTTAATCAGTTCGGACTTGGTCATCGCGAACTAGTTCTTAGTTCTTGTTGTCCAGCTTAGCTTTCAGCAGAGCGCCCAGGCTGGTGGTGCCCGAAGCGGCGCTGCTGTCCGAAGCGATGTTTTTCATTGCTTCAGCGGTGTCAGCCGAATCTTTCGCTTTGATCGACAGCTGGATCGAACGTGCTTTACGGTCGATGTTGATCACCAGAGCCTCGACGGAATCGCCGACTTTCAGGTGGGTGCCAGCATCTTCCACGCGGTCACGCGAGATTTCCGAAGCGCGCAGATAGCCTTCAACTTCTTCCGACAGTTGGATCACGGCGCCTTTAGGCTCCACCGATTTAACGGTACCGGTCACCAGCGAACCTTTGTCGTTCATGGCTGCGAAGTTGTTGAATGGATCGCCTTCCAGTTGCTTGACGCCCAGCGAAACGCGCTCGCGCTCAACGTCGATGGCCAGAACGATGGCTTCCAGTTCGTCACCTTTCTTGAACTTGCGTACGGCTTCTTCGCCGGACTCGGTCCACGACAGGTCGGACAGGTGCACCAGGCCGTCGATGTTGCCAGCCAGACCGATGAACACGCCGAAGTCGGTGATCGATTTGATCGCGCCGCGGACTTTGTCACCTTTCTT
Organism: uncultured Duganella sp.; assembly: GCA_963515135.1. Classification (GTDB taxonomy): domain Bacteria; phylum Pseudomonadota; class Gammaproteobacteria; order Burkholderiales; family Burkholderiaceae_D; genus Rugamonas. Next base: position 3,235 of record CAUPXZ010000012.1, on the reverse strand, counting down.
ATGGGTCACGCCGAAGTCGTCCCATGGATTGGCTTTGCACTGTTTCATGCCCAGCGAAATACGACGACGCTCTTCGTCGATTTCCAGAACCATCACTTCTACTTCGTCGCCCAGTTGGACAACTTTGTTAGGCGCGACGTTTTTGTTGGTCCAGTCCATTTCGGAAACGTGCACCAGGCCTTCGATGCCTTGTTCAACTTCAACGAACGCACCGTAGTCGGTCAGGTTGGTTACTTTACCGAACAGACGGGTGCCTTGTGGGTAACGACGGGACAGACCGGTCCAAGGATCGTCGCCCAGTTGTTTCACGCCCAGCGAAACACGGTTCTTCTCTTGATCGTATTTCAGGACTTTGGCGGTGATCTCTTGACCAACGGTCAGCACTTCCGATGGGTGACGCACACGACGCCATGCCAGGTCGGTGATGTGCAGCAGGCCGTCGATGCCGCCCAGATCCACGAACGCGCCGTAGTCGGTGATGTTTTTCACAACGCCGGTCACTACCGTGCCTTCTTTCAGCGTTTCCATCAGTTTCTGACGCTCTTCGCCCATCGAAGCTTCGATGACGGCGCGACGCGACAGAACCACGTTGTTACGCTTGCGGTCCAGTTTGATAACTTTGAATTCGAGGGTTTTGCCTTCGAATGGGGTGGTGTCTTTGACTGGACGGGTGTCCACCAGCGAACCTGGCAGGAAGGCACGGATGCCATTGGTCAGAACGGTCAGACCGCCCTTGACTTTGCCGTTCACGGTGCCGACAACGATCTCGCCCGACTCCATTGCTTTTTCCAGTGCCAGCCACGAAGCCAGACGCTTGGCTTTGTCGCGCGACAGGATGGTATCGCCGAAACCGTTTTCCAGCGATTCGATGGCCACGGAAACGAAGTCACCTACTTTGACTTCCAGTTCGCCTTGGTCATTCTTGAATTCTTCAACAGGGATGAATGCTTCCGATTTCAGGCCGGCGTTGACGATCACGAAGTTGTGATCCAGACGAACGACTTCAGCCGAGATCACTTCGCCCGAACGCATGTCTTGACGCGACAGGGATTCTTCGAAGAGGGCTGCAAAACTTTCCATATTAGACATTGTGTTTCCAGGTTGCCAGCAAGGCTCGCGGTATGCGACTTCAACTGGGTTAGGTTAATAAAAGGTGTTACTTGGTGATACCGGCATACCATGCCAATACTTGATCAACCGCTTCGTCAGCGGTCATTTCAGAGGTATCGAGCACATGTGCGCCGTCTGCCGGGACCAGCGGCGCGATGGTCCGTTGAGTATCACGGTCATCACGCGCCTGCAAATCCACCAGTAGGTCTTGCATATTAGCAGAAAATCCCTTGTCGATCAATTGCTTATAACGACGCTCGGCGCGCGCCTTGACCGAGGCGGTCAAAAACACCTTCAGCGGCGCGTGCGGGAAGATCACCGAACCCATGTCGCGGCCGTCGGCCACCAGGCCGGGCGCCTTGCGGAAGCCCAGCTGCAAGCCGGTCAGCGCATGGCGCACCGCCGGGAAGGTGGCGATCTTGGACGCCGTGTTGCCGACCTCTTCGGCGCGGATCGCGTCAGTGACGTTTTCATGCGACAAAATGATATGGCCGCCTTCGAAGCTGCAATGCAGGTGCTCGGCCAGCTTGGCCAGCGCGTGCTCGTCGGCCAGATCGGTCTGGCGGCGCAGCGCCGACAGCGCGGTCAGGCGGTACAGTGCGCCCGAATCCAGGTAATGGAAGCCGAGCTTATCGGCAACGCGGTGTGCGACCGTGCCCTTGCCGGATGCGGTAGGGCCGTCGATGGTGATGACTGGAATCTGGGAAGTTGGCATATCAGTTATTTTGCAATGTTCGCAAACGCGGTGAAGTAGTCAGGGAAAGTCTTGTTCACGCATTTCGGATCGTTGATGCGGGTGGCTGCGCCCTGGCGCAGTGCGCCGTCCAGCGCCACCAGCGAGAAGCACATCGCCATGCGGTGATCGTCGTAGGTATCGATGGTAGCAGCTGCCAGCGCAGCCGGCGGCGTGACTTTAATGTAATCCGGCCCCTCCTCCACCGTGGCGCCGACCTTGCGCAACTCGGTCGCCATGGCGGCGATGCGGTCGGTTTCCTTGACGCGCCAGCTGGCGATATTGCGCAGCGTCGAGGTGCCGTCGGCGTACAGTGCGGCCACGGCGATGGTCATGGCGGCGTCCGGGATGTGATTGAAGTCGGCGTCGATGGCTTTCAGCGGGCCATTGGCGCGCGCTTCGATCCAGTTGTCGCCCATGGTGATCTGCGCGCCCATCTGCTCCAGCGCGGCAGCGAAGCGGACATCGCCCTGAATGCTGTTGTTGCCGACACCCTCCACCCGCACCGGCCCGCCGCCGATCGCGCCGGCTGCCAGGAAGTACGACGCCGACGACGCATCGCCCTCGACATGGATGGTGCCCGGCGACTGGTAGACCTGGCCCGGCTGAATGGTGAACGACGCCCAGCCATTCTGCTCGACGGTGACGCCGAAGCGGCGGATCAGATTCAGCGTGATTTCGATATACGGCTTGGAGATCAGCTCGCCGATCACCTCGATGGTGATCGCATGCTCCTTGGCCATCAGCGGCGCCACCATCAGCAGCGCGGTCAGGAACTGGCTGGACACATCGCCGCGCACTGCCAGGCGCTGCGTGGTGATCTTGCCCTGCTTGATATGCAGCGGCGGGAAGCCCGGATTGCCGGTGTATTCAACGTTGGTGCCGGCAGCGTTGAGCGCATCGACCAGATCGCCGATCGGGCGCTCATGCATGCGCGGCACGCCGTGCAGCGTATAGTCGCCGCCGATGACGGCCAGCGCGGCGGTCAGCGGGCGAATCGCGGTGCCAGCGTTGCCCATGAACAGATCGGCCGATTTATTCGGCAGCACGCCGGCCACGCCGGTAACGTGGTGAATGGTGCCGGTGGCGGTTTTCTCTTCCGTCCACTCCACGCCGAGCGCGCGCAGCGCGGCCAGCATGACGGCGGTATCGTCCGACGCCAGCAGATCGACGATATCGACCTTGCCCTGCGACAGCGCCGCCAGCAGCAAAATACGATTAGAGATGGACTTCGAGCCCGGCAAGCGCACCACGCCTTCAACATGAGCGACCGTTTGCAGGTCAAGATATTCGTGAGTCATATTCATTCCTTCCAAGGCGGGGTCAGGTCCCCCATTTCTACACGACCTCTGCCGCGCTGCGGCAGAGGTCGTGTAGAAATGGGGGACCTGA
>CAUPXZ010000011.1:0-141516 GCA_963515135.1 uncultured Duganella sp. | reverse complement strand
CTGCCATGAAGGGTTCAAACCCTTCCTTGCGCAGTTCCGCCAGCACGGCGGCGGTGGGAATGTAGGCGTACCGTTCGGAGCGGCTATCGTGCGGGGCCTCCGCGAAGATGGACGGGGCTACGCGGCGGATTTGGTCGTCGGACAGCGGGTAGTCACTGCGCAGCGTCGGGGAATGGGAAGCGAATCGAGATGCGAGTTGCATGGTTTTCTCCAATGAGTTGCTGTGGTTTCAAAGCTGACCGGATTCCAAGATTCGGAGCCCGTTGTGGCTTCGGTTGGTTCGGCGCAGAGACCTGGGCCGGTCCTGTTTGCCGCCGTCTTTCCTGAGTTCATCGCCCGCGAAAAACCGGGCCAGCGAGGGACTGGCCGTCAAGGGAGAAGCGCAGGGTTGGTGCGGCCCGCAGCGCAGCGAGGACTCGGCCCTGCGCGCCTTGACGGCCAGGCACCGCGGGCTACGGTCGCGGGAAAAAGCGATGAACTTGGGGAAAGACGAACAGCGGCCAATGGGCCAGGGGGTGCGCTGAAACCAACGCCGCGCGGCGAGCGCCCCTGCGTGCCAGCGGCACGCCTAGCTGGATGGCTGTTGGTCGATCAGGTGCAACCTGTTCGGTGCATGCGAGGGGCGCCAAGCAAGGCGCGGCGGGGATGGGCTGTCCAGCCGATCCCCTGGAGGGCAAGCGCCGCGCGCAGGCCAGGAGCGAAGAGACGGCCGGAGGCATCAGGGATCAAAGCCGCATGGCCGCGACTCGGCACGAGGCGCGGGGCAACGCCCGCGAGCCCGACGGCGGCACGCCGGGATGCTCTACTGTTCACAACAAAATGTAAGTGACGCAATAGTACTTATGAGCCACAATGTAGCTACATCTATTGTGAGCGCAACAATGGCAAGTAACGACGTCGTTCGTGCCCGGATTGACGGGCAGATTAAAGAAGCCGCAACTGTTGTTCTGGCTGAAATGGGGTTATCAATTTCGGATGCGATTCGGATGCTGCTGACCCGAATCGCGGCAGATAAGGCACTCCCCTTTGACATCAATCGTGTGTCGTCCGATTCTGATCGGAAGGCACCATAAGGTTGCGCTGAGGCAAGGCCCGCAAATCGTTTCTCTGAACAGTAGGGATCAAGAATAGTTCATGGCATCTATCAGACCTTCAGCATTCAATCAACGTGAGCGTTTGGACGGCGGCCCCTTCCTTGTCATTGAAGCAGCCGAACCGGAAGAGGAAGGCATTAACGTTTTCTTCACTGATATTCCCGCAGCGGAGCGCAAGCCGGATTCGCCAATAGCGAGACTGCTCAATGTGTGTCCAGACAGATTGACCATTTGGCCTCTTAATATTCGAGAAGATCGCGACGATTACCTGCAACCTAAATACGGCACCCTTGAACGCATCGTCGTCGCTCGGCCTGTTATCGAGCCCTACATACTGCCAGAGACTACTGACGATGTCGTTGGGCTTCTTGAGCAGTTGCCGGATGGGTTTGCCAAAGATTTTCGATTCGGTTTGGGGCTTCTGTGGGAATATCGGCAAATTTGCGAAACAGCCGCCAGCTTAGAAAACGTAAGCATACTCATTGTCCACAAAGGAAATGACGCGAAAATTGATTCGCCATTCTTTATTCTCGGAATAAGAAGATTTCATGAATTAAGAAAAGAATTAAATCGCATAGCCTCTCGCCACCAGAGAGACGCGCGCAAGGACAAGCAATTTCATGTCTACCAGACCTTATTACATGCTGCCGATTCAGCACAATTTCCCGCTCTAAAGAAGAGCGTAAGACCTGATGCACTAACGGAAATGACCGATGGTGGGCGGCAGCATGTGACGCTTTCCAAGCGTGATCGGCGCGCCGCTGTTCGCATGGTTCAAGACAATATAGAAGCACTGGCGGAATCTGAGCCGCGCTCGCTGCTGGCATTAAAGAATGATATTGAGCTCATCACACTGAATCAACTGATTGAGCGATACCAGGAAATGCTTGGAAAAGGACTGACGGAAAGCAAGTGGCAAAGCTTCTTTCTGGAAAATCCTTTCATACTTAGTCTTGCATTTGCCGTTCCAGCCATGCTGGTTCAGGGGCAAGCTTATGCAGGTGGCAAGCGACTTAACGGGTCCGGCGGAAAATTTTCAGATTTTCTATACGCATCCGCTTCCACGGGCAATCTTGGCCTCATTGAGATAAAAAAGCCGCAAACCGAACTGCTAGGAAAATCTCCCTATCGTGGAGATGATGTTTTTGGCCCATCGACAGAATTGGGTGGAGCGATTGCTCAAATTCTAGATCAGCGTTTCAAATTGCAGAGTGAACTACCCGTCATAAAAAATAACATGAACCGATACGACCTCCACAGCTATGCGGTTCGCTGCATAGTTGTCGCTGGCATGACGCCACAAGAGCATCAGCAAAGAAAGTCATTCGAGCTCGTTCGAAATGCGTTCGCAGAGATCGTGATCGTGACTTTCGATGAACTACTTGCAAGGCTAACCGAGATTAAAAATGCGCTCCAACCGATTCCTACCTTAGACACGGTGCCGTTCTAAAACCAACTGACAGTTGGCCATTCCGTAGTTGGGATCAATGGCTGCAGTGTTCAACCAATCCATCGGCCGATCGGCATGTGGATTTCAACAACAAGATTGAATCAAATGCATATATCCAAGCTCAGCCTGGTCAACTACCGGAACTTTCCCAACACGAAGCTGCTGTTCCAGAAGGGTATCAACACTGTCATCGGCGAAAATGGATCTGGCAAAACCAATCTCTTTCGCGCAATCAGATTGCTGCTTGATGACAACATGATTCGCTCTGCCTACCGGCTGGAGCATACCGACTTTCATCGCGGCCTAGGGCGCTGGCAGGGACATTGGATCATCATCAGTCTTGAGTTTGAGGAAATCTCTGCGGATGAATCAGTGCAGGCGCTCTTCCGACATGGGACGGGCGTAATTGAGGAAGAGGCGAACGGCAAGGCCACTTACAACCTGATCTTTCGTCCGAAGAAGGAAATCAGGCTGCGACTTTCTCAATTGAACGATGGTGATCAGGCAGGCCTCGACGCTATCCTGAACCCGGTCACCATCGACGACTATGAAACGATTTTCACAGGTCGGAGTGAAGCCGACTTCAACGACGAGGCCTTCTATAAGGATGTGGTCGGCGACTTCGCGAATGTTCGATTCAATGAAGAGGTTGAATTTCGTGTTATCGGCGCGAAGATTCCGAACGTGCTGTCCGTCTCCAAAGAAATTTCGTTCACTTTCGTCCAGGCGCTACGGGACGTCGTCTCCGAATTTCACAACAACCGGACAAATCCGCTCTTTTCGCTTCTGAAGGGCAAGAGCGGCGATATCGACCCCGTGGCGTTCCAGGCTATCACCGACGGGGTAAAGGCATTGAATGACTCCATCGAAGCGTTGCCAGACGTGCAGGTCGTCCGGACGGATATCAGAGACACCATCAAGGATGCGGCGGGTGAGGCGTATTCGCCGTCTTCTCTTTCTATCAAGTCGGATCTGCCAGACGAAGCTGACAAGTTGTTCCAGTCGCTCAAGCTGTTCGTTGGCGAATCGGGGGAGAGCCACGAAGGACCGATCCACGAGCTGAGCCTTGGTGGAGCAAACCTGATATTCCTCACGTTGAAACTGCTTGAATTCAAGTATCAAAAGGCTAAACAGTCGATCGCCAACTTTCTGCTTATCGAAGAGCCGGAAGCTCACATTCACACACATATCCAGAAAACACTGTTCGACAAGCTCAAATACGACGACACACAGATCATTTATTCGACCCATTCGACGCACATCTCTGAGGTCAGCAATGTTCAGAACGTGAACATCCTCGGCAGAGAAGGTGATCGTTGCGAGGCATACCAGCCTGCAATTGGCCTAAACCCAGAAGAGATCGGCAACATTCAACGCTACCTGGATGCTGTCCGTAGCAACTTGTTGTTTGCCAAGAGCGTCCTCTTAGTGGAGGGCGATGCAGAAGAAATTCTCGTTCCGATCCTGATCAAGAACGTGCTAGGCGTCAGCCTTGATGAACTCGGCATCAGTTTAATTAATATCCGCAGCACTGGATTTCAGAACGTCGCGGTTCTTTTCGATGATGCCCGAATCCGGAAGCGGTGCAGCATCGTCACCGACCTTGACAAGTCCATCATTGACACAACGCCGGCGGCGGGAGACTCCGAAGGGCTGCTCCGGCGCAAGGGCAAGTATCAGGCATCCCAGGAAAAAGGGGTCGCCAGGAAAGCGTTATTGGAAGACACCTTCAAAGATAACGGGTGGGTTTCTCCATTCTTTGCCCCCCATACCTTCGAGGTCGACTTCATTGCCGCCGGCAATGCGCGTAAGGTGGTCGGCATCCTTCCTGATGTCTACAAGGATGCACCAACCATCGCGACGGCCAAGGCGGAGCTCGAATCAGCGGACATCGCGTTGTTCGGTCAGCGCGCATTGACCATGGCGGACAACTACGGCAAGGGATGGTTTGCCATCTTGCTGGGAAAGAAGATCGATCCGCAGACCGCCATTCCGAAGTACATCTTGGACGCCATCGCTTTTGCGCATCCGGTGGTCACTAAGGAAGTCTGGTTTAACGTGCTGAGCTACCGCGTGAACTACATCGATGCAGAAGATATCTTCACTGCGTCTGCCGTATTCGACGACTTTAGGGCCAAGCTGCTGGCCTTCCGAAATGGAGACATCGACTTCGTCGGCATCCGAAACGAGATGCTTGCCACGTTCCCAGATGATCGCATCAACGATGTACTCGCGGTGTTCTGATCATGTTCATGTGGAACAAAGATGATCTGAATCCCGAGCAGGAAGCAGCCATTCTGAAGCCAGGGAGCGTCTTTCTCATCGCTTGCCCGGGCAGCGGGAAAACGCGCACGCTCACCTACAAAATCGCCTATGAGTTGTCCAGGCTGAAATCGAACAAGCAGTTTGTCGTTGCCATCACTTATACGCACCGTGCCGCCGACGAAATCCACGAGCGCATTGAGAGCCTTGGGGTGGATACATCCCGATTATGGATAGGAACGATACATTCGTTCTGTCTTGAATGGATATTGAAACCGTACGGCATCTATCACGAAGCGTTGGATCGAGGCTTCCGTGTGATCGATCAGCATGAGCGCGAGAAAATCCTGGAGGCATTGTGCAAGCCTTACCAGAAGCCAAAAATAACATTCTGGGATTGTGAGTTTTATTACACCGAAACTGGATATGTGCTCTCCTGCCCACAAGATTGGAAGCATTCGGGTCTTCACGTCATATTGGGCAAGTATTTTGAGATTCTGCACGAAAGTCGGCAGCTAGACTTTGAGCTCATTCTTTACTATGCGTACCAACTGATCGCACGTCATCCTGCGATCAGCACTCTTCTGGCACAGTTGTTCTCTTTCGTGCTGATCGACGAGTATCAGGACACCAAACGAATTCAGTATTCGATCATCACCGCCATTCTGAAAGCTGGTCAAGGTGCGACCAAGGCCTTTATTGTCGGAGATCCTAACCAGGCGATTTATCAATCGCTTGGCGGATATCCGATTGCCTTCGAGGATTTCAAGGCGATGGCCAATATCGATTTGGACGAACTCGAACTGTCGCGGAACTACCGTTCTTCTGAGCGCATCATTGAGTACTTCGGAAACTACAACGTTCACAACACACGCATCGAAGCCGCATCCGAGGACAAGGCGTACCCAAGCCTTATTTCATTCGACGACACAGTGAGCAAAAATGATCTGGACGCTGAGCTCATCCGGCTCATCCGTTTCAACATTGAGACTATGGGCATCTCACCTCACGAGGTGTGCATTCTCGCGCCACAGTGGACGCATCTTGCAAGCATGACACGTCGTTTGGTCGCCAGCATGCCGGAGTACTCATTCGATGGCCCCGGTATGGTTCCCTTTGCACGGGACACAGAGAATTTCTGGTACAGGCTTTCTAAGATTGCACTTACTCAGGCATCGCCGGGAATGTATGTGCGCAGACTGCGGTGGGCCGGGGAGATTCTGAATGACCTAGAGGCGGCCGGGGCTAGCGTGTCGAAGCTCACGCGGAGGTCCTTGTTGAGGGAGTGCAATGCAATTAAGATCGATGAAACAGATGGTCTTACCTACTTGAGCGCATTTTTCGAGCGTCTGTTTGCAAACTTAGCAATCGACTTTCGCCTTTTCACGCTGCTTCAAGAGCATCACGTTGCCTTCTTCGATAGTTCGCAAGCCCGGGTAAATCGATTGAAGAGTGAAGGTAGCGAATTTATAGGCGATATTGAGACATTCAGGAAGGTATTTCAGCATAGGACTGGAATCACCATCTCGACGATACACGGCGTCAAGGGAGCCGAGTTCGATGCAGTGATCGCTTATGCATTATTAGAAGATATGGTGCCGCATTTCAATGATCCGAACGGTCAAGAAAGCGCGATGAAATTGCTGTATGTCATTGGTTCGCGGGCAAGGAAGAACCTGCACCTTGTTTCGGAACGAGGTCGAGTTCGCCAGTATTCTGGCGAAGAGTATCAAGTAACTCGCAAGCTTGCCTCATGCAGTTTTGGATACGATCAAATTCCATAGAAATCACGAGTAGCGCAACCGCGCTCTCTATGGGATGCCCTACAGCTTTGTTTAGCGTTTGGCTGAATCATCTGCGCGCGGCTCGCTCTGCATGCCCTGCTGTCGCCAGCTCAACATGCAAGCGGAGCGCGCAGGCCCGGATCACAGTGTCGGGCCGTGGAGGGCTGGCGAATGCCAGTCCCGTCAGGGATGAGCGAATAGCGAACGTGGAGCAGCGCGATCCACAAAGTGGAGACGCTCAAGGTTCCGTCGCTTACTATTTGGACTACGGCGAGTTGAGTAAAAAATATGAAAAATATCTTTGAAGAAATCAATGAATTTTCTTCGGAAAAAATCGCGTTATTCAGCTTTGGGAAATTTTGCTACGTCTTTCTTAATAAAGACCCGATCTTTGTCAAGAAATTGCTTCCCCTCATCCAAACCTCTCTGGCAAATGAGAGCTTTCAGGCAGACGTAATGCGTGCTTATACGGAGGGCTGCATGAATGAAAAGGCGGCCATTCTGAAAGAATTTGAAGCCAAACGCGACCATCCAAACGCAGCCAAGTTTTATGGGCCACAGCTTGATCTAGTGGACAAGCGATTGGCTATAAAGACAATCCAGCATTTAATGGACTACTTAAATAATTATCTCAACGAGTATCCGGGATCGCTAGAAATTCTCAACAATTCCTACAAGCATATCCATGACGAAGATGGTGTTTCGTACATAAAAGAAAATTACGCAAATTATCGCATTGGCTGCATTTTTTATTCCAAGCACCAATCAATCATGGGGAGGGCTGAGATGCTGGAGCTAAAATATTCCAAGGTAGTTGAACGTGAGTACGAGAAAATTGGAATTGACATAAGAAAGGAAGATGCTCAGTTCTCTAAATATAGTCTTGTCAGCCTGAACGAGAATATTCAGATATTCAACGACAAGGATAGTCAGACAATACGCGATGAACGCATAGGGCGACACTTCTGGATAAAAGTTCCGAGGAAGCTGCTTACCTCTATCGAGGAACTCATTGAAAAAGGAATGCTGTCCGAAATAGCATTCAGGATTGATTACGTCTCCGATTATGTCCCTGCAATGGAGGAGATGGAGTTTGGCGCTCCGTTGCGATTGAAAATATCTTCCCTTCCTAGATTGTCAAAGTTCTACTCCACCGATAAATATGAGAACAATCTATGGATTCACCATGACGCAGAGAAGCTAAGTTTGACTTTTGAAGAATTGATGGAGGACTTTGAGGTGGCAGGCGACGACGTCGTAACGCAAGTCATCCATCTTGAATACAGTTCAAAAGGCGATGATTTTTTTATAACTCACTTGGATCACGAATTTATCGTATATACGTTGGATAGCTATCAAGAAAGATTGAGCAATGCCAACATCAAGGGGCATAGAAAAATAAAGACATTCAAAATAGATAACTCAATGATCCCGTTTGATATAAATATTAGCGGGGATCTTTTTCTGTTTCAGGTTCTCGATTCGTATTTAAAAAATGATGACTTGATTCGTGAATATTTTGAAAAAATTAACTGACTTTATAGTTTGAGATATTTAATTAAAACAGCGATCGGCATAGAACATGGCGCTGCTGCCCGCGATAATCATGTGATTGGGCGCTCGCGCCCACTAGCCCCAGCGCATCCTTGAGCCGCAGGCCAGTTCCTTATCGGCCTATGGCGATTCCACACTAGCATGGAGCCTCGATAGAGCAAGAGATCCGTTGCCACATGCTCGTGCTGTGGTTTGGGTGTACGGTTGGACAGATGCTGCTGTCAGGACTTCTCGCCAGGCTGCCGCTGCTCGATCTGCAACCGCGCCCGTTCGGTCGCCTGCTGCAACCGCTCCCCCAGCACCGCACGCGGCGGCAGGGTCGTCAGGTATTCGGCTACGTGGATGCCCGACTTGTCCAGCTCCAGCAACTCGATCTGCTCTGACTTCTTGCCGGTACAAAGAATGATGCCCAGCGGCGAGGCTTCCTCCGGTTCGCGTTCGTGCTTGTCGAGCCAACGCAAATAAAGCTCCATCTGCCCCTTGTATGCTGCCTTGAACTCGCCGATCTTCAACTCCACCGCCACCAGCCGCCGCAGCTTGCGGTTATAGAACAGCAGGTCCAGGTGGAAATCCTCGTCGTCGATCTGGATGCGTTTCTGCCGGGCTAGGAAAGAGAAGCCCGCGCCCAACTCCAGCAAAAAAGACTCCATTTCGCGGATGATCGCGGCTTCCAGGTCGCCTTCCTGCCAGGTATCGCGCAGGCCCAGGAAGTCGAGGATGTACGGGTCGCGCATGACCAGCGCCGGCGACATGCGCTGCGCATCGCGCATCGCCGCCAGCTCTTGCGTGATCGTCTCGTCCGGCTTCTTGGACAGCGCCGTGCGCTCGTATAGCATCGAGTCGATGCGCTCGCGTAGCGTCCGCACGCTCCAGCGTTCGGCGCTGGCCATTTGCACGTAGTAGTCCCGCTGGAGCGGGTCTTTTAGCGGCAGCAGCGCCACGAAATGCGACCAGCTCAATTGTCGTGACAGCGTCACGACAATTGGCTCGTCCGAGAAGGTGGCGGCGAACTGCACCATCCGGCGCAGGTTCTTGTCCGCGAAGCTACGTCCGTAGTCGCGGACAAGCTGCGCCGCCAGGGTCGGCAGGATTTCGTCGCCGTACCCGGCCCGCTGCCCGGCAAGCACTTCCGTATGGATGCGCTGGCCAATGCGCCAGAACAGCAATGTCAGCTCGGCATTGACCGCCGAGGCGACGCGCTGGCGCGACGCTTCGATCAGTGCCCGGATGTCGCCCAGCAGCGCGGGCGGCGCTGCTGGCGCTGAGACGGATGCCTTGCGCCGGGTCATGCGGCCACCTCCTTGGCTCCCTGCATCCCGGTGATCGTCTTACGCCGATTCGCCACCAGTTCGGCCGCCTCTCGCACCGGCTTATCCTCGGTGTGGACGTAGCGCATGAACATGACGACGGTCTTGTGCGCCGTTAGCGCCATGCCGACCTTGACCGGGATGCCCGAATTGGCAATGTCGGTCGCCGAACGGTGGCGGATGCCGTGCGTGCCCACGTGCGTAGCGCCAGCCGCCTTGAGCGCACGGCTCCAGCCACCGTAATACTCGCCCGTGGTTAGATGCTTGCCAGCGTGGCTAGGAGAAGGCAGCACATAGCGGCTACCCTCCTGCCGGGGTGCCGTCGAGAGTAGCCGATAGGCTTCCTCGCTCATGGGCTTAGACATGCCGCCTGTCTTGCTGTCAGGCCAGACGACGCGCCGGTTCTGCAAGTCAACCCAGTTCCATTCCAGCGCGATGATTTCCGAGCGGCGGCCGGCGAACTCGAACTGCAGGCGGATTCCCAAAGGGATGACGTAGTTCTCCAGCCCCTCCGACTCGATCTTGTCGAGCTGTCGGAACAGGTTGCCCATTTCTTCGTCGCTGATGAGGTGAGTCGATTTGCCGGCAGGGAACATCGGGACGTGACGGCAAGGGTTGGTACCGTCGGGCCGATAGCCCCATACCTCGGCCATGTTGAACATCTTGCGCAAGACGCTGAATACCTTGTTCGCCTCGGTCTGCTTGTACGAAAGCTTTTCCATCAGTCCGGCGATTTCAGGACGCTTCACGTCCTGAACTTTCTTGCGTCCCAGCAGCGGAATAATGTTGCGATTGATGACAGCCTGATAGCCGGCTTGGGTGCTGAGCTTGTTGCGCTTCTTGGAGTAGTCCTCCATGAACTTCGTGCATAGCTCCTTGACCGTAGGTGCCTGGCGCGCCTCCGCCTTCTCTGCGGCGGGATCTCCGCCTCGGCGGACTTGGGCCAGCCATTCCTGCGCCAGCGACCGCGCCTGTTCGACGGTCAGCTCCCCGTACAGTCCTAGCGAGGGCTTGCGGCGCTCGCCAGCGTTCGTCCGGTACTGGAGCATGAACACCTTGCGACCCGCCGGGGTAATCTTGCACAGGAAGCCGGGGACCAGCGTGTCCCGGAGTTCGACGGCCTCTGCCTGGGGTTGCGCCGCATCGACAGCGGACTTAGTGAGTTTGATCTTAGCCATGATGACTCCTTGGAAAGACCTGGATTCCAAGGGCCGGATAGGAGTCAGGCGGTCGGAAGTCAGGTCAGGTTTCGGAAAGCACCGGCATATGTTGAACTCGCTTAAGTCATTGATAAACCTGCTGTATCGGGCTGTAGCGTAGTCCAGCGAATTTCGGTGCTGGAGTCATGGTGAAATAAAAAAAGCGGCGCCGCAGCGCCGCCTTTGCCGTCAGACCGCGCCAGTATCAGGCGCGGCCGGGCTGGTTGATCTGCACCAGCCGCGAGCGCATGACATCCGGCGCGGCCGGGCCGGGCGCGAACATATAGTCCTCGTCGTTGATGGCCAGGCCGCTGTTGGCGTCCACCAGCACCTGGTCGGCCGGCTTGCCGGTTTCGCGGCTGACCACCAGCAGGCTGGCCCCTTCCGGCGCCAGGTGATCGTTGCCCCAGGCGACAAAGGCCAGCAGCACCGGCTTGAAGTCGCGGCCGGCCTTGGTCAGCACATATTCATAACGCGGCGGCCGGGTGCTGTACTGGCGCCGTTCCATCAGGCCGCCCTCGACCAGGCCGGCCAGGCGGCGCGTCAGCATATTCGGCGCGATTTTCAGGCTTTTCTCGAATTCATCGAAGCGGGTCAGCCCGTAGAAGGCGTCGCGCAGGATCAGTATGCTCCACCATTCGCCCACCTTACCCAGGCTGCGAGCGATCGGGCACGGCATGCTGCCAAAGTCGGTATGTTTCATTTTGCTACTCCTTAATATCAGGCTATCAACAAAAATCGTCAGATCGCGACGGCTCGGACTGAGTAACTTGCATGCTTGATGCAAGAAAGTGTGACTTTTCTAGGTGATGGCACTTCTGTGACAATGTGTGTATTTTCGAACTTCAATTTCGTCTCCTTTTCTACCCAAAGTTTTTACTTGCTGCCTCTATGAAAAACCATGTTTTTCAGCCGGTTTTTATCCCTCCACCTTAGGCTAAAAAACCACATCCAAAACTATCCAAAAATCACTTTATTTCCACACGTAAATTTTCATGTAAAATGTGAACATTCGATAGATTGTTCCTTCAGGATAAAATTCTTCCTGTAGATCAACATCTTGAAACGGTTGGCTACCTGGATAACGTAGCGACCAACCCGACAGCTACGCACCTCAACAACGTGTGAAGATGAAAACTTTTACCAAAGCATTCGCCATCGTTCTGTTCAGCCTGCCACTGTTCGCCAGCGCCGCCGGCAAGACTGCGTCCGCTTCGATGCAAGTGACGTTTGAGGTCAAAGAATCCTGCACCGTGCAAAGCGCTGCTGCCGATACCGCCGATAAGGCTGCGCCAGCAGTCGCCTGCCAATTCAAAACCCCTTACCAGATGAGCCGCAACGCCGACCAGGCCGCCGCCGTCAGCAGCCGCGACGCACAAGCCAGCGCCATCCGCCAGCAGGCGGCCGCCGGCGAGTGGACCATCACCTTCTAAACTGCGCAGGCGTCAGAACCACACTGTCGCTGTCACCGAATCCTTGTAATCCCCCGGCGCCGGCGTCTGCTGCGACGGCACCAGCCCGTACACCGTGCGCGTCTGCGTGGCGCCGGTGCCGGTGCCGCTCATGACCACCGTGCCGCCGCTGCCGTCGCCCAGGCTGGGGCCGTCCAGCGTGCTGGAAATCTGATACGCCACCAGCTCGCTGGACGGGCTGCCCTTCATCTTGCGCACCGCAACCGTGTTGCCGGGCGTGACGCCGGCGTCGAACGTCACCCGGTAGGCGGTGTTCAGGCTGCAACGCGTGCTCAGCGTGGCGGTGCTGCGCAAGGCGCTGTTCAGCAGCGAACTGTTGGGGAACGCCAGGTTGCCTACATTGATGGTGCAATCGTTGATCACCGGCGCACTGACCGTGAACGGCATCGCGATCGACGTCCCCAGCACGCAGTTGTTGGTGCCGCTCAGGAAAAAAATATACCGCATCAGCACATTGCCGCCGCTGAACGCCGAGCTGAAGCTCAAGTTATCCGCCCCCACATCCATCGACGACAGCGTGGCGTCGGCATTCAGCTTGCCGTACAGCGTGACGTCCTGCACCAGCGAACCGATGACGTTGTCACTCTTGGTCAGCGTGAAGGTGATCACATTGGCGGCGGTGTCGGTGCCGGTCCAGCCGCCCCACACCTTGGACGCCGCGTAGCTGGCGTCGGTGTACAGGTTGTAGTTGATCCGCTTGCTGCCGTTCGCCAGCTGGCGCGGCAGCGTCACATTGGCGTTGCTGTTGCCGGAACCGCCGCCCAGATACAGGCACACGGTGGCGTTCGGGAACAGCAGCCCGGCGACAAAGCTGGTCCAGCTGCAAGTGACCCTGAAGGTGGCGTTGACGTAGACGTCGGTGGTGCTGATCGAGCTGACCGCCGGGAACGCTATATTGGTCTGCGCCACCGAGCAGGCATCGGCGCGCGCCTGGCCGCAGGCCAGCGCCAGCAGCATGCCCAGCATCAGCAGGCAACGGCGCGCCGTCATCATTGCACGCCCTTGCAGACCAGCGGTCCCAACGTCGTCAGCGCATTGCCGCTGGCGGCATCGTAGGTGAACTCGAACACGCACGGCACGCCATCCAGCGTCACGCGCAAATGATTGAGCGGCTGCAGGTGGTCGATAAAGGCCACGCCGTCGAAACCGACCACTGTGGCGTTACCGCTTTCCACATGCAGCACTGTGCTGCCGGCCGCCAGCGGCTTGCCGGCAGCATCGTGCAGGATCACGCTGGCCGCCTCGTACTTTTCCACCGGGAAGCGCACCAGCACGCCCGACATGCGCGCCGGCACCACGCTCTGGCTGCTGCTGACGATGCGCGCGTCCAGCGGCAGACGCGAGATGTCGATGCCGACCTGGTTCTGCAGATACGGCGACAGATTGGGCACCAGCATGTAGCCGCTACTGCTGGTGGTGCCGATGATCTGGTTTTCCTGCAGCACCGGCACGCCGCCGACGCCGTCGGTGGACACCAGACCGAAGCCGGCGCCCACCAGGCGCGCCGCGTGCACGCTGTTGTCCATCAGCACCAGCGAGCCGGAGACATCCACCGACGAGTTGCGCAGGCCGTTGCTGTCCATGGTGTAGCCGGTCACCTGGCCGTAGTTGCCCAGATAGGTCAGCTGCGCCTGGCGGGTGCGGTTGCCGTTGCTGTCGCTGCTTTGCAGGCCCCAGCCGAAACCGCCGCCATAGTCGGCCGTGCGCTGCATCGTGTAGCTGGTGGCGCGCACGTCGTTCTGGCGGTTGCGGCTGGCGCTGGCCGAGATGCGGTCGCTGAAGCTGCCGCTGAGGCTGAAGTACACGCCGCGCGCCTTGTCGTCGCGGAAATCGCGGAAGGCGCTCGCGCTCAGGTACACGCCCAGTCCCAGCGACACCGAATAGTTGAGCGCCACCACGCGCGCCGGCGGCAGCAGCGGCGCGCGCAGGCTGATCGCGCTGAGGCTGATGCCCTGGCCGCCAAACAGCGCCATGCCAAAGTTGAGGCGGTCGCTGGCGCGCACCGTCGGCGATCCCTCGGCGCTGGCCAGGTCGCTGTAACGGGCCGTGGCGCGCTGCGATTGCAGGTCGAGGCTGAAACGCGAACTCAGATATTGATAGCCCAGCGTGGCCTGGGCGCCGCCGGCTTTGGCACCGTCCGCCCTGCCGCCGCTGGCCGCTAGCGATCCGCTCAGCACGCCACCCTGGCCGAGCCGCCACAGCACGCCGCCGCCGCCGTTGAACACGCCGTTGCCGGCCTCGCCGTGCGCCTCCAGCGTGACATTGTTGCTGAAACCGCGCCGCAGCGAGCCGCTGACCGCCGGCGCCCGCGCATAGCCGAACGAGTCGGTGGTGTAGCGCCGCCGCAGCACGCCCAGCTCGACCGAATAATCGATCAGCCCCTCGGCCAGCATGCGCGTGTCGACATACAGCGGCACGCTGGTGCTGACGGCGCGGCCGGCGGCGTCGCGCGTGACCAGCGTGGCCTGGCCGGCGCCGTTGATGCCGGCCACCTGGCTGATGATGAACGGCCCCGACGGCACCGCCGTGTCGACCTGGCGCACGCCGTTGATGTACAGGCTGACTGCGCTCGGCACCACCGCCGAACCGCTCAGCGAGGCGGTCGGAAAGGTCAGCAGGTCGGGCCGCAGCTCGAAGCTGCGGCGCCATTGCACGCCGCCCATGCGCAGCGAACGGGTCCAGGTGAGCGACGACGAAATCAGGTCGCCGAACTGCCAGGTTTCCAGCGTCTCCGGATCCGAATGGACCCAGGCGGTGTCGAAACGGATGTATTGGCGCAGCTCGCTGCTGTAGTTGAACACGCCGGTGCTGGTCAGCACGCCGTTGGCGTTGAAGTAGCGGATTTCATTCGCCACCGAGGTGCTGCGGTTGCCGCCGAGCTGGCTGTAGGCGTCGTAGTTGATCACTGCGCCGGGCGTCACGCTGGCCTGGCCCGGCTTGCGCACGGTGCGCGCCGACACCGCCACCGGCGCCCGCAGCGCATCGTCGACGCGCAGCGCGATCGCCTGGCGCGCCGCGTCGTAGCTATAGCTGAGGCCCTTGACCCGGTCGAGGTCGAACTCCTCCACGCCCTCGACGCCAAACAATTTGGGATCGAGTTCGAGGTCGCGCAGATTCTGCACGCTGCTGCGCAAGCCGGAGCCCTGGCCCCGGGTAAAACGCAGTATCAGACCGGTCGCTTCACCGTTCAAGCTTACCTCCAGAAATAATTCTTCGTCCTGCGGCGGCGGCGCCGGCGGCGTCTGCGCCAGCGCGCCACACATGAGCCACCATGTCAGCAAGCACCACCAGGCCAGCCGGCGCCGCATCCCGGGCTAATCCACCCTGGCCACAGTACTGGCGCTGGTCGGGCGGGCGTTGATATTGGCCTTCACCGCCAACGTCCCGTTCAGATCGGCATCGCCAGACGTGGGCAAGCGCCATTCGCGCACCCGTCCCGCCAGCACGTAGCCGAACAGCCCGGCCGCAATCTCGAATTGCTGGCCGGCGGCATTGCTCAGCTGTAGCGCGCCGATCTGAGCGCGCTGGGTGCCGCTGTTGTGGACTCGCAACATCCAAGCCCCTTCTTTCTTGAACACGCTCCAGGCCAGCTGCGGCGTCGCCCGCTCGTCGGCCGGCAGCACGAACAGCGGTACCGAGTAGCGCAGGCGGATATCGACGCCGCTGGCCGGGCCGCCGTCCTTGGGAATCTCGTCAATCAGGATGCGATAAGTCAGTTCGCTCGCCGGCAACTGCTCGCTGCGCCGTACCAGCCGTATCATCTGGCTGCTCTTCGACGCGATCTGGATGATGGGCGGACTGGCCACCACGTCGGCCGTCGGCGTCAGCACATCGTCGCCGTCTTTCTGGTCCCACTGGTACACCCGCACCTGGCCGTACACCGGCGCCTCGCCCAGGTTCTGCAGCGTGATGCCGCTGGCGCCCTGGCCAGCGCGCAGATTGATCATCACCGGCGAAATCTGCAAATTGGCCGCCACCACCGGCCATGCCAGCAGCGCGACGACCATCAGTCCCAGTATTCGTGTGCGTGTACCAGTCATCCATCCTCCGGTTGCCCAACATCAACACTCGATTGCATTATTGAGGATCTAAAAAAAACATGCTTTTGTCAGAGGAGACAACTGTTTTGCAAGCGTAGAAAACTATCAAAAATATTTAAAAGATAGGCATAATACGCAACAGGGAGTGATAAAACTTTATCAACCACTTTTCCGGGGCACCCATGATGCAGAGCACCGCTGAAAGCACCCGTTCCAAAATCCTCATCGTGGATGACTCCGCGTTTGAGCAGCGCCTTCTGGTGGATTTGCTGAGCGAGCTGCCATACAAGGTGTCGGTGGCCTTCAACGGCCTGCAGGGCTATCAGCTGGCGCTGGCACAGCGTCCCGACCTGATCCTGCTGGACGTGCGCATGCCGAATATGGACGGCTACACCGCCTGCCGCCTGCTCAAGGCCAACCCGGTGACGCAGGATATTCCGGTGATCTTCCTCAGCGGCGCCGACGCCGACGATGACCGCATCCTCGGCCTGTCGATCGGCGGCGTCGACTACGTCTCCAAACCGTTCTCGCCGGGCGAACTGGCGGCGCGCATTCAGGTGCACCTGAATCTGGCCAAGCGGCACCAGGCAGCGCCGCCGACCGAGGCCGGCGCCGAGCCCGAACCGGAAGCCGAGAGCGATCCGGACACGGTGCTGGTCAACGCAGTCAAGCGGCTGATCGCCGACAACCTGGCGGCCTTGCCGGGGCTGGCGGAAATCGCCCGCAGCGTCGGCACCTACCGGGAAAAGCTGTCGCAGGTATTCCGCGAGCAGACCGGCATGACCGTGTTCGGCTTCATCCGCGAAGAACGCATCCGCCGTGGCGAAGAACTGCTGAAGGACACCGATATCGACGTGCAGGACATCGCCCTGCTGATCGGTTTCAACAACGCCGGCAACTTCGCCACCGCCTTCCGCGAACGCATGGGCGTCACGCCCACCGCCTACCGCCAGGCCATCCAGAAGAAGTAGCAACCGACCGGCCCGCGCCTGAATCCGGTATCATGCGGCATGCAAAATATTTCCTTCCAACCATTCATTATCGGGGTCGCCGGCGGCAGCGGCAGTGGCAAATCGACCGTGTCGCAACGGGTGCTGGCATCGTTCGGCGCCGACATGGTGTCGGTGGTGATGCAGGACGATTACTACTGCGACCAGACCCACCTGACGCCGGAAGTGCGGCGCCAGCAGAATTACGACCACCCGCAGGCGTTCGACTGGCCCTTGCTGGTACAACACGTGCAGGCCTTGCGCAACGGCGAAACCATCGCCATGCCGGAGTACGACTTCACCATCGACAACCGCTCCGACCGTACCATCGCCGTCAAGCCGGCGCCGGTGATCGTCATCGAAGGCCTGTTCGCGCTGTATGACCGGGACTTGCGCGACATGATGTCGCTGAAGATCTTTGTCGACACCGCGTCCGACATCCGCTTCATCCGCCGCATGCAGCGCGACATCACCGAGCGCGGCCGTTCGGTGGAAAGCGTGGTCGGCCAGTATCTGGAAACCGTGCGGCCGATGCACAAACAATTCATCGAACCGACCAAGCGCAACGCCGACATCATCATCCCGCATGGCGCCAATGGCCCGGCGGTCGACATGATCACCACCAAGGTGGCCAGCGTGATCGGCCAGCTACAACGGCCCTGACCCGCTCAGCCGGCTGTCGCGCGCATCTGCCGGCGCCAGAAGAACCATGAGGCCAGCGCGTTGATCCAGTAGCCGGCGTACAGCGCGGCGGTCAGGTACAGGCCGCGGCTGGCGTACAGCGGCACCGAGACGGTATTCACCAGCAGCCAGAACGGCCAGGTGTCGACGCGCCGGCCCATCAGCAGCAACTGGGCGATGACGGAAAACATCAGCACGGCGGAATCGATGAAGGGCGCGTAAGCGTTGGTGTAAGCCTGTAACATCAGGCCGTAGCCGGCGGTGGCGGCCAGGCCGATGGCGCACATCCAGGCCAGCGTTCGCGCGCGCACGCTGGTGATCGGCAACGGCGCGCCGCCGGCGCCGCGCAGCCATTGCAGCCAGCCGATTCCGCAGGTCACGATGAAGAAGATTTGCAGCGCCACGTCGGCGTACAGGTTGACGCTGTAGAACAGCGCTGCAAACAGCGCACAGCCGACAATGCCCAGCCACCAGGAATGAATATTGTTGCGCCCCGCCAGCACGATGGAAATGGCCATGATGGCGTTGGCGGCGATTTCCAGGGGTGAGGTCAAGATGGTCCTTCGGTGGGTGGCGGCCCTCTATGATAGCGAAAGTTGCAGGTCAGCGATATTGATCGGCTTGACCAGGTGGGCGGCAAAGCCGGCCTGGCGGCTGCGCGTCTTGTCGTTCTCCTGGCCGTAGCCGGACAGCGCCACCAGTTTCAGCGCCTCGCCGCCCGGCAGCTTGCGCAGGTGGCCGGCCAGTTCGAAGCCGTCCATGCCCGGCAGGCCGATGTCGAGAATCGCCACCTCCGGCATGCCGCCGGCGGCCAGCGCGATCGCCTGCGCCGGATCGTAGGCGACCAGCACGCGATAGCCCAGCGCGCCCAGCAGCTCGGCCAGCGAATCGGCGGCGTCCTGGTTGTCGTCCACCACCAGCACCGGGGTGCCGCTGCCCTGCTCGGTCAGCGGCGCGCTGTTGGTCTGGACCACGGCAAGCTCCGCTTCCGTCACCACCGAATCCGGCAGCGTCAGGGTAAAGGTGCTGCCGCGCCCTTCGCCGGCGCTGTAAGCGCTGACGGCGCCGCCGTGCATCTGCACCAGGTTGCGCACCAACGCCAGCCCGATGCCTAGCCCGCCCTTGGCGCGGTCCAGCTGGCGGTTGCCCTGCACGAACAAATCAAAAATATGCGGCAGCAGCTGCGGCGAAATGCCGTTGCCGTCATCGGTCACCTGAATCTGCACCGTGCCACCCTTGATGCGCGTGGCCAGCGTGACATGGCCGCCGGCCGGCGTGTAGCGCGCCGCATTGCTCAGCAGATTGGACACCACCTGCGCCAGCCGCGCCGGATCGCCGCGCCAGCGCACCGTCGGCACATCGACCAGCAAGCGGTGCTGCTTCTGCTCCAGCAGCGGGCTGGCCATCTCGATCGCCTTGTTCAGCACATCGGCCAGCGGCACGGTTTCCCTGCGCAGCTCGACCTTGCCGCTGGCGATGCGCGACACATCGAGCAAATCGTCGACCAATCGCACCAGATGATCGACCTGGCGCTGGATGATTTCCTGCTCGTGCGCAGTGTCGCTGTCCGGATTGCGCAGCTTCATCAGCTTCAGGGCGGTGACGATAGGCGCCAGCGGGTTGCGCAGTTCATGGCCCAGCATGGCCAGGAATTCGTCCTTGATGCGCGAACTCAGATTCAGGTCGGTGTTCAGCCGCTCGCTCTCGGCCATGGCGTGCGCCAGCGCGCGGTCGCTTTGCAGCCGGCTCAGCGTGGCGCAGACGGTGGCGGTGAACTGCTCCAGGAACTGGCGGTAGGCGCCGTCCAGCGGCAGCCGCGGCGACAGGCCGAAGGCCAGCGCCAGCTCGGCGCACAGGTGCAGCTCGGCGCCGCGTATCACCAGCACGTCGGCGCCGGGACGGGCGACATCCTCGCTGCCGCTGAGCAGCGTCACTTCCAGCAGGTCGCCCGGATTGTCGCTGGCCGAGCGGGCGATGGCGGCGCGCACCTCGGCCTCGTCGTGGCAGCCCAGCAGGCGGCGCGCCAGCAGGTCCAGCGTGTGGCGGCGGCGCTCCGCCAGCACCTGCGCGGTGGTTTCGGTGCACACCACCAGCACCCCGCCAACCTGGTCCTGCTCGTCGAACACCGGGGTGTAGGTGTAGCTCCAGTAGACATCCTCGATGCGGCCGTTGCGCCAGATCGGCACCAGGTTGTCCGCATACCAGCGCGCCTCGCGGCCGCTGCGCACGGCCTCGATCTGCGGCCCGATGATCGGCCAGATCTCCGGCCAGCACTTGCGTCCCGCCTGCCCCAGCGCGGCCGGATGCTTGCCGACGCCGAAACATGGCACATACGCATCGTTGTAAATCTGAATCATCTCGTCGCCCCACCACAGGAACATCGGATGCACCGCATGCATGACGATGCCGACCGCCGTGCGCAGCGACACCGGCCAGTCGCTCGCCGCGCCCAGCGGGGTATCTTGCCAGCGATGCGCCTGCACCAGGTCGCGCATCGGCGTGCCGGCGCCTATGAAGCGCGGCAACTGCGGGACGGGAAACGGTGTGACGGACTGTGCCAACATGATGAGATCCAGAGCAGAAAGCCAGATATTAGCAACTGTACTGTACGGCGGCGCACAATAGGCGCGGCGGCGGCCGCGCTTGACATTCTTGTCACATCTGGCAAATTGTAGCCTTGGATTAAGAGAGGGTTACGCCATGCAAGCGCGTTACGTGTTATCCGCCATCGCCCTGCTGGGCGTGGCAGCGCAGCCATCGGCGTGTGAATTGAGTATGGCGCTGGAGCAATGGCCGCCGTATGTGTACAGCGCGCCCAACGGCGGAATAACCGGACTGGACTGGGAATTGGCGCAGGCCATCCTGAAGGAGGCCGGCTGCCGGCTACAGTTGCAGCCGGAATTGCCGACGGCGCGCCGCCAGGCGGTGTTCGAGCAAGGCCAGCTGGATCTGCTGCTGGCCGCCTCCGACACGCCGGAACGGCGCCGTTACGCCCGCTTCAGCAACGTCTACCGCTATGAGACGGTGGGGCTGTTTACCCTCAGCAGCGCACATGCGCGTTACCTGCACGTCAGCAGCCTGGATGTGCTGGCCAGAGAGAAGTTGGCGCTGCTCGCGCCCAAGGTTGGCTGGTACGGCTCGGCCTATGCGCGGCTGCAGCCGCAACTGGCCGCGTCAGGCAGGCTCAGCCCGTTTCTGAATTTTCAGCAGGGTTTGCGCATGCTGGACGCCGGTCGCGCCGACCTCATTATGGGTGACAGCGGTGCGTTGCGCCACGAGGCGCGCGCGCAAGGCATCGCCATCTCGCCGCTGCCGCTGGTGGTACTGCGCGCGCCGGTGCATTTGATGCTCAACAAGAAAACCACCAGCCAGGCCGACCTCGACCGCATCAACGCCGCTATCAGCCGGCTGGAGCGCCAGGGCGCGCTGGCGGCGATCCGCGCCCGCTACGGCGAGATGTAAGATGCAATTAGCCGTGCTCGCGCCACTGGTCGAGGTTGTGCGGCTCGCTCAGCGGCGCGCCGGTGCGCTCGGTGCGGAAACGGGCCGAGGCCGCATACACGGCGCGGCGCACGCGCATGATGGAACCGATCGGCCGGTGCTCGGCGATGCAATGCCAGGGATTGAACTGCATGCCGTCATCCACCAGCACCGACAAGCCGTGCGTCCAGCCGGCCTGCGGCTCGGTGCGCAGGCGCGCCACCGCCAACCACGGCGCGTCCCATTCCACGGATGCATCCTCGATCGGCATCGCCGCCAGGTCGGTGCACAGTTGCACGCGCAGCTCCCATTCGGCGCTGTGCTCGGTTACAAAGTCGACCACGGCGGCGCGCAGGCCGTTGGGCTTGTTGTCCAGGTCGACCGCCTGGTCCTTCAGCGCCAGCAGTTCCGGCGACACCGGTGCCAGCGATAGCTTGGCCATGTAGCGGCCATACAGAATGGGCGCGGCGGTAAAGAAGGTCTCGCCCAGGATGTGGGTTTCCGGATGCCCGCCCAGGCCTTTCAAGGTCGGGCTCTCGACGCCGACCGCCTCCACCGCTTTCTCCACGCCGCGCAGCGCCGCCGACAGCGCCTTCTTCAGGGTCGGCGCCTTGTCGGTGGTGGCGGCCAGCAGTTTCAGGCTGCCGTGGAATTGCTTCGCATTCGGCGCCAGGAAGGTCGGCCCGTTGACCATGACGAAATCCTGCGTGACGTCGCCGACGCCGTCGGGCAAGCGCGCGCCCGGCACGCCGATGACCTTGATCGCCATGCCGCGCGGCGTAGACACTTTGTCGTCCAGCATGTCGCCCGGCGTGGTCGACAGCCGCAGCACCACCGGCCAGGCGTCGCCCGGATGGCTGAACAGGCCTTGCGCATAATCCGGCGGCAGGTTGGGCAGCACGCGCAACTCGCCGCGCAGCAGGCCGTGGCTCTTGGCGTGCACGCCACGCCGGGCGTGGCCGGTGTCCTGGTCGACGGTGCTGGCAATCTCGCGGATCGACTCGCTCAGTCCGGCGATGGTGTCAGCCTCGCCCTCTTCCGGCACTTCGTAGGAAGGATCGTAGGGCAGTGGCTGGGTCAAATGTCTGGTAGGGAAATCCATGATGCTCCTTGGCTGGTGGCTTTTTCCATAGTGGCCGCTGACGCGGCGTGCGTCTGTGTTATTCCGCACCAAGCATTGCTCAAAAATTCATCCATGCGTATAATTGAATGAGAATTGTTCTCATTTAAATAATGCCATGCCGCCAGACAGCGCCATCCACCGCGAAATCACCGTGCTCTACAGCGACCACCACGGCTGGCTGCGCGGCTGGCTGCGCAAACGGCTGGGCGACATGCATCAAGCGGCCGACCTGGCGCACGACACCTTCATGCAGTTGCTGGCGCGCGACGAGCCGGTGGCGGCACGCGAGCCGCGCGCCTTCCTGACCACGGTGGCGCAGCGGGTGCTGGCCAACCACTATCGGCGCCAGCAGCTGGAACAGGCTTACCTGGCGGCGCTGGCCGCGCTGCCGGAGCCAGTCGAATGCTCGGCGGAAGAGCGCGCCATCGTGCTGGAAACGCTGAGCGCGGTCGACCGCATGCTGAACGGCCTGCCGCTGCCGGTCAAGCGCGCTTTCCTGATGAGCCAACTGGACGACATGGGCCACGCCGAAATCGCCGAGGCGCTGGAGATTTCCATCACCACCGTCAAGCGCTACCTGGTCAAGGCCGGCCAGCAATGCTATTTCGGCGCCCACGGAGTCGCACTGTGAACGCCGTGGCCGTACCGCCCGGCGTGGCCCGGCGCGCCGTCGAATGGATGGTGGAACTGCAGGCGCAGCCGGTGCCGGAGCATGTGCAACACGCATGGCGGCAATGGCGCGCCAGCCACCCGGACCACGAACGCGCGTGGCAACGCATCGAAGCGGTCAACGGCAAGCTGCGCTCGCTCGGTGGGCCGCAGCATCCGGCCGCCGCCGCCGCGCTGTTGACGCCGCGCAGCCGCCAGCGCCGCCAGGCCGTCAAGACGCTGACGGTACTGTTCTTCACCGGCGGCCTGGCCTGGACCGCAGGGCAACAACTGCCATGGCGCGCCTGGACCGCCGACCAACGCGCCAGCGGCGGCAAGCGCCGCAACGTCGCGCTGTCGGACGGCAGCGCGGTCGCCATGAACAGCGACGCCGCCTTCGACGTCGATTACGACCAGCACGGCCGCCGCCTGCGCCTGCGCGCCGGCGAAATCGTCATCACCACCGCCCACGACCAGACGCAGCGCCCGTTCACCGTGCACACCGCGCAGGGCACGCTGCAAGCGCTGGGCACGCGCTTTGCCGTGCGCCTGTACCAGGCCGCCACCCATGTCAGCGTGCTCGACGGCGCGGTCGAGCTGCGGCCAGCGCGCGGCACGCCGTCGCGCACCTTGCAGGCCGGGCAGCAGGCGCTGTTCAACGCCGACGCCATCATGCCGTCGCTGCCGGCCGACGAGGACAGCATCGCCTGGACCGACGGCTTCCTGATCGCCAAGGGCATGCGGCTGCGCGACTTCCTGGCCGAATTGAACCGCTACAGCGACGTCACGCTCGGCTGCGCGCCGGAGGCGGCCGAGTTGCGCGTCTCCGGCAGCTACCGGCTGGACGATGTACAGCTGGTGCTGGAGACGCTGTCGGCCACGCTGGACCTGAATATCGAGACCAATACCCGCTTCTGGGGCAGCTACCGCAGCGGCATCCGCCTGGCGCCTAAAAATATTTCATAAAATCTGGTCTGTTTTGATTTTTCGCGTGACATAGGAGGTAAGCCAACACATTCCATCTCCGCGAAAGGTTCCCATGCACGTCAAATTACTCACCCTGGCCGTCGCCGCCACCCTGCCCATCATCGTGCAAGCCGCCGACACGCGCGGCTACCACATCGCCGCTGGCTCGCTGGAGGATGCGCTGAACCGCTTCGGCCGCGCCTCCGGCATCATGCTGTCGTTCGTGCCGGACCTGACCGCCGGCCTGCGCAGCGACGGCCTGCAGGGCCAGTACTCGGTGGACGACGGTCTGGGCAAGCTGCTGAGCGGCAGCGGTCTGGAAGCGGTGCGCCAGCCGAACGGCAGCTATCTGCTGCGCCGCGCCGCCGGCGCCACCCCGGCCGACGCCCGGCTGCAAGCGATCCAGGTGCGCGCCGAAACCGACGTGCCGGCCGCGCCCGGCGGCCAGGTCGCGCGCGCCGCCCGCCTCGGCCTGCTGGGCAATGTGGACGTGATGGATACGCCGTTCAACCAGACCAGCTACACCTCCAAGCTGATGCAGGATCAGCAGGTGCGCGGTCTGATGGACCTGCTGGAAAACGATCCGGCGGTGCGCAACAGCACGCCCATCGACGGCGAAGCCGACATCATCATGGTGCGCGGCTTTGAAATGTTTGGCCGCGAGATCATGATCAACGGCATCGCCGGCCTGGGCGACAATCGCGGCGCCATGATCGAGGCGGTCGACCGCGTCGAGGTGATGAAAGGTCCGAGCGCCATGCTGAACGGCGTCAGCCCGTGGGGTTCGTCGGTCGGCGGCACCATCAACTACGTGCTGAAACGCGCCGAGGACACGCCCACCGCGCAGTTCACCGGCAGCTTCGCCTCCAAGTCGCAGCTGGGCGCACATTTCGATCTGGGCCGCCGCTTCGGCGACAAGAACCAGTACGGCGCGCGCATCAACACCGTCTACAAGAACGGCGACGGCGCCATCGATAACACCGCCAACCGCCAGGCGTTCACCGCCGTGGCGCTCGATTATCGCGGCGACAAGCTGCGTCTGACCGCCGATGGCACTTATCAGGAAAAGGAGCTGCATGGCGGCCTGGCCGCGATCCGCATCGGCGGCTCGGTGCCGATTCCGAGCGCGCCGCGCGCTGCCAACAACTTTAAACAGGCGTGGGAAACCTACACTTCGGATAACCGCTCGCTGCAACTGGGCCTGGAATACGACATCACGCCGGACTGGACATTTTCGGCCAGCCATGGCCAGTCGCTGAACAACGAGGCGTATCTGCAGGCGGTCAGCTCGATTGGCAATGTCAACGGCAACCTGTCCGGTTCGGTGTTCTTCATTCCCGGCCGTAGCACCAACAAGGGCACGAATATTAGTCTGAGCGGCAAATTCGTCACCGGCCCGGTGAGCCACTCGGTAGCGTTGGGCGGCGGCGACGTCACCGCGCGCCGTGGCCAGGCCACGCTGGCGGTCGGCACGGCGGTCGCCTCCAATCTCTACAATCCGGTCGCAGCGCCCTACCGTGACGCCAGCGGCATCAGCGACGATGTCGATATGCTGAACCGCTACAACACCAAGTCGACCGCCATCAGCGACACCATGGGCTTCTTCAACGACCAGGTGCTGCTGATGGTCGGCGCGCGCAACCAGGCGATCGGCAGCATCACCTATCGCCGCACCACCGCCGGCGCGCTGGAAGTGACGCGCGACCGCAACTCCAACACGGTGTCGCCCGTCGCCGGCCTGGTGCTGAAGGTCGCGCCCAACTGGTCGGTGTACGGCAACTATATCGAATCGCTGCTGCCCGGTCCGACGCCATCGACCTACTATCAGAACTCGCTGCAAATCTTCGATCCGTATCCGAGCAAGCAGTACGAAGTGGGCACCAAGTATGAACTGGGCAAGCTGACCATCACCAGCAATATCTACCAGGTCACGCTGCAGAACGGCGTCGAGAAAGCGTCGAACAACAGCGACCCGCGCCCGATCTTCGCGCTGGACGGCGAACAGCGCAACCGCGGTTTTGAACTGAACACCTTCGGCGAAGCGGCGCCGGGCCTGCGACTGCTGGGTGGCTATTCCTACATCGACGCGCGTTTGATCCGTACCCAGGACGGCCTGACCGACGGCCGCCGCGCGCGCGGCGTGCCGAAGAATAATCTGAACCTGGGCAGCGAATGGGATCTGCCGTTCCTGGCCGGCGCCACCGTCACCGGCCGCATGGTCTACACCGACCGCATGTTCATCGACACCAACAACACCCGCGCGCGCAGCACGCCGTCGTGGACCCGCTTCGATATCGGCGCGCGCTACGCCACCAAAATCAATGGCCATGCGACCACCTTCCGCCTGAATATCGATAACCTCGCCAACCGCGATTATTGGGCGTCCGCCTCGCGCGGCGTGCTGGTGGTGGGCGCGCCGCGCAGCGTGCGCCTGTCGGTCAGCACGGATCTGTAATGCACGGCGGCCTGCGCCAGTCCATGGCGTGGTTGCACACCTGGACAACCCTGTTGTCCGGGTGGTTGCTGCTGGTGGTCTGCATCACCGGCACGGCGGCCTACTATCGCGACGAAATCAGCCTGTGGATGCAGCCGGAACGGCATGCCGGGATTCCCGCCGCCGCAACACCAGCAGCGCAAGCCGACGCCGCGCGCATGGCGGTGACACGCTTGCAGCAACTGGCGCCGCAGGCGGACAGCTGGATCATCGATCTGCCGCAGCCGCGCAAGCCGTACACCCATATCAGCTGGAGCAGCGCGCGCGGAGAACGCATGGCGCCTGGCGCCGGCCGCCCCGCCGGCAATTTTGAAAGCGCCACGCTGGACGGCCACGGTCACTTGCTGCCGGAGGTGCGCGACACACGCGGCGGCGGTTTCTTCGCCGTGTTCCATTTCACGCTGCATTACCTGCCGGTGCTGTGGGGACGCTGGATCGTCAGCATCGCCACCATGGTGATGCTGGTGGCGCTGATCAGCGGCGTGATCACGCATCGGCGCTTCTTTGCCGATTTCTTCACCTTCCGGCCAGGCAAGGGCCAGCGCTCGTGGCTCGACGCGCACAATGCGCTGGGCGTTCTGGCGCTGCCCTTCCACGCCATGATCTGCTACAGCGGCCTGGTGACGCTGATGCTGCTGACCATGCCGTGGGCGGTCAAGCAGCTGTATCCGGACAACCGCAATGAATTCGTCGGGGCCGTGTTTCCGCAGGCGCCGCGCCTCGCGCCGGCGGTCGGCGTTGCGGCGCCGCTGACGGATGTAGCGCCGGTGCTGGCGCAGTCCACGCAACAGTGGCACGGCGCACTGGCCTCACGTGTGACAGTGCAGCGCCCCAACGACGCGGCCGCGCGCTACATCGTGCAGCGCGACGAAGCGGGCCGGTTGTCGAACCAGCGCCAAAGCCTGGTCTTCAACGGCGTGGATGGTTCGCTGGTGGAACGCAGCGGCGAGACGCCTGCGGCGGCGCTCGCAACGCGCAACACCATGATCGGGCTGCACGTCGGCCATTTTGCCGAACCCTGGCTGCGCGGGCTGCTGTTCTTCTCCGGGCTCGCCTGCTGCGCCATGATGGCGACCGGCATGCTGCTATGGACCGTCAAGGCGCGCCAGCGCAAGCAGCCGCCGGCCGGCCTGCGGCTGGCCGAGAGTCTGAACATCATCACGGTGGCCGCGCTGCCGGCCGCCATGGCTGCTTATTTCTGGTTCAACCGCCTGCTGCCGGCGGACCTGGCGCAGCGCGCGGCGGCTGAGATCAATGGCTTCTTCCTCTGCTGGGGCCTGCTGTCGGCCGCCGCGCTGTTCTGGCCCGCACGCGCGATGTGGATGACGCAACTGCTGCTGGGCGCCGTGCTGTTCATGGCGCTGCCGTTATTGAATCTCGCCACCGCGCCGGCTAATGCGCATGCCGCGCTGCTCGCCGGCGGCAACGGCTTGGTCGCCGCGACCGACGCCGGCCTGCTGCTGTGCGGCGCCCTGCTGGCATGGGCCGGCTGGCGCCTGCGTCCCGCCCCTTGGCGCGCCAGCAGTGTCGTGCCTCGTACCGTCGGAGCGGCACCATGATCCGCCTCTCCCCCGCCGCGCTATGGCGCTGGCAAGTCGGCGCACGCGCGTTGATTGCCATCTTCGGCGGCTACGCGCTGGCCGCACTGGCCAGCGCGCGCCTGGCAACCCTGTGCGCGCTTATCATGCCGCGTCCGGACGCCGCCCTCACCGGCATGCTGCTCAGCTTCGCCCTGTATGCAGCCATCGTCATCTGGACCTTCAGCGCCAGCACGCTGCGGCGCGCCTGCGCTGTCCTGCTGTTGGCCGCCGGACTACTTGTGCTGCTCTAGCTGATCACGTTGCGGATAAAGCGCGTGGTCGCCGCGCCGGGATTGACGTAGGCATAGCGCTGCGCGCTGCTGAAAATCGCGAACTCGCCGGCGGCCAGTTGCTTCGTTTCGTGCTCGAACACGATATGCAGCGCGCCCTCGGTGACCATGATCATCTCTGAAAAAC
Source organism: uncultured Duganella sp. (assembly GCA_963515135.1). GTDB lineage: Bacteria > Pseudomonadota > Gammaproteobacteria > Burkholderiales > Burkholderiaceae_D > Rugamonas. The sequence goes on along the minus strand of CAUPXZ010000011.1, from coordinate 112,976 downwards.
CCTGCATGTCCGGCTGCGCGTCGTAGCGGTCGCCGGCGTGCAGCGCCCAGGTCCACAACTCCACCATATCGGCGGCCGGCGCCGCCCCCAGCAGCACCGCCTGGCTATCGGCGCCGGCGCCGCGCCACATCACGCTGCGGATATCGCGGTTATCGGCCTGCGGCGGCCGTACCAGATCGACAAAGCGCACGCCCAACGCCAGCGCAATCGCATCCAGATTCGACAAACTGATATTCGCGCTGCCTGCCTCCAGGCCGTTGATCATGCGCCGGCTCAGACCGGAGCGTCGGGCCAGTTCATCCTGACTCAGCTCTTGCTGCTGACGATAGCGGCGCACGTTTTCCGCCGCATGCGCCAGCGCTGGCGAGGAATTTTCTTGACTGTGCATTATATTGCGCACCATAATATGAGAAATATTTTGCGCATATCTTACCATGAACCTCACCAACCACCGCTGGGCGGAACTGTCGCTGGTCATCATCACCATGATCTGGGGCGGCACTTTTCTGATCGTGCAGACCGCCGTGCACACCGCCGGGCCGCTGGCGTTTGTCGGCACCCGCTTCGCCATCGCCGCCACCATTGCGGCGCTGCTCAGCCGCCGCCACCTGCGCGGATTCACCGCGCTGGAGCTGGGCGCGGGCGTCGCCATCGGCGCCTGCATCTTTGCCGGCTACTCGTTGCAGACGCTCGGCCTGCAATACATCACCAGCAGCAAATCGGCCTTCATCACCGCTTTCTACGTACCGATGGTGCCGCTGCTGCAATGGCTGTTCCAGCGCCAGCAACCACATATTGCGGCGCTGGCCGGCGCAGCGATTTCGTTCGCGGGACTGGCCTGCCTGGCGGGGCCGGAGGGCATCAGCGGCGGCTTCGGTTACGGCGAGATGATGACTGCATTGGGCGCGCTGGCGATTTCGGCCGAAATCATCTTGATCGGCCATTTCGCCCAGCGCGTCAACATCGCCCGCGTGACGGTGACGCAGTTGGCAGTGGCTTCGCTGCTGGCGTTCCTAGCCATGCCGGTGGCCGGCGAAAGCATGCCGGGCCTGGTGCCTCTGTTCTTTGCATGCGCGCTGGCGCTGGGCATGGCCAGCGCCGCCATCCAATACGTGATGAACTGGGCGCAGCGCCAGGTCAGCGCCACCAAAGCAACGCTGATCTACGCCGGCGAACCGGTATGGGCTGGCGTCGTCGGCCTGCTGGCCGGCGAGCACATTCCGGCGCTGGCGGTGCTGGGCGCGGCGATGATCATCTTCGCCAGTATCATCGGTGAATGGCGCAAGGCGGAGTGAGTAAGCTTTACTGGCGCTTTTGATACTCCAGAAAATCGGCCGTCCGCTGCGCCTGCTTTTCGCCGAAGCGGCTGGCGACGATATGCAGCGACAGGTCGATGCCGGACGTCAGCCCGCCGGCCGTGTAGGTGTGCAGGTCGGCCTGCACATAACGAGTGGCGCGTATCAGCTGGGTGTCCGGATATTTCTGCGCAAAGAGGTCGGCGTAGTCGTGATGCGTAGTGGCCTGTTTGCCCTTCAGCAGGCCGGCCTGCGCCAGCTCGAAGGCGCCGGTGCAGATCGACAGTATCGTCTTGCCGGCGGCGTGCTGCTGCCTGATCCAGGCGCGCAGCTCTTCGCCGCCACGTTGCGCGCCGATCACCACAATATCCGGCGCCGGTGCGTCGGCAAAACTGTAATCCGGCGTGATGGTCATGCCCGGCCGCCCGCTGCCGCTGGTGCTCATCGGCGTTCTGGATTGCGCCACCGTGTACAGCACAAACGGCATGCTGTCCTTGCCGTCATCGAGCATGGTGTCCTGGAATACTTCCCACGGACCGGCGATGTCCATCACATTCGCCTGTTCACTCAACACGAAGGCGACCTTGATCGTCTCCGCCTGTGCTGCCACAGCCATAACCATAACCAGCATTGCCAGCACGCTGGCCATCAAAAATTTCATCATGATTTATTCCAAAGCTTGAAGGAGCTTCAGTGTCGCCGCCAAGCCGCACACCGGCCAGACCGTCCGCTGCACGCAGCCTGCGGTTGGCTGCATTTTTTGCCAATAGCGCCGGTTCTCGATTATTGTTAGTGCATGAGCAAACTCCCTACCCGCCTCTGGATCGCTGCCGTCTGGTTTGGCCTGGCGCTGTTCGACGCCACGCAGAATGTTTTCCTGATGAAGACCGCCGGCATGCATCACGCATGGGTTGCGTTGTTCTTCTTCCGCTTCCTGTATTGGCTGGTATGGGCCTTGGCCACGCCGGCGGTCCTGCGGCAAGGGATGCGCTACGCCGCAGGGCGACGCGCCGGCTGGCAAACCTGGTGCGCGCATCTGCTGGCATGTCTGGCGATCGGCATGATCGGCGCGGTGTGGACGGCGACGCTGGAATACACCATGGACCCATGGATGGTCATGACCAATCCGCCTTGGACGGCGCTGTGGTATCAGCACTTTGTCGGCGGCGTGCTGACCGACATGGTGATCTATGCCACCGCCTTCGCCATAGGCTACGGCCTGCATGCGCGCGAAAGACTGATGCTGGAACAGGCCGCGCGCGTGCAGGCGCAGCTCGACGGCTTGCGCCGTCAGATCGAACCGCACTTCCTGTTCAACACCCTCAACACCGTCACAGGGCTGGTGCGCGAGGAGCGCAACGAGGCGGCAGTGGCCACCATCGCAAGCCTCAGCGACCTGCTGCGCCGCGTGCTCGACGACTCCGGCCGCAACCTGATTTCGCTGGGCGAGGAATTGGACTTTCTCGACAAATACCTGGCCATTCAGAAAATGCGTTTCGGCGAGCGCCTGCAATACAGCGTGCAGGCGCCAGCCGCCTTGATGTCGGCCAGCCTACCGAGCCTGCTGTTGCAACCGCTGGTGGAGAATGGCTTCAAGCATGGTCTGGCGCATCGGGCCCAAGGCGGCGTGATACGGCTGGCCATCAGCGCCGTTGACGGCATGCTGGACATCGCCATCTACAACGACGGTCCGCCGTTGCAGCCCGATGCGCCGCCTGGCATCGGCTGGGCCAATGTGCGCGAGCGCTTGCGCGGCCTGTACGGTCCGCATCACCGGCTGGAAATGCACAATCGCGATAGCGGTGTGGAAGTCCGCATCGCCCTTCCCTTACGCGGCGTGTCAGCATGATACGCGCGATCATCATCGACGACGAAGCACCGGCACGCGCCAACCTGAAAGCGCTGCTGCGCCGGCAAAGCGATATCGACCTCATCGCCGAATGCGACGCCGGTGGCAGCGCGCTGGAAGCAATCCGCAAGCTGCGGCCGGACCTGGTGTTCCTCGATATTCAAATGCCGCAGCACGATGGCTTCGATGTCCTGGAAATGCTGGGCGGCGCTACGCCGGCGGCAGTTATCTTCGTCACCGCCTACGACCAGCACGCGCTGCGCGCCTTCGATGTCGGCGCGTTGGACTACCTGCTCAAACCCTACAGCGATGCGCGCTTTCACACCGCACTGTCGCGCGCCCGCGAACGGCTGCTGGAGAAACAGCCGCCGCCATCCCGGCTGGTGCTCAAGAACGCCGGCCAGGTGTTATTCCTGGCCATCGACGATATCGACTGGATCGGCGCCGCCGATTACTATGCCTCGCTGCATGTGGGCACACAGACGCACCTGCTGCGTCGCAGCCTGGCGGATCTGGAGCAGGATTTGAATCCGGCGATGTTCCGCCGCATCCACCGCTCCACCATCATCAATATTCAGCGCCTGCGGGCGGTGGAGCTGAACGCAGACGGCGACCACGAAGCGGTCTTGTCCAGCGGCGAGCGGCTGCGCGTCAGCAAAACCTATCGCAAGGCGCTGCTGGCCCTCGCTTGCAGCTAGCCGCAGCGCCCGCCAGCGGGAAATGGTCAAACATGCTAAGGTTGACCCTTTTTTCCGCAGTTTTTGCCCCTTTCCGATGCACCACGAACCGATTTCCAACACTCCTCTTATCATCGCGCCACGCGGCGCCGGCATGGCCAGCCTGGCGCTGGCCCTTGGCGGCCTGGCCATCGGCACCGGCGAATTCGCCTCGATGAGCATCCTGCCCGTGGTGGCGGCCGACCTGCACGCCAGTCTGCCCGACATGGGCCACATGATCAGCGCCTACGCGCTGGGCGTGGTGTTCGGCGCGCCACTGATTACCATTTTCCTGGCGCGCATGCCGCGTAAGGCGATGCTGATCCTGCTGATGTCGCTGTACGCAGTCGGCAACCTGCTGAGCGCGGCCGCGCCGGGTTACACCTCGCTGCTGCTGGCGCGCTTCGTGGCTGGCATTCCGCACGGTGCTTATTTCGGCGTGGCGGCGCTAGTGGCGGCCGCGATGGCCGAACCGGACAAGCGCGGCCAGGCGGTGTCGCGCGTGCTGCTCGGCCTGACCATCGCCAACATCTTCGGCGTGCCGCTGGCGACCTGGCTAAGCCAGGGCTTCGGCTGGCGCTCGACCTTCCTGGTGGTGGGCGTGCTGGGCACGATTACCGCGCTGATGGTGCGCCGCTATGTACCCTTCATCGCCGCCGGCGACGCCAGCCCGCAGCGCGAGCTGGGCGTGTTCCGCCGCCTGCAGGTCTGGGTGACGCTGCTGATGGTGTCGGTCGGCTTCGGCGGCCTGTTCGCGGTCTACACCTATGTGACGCCGACGCTGCTGGAAGTGACCAAGGTGTCGCCATCGCTGGTGCCGGTACTGCTGGCGATGATGGGGCTCGGCATGACGGTGGGTAATCTGGTCGGCGGCTGGTTCGCCGACCGCTCGCGCCTGTGGACCATCTTTGGCGCGCTGGTATGGAACGTATTGGCGCTGACGGCGTTCTACTACACCAGCGGCAATCTGTGGGCGGTGGCGCTGAACCTGTTCGCCATCGGCTGTGGCATCGCGGTCGCGCCGGCGGTGCAGACGCGCCTGATGGATGTAGCCGGCGATGCGCAGACGGTAGCGGCGGCACTGAACCACTCGGCCTTCAACCTGGCCAACGCCGCCGGCGCCTGGTGCGGCGGCCTGGCGATCGCGCACGGCATGAGTTTGCAATCGACCGGCCCGGTCGGCGCGCTGCTGGCGGTGGGCGGCATCATAGTGCTGGGCGTGTCGGTACTGCTGGAACGGCGCGCCGCCGGCAATCGCCTGGCGCCGGCGGCGGCTTAAGCCACCGGCTTGAGCCCCCTGAACAAGAAACCAAGGGTCAGTTCCGGCAATCTGCCAGTTACCACATGATGACGCGCTGCTCAGGCGACAGGTACATCGGGTCGCCCGGCTTGATGTCGAACGCTTCGTAAAAGCCCGGCTGGTTCATCACCGTGCCCTTGGCGCGGAATTCGCCAGGCGAATGCGGATCGCTCTTGATCTGGGCGATCGCCGCTTCCGGACGCAGCTTGGCGCGCCACTTCTGCGCGAAACCGATGTACAGCCGCTGCTCGCCGGTCAGGCCATCGATCACCGGCGACGGCTTGCCGCCCAGCGAACGCTTGTAGGCGTTGTAGGTGATCGACAGGCCGGAGTTGTCGCCGATGTTTTCACCCAGCGTCAGCTCGCCGTTGATGTGGTAGCCCGGCACCGGGCTGTAGGCGCCATACTGCTTGACCAGGCCGGCGGCGCGGGTCTTGAAGGCGGCGCGGTCTTCGGCAGTCCACCAGTTGCGCAGGCGGCCGTGCGAATCGTACTGGCTGCCCGAATCGTCGAAGGCGTGGCTGATCTCGTGGCCGAAGGTGATGCCCAGCAGGCCGTAGTTGACCGCGTCCTCGGCTTTGACGTTGAAGAACGGCGGCTGCAGGATCGCGGCTGGGATGGTGATCGAATTCAGCAGCGGGCTATAGCTGGCGTTGACGGTTTGCGGCGTCATCGACCACTCATCGCGGTCAACCGGCTTGCCCAGCTTGTCCAGATTATTCTTGCGGCTCCACTCGCGCGCGGCTTTGACGTTGGCGATCAGGTCGGTCTTGCTGGTCTTCATGCTGCTGTAGTCGCGCCATTTTTCCGGAAAGGCGATCTTCGGTTTCAGCGCGGCCAGCTTGGCTTGCGCTTCCTTCTTGGTCTCAGCCCCCATCCAGTCCAGCTTGTCGATGCCATCCTTGAACGAGGCGACGAAGTTGTTGAACATGGCCATCACGCGCGGCTTGGTTTCCGGCGGCAGATAGGTCTGCACATACAGCTTGCCGACCGCGTCGCTGAGCGACGAGTCGGTGAAGCGCAGCGCCAGTTGCCACTGCGGCTCGCTTTGCGGCACGCCGCGCAGCGCGGTGCCGTCAAAGGCAAAGTTCTGCTTCACGGTGGCGCTGTCCAGATACGCTGCGTAGCTGTCGATGATGCGCCAGTTGAAGTAGCTCTTCCACGCATCCAGCGGCACTTCGCCCAATTGTTGCGACAGGCCGCTCAGGAAGCTCGGCTGACGCACCACGGCCGACGCGACTTTCGGCGCGTAGCCGGCGGCAGTGAAGTAGGCGTTCCAGTCGAACGCCGGCGCCAGTTCGCTGAATTTGGCGAACTCGACGCGGTTGTAGGACTTGACCGGATCGCGCATCTGCACGCGGGTCCATTGGATGCTGGCCAGGCGGGTTTCGATGTCCAGCACTTGCGCGGCGTGGGCGGCGGCGTTCTTGTCGCCGCTCAGCGCCAGCATGGTGGCGACGTGCTGCTGGTACTTGTCGCGCAGGCCTTTCAGCTTGGCGTCGTCGTCCTTCAGATAATAGTCGCGGTCGGGCAGGCCCAGGCCGGACTGGCTGATGCTGACGGTGTACTGCTCCGGGTTCTGCGCGTCCGGCGACACGCCGGCCGAGAACGGCGTCTGCACGCCGGTGCTTTGCAGGTAGGCGAACAGCGCTGGCAGTTGCTGCTTGTCCTTGATGGCGGCAACCCGGGCGAAGTCGGCGCGCAGCGGCTTGAAGCCGGCGGCGTCACGCGCCTTCTCGTTCATGAAGCTGGTGTACAGGTCGGCGATCTTGTGAGTTTCGCTGCCGGCCTTGCCTGGATTCTTGACGGTGGCTTCGATCACCGAGCGCAACTGGCCCTGGGCGATCTGGCGCAATTCGATATACGTGCCCCAGGTCGACTTGTCGGCCGGGATTTCGGTGTTACGCACCCAGATGCCATTGACGTAGCCGTAGAAATCATCCTGCGGACGCACCGAGGCATCCAGGGTTTTCATGTCGATGCCGGACTCTTGCTGAGCATGCGAGGGGGCGGAGAGGACTAACAAGGCGCAGCAGGCCGCGCTGATGAGCGAACGTTTCACAGGCATTCCCTTATAGGAAAATAAACAATTACTTATTAAAAATCAGCATGTTACATGACTAAATCGGCATACCACAACTTTATATTGTATAAAATATCCAAAGTTAAGCTATGATAATTGCGCCCCTCTCCTCACATTAACGCAGCCAGAAGGAAACACCATGAGCGACAATATTTTCACCGGCACCATCCCGGCCCTGATGACGCCTTGCAAAGCAGACCGCACGCCCGATTACGACGCGCTGGTTAAAAAAGGCCGTGAACTGATCGACGCCGGCATGAGCGCGGTGGTGTATTGCGGTTCGATGGGCGACTGGCCGCTGCTGACCGAAGCACAACGCCAGGAAGGCGTGGCGCGCCTGGTGGCGGCCGGCGTCAAGGTTATCGTCGGCACCGGCGCGGTCAATTCGAAAGAAGCGGTGGCGCACGCAGCGCACGCCGCCAAGGTGGGCGCGCATGGCCTGATGGTGATTCCACGCGTGCTGTCGCGCGGCTCCTCGCCAGCGGCGCAGAAGGCGCACTTCTCGGCGATTCTGGCAGCGGCGCCGCAGTTGCCGGCGGTGATTTACAACAGCCCGTACTACGGCTTCGCCACGCGCGCCGACCTGTTCTTCGAACTGCGCGCCAAGCACCCTAACCTGATCGGCTTCAAGGAATTCGGCGGCGCCGCCGACCTGCGCTATGCGGCCGAGCACATCACCAGCCAGGACGACGAGGTCACGCTGATGGTGGGCGTGGATACGCAAGTGGTGCACGGCTTCGTCAACTGCGGTGCGACCGGCGCCATCACCGGCATCGGCAATGCGCTGCCGCGCGAAGTGCTGCAACTGGTGTCGCTGTCGCGCAAGGCGGCAGCCGGCGATGCGGTGGCGCGTCGTCAGGCACGCGAGCTGGAAGCAGCGCTGCTGGTGCTGTCGTCGTTCGACGAAGGCACCGACCTGGTGCTGTTCTACAAATACCTGATGGTGCTGAACGGCGACACCGAATACACGCTGCACTTCTACGAAAGCGACGAACTGAGCGCCAGCCAGCGCCGTTACGCCGAAACCCAGTACGCACTGTTCCGCACCTGGTATGCGAACTGGTCGAAAGAAGTGGCTGCGTGAAAGGTTTTGCCGTCACCACGGTAGCGGAGCAGGCGGCGGACGCCCTGCGCCGCAAGATCATGTCGGGCGAACTGCCGGAAGGTTGTTCGCTGCGGCAGAATGCGCTCGCCGCCGAATTCGGCATCAGCCGGATTCCGGTGCGCGAGGCACTGGTGCAGCTGGAGGGCGAGGGGCTGGTGAAGATCGTCCCACACAAGGGCGCGGTGGTGTCCGGTTTGTCGATCGACGAGATCAGCGAACTGTTCATGCTGCGCAGCCTGCTGGAACCGCTGCTGCTGAAGAAATCCGCGCCCCGGCTGACCGCAGAGGATTACGCCGAACTGGACGCCATCCTGGCTGAATACAAAGTGGAACTGAACGCCCAGCACACCACCCGCTGGGGCGAGCTGAACACCCGCCTGCACGATGTTCTGCTGTCGCGCGCAAACCAGCCGCGCACCGCCGCCATCGTCGCCACCCTGCTGCAACAGACCGACCGCTACACGCGCATGCAGTTGTCGCTGAGCGCGGACAGCATCCGTCAGGCGCAGCAGGAACACGAAGAACTGGTGCACCTGTGCCGCAGCTGCGACGTGCGCGCCGCCGCTGCGCTACTGAAGCGCCACATCGAACACGCCTGCAAAGACCTCGAACGCTTTATCCTCTCCCAGCGCAAATAATCACGCGCCTGATCGTGCGGCGGTGCTGATTCCGCACTACCATCCTTCTTTTCAGCAAGGATGGCCATGCTCAAACCTGTTATCGGTGTTGCTCTCATCTTGGTATTGACCTCGGCAGGCGCGCAGACGGAAACCGATGCGGGGCCGGTGGTCAAGATTACCGGCACCAAGCCAACGCCTACCGGTGAAACGCCGCGCGTGTTTGCCGCCAAGCAGAGCGCGCTGCGCGGCACGCTGGCGTTCAAGTGCGGCATGGACAGCGCGTACTTCTCGGAATACGACGAGACTGACATGATGGTGCAGCAAATGGAGGTGGCGCAGATACCTGGCGAAATCGGCGAGCCCATGGCGGCGGCGCCGATCGCCTACAGCCGCCGCTTCAGCGGCAGCGCGCCGCTGGGCGATGTCTCCAACATGCAGGAGTCGTCGTCGATTCCGGGCGTGGGCACCACCAGCAACCTGGGACCGTGCAATGACAACGACCGCAAGGTGGCGTCTGCGCGCGAATACATCATCCGCAAGGACAAGAGCTTTGACGCCGCCCTGACCGCGCTGGACGCCAAGGATTACCAGCAGGCCGCTGCCCTGCTGCTGTCGGCCTACGACAAAATCGGCTATCCGGAAGCTGCCGTCCTGCTGGCCAAGTTGAGCCTCAACGGCCTTGGCATGCCGCGCAACGCCAAGGATGCGCTCGACTGGCTCGACAAGGCAACCATGGTTCGCTACGACCAGGGACGCGAAACGCTGCGTTTCAATCCCAAGACGCCGGAAGCGCTCAATGGCCGGATCGAGGCCGCCCTGCTGCTGGCCAAGCTGAATCTGGATGGCACCGACGGCCTCAAGAAAGACCCAAAGGCGGCACGCAAGTGGTACGTCAACGCTGCCGAATGGGGCTACGTGCCGGCGCTGAATATGCTGGGATTGGCGAGTCGCGACGGCAGCCTCGGCGCCAAAAATATCAAGCAGGCGCTGGACTACTTCAAGGAGGCCGCTGAAGCCGGTTATGCGCCGGCGCAGTTCAATCTGGCCGCGCTATATGCGGTGGGCGGCGACGGTATGCCGCAGGACCAGGCCCTGGCACGCGCGTGGTATGCCCAAGCCGGCCAGTCGGGTCATGCCCGCGCGCTGTACACGCTGGGCCGCATCTACGATCTGGGCGAAGGCACGCCGGCCGATCAGGCGAAAGCCATCGTGTACTACAAGGCTGCGGCGCTGAAATCAGATCCCGACGCGCTGCATGCGCTGGCCCTGTATTTCTATGAAGGCGATCAAGTAGCGAAGAACCTGGACACCGCGCGCAAGTTGCTGACCGAAGCGGCCATGCGCGGCCAGCGCGAGGCCATGTTCAATCTCGCTGTCATGCTGAGCAGCGGCGAAGGTGGCCCCAAAGATCTGGGCATGGCCTACGTCTGGTTCAGCCTGGCGAAAACCAGCGGCCACCAGCGCGCCGGTCAGGCGCTAGCCGAGCTGGACAAGGAGATGTCCCCCCAAGACCACGCCACCGCCGACGCCATCCTGAAGCCACGCAAGAGCGGTGGCTGAATGTTTATCAGCCACCGCTCTTATGAATTCTCCCTGCAACGTAAGCGCATCAGAGAGACCGTAAGCTTAAACATCAGCTGGCTCTCCCAGCGGGATACGTCCTATTTGAGGACGCTTTACCCTTCCCGCTTGATACAAATCGTATTGAAGCTGCATCCCCGCCCATAGCTCCGGGCTGTTGCCAAACGCTTCGCCAAGCCGAAACGCCATATCAATTGAAATGCCAGAGGTGCCGTTCAAGATACGTTGTAGAGTAATTCGGCTAACACCAATATGCGCAGCAATATCGGAGACCGTCAGTTCGCCAAGATACTCTTTCAACACCTCACCTGGATGAGGTGGATTGTGCATGCGGGTCATTTTTTCTGCCCTTCAGTGATAGTCGCAATAATTGACAAGAATCACATCACGTCCATCGAAAGTGAAAGTCAACCGCCAGTTGCCACTTACCGTGATAGCCCAATGATTCTTCAGCTTTCCTTTTAGCGCATGAAGACGCCAGGACGGAAACGTCAGCTCCGTAGGCGTCGTTGCCTGATCTAGAGTCAGCAATTGCAGCTTCAACCGGCTTGCATGTGCTGCCTGAATTCCAGCCATGCTTCCCGTAGCAAAGAACTGTTCAAGCCCTTTATGACGAAAGCTCTTGATCATGATCGTATCGCGTGTCGATACTCTATACAAGCAAGCGCTGCAGTTTCACTTTTTTGACCAGCCACTCTCAGCTCCTTGGGTAAGGTTGAGTAGCGATATTGCAGCGTCTTTTTTACCCGATGGTGATATTTGTCATATCCAATACAGAAAACGGCTCTCAACAAATGGGGGAACTGGCATCAAGTTCACTATGGGTATATTTGTCCAAAATATGGCTCCTACAAAACGCTCTCAAAACAAATGCAAGAAGTGCGGATACACTTGGTATCCGAGAGGAAAAAGTATCTCATTGAAGTGTCCTGCATGTGGGAGTTCGGAGGTTAAGTATGCAGGTGGGGGCTTGGGCATACTAGCGTTGATTGTGGTCGGAGCAGTACTCTTGGGCGGTAATAAGAAAGAGACAAACAGCGCAGGGCAAGCTACGCCAATCGAGTCAGCTGTGACCTCAACGGCTGACATACCAATAGCGCCTGTTGAGGTTGCGGGCGGGCAGCATACTGTTTCCAACGCTTCCAACGTCGAGCCTGTTCCGTTGGAACATCCTCCAGGAAAAGTCGACACGGTATCCGAACGTACAGAGTGCGCGCTCGCTAGTACTGGTGCAATGCAGGGCGCAAACTGTTCGAGCCCCGAATGCGTTTCTGGTGCCATTGAAGCGAATAAGTGACCAGCAACTAAACCGCCTCAAAATGAGCTGTTCTGATACAACTAGATGGCATCTATATAAGCAAAAAAGCCATCCAATAGATGGCCTCAGCTATGCAAGCGATAGACACTTAAGCAAACTGGGTAAAGTCCGGTTTGCGTTTCTGGAAGAAGGCCATGAAGGCTTCTTTGGCTTCCGGGGCGGTCAGCATGTTGCCGAAGTGGATGTTTTCTGCGGCGATGGCTTCGGTGGTTGGCGCTTTGCGGGCGGCTTTCATCAGCTCTTTGGTCACGCGGATCGAGCTGGCTGGCAGTGCGACCAGTTTGGCGGCTTGGCCTTCGGCGAAGGCGCGCAGTTCGGCTACCGGCAGCACTTTCGAGATCAGGCCCATCTCCAGCGCTTCCTGCGCGCCGAAGGCTTCGCCCAGCATCAGCTTTTCGGCCGCGCGCGGGTAGCCGGCGATTTGCGTCAGCAACAGGCTGGACGCGAATTCCGGGCACAGGCCCAGCTGTACGAATGGCATCGAGAACTTGGCGTTGTCGGCGGCGTAGACCAGGTCGCAATGCATCAGCAGCGTGGTGCCGATGCCGACCGCGTTGCCGGCCACTGCGGCCACTACCGGCTTGGTGGCGCCGCTCAGCGCCATCATGAATTTGTAGACCGAACGGTCTTCAATCGCGCCGCCGGCCGGGGCGGTTTTCATGAAGTCTTCCAGGTCGTTGCCGGCGGTGAAAATCTCCGGCTTGCCAACCAGCAGAATGGCGCGCACGGCGGTGTCGGTTTCGGCGGCGCTCAACGCGTCGGCCATGGTTTGATACATGGCGGCGGTGATCGCGTTCTTGCGCTCTGGACGATTGAATTCCAGCGTCAGGATGCCGTTTTCAATGCTGCTTAAAATTTCCATGTCTGTCTCCAAATATTAAGGGCGCCGCAGCGCCCTTTTTTATCGCGATAGTAAGATTACACGCGCTCGATGATGCCGGCTGCGCCCATGCCTGCGCCTACGCACATGGTCACCATGCCGTATTTCAGGTTGTTGCGACGCAGTGCGTGCACCACGGTCGCGGCACGGATCGCGCCGGTCGCGCCCAGCGGGTGACCCAGCGCAATCGCGCCGCCCATCGGGTTGACCTTGGCTGGGTCCAGACCCAGATCGCGGATCACGGCCAGCGCCTGCGCGGCAAACGCTTCGTTCAGCTCGATCCAGTCCAGTTGATCCTGGGTGATGCCGGCGGCTTTCAGCGCATCTGGAATCGCGAACTTCGGACCGATGCCCATGATTTCCGGCGGCACGCCTTTGACAGCGAACGACGAGAACTTGGCCAGCGGGGTCAGGTTGTGCTCTTTCAGGATCTTCTCGGAGACCACCAGCAGCGCACCAGCGCCATCGGACATCTGCGAGCTGTTACCTGCGGTCACGGAACCTTTGGCAGCGAAGACTGGCTTCAGCTTGCCCAGGGTTTCCATGCTGGTCTCTGGACGCGCGCCTTCGTCGGTATCGACGGTGCGGGTTTTCACTTTGATCTCGCCGGTGGCCAGGTCTGGCGTGCGGGTGATGATCTCAACCGGGGTGGTCTCATCCTTGAAGAAACCGGCCTGCTGTGCAGCCACGGCGCGACGGTGCGACTCCACCGAGAACGCATCCTGGTCTTCGCGCGACACTTTCCACTGCTCGGCCACTTTCTCAGCGGTCAGGCCCATGCCGTATGCCATGCCGACGTTTTCGTCGGTGAACATATTCAGGTTCATCGATGGGTGATGGCCCATCATCGGCACCATCGACATCGACTCGACGCCGCCAGCCAGCATGACATCGCATTCGCCAACGCGGATACGGTCAGCCGCCATGGCCAGGGCGGTGATGCCCGAAGCGCAGTAACGGTTGATGGTCACGCCGCCAACGGTCTTCGGCAGGCCGGCCAGCAGCACCGATTGACGGGCGATGTTGAAGCCCTGCTCCGCTTCCGGGAACGAGCAGCCGATGATGGCGTCGGTAATCAGCGCCGGGTCCAGGCCAGGCGCCTGTGCCAGTGCCGACTGGATCACGCGCACCAGCAGGTCGTCCGGGCGGGTTTTGTTGAACATGCCGCGCGGCGCTTTGCCGATCGGGGTGCGGGTCGCGGCGACGATGTATGCGTCTTGAACTTGTTTGCTCATTGTCTTATTCCTTAGTTGCGGACTGGCTTACCGGTTTGCAGCATGCCCATGATGCGCTCTTGGGTTTTCGGATGGTTCAGCAGCTCCAGGAAGGCTTTGCGTTCCATGTCCAGCAGCCACTGTTCGCTCACGAACGAACCCTGATCGATATCGCCACCACTGACGATTTGCGCGATCATGTCGCCCAGCTTGAAGTCGTGCGCGGAGATGAAGCCGCCGTCACGCATATTGACCAGTTGCGCCTTGATGGTGCCCCAGCCGTAGCGGCCGGTGACTTGAATCGGCGCCTTCAACGGCGCGCGGTAGCCCTTGTCGAACATGGCGCGCGCTTCGGTCTTGGCCACGAACAGCAATTCGTATGGGTTGAAGACGATCACGTCGTCTTCTTTCAGGTAGCCCATCGCTTGCGCTTCCAGCGCCGATTTCGACACATTCGCGGTGGCCGCGTTGGTGAAGCCGGTTTTCAGGAATTGCAGGATGTCGGTGCCCTTGGCTTCCTTGTAAGCGCGCTGTGCCGCTTCTTTCAGGCCGCCGCCGGCAGGGATCAGGCCCACGCCCACTTCCACCAGGCCGATGTACGATTCGATCGAAGCCACGCGCTTCGACGCGTGCAGCGCCATTTCGCAGCCGCCGCCCAGGGCGATGCCGGCCACTGCCGCCACCACTGGCACGTTCGAATATTTCATCGCCATGAAGGTGTCTTGCAGTTCCTTGATGATCGGGTCGACTGCTTTGGCGCCGCCGGTCATGAAGGCCGGCAGTGCCGATTGCAGGTCGGCGCCGGCCGAGAAGGCGCCGCCGTCGGCTGCATCCGCGCTCCAGATCACCAGGCCCTTGAAGTTTTTCTCTGCTTCAGCCAGTGCTTTACGGAAGCCGGCGATGACGCCTGGGCTGATTACATGCAGCTTGGTTTTCAGCGAGATCACCAGTACTTCGTCGCCCGAGTGCCACAGGCGGACGTCGTCGTCTTCGAACACGGTGGTGCCGGCTTTGCGGCCATCCAGTTCGCCCGAACCCAGTACCGGTGCGCGGAATTCCTGACGCTTGTACACGGCCAGCTCCGAACGCGGCACGAACGATTTCGATACCGCCGACCACGAACCCTCAGGGGTGTGGACGCCGCCTTTTTCAGCGACCGGGCCTTCGAACACCCATGCCGGCAGCGGTGCCGAGCACAGTGCGTGACCGGCGTCGATGTCTTCCTTGACCCACTGGGCCACTTGCGTCCAGCCGGATGCCTGCCAGGTTTCGAATGGACCGACGGTCCAGCCGAAGCCCCAACGCATGGCGAAGTCGATGTCGCGCGCGTTGTCGGCGATGCTTTCCAGATGCACGGCGATGTAGTGGAAGGCGTCGCGGAAGATCGCCCACAGGAACTGCGCCTGCGGGTTGGTCGATTCGCGCATCGCTTTCATCTTCTTGACCGGATCTTTTTCCTTCAGGATGCGGGCGACGATGTCGGCTGCCTTGGCGCCGCCGGCGACGTATTCACCGGTAGCGAAGTCCAGGCGTTGAATTTCCTTGCCAACTTTTTTGTAGAAGCCGGCGCCGGTCTTCTGACCCAGCGCGCCCTTCTCGACCAGCTTGGCCAGCACTTCAGGCGTTTTGTAGACGGCTGCGAACGGATCGTTCGGCAAGTAGTCCTGCATGGTCTTGATGACATGGCCCATGGTGTCCAGGCCGACCACGTCCGCCGTGCGGAAGGTGCCCGACTTGGCGCGGCCCAGCTTGGCGCCGGTCAGGTCATCGACCACATCGACCGACAGGCCGAATTTTTCGGCTTCGTGGACGATGGCCAGGATGCCGAACACGCCCACGCGGTTGGCGATGAAGTTCGGCGTATCTTTGGCGCGGACCACGCCCTTGCCCAAGGTCGAGGTCAGGAAGCCTTCCAGCTGGTCGGCGATCTCTGGCTTGGTGTCCGGGGTCGGGATGATTTCAACCAGGTGCATATAGCGCGGTGGGTTGAAGAAGTGCACGCCGCAGAAACGTGCCTTCAGTTCCGCGTCGAAGCCTTCGGCCAGCTTGCCGATCGACAGGCCCGAGGTGTTCGAGGCGAAGATCGCGTTTGGCGAAATATGCGGCGCAACTTTCTTGTACAGGTCGTGCTTCCAGTCCAGACGCTCGGCGATCGCTTCAATGATCAGGTCGCACTCGGCCAGCTTGGCCAGGTCGTCTTCGTAGTTGGCGACTTCGATCAGCGCAGCGTGGTCCTTGTTGCCCAGCGGAGCCGGCGACAGTTTTTTCAGGCCTTCGATGGCTTTCAGCACGATGCCGTTTTTCGGCGTGCCCTCTTTTCCTGGCAGGTCGAACAGCACCACAGGCACTTTGGCGTTGACGCAATGCGCGGCGATTTGCGCACCCATCACGCCGGCACCCAGCACGGCTACTTTTTTAACGATGAAATTGGTCATTGTCGTTTCCTCTTAGAACAGGTCGGCGTCGAGTGCCATCAGGTTGGCGGAGCCCGAGCGAGCCTGGCGGATCAGGGTTGCGGTTTCTGGTTGCAGGCGGGCGAAGTAGAAGCGCGCGGTCGCCAGCTTGGTTTTGTAGAAGGTGTCGGTGCTGTCCTGTTTTTCCAGCGCGATCTTGGCCATTTGCGCGAAGAAGTAGCTGTACACCAGATGGCCGACAACGCGCAGGTACGGCACGGCGGCGGCGCCCACTTCGTCGGCGTTCTGGAAGGCCTTCATGCCGATTTCCATGGTCAGCTTGGTGACTTTGTCGCCCAGGTCGCCCAGCGGGGTGATGAATTCGCTCAAGTTTTCGTCCAGGCCGTTTTCTTCGACGAAGGATTTGATCTTCTCGCCGAACTTGCGCAGCTTGGCGCCGTTGTCGCCCAGGATCTTGCGGCCCAGCAGGTCCAGCGACTGGATGGTGTTGGTGCCTTCGTAGATCAGGTTGATACGCGCGTCACGCACGTACTGCTCCATGCCCCACTCGCTGATGTAGCCGTGGCCGCCGTACACCTGCATCGCTTCCGAGGTAGCGATCCAGGCGTTGTCGGTGATGAAGGCCTTGATGATCGGGGTCAGCAGCGCGACTTCGTCGGCGGCTTCTTTACGTACATCTTCGTCCGGGTGGTGCAGTTCGCGGTCGATCTGCAACGCCACGTAGGAAGTGAAAGCGCGCGCGCCTTCAGCGTAGGCACGGCCGGTCAGCAGCATGCGGCGCACGTCGGCGTGCACGATGATCGGGTCGGCTGGCTTCTCTGGGTTCTTAGGACCGGTCAGCGAGCGCATCTGAATGCGGTCTTTGGCGTACACCACGGCGTTCTGGTAAGCCACTTCGGTCAGGCCCAGCGACTGCATGCCAACGCCCAGACGGGCGGCGTTCATGAACACGAACATCGCGTTCAGACCCTTGTTCGGCTGGCCGATGATCCAGCCCTTGGCGCCGTCCAGATTCATCTGGCAGGTCGAGTTGCCGTGGATGCCCATTTTTTCTTCGATGGCGCCGCAGAAGATCGGGTTGCGTTCGCCAACGGTGCCGTCAGCGTTCGGCAGGAACTTCGGCACCAGGAACAGCGAGATGCCTTTCGAGCCTTCCGGTGCGTCCGGCACGCGGGCCAGCACCAGATGCAGGATGTTCTCCGACATATCGTGTTCGCCGGCCGAGATGAAGATCTTGTTGCCGGTGATCAGCCACGAGCCGTCTTCCTGTGGCAGCGCTTTCGAGCGCAGCATGCCCAGGTCGGTGCCGCAGTGCGGTTCGGTCAGGCACATGGTGCCGGTCCACTCGCCCGATACCAGTTTCGGCAGGTAGGTTTTCTTCTGTTCGTCGGTGCCGTGTTCTTTCAGGCACTCGTAGGCGCCGTGCGACAGGCCTGGGTACATGGTCCAAGCCTGGTTGGCCGAGTTCAGCATCTCGTAGAACGAGTTGTTCATGACCACTGGCAGGCCTTGGCCGCCGTATTCAGGATCGCAAGCCAGCGCCGCCCAGCCGCCGTCAACGTATTGCTTGTAGGCTTCTTTGAAGCCTTTAGGAGTGGTCACCGACTTGGTCGCGCCATCGTAGTGGCAGCCTTCGCGGTCGCCGCTGTGATTCAGCGGGAACAGCACTTCAGAGGTGAACTTGCCACCCTCTTCCAGCACCTGGTTGATGATGTCGGCATCGATTTCCGAGTAGTTCGGCAGCGTTTTCAGTTCATCTTCCACCTTCAGCAGCTCGTGCAGAACGAATTGCATATCCCGGATTGGCGCGACGTATTGACCCATGGTTTTCTCCTGATGACTACTGTAGTTTGATTTGATTAATTCAACGTGACTGCGTTGCGATACGTTTCCAGCACGCGCTCGAAGCCCTTGCCAGCCCGCTCCAGGCTGCCAGGGATACGCATGAAGCGGCCGTCGTGATGCAGGGCCAGGATCAGGCCATACATCTCGTAGACCAGCTGCTGCGGGTCGGTGTCCTGCTTGAGGTCGCCGCATTCGACGCACTGCTTCACGCAGCGCAGCAGCGCGCCCTGCCAGGCGCCGACCATGGCCATCAGCTCTTCGCGGATCGGACCTGGACGGTCGTCATACTCCACCGCGCCGCTGATGTAGATGCAGCCCGAGGCCACTTCCACGCTAACCCGCTTGACCCAGCGCGCAAACATCGCCTGCAGGCGTTGAATGCCGCGCGGCTCTTTGACACTGGGGAAGAACACTTCCTGCTCGAAACGATGGTGGTACAGCTTCAGCACTTCCAACTGCAAATCTTCACGCGATCCGAAGTGTGCGAACACGCCGGATTTGCTCATGTTCATCTTATCTGCCAACAATCCAATGGTCAGGCCTTCCAGACCGTCACGGCTGGCCAGATCCAGCGCCATGTCCAGGATCGCTGCGCGGGTTAACTCGCCTTTGCGCATAAATTTAGTTGAGGTATTAATAAGATGTCATCCCGAAGTAAGTTTTATTAAAATCTTGGAGAAGGATTATTCTCCTCCAGATAAATTTACTCCGTGTGAAAAGAATTGCGAACGCTCGTACTATTATCCACTTGCGGGGGAATGTCAAACAGTACCTTTAGAGGTGCGGTTCTATTGCTGCATAGCAGCAATAGAACCAGCGATGCGGAGGGGAAACTAAGTTAGAGTTTGTCCAATTCGCGGCGGTCGCGCTTGGTGGGACGGCCCTTGATGGTGGTGCCGGGCTCGCGGTACATGCGGCGGTTTTCCGCCACGGCGGCGCGGCGGGCGACACTGAGCTCGGTTTCCTCGTAGAGGTTGCGGGCGACGGTGGCCGGGCCGCGCACATCGGACAGGCCCATGACGTCGATTTCCCATTGGTCGGAGCCGTTGTCGATTTCCAGCACGTCGCCAAGCTTGACGCTGCGCGCCGGTTTGACGCGGTCACCGTTGGCGGTCACGCGGCCACGATCCACGGCCTCGGTCGCCAGCGAGCGGGTCTTGAAGAAGCGCGCCGCCCACAGCCATTTATCCAGTCGTACACCTTCGCTCACGCGTATTTCCCCACTGCGAACACCCGCATTAATAACTTGTAGAACACAAACGCAATCTCGTAGCCGATGCGGCGCACATGGCCGACATGCTCAAAGTCATCATAGGTGATGACCTTGCCGTCCGCAATCGCCTGTTCGATGTGTTGGCGCAGGCTTTGCGCAAACGCCGCATCCTTGATCACCACATTGGCTTCCTGGTTCAGGAACAGGCTCAGCCCGTCCACATTGCTGGAGCCGACCGTGGCCCAGTCGTCGTCGATGACGGCAACCTTGGCGTGCAACTGGGTCTTATGATACTCCACCACCTTGACGCCCGCCGCCAGCAGCTTCGGGTAAAAGGAATGCGCCACCGCATCCTGCAGCCAGATTTCGCCGACGCCGATCAGCAGCACCACCTCGACGCCGCGCTCGGCGGCCGAGGTCAGCGCGCGGCGGAACTTGCGGCTCGGCGCGAAATACGGATTGGCCAGCAGCACGCTCTTGCGCGCCTGGCCGAGCGCCTTCAGGTAGGCGCGCTGGATAGTGTGGCGGTTGCGCAGATTGTCGCGCACCACGAAGCCGGCCTGCACCGCATGGGCGGCGGCGATCTTCTCGACCTTGCGCATGTCGCGGTACAGGCCGATACGCTTGATCAGGCTCAGCTTGCCGAGGCGGCGCCATTGCGTCACGGCCTCCAGCTGGATCTCGGCCACCAGCGGGCCGCGTACCTGCACCGCGAAATCCCAGCGTGGCGACGACAGTGCCTTGCTGTGGTCGTAGTCGCAGAACATATCGTCGTTGATGTTGATGCCGCCGACATAGGCCACCGCGCGGTCGACCACGCAGATCTTGCGGTGGGTGCGGGTGACGCCGCGCCTGAACCAGGGATTGAACATGCGGTGCTCGACGCCGCCGGCGGCGAACATCTCGTGCATGCTGTTGATCTGGCGGCGGCCGGTGCCCCACCAGTCGGTAATCACGCGCACCTGCACGCCGCGCTGGGCGGCGCGGATCAGCGCGGCGATGACGCTCTGGCCGGTCTCGTCGCCGGCGAAGATATACGTCTCGAAGTACACCTCATACTGCGCAGCGTCGATGGCGCCGACCAGGGCCGGGAAATAATCGGTTCCGGTGTGCAGCAGCGTGACTTCGTTATCGGCAATAAAATTTACTGGGCGCATGGTTGGCGCTCACGCCAGCGTCAGCGAGGCGACGATGGGAGCGTGGTCGGATAGCTTGGCCCAGAGACTACCATGCATTACCTCTGCCGTGTCCACCTTGAAGCCGCGCACATAGATGCGGTCAAGCCGGAAGAATGGCAGCGCGGCCGGGAAGGTGCGAGCCGGAATGATGCTGCTCTTGCGCCGCAGCTTGCGCATGATTTCGCCCAGCGCGGTATTCGAGCCTTCAATCTCGTCGAAGGCCTCGACCACGCCCAGCGCGTTGTACAGCTCGGCGCTGAGGGTATTGCGCCAGTCGTTGAAATCGCCGGCGATGACCACCGGCTCGCCGTTGGGCGCGCTTTCCTTGACCGCGTTGATCAGCGCCTGCGTCTGGCGCCTGCGGCCGTTTTCAAACAGGCCCAGGTGCACCACATAGCAATGCACCGGGCCATGCGGCGTATCCAGCACACAATGCAGAATGCCGCGCTGTTCATAGGCGTGGTCGGAGACATCGCGGTTGGCCTGGCTGGCGATCGGGAAGGCGCTCAGCAGCGCATTGCCGTGGTGGCCATGGTCGTAGATCGCATTCATTCCGTAGGCGGCATGCAGATGGCGCGACTCGCCGGCGAAGTATTCATGCTGCGCCGCAGCGGGCCAATGCTTGTGGCCGAGGTGTTCGGCGCCGTACTTGGCCGCCTTCAGATCATGCTTGCCCTGCACCTCTTGCAAAAAAACCACATCGGCATCGAACATGCCGATGGCCTGCTTCAGCGCCAGCACACGCGGTTCCGCACGAATGCTGGAAACGCCCTTGTGGATGTTATAGGTGGCAACTCGGATCTTCATGCAAAACATTTTACTCCGGGAATGCCTTTCCGCATGTGCGCGGCCGCACATTGAATTTTCGCACTCCGTAGTCAGGCCAGTCGCTGGCGCGTTCGGATATTGGTCCGATCCCCATATCCCATCAGAAGATGCTTCACGCTGATATCTTCGTTAAGTTCGTCCCAATGTAAGCCGCTGCCCTGCCCGCTGAAACTATAGTCTGTGCGCTGCGCAGGTGTTGCATTTTGCAAGCGGGGGAAAAACCTCAGCGGTACGCCAAGCGTGCGGCCATCAATCAGATGGACCCACATATTTTCTTGGTCGAAAGACAGTCTGGAGGCGTATGCATTATTCATCGAAATAATCCTTCCAACAATAAACAAACAGCCCGCGCTGTTGACGCACCAGCCGGACGAGTTCACGCAAAGTCTGAGCGGGAATACCACGCGCATGCGCGACTTTAATTTCCGGTTCCAACCAGATTTTGGCCTCTCCGCCCTGTCCACGCACGTGCACATGCATCGATTCGCGGGGCGTACCCTCGCCGGAGAAAAAGAACAGCGCATATCCCTTGTAGCGCAAGATAACCGGCATGACAAGCGGCACACAGAGTAAGGGTGAATTCTGATGCTAGGCCACATTTGCTGCGCCTTATTGCGCTAGCTCAAACTAAGGGATTTGCCGGGGAAGCTGGAGGATGGCTTCGGCGTTGGAGGCGGAGAAGCACTTGTCGGCGGCTTCCAGGTACGGCAGCCAGAGGTGGTTCAGGTGTTCGCGTGGGCTCAGCGTGACGGCGATGTCGCGCGGCACTTCGACGCTGAAGACGTGCTCGGTATTTTGCGTGACGCCGGGAGCGTAGCGGTGGCGCCAGACCGGGTAGATTTCGTAGACGTTGGACAGCCGCCAGTCGCGCAGCACAATGCGCTCGCCGTCGGCGGCGATGCCGGTCTCTTCAAACAGTTCGCGCGTGGCGGTGGCCAGCAGCGGCTCGTCCGGCGCGTCCAGCGAACCGGTCACCGATTGCCAGTAGCCGGGCTTGTCGGCGCGCTCGATCAGCAGCACTTGCAGGTCGGCGGTGTGGATCACCACCAGCACTGATTCGGGAATCTTGTAAGGCTTCATAGGCAAGATAAAAGAAAAGGCGCCGCAGCGCCTTTTCCATAGTACTGCTTAGCCGGCTACTTTCGGCTCGGCGGCGCGCAGACGGATGTGCAGCTCTTTCAGCTGCTTCTCGTCCACTTCCGACGGCGCGTGGGTCAGCAGATCCTGCGCACGCTGGGTTTTCGGGAAGGCGATCACGTCGCGGATCGAGTCCGACTTGGTCATCAGCGTCACGATACGGTCCAGACCGAACGCCAGGCCGCCGTGCGGTGGCGCGCCGTATTGCAGCGCGTCCAGCAGGAAGCCGAACTTCAGGCGGGCTTCGTCGGCGTCGATCTTCAGTGCGCGGAACACTTTCGACTGCACGTCTTCGCGGTGGATACGGATCGAACCGCCGCCCAGTTCCCAGCCGTTCAGCACCATGTCGTAGGCCTTGGCGATGCAGGCGCCCGGATTGGTTTCCAGCCAGTCTTCGTGGCCGTCTTTCGGCGCGGTGAACGGGTGGTGGGTCGCGGTCCAGCGATCCGACTCTTCGTCGTATTCGAACATCGGGAAGTCGATCACCCACAGCGGCGACCAGACGTCGTCGAACAGGCCGGCGGCCTTGCCGAATTCCGAGTGGCCGATCTTCACGCGCAGCGCGCCGATGGCGTCGTTGACCACCTTGGCCTTGTCAGCGCCGAAGAAGATCAGGTCACCGTCTTCGGCGCCGGTCAGTTCCAGGATCTTGGCCAGGGTTTCGTCGTCGATGGTTTTGACGATTGGCGATTGCAGGCCGTCACGGCCTTTGGCTTTCTCGTTGACCTTGATGTAAGCCAGGCCACGGGCGCCGTAGATGGCGACGAACTGGGTGTACGCATCGATTTCCGAACGCGGCATCGACGCGCCTTTCGGTACGCGCAGGCCGACCACGCGGCCGTTCGGCAGGTTGGCGGCGCTGTTGAAGATCTTGAACTCGACGTTCTTGACCACGTCGGTCAGTTCGGTGAACTTCAGCTTGACGCGCATGTCCGGCTTGTCCGAACCGTAGCTGCCCATGGCTTCGGCAAAGTCCATCACCGGGAACGGGTTAGGCAGGTCGACGTCCATGGTGTTCTTGAACGTTTTACGGATCATGTCTTCGAACAGATCGCGGATTTCCTGTTCGGTCAGGAACGAGGTTTCGCAGTCGATCTGGGTGAATTCCGGCTGGCGGTCAGCGCGCAGGTCTTCGTCGCGGAAGCACTTGGTGATCTGGTAGTAGCGGTCGAAGTTGGCGACCATCAGCAGCTGCTTGAACAGCTGCGGCGATTGCGGCAGCGCGAAGAAGCTGCCGGCGTTGACGCGCGACGGCACCAGGTAGTCGCGTGCGCCTTCCGGGGTCGACTTGGTCAGCATCGGGGTTTCGATGTCGATGAAGCCCAGCTCGTCCAGATATTTACGCACTTCCATCGTCACTTTGTAACGCAGGCGCAGGTTGTTCTGCATCTGCGGACGGCGCAGGTCCAGCACGCGGTGGGTCAGGCGGGTGGTTTCCGACAGATTGTCGTCGTCCAGCTGGAACGGCACGGCCACCGAGGCGTTCAACACTTCCAGTTCCGAGCAGATCACTTCGATCTTGCCGGACTTCAGGTTGTTGTTGACGGTGCCGGCCAGGCGGTCCTTGACCACGCCGGTAACGCGCAGGCAGAACTCGTTACGCACGGCTTCGGCGGCCTTGAATACTTCAGCCTGTTCCGGATTGCAAACGATCTGCACCAGGCCTTCGCGGTCGCGCAGGTCGATGAAGATCACGCCGCCGTGGTCGCGGCGACGATGTACCCAGCCGCACAGGCTGACGGTTTGGCCAAGCAGCGCTTCAGTGGTGAGGCCGCAGTAGTGAGTACGCATTGAGGACATGTTTATTTCTCGGTTCAGGTTAGGTTACTCAGTTAATCTTGGTGTCGTTCAGGACGATGGTTTTCGGCGCGGCGTCTTCCGGCGCCACCACCCCCATCGAGACGATGTATTTCAGGGCCGCATCGACGGTCATGTCGAGCTCGACCACATCCTTCTTGGCCATCATCAGGAAAAAGCCCGAGGTCGGATTCGGCGTGGTCGGCACGTACACGCTGACGTACTCGCCGACCAAGTGGTTCTTCACGTCCCCGCCCGGCGCGCCGGTCAGGAAGGCGATGGTCCACGAATTCTGGTGCGGATACGGGATCAGCACCGCCTTGCGGAAGGCGTTGCCGGACGACGAGAACAGCGTGTCCGATACCTGCTTGACGCTCGAATACAGCGAGCTGACCACCGGAATGCGGGTCAACAGCTTTTCCCACAGGCGCACCACGTAGTTGCCGACCAGGTTGTTGGTCAGCAGGCCGGTCAGGAACACGATGAGGACGGTCAGCAAGGTGCCCAGGCCGGGGATATCGAAGCCAAACAGGGTACGCGGCTGCCAGCGTTCCGGCACGAACAGCAGCGACTGGTCCATGGTGCTGATCACCAGGTTCAGTACCCACGCGGTAATCGCCAGTGGAACGAGGATCAGCAGGCCGGTAATGAAATATTTACGCATCGAAGTCCTAGGTGATGGATGGAGTGCTTCAGGTGTCGCTGGAGCCGCCCGCTGGCGTCGGCGTTGGCGCAGGCGCGGCCGCCGGTGCGGCCTCGCTCTTGGCCGGGCCGGTCGCGGTGCCGGTCGCCGGCGGCGTGCCGCCACGGAAATCGGTCACATACCAGCCGGAACCCTTGAGCTGGAAACCGGCTGCGGTCACTTGCTTCTTAAACGACTCCTTGCCGCATTCAGGGCAGACAGTCAACTGCGGGTCGGACATCTTCTGCAAGACGTCCTTGGCAAAACCGCATGCCTCGCAGCGGTACGCGTAGATCGGCATCTATTACTCCGCAAAAATCATCAAAACCCTGAATTATAAAGCCTTTTGCCGGCCTTCTGACTGTTTCCTGCGGTTAAGGCCTTTTCAGTAAACGATTTCATAGTAAAAATCTATTCGCTTATTGGCACAAGGCATGATTTAATGCCATTTAACAAGCGCCGATTTCCCAAAACCTGAATCTTCGCATCGTTTGCTGTCCTTGACCGATGACGCTCCAACTCTTTGATTCTTTGGGAAATCTGATGAAAAAATATCTCTACGCCGGTATTTTGACGGCCTGCCTGGCCGCCCCGGCCTTCGCCGCCAACACCAAATTCGCCGTCAACTCGCCGGAAGAACCGTTGCATCGCCGCGCCATCTTGCTGTGCGTGGTCGTGGTACTCGCCTTGCATGCACTGCGCCACGCGCCCCCCCTGCCGAAAAGCCGTCCCTATCGCCAGGATCAATGACTGAGCGCGGAGTCGTCATGAAACGGCATGCCTGGGTCATCCTGTTCAGCGTGTTGTGCGGCGCCAGCCCGGCCTGGGCCATGCGCGCGCATGATTACATCGACGCCGACCAGCGCGCCACCGTGACGCTGCCCGGCCAGCATGCGGCGTTGATACTCGCTGCTGACCAGGCGCCCCTGGCCGCCGCCGCGACCGAAGGGGCACTGCTGCCGACGCAAGAACAGGCGCAACAGGCGGGCGCCGCCACCCCGGTGGTCAGTCCGGTGCCGGAGCCGTCCGGTTACGCCATGCTGGGGCTGGGCTTGTTGCTATTGCTGCTCACGCCGACCTCAGCGCAGCAGAGCGAAGCGATTGCGCCCGATCCCGACAAGCACTCCACGCTATAAGCGACGCCACACCATCCAGCGCTCCTTGCCGGCAAACACCGGAATGGAGCCGCTGACGGCATCATCGGCAATGCATGCGAAGTGCGCGCGCAGCAAGTCATCCAGTTGCGCGCGGGCGATGCCGAACGGCGGCCCCTTGGGCGCCTCGTCAAAGAAGAAAAAACCTGCCAGCAGTCCGCCCGGCGCCAGCAATTGCGCCCAGCGTTCGGCCACTTGCGGCCACATGGCGCGCGGCATGGCGCACAGGAAGGCACGTTCGTAGATCAGTTGCAGCGGGCGTGCCGGCTGCCATTGGAAGAAATCCGCCTCGATCACGCGCGCCGCATGCTGCGGGCCGACGGCGGCCTTGCCGCGCGCCACGGCGACCGGCGAGAAATCGATGGCGGTGGCGTCCCAGCCCTGCTCCGCCAGGAAAGCCAGTTCGTAAGCCGCGCCGCAGCCGGGGATCAGCGTCACCAGCGGCTGGCTGGCGGCAGCGAAATCGCCCAGCGCCGCCGGCACGCCGCCCTGGTCCCACGGCGTGAAGTGGCGCTCGAAACGTTCATCCCAGAACGCCGGCGAGCGCGGATCGCGCTGCAGGAAGTCCGCCACGGCCGTCAGATCAGGTGATGGAAGCGCGTGTACAGCTCGTAGCCGGCGACACCCAGCGCGACCGCGACCGCGCTGTAAATCACCACGCCCAGCAAGCGGTTGGTGCGCTGCTGTTCCACCACCAGCGCCCTGAGCAGCTCGGTATTGTCGCTCGGCTTCTCCGCATGGCGCTCCAGCGCCTGGTGCATCAGGCGCGGCAGCTGCGGGAAGATATGGGCGTAGCGCGGCGCCTCGGCCTTCAGGCGCTGCATGAAGCCCTTGATGCCGACCTGGTCGGCCATCCAGTTTTCCAGATACGGTTTGGCGGTTTTCCACAAGTCCAGGTCCGGATCGAGCTGGCGGCCCAGGCCTTCGATGTTGAGCAGCGTTTTTTGCAGCAGCACCAGTTGCGGCTGCACCTCGACGTTGAAGCGGCGCGAGGTCTGGAACAGGCGCAGCAGGATCTGGCCGAACGAAATGTCTTTCAGCGGACGGTCGAAGATCGGCTCGCAGCAGGCGCGCACCGCCGATTCCAGTTCGTCGACGCGGGTTTCCTTCGGCGCCCAGCCGGACTCGATGTGCGCCTCGGCCACGCGCTTGTAGTCGCGCCGGAAGAAGGCCAGGAAGTTCTGCGACAGGTAATCTTTGTCGAAGTCGGTCAGCGTGCCGACGATGCCAAAGTCCAGCGCGATATAGCGGCCGAAGGTTTCAGGCTCGACCGACACCAGGATGTTCCCTGGGTGCATATCCGCATGGAAGAAACCGTCGCGGAACACCTGCGTGAAGAAGATCTCCACGCCATCGCTGGACAGTTTTTTCAGGTCGACGCCGGCCGCTTCCAGGCGGTCGATCTGCGACACCGGTATACCATACATGCGCTCCATGACGATCACGCTGGACGAGCAGTAGTCCCAGTGCATCTCCGGCACCAGCAGCAGCTGCGAATCGGCAAAGTTGCGGCGCAGCTGGCTGGCATTGGCGGCTTCGCGCATCAGGTCCAGCTCGTCGTGCAGGTATTTATCGAACTCGGCCACCACCTCACGCGGCTTCAGCCGCTTGCTGTCGGCCCACAGGTTGCTGATCCATTCGGCCGCCACATGCATCAGCGCGACGTCGTCGTCGATGGTCTTCTTCATGCCGGGACGCAGCACCTTGACCGCCACATGGCGGCCGTCCTTCAGCGTGGCGAAATGCACCTGCGCGATCGAGGCCGAGGCCACCGGGTTGCGTTCGAAGGTGGCAAACAATTCATCCGGATGCGCGCCCAGCGATTTGCGGATCTGCGCGATGGCCAGGTCCGGATCGAACGGCGGCACGCGGTCCTGCAGGCGCGCCAGCTCGACTTGCAGGTCAGGCGGTATCAGATCGCTGCGGGTGGACAGCACCTGGCCGAACTTGACGAAGATCGGCCCCAGCTCCTCCAGCGCCATGCGCAGGCGCACGCCGCGCGGCGACGACAGGTCGCGCCAGAAAAACACCGTGTCGATCAGTTTGGTGATGCGCGGCTTTTTCAGGCCCGAGATGGCGATTTCGTCGAGGCCATAGCGCACCGATACCCGCAGAATTTTCAGCAGGCGCAAGAATTTCAACATCATTGGCGAGGTTCCAGAGTTTGCGACAGTTTTTGTTCCAGCTTGGCGAGGCGCTTGGCGGCGCGTTCGACGTCATCGCGCAGGCGCGTCACGTCGGCCGACCAGGCTTCCACCGTTGGCGGGCGCACCAGCACCTGTTTTTCGTCGAGCAGGAATTCGGCGACGTTTTCGGCCAGCTTCTGATGCCCGTTCCTGACCGCTGCAAACGCGGCCCTGGCGCCGGACACCGCGCGCACGGCGGCAATCGGGCCGACCACTTTTTCCAGGTCGTACTCGGCTTCCCAACGCAGCGACTGGCTCAGGCCGGAAATGGCGTTTGCGAATTCGGCGTCGCCCTCAATCTGCACGTAGGAAAAGGCGCGTTCGCGGTTTTGCGCGATCAGCGGCAGGTCGGACAGTTTGACACGGATGGTGACGCGGGCGGCCTCGTCGGCCGGCGCCGGTTCCAGATAGCCATCGGCGGTCACGCGCAGGCGCAGCGCGACCGCGCCGGCGTCGATGGCGGCGGTCTTGCCGGCGTGACGCTGTAACGCCTGGCGCGCCCATGGTTCCTGCGCCAGCAAATGGTTGATGGCGGCGCTGGCCGGCGCTGCGGAAAAACTGCCTGGATTGAATGAAATCATGTTCTAGCCGTAGAAAAACAAAACCGCCCGAGAACGGGCGGCCTTGATCTTACCAGTTTTACCAGCAGAAGCTGTTTTGCTTAGTTTGCTTAGGCTAGCTGTTGAATACCACCCAGCAGCCAGCCGCTCGAACCGCTGACCGGTTTCACCAGGTTCCACACTTCGTGGTACGGCTCGGCCAGGGCATCTTTCGCCGGCTTGATCATGCCGGTGAACTTGACGCTGGCCAGGTACTCGGTGTCGGTGGTCTCGATGCCCAGCAGTTCGGCGTCGATGCTGACCACGTCGGTGTAGTCGGCTTGAGTGCGTTCGCTGATCTGCATCCGCATCTCGGCAAACACTTCCGGCGTGGTGAATTCACGGATATCGGCCACATCGCCCTTATCCCAGGCCGCCTGCAGACGGATGAAGTTGCTCTTGGCAACGCGCAGGAAGCTGGCCTGGTCGAAGTCAGCCGGCACGCCCCACTGGGTGTAGTTCTGCTGAACCGGCGCAGAGGCCTCTGGCTGCAGACGCGAACCGATTTCCGGCGTGGCCGAACCGCTTTGCTGCGGCTGCTGCGCTGGAATCGGGTAGACGTTCTGGTTGCCATTGCCGGCGAAAGCCGCCGGGCGCTGCTGCGTCGGCTGCGACTTGCTGCGGATCAGGCGGAAGATGAAGTACACCACGCCGGCCAGCAGCGCGATCATGATGATCGAGCCGATGGCGCCACCCAGCGCACCACCCAGGCCGAAGTGCGAGAACAGTGCGCCCAGGCCCAGGCCCAGCAGCGCGCCGCCCAATATGCCCTTCCATGGGCTAGGCTTCGGTGCGGCGGCCGGCGGCGTGTTCGGCGCCTGGTTAGGCTGGGCCTGACGTGGCGCCTGCTGCGGCGGTTGTTGCGCCGGCATGCGGTTGACGTTTTGCGACTGGCGGCCAATCGATTTGCCGCCGCCGGCCGGGCGCGCTTCGACCAGGGTCGAAACGGCCATGGTGGCGATCAGTGCGCCAACCAGAATTTTTTTCAGATTCATTATGTTTTCTCTCTCTCTTCCGTGATTACATTTTGATACCGGTGTGCAAAGCGGCCACACCTGCCGTCAGGTTGTAATACGTTACCCGTTCCAGGCCTGCGTCTTCCAGCATGGTCTTCAGCGTTTCCTGGTCCGGATGCATGCGGATCGACTCGGCCAGGTAACGGTAGCTTTCTGCATCATTGGCGATTTTCTCGCCCATCCAAGGCAGCACCTTGAAGGAATAGATGTCATACGGTTTTTGCAACGGCGCCGCAACTTTGGAGAATTCCAGCACCAGCAGCTTGCCGCCGGGTTTCAGCACCCGATGCATTTCTTTCAGCGCCTGGTCCTTGTGCGTCATGTTGCGCAGGCCAAAGGCGACGCTGACACGATCAAAATAGTTGTCGGGGAATGGCAGTTTTTCTGCGTCACACAGCAAGGTGGGGGTGATCAGGCCACGATTCAAGAGGCGGTCGCGGCCCACGCGCAGCATCGACTCGTTGATGTCGGTCAGCCACACTTCACCGGTCGGGCCGGCCTGCTTGGCGAAGGCCTTGGCCAGGTCGCCGGTGCCGCCCGCAATGTCCAGGCACTTGAAGCCCGGGCGCACGGCCGCGTTGGCGATGGTGAAGATCTTCCACACGCGGTGCAGGCCTGCCGACATGACGTCGTTCATGATGTCGTACTTGGCGGCGACAGAATGGAAAACCTTGGCAACTTCGCGGACTTTGTCGTCTTCCGCGACGGTTTTGTAACCGAAGTGAGTGGTATTGGTCATGTTATGCGGGCCTGTTAGTTTGCCAGCATTATACAAGCTGAAAGTCTTAGAAGTCGCTTAAGTCTACTGTGGCGGCTGGTGGCGCCATTCCAGGCCCAAGGCATTGCGTTTGGAGAATCCTTTCCACTCGTCGCCGGACTGCGGCGACAGTTGCAGGTAGGCCTGCAAGGGCTGCTGTTTCAGCTGAATGCCCAGGAACGCTGTGACGAAATGCTGGTTGATGTTGTTGATGCGGCGGCTGTCCCACACCGGCTCGGAATAGGACTGGAAGTCGTCGGCATTGCTGAAGTGCGCCGGCGATGGCGGATTGGGCGCCGAGTTGTGACGGCCGCCGACGTAGGTCAGCAGGTAGCGGTCGGCGTTGACGGTTTTTTGAAAAATTTGCAACACGCCTTCCTTGTAACCGGCCACGTCGTCCTGGTCGCCGGTAATGAACAACGTTGGCGTGCGCACGCCGGCCAGGCCGGCATCGTCCCACACCTTGTAGTTGGCGCCCCACGGCGCAAAGGCCACCACGGCCTTGATGCGCTGGTCACGGGCGGCTTCGTAAGCCTGGTTGCCTTGCTGATTGATTGCCAGCTTGCCGCCAGGCACGAACGCTGCGGCCGCCGGGCCGACGCCGGCGCCCACGGTGTTCAGCGCGCCGTAGCCGCCCATCGAGTAGCCGACCAGCGCGGTGTTGTCCGCGTCCACCAGGCCGGCCAGGAAATGGCCGCTGTCCGGCCTGGCCCAGCCGGCGACGGTGTTCAGCACGAACAGATCGTCCAGACGGCGGTTCAGCAGCGTGCTGGCAAAGCCGGCCTTGTCGGCGCGCGTGGATTCGGGATGATCGATGGCGGCCACGACGTAGCCCTTCGACGCCAGGTTCTCGGTCAGATAACTCATCTGCAAGCGCGAGCCGGGGTAACCGTGCGAGACGATCACCAGCGGATAGCGCGTACCGGAGGTCGGCACCGCATCGCGCGCGGCGCGGCCATTGAACTGGAACGGCGTATTAGGCCGTTGGGGATCATTCGGTCCGGAGCCAAGGACGTCGGTGTAGACGGTGTGCTCGTTCTGCCCCTGCGCCAGCCGCGCCGGATACCACACCTCCAGCGTCAGCTTGCGCGTGTAACGTGGATTGGTCTGCTCGGCGCTGTAACGCAGGACATCGAGTTGGTCCCTGTTCTCGGCCACCAGCGTACGCACGCCTACCTGCAACGCGCCGCGCGCCGCCAGCTCCGGCGCATCCGGCCGGAAATCGCCGTAATACTCCTGTGCGCCCACGCCGCCGGCGACCAGCGCCGCTACCAACACCAACATCCTGCGTACCATGCAAACTCCTATAAACCCAAATGCGACCGCAAGGTACTCCCGGCATATGCGGTGCGGAACAAACCGCGCCGCTGCAACTCGGGAATCACCAGCTCAAGAAAATCATCCAGCCCGCCGGGCAGCGCCGGCGACATGAAATTGAAGCCATCCGCCCCACCCTGCTCAAACCATTCCTGCATACGATCCGCCACCACCTGCGCCGTGCCAACCACCGTGAAGTGACCGCGCCCGCCGGCGATGCGCTCATACAGCTGGCGGATCGTCAAATTCTCGCCCTGCGCCAGCGCAGTCAACAACTGCTGACGGCTGCGCTGACCATCCTGCGTTTCCGGCAGCTCCGGCAACGGACCGTCCAGCGGATAGCCCGACAAATCGAAGTTCCCGATCATCCGCCCCAGCAGCGCCAGGCCGGCCTTAGGCTCGATCAACGATTGCAGCTGCGCGAACTTCTCGTCCGCCTCTGCCTGCGTGCGGCCGACCACCGCGAACAATCCCGGCAAAATCTTCAGCGACTCTGGCTTGCGGCCCTTGTCCACCACGCGCTGCTTCACATCGCGATAGAAATCCTGCGCCTTCGCCAGCGACGGCTGCGCGGTGAACACCACCTCCGCCGTCTCCGCTGCGAGGTCGCGGCCCGTCTCCGAACTGCCGGCCTGCACCACCACCGGACGGCCCTGGGGACTGCGCACCACATTCAACGGCCCTTTCACCGCGAAGTGGTCGCCGCGATGATTCAGCGTATGCAGCTTGGCCGGATCGTAAGGCAGCGCGCCGGTCTTATCGTCCAGCAGCGCATCGGGGTCCCAACTATTCCACAGTCCTGTGACAACCTGATGAAATTCCCGCGCCCGCGCATAGCGGTCGGCATGCGCCACATGCTGCTCGCGGCCGAAGTTGGCCGCCTCCGCCGCATTGTCCGACGTGACCAGGTTCCACCCAGCCCGGCCGTCCGACAGCAGATCCAGCGACGCGAACTGGCGCGCCACCGTGTACGGCTCGTTGTAGGTAGTGGTGGCGGTGCCGATCAAGCCGATTTTCTCGGTCGACGCGGCCAACGCCGACAACAGCGTCAACGGCTCCAGCGACGGCGCGCCGGTAAGCGCCACGCTGTCGGCGAAGAACACCGCGTCCAGGCAAGCGCGTTCCGCCGCCCGCACCTGCTCGCGGAACACCTTGAAAGGATTCGACAACAGGTCGGTGTCCGGCTGCCGCCACGCCGCAACGTGGTGGCCATAGCGCATCATGAAGGCGCCGATACTCATTTGGCGCGACATCAGAACTCCTTGCGTGCGGTGATGCCGAAGTACCGCTCATCGTCACGCGGCACGGCGCGGGTGACGTAGCCGGTCGATGTCACCAGATTGGTGGCGTACGACTTGTTGGCCAGGTTCTTGCCGACCAGCGCCACGCGCCACCCACCCACCGGCGATGACAGTGCGATGCCCGCATTGATCACGCCATACGCGCCCTGAATCGCATCCGGCGACTGGAACAGATCGTACTGCGTTTTGGCCTGCCAGCTGTAGTCCGCCGACAAGTCGACGATCAGGCCATTCTCCAGCGGCAGCGCGTAGTTGGCGCGGGTAAAGGATTTCCACTTCGGCGAGAACGGCAGCGGCTTGCCGTTCAGGTTGCACGAGGCGGCGGCGGCCGGCGGGCAGTTGAAGCTGTCGATGGTCGCATCGGTGTAGGCCAGCGAAGCAGTGAGGGTCAGCGCGCGGGTCGGACGCGCATTGATGTCCAGCTCCACGCCCTTGGTCGATACATCGCCTGCGTTGATCAGGCGAGTGACGACGGCGCCGGCCACGGTGTCGTAGAAGTTGGCCTGGTAGTTATCGTACTTGGTGCTGAACACGGCCAGATTGGCGGTCAGCTTGCGGTCGAAGGCGCTGGCTTTCAGGCCCAGTTCAAACGAATCGGAGGTCTCAGGTTTCAGCGCCAGCGTATCGCGGCTCAACATGTTGAAGAACACATTGTAGGCCGGGCCTTTGTAACCGCGCGAATAGGTGACGTAGCTGGTCACGTCACGCGAGATATCGTATTGCAGGCCGAGACGGCCCGAGTAGCCATCCTCGCTGGTGGAGCCAGCGTTCTGCACGCCCGGCTGCACACCGGCAAAGGCCACCGTCTGCGTCGAGGTGCGCTTGTGGTCATAGGAGAGTTCATCCTTGGTCCAGCGCGCGCCAGCGATGGCGCGCCACACCGGCGAAAAGTTCAGCGTGCTCTCGCCGAACAGCGAGTAGCTGTCGCTCTTCACGCCGTAGTCCGCGCGCCCGGAATTGATCGCCGCGCCGTTGTTGACGATACGCTGATAAGTTTCGCGGTCCTTGCCGTGCAGGTAGAAGGCGCCAACCACGTAATCGGCAAACTCGCCCTTCGGCGAAGCCAGACGCAGCTCCTGCGACGCCTGGCTGAATTCCACCGTGCCGATATCGCGCGTGGCCGGGAAAGCGGCCGTGATGCGCGCCACTTCCGCCGCGTTGCCGATGGCCGAGGTGCTGGTGTACTGGGTGTTGTCCCAGTCGCGCACCGCCGTGATCGAGGTCAGCGTGTAGCCATTGAAGCGATAGTCGAGTTGTGCCGACAGGCCTTTGTTCTTGTCACGGATATCGCTCGGAATGTCGGCGTTGACCTGGCGGTTTTCAGTACCAGCCACCACCGGCGCGATGCCGGCGTTGAACGCCGCCGCAGTCGATTTGTAGGCGGTGAAGGTCGGCGAAGAATTCGAACGCAGGTAGTCGGCGATCAGCGCGATATCCAGATCCCTGTTCGGCGTGATGTCGACGCGGGCACGCACGCCTTTGCGGTCGTAGCCATTCAGGTCGCCGCCGCCGGCGTGGACGTTCTTCACATTGCCATCGTAGTCCGCATACAGCGCGGTGACCGAAGCTGCCACCACGCCCGGACTGATGGCGCCGGAAACGCCTGCGCGCACGCGCTTCTCATTGCCCTCATACCAGGACGCATCGACAAAGCCGGTGGTTTCCTGCGCCGATTTGCGGCCGACCACATTCAGCACCCCGGACGAAGCGTTCTTGCCGAACAGCGTACCTTGCGGGCCGCGCAGGATTTCAATGTGCTCGATGTCCAGCAGGTCCAGCGTAGCCTGTCCGGGGCGCGCATACACCACGCCATCCACCACGGTGGACACGGTCGGCTCAACGCCCGGCGAGGTGGAGATGGTACCGATACCACGAACGAAGATGGTCGTATCCTTGTTGCCGCCCTGCTGACGGAAAGTCACGCTCGGTACTTCCTGAACGATGGTGTCGATGCTGGTGCGATTGGCATTGTTGAGCGCATCGCCATCCAGCACGGAAACCGCGACAGGCACCGACTGCAACGAGGCGTTGCGGCGCGTGGCGCTGACCGTCACGCTAGGCACGGTGGCGCTTTCATCGCGGTTGGTAATCGGCGCCGGATCGGCCTCCACGGCGCTGGCGTAGGCCGTCGCAACCAGCAAAGCGCCGGTGGTCAGCGCGCCAAAAATCTTCTTGTTGCTCTTCATATTCTGATCCCTTGATTTGAAAGCGCCCTTTGCGCCATATGCGTAAAACCTGCTTTGATCGTCGAAGAACCAGCTTAGTGAGCGCCAGGTGCTTCGCTACAATTAAGTGGTACCGGTACCCTTTTTTTAGTTTCGTGGCGTGCCGGATTGAAGTCAAAGAATTAAAAAAATCATCGATATGTCTTTTCAGAATATGCGTCTATGAGCGAACCAACAGCACCACGCAAACGCCGGGGATCGGGCCGCGCCACCATTCACGATGTGGCCCGCCTGGCGCAAGTGGGATCGATTACCGTGTCGCGTTATTTCACCGAACCGGGCCGCGTGGCGGCGACGCGCAGTGCGCGCATCGCGGCGGCGGTGAAGGAGCTGGGCTATGTGCCGAATCTCGCCGCCAGCGGCCTGGCCTCGGCGCACGGCCGCGTGGTCGGCATGGTGATACCGAATATCTCCGGGCCGATCTTCGCCAACACCATTCAGACTTTCAGCGACACGCTGAACCGCCACGGCTACCAGTTGCTGCTGGCGTCCAGCTACTTCTCGGCGGCGAAGGAAGAAAGCGCGGTACGCGCCTTTCTTGGCTGGAAGCCGGCAGCATTGGCGGTGGTCGGCCGCTTCCACAACCGCGCCACTGAAAAGCTGCTGTCGACGGCCGGTATTCCAGTGGTGGAGACGTGGGACTATCAGCCGAAGCGCAAGCCGATACAGGTCGGCTACTCCAATAACGCGGTGGGTGAACAGGCGGCGCGCTACTTGTACGGCAAGGGATACCGCCGCATCGCCTTTGTGCAGAACAGTCTTGCCGGCGACTTGAGCGCGGTGGACCGCAGCGACGGTTACGAAGCGGTGATGCGCGAGCATGGCCTGCAGCCGATCATCTACGTTCCCAAGGCCGAAGCGCCGTTCGATGCGGGCCGCGAAGCGGTGGAAGCGCTGACGCTATCGCCCGCGCGACGCGCCAGGCCGGTCGAGGCGATCATCTTCGCCAACGACAACCTGGCGGCTGGCGGTTTGCTGGCGGGCCAGCGCGCCGGCCTGAAGATGCCGGAGCAGTGCGCGATGGTGGGCTTTGGCGATTACGCTTTCTCGCAACTGCTGCTGCCCAGTCTGACCACGATCCGCCCGCCGGGCCGCGAGATCGGCGAGATCGCCGCGCTGCGCATCCTTGAACAACTGGGCGTGTTGCCTTCCTCCGGCCAGGATACGCGCCTGAACCTGCTGGCCTGCGAATTGATAGAGCGCGAGAGCGCATAAGGACTCACAATGAAGAAATGGATTTGCTTGTTACTCGCCCTGCCCTTGTTGGCACAGGCGGTGGAAATCAAGATCGGCTTTCAGAAAAGCGCAGGCTTGCTCAGCATGATGAAGACGCAGGGCACGCTGGAGAAGTCGCTGCCGGGGCATCAAATCAAATGGATTGAATTCCCCGCCGGCCCGCAGATGCTGGAGGCGCTGAACGCGGGCAGCATCGACTTTGGCAGTACGGGCGCGCCGCCGCCGGTGTTTGCGCAGGCTGGTGGCGTCGATCTGCTGTACGTGGGCGCGGAGCCGGCACCGGTGAAAAGCGAAGCAATCTTTGTTCCCAAGGACTCCAAGGTGCGCAGCGTGGCGGAATTAAAGAGCAAGCGTGTCGCCTTCGTCAAAGGTTCGGGTTCACACTTCCTGCTGGCGTCTGCGCTGCAGAAGGCCGGCTTAAAGTTCAGCGATATCACGCCGATTTATCTGTCGCCATCGGATGCGCGGGCGGCGTTTGTCAGCGGCGGAATCGATGCGTGGGTGGTGTGGGATCCGTACTTCGCTTCGGCGCAGAAGGCGTATCAGGTGCGCGTGCTGGCCGACTACACCGGGCTGCCGCTGGCGAACGGCTTCTATCTGGCGTCGCGCAAATTTGTCACGCAGTCGCCGCAACTGGTATCGGCATTGCTGGAGCAGGTGCGTCTGACCGGCAAGTGGGCCAGCGAGCACCAGAAAGAAGTCAGCACAGTGCTGACGCAGCAGACCGGCGTGCCGGCAGATATCGTCGCCACATGGATGGCGCGCTCACGCTTCGGCGCCACACCGGTGACCCCCGACATCGTCGCCAACCAGCAGCGTGTGGCCGACCTGTTCTACCAGCAAAAGCTGATCCCCAAACCGGTCAACGTCGCCAGCCAGGTCTGGGCCTGGCAACCGAAGTAAGTTTGATCCATCTAAAACCCTCGTCCGCTGAGCCGCCTACGCTGGCAGCTCAGCCAGCGAGGGCATCATGCAAACCATCTACCTCGAAACATCCATCATCTGTCACCTGACAGCCCCACCAAGCGCCAACCCCATCACCCGCGCCTGCCAGCAGCTCACGCAGCTCTGGTGGCACACCCGCGGCGATCCGGTTCACACGTTCGTCTCCGAGCACGTACGCAGCGAAATAGAATGTGACGATCCGTTAAGAGCGCTTCGCCGATTGCACATCATCGAACACCTTGCATCATATGCAACCGATCCGCAAACCAAGCATATTGAGAAACTTCTATTAGGTGGTGGCGGTCTAACAGCAAAGGCTACTTGGGCGGCATCACATATCGCCTGCGCAGCTGCGCATGCTTGTTCGTGAAAGCGGCTATCTTTTACCTGAATTGGTAACACCTTTTGAACTAATGGAGAACGGCCATGAAACTTTGTGGAGTGGAAATCCCTCCTGACATTGAGATTCCGGCTTTAGATGCAGCAACCAAGGCGGAACTGGACGAGATACACGAGGTCATCGCACGCAAATACGCAAGGCTGTGTCCTCAACACTCGCCAGATGCCGACAAGCCGCTGAAGTTCAGCGTTGAAGGATTACGCCAGCTACCGCCTTGGTCCCGGACCCGGGTACTTTATCTTTTGCGGGATCAGGTAACGGATTAGCCTTTGCAGCCGCAACTGCCGCTGCCGCAACCGCCGCCGCTTTTCGGCGCCGCAGTCGACGGGCCGGTCAGGGACATGCCGGTTTCGCGGCCGCTGTCGCCTTCGAAGCCGGAGGCGTGCAGGCGGTCCATGTAGCCGGCCCACAGGACGTCCTTCTGGCTGCCCAGCTTGTACAGGTATTCCCAGGTGAAGATGCCGGTATTGTGGCCATCCGAGAAGGTCGGCTGCACTGCGTAGTTGCCTACTGGCTCGATGCCGGCGATGCCCACTTCACGCTTGCCCACCTGCAGCACTTCCTGGCCGGGGCCGTGGCCCATCACCTCGGCCGATGGCGAATACACGCGCAGCAGCTCGAACGGAATCGAAAACGACTTGCCGTCGTCAAATTCCACGTCCAACACTTTGGACATGTTGTGGACCGTCAGGCCGGTAGGGACAGGTTTGCTCATAATGCTTTCACTTTCTCGACAATGGCCGCGTCCAATGCCGGCAACAGCGCGCGTCGCGCCGCCAGCACTTCCGCCGACGAAGCGCGCTGCGCCACAGCCCAGGTCGGGTTGGGGAAATGCGCATCGTCGCGGTAACGCGGGATAACGTGCCAATGCACGTGCGGCGTCATATTACCAAAACTGGCCAGATTGATTTTTTCCGGCGCCAAAACCTCCCGCTGCGCCGACTCCACCGCCCACACCACATCCATGACGCGAACGCGGTCGGCGGCCGGCAGATCCGTCATTTCCTTGACATGGGCATGCCACACCACGCGCGTGAAGCCCGGATACTCGGCCTCATCCACGGCCACCACCGACAGCCGGTCATCGCCCCAGATCAACGCCGCGCCTGGCGCTTCGAGCAAATTACACAGATCGCACGCCATGCTTACACCAATACCCGTTCAATGCCGCCGTCGTTGGCGCGCTTCACATAATCCGGCATCCAGTTCTCGCCCAGCAGATGCTTGGCGATCTCCACCACGATGTAATCGGCGGTGGTGCCGGCATCTTCGCTGTAGCGCGACACACCGCCCAGGCAGGCCGGGCAGCTGGTCAGAATCTTGACCTCGCCGTCGAAGCCATCGGAGCGCAGCTTGTCGGCGCCCTTGATAACTTCCTCTTCCTTGCGGAAGCGCACCTGGGTCGAGATGTCCGGGCGCGCCACCATCAGCGTGCCCGAGTCGCCGCAGCAGCGGTCGTTTTTCTCGATCTTGACGTTGTCGTGGGTCTGGATCAGCGAGTTGACGGTCTTGGTCGCCTCCTGCAGCTTCATCGGCGTGTGGCACGGCTCATGGTACATATAACGCGTGCCGGTCACGCCTTCCAGCTTGACCTGCTTCTCGTTCAGATATTCGTGGATGTCCATGATGCGGCAGCCAGGGAAGATCTTGTCGAATTCATAGGTCGCCAGCTGGTCGTAGCAGGTGCCGCACGACACCAGCACGGTCTTGATGTCCAGATAGTTGAGCGTGTTCGCCATGCGGTGGAACAGCACGCGGTTGTCCGTCATCATCTTGTCGGCCTTGTCGTACTGGCCCGAGCCGCGTTGCGGATAACCGCAGCACAGATAACCCGGCGGCAGCACCGTCTGTACGCCCACTTCCCACAGCATTGCCTGCGTTGCCAGGCCCACTTGCGAGAACAAACGCTCCGAGCCGCAGCCGGGGAAGTAGAACACCGCTTCCGTATCGGCCGTGGTGGTCTTCGGATTGCGGATGATCGGGATGACCTTGTCGTCCTCGATGTCCAGCAACGCGCGCGCGGTTTTCTTCGGCAGGTTGCCCGGCATCTTCTTGTTGATGAAGTGGATCACCTGCTCGCGCACCGGCGGCTTGCCAACCGTCGGCGGCGGCGCCTTGGTCTGCTTCCTGGCGAATTTCTTCAGGATGTCGTTGCCCAGGCGCTGCGCCTTGTAGCCGATGCCGATCATCGCCGCGCGGGTGGCATTGATGGTGGCAGGATCGGTGGCGTTCAGGTAGAACATGGCCGCCGCCTTGCCCGGATTGAAGGTCTTCTTGTCCATCTTGCGCAGCAGGTTGCGCATATTCATCGACACGTCGCCGAAGTCGATGTTGACCGGACAGGGCGTCACGCACTTGTGACAGACGGTGCAGTGATCGGCCACGTCCTCGAATTCTTCCCAGTGCTTGATCGAAATGCCGCGGCGGGTCTGTTCTTCGTACAGGAACGCCTCAATCAGGGACGAGGTCGCCAGGATCTTGTCGCGCGGCGAGTACAGCAGATTGGCGCGCGGCACATGCGTCGAGCACACCGGCTTGCACTTGCCGCAGCGCAGGCAGTCCTTGACGCTGTTGGCGATGGCGCCGATATCGCTCTGCTGCATGATCAGCGATTCGTGACCCATCAGGCCGAACGACGGCGTGTAGGCGTTGCGCAGGTCGGCTTCCATGCCGTCCAGGTTAAGCAGCTTGCCCTTGTTGAAGCGGCCTTCCGGATCGACGCGCAGCTTGTATTCGCGGAACGGGCCGATTTCGTCCTCGTTCAGGAACTCCAGCTTGGTGATGCCGATGCCGTGCTCGCCCGAGATCACGCCGTTCAGCGAACGCGCCAGGGTCATGATGCGCGCAACGGCCTGGTGCGCCAGTTGCAGCATCTCATAGTGATCCGAGTTGACCGGCAGGTTGGTATGCACGTTGCCGTCACCGGCGTGCATGTGCAGCGCGACGAACACGCGGCCGCGCAGCACGCGCTTGTGGATGGCGGTGGCTTCGTCCAGGATCAGCTTGTAGGCGGCGCCGTTGAAGATCTGGCGCAGCTGGGCGCGGATTTCCTGCTTCCAGGTCACGCGGATGGTGCGGTCCTGTACCACGTCGAACAGCGTGGCGTCCGGCTGGGTTTTCAGCCGCTCTTCAAAGACCGGCAGCAGACGGTCAAGGCCGTGCGTGGCCAGTTCACCAGTGATCGCGACCAGCGGCTGGTCCAGCTCGGCCAGCAGATAAGTCCAGCGCGCGTGCACCTGCGCCAGCAGCGCTTCGGCTTGCTGTTGGCGGTCGCCCAGCATTTCGGCGTCGCCGACGCTGTCGTCGGCATCGTCGCTCTTGCCGATCGGCAGATTGCCGGCGGCGAAGAAGTCCTGCAGTTCTTCCACCAGTTGCAGCTTGTTCTTGATCGACAGCTCAACGTTGATGCGCTCGATGCCATCGGTGTATTCGCCCATGCGGTTCAGCGGGATCACCACGTCTTCGTTGATCTTGAAGGCATTGGTGTGCTTGGCGATGGCGGCGGTGCGGGCGCGATCCAGCCAGAACTTCTTGCGCGACTCCGGACTGACAGCGACAAAGCCTTCGCCGACGCGGGTATTAGCCAAGCGCACCACTTCCGATGCGGCCAGCGCCACGGCGTTTTCATCGTCGCCGACGATGTCGCCGAACAGCGCCATTTTCGGCAGCACGCCGCGTTTCGATTTGGTGGCGTAGCCGACTGCGCGCAGGTAGCGTTCGTCCAGGTGCTCCAGGCCAGCGAGGCGCAGCGTGGCGAACTCCGCGCCCTTGGCTGGCAGGCCGTCGAGGTAATCCTTGATTTCCACGATCGACGGAATCGCATCGCGCGCCTGGCCGAAGAACTCCAGGCAGACGGTGCGGGTGAACTTCGGCATCTTGTGCAGAATCCAGCGGCCCGAGGTAATCAGGCCGTCGGTGCCCTCTTTCTGGATGCCTGGCAGGCCGGCCAGGAATTTATCGGTGACGTCCTTGCCCAAGCCTTCCTTGCGGAACACGCGGCCGGCGATTTCCAGTATCTCGGTCTTGAACGGCGCGCCCTTAGCTTCGCCCTTGGCGGTCGGATGGGTCCACTCCAGCTTGAAGCGGGCCAGTGGCGTATCGTGAATTTTCGACAGATTGTGATCGAGACGCGTGACTTCCAGCCAGTCGCCCTGCGGATCGACCATGCGCCACGAGGCCAGATTGTCCAGCGCCGTACCCCACAGCACGGCCTTCTTGCCGCCCGCGTTCATGGCGATATTGCCGCCGATGCAGGAGGCGTGGGCCGAGGTCGGATCGACCGCGAACACGAAGCCGGCCTTTTCAGCGGCCTCGGACACCTTGTTGGTGATGACGCCGGCGCCGGTGTAGATGGTGGCGTATTCCTTGTCCAGGCCCGGCAGCACTTTCATTTCCACCGCGCCCATGTTCAGCAGCTTCTCGGTGTTGATGACGGCCGACATTGGCGTCAGCGGAATCGCGCCGCCGGTGTAGCCGGTGCCGCCGCCGCGCGGGATGATGGTCAGGCCCAGCTCGATACAGCCTTTGACCAGGCCGGCCATTTCCTCTTCGCTGTCCGGGGTCAGCACCACGAACGGATACTCAACGCGCCAGTCGGTCGCATCGGTCACGTGCGAGATGCGCTTCATGCCGTCGAAGCAGATGTTGTGCTTGTCGGTGTAGCGGCCCAGTACCTTGTAGGTGCGCTTGCGCAAGTCGTAGACCTGCTTGAATTCTTCGCCGAAGTCAGCGACCGCCTTGCCGGCCGCACGCAGCAGCTTGACCACGTTGGCGCTGCGCGCCCCAGACGCCTCATCCGTCTCAGCCTCGTCGACGCTGAGGCGGCGCTTGTCCACTTCCGCCAGGCGGTGATGCAGCGCGTTGATCAGTTCCTGGCGGCGCTTCGGATTATCCAGCAGGTCATCCTGCAGATACGGATTGCGGCGTACTGCCCAAATATCGCCCAGCACCTCATACAGCATGCGCGCCGAACGGCCGGTCTGACGCGCGCCGCGCAGCGTATCCAGCAGCGACCACGACTCCTCACCCAGCAGACGAATGACGATCTCGCGATCGGAAAACGACGTGTAGTTATAAGGAATTTCCCGCAGGCGCTTGGCCTCCGGACCGTGGGGCGTTTCCGCCAGCAGAGCTTGAATTTGTGCAGGGGCGTTCATTATGCAGAGACTATAGACAGACACCGGGAGGGTCATTCTAGCCTATTGCGACGCACCACGCGGGAACAGCCTTAGCTGGCCTAAGGACTCTCGTCAAACGTCAAAACCGGCAAAAATTCGAAATTACCCGCCTTGCCGAGCAATAACATGCCAAATGCAAGGCTCAGACTGAATGAAATTTACGCATAAGCTTATGCGACGATATGATAAGTTGCACCAAATTAGCCCAGCAATTGTCCGATCCGGTGCCACACACCGTCCGGCACGTACAACAGCAGCGTGGTCATGGTGAGGTAGCGCAGGAATTTGCCGACCGCCATGTAGGCGACACTGGGCCAGAACGGCAGCTTCAGCCAGCCGCCCAGCGTGCACAGCGGATCGCCGATGCCGGGCAGCCAGGCCAGCAGCATGGTCTTGGCGCCGTAGCGCTCCAGCCAGTGAAACCAGCGGCTCTTGCGCTCCTTGGCGAAAGTCGTCTTGGCCTGCCAGCCGATGTAGTAATCGATGGCGCCGCCGATGGTATTGCCGACGGTGGCCACAAAGATCGCACTCCAGAACAAGGCCGGATTGGCCTTAATCACCGCAAACACCGCCGGTTCCGAGCCGAGCGGCACCAGCGTGGCCGAAATCAGGCTGATGATGAAGACCGAAGTCAGCCCTACCTCGGGTGCGGCGATCAGGTGCAGCAGCCAGGTAATGGCGGATTCGATCATGGTTAATTGGGCGGAAAAGAAAGCAGCCATTATAATGAGTCCACACCGCACGATTGAACAGTCCGATCCGAGCCCACCCCGCCAGGATCAGCGCCCTGCTCCACCCGGTCACCCGCCGGATAGTTAGCATCGTTACTTGCCCGATTCACTTTGTTTGCAGACTATGACTACCGACTATCTGAAGAAAGTACTGACCGCCCGCGTTTATGACGTGGCTGATGAAACCCCGCTGGAACTCGCGCCGACCTTGTCGCAGCGTTTCGAGAACCGAATTTACTTCAAGCGCGAGGACATGCAGAGCGTGTTCAGCTTCAAGATTCGCGGCGCCTATAACAAGATGGCCCACTTGAGCGACGCGCAACGCAAGCGCGGCGTGATTTGCGCCTCGGCCGGCAATCACGCCCAGGGCGTGGCGCTGTCCGCCGCCCGCATGGGCTGCCGCGCGGTGATTGTGATGCCGACCACCACACCACAGGTGAAG
Organism: uncultured Duganella sp.; assembly: GCA_963515135.1. Taxonomy (GTDB): domain Bacteria; phylum Pseudomonadota; class Gammaproteobacteria; order Burkholderiales; family Burkholderiaceae_D; genus Rugamonas. Next base: position 68,435 of record CAUPXZ010000011.1, on the reverse strand, counting down.
GTCGATGCGGTCAAGGCGCGCGGCGGCGCCGACGTCGAGGTGGTGCTGCACGGCGAGTCCTATACCGATGCCTACAACCATGCGCTGACGCTGGAGCAGGAACAGAAGCTGACCTTCGTCCACCCGTTCGACGATCCGGACGTGATCGCCGGCCAGGGCACCATCGGCATGGAAATCCTGCGCCAGCATTCCGGCCCGATCCACGCGATTTTCGTGCCGATCGGCGGCGGCGGCCTGATCGCCGGCATTGCCGCCTACGTCAAGCAGATCCGCCCGGACATCAAGATCATCGGCGTGCAGTCGCTCGATTCCGACGCCATGGCGCGCAGCCTGAAGGCCGGCGAGCGCGTCACACTGTCCGATGTCGGCCTGTTCGCCGACGGCACCGCCGTGCGCCTGGCCGGCGAGGAAACCTTCCGCCTGGCGCAGCTGTATGTGGACGATGTGATCCTGGTCGATACCGACGCCGTCAGCGCCGCCATCAAGGATGTGTTCACCGATACGCGTTCGATCCTGGAGCCGTCCGGCGCGCTGTCGATCGCCGGCGCCAAGGCCTACGTCGAGCGCGCCGCGCTGACCAAGGATCCGATCAAAAATGAAACGCTGATCACCATCGCCAGCGGTGCCAATATGAATTTCGACCGTCTGCGCTTCGTGGCCGAACGTGCCGAGATGGGCGAGGCGCGCGAAGCGCTGTTCGCGGTCACGCTGCCGGAGCAGCGCGGCAGCTTCAAGCGCTTCTGCCAGCTGGTGGGCGGGCGCAACGTCACCGAGTTCACCTACCGCATCTCCGACAAGGACGACGCCCATGTGTTCTGCGGCGTGCAGATCGCCGACCGCAACGAGTCCGGCGCGCTGGCCCGCCATTTCGAGGAGCACGGCTTCAAGGCGCTCGACCTGACCCACGACGAGCTGGCCAAGACCCATTTGCGCCATCTGGTCGGCGGCAAGAGTCCGCTGGCCAACAACGAGCTGCTGTACCGTTTCGAGTTCCCCGAGCGTCCGGGCGCGCTGATGCGCTTCCTCGATTCAATGGCGCCGAACTGGAATATCTCGCTGTGCCATTATCGCAGCCAGGGCGGCGATGTCGGCCGCATCGTCATCGGCCTGCAGGTGCCGCCGGAGGAAATGAGCGACTTCGCGCAATTCCTGGCGACGCTGGGCTACCGTTACTGGGATGAGAGCAGCAACCCGGTTTATCAACTGTTCCTGGGCTAGTCCGGGGCGGGACGGCGTGGTTTGCGTTACCATGCCGTCCTTCACTGAATTCACGTACCGCCATGACCAATACCGCCGACCAGTCCCCGCTGGGGAAAACCTCCGCCTACCGCACCGATTACGCGCCGGAACTGCTGTTCCCGATTCCGCGCCAGGGCAAGCGCGACGAGCTGGGCTTGTCGGGCACGCTGCCGTTCTTCGGCGTCGATATCTGGAATGCGTATGAAATCTCGTGGCTGAACCTGCGCGGCAAGCCGCAGGTGGCGATCGCCCGCGTTACCTTCCCTTCCGATTCGCCGAATATCATCGAGTCGAAATCCTTCAAGCTGTACCTGAACTCCTTCAACCAGACCAAGCTCGACAGCGTGGTGGCGCTGAAAACGCTGTTGCAGCAGGATCTGTCGGACGCCGCCGGTGCCAATGTCCACGTCATCGTCACCCAGCCGGAAGAATTCGGCATGGTGGAAATGGGTGAACTGGACGGCCTGCTGCTGGACCGGCTGGACATCGAGGTCGACAACTACAGCCCGTCGCCGCAGCTGCTCAAGGCCGCCCATGACGAGGAGCCGGTCGAGGAAAAACTGGTGTCGCACCTGCTGAAATCGAATTGCCTGGTCACCGGCCAGCCGGACTGGGCCAGCGTACAGATCCACTACAGCGGCCCGCAGATCGACCAGGAAAGCCTGCTGAAATACCTGATCGGTTTCCGCGAACACAATGAATTCCACGAGCAATGTGTGGAGCGCATCTTTGTCGATATCCTGCGCCAGTGCCGGCCGGCCCAGCTGGCCGTGTATGCGCGCTACACCCGCCGCGGCGGACTGGACATCAATCCCTGGCGCAGCAACTTCAGCACCGCGCAAAAACCGCCCAACCTGCGTGGCGCACGCCAATAACTGTAATGATTTTTTCAATCGGAGATTAAAAAAGCGGCGTATGATGTGCTGAACGTGGTGAACACGTCATACGGCCCTGCTGGGCGGAAAACGCGTAAAAAAACGGAAAAACCGGCCTGCTTCCAAGCAAACATCGGGTGTTTTCGATCTTTCCTGTTCAAAAATAGCAATTCTTTCTGGAATGCACTTTTACCATCGTGTCTGGTCATCGCGGCACGAACGATTTCATGTTACACGGCGCAGAAAGCAGCCTATAATTCTGCTCGCATGCCAACCTTGTGCGTTGCAACAATTGACGTCGTACTATGAACAACCTGAGCAAAATTCTTTCACTCGACAATGTGCAGTTGGACCTGGAAGTCTCCAGTAAAAAACGCGCATTTGAGCAAGCTGGCCTGATCTTCGAAAACAACTGCGGCATCGCCCGCTCCACCGTGTCGGACAATCTGTTCGCGCGCGAGCGCCTCGGTTCGACCGGCCTGGGCCACGGCGTCGCTGTGCCGCACGGCCGCATCAAGGGCATGAAGAGCCTGAAGACGCCGCTGGCGGCCTTCGTGCGCCTGGCCGAGCCGATTCCGTTCGAGTCGCCGGACGGCAAGCCGGTCAACCTGCTGTTCTTCCTGCTGATCCCGGATCACGTGACCCAGCAGCACCTGGAGATCCTGTCGGAAATCGCCGAGATGTTCTCCGACGACGCCTTCCGCACCGCGCTGAGCACCGACCCGGACCCGAAATCGGTGCATTCGCGCATCATCAACTGGCTCCCTAGCCTGCAGACCGCAGGTTAAGCACCTTCTATAAAGACGCCCATGCTGCAAACTCCGCTGACGATCCAACGGCTTTACGACGATAATCGCGAAAGTTTGCAGCTCGGCTGGTTTGCCGGTTTCCCCGGCGGGGAACGCCAGATTTCCGGCGACGTGGCCTCGGCCGCCGACCAGGTCGGCCACCTGAACACCATCCACCCCGGCCGTATCCAGGTCTTCGGCCACCAGGAGATCAATTACTACCAGCGCCTGAAGTCGCTGACGCGCGCCCACGTCATCGGCGAGCTGATTGCCGGCAATCCGCCGGCGCTGATCGTCGCGCAGGGGCTGGAAACGCCGCCCGACATTCTCGCCATCTGCGACGAGAAGAATATCCCGCTGTTCTCGACGCCGCTGCCGGCGGCGCAGGTGATCGACTTCCTGCGCGTCTACCTGTCGAAGAAGCTGGCGCAACGCATCATCATGCACGGCGTGTTCATGGACGTGCTGGGCGTGGGCGTGCTGATCACCGGCGATTCCGGCCTCGGCAAGAGCGAGCTGGGCCTGGAGCTGATTTCGCGCTCGCACGGCCTGGTGGCCGACGATGCGGTGGAATTCTCGCGCATCGCGCCGAACATGATCGAGGGCCGCTGTCCGGCGCTGCTGCAAAACCTGCTGGAAGTGCGCGGCCTGGGTCTGCTGGACATCAAGGCCATCTTCGGCGAAACCGCGGTGCGCCGCAAGATGCGCCTGAAGCTGATCGTGCACCTGGTGCGCCGTGGCGCCGCCGACGAGGAAGTCGAGCGCCTGCCGTTCCAGTTCCCGACCGAGGACGTGCTGGGCCTGCCGATCCGCAAAGTGGTGATCCCGGTGGCGGCCGGCCGCAACATCGCGGTACTGCTGGAAGCGGCCGTGCGCAACACCATCCTACAACTGCGCGGTATAGATACCTTGCAAGAATTCATGGAACGCCAACGTCAAGCGATGAGCGGCGACTAGCCTACCGATGGTATCATCGGCCATTATGCGCATCGTACTCATTACCGGCATCTCCGGTTCCGGCAAATCCGTCGCCCTCAACGTCCTGGAAGACACGGGGCACTACTGCGTCGACAACCTGCCGCCCGCCCTGCTCTCCCATCTGGTCCAGACCCTGGCGGACGAAGGCCTGCAAGCGCTGGCCGTCGCGGTAGACGCCCGCAGCGCAGAATCGCTGGCCTCGCTACCCGGCGACGTGCAGCGCCTGCGCGATGCTGGCCACGATGTCAAAGTGATGTTCCTGACCGCCAACACGCATTCGCTGGTGGCGCGCTTCTCGGAAACCCGCCGCAGCCATCCGCTGTCGCACGAGCTGCGACCGGGCCAGAATCCGGCCGCGCGCCGCACGCTGATCGAATGCATCATGGAAGAGCGCGAGCGGCTGTCGGCCATCGAGCAACTGGGCCATGTGATCGACACCTCCGAACTCAGCGCCAACAAGCTGCGCGCCTGGGTCAAGGATCTGGTGCTGACCGACCATGCGCCGCTGACCCTGTTCTTCGAATCGTTCGCCTTCAAGCTGGGCGTGCCGATGGACGCCGACTTCGTGTTCGACGTGCGCGCGCTGCCAAATCCGTATTACGACCTGACGCTGCGCCCGCTGACCGGCCGTGATGCGCCGGTGGTCAGTTTCCTCGACGCCCAGCCGAGCGCCGGCGAAATGCTGAACGATATCCGCGCGTTTGTGGAAAAATGGCTGCCGTCCTTCAAGTGCGACAACCGCAGCTACCTGACGGTGGCGCTGGGCTGCACCGGCGGCCAGCACCGCTCGGTCTACATGGCCGAAAAACTCGCCGCCTACTTCAACACCAACGAACGCGTGGTCCTGCGCCACCGCGAGCAATAAATCTATATCAAAGCATGTCGTAGCGACTAAACTACGATTGTGGGATGATAAAGATCATCCACACCAAGATGTTCCAGCGCTGGCTGACGCGTCTGCCTGACCACCATGCCCGTTTAATTATCAATGAGCGTTTATTCAGGCTGTCGAACGGCCGAACCTCCGATGTCGCGGCCGTTGGAGAAGGTGTTGGCGAGCTCCGAATTCATTACAGACCTGGGTACTACCGAGCAGTGGAGGAAAGACCATGCCTGAGTATTATTCTTACGACTTCACCGCCGCGTTGATTGACGCAGCATCAATCAAAATATTTCTATCGGAGGCACTACAGCCTCGGGATATGCCTTATTTTTCTGCGGCCTTGGCAGTAGTCGGCCATTCGAAAGGTATTATCGAGCTCGCGGCCCAAACCGACCTGCCCCATGAACAAATTTCCGCTGCGCTGACTGCTCCTGACAACCTCAGCTCCACTACTACACTGCTGGTGCTTCAGGCGATGGGACTATCTTTGCAACCAAGCGGCGCATCATAAATGGCGCAGCGGGTGGGCATAGGCTGGCCAGACGGGCTGGAACATCGTTTGCACCATTTCTTCGGTTACTTCTTCCAGCGTGGCGGGCTGCCATTGCGGTGCGTTGTCTTTGTCGATGACCAGCGCACGCACGCCTTCGATGACTTCGCCGTTTTCGAAGTTGCGGCGCACCAGTGCGCGTTCCATGCGCAGGCAACCAGCCACGTCCAGCGCGGCGCCGCGCTTGATCAGTTCGTGGGTAACGCACATCATCAATGGCGAGCGGGTGGCAATGACAGCCAGAGTCTTCTGCGCGAATTCGCTGCCGTCAGTCCGCAGTGAGGCGACAATGGCGGAAACCGAGCCGGCGCTGAAGTGGCGGTCGATGGCGTCGCGGTGGGCCGCCAGCGTGCTATCGCCGGCGCTGTAGGTGGCGTAGGCCGCCAATGCGGCCGGCAAGCCAGCGCCCGGCGTTGCGGTCAGCAGCGCATCCAGTGCGGCACGGTCGGCCAGCGGCGCGTAGTGGTCGGCCAGGCCGGCGTACAGCGCGTCCGCTGCGCCGATGGTGACGCCGGTGACGCCAAGGTAGTAGCCTAGCGCGCCCGGTGCGCGCGACAGGAAGTAGCTACCGCCGACGTCCGGGAACAGGCCGATATTCACTTCCGGCATGGCCATCTTGGTTTTATCTGTGACGATGCGGATGCCGCCCTGCGCCACGCCCATGCCACCGCCCATCACCACGCCGTCCATCAGCGCGATGTAGGGTTTGGGATAGAAATGAATCAGGTGATTCAGCGCATATTCCTCGGTAAAGAAATCCTCCACCAGCGCGCTGCCGCCCTGCGGCGTACTGCGCCCCGCCTCGTAGAAGAAGCGGATGTCGCCGCCGGCGCAGAACGCCTTGTCGCTGCTGCTGCGGATCACGACGGCGGCCACGCCATCATCCTCGCGCCACGCCAGCAGTGCCTGCGTAATCGCGCGCACCATGTCGAGCGACAGGGAGTTCAAAGCCTTTGGCCGGTCCAGCACGATCAAGCCGGTGCCGTTGCTAACGCTGGTGTGGATATATTCGCTCATGCGAATATTCTACTTCAGATGCTCCAGCGGATTCGGCACTTCAAGCGAACCGCCCATGCGCGGCTGCCACAGGGCCTTGCCGGCCGCTGGAGGCGGCTTGCCGACATGACGGTTGTAGATGGTCGTCACCTCGCGGCTGCCGACCGGCTCCTGTTCGAAACCGGTCCGCCTGGCGATGCCGGACGGATCGGCCGAACCGGCCACCGTGAATGCCACCAGCGTATCCAGGCGTGGATCGCGCACGTCCAGGATCGAGGCAATGAACACCAGCGGCGTAGCCGCATATACCTGATAGTGCAGCGCCTTGACCGCGCGCTCCATCTCCGCCGGCAACGCGCCATCCGGCTCCATCTGGCTCAATGCGTGGTCCAGCACCTTGCGACCCCAGTCCAGGTAGCGCGTGTCGCCGGTGACGCCGCCCACCGCCGTCACCGCCAGGCCTTCCCAGTAATAGTGATTGTTGCGCGTGCCCTTCTTGGCATCCGAATGCACGATGGTGCCATCGGCCAGCGTCTTGAACCAGCCCTCGATGGTGACGCGCTGGGCCGGCGTGGCCTGCGGCTTGATACGGGCATAGTTCAGCGCCATGCCGCTCAGCGTCCACTTGCGCACGTAGTAGGCCTGTTCGCTGGAGAGCTTGCCCAGCATGGCCTTCTGCTCGCCCCAGCTGGCCAGCCAGGTCAGCGCGCAGGCGGCATCGCGTCCATTGGCGTCCTGCGCGACATGCGACAGGAAGTCCTCAATCGGCTTGGTGTTGGCGATGTTCTGCGCCCGCTTCACCGGATCGACCACCGAATGATTCTTGTCCGAGTAATAGCTGTTGGCTTCGATATCGATGCGCGCCGGTGGCGGCACGTCGCAGGCTTGTGCCAGCGGAACAGCCAGCAATAACGGTATAAATAATTTCATGATGCTCCTGTCAGAAAGTGGTGCTCAGCTTGACCTGGTACGTACGGCCATCGACATCCAGGCGGCGCGGCTTCAGGTACGAAGCTTCGTATTCCTCGCGCATCGAGTTGGTCATGTTGAAGGCATCGAAGGAAAGCTTGATATTGCTGTCGAAGGTATAGCTGGCCGACATGTCCAGCTGGCCGCGCGCCTTGACCGAGCGCGCCGCGCCGTTGAAGGTGCCGCCCGCCGCCAGATCGTAATCGTCGCGATAGTTGTACACCGCGCGCACGCCCCATTGCTTGGTCTCGTAGTAAGCGATCAGGTTGTAATTATTGCGGGAAACGCCAGGCAGCGTCGCCGCCGAGCCGTCATCGTTTTTGCCCTTGATGGTGGTGTAGGCGTAGTTGAAAGCGCCGCCCAGGTTGTTCCATGGCGCCGGCAGCCAGTCCAGATTCTGCTGCACATTGAATTCCACGCCCTGCACCTTGATCTTCTGCTGATTGGTCTGGCCGGTGATCACCACCCGCGCCGGCTGCAGCGACGGCGCCTCCGCCGTGCCGACGTTGACCAGGATATCACTCATGCAATTGCTGCCGACGATGCTCAGGTGGCCCAGGCCCAGCGCCGTCGCATCGGCAGGGCACAGACGGCTGACATCGCGCACCGGACCAACCAGCCCCTTCACGTCTTTCTGGAACACAGTCAGCGCCACCAGTCCGTTCGGCCGGTTGTACCACTCCAGCGCCAGGTCGAAGGAATTGGCGGTGTACGGTTTCAGGTCGGCGCTGCCCAACACCACGTTATAGGTCGGCGTGGCCGACGCGGCAGCCGGCTCGGTGACCACGGTGGACGGCGTGATATCGCGCGGTTGCGGACGCACAAAGGTGCGGTAAGCGGCGCCGCGCAAGGCGATCTTCTCGCTCAGGTCGGCCTTGGCCACCAGCGATGGCAAGAAGTTGTGATAGCTCTGCTCGAAGCTGCGCGGCGTCTTGGTGGTAATGACCTTGGTGCCGACCGTGACGTTGCTGGTGTCGACGGAATCGACGGTCTCGCGCGTGGTTTCATAGCGTGCGCCGAGATTCCCTTTCAATGGTATGCCCCACACGCTGCTGCCCCAGATGCTCGACACGTAGGCCGACGCAATCTTGTTCTTCACCGAGAAGTTATACGAGGAGAAGCCCGGATCGGCGTCGTTGTTGACCAGGCCATAGGGCGTCAGCGTCTGGCCCGGCAGCACGGTCACGGGCTTGACCGCGTTCAGCACGGCCGGAATATCCACCGCCACCCAGTTCTTGGTATAGCCCGGAATATAACCGCCGCCGAACGTGGACAGGTAGGGATTGGCGATCGCCAGCGCCGGCGTGATGGCGGCGAAGTTGATGCCTTGCGCGGTGTTGCGCGTGCCGGTCGAGGCGAAATCATTTTTCTCAGCCCGCACGCCGGCCTTGACCGACTTGAAGAAGCCCTCTTCGAAGCTGCGTTCGGCAAACGCCTGGATCGCGTCCACCGATGTCAGCGCGCGGCCATTGGTGCCGGTGACGCCGAAGCGGTCGTTGCCGTTATTGCGCGCCTGCGTGACCGAGGTGCCGGGACGCTGGTCGTACGGACCGGGATTGATGTGGCCGACCGTCGGCGTGAACAAGGTCAGCACCGAGTTCCGCAAATCGTCGCCACCGGAATAATAATGGCCGTAAGTGCCGTTGGAACCCGGCAGCGTGCGCGCCGATTGCACAATGTCGATCGACAGCTGGTCCTGGCGATTCTCGGCGCGCGAGCTGTGCAGCGCGCCATTGAAGTGCCACTCGTCGTTTTCCCAGTCGACATCGGCGCTCAGGCCATGCGTGCGCTGGCGTTGCGGCGCCGAGCGCAAGGAATCGGTGACGCTGGCGTTGGCGTAATCGTAGGAATTGATCATCGCCTGCTTGCCGGTCGGCGTATCGATGAAGAACACCGGCCCCAGGTTGGTGATCGGCGAATTGACGGTCGGATCGATATAGTTCAGGTACTGGTTCGACGAACCCAGCTTGCGGTCGCTGAAGTAGCCGGTCAGGTTGAGGCGCGTCTCGCCATTCATGCGCCAGCCGACGCCGGCCGCGCCGCTGTGCGTGTCGCCGGTGTTGGCGGTGACGGTCTGGCGGATCTGGCCGGGGAACAGAATGCCCTTGGCATATTCCGATTTCGGATAGCGCGCATCGAATTGCGCCTGCGTGATGCCGAGGTTGGCCGCCGTCAGTTGGTCGTAATCCTGCACCTGCGTCGAGTCGCGGCGGAAGTCTTCCTTCTTGTACGCGTAGACGCCGAACACCGCCAGGTCCTTGCCGAAGTGCTTGTTCCACGAGGCGCTGGCGTTGGGCGTAGTCAGATGGCCCAACTCGTCGTATTCATCGCCGATGGAAATACTGCCGCCATCCTTGCGCGCCAGCGCCGAGGTGATGCGCAAATCGATGTTGCCGCTCAACCCGCCCGGCTGCTCGGCGGCAGTCGGGCTTTTCAGCACCGTCACCGCGCTGAAGATGTCCGAGTTGAACGCGCCCAGCGGCGTCGAGCCGTTCAGCACCGGCTGCGCGAACGACATGCCGTTAATCGTGGTCAGCGCGAAGGTGCCCGGCAGACCGCGCAGATTGATGGTGGCGTTACGCGAGCCGGCCTCGCGGTTCAGCTGCACGCCGGGAATGCGCTGGATGGCCTCGCCCACGTTCAGGTCCGGGAAGCGGCCCAGGCCGTCGGACGAAATGCTGTCGGTGATTTCCAGCGTGTCGCGCTTCATGTTGACCGCGTCGGCATAGGATTTGCGGATGCCGGACACCACCACGGTATTGGCGTCGGAAGGCGTGGCCTCCTGCGCCCACGCATCGGACAGGCACAGCAAGGCAATGGCCGCACATAGCGGCCGGACGGCTAAATGGTTCATCGTGTAGTCTCACTTTATAGTTATCTGGTTTTTGGTAAAACGTTTACCTAATTTATTAAACCATTTTCAATGGACTAGCACTATAAGGATTTACCGCGCGTTGCGTAAACGCCAACGCAGCTTGTCAAATATTGGGAAATCGTTTATCAAACGGGCTGCAAAAAAGGGCGCTAGCCGCGCCCTTTAGTTGAGGAGGCCGTGGCCGTGAATCAGACGGCGGCGGCAGGCTCGTAGCTGTCCGGAATATGCTTGATCGCGTCGCGATCATGGCCCTGGACTTTGGCCTTGTATTTCATGACCTGGCGGTCCAGCTTGTCGATCAAGGTATCGATGGCGGCGTACAGGTCTTGCGACAGGCTTTCCACGTAGACGGTTTTACCGGACAGACGCAGGTTGATTTCAGCCTTCTGGCGTTTCTCTTTCTCTTTAAGGTTATCTACGGTCAGGATGACAGCAATATCAATCACTTGGTCAAAGTGACGGGTGACGCGTTCCAGCTTGTTCTGCACGTATTCACGAATAGCCGAGGTCACTTCGAGATGATGTCCACTGATGGTGAGATTCATACACACTCCTAAAGATAATGTCGCTGCTTACGGTTAGTGCGTTGCCCTTTACTGCCGGGCGCGCAGGAACCAAGTAACTACAAAGACTTGCGGAGACTGACTGGAGGGATTTTGAGAGCTTCGCGATATTTGGCAACAGTGCGCCGCGCAATCACCATGCCCTGTTCTCCCAGCATGTCCGCAATCTTACTGTCGGATAAAGGATTTTTCGGGTCTTCAGCTCCTGTCAATTGCACGATCAAGGCACGTATCGCCGTCGAACTAGCTTCCCCGCCAGCTTCGGTGGCGACATGGCTACCAAAGAAATATTTCAGCTCAAACATGCCGTGCGGGGTCAGCATATATTTTTGAGTTGTTACCCGAGAAATGGTGCTCTCGTGTAAACCCAGTGTATCAGCAATTTCGCGAAGCACAAGGGGGCGCATCGCAACGGCGCCGTGCGAGAAAAAGTTCTTTTGTCTTTCTACTATCGCTTGCGCCACGCGCAGGATGGTGTCGAAACGCTGGCGCATATTCTTGATCAGCCATTTGGCTTCCTGCAACTGCGCGCCCATCGCGCCTTCACCCTTGCCCTGCTTGAGCAGATTGGCGTACATGGCATTGACGCGCAGACGCGGCATGACGTCGTTGTTGAGGCTAACCTGCCAGCCGTTGCGCGACTTCTTGACGATCACGTCCGGCACCACGTAGTCCGACACATCCGAAGCGAACGCGGCGCCCGGATGCGGGTTGCATTGGCGGATCACGGTCTGCGCTTCGCGCAGATCCTCGTCATCGCACAGCAGCGCTTTTTTCAGCTTGTTGAAGTCGCGCTGTGCAAACCAGGTCAGATGATTTTCCACGATGGCCAGCGCCATGCGCCGCGTCACCATCGGCACGCCCGGCAAGCGCTTGATTTGCAGCGCCAGGCACTCGGCGGCGTTGCGCGCGCCAACGCCCATCGGATCGAAACTTTGCAGCAGGCTAAGCGCCGTCTGCAGTTCTTCGATTTCGACCTCCAGTTCTTCCGGCAGGCGCGCGTGGATTTCTTCCAGCGATTCTTCCAGATAGCCGTTCTCGTCGAGCGCGTCGACGATCAGTTCGACCAGCGCGCGGTCGCGCATTTCCAGCACCGTCACGCGCATCTGCTCCATCAGGTGCTCGCGCAGCGTGCAGTGGTGCGCTTCCAGTTGCGGCCGGGCTTCCTCGTCGTCGCTGTTCTTGCTGCGGCCGGAGTCGCCCCAGTCCATGTCGGCGTCTGGAGTGGTGCTTTCGGTGTCGGCGGCCGGGCCGTCATAGGCCTCGGCTTCGGCGGCCGGCGCCTCGCCCTGCGGCGGGCCTTCGGCCGGCGCTTCGCCAGCCGGCGCCTGTTGGTTGATGGCGCCGTCGGCCAGCAGCCGCAGCGAGTGATCGAGCGGGTCGTCGAGGCGCTCCAGCAGCGGATTATCGGTCAGCAGCTGTTCGAGTTCCTGGTGCAGCTCCAGCGTCGACAATTGCAGCAGCCGGATCGACTGCTGCAGCTGTGGCGTCAACGCGAGGTGCTGCGACGTGCGCAGTTGCAGAGACTGTTTCATGTAAGGCTTACATACGGAAATGTTCACCCAGGTAGACGCGACGCACCGATTCGTTGGCGATGATGTCGTCCGGACGGCCTGATGCCAGCACCGAGCCCTGGTTGATGATATATGCGCGGTCGCAGATGCCCAGCGTCTCGCGCACATTGTGATCGGTAATGAGGACGCCGATATTGCGCTCCTTGAGGAAGCGCACGATGCGCTGGATCTCAATCACGGCAATCGGGTCGACCCCGGCGAAAGGTTCATCGAGCAGCACGAAGCGCGGATTGGTCGCCAGTGCGCGCGCGATCTCCACGCGGCGGCGTTCGCCACCGGAGAGCGACAGCGCCTGGTTCTCGCGCAGCTTTTCGATTTGCAAATCGGCCAGCAGGGTATTCAGCCGTTCATCAATGTCAGCCTTGGATAAAGGCTTGCCGTCCACTTTCTGAATTTCGAGGACGGCGCGGATATTTTCTTCCACGGTCAGCTTGCGGAACACCGACGCTTCCTGCGGCAGGTAGGACAGGCCCATGGTGGCGCGCCGGTGGATCGGCAGCGAAGAGATGTCGACGCCGCTGATATCGATGCTGCCGGCGTCCGACGGCACCAGGCCGACGATCATGTAGAACGAGGTGGTCTTGCCGGCGCCGTTCGGCCCCAGCAGGCCGACCACTTCGCCGCACTCCACTTGCAGCGAAACGTCATGCACCACCTGGCGCTTGCCGTAGGTCTTCTGCAGGCCTTTGACGATCAGGGTGCTACCGCAGCTTGGCTCCATCTTATTTCCCCGCTGCAGGCTGAGTCGCTGGCGCCGGCGCGGCCTGCTTGGTCGATGGCTGGATCACCATCGTGCTGCGGCCGCCGCCCGGCTTGGTCTCGCCGCTCGGCGTGTTCTTCACCGCGAAGAATTCCTTGCGGCTGTCATACGAAATGAATTCGCCATCGACCTGGCTGGCGGTCTTGCCGCCTTCCAGTTTCTTGATCTGCGCCTTGGCGAACAGCTTCACCAGCTCGGTCTTGTTGTCGTATTCGATGCGGTCGGCCTTGCCCTCGACCCACTGGTCACCAGGGCCGTCCATCTTCTGGCGGAAGGTCGCCTGCACGCCGGGGCCGCTGTGCAGCACCACGAACTGGTAGCCTTCCGGATCTTCGGTCACCACCGCCTTCGGCGACTTCATCAGCAGCGTGCCGCGCGTCAGCACCACATTGCCGGTGAAGGTCTTGATCTGCTTGACGTCGTCGGCGTCCAGCTGGTCGAAGGTGATCTCGGTCGGCTTGCTGGAATCGGCCTTCTCGGCGTGGGCCACGCAGGCCGCCAGCGCCAGCACGGCGGACAGTAACAGTTTATTCATGTTCATCATTCTTTCCTTCATTTTGCCGCGCGCGGCGGCGTCGTAATCGTTCCCCGTCCGCCCAGTTCGATCTGGCGGGTGGCGTTGTTGGCCTTCATGCCGGTGCCGCTGGCATGCGAGGTGCCGGCCAGCATGTCCACTTTGGCGGTGGTTTCCATGCGCTCTTCGTCCGGATACACGGTCAGCGTACTGGTCTTCAGGCGCAACTCCTGCGCTTGCCTGGTGGCGGGCCGCACCACGTCAACATTACCCTCCAGCCGCACGCGCGTATTGTTCTGATCCACATACGCGGTCTGCGCGTGGATATTCATCGGCGGCTGATTGCCCGACAAGCTGTGCACCAGCGGCTTGTCGATCACCGACAGGTCGCCGACCGGGTGATGGGTCAGCCTGTCGCCGGAGACGATATAGGCCGGCTGGCCGGTCTTGTTCATGCGTACCGTGCTGAAGCGATCGATGATGTAGTCCGGCTCCTCGCGGAACTTGTCGGCGCCGGTTTGCTGGCCGGACTGGTTGACCACCTGCACCAGCCAGAAGCTGCCGACGGCGACAAACACGCCGGTCATCATGATCAGCGTCAGCTGCCAGCGGTGTGCTGTTCTTTTACGCATGATTAATCCTTGTTCAAACCAGGAATTGTGCCATTACGCGCTCATAGCTGCCTTGGGCATGCATCAAGAGTTCGCATACTTCCCGCACCGCGCCCTTGCCGCCGAAGGCGACGGTGGTGTGGTGCGCGCGGTCCAGCACTTCCTGGCGGCCGTTCGGCACGGCGACCGCAAAGCCGACGCGCTTCAGAATCGGCAAGTCCACCACATCGTCGCCGATGAAGCCGACCTGCTCGGCCGTCAGGCCGGTCTTTTCCAGCAGCGCGTTGAACGGCGTCAGCTTGTCGTGGCCGCCCTGGTGCAGATGGCTGATGCCGAGGTCGGCCGCACGTTTAATAACTTGCGGCGAGGTGCGCGCGCTGATGATGGCGGTCTGGATGCCGGCCTCCTGGATCAGCTTGATGCCGAGGCCGTCCTGCACGTTGAAGGTTTTCAGCGCCTCGCCATCGGCGCCGTAATGCAGGCTGCCGTCGGTCAGCACGCCGTCGACGTCGAAAATCATCAGCTTGACGCGCGCGGCGCGTTCCAGGTAGGTCAGACTCATCAAATCACCTTGGCGCGGGTCAGGTCGTGGATATGCAGGGCGCCGACCAGCTTGCCGTCGGCATCGGTCACCAGCATCTGGTTGATGCGGTACTGCTCCATGATGGCCACCGCATCCACCGCCATTTTCTCAGGCGAGATGGAACGCGGGTTGGCGTGCATCACATCGCCGATGATGACCTTGCTGAAATCCTGCACTTTCTCGATCATGCGGCGCAGGTCGCCGTCGGTGAACACCCCGACCGGCTTGTTGTCGGCGTCGACGATGGCGGTCATGCCCATGCCCTTCTGGGTGATTTCCAGCAGCGCTGCGGTCAGTTTGACGTCCGCAGTAACGCTCGGCACGGCATCGCCGCTGCGCATCACGTCCTTGACATGGGTCAGCAGGCGGCGGCCCAATGCGCCGCCCGGATGCGAGCGGGCGAAATCTTCTTCCTTGAAGCCGCGCAGGTCCAGCAGCGCCACGGCCAAGGCGTCGCCCAGCGCCAGTGTGACGGTGGTCGAGGTGGTCGGTGCCAGATTCATCGGGCAGGCTTCCTTGGCCACCGCCACGTTCAGGTGCACGTCGGCGATGGTGGCCAGGCTGGAGCCCGGCTTGCCGGTGATGGCGATCACCTTGCTGCCCATGCGTTTCACCACCGGCAGGATGGTCATCAACTCCGCGCTTTCGCCGGAGTAGGAGATGGCGATAAAGGCATCGTCGGCGGTGACCATGCCGAGGTCGCCGTGCGCGGCTTCGGCCGGATGCACGAACAGCGCCGGCGTGCCGGTGGAGGCCAGCGTGGCGGCGATCTTGCGGCCGATATGGCCGGACTTGCCGATGCCGGACACCACCACGCGTCCCGTGCAGTTCAGCAGCAGGGAAATGGCCTGCACCACGCTGTCGTCATCTGCCAGACGGGCGTTCAGGGCATTGATGGCATCCGCTTCGTTCTGCAGCGTGTCTTGGGCAAGACGCAGTGCCGTTTTTGCATCAAAAACTTTCAGCATTGTTTTTTCATGGGTTACACTCATGCCCAAGTATAGCCGAATTGAGAAAGCAAAAAACTTGCCAGTCACAACATAACGTGCAAAGCACACCGCAAACAACGATTCTTTACTCACTGGCGATGTTGAAATGACGTTTTCACCTCTGGAATTAACCCTGTTGTTGTTGGGAAGCGCCGTCCTCGGCGTGGTCGCTTTCCGCATGATGCACCTGCCGCCGATGCTCGGCTACCTGACCGTCGGCATCCTGATCGGCCCGCACGCGCTGGGCCTCGCCGAGCAGAGCGAAACCACCCACGGCCTGGCCGAGTTCGGCGTGGTGTTCCTGATGTTCTCGATCGGCCTGGAATTCTCCTTGCCCAAGCTGAAGGCGATGCGCTCGATCGTATTCGGGCTGGGGCTGGCGCAGGTAGTGCTCACTATCGTCGCAACCATGATATTCGGCTGGATTCTGGCGACCCAGCTGCCTGCGCACCTGCGGATTTCCTGGCAGGCCTCGTTCGCGCTGGGCGGCGCGCTGGCCATGTCGTCCACCGCCATCGTGGTCAAGATGCTGACCGAGCGGCTGGAACTGGAATCCGAACACGGCCGCAAAATTATCGGCATACTGCTGTTCCAGGATCTGGCGGTGGTGCCGCTGCTGATCCTGATCCCGTCGCTGGGCGAGCGTCCGGAAGCGCTGGTCGAGACGCTGGGCTGGGCCAGCCTGAAGGCGGTGGTGGTGCTGGCCCTGCTGTTCGTGGTCGGCCACAAGGTCACGCGCGGCTGGTTCACCATCGTGGTCAAGCGCCGCTCGCAGGAACTGTTCATGCTGAACCTGCTGCTGGTGGTGATGGCGGCGGCCTGGATCACCGAACGCGCCGGCTTGTCGCTGGCACTGGGCGCCTTCGTGGCCGGCATGCTGATTTCCGAAACCGAGTTCCGCCATCAGGTGGAAGAAGACATCAAGCCGTTCCGCGACGTGCTGCTGGGGTTGTTCTTCATCACCATCGGCATGCTGCTGAACCTGCGCATGGTGCTGGAGAACTGGTGGCTGGTGCTGTTGCTGCTGTTGCTGCCGGTGGTGATGAAATTCGCGCTGATCGCCGGCCTGGCCAAGCTGTTCGGCTCGTCGGATGGCGTGTCGATGCGCACCGGCCTGGCGCTGGCGCAGGCGGGCGAGTTCGGCTTCGTGCTGCTGAACCTGGCGGCCGACCATCACCTGATGGACTCCTACGTGGTGCAGGTGGTGCTGGCGTCGATGGTGCTGTCGATGCTGCTGGCGCCGTTCATCATCGCGCAGTCCGACAGGATTGTGATGAAGTTTTCCAGCAACGAGTGGATGATGCAATCGCTGGCGCTGACCAAGATCGCCAGCCGCACCATGAAGGCCAACAAGCATGTGCTGGTGTGCGGTTTCGGCCGTAGCGGCCAGAGCCTGGCGACCCTGCTGACCGAGGAAAAAATCGACTACCACGCGCTGGATCTCGATCCGGAACGGGTGCAGGTGGCGCAGACTGCCGGCGCGCATGTATCCTACGGCGACGCTGCGCGGCGCGAAAGCCTGGTGGCGGCCGGCATCTACCGCGCGTCGGCCGTGGTCATCACCTACGCCGACACGCGCTCGGCACTGAAAGTGCTGCATCAGGTGCACGAGCTGACGCCGACCTTGCCGGTGATCGTACGCTCGCACGACGATACCGATCTGGACAAGCTGAAGAAAGCCGGCGCCGCCGAAGTGGTGCCGGAACTGATGGAAGGCAGCCTGATGCTGGCCTCGCACGCGCTGGTGATGCTGGGCGTGCCGCTGCGGCGCGTGGTGCACCGGGTGCAGGCCGCGCGCGAAGAGCGCTACGCCTCGCTGCGCGGCTACTTCCACGGCATGAGCGACGTCGAGGAAGATGCCGACCTGGAGCGTCTGCACACGGTCACGCTGACCGGCAGCGCCTGCAGCATCGGCCGC
Organism: uncultured Duganella sp.; assembly: GCA_963515135.1. Lineage (GTDB taxonomy): Bacteria > Pseudomonadota > Gammaproteobacteria > Burkholderiales > Burkholderiaceae_D > Rugamonas. Next base: position 50,770 of record CAUPXZ010000011.1, on the reverse strand, counting down.
AATCTGGGCTCGCTGGACGTGGAATCCTCCGGCGCCGAAGTGGCCAGCATCCGTCGCGGCATGAGCGGCGTCGAAGTAACGCCCGAGACCACGCTGCAAGCCGGCGACGTGGTGGTGGTGCGCGGCACCGCCGAAGCCGTCAGCCGCGCCGAACAACGCCTGCTCCGCTAACATCGGGGTCAGTAACATCGGGGTCAGTGCCGACATTCGGACATTTCGCGCGCGAAATGTCCGAATGTCGGCACTGACCCCGATGGTTTAATACGCTGGCTTGGCGTTGATTTTCACACGATACAGGCCGTACGGTTTTTCGCGCCGGTCCTGGCCGGCGTGGAAGCCGGCCTGGCGGTGCAGCTGGTTGGCGGTGAAGTACAGATAGCCGTCCGGACCGATCGACAGCGTATCCGGCCACAGCAGCCGGCTATCGCTGGCCAGCGTGCTCCAGCTGCCATCGACGGCGCGCTTGCGGATGCTGTTGTGCTCATAGTCGCTGGCATATACCGCGCCGTCCGCATCGGCCTCCAGGCCGTCCGAGGCGCCCTTCTCGCCCAGATCCTTGACCGCCGCCGCCAGCTGCGCCTCGCTCACGGACGCGTCGCGCAGCAGCGCGGTCGGCACCGAATACAGGTGCCGGCTGGACAGCGGGCTGTAATACAAGGTCGCACCGTCCGCCGACAAGGCGATGCCGTCCGAGGCCACGGTGAACGGCTGGCTGCTGCCGTCGGCGTTGCGCGCCTTCATGGTTTCACCTTCGACCACCGGCACAAAGGCCGGATCCGGCGAGGTGGATGCGTGGCCGCTCAGGCGGCGCACCGCCTTGCCGCTGGCCAGGTCCAGCACGATGATGGCGCCGGGGCCGCTCAGCGAGGAATCCGTCACATAGGCGGTGCCGGTACGGTGGTCGAAGCGCACGTCGTTGACATAGGTGGTCGGCAGGATCACATTGGACGGGAACACCACCGTCCGCACCACCTTGTCGGTCTTCAGATCGACCGCCACCAGTTTCGGACCGCCCGGCTTGGGTGCGGCGAAGCCGGGCGCGGCGGTGTCCAGTACCCACAGCTTGCCCTGCCCGTCCGCCACCACACTCTGCACGCTGGCAAAGCTGCGGTTGTCGGCGAAGCTTGGATAGGCCACCAGGCGGCCGTCGCGGATCTCGCCGACGCCAAACGGCACGTCATCGCCCCACTGCGGGAAGTTGATGAAGATGCGGCCGGTCTCGGATACGCTGACGCCGGTCGGCATCGCCCCCTGGAAGCTGAATACCTGTTCGGCCTGGCCGATCGGACGTTCCTGCGGAGCGGCCTGCGCGGCCAGGGAAAATGCCAGCGCAAGGCCGGCGGCGATACGGGTGAAGTTCATGGTCTGCCTTTCAAATAGAATTGCAGCCATGTTATTCCTGAGCTTAAAGCAGATAAACCGCCTCAACCCGATAACTCTTTCAAAGAAAAACTGAAAATCAGTCCGCCGCGCGGTAGCTGGCCACGCGATTGCGGCCGCCGTCCTTGGCGTCGTACAGCAGCTCGTCGGCACGTTCGATCAGATTGCGGGCGATGAGTTCGGCCTCGCCTTCCGCTGCGCCCGCATCCAGGCTGGCGACGCCGATCGATACCGTCACCGACAATTGCAGCGCCGGCGACAGCACGATCATGCCGCCCGCCACGCTGGCCCGGATGCGCTCGGCGACGAAGGCGGCACTTTCCAGGTTGGCGTCGATCAGCAGCACAACGAATTCCTCGCCGCCGAAACGCGCCAGCGCGTCCGAGGTGCGCAGCTCGTTCTTGATGCGGGCCGCCACTTCGCGCAGCACCTCGTCGCCGCCGCCGTGGCCGACGGTGTCGTTGACGCGCTTGAAGTGGTCGATATCGATGTACATGAAGGACAGCGGATATTTCTGGCGCCGCGCCCGCGCGATTTCTTCCAGCAGACGGCGGTCGATGTAACGGCGGTTGTAGACGCCGGTCAGCGAGTCGGTCAGCCCGATGTACTTCAGCATCTCGTTGCTGATGACGTTTTCCAGGCAGATGGCGATGATCGACGCCATGTGCTCGATAAAGTCGGTGCCCAGGCTGGGCGTGAAACGGGTGGGATCGCAGCTGCCCAGATTCAGGCTGCCGATGATGCGCTTGTTGCGCAGCAGCGGCACCATGGCCACGCTTTGCAGGCCGGCCGGCGCGTTCGGGAACGACGGCGCATGGCGCTGCTTGTCGTACATGCCGAGCAGCGGCTTGGGCGTCGGCGAATAGGCGTTGCGGCGGCCCAGGTCGAACCCCAGCTGGTCCAGCGTTTCAACGAAGATCAGGCCGGGGAAGTCTTCAAATACCACATCCAGCTTGAGCATGACGGTGCGGATGTCGGCATCCTCGTCGATCAGGGTCAGCGTCACGCTATCGAGTTCGGAAATAATCGGCAGCACGCGGAAAATCGTGCCGACCAGTTCGGGGAAATTGCTGGCGCCGACGATTTCCAGGTCGAAGGCCTGGTGGCGCGTCATGATGGAGTGGTTGCGTTCGGCCTGCTCCAGCAGGTAGGCCATGCGCGCGCGCAATGCCCGGTTTTCGGCCGCCAGATCGTGAACTTGTTCAGCGTGATCGGTTTGAGGCGGAAGTTTCCCGGTTGCGGTGTGCGTCATAGTTGGCCTTTCTTGCGTACCCTCTCACATTACGCCAAGTTGCGGCGCTTGGGAATGGTCCGGCGTGTCAAAAAGCCAAGGCAACTTCAATTTCTTGTCCTACGCGCACACGTTTATCCTCGCCGGCAATCAAAATGGCGTTCATGCCGAAGCACAGCGCGCCGTCCACTTCGGGCTTGGCGCGGTAGCTTTGCATGATGTCCATCGGGTCCGGGCCGAACTCGCCGGTGGCCTGGTCGATCGACGGCATCGGGCAGCGTGGGCAAGGTTTGACCGGTTTCAGCACCACCTCGCCGAGCTGGAACGATTCGGCATAGTCTTCCTCGAAGGCTTCGATGCCGTCGATGACCAGGTTGGGACGGAAGCGGTTCATCGGCAGCGCCTGGCGGCCGGCCGCCAGCAGTTTCTGATTCAGGTCTTGCAGCGAGGCCTCGCCGGCCACCAGGATCGGATAGCCGTCGGAGAACATGGTGGTGGCCTGCACGCCGTTAGTCCACTTGGTGCTGACCGGACGCTCGGCGTTGGCGTGAAAGCGCGCCAGGCGGCACGGCACGCCGATGGCCTTGCTGAACCAGACGGCGGTCAGTTCGTCGCAATCATAGGCCAGCACGGTGTCGTCCCAGACCTGGGTGGTCAGCGTCGGCGCGGTTTGCGGGTCCGGCAGGCCGAGCGGAATTTCCAGCCGCAGCATGCCGGGCGCATGCACTTCCAGCGTCGTGCCTTTCAGCGTCGGCTTGATCAGCGCCATGCGCGGGTGCTCGCGCTGCGTGAGGCACATGCCGTTGTGGTCCACCACCATCCATTCGCGATCATAGATCTGCTCGGTCATCAGACCCAGCGTCGTCACCGTAGCTTCCTGCAGCGACAGGCCGGCGCAGGACTTGATCGGGTACAGCGTGATGGCGGACAACGCAGGCATCTTATTCCTCTTTCGCAGCAGCGGCTTTCGGCGGACGCGGGGTGCGGGCGGCAGGCTTGCGGGCCGGCTTGGCGGCAGCGGTTGGCTTGTCGCTGTCCGCTGGCTTGGCCGCATCGGCTACCTTGACTGCATCCACGGGCTTGGCCGCAGGCTTGCCACCGGACTTGCCACCGGACTTGCCGCTTGGCTTGGCGTTCGGCTTGTCGGCCTGCTTGGCATTCGGCTTACCGTTTTGCTTGCCATTTTGCCGGCCCTTCGCTGCCCTGCCCGGCTTGGCGTCCGCCTCGCCGGCTTGCGGGGCCGCGTCGGCCACTGGCGCGACGACCGGTGCCGGTGGCGCTTCTGCCACGGTGGAAGCGACAGGAGCCGCAGCCTCCACCGCTGCCGCAGCGACATCCACATCGGTGGCCGCGTGGCCTTTCTTGGCGGCAGACTTCAGCTTGCGTGCCGGCGGCTTGGCGCCGTTCTTTTTCCTGGCAGGCGCCTGTGCAGCGGTATCGACTGGCAGTTCAATCGCGGCTTCCAGCACGACTGGCGCGGCCTCAACCGCTGCCGCTGCCGCTTCAACCGACGCAACCGGTTCCGGCACCACCACGTCGTCAGTGCCGGCCGCAGCGGCGTCCGGATGTGCTGGCGCATGGCGCGGCGGCTGCCCCAGGCGCTGTGCCTGACGCTCCGCGAAGCGTTCGGCCGCAGTACGGCCGCGATTGCGGCTGCGGCGCGATTCCTGCTGGCCGCCTTCCGCCGCCGGCGCAGCGGCTGGCGCGGCGCCCTCGACCACCGCCGGCGTCTCGCCGGCCGCTTGCGGCACACCGTTGCCGCGGTACACATAGGCGCCCGACTTCTCGTCGCGGCCGAACTCCAGATGGCCGCGCGCCTTGCACTCCTCGATCAGGTTGCCGAAGGTGCGGAAACCATAGTAGGACTCGCTGAAGTCCGGCTTGCGGCGCTTGATCGCCTCCTTCAGCACAGAGGCCCAGATCTTGCCGCTGTCGCCGCGCTCCAGCACCAGCGCCTCGAAGGTATTGACGGCGATTTCCACCGCTTGATTGCGACGCTTCTCCATCTCGTCGCGACGGGCGCGTTCCTCTTCCGGCGTGCGTTTGACCTGCGGCTTGCTGTCGGTATTGCCGGAACTTTCGCGCTTGGCGCGGCGGCTCTCGCGCACCAGATCATCGTAGAAGATGAATTCATCGCAGTTGGCCACCAGCAGGTCGGAGGTCGACTGCTTGACGCCGACGCCGATCACCTTCTTGGCGTTCTCGCGCAGCTTGGACACCAGCGGCGAAAAATCGGAATCGCCGGAAATGATGACGAAGGTATCTACATGCGACTTGGTGTAGCACAAGTCCAGCGCATCGACCACCATGCGGATGTCGGCCGAGTTCTTGCCGGACTGGCGCACATGCGGAATCTCGATCAGCTCGAAGTTCGCCTCGTGCATCGAGGCCTTGAACGACTTGTAACGGTCCCAGTCGCAATAGGCTTTCTTGACCACGATGCTACCCTTGAGCAGCAAGCGCTCCAGCACCGGCTTGATATCGAACTTGTCGTAATTAGCGTCGCGCACGCCGAGCGCCACGTTCTCAAAATCGCAGAACAGCGCCATGCTGACGTTTTCGTTGGAGGATGCCATGGGGGAGTATAGGTAGAGTGTATCGGAGCCGGCCGGGCGCGAGGGCCCGGCCGTTGCGGGATAAAACGGTCAGACGTTGAACAGGAAGTTCAGCACGTCGCCATCTTTTACTACATATTCCTTGCCTTCGGCGCGCATCTTGCCGGCTTCCTTGGCGCCCGACTCGCCCTTGTACTGGATGTAGTCGTCATAGGCGATGGTCTGCGCGCGGATGAAGCCGCGTTCGAAGTCGGTGTGGATCACGCCGGCCGCCTGCGGCGCGGTGTCGCCGACGTGGATGGTCCAGGCGCGCACTTCCTTGACGCCAGCGGTGAAGTAGGTTTGCAGGCCCAGCAGCTTGTAGCCGGCGCGGATCAGGCGATCCAGGCCCGGCTCTTCCATGCCCATGTCGGCCAGGAAGGCGGTCTTGTCGGCGTCGTCCAGGTCGGCGATTTCCGCTTCGATGGCGGCGCAGATGGCGACGATCGGCGCGTTCTGGGTAGCGGCGTAGGCGGTCAACTGGTCCAGCAGCGGGTTGTCGGTGAAGCCGGTGTCGGACACGTTGGCCACATACATGGCCGGCTTGGCGGTGATCAGGCACAGCGGCTTGATCAGTGCCAGTTCATCGGCGTCCAGGCCCATCGCGCGCACCGGCTTGGCTTCGTTCAGGTGCGGCACGATGCGTTCCATGATGGCGACCAGCTTGGCGGCATCCTTGTCGCCCGAGCGGGCTTTCTTGTTTTCGCGGTGGATGGCTTTCTCCACGGTGCCGAGATCGGCCAGCGCCAGTTCGGTCTGGATCACTTCGATATCGTCCAGCGGGCTGACCTTGCCGGCAACGTGGATCACATTGTCGTCCTCGAAGCAGCGCACCACGTTGACGATGGCGTCGGTTTCGCGGATGTGCGACAGGAACTGGTTGCCCAGGCCCTCGCCCTGCGACGCACCGGCCACCAGGCCGGCGATGTCGACGAATTCGACGATGGCGTTGACCATGCGCTCAGGCTTGACGATGTCGGCCAGCGCGGCCATGCGTGGATCCGGGACTTCGACCACGCCGACGTTCGGCTCGATGGTGCAGAACGGATAGTTTTCAGCCGGGATGCCGGCCTTGGTCAGGGCGTTGAACAGGGTGGACTTGCCGACGTTAGGCAGGCCGACGATGCCGCATTGGAGACTCATGTGAACCTTTAAATTATCAATATTGCCGGCAAGCGGCTGGTGAAAACCGCCCGTCAGGGGCGTTTTTGGATATTCTTGCTATTTTTCGCTGGTGACAGCGTTCAAGGGTCCATTGTACCGCCCTTGTCCGCACTCTTCAAAAAAACAGGAGACTTCATGACGATGCGCGACGCCGGCCGGGACCAGTTCCGCCACTTTCTGACCATTCCCACCCGCTGGATGGACAACGACATCTATGGCCATGTGAACAACGTTGTGTATTACTCCTACTTCGATACTGCGGTGAACCAGTTCCTGATCGAAGCCGGCGTGCTGGATATACACCAGGGCGAGGTGGTGGGATTTGTGGTCGACAGCGGCTGCGCGTATTTTGCGCCGGTGGCCTTTCCGGACGTGGTGCATGCCGGCATCCGCGTGGCCAAGCTGGGCAACTCCAGCGTGCGCTACGAAGTCGCCCTGTATCGCAACGACGACCCGCTGCCAGCCGCCGCCGGCCACTTCGTGCACGTCTACGTCGCGCGCGCCAGCAACCGTTCAGTGCCGATTCCCCAGGCGGTGCGCGAGGTGCTGGAATCCATCATTTAGCCCATTCAGTGGCGGAGCAAGTCTCCGCAGGCAAAGCCGTTGGACGCGCACGCATGTAAGCGATGACTTGGAGCGACTTTCTCGATACGACTTTTTTGATGCTAGACTCTTTCGCCATCACACCTCTCAGGAAAACTTATGTTCCGTCTGCGTACTTCTGTTCTGATTGCCGGCCTGTTGCTGACGGGTGCTTATGCCTTGCCGGCGCAGGCGGCGCCGGTGGTGGCGACTGCAAAGGCGAACGCGGCACAGAAGCAGCTGGCCAGGCTGGCGGCGGCGTTCCATACGGCGCGCTGCCAGTTCGATCCGCTGCTATTCGCCACCGCGAATGGCGACAGCCGCTACAACGATCAGCTGGGCCTGGCGATTTCGCCCAAGGTGCGCGCGGCGCAGTTCACACAATACCGCGCGCTGCAGAAGCAACTGATGAGCGTGCGGCGCGATCTGCTGGGCGCACAGGAGCAACTGACTTACGACCTGCTGACCTACGAGTTGAACAATGCGATGCAGCTGGAGTCCTTCCCCGAGCATCTGCTGCCGCTGAACCAGTTCGACAATGTGCTCAGCACGCTGGCCAACTACGCCGGCGGCACCGGCTCGCAGCCGCTCGGCACTGTCAAGCAATACCAGGATTACCTGAGTCGCCTGAACCAACTGCCGCGCTGGATCGACCAGGCCATCGCCAATATGAAGGAAGGCATGCGCGGCGGCGTGGTGCAACCGAAGGCAATTACTGTGGCGATGTTGCCGCAGTTCCAGAACCTGCGCGCGGCGATGCCCGAGAGCAGCATCTACTATTCGCCGGCGACGCGCTTCCCGGCCGCGTTCTCCGACGCCGATAAAAAGAAACTTGGCGCCGCCTACCTGAAAGTGGTGGACAGCGGCATCGCGCCGGCACTGACGCGCCTGGTCAACTTCCTGCAGAACGAATACCTGCCCGCCAGCCGCGCCAGCACCGGCTGGAGCGCGCTGCCGAACGGCACGGCCTGGTATGCGGCGCGTATCAAGGACAGCACCAACCTGCCCTTGTCGCCCGAGGAAGTGCATGCGCTGGGCCTGAAGGAAGTGGCGCGCATCCAGCAACAGCTGACCGTGCTCGGCCCCAAGCTCGGCTACGATGGCGCGGAGAAACAACTGCCGCAATGGATCGCCGCCCAGAGCAAGTTCAACATCTTCAGCAGCGACGAGCAGGTGCTGGACGCCTACCGCGTGATCTACGCGCAGGTACAGGCCAAGCTGCCGGCCTACTTCAGCCTGATTCCGAAGGCGAAGCTGGAACTGCATCTGGAGCCGGCGCTGACGCGCGCCACCGCCTCCGACCACTACACGCCGCCGGCGGCCGACGGTTCGCATCCGGGCGTGTTCTGGCCGGTGGTGAACGATCCCAAAAAATACAGCCGGGTCGACATGGTCAGTCTATTCCTGCACGAAGGCATCCCCGGACACCACCTGCACGCCGCCCTGCTGAAAGAGTTGGACCTGCCGGACTTCCGCAAGTTCAGCACCGAGAATCCGAACAGCGCGGCCTACACCGAAGGCTGGGCGCTGTATTCGGAAACGCTGGGCAAGGAGCTGGGCCTGTACGACGATCCGGTCGCCTACTACGGCCACCTGAACGCCGAAATGCTACGCGCCGCGCGGCTGGTGGTGGACACCGGCATGCACGCCAAAGGCTGGTCGCGCGAGCAGGCGATCGCCTATCTGGCCGACACGCTGGGCTGGCCCGAGGCGCGCGCCCGCAACCAGATCGAACGTTACATGGTGTGGCCGGCGCAAGCGCTGAGCTACAAGATCGGCTCGCTGAAAATACTGGAGCTGCGCGCACGCGCCCAGCAAGCGCTGGGTGACAAGTTCAGCTACCAGAAATTCCACGAAGTGGTGATCGGCGACGGCACCCTGCCGCTGCCGATCCTCGAACAACGCGTCGACCGCTGGATCGCCGCCAAATAGACGGGGTCAGGTCCTCCATTTCTACACGGGCTCAGCCGCGCGCGGCTGAGCCCGTGTAGAAATGGAGGACCTGACCCCGGGGTTTTACTTCATGACGTTCATGACGGCCAGCGTCATCGCTTGCGCGGCGGTTTTGATCGATGGCTCGGGCACAGGGGCGTAGTACGGCGAGTGGTTGAAGGCGACCGGCTTGCCGCCCTTGTCGGCCTCCGCCACTACTTTCGGGTCGTATACGCCGGTGAAGAAGAACATGCCGGGCACGCCCTGGTTGACGTATTGCGAGAAGTCTTCGCTGGCGGTCATGGCCGGCATGCGCGATACATTGGCGTCGCCGAAGGCGCGCTTCAGCACGCCCTCGGTGCGCGTCACCAGCGCGTCGTTGTTGTCGATGGCGATGCCGCCGGGGATCAGTTCGACGTCCGGCGCCGGCGCGTCGGCCATCGCGGCGGAGGCGTTGGCGATGCGACGCACCCCGGCCAGGATTTTCTCGCGCACCGCCGGGCTGTAGGTGCGGATGGTGCCGCGCACTTTGACCGTGTCGGGGATGATGTTGCCGACCGTGCCGCCGTTGATGGCGCCGATGGTCACCACGCCGAATTCCTTCGGGTCTTTTTCGCGGCTGATCACGGTCTGCACGTCCACCACGAAGCGCGCGGCGATGGTGATCGGGTCCAGCGCCTTGTCCGGCGCCGAGCCGTGCCCGCCGCGCCCTTTGAAGGTGATTTCGATCGCGTCGGAATTCGATGACACCGCGCCGCTGTTGTAGCCGATGGTGCCGTAGGCCAGCGGCCACGAATGCAGCGCGAACGCGTAGTCCGGCTTGCCGAAGCGCTTGAACAGGCCGTCGTCCAGCATGGCCTTGGCGCCGGACACGGTCTCTTCGGCCGGCTGGCCGATGAACATCAAAGTGCCTTTCCACTGCGATTTCAGCGTGACCAGCGCGCGCGCCGCGCCCAGCCAGGCGGCCATGTGGATGTCGTGGCCGCAGCTGTGGGCGGCGCCGTTCTTGCTGGCGTACGACAAGCCGGATTTTTCCTCCATCGGCAAGCCGTCCAGTTCGGTCCGCACCATGACCAGCGGGCCGGGGCCGTTTTTGTAGATGGCCACCACGCCGGTCTTGCCGACTTTTTCCGTGACCTCAAAACCGATCTTGCGCATTTCGGCCGCCAGCCTGGCGGCGGTGCGGGTTTCCTGGAAGGCGATTTCCGGGTTGGCGTGCAGATCCTTGTAGATCGCATCCAGCTGCGGGTAGATGCCGTTGATGACGCTGCCGGCATCCTGCGCCTGCGCGCTGGCCGCAGCGGCCAGTAGTGCAATGATCGGTATGAGTTTCATCGTTTCCTTTCAGTCGGTATGCAACTTGGTGGTGGCGGCGGCGAATTCGCCCTTGATAATCTGCGGCAGGATCAGCAGCGATTTTTCGATGGCGCGCTCGATCAGCTCCTGGTCTTCGCGGCGCGGACGGTGCAGCACGAAGTCGGCGACCTGCTGCGCCAGGTTCAGCGTGCGCGGATGGCCGATGCCGAGCCGCAAACGCCAGTAGTCCTGCGTGCCGAGCGCGGCGGTGATGTCCTTCAAACCATTGTGACCGCCCGAGGAGCCGCCCTTTTTCAGGCGCGCGGTGCCGGGCATCAGGTCCAGCTCGTCATGCACGACCAGCACTTCGTCGGCAGCGATCTTGAAAAAGCGGCACAGCGCGCCGACCGACTGGCCGGAACGGTTCATAAAGGTCAGCGGCTCCAGCAGATAAACTTCCTGGCCGGCGACCGACGCCTTGGCGACCATGGCGTTGTACTTGCTGTCGCGCTGCAGCCGCGCGCCGCTGTCGTTGGCGAGATTGTCGACCAGCCAGAAGCCGGCGTTGTGGCGGGTTTGTTCGTATTCGGGGCCGGGATTGCCCAGGCCAACAATGAGACGGATAGGCATAGCGTGGAGCGATGTGGGTAATACGTGATTATGGACGAAAAAAAACCCGCCGGCGCAAGCGGGCGGGTTCTTGCTGCTAAAGAATCAAGAATTACTTCTTGGCTTCTTCGGTAGCAGCAGCTTCAGCAGCAACGTGGCCAGCTGGTACCGATGCGGTAGCGATGGTCAGGTTGTTGCCGTGGGTAACAGCGGTCACGCCTTTTGGCAGAACCAGGTCAGCCACGTGAACCGAGTGGCCAACGTCCACGTTGGTCAGGTCGACGGTGACGAATTCTGGCAGGTCGGCTGGCAGGCATTCGATGTCCAGTTCGTTGGCAACGTGGCTGATGGTCGCGCCGTGCAGTTTTACTGCTGGCGAAACTTCAGCGTTGACGAAGTGCAGAGCCACTTTTACGTGGATTTTTTTGCTGGCGTCAACGCGCTGGAAGTCAGCGTGCAGGACCAGTTGTTTGAATGCGTGCATCTGGAAGTCGCGCAGCAGAACTTTCTCTGCCTTGCCATCGATTTCCAGGTCCAGGATCGACGAGTGGAACGCTTCTTTTTTCAGCGCGTGGTACAGCGCGTTGTGGTCCAGGGCGATGGTCACCGGTGCTTCGGTACCGCCGTAGATGATGCCAGGGGTTTGGCCCGAATTACGCAGGCGGCGGCTCGCTCCGGAACCTTGCAATTCGCGTTTGAATGCAACAACTTTCATGTGAAACTCCAATAAATAACAGGGCTTGCACCCCGTGTGATGAAGCGCCCCGCGACCAGGCGCGCTTCGGGAAAAACGGCGCGCCCGGAAAAATCCGGGCGCGCCGCCTCAAAAACTTTAGATCGCCGGCTGCTTAGTCGACGAACAGGGAGATCACGGAATCGCCCTTGATGATGCGTTTGAAGGTCTCTGCCAGCAGCGGTGCGCAGGTCAGTTGACGGATCTTGGCGCACTGCTTGGCGTTTTCCGACAGCGGAATGGTGTCGGTCACCACCAGTTCGTCCAGCGACGAGCTGTTGATGCGGTCGATGGCCGGGCCGGACAGCACAGCGTGGGTGCAATACGCCACCACTTTCTTGGCGCCGCGCTCTTTCAGCACTTCAGCGGCCTTGACCAGCGTGCCGGCGGTGTCGACCATGTCATCCATGATCACGCAGTTGCGGCCTTCGACGTCACCGATGATGTTCATCACTTCGGACACGTTGGCTTTCGGACGGCGTTTGTCGATGATGGCCAGGTCGCAACCCAGGCGTTTTGCCAGGGCGCGGGCGCGCACCACACCGCCAACGTCCGGCGACACGACCAGCAGGTCTTCGTTGTGCTTTTTCTGCAGGTCGCCCAGCAGAATTGGCGAAGCGTAAATATTGTCAACCGGGATATCGAAGAAGCCCTGGATCTGGTCTGCGTGCAGATCCATGATCAGGACGCGCTCGACGCCGGCTTCTTCCAGCATGTTGGCGACCACTTTGGCCGAGATCGCAACGCGCGCCGAACGTGGGCGACGGTCTTGACGGGCATAACCAAAGTAAGGAATCGCAGCAGTGATGCGGCCGGCCGAAGCACGCTTCAGAGCGTCAACCATCAGGATCAGTTCCATCAGATTGTCGTTGGTCGGGGCGCAGGTCGATTGCAGCACGAAAACGTCTTTACCGCGAACGTTTTCGTTAATCTCTACCATCACTTCGCCGTCCGAGAATTTCGAAACGTTTGCTTTACCGAGAGGGATGCCGAGATTTTTTGCGACGCCTTCTGCCAACGCGGGATTAGCGTTACCGGTAAAAACCATCAGGTTTTCGTAAGCCATTGGGATTCCAGAGAAGTTGTAGAAGAATCTTTGAAGAGCCAGCGCATGCCGCGCGGCGCTGAACTAAATGGAATGAGGCGCATCAAGCGCCTCACTTTTTGCTCTACCTGGCCGGAGACACTAGCCTCGACGGATCCAGATACAAACGAATGGCAGGGGAACAAGGATTCGAACCTTGGTATGCTGGAATCAAAATCCAGTGCCTTAACCAGCTTGGCGATTCCCCTACGCAACTTGCTGCTTGTCGCTACAGGCCAGCATTATACTGACTTTTTCACGCTTCGCAAAATCTTTTTTTGCTTCACAACTTGGCGATGATGGGATGTTGATGCAGCGCTTTGGCTTTCCAGGCTATCCACTTCGCCGGTACTTTTGCAAGTACCGCGTCGGCGTCTGCCTCGGTTGCTACCGCGCTGAACACACATGCACCTGAGCCAGTCATCCTGGCATCACCGTAAGCACTTAGCCATTTTACCGCTTCTGCTACTGGCGGGAATAACTTCGTTGCTACCTGTTGCAAGTCGTTCTTTCCAAACCCCGATGAAATGGAGTGGCTGGAAAAGTCCGTTATATTAACCACCGGCGTACTCCTTGTCAATTGTTCCGAACCAAAAATTGCAGCGGTGGGCACCATGACGCCGGGTTCGATAACGACATACCAACATTCCGGCGCTGCCACCGGCTGCAACGCCTCGCCCACGCCTTCGGCAAACGCGGTCTCCCCGAAGATGAAGAACGGGATGTCGGCGCCCAGCGGCAGGCCCAGGTCCATCAGCTCCTGCTTGCTCAGGCCGGCGTTCCACATTGTATTCAGCGCCATCAGCGTGGTGGCGGCGTCAGATGAGCCGCCGCCGACGCCGCCGCCCATCGGCAATACTTTATCGATGGCGATGTCGACACCGCGTGGCAACACGCCAGTGCGGCGCAGCACTTCCGCCTGCAACAGTTTCGCCACGCGGATCATCAGATCGCTCTGTTCCGGCACGCCAGGCAGGTCGGTCACGCGGCGCAGCGCGGTGTCGTCGCGCAGCGTGAAGTGCAGCATGTCGCCGTGGTCGATCATCTGGAATACGGTCTGTAACAGGTGATAGCCGTCGGCACGGCGGCCGTTTACGTGCAGGAAGAGATTCAGCTTGGCCGGGGCCGGGCAGTTTTTCAGTTCGTTCATGGCCGGCATTTTACTGCGCGGCCGGATCGATGACGATGCGGATATTCATGTCGTCGACCGGCTGGCCCAGCGCGATGCGGGTGGCGTCGATGCGGCGTGGCTGCGGCACGGCCGCGTTTTCATCTTGCCACGCCAGGTACTCCAGTTTCCAGCCGTCGCGCGTGATGACGCTGTCGCTGGCCGGCGACGCCGTAAAGGACTTGCCTTCGCTGTCGGTGGCGTAGCCTTGCAGCCAGTCACGCAGGCCGGAGACCGGCAACGTCCAGCCCAGTGCGCGCTGGGTCAGCGCATCGAGGTTGGGCGCGCTCTGCGGCGCCTTGCCGCTTTCCGTCAGCGTCGCCGCGCGCGGCGTGACGCTGATCACCGCCACCGTCTGGCCGGTCGGCGAAATCAGGCTGACGTCGGTGCTGTTCTTGCTCTGGCGCCAGTTGAAGGTGCCGTTGAGCGACTCCTTCTTGCCGTCGCGGCTGTAATTGATGGCGATGCGGCCACTGAACTCGGCGTTGTCGCGGTAGGCCGCCACAGCGGCGCTGGAACGCGGCGCCGAGGGTGTGGTGGCGCAACCGGCCAGGGTGGACAGGGCGATGGCAAACAGCAGTGGTCGTATCATTTAGAGGCTTTGGTTGAGGCGCGCCAAGGTACTTTTCAGCGCATCGTTTTTAGGATCCTTGGCGTGGGCGTCTTTCCACAGTTTTTGCGCGCCGGCGACATCGCCCTTGGCGAACAGCACCTCGCCCAGGTGCACGGCGATCTCCGGGTCGGCACGCAAGGCGTAGGCGCGGCGCAGATAGGATTCCGCTTCGTTCAGATTGCCCATGCGGAACTGCACCCAGCCCATGCTGTCCATGATGAAGGGATCGCCCGGCGCCATCTGCATCGCCTTGTCGATCAGCGCATAGGCTTCCGGCAGGCGCTGGTTGCGCTCGGCCAGCGAATAGCCCAGCGCATTGTAGGCGTGCTGGTTGTCCGGCGCGGCGATCATCACCTGGCGCAGCGCTGTTTCCATCAGTTCCACGTCGCCCAGCTTTTCCGCCACCAGCGCAAAGTCGTACAGCAAGTCGGGATGGCCGGGATAGCGCTTGGTGGCGTTTTCCAGCACGATATAGGCGGCGCGGTGATTGCCGGCGTCGCGCAACAGTTGCGCGTCGGTCTGGAACACCTGTGCCTGGTCGTTCGGATCGGACGGTTTCAGTTGCTCCAGTTGCTTGCGGGCTTCGTCGACATTGCCCTTGCGCGCGGTCAGCACCGCCATTTTCATGCGCGCCGCCAGGTAGATTTTCTCGTCGCCCGGCTCGATCTTTTCCAGCCAGCTGTAGGCCGCGTCCAGGTCGCCGCGCTGCTCGGCGATCTGCGCCAGGATGTGCAGCACTTTCGACGGATCGCGGTCGTCGTTCGGATGGTCCTGCAGCACGCTGACGAAACGGCTGAAATACTTTTCCGCGCCCGGCAGGTCGTTGGCCTGCATCGCCATCACGCCCAGCGCGTACAGCGTGGCGATATTGTCCGGCTGGTCTTTCAGCAGCAGTTCGAACTGCTTGCGCGCCTGGTCCGGCTGCTTGTTGTCGGCCAGGATGCGGCCGTAGGCGGCGCGCACTTCATTGGCTTTCGGGTACTTGACCAGGAAAGCTTCCAGCTGCTGGATGGCGCTGTCGATGTCGCCGGACACCTGGGCGCTGGTCAACGCGGCCAGTTCGGCATCCGGCTTGATCGCCTGCGCCTTCGCGGCTTCATCGCGGGCGCGGGCCTGGTCGCCCAGGGCAAACGCGCCTTGCGCCAGGATCAGGTGGGTTTCCAGCGTATCCTCATACGGCATCAGCACGCGCTCCTGCAGCTTGAAGGCGGCATTCTTGTCCTTGGCGCGCGTCAGGAATTGCTGCATCTGGAACATCACCATCGGCCGCGCCGCCGGTTGCGCCTTCTTCAGGCGCTGCTCGAACACGGCTTCCGCCTCGCTCAGGTCGTCGGCGGTGACGGCAAAGCCGAGCAGCAGTTGCGCCGCCTCGTCCGAATCCGGCGCCAGGCTGCGCCACAGGCGGATCGCCGCCACGCCCTCTTCCGGCTGCTTGGCGGTCAGCGCCATCTCGGCGGCGCGGCGCGCCAGGCGCGGGTCGCGGGTCTGCTGGGCCAGGCCCATCAGAGTAATGTACGGGCCTTGCCAGTTGCCATTCTTGAATTCCAGTTCAGCCTTGGTGATGCGGAACAGCAGGTCGCCAGTCAGTTCGGTGTTGGGCAGCGACTCTTCGGCGGGTGCCGGTGCGGCATCGGCGACCGGTGCGACGGCCTCGGCAGGCTGGTCGGGCTGCGGTACAGCGGCGGACGCGTCCTGTTTCTGCGGCGCCATAGCGCACGCCGACAGCAAGGCAGAGAGGGTTACAATGGCGAAAGCGTTTTTCAAGGGCAGATCCTGGTCAGCAAGGTACGTCAGATTTTACGCCGATCGCACGACGGGCGGAGTTTGACTAGTGTAACCAAATATTCCGCCCCAGCCAGATTTGCCCACTCACCCAGAATAGACAGATGCCAGAATTACCAGAAGTGGAAGTCACCCGGCGCGGCGTCGCGCCGCACATCGAAGACCGTATCGTGCGCAACGTGGTGCTGCGCCGCGAGGGCCTGCGCTGGCCGTTCCCACCCGCCCTGCCGCAACTGCTGGCCGGCCGCAAGGCGCTGCGCACCGGCCGCCGCGGCAAATACCTGCTGGTGCATTTCGAGCATGGCACGCTGATCATCCACCTCGGCATGTCGGGCCACCTGCGCGTCATGGCGGCCGGCCTGGCGCCGGA
The DNA here is from genome assembly GCA_963515135.1 of uncultured Duganella sp. Lineage (GTDB taxonomy): Bacteria > Pseudomonadota > Gammaproteobacteria > Burkholderiales > Burkholderiaceae_D > Rugamonas. Next base: position 34,232 of record CAUPXZ010000011.1, on the reverse strand, counting down.
AAAGCACGACCATTTCGACCTGGAGGTCGAGGGGCCGGACGGTCCCCAGGTGCTGCGCATGAAAGACCCGCGCCGCTTCGGCGCAGTGCTGTGGCATGACGCCGCCGATGGCGATCTTGAGCATCACGCACTGCTGCGCGAACTGGGCGTGGAGCCGCTGGAATCGGGCTTCAGCGGAAAATTGCTGTACGATCAGACCCGGCAGCGCAGCGCGCCGGTCAAGCAGGTGCTGCTGGCGGGCGATATCGTGGTCGGGGTCGGCAATATTTACGCATCGGAATCTCTGTTCCGCGCAGGCATCAACCCTAAGACGCCGGCCAAGCGCATCAGCCTGGCGCGCTACGAAAAGCTGGCGCAGGCGGTGCGCGAGATCCTGGCCGAGGCCATCGTCCAGGGCGGCAGCACGCTGCGCGACTTTATTAGCGTCAACGGGCAGTCCGGGTATTTCCAGCAGACATATTTCGTCTATGATCGGACTGGCGTGCCCTGCCGTGTATGCGCGGCGCCGATACGCCAGATCAAGCAGGGCCAGCGTTCCACTTTCTATTGCGTGAATTGTCAGAAATGAGTTGCCAAAAATAAGGGCCGGCAGATGATGGTCAGGGATTTCGAACAGTACAGCGCCTGGCGGCAAGGCGTGGTCACCGCGCTGAAGACTTACCAGGCGTGGATGACGGACGCCTCCCTGGCCGACGCTGCCACCGAGCAGCGCATCGTGCGCAACCTGGCGCGGCTGGAAGACGACAAGCTATCGGTGGCATTCGTGGCCGAATTCTCGCGCGGCAAATCCGAGCTGATCAACGCCATCTTCTTCGCCGAGTACGGCCAGCGCATCCTGCCTTCGGCAGCCGGCCGCACCACCATGTGCCCGACCGAGCTGCAATGGAGCGCCGGCATGGCGCCGTCGATCCGCCTGCTGCCGATCGAGACGCGCGCCGACAACCTGTCCACCAGCGACTACCGCGAACAGCCTGCGGCGTGGACCGTGCTGCCGCTGAACCTGGACGCCGGCGCGGAAATGCAGGAGGCCTTCAAGCAGGTCAGCAAGACGCGTTATGTGCCGGTGGAAGAAGCCAAGCGCTACGGCCTGTACGACGAGGAAGACCCCGACATGCCGGTCACGCTGGACGAAAACGGCATGGTGGAGATCTCGCTGTGGCGGCATGCGATCATCAACTTCCCGCACCCGCTGCTGAAGCAGGGACTGGTGATTCTCGACACGCCCGGCCTCAACGCCATCGGCACCGAACCGGAACTGACGCTGAACCTGATCCCGAACGCGCACGCGGTGCTGTTCATCCTGGCCGCCGACACCGGCGTGACCAAGAGCGATATCGAGGTCTGGCGCAACCACATCGGCGCCGGCGCGGGCCGGCTGGTGGTGTTGAACAAGATCGACAGCATGTGGGACGAACTGCGCAGCGAGGACGACGTCAACGCCGAGATTGAACGGCAGCAGGCCAATGTGGCGCATGTGCTGTCGCTGGAGCCGGGTGCGGTGTTTCCGGTGTCGGCGCAGAAGGCGCTGGTGGGCAAGATCAACCACGACGTCGAGTTGCAGGCGCGCAGCCGTCTGCATGCGCTGGAAGGCGCGCTGTTCAACCAGCTGATTCCAGCCAAGAAGGACATCGTGCGCAAGCAGTTGCGCGAGGAATTGCAGGCGCTGAACGCGGCCCAGGTGGGCATGCTGAATACGCGCGCGCGCGGCATCGTCGAGCAGTTGCACGAACTGCGCAGCCTGCGCGGCAAGAACCAGAGCGTGATCGCCCACATGATGCGCCGCATCGATGTGGAAAAGCGCGAGTTCGACGCCAGCCTGTTCAAGCTGCAGGCCACGCGCGCGGTGTTCACGCGCCTGTCGACCGAGCTGTACACCTGCATGGGCATGGACCTCGTGCGCGATAATATCGAACTGGTGCGCGGAGAAATGCAACGCAGCCGCTTCTTCATCGGCGTGCGCGACGCGGTGCGCGGCTATTTCGAACGCACCCGTGCCAGCCTCGACGCGGCCGAACACAAGACCGTCGAGATCGCCGAGATGATGGGCGTGATGTACCGCCGCTTCTCCACCGAGCACGGCTTGACGTTGGCGCTGCCGCTGCCATTTTCGCTGGAGCGCTACCGCGAGGAGCTGGCCTCGATCGAGACGATTTATTACAAGACCTTCGGCACCGCCACGCTGATCACCACCAGCCGCGTAACGCTGATGGAGAAGTTCTTCGACACCATCGCCTCGCGCGTACGCGGCTGCTTCAAATCGGCCAACAACGATGCGGAGGCGTGGCTGAAGGTGATCATGGCGCCGCTGGAGGCGCAGATCCGCCAGCACAAGGACCAGCTGAAGCACCGGCTGGCGTCGAGCCAGCGCATCCACGACGCCACCGACAGCCTGGAGCAAAAGATAGATGCTTTCGAACGCAGCCAGCACGAGCTGGAGGCGCAGAAGGCGCGGTTGAATGAATTGGCCGATGCGATCAGCATCGCCATCAATGCGGAATTTGTGGCGCTGGACGCTGCCGCGTAGTAAAGCTGAATACTTTAGGAAAAGAATGAAAGTTGTAGCAGTAGAGAATTTTGCCGATCCCAGCTTCTCGGCCGATCTGATCGGCTGGCAACAAGTGCACGGCCGCCACACGCTGCCGTGGCAAAACACCCGCGACGCCTATCTGGTGTGGCTGTCGGAAATCATGTTGCAGCAGACGCAGGTGTCTGCGGTGCTGGGTTATTACGCGCGTTTCCTGGAGCGCTTCCCTACCCTGCGCGATCTGGCGGCGGCGCCGGTGGAGGATGTGATGGCGCAGTGGAGCGGCCTCGGCTACTACACGCGCGCGCGCAATCTGCACAAGTGCGCGCAGCGGGTAGTGGCGGAGTATGACGGCGTGTTCCCGTCCGATCCGCTGTTGCTGGCGGAACTGCCGGGCATCGGCCGTTCGACGGCGGCAGCGATTGCGGCGTTTTCCAGCGGCCGCCGCGCGGCCATCATGGATGGCAACGTCAAGCGCGTGTTTGCGCGCGTGTTCGGTATCGACAGCTATCCGGGCGAGAGAAAGACCGAGGAAGCCATGTGGCGGCGCGCCGAGGCGCTGTTGCCGGAAGAAGGTATCGAATCATATACGCAGGGTTTGATGGACATGGGCGCGACCTTGTGCACGCGCAGCAGTCCATCGTGCGAGCGCTGTCCGATGCAGCCGCGCTGCGTGGCATTCGCCACCAGCCGCACCAGGGATCTGCCGGTGCGCAAGCCGAAGAAGGCGACGCCGGAGAAGCATGCGGTGATGCTGGCGATTATCGATGGCGGCCAGGTGCTGCTGGAGCAGCGTCCGCCGAGCGGCATCTGGGGCGGGCTGCTGTCGCTGCCGGAGCTGGATGGCCACGTGGCGACCGACGATGACGAGGCGCCGGCCGAGGATCATGACGCCTTGGCGCTGGCGGCGAGCCGGTTTGGCGAGATGGAATCGTACGAGCGGCTGTCGACGGTAACGCATGTGTTCACGCACTACAAGTTGCACATCGCGCCGTACCGGGTCGCGCTGGCGCGGCGGCAGTTGCTGGCGGCGCAGAGCAACCACGTCTGGCTCGATGCCGCCGCCATTCCCGACGCCGCCTTGCCGGCGCCGGTGAAGAAGCTACTGCTGGAACTGATGGGCGACCGCCGCGAAGCGCAGCAGCGCATGTTCTAAAGGTATTTGATGGCCGCCAGCACCATCGCGGCCACGCTCAACTGCGAGGCGAACATCCACTTCAGCACGGTAGCGGTTGATCGGTCGATCTTGGCGTTTATCTCTTCGCGCAGAACGTCGATCTTGGCGTCAGTTCTAGCGAAGCCAACGCGCACTTCGGTGCGCAAGTCCGCAAACTCATCCCTGCGCACGTAATTGGACTGGATGACCGCAACGTCCGTCTCCAGTGTACCGACCCGCTCACCGATGTGCTCGTCCATGATGTACTCCTAAAGGTATTTCACGGCCGCCAGTACCAGCGCAGCCACGCTCAACTGTGAGGCGAACATCCACTTCAGCAAGGTGGCTGTCGCCTTATCGATTTTGGCATCAAGCTTTGCGATACTAGCTTCAAGACTTGCCTTCACAGCTTCGATTTTGGTGTCAGTTCTTGCGAACTGCGTATCGACCTTGGCGAATCCAACGTGGACTTCTGCTCGCAATTCCGCAAATGCATCCCGCCGCACGTAATTGGACTGGATCACCGCGACGTCCGTCTCCAGTGTGCTGACCCGTTCAACGCTATGTTCGTCCATGATCTTCTTCTAAAGGTATTTGACGGCTGCCAGCACCAGTGCAGCCAGGCTGAGCTGCGAGGCAAACATCCATTTCAGCAAGGTGGCCGTTGACCGTTCGATTTTTGCATCGAGCTTTGCGATGCCGGTTTCGATCTTGGCGGCGGTTTCTGCAAACCGCGCATCCACCTGGGCGAAGCCGACACGGACTTCAGTGCGCAAGTCCGCAAACTCGTCCCTTCGCACATAGTTGGACTGCATTACGGCAACGTCCGTCTCTAGCGTACCGACCCGCTCAACGATATGTGCGTCCACCATGCATCCCCTATGACAGATAACGCGCTATCGCCAGCGAGATGGTGGCATTGGAAATCGCCAGCGCAACAAACCATTTGATGATCCGCACCTCCATAGCGGCGATGCGGGTTTCGAGTTTAGCGATCTCCGTGTGGAGGTTGGCAACCTCAACGTGAACTTTGCCGAACTGCACCGCGACCTCTTCGCGAAAGGCCATCAGCTCGACCTTGGTGGCGAAGAACTTTTCAAGTTCTTGTATTTCCATGACGGCCTCCAATGACGTGGTTTCATCATCGGCTGCGCATGGAGGCAGGTCAAGCTGAACGCTTGCGGAGCTTGAGGCGGATCAGAGTTCGTCCAGCGAGAACAGCCGGCGGTGTTCGCGGATCGCGTAGCGATCGGTCATGCCGGCGATGTAGTCGGCGATTTTGCGCGCCTGCTTGTTCACGTCACCCGACTTGTCCTGGTAATCCGGCGGCAGCAGCACCGGCTCGGCCATAAAGCTGTCGAACAATTCGCGCACGATGCGGCTGGCTTTCACCCGCATGCGGTTGACCTTGTAATGACGGTAGAGATTGGCGTGCAGGAAGCGCTTGAGTTCGGTCGCGTCCTTGCGCATGCCGTCCGAGAAGCGTATCAACGGCGGCGCCGCGCGCACATCGTCAATATGCTTGGGCGCAGCGTCGGCAATGCGCGCGCTCGACGTGACGATCAGATCGTCCGCCAGCGCGGTGATCAGGCGGCGCAGAGTTTCATAAATCGCGCGACGGCCCGACAGGCCGGGATAAGCCTGCTGCACATCGCGCCACAGCCGCGCAAAGAAATCCACCTGCTCCAGCTGCTCGATGGTAATCAGGCCGGAGCGCAGGCCGTCATCGATATCGTGGCTGTTGTAGGCGATTTCATCGGCCAGATTGGTCAGTTGCGCTTCCAGCGACGGCTGGGTGCGGTCAATGAAGCGCTGCGCCACTGATCCCAACAGCTTGGCGTTGTTCAGCGAACAGTGCTTGAGGATGCCCTCGCGCGTTTCAAACATCAGGTTCAAGCCGTCGTAAGCGCCATAGTGCTCTTCCAGCTCATCGACCACGCGCAGGCTTTGCAGATTGTGCTCGAAGCCGCCGTAGTCATGCATGCACTCATTGAGCACATCCTGGCCGACGTGGCCGAACGGCGTATGCCCCAGATCGTGCGCCAGCGAAATCGCCTCCACCAGATCCTCATTCAGCCGCAGGTTGCGCGCCAGCGAACGGCCGATCTGCGCCACCTCCAGGCTGTGCGTCAGACGGGTGCGGAACAGATCGCCCTCATGGTTGAGGAACACCTGTGTCTTGTATTCCAGCCGGCGGAACGCCGACGAGTGGATGATGCGGTCACGGTCGCGCTGGAACTGACTGCGCGAAGCGTGCGCCGTCTCCGCGTGCAGACGGCCAACGCCACCCTCGGAATGGGCGGCATACGGGGCGAGGTATTCTTCCGGCAGCATGATGTTTACACGCAGGCGGCCAGCGTGGCCAGCAGCAGCTCGTGCGGCGCGTTGGTGATCTTCGGCGCGCCCAGCGGATTCATCAGGATGAACTTGATGGCGCCGCCCTCGTTCTTCTTGTCGACCTCCATCGCCTCCAGCCACTTGGCCACGCCCAGATCCGGCGCCTTGACCGGCAGGCCCGCGGCGGCGATCAGCTTGCGCACGCGCTCCACCGTCGCCTCGTCAATCAGCCCCATGCGTTGCGACAGATCGGCCGCCATCACCATGCCGCAGCCGACCGCTTCGCCGTGCAGCCAGGCGCCGTAGCCCATACCGGCCTCGATCGCGTGGCCGAAGGTGTGGCCGAAGTTGAGGATGGCGCGCAGGCCGCCCTCACGCTCATCCTGGCGCACCACGTCGGCCTTGATTTCGCAGGAACGGGCAATCGCATACGCCAGCGCGCCCTTGTCGCGCGCCATCAGCTTCTCGATATTCGCTTCGATCCATACGAAGAACGCCAGGTCGATCACCGCGCCGTACTTGATCACCTCGGCCAGCCCGGCCGACAGCTCGCGCGCCGGTAGCGTCTCCAGCGTCGAGGTATCGGCGATCACCGCGCGCGGCTGGTAGAAGGCGCCGATCATGTTCTTGCCCAGCGGGTGGTTGATGCCGGTCTTGCCGCCCACCGACGAATCCACCTGCGACAGCAAGGTGGTCGGCACCTGGATAAAGTCGACCCCGCGCATATAGCTGGCGGCCGCATAGCCCGTCAGGTCGCCGATGACGCCGCCGCCCAGCGCGATCAGCGTGGTCTTGCGGTCGGCCTTGTTTTCCAGCAGCGCGTCGAAGATCTGCATCAGGCTGGTCCAGTTCTTGAATTCTTCGCCGTCCGGCAAGATCACGCTGGTCACTTGCTTGCCGGCATCACGCAAGCCGGCTTCGATGTGCGCCAGGTACAGCGGCGCCACGGTGGTATTGCTGACGATGGCGACCTTGCTGCCGTGCACATGGCGGGCCAGCGCGGCGCCGTCTTGCAGCAGCGCAGGGCCGATGGAAATCGGGTAGCTGCGCTCGCCCAGGTCTACGTTTAACAGGATGTTGGATTGTTCGTTCATCGATGGTTCGGCGTAAGTGGAACAGTTGGGTGCGGCCTCGCAGGCACGCGCTTCCATCTGGTTCAAAATGGTCTGAACCATCGATTGTACGTTAGGACGGCCGGTGTCGATGACCAGGTCGGCGATTTCCAGGTACAAGGGATCGCGCACCTCCATCAGTTCTTCCAGCTTCCTGCGTGGATCGGCGGTTTGCAGCAGCGGTCGGTTTTTATCGTGCGCGGTGCGCTGCAGGATGCTGTTGACCGAGGCGCGCAGGTAAATGACGGTGCCGCGCGCCTTCAAAAAGGCGCGGTTGTCGGCGTTCAGGATGGCGCCGCCACCGGTGGCCAGCACCAGGCCTTGCTGGCCGGTCAGCTCGCGGATCACTTCGGCCTCGCGGCGGCGGAAGCTGGCCTCGCCCTCGATTTCAAAGATCCACGGGATCGAAGCGCCGGTGCGGGCCTCGATCTCGTGGTCGGAGTCGATAAAATTCAGCCCCAGCTTGCGCGCCAGGATGCGGCCGATGGTGGTTTTCCCTGCCCCCATCAGGCCGACTAGAAACACATTTTGCATGCACGATCCAACTTATAACGGGTTACTGCACTCGGTCGTCACCCCGTAAGGACTCGTCTGCCCCGGCGGAGTGACGTTCTGTGTGGAGTAATCAGTGCTTAATCCCATCAAGTGTACCAGAGAGGTATAGCGGGACTCGGTGCCGCTGGCCTGACCGCGTATCGTCAGGTTCACATCCAGCCAGTTGACGCGGTCGCGCGGATACACCACCGACACCACCGCGCGGCCGCTGGCGTCGGTGGTGGCCGACGGCGTGACGGTAACCGGGATGCCCGGTTGCAGCGTGCCATCGCCGTTGATGTCCTCGCCGGCATCGAGAATGCCGTTGTGGTTGGCATCCTCGTTGGCGCAGCGGGTACTGATCACCGGCGCCCACGGGCCGGGCGCGGTATAGCCAAGGAAGCCCTTGTAATACGCCACCGGCAGCACCGAGGCGGTCACGTTGACGCCCGGCACGGCGTTACCGGCGGCGTCGCTGACGATCACCACATAGTCGGACTGGTAAGTCGCCGGGGTCGGCGTGCCGATGGTGTTGCCGGTGCCGGCGCTGATGAACAGCGACTTCTGCGCCACCGTCAGGCGCGCGATCGCGGTCGTGGCCGGCACATCCTTCAGCTGGGCGCGGATCTGCACGCCGTCGGTGGCGGTGGCAGCGGTGCCGGCGATAAAGCTGGTGGTGGCGCTGCCGTCGGCGCCGGTCAGTACCTCGGACGGCTGGGTCAGCGCGCCGCCGCTCGGGTCGGCGATGATGGAAAACACCACGGCGGCGTTCTTGACCAGGTTGTTCTGCGCCGTGCCGTCGCGCACGATGGCGCGCAGCGTCGCCTGCTGGCTGGAGCTGCCGGCGGTGTTGGCGGCCACCACGGCCGGATCGGCCTGCAGCGTAATGGTCGCTTGCGGCGTCACCGGCGCCACGAATTCCAGCTGGGTCTGGGTGGTCTGGCCGCCCGCGCTGGCGATCAGCGTCGCCACGCCGGGGCCGGTGGCGTTCAGATAGGCGCTGGCGGCGCCGCTGGTCAGGCTCAGCGCGCCAAGCTGCGGCACGCTGCAGGCGGCGTCGCTGTACACCGTGCCGCGCGAGGTGCTGATGCTGACCGTGCCGCCCGGCGCGCTGGTGACCGCCACCTGCTGGCAACCGCCGATGGCGGCCGAACTGATGACGTTGCCGACGCTGTTCAGCACCCGCACCGCGAACGCCGAGGAATTGATGGTCAGGCCGGCCGAGGCGATTTCGCCCATCGAGCGGACGGTCAGCACGTCGGCCGCGCCGCCGCCGGCCACATAGCTGAGCACCAGCTGGCCGCCGGCGTCGGTCAGCGCCGCGCCGCCGCCCTTGACCGTCAGCGAGTTGGCGTTGGAGCTGAAGGTCACCGGCCGGTTGCCCAGCGCGTTGCCGGCCGAGTCCACCAGCTTGACGGTGACGTCGGTGGTCGAGCCGACATTCACGGTGGGGATGGTGTTGACCGTCAGCCGGTTGCCGCTGACATTGACCACGATGGTCACCGGATTGGCGCCCGGCACGCTGGCGGTGACGCGGATCGCGCGCGTGGTGGAATCGCCGCCGGTGCCCAGCCGCTCGGTGACGAGGCCGCTGGCGTCGGTGACGCGGTTGGTCAGCGTCAGGCTGCCGGAGTCGGTGCTGAAGCCGACGGTCACGCCCGGCATCACGGTATTGTTGGCGTCGCGCACCAGCGCGCTCACCACCACCTCGTTGCCGGCGATGCCGGCCGAGGGCAGCGTGCCCTTGTCGGTGGTCAGGGTCAGCGTCGGCACGGCGGTCACCACCTTGACGGTGACCGTATTCGATCTGGCATTGCCGGCGCTGGCGGTGATGGTGATGTCGCGCTGCGACGCGTCGCCCTTGACGCTGAGCTTTTCCACCACCTGGCCGGCGCTGTTGGTCACGCGGTTGCTGCTGCTGACGGTGCCGGAGCTGGCGGTAAAGCCGACCGTCTCGTTGGCCAGCGCGTTGCCGCCCGCGTCCTTGACGATGGCGGTCAGCGTCACCTCGGTGCCGTCCAGGCCGGATGAGGCGATGGTGGCGGCGCTGGCCGTCAGCGTCACCGTGGCGGCCTTGGAAGGCGTGCTGCCGTTGCTGGTGGTGCCGGGCGAGCCGCCGCCCCCGCCGCAGGCCGCCAACAGGCCCGCACAGGCCAGCGTCGCCAGCCAACTCGTGAATTTATTCATCAAGCACATCCTCTAAAGAATGGTTCAAGTCACCGCGCCGTCGACAGGCGCTCCGTCACGATCTTCGGCGTGATAAATACCAACAGCTCCGTCTTGTCGTTGGTGCGGCTGTTGCTGCGGAACAAATAGCCCAGCACCGGAATATCGCCCAGCAGCGGGACTTTGTCGGTGGTGCTGCGCTCGGTTTGCTGATAAATGCCGCCCAGCACCACGGTGCCGCCGTTGTCGACCATCACCTGGGTCTTGACGTGCTTGGTGTCGATGGCGAAACCCGAACGGGTTTCCTGGCCGACGCTGTCCTTGTTGACATCGACATCGATGACGACATTGCCGTCCGGCGTGATCTGCGGCGTCACTTCCAGCCGCAGGTTGGCCTTGCGGAACTGGATCGAGGTGGCGCCGCTGCTGGTGGCCACCTGGTACGGCAGTTCGATGCCCTGCTCGATCAGCGCCACCGCCTTGTCGGCGGTAATCACGCGCGGACTGGAGATGATTTTGCCGGTGCCGTCCTCTTCCAACGCCGACAGCTCCAGGTTGAGGAAGCGGTTGGCTGCCGACGAGAACAGGCTGATCGCCAGACTGCCGGCCTGCGCGCCATTGATATTGCCGGCCGGCAGATTGATGAACTGGGTGTTGTTGAAGCTGCTGTCGGTGACCGCCACCTGGCCGGTGCTTTCGCCGATGCCGGTCATATTGCCGCCGATGGCGAAACGGGTGTTACCGTTGCCGATCTGGTAACCGGTGTCGCCGCCGCGGATGGTACGCATGTCGGAAAAGCCCAGCTTGGCGCCGAGATTGCGGGTAAAGGTATCGCTGGCTTCGACGATGCGGGCCTCGATCAGCACCTGCTTGGTGGCGACGTCGGTCTTGGCGATCAGCCGGCGCACGTCGTCCAGCCTGGCGGCGATGTCGGTGACGAACAGCTGGTTGGTGCGCGGCTCGATGATGGCGCTGCCGCGCCGGGACAGGATGCGGTTCTTGGCGTCGCCGCCCTCCAGCCCGAACACGGTTCTGAAGGCTTCGGCCTTCTGGTAATTGAGCTGGAAGATTTCCGATTTCAGCGGCTCCAGGTCGGCGATCTGCGCGCGCTGTTCCAGTTCCAGCTTTTCCTTGGTCAGCAATTCTTCCTTGGGCGCGATCCAGATCACCGTGCCGTTCTTGCGCATGTCCAGACCCTTGGCCTGCAGGATCACGTCCAGCGCCTGGTCCCACGGCACTTCGCGCAGGCGCAAGGTCAGGTTGCCGGCCACGCTGTCGCTGGTGATGATGTTGAGGCCGGAAATATCGGCGATCGCCTGCAAGGCGGCGCGCACCTCGACATTCTGGAAATTGAACGACAGCTTCTCGCCGCGATAGCCCTGCGAGCCTTGCGTCAGCTTGTTCGGATCTTCCTTGATCGGCTTGACGTCCACCACCAGTTGCGTGCCGCTCTGGTAGACGGTCTGCTCCCACAGGCCGCGCGCCTCGATGGTCAGGCGCGTGTTCTCGCCTTGCGGCACGGTGGTGATCAGCGCTACCGGCGTGCCGAAATCGCCCACGTCGAGCCGGCGGCGCAGATTGTCCGGCACGCCGGTCTTGAGGAAATCGACCACCACGCCGGTCGGCGTCTGCCGCACATCGACCGCCACCTGGTTGTTGGGCAGGTCGACCACCACCCGGCCCTCGCCGCTGGCGCCACGGCGGAAGTCGAGATCGCGCAACAACTGGCGGGCGGCCGGCGCCGGCGCTGAGGGCGCGGCCGGCAGGCCGTTGCCATCGACCGCCGTGGCCACGCCGCCGGAACCGTCGATGGTCAGTATCACCGCCTTGCCGTCGATGGCGGTGGCGTAGTTGAGCGGACGCTTCAGGTTGAACACCAGCCGCGAACGCTCGCCGGCCTGCACCAGGTTGACGCCGCGCAGCTCGCCCTGGTTGAACTCCAGCACGCTCTTGCCGGTGGCGTTGACCGTGGCGCCGAAATCGAGCGCGATGCGGGCCGGGTTGCTGATGGCAAAGCTGAGCGGCGGCGCCACCGGCGGGTTCTTCAGCGCGATCTTGACGATGACGTTGGCGCCCTGCTGGTTGGCGCTGATCGATTCGATGGCGTTGGCCGCCGGCGCCTCGGACGTCTGCGCGCGCGCGCCGGCGGCCAACTGCAGGGCGAGCATCAATGCCAGCACAGGCGCCCAAACGGCGGCGGACCAGGCCCGCCTGGCCAGGGTATGAGCGATCATTTGGTGGTCTCCTTGCTTTCCTGCAGTTCCAACCTGGACAGGCGCTCGACCCAGTCGCCGGTGGCGTCCTGGACGATTTCCTTGAGGCTGACGCTGTTCTCATCAATGCTGGTCACGACGCCGTAGTTCTGTCCCAGATGCTGCCCCCGCACCACCTGATGCACGGCGCGGTCCACCTGCAGCACGGCGTAGATCACGCCCTTCTTCTCGATGGTGCCAACCATCTGGATGGTGTCCAGCGGGTAGCTTTCCAGCAGCTCCTTGCGGCGCTGCGTGTCCGGATGAATACCGTTGGCGCCGCCGCGCGCGGCCTGCTGTTCCAGTTCGGTCATCAGCTTGTTGGGGTTGAATGGGTCCGGCTGATCCTTGTTGGCGTAGGCGAAGGGGATGAAGGTCTTGGGTTCGGCCAGCGGCGGCACCCGCACCTGGGTCTGGGCATCGACCTGCTTCATCCAGGTGCGCACTTCCTGCACATCGCTGTCGCCGCAGGCGGCCAGCAACAGCAATAGCAAGGTGGCGGTCAGCGTCTTCATGATTTTTTCGCCGCCCGTTTCTTTTCCAACGCGGCCTTGCGCTGCGCCGCCACCTCTTCCGGATCGAGATAGCGGAAGGTCTTGGCCACCGCCTCCAGCGTCAGCGTGCCGTCCTTACCGGTGGACAGCGCCAGGTTGTTCAGCGTGACGATGCGCGGCAGATTGGCGATGTCGCCGGTGAAGGCGCCGATGTCATGGTAGCTGCCGTTGATCTTGATATCGATCGGCAGCTCCGCGTAATAATCCCTGATCACCACCTGCTGCGGCTTGAACAGGTCGAACTGCAGGCCACGGCCGGCGCCGGCCTGGTTGATGTCGGTCAGCAGCGCCGCCATCTCGGCCTTGCTGGGCAGCTGTTTCTGCAAGCGTTCGACGTACTGGTCGACCTGGGCCTTCTGCGCGCGCAGCGCATCCAGATTGATCGCCTGCGCGGTCTTGATCTTGTACTCGTCGCGCAAGCGGGTTTCGGCCTGCGCCCCGGCCTGCTGCTCCTCGAACTGAGAGCTCCAGTAGCCGAAGTAGCCGGCCACGCACACCGCCGCCGCCACGCCGACGGCGCACAGCACGCGCGGCGCCAGCGGCCACTGCCCGGGATGGCGGCCGTTGAGATCGCGGAACTGCTCGGTCAGGCCGGCAAACAGTTCGTTCAGATTGAGGTTGAGGTTAGCCTTGGAAGCCATCAGCTGCGCTCCCTGGGCTTGCCCTTGACGCCGTCTTCAGGCTGGTCCTTGTCGCGCGGCCGCTTGATCATCACGTTGAGGTTGAACTCCACCACTTTTTTGGCGGTCTTGCCCTGTCCCAGTCCGGTGGACTTCACTTCGACCAGATCCGGCCGTTCCAGCCACGGCGACACGCCGGCCAGGTTGCGCAACAGCTCGGATACCCGCTCCTGCGACTGCGCATAGCCGTTGACGGCCACCCGCTGCCCATCCTGGCGAAAGGCTTTCAGGTAGACGCCGGGCGGCGTCTGCTTGACCAGCTCATCCAGCAGATAAACCGGCTGATTGCGGTCGCCCTGCAAATCCTCCACCGCCTGCTGGCGCGCCTTCAGTCCCTCGATCTCCTGCTTCAGCGTGGCAATCTCGACGATCTTTTTATCCAGCCCGGCGATGGCGGTTTTCAATTCCTGATTGCGCGCGTCCTGAATCGCGATGGCGCGCGCGTTGTAGCCGCCCACCAGCAGCACGATGCCGATGCCGATCACACCGCCCAGCGCCAGCAGCGCATGGAAGGCTTGCTTCTTCTGCTTGCGCTTTTCTTCGCGGTGCGGGAGCAGGTTGATGCGTATCATCAGCCGAACCTCCGCAAGGCCAGGCCGCAGGCCACCAGATAGGCCGGCGCGTCCAGCCGCAGCTGCGACTCGCGCACCGCCGAACCAATCTGCATGCCCTTGAACGGCGAGGCCACCGCGCTGGCGATGCGCGTGCGGCTGGCCACCAGCTCCAGCAGGCCAGGCATCAGCGCGCAACCGCCGGCCAGGAACAACTGGTCGACCTGGGTATACGGGGTGGAGGTGTAAAAGAACTGGATGGCGCGCGTCACTTCCAGCGCCGCGCTCTCCAGGAACGGCGTCAGCAACTCGGCCTGATAATTGGCCGGCAAGTCGGCGGTTTTCTTGCGCGCCTCGGCCTCGTCGAACGACATGCCGTAGGCGCGCACGATGTCCTGGGTCAGCGTGTTGCCGCCGAATGGCTGCTCGCGCTCGTAGACGGTGGCGCCGTCCAGCATGACGGAAATATGCGTGACCTGGGCGCCGATCTGGAACAGCGCCACCACCTGGCCGGCGCCGCCTTCCGGCAACTGCGCCACCAGCCGGTCCAGCGCGGCGCGGGCGGCATAGGATTCGATGTCCATCACGGTCGCCTTGAGGCCGGACGCTTCGGCGATCGCCACCCGGTCCTCGACCTTCTCGCGGCGCGAGGCGGCCAGCATGACTTCGATATCCTCGGTGGAATTGGCGGCCAGGCCGATGACGTCGAAATCCAGGCTGACCTCGTCCAGCGCGAACGGGATGTACTGGCTCGCTTCCGACTCGACCTGGATTTCCAGCTGGTCTTCCGACATGCCGGCCGGCAGAATAATTTTCTTGGTGATAACAGAAGCCGGCGGCATGCCGAGGGCGGCGTGGCGGGCGCGGGTGCCGCTTTTCTTCCACACCCGGCGCACGGTGTCGACCACCTGGTCCATGTTTTCGATATTGCCGTCGGTGACGGCGTTGCGCGGCAGCGGCTCGGCGGCATAGCGCTCCAGCCGGATTTCGCCCTTGGCGCCCTGCGCCAGCTCCACCAGCCGCACGCTGGAAGTGGAGATATCGATGCCGACCAGCGGCGGGTTGCCCTGGCCCAGCAAGGTCTTGAGGTCAATCATGCGAGTCCTCCGGCGCCGTGGAGGCCACCTATCCTGCAGTACATCCGAGCATAATGTCGAACTGCTTGCATAAAAGAACCCGCGAAAACCTGCGTTTAGAAGGTTTATATCTGCCTGTACATTAAATCGAGCCTATTTAAGTGTAAAGGTATTTCTATTGTGCACAATTGAACGTGTGTGCGGGTTTCGCCACACTTAAGGCGGCCCGCCGGCTCGCTTATAATGGCCGCGACAATTAACCGGAAGATCGAACTGCATGACCTCTAATAATTCGGAAACTCCAACTCCATCGAAACCGCGCAAAACCGCGTCCCGTTTCTTCCTGCTGGCCGGCCTGTCGGTTGCCGGCCTGGGCGTGACCGGCGTGCTGCTGGTGGTGTTCGGGCTGGCCATCGCCTACCCCAACCTGCCCGAAATCGACACGCTGACCGACTACCGGCCAAAGATGCCGCTGCGCATCTTCTCGGCCGACAATGTGCTGATCGGCGAGTTCGGCGAGGAGCGCCGCAACCTGGTGCGCATCAAGGACATTCCCGACGTGATGAAAAAAGCCGTGCTGGCGATCGAGGACGACCGCTTCTACGAGCATGGCGGCGTCGACTACACCGGCATCCTGCGCGCCACGCTGCACAACGCGGTCGGCAGCGGCGGCAAGCAGGGCGCATCGACCATCACCCAGCAGGTGGCGCGTAACTTCTTCCTGTCCAGCGAGCAGACGATCAAGCGTAAAGTCTACGAAATGCTGCTGGCATGGAAGATCGAAAAAAACCTGACCAAGGATCAGATTCTGGAAGTCTATATGAACCAGATCTACCTGGGCCAGCGCGCCTACGGCTTCTCGTCCGCCGCACAAATCTACTTCGGCAAAAACCTGCGCGACATTAGCGTGGCCGAGGCCGCCATGCTGGCCGGCCTGCCGAAAGCACCATCGGCTTACAATCCGGTCGTCAATCCAAAGCGCGCGCGCACCCGTCAACAATACATCCTGCAGCGCATGCATGATTTGGGCTACATCAGCGACAAGCAGTACGAGGCCGCCAAGGCCGAGGACCTGAAGGTCAAGACCGACAGCAGCGAATTCGGCGTGCACGCCGAGTACGTGGCCGAGCTGGCGCGCCAGCTGGTGTACGAACAATTTAAAGAGGACACTTACACCCGCGGCCTGAACGTGTTCACCACCATCACCAAGGCCGACCAGGACGCCGCCTACCTGGCGCTGCGCAAGGGCGTGATGGACTACGAGCGGCGCCACGCCTATCGCGGCCCGGAAGCCTATATCGACATCCCGGCCAAGAAGGAAGAGGCCGACGACGCCATCGAAACCGTGCTGGCCGAGCACCCGGACAACGACGACCTGATCGCCGCCGTGGTGCTGTCGGCGACGCCGCAGCTGATCACCGCCGTCACCGCCTCGGGCGAGGAAATCAAGATCAGCGGCGCCGGCCTGGAGCAAGGCCGCTCGTGGCTGTCGGATAAAAACCCGCCCAACAAGCGCATCCGTCGTGGCGCGGTGATCCGCGTGCTGCAGGACGGCAAGGACTGGCTGGTGGCGCAGATGCCGGAAATCGAAGCAGCCTTCGTTTCGGCCAGCACCACCGACGGCGCGATCAAGGCCATGGTCGGCGGCTTCGACTACAACCGCAACAAGTTCAACCATGTGACCCAGGCCTGGCGCCAGCCGGGTTCGTCATTCAAGCCGTTCATCTATTCGGCGTCGCTGGAGCGTGGCCTGTCGCCGGCCACCGTCATCAACGACGCGCCGATCTCGTTCGACGCCGGCCAGACCGGCGGCCAGGCCTGGGAACCGAAGAACTACGACGGCAAGTACGACGGTCCGATGACCATGCGCAAGGGCCTGACCAAGTCCAAGAACATGATCTCGATCCGCATCCTGCACCGCATCGGCGCCAAGTACGGCCAGGAATACGCGACCCGCTTCGGCTTCGACGCCGACAAGAACCCGCCCTACCTGACGCTGGCGCTGGGCGCGGGCAACGTAACGCCGCTGCAGATGGCTGGCGCCTACGCGGTGTTCGCCAACGGCGGCTACAAGATCAGCCCCTACCTGATCTCGAAAGTGACCGACGCCGACGGCAAGATCCTGTCGCAAGCCCATCCGGACCAGGCCGGCGACGAGAAGAACCGCGTGATTGACGAGCGCAACGCCTTCCTGATGGATTCGATGCTGAAGGACGTGGTGCGCTACGGCACCGCCGCCAAGGCCAACGCGCTGGGCCGGCGCGACCTGGCCGGCAAGACCGGCACCACCAACGATTCGATCGATGCCTGGTTTGCCGGCTACCAGCCGAAGCTGGTGGGCATCGCCTGGATCGGCTACGACCAGCCGAAAAACCTGGGCAACCGCGAAACCGGCGGCGGCCTGGCGCTGCCGATCTGGATCAACTACATGCAGAAAGCGCTGAAGAGCATCCCGATCGAGGAACGCGCGGTGCCGGAAGGCGTGATGCTGGTGGGGGATGAGTACTACTATGCGGAGAATCCGCCGGGCATGGGGGTCAACAACCTCGATGCGCCGGGGCACGGCACCCCGGCCGAGGAAAAGGCCAAGGACGCCGTCAAGAACGAGCTGTTCTAAGCTTAAGCGTCGGGCGACACCACGACCGGCGCGCCGCCCTGTTTCGTGACTTCTTCGGACAGGGTGGCAAACAGCTCGGAGCCGTCGCGGGTATTGAGCCACTGGCCATCCTTCTGGCGGTAGTGGTAGCCGCCGGAACGCGAGGCCACCCACAGCTCCTGCATCGCCGCCTGGCTGTTGACGATGATCTTGGAACCATTGTCGATGAACTCGATTTCAAGCACATTGCCGCTGCGGCTGCACTCGACATCGGTCATGTCGGCATCGTTCAAACGGTCCAGGGCCGCCTCGATGGCGTCCAAGGTGGCTTCGGCTTGCGCCAGGAATTCTGATTCGCCCATGCTACACTCCAGTATCTGCACTTAATATAATTCGTGATTCTATCGTGAAGTCTACTTTCCGTTTGATTATCGGCGCATCTACCCTGTGCCTGAGCGTATTGCTGAGCGGCTGCGGCCAACCCGGCCCGCTGTACCTGCCCAAGCCTCCCGCAGCCAAGCCAGCCGCCAAGAGCGGCGCTGCTGCCCCCACCGCCATTCCGGTGCCCACCGCCCCACAACAATAATTTCTATGTCGCAATTTTCGTATAAAGACGGCGTGCTGCACGCCGAAGGCGCCTCGCTGAGCGCGATCGCCGAGCAGTTCGGCACGCCGACCTATGTCTACTCCAAGGCCGCGCTGCTGGCCAATTTCGCCGCCTACGCCGACGCCTGCCAGGGCCGCGATGCACTGGTGTGCTACGCCATGAAGGCCAACTCGAATCTGGCCATCCTCGACCTGCTGGCACGCCAGGGCGCCGGTTTCGACATCGTCTCCGGCGGCGAACTGCTGCGCGTGCTGGCGGCCGGCGGCGATCCGAAGAAGGTGATCTTCTCCGGCGTCGGCAAAAGCGTGGAAGAAATGCGCCTGGCGCTGAGCCACGACATCCTGTGCTTCAACGTCGAATCGATCCCCGAGCTGCATCGCCTGAACGAGGTGGCCGGCGCGATGGGCAAGAAAGCCCGCATCTCGCTGCGCGTCAACCCGAACGTCGACGCCAAGACCCACCCGTACATCGCCACCGGCTTGAAGGCCAACAAATTCGGCGTGGCGTTTGACGACGCCTTGGACACCTATCGCACCGCCGCCCAGCTGCCGCATCTGGAAGTTTCGGGCATCGACTGCCACATCGGCTCGCAGCTGCTGGACGACGCGCCGCTGCTGGAAGCGCTGGACCGCCTGATCGAGCTGATCGACCAGCTGGGCGCGGAAGGCATCGTGCTGCACCACCTGGATATCGGCGGCGGCATCGGCATCAACTACCGCGAAGCAGGCGAAGCGGCGCCGGTACCGGTGGGCGACTACCTGGGCCGCCTATTCGCCAAAATCGACGCCTGGCGCACCGAGCGCCACAATGGCCAGGCGATCAAGGTCATCTTCGAACCGGGCCGTTCCATCGTCGGCGACACCGGCGTGCTGCTGACCAAGGTCGAGTTCCTCAAGCATGGCGAAGAGAAGAATTTCTGCATCGTCGACGCGGCGATGAACGATATGGCCCGCCCCGCGCTGTACCAGGCGTGGATGGATATGCAGCCGGTGGTGCAAGGCGGCGCCGACGCGGCCGTGTACGACGTGGTCGGGCCGATCTGCGAATCCGGCGACTGGCTGGCGCGCGACCGCTCGCTGGCGATCGCCGCCGGCGACCTGCTGGTGATGCACACTGCCGGCGCCTACGGCATGACCATGGCCTCCAACTACAACACCCGTGGCCGCGCCGCCGAGGTGATCGTCGACGGCGACGTGCCGCATCTGGTGCGCAAGCGCGAGAACCCGGCCGACCTGTACGCGCTGGAATCGTTGCTGAAGTAATCGACAACCTTGCGCAGCAAGCGGCGCCTGGTGCGCCGCTTTTTTTACGTCTGCGACTGGCGCCTGCCAGTGTCTACAGATGGCGCAACAGATCGGCGTAGCGTTGTTGATCGAATTTCAGCTCGTCGCAGTCGGCCGGCCAGGCGGCGCTTTCCTTCAGCGAGTGTTCGGCGAAGCTGGCGGCGGCGGCCGGATTGAAGCCGGCGGCGGTCATCAGCTGCACGGCAAAGATGTCGGCATCGCTGCGGTTGGCGGCGCGGCGGGCGCGCACGGCGGCGCTCTTGGCATCCATCACGATAGCGCTGAGACCGAAGGTCAAGGCCCGCAGCGCGCCGTTGGCGGCAGCGCCGGCATACAGCGCGTTGCGCAGCTTGGCGCGTCCTTCGCCGGCGGTGAAGTAGACCGAGCGCGCCAGCACGAAAGCATGCTCGTCGCGGTTGCGCGCCAGCTGCGACCAGCCTTTCGGCGTGACATCCTTGTAACCCACCAGCAGCGCTTCCTTCAACGGCGCGAAGTAGGCGGTCAGCACCTGGGTCGGGCAAGCCGACAGGCCGCGCGTCACCAGCTTGCGGCCATCGGCCAGGGTCACATTCAAGTCGGCATTGGCGTCCACCGCCTGTTCGACTATCTGGATCAGCTTGTTCTGCTCATCGGCCGACTGGCCATTGATGGCAGCGATCTCGGCACCATCGTACTGTTGCAGCGACGGCGCGTGCGCCTGCAGCAGCGGGTGCTGGTCGACGCCCAGCACCGCGTAGAGCGCGTTGCGCATCTCCAGGTCCGGGATCGAGCCGGCATTGAACAGCATGGAGAACGGTGCGCGGTAATGCGGATCGGATTCGGCGCAGGCGGCCGATCCCGCCGTGGCCAGCTGGTACAGCACGGCATTGGTGTTGCGCGTGCCGTCGACGGCGTCGCGCGCCGCTTCCAGTTTGGCGGGCGGCACGCTGGCATGGCGGTCCAGCGCCGGGCGGGTGGCGGCGCAACCGCTCAGCATGACGAGGGCGAAGGCCATCAGGCCGATGGCGGAATGCAGGGAATAACGTGGCATGGCGGGCTCCTGTGGCGTTGGCGACGATCGCCAACCGGTGAGTGCCATTCTCGGCACTCACGCCCCGCAAGCCACGCGCCTAATCAGCCATGGATTTGTCGATTTTTCGACAGCAACACCGCCACGCCCGCATTACCATTTGGGCGGCAGTTTGCCCAGCAAAGTGATGTGCTTGTTTTTCTCGTGGCGCAGGTAGCCGCCCTTGACCAGGTCCTTGAACAGCTTGGAGACCATGTCGCGCGAGGTGCCGATGCGTTCGCCGATGGCCTGCTGGCTCAGCGGCTCGGCCACCACGCGCACATCGCCCTGCGCCACCGCCAGCTCATTGAGCAGCGCCGCCAGCCGCTGGTAGGCGCTGTCCAGCGCCAGCCGGCGGGCGTAGGTGGTGGTGTTGCGGCTGCGCTGGATCAGCGTCTGGATCAGTTCCAGCGCAAACGCCGGGTCGGCGCTGACGCGCTGCCGCAGCACCTCCACCGGCACCACCGCGCACTGTACATCGGTCAGCGCCGTCACCGAGGCGCTGCGGGCCTGCCCGTCCAGCGCCATCTCGCCGAGGATGGTGCCGGGGCCATAGGTGCCGAACAGGAATTCCTTGCCGTCCAGATCGGACGTGAACACCTTCACTTCGCCCGCCAGCATGATGTAGATCGCCTTGCCTTCATCGCCCTCGCTGATGAAGCGCGTGCGGCGCGGATAGTGGCGGCGCTCGCCGCTGTCCGCCAGCGCGCGCAGCGCCGGCGAAATGCCGGCCTCGGTCACAATAGACATATTTCCGCAGAAAAATTAAATGCCGATCATACACTCAGTCAGCGCCGCTGACGATGAACGGCGCCCAGTAAAACGGATGCGCCTGTTTGCTCTTGATGGCCAGCTTGGCCTGACGCAGCGCCGCCGCCTTGCCGCGTCCCTTGCCGAGCTGCTCGTAGAACGCCACCATGGTGTCGCGCGTTTCGGCGCTGGCCACGCGCCACAGCGAGGTCACGCTGCTGCGCGCGCCGGCCACCTCCAGCGCCTGGCGCAGGCTTTCGATGCTTTCGCCGATGCGCGGCGAGCCGACGCCGGTCTCGCACGCCGACAGCACCGCCAGTTCGGTGCCGCGCAGGTCCAGCTGGCGTAGCTGCGCGGTCAGCAGCAGCCCCTCGCCGTGGCCGTCGCCGCCCAGGCTGCGGTTGGCGCCGGCCAGCGCGATGCCGCCGCTCAAGCCGTTGTTGACGGTGGCCAGCGTGTAGTCACGGCCGTCGCGGCCGCGCACGTCGCGCAGTTCGATCCCCGCCTCCTCCAGGAAAAAGCCGTGGCTGGCGATGTGCAGATAGCGCGGTCCGTGGCTGCGCAGCAGCCGCTGTGGCGTGGCGTCATCGCCGCTGGCCAGTTCGACCTGGGCGCCGGCGCGGCCCAGCGCGGCCGCCACCAGCCGGCCTTCTTCCAGCGTTTCCGGCAGCGCGGCAAAGCGCAACGAGCGCAGCGCCGGGCTCAATGTGCCGCGCAAGGCCGGCGCGGCGCCGGCCGGGGCGGCAGCGTCAAAGCCTGGGCTGGCCATGACCAGCGCCTGGCCGCCGCCGTGGGTGGCCGGAAGGTCGCGCAACAGCACCCGCGCCGAGCTGACGTAGCGCCACTCGGTACTATCGATCAGGTAGCGGCCGGCACCATCCGTCAGCGCTTCCAGCGGCAACAGGCCCAGTGCGCCGTCGAGGTCGGCGATATAGGCGCCGGCCGCCAGCTGTTTGCCGGCCAGCGGTTGCAGCAATTGCTGGTAAAGCGCGCGCGCCGCCGCCGGCACCGCAGGGCGCGCGTTGCTCTTCGGCGGCGTCGCCAGCTCGGCACGCAGCAAGGTCAGCTGGCGGTCGATGGCGGCAGCCTCGCCCAGGTCGGCCGCCTTGAACTCCTGCGCGCCCACCAGCATGCCAAGGTAGCGCGGCGTGCCGGAGGCCTGGCGCGCGAAGTCGAACGGCGTGTACACCAGCACCGACAACAGGCGCGCGCCTTGCAGACGCTGGCGCACAGCACTGAGGAACTCGCCGCCCTGCCCCAGCCTGGCCACCTGCAAGGCCGGCGCCAGCCGCTGCTGCAACTGCACGCTCAGTTCGGAGCGGCGGCTCAGCGCGGCCTCGCCCTGCAAGGCGTGCATGTCCGCCCATAGCCGCGCCACGTCGGCATCGTCGGAGACGGCCACCGCGTGCACACGCTCGGCCAGCAGCTCGCCGTGCAGCCCCTTGGCTTGCAGGGCCAGGCCCAACCAGGCTTGCTCGCCGGCCGGCGAAGGCTGGCGCCGCCCCAGTTGCAGCGACAACGCCAGGTTCAGCAACTCACGCCGCGCGCGCAGACTGGCCGCCAGGGCTTCCGGCAAAAAGGTGTTCTGCATCGCCTGCAGGCGCGTGGCGTTCAGTTGCAGCGCGCGCTCGAATGCCGGCGCCGCCAGGTCGTCCACACCGGCGGCCGCCAGCAGCATGCCGATGCGCGCATATTGCAGCTCCAGCTTGCGGTTGGCGGTGCCGCCAAGGCCGCCGCTGGCGGCGCGGGCTTGGGCCATCTCGGCATAACGACTGAAGCGAGCTTGATAGAAGTCGACCAGCGCCGCGCGGTTGCCGCTGCGCCAGTACACCTCCGCCAGATCGGTCTGAGGGCTTTCCAGCGCCAGCAGTTCCTTGAGGATGACGTCGCCACTGCCGCCGGCCAGCAGTTCGCCGTCGGCGTCGGTGACCAGACGCTGATCCTGTAGCGACGCCGCCATTTCGCGGGCGGCGGCGAGGGCGTTGGTCAGTTCGCTGAACGCCGCCAGCGCGTTGGGCGGCGCGCTGCGGTTGTCATCGATGGCGATCAGCAGTTGCTGTTCGGCCAGCCCCCAGTCGCCTTGTTGCATCGCCAGGCGGCCCAGCCGGGCATGGACTTCCTGCGCCATGCCGCTGGGTGCCAGCAACGGCGAGCTCAGCAAATCCTGATAGATGGCGCGCGCCTCCTGCGGTTGCTGCAACAACACATGCAGCCGGGCCATTTCCAGCCGGACCGGCATCAGCGACATGGCCGCCATCGGCCGCGCCATGGCCGGCACCGCGTCGACCTGCAGCTTCAACAGCTCCAGCGCGCGCGCATAGTTTTTGGCGTCGGCCTGCGCCTTCGCTGCCATGCCGGCCGATTGCTGCAACTGGGCGTGGTTGGAGTGAAGCATATTCAAAGGCGAACTGCGCGCTTTCAGATCGTCGCTGACCAGCGCCTCGGCGATTGTCGCGGCGGCCACGTAGTCGCCCATGGCGTACAGGCGACTAAATTCCTCCAGCTGGGCCATGCGCGGATTGGCTGCGCCAGCCACCTTGCGCAGCCAGTCGAACTGGGCATGAGCAGGCGTGACAGCGGCAGTGCCGACGGCAATCAGGACACAGGCCAGGCCGTGCCGTAGTGGGCGATACGAGTTTTTCATGGTGAGCAAGAAGATAGAGGGGGACAAGCCGTGGTGTCCGCCAGGCTGCGCATGCCCAGCGAGCGCAGCCAGAGCGCATGCAATAGAAGCTCTGACGCCGGTGCATCGGCCGCCGGCGCCAGGGCCTTCACTTGCTGCGCCTGCGCCGCCGACAGCGTGCGCAGCAGCGCGGCACTGGATTGCATGACACCGCTGGCGCTGCGCCATTCCAGTTCGCGCCGGTAATCATGGTCAGGCTGCAGCGTCAGCGCCGGCGGCAGCAGCAGCTGATTGCGCGTGACGGCGGCCTGATAGACCACGCGGCCATCCAGTTCGGTGATCCGCAGTTGCCAGGCGCCGCTATGCGGCCGCAGCGGCCAGCGCAAGGTGGCGCCCTGCGGCATGATGCGTTCGTCCTGCTGGTCGGCCGGCAGTGGCGGCCAGTCTTGTGCTGCCGGTTCGGCCGCGCGCAGCGTGGCGCCGGCATCGGTGGCGGCCCCGCCCACCTCGATGCCGCGATAAGCGTCGGCCAGTTGCTTGCGCTGCACACTGCCCTTGCCGGCCTGCTGCCGCACGCCATCGCGGTCAAACACAAACTGGCCGGGGCCGCTGAGCACAAATTGCTGCGCGCTGCGCAGGTCGACCAGCACCAGCTGCGCGCCGTCCGCCAGTGCGATGCGCTGCTGATACGCCAGCTGATCGAAGCGCTTGAGCGCGCCGTCGCCATGGCAGGCATCGCCGTGCAAGGCCGTCACCACCGCATCGGCGCCAGCCAGCGCGGGACCAGCCAGCAGGCTAAGCGACAGCAACAGCAACAGCAGCCGGCACGGCCGGCGCAAGATAAGCAGCCAATTCAACGTAACCATGTTTTTTCAATCCGACGTGGAGGAATTCAAATTGCGCGGCCAGCGCAGCGGCGGGCGCGGCCCGCTCAAACGCGCCGCGCTCGATCAGCAAGTCATGCGGCACTTCCTTGCAGTGCTGCTGGATGTGGGCGGCCAGCGTGGTGCTGGCGCCGGTGGCGGTATAGTCGTGGCGCTGCGCCGAGCCGACATTGCCCAGCACCGCGTCGCCGTAGGCGATGCCGACGCCAATGCGCACCGGCGCGGTGCCTTCGGCCGCCAGCTCGCGGTTCAGCTGTGCCAGCGCCTCGAACATGCCGACGGCGGCCAGCAGCGCGTCGCGGCACGGATTGTCGCTCGGCAGCGGTGCGCCGAAGAACACCATGATGCCGTCGCCGCTGAATTTGTCGATGGTGCCGCCATGCCGGTGCAGCGGCACGGTGATGGCGGCGTAGTAGCGGTTGAGGAAGGCGATCACCTGTTCCGGCGGATGGCCGGCGCAGAACGCGGTAAAGCCGCGGATATCGGCAAACAGGAACGCCAGCGGCGCGCGCTGGCCGCCGCCGGCGCGCAACGCGCCGCTGAGGATGGTATCAAGAATGGCCGGGCTGACATAGCCGGCAAAGATTTCCTTGACGCGACGCTGCTCGGCACGATGGTGGCAGAAGGCCTGCCACCAGGCGGCGCCGACGCAGACCGCCAGCGCCAGCCAGGCCGCCAGCGGCGACGCATGCCAGCCCCGGTGCAGCAGGCCGATGCTGGCGGCTGCGGCGAGCACGGCCAGCGACAGCGCCGTGACGGTCGCCACGGCCGCACGGCGGCGCAGCGGCCAGCAGATCAACGCGGCGGCGACGGCGGCCAGCGCCTCCAGCCACGGCTGCGGCGCGATCATCCGTTGCGTCAGCAGACTGCGCACGGCCTGCGCCTGGAACACCACGCCGGCACTGCTGCCGGCCTGCTCCCATTGCGCCAGCGGCAACGCCAGTTGCTGGCGGTCGACGTCCGGCAGCACCGCGCCCACCAGCACCACCTTGCCGGCAAACAGGCGCTGCAATT
Source organism: uncultured Duganella sp. (assembly GCA_963515135.1). Classification (GTDB taxonomy): domain Bacteria; phylum Pseudomonadota; class Gammaproteobacteria; order Burkholderiales; family Burkholderiaceae_D; genus Rugamonas. The sequence continues at coordinate 8,485 of CAUPXZ010000011.1, read as the reverse complement.
CGCGCTGGTCGTGTGCGCGCGCCAGCGCGACCACGCGGTGCAGCGGCAAATAGGCATAGGGTGCGCCTTGCGCATAATCGACCATGCCGGTCCGCGCCGGCACGCCGAGTTGCCGCGCCAGGCGCAGCGACAGCGGTTCCAGCCCGGCGGCGCGCATCGCGGTTGTGACCTCGATGCGGCGCAGACGGCCGTCGCGGTCGAGCGGCACCTGCAACGAGGCCAGACCGTCCGCGCCGGCCATGGCGGCGTACAGCGGTCCGGCATCGCCGCCGGCCGCCTGCGCGCCGGCCAGTCCCAGTACCAGCGGCGCCTGGCTGCGCAGCCGCGCGATCGCCAGCGCCAGCCGGCGACTGGCGCCCGGTTGCAGCTGTTCGTAGGATTGGTTGGGGAACATCAGGTCGATGCCGACGGCGCGCGCCTGGCCGCTGCCAAGACCGTCAAGCAGATCGGCAAATTCGTCCAGCATCAGCGCCAGCGGCTTGCCGCTGGCGCTGATCGAGGCGGCGTCAACGCCGACGATAATGACCGGCGACGTCTCGGCCGACGGCGCAGGCCGCCAAGCCCGCAACGCGGCGAAGGCCTGGTCCGTCGCGGCCAGCTGCAACCGGACCAGCGGCGCGCTCAGGCTCAGCGCATAACAGACCAACGCGACCGCGATCGCCTGCAACACGCGCCTGAGGCCCGGCCATGCCGCCATGCCTAGCAAGCTTTCCGGCAGCGCTCGCTTAATCCACGATGCCTGGGTTGTGCCTCAGAGAATTTATCCATGCGGCGATTGTAACCGCAAGGCAATAAAGTTGCCTATAAGAATATTCCACAGCGCACTGTCGAATTTTCACTTCGCCTTGCGGACGGCCCACCATAGGCGCATCAACAGCAAGGCGCCGAGGATCGCGCCGAAAATAATCGGCTGGGTGAAATTGTGCTTGCCAGCTTTCATCCACCAGAAGTGCAGCACCGCCAGCGGCGCGATCAGGTAGATCAGCCGGTGCAGCCATTGCCAGCGCTTGCCGCCGAGGCGCTTGATCATGCCGTTGGTGCTGGTCAGCGCCAGCGGAATCAGCAGCACGAAGGCGATGAAGCCGACCGTGATGAAGGGCCGCTTCAGCACGTCCTTCCACATCTCGCCGAGGTCGAAGAAGTGGTCGAACCAGAGAAAGGTGGTGAAATGCAGCAGGCTGTAGAAGAAGGTGTACAGGCCCAGCATGCGGCGCAATTTGATCAGCCAATTCCAGCCGCTCAGCCGCCGCAACGGCGTCACCGCCAGCGTAAAGCACAGGAAGTACAAGGTCCAGTCGCCGGTGCCGCGCGTGATGAATTCCAGCGGATCGACCAGTTGGTCGGTCACCGTCAGGTAGACCATGCGCAGCAGCGGGATCAGTGCGGCGACAAATACGGCGCCCTTGAACCAGCTGACTTGTTTCGTGGTCAGCATCAGTAGAATTTCTTCAGGTCCATGCCGGCGTACAGCGGGGCGACGTCGTTATAGCCGTTGAACATCAGCGTCTTGCGCTTGCGCGACAGGAAGCCGTCTTCGCCGATGCGGCGCTCGGAGGCTTGCGACCAGCGCGGGTGATCGACATCCGGATTGACGTTCGAGTAGAAACCGTATTCGCTCGGCGCCGACAGATTCCACGAGGTGCGCGGCTGCTCTTTGACAAAGCGGATCTTGACGATCGACTTGGCCGACTTGAAGCCGTATTTCCACGGCAGCACCATGCGCACCGGCGCGCCGTTCTGCTTCGGCAGCACTTCGCCGTACATGCCGAAGGTCAGCAGCGCCAACGGATGGTTGGCTTCGTCGAGGCGCAGGCCTTCGGTGTACGGCCATTGCAGCACGCGGCTGCCGACGCCCGGCATCTGCTTCTTGTCGGCCAGCGTGACGAATTCCACATACTTGGCGTTGCCGGTCGGCTCAACCTTCTTGATGATTTCGGAGAAGGAATAGCCGATCCACGGGATCACCATCGACCAGCCTTCCACGCAGCGCAGGCGGTAGACGCGCTCCTCCAGCGGCGCCAGCTTCAGCAGCGCGTCGAGGTCCAAGGTCATCGGCTTCTTGACCTCGCCTTCGATGGCGACCGTCCACGGCCGGGTTTTCAGCGTGCCGGCATACATCGCCGGCTCGCTCTTGTCGGTGCCGAATTCGTAGAAGTTGTTATAGGTGGACGCATCTTTGAACGGCGTCTGCTTGTCCAGCGCCGAGAAGGCCGGATTCAGCCTGGCGGGCAGCTTGGCACCGGCGCCCTGCGCGAACGCTTCGCGCTGCGCCATCTCCAGCAGCGCGGCGCTGCCGAGCGCGCCCATGGCGATCTGCTTCATGAAGCTGCGGCGCGATTCGTACAGCGCGCGCGGCGTGATTTCCGAGGAATACGGCAGGTCGATGCCGTTGGGACTGCGCTTGATCAGCATGGATGGCTCCGGTAGATTCGTGTCAGGGCTAACCTTACACCAATCTAGCAGAGCCAGTTTTAAACTTCTGTTTACAATTTACCGTAGGAGTGCAGACCGGACAGGAACATGTTGACGCCCAGGAAAGCAAAGGTCGTCACCAGCAGGCCCACCAGCGCCCACCACGCTGCCGGACGGCCGCGCAGGCCGGTCATCAGCCGCATGTGCAGCCAGGCCGCGTAGTTGAGCCAGACGATCAGCGCCCAGGTTTCCTTCGGATCCCACGACCAGTAGCCGCCCCACGCTTCGGCCGCCCACAGCGCGCCCAGAATGGTGGCGATGGTGAAGAAGGCGAAGCCGGCCGAGATGGCCTTGTACATCACATCGTCCAGCACTTCTTCCGACGGCAGGCGGTCCTTCAGGTAGCCCGAGGTCTTCAGCAGATAGGCTGCGGCCACCATGGCCGCCAGGGCAAAGTTGCCATAACCGATAAAGTTGGCCGGCACATGGATCTTCATCCACCAGCTTTGCAGCGCCGGCAGCAGCGGCTGGATGTCGGCGGCGTTGCGCGAGGTGGTGTACCACATCAGGAAGCCGATCGCCGCCGAGATCACCAGCAGCACGAACGGGCCCATCTGGCGGGTGGCGTAGCGCTGTTCGAAGTACAGGTAGAACATCGCGGTGATCAGCGAGAACAGGATGAACACTTCGTACAGGTTGGAGACCGGGATGTGGCCGACGTCGGCACCGATCAGGTAGGACTCGTACCAGCGCACCATCATGCCGGTCCAGCCCAGCACCACGGCGGCCCAGCTCAGCTTGGTGCCGATGCTGGAGGCGGACTCGGAGCGGCCGATAAAGCCGATCCAGTAGAACACGGTGGAGATGACGAACATCACACTCATCCACAGCACCGCCGACTGGCTCGACAGCATCATGCGCAGCCAGAATTTCTTGCTGCCGTTATCCAGCTGGCCCGCGTACATCGAAATCGCCCACAGCGACAGCAGCGCGATCAGCGGCATCAGCCAGCGTACCGGCTTCCAGTGCCAGCCGAGCGCGGCAAAGGTCGGCGCGGCCAGCAGCAGGATGCCCTGCTCGTAGATGTCCATGAAGTGGCCGTAGCGGTTCAGGCCGAAGATGGCGCCGGCCAGCAGCGCCAGCGCGAACAGCCAGTCGACCACCGTCAGACGTTTGAAATAGCCGGGCGCCTGCTGATACGTCTGCGCGGCTTGCTGGGATTGGGTCAGTTCCATTCGTTTCTCCTGCTTATGCTGCCGATTGCGGCAACTTTGCCTTCAGTGTTTCAAATTCTTTCTCAAAGTCCAGCGTTTTGCGCTGGGTGCTCATGGCCATCAGCGCCTCGGCGCCGTGGCCGTCGTCCTTCAGCCAGATCCACAGGCGGCGTTCGCGGATGTAGAACATGGCAAACACGCCCAGCACCAGGAACAGGCAACCAAGATACACCACGTTCTTGCCCGGCGACCGGGTAACCTGGAACACCGAGGCCTTGATTTCGGTAAATTCATCCAGCTGCAGGAACACCGGTGCGCCGTACAGCGCCACGTCCGACAGCGCATTGGTGGCCAGTTGCAGGAAGCGCGCGTGGTTCTCGTCTTCGCTGACCGGCGCCAGGCCGTCCTTGGCGCGGGCGATCTGCCACAAATCCCACAGGCTGCCGTTGAGGATTTTCATGAAGGCGTCGACGGTTTTCTCCTGCGCCTCGGCCGGCACCTTGGACAGGAATTGCGACACCGCCATGAAACCGCCGCCCTGCTGGTTGCCGGCGAAGATGCTCAGGCTCTTGTCGGCCGACGCCTGCAAGGTATCGCGCATGGCGCTGTTGGGCGAATTGGGCGTGGCGCGGTCGGCGTAGCGCCTGGCGGCGGCCGCGCGCAGTTGCGGATTCTGCAGCGCGGCGCGCAGGCGCATCCATTCGTTCAGGCCGTGCGCGTCGTCGGCCGGAATGCGCAGGTAGCTGAAGTTGTCGGCCGGGTTGGTGCGCATGCCGGCCAGGAACACGGTGGCGCCGTCGATGGTGACCGGCTGCATGTAGTTATTGAATTCGCGCGCCTGGCCGGTCTTGTCGCGCAGCTTGTAGCTGACGCTCGGGCCGATGTTTTTCAGGTCTTTGTTGACGGCGTTCTTGCCGGCCGAACCGGTGTGCTTGTCCAGGCTCTGCGCCAGTTCTTCCTGCAGGCTGCGGCCCTGCTTGACCGAGCGCGGGTCGTTGGTGGCGCCGATGTTCTCGACGTTGAACGGGCGGAAGCCCGACCACTCGACCGTGTACTCATCGTTCAGCGTGGTGGCGCCGCCGACTTCGCCGCTCATGTCGAAGCGCTTGTCGTCGTCGCCCAGCATGGCGTAGCCCTTCAGCTTGAGCTTGCTGCCGCCGTCTTCAAAGCTGGACTGGTAGATCGCCAGGCCGTTGAAGATCAGCGGCTTGTTGACCTCGATGGTGGCCTTGACGGTTTCGCCGGTGGCGTTGTTGCGCACCTCGACGTCGCTGGCGTACAGCTTGGGCATGCCGGTGCTGTAGAAATCGATGGTGAATTTTTTCAGGTCGATGGTGATCGGCAGTTCCTGGATCAGCACGCCGTCGGGACGGGTCAGGATGGCGGTGTTGCTGGTCTGCCCTTCCGGGATCATGGTGTTGCCGCGGAAGGTGGGGTTGCCGATGCTGAGGCGATGCTGCGGCGGCACTTGCGAGATCAGGCCGCTGCCCTTGAACGGCGTTTTGCCGAGGAACCATTCCTGCATGCGGATCGGCACGTCCGAATCCAGCAGGCCGCCGATGCAGATCACCACGATCGAGGCGTGGGCGAAGATGTAGCCGAACTTGTTGGCCGCGCCCTGCTTGGCCGCCACCAGCGTGCCGTTCTCCTTTTCCACCAGCTTGACCTGATAGCCGGCGTCCTTCAGGCGCGCCGCGCTTTGCTGCGCCAGCGCCGCGCGCGCCAGCGGCGAGCGCCACTGCATCTTGTGATGGAAATTCAGCAGCGACTGCTCGCGCACGTTCTCGCGCCAGCTGCGCATGTCCTTCAGCATTTTCGGCGCGTTGCGCACGATGCACAGCGAGGTCGAGATCACCAGCGCCGCCATCAGCAGCAGGAACCACCAGGCCGAGTAAACGGTGTACAGGCCGACCTTGCGGAACACCTCGTACCAGAACGGGCCGAACTGGTTCAGATAGTTGGACGAGGCCTCGCCCTGCTTCATCACCGTGCCGATCACGGCGGCGATGGCGATCATCGCCAGCAGCGCGATGGCGAAGCGCATCGACGAAATCAGTTCGACGATTTCAGCCACGAGGGGGCGGCGGGTTTTCAGCTGGATGCCGGTGGTGCTGGGGCTACTCATGCGGATTCATATTCTTTAATTTGTGATGGCAGGCGGGAGCATACCAACAAAAAGGGCAGCCTGCTCACGCAGCCGCCCCCTTCTTTTTGCCTGTTTTGCGCTGTTCCGCATTCGTGGGATGCGGTTTAATCAACTTTATTTCAAGCCTGCTACGTAATCCGCGACGGCCTTCATTTCTTCGTCGGACATGCGCTTGGAGATCGGCGCCATTTCCACGCTCTTGCGGGCGCCGGACTTGAACAGGCCCAGCTGCGCGATCGTATAATCCTGGTGCTGGCCCGACAGGCGCGGATACTGGACCGGAATGCCGGCGCCGTTGGCGCCGTGACAGCTGGCGCAGGCCGGCACGCTCTTCTCGGCGATGCCGCCGCGGTAGATCTTCTTGCCCAGTTCGACCGTGTCCTTGTTCTTGGCCGCGCCCGGATTCTGCTTCTGGGTCACCAGCCAGGCCGCGACGTTGTGCTTGTCCTCATCGCTGAGCATGGTGGCAAAAGTGGTCATCACTGGCTGGTTGCGGTCGGCGGTGGTGAAATTCACCAGCTGCTTGTACAGATAGCCTTCGTGCTGGCCGGCCAGTTTCGGATTGACGGAGATGGTGGAGTTGCCACCGGCGCCATGACAGGACACGCATGCCGGCAGGCCGCGCGCGGCGTCGCCATCGGTGTACAGCGTGGCGCCTTTGGCTGGATCGATTTTCGCGGCGGCAGCTTGGGCGGGCTTCTTGTCTTCGGCGTGGGCGGTGGCCGTTACGGCCAGCAAGGCGACGAGCAAGGATTTAACAAGCGGTGAAAACATACTATTCACACTATTCATTCAAGCACCCTTGGAGGAGTCTAAAAAGTTTTTTGAACCTATGTGGCAACGCAGCATGAAATGTGCTAGGCGGCACGAGGTAACTACTCATTGTACAATAGCTTAAAAAAATACCTGCCTTAACGTGTTGCATTTTCCCCCACTTCCCCATGTCTAAACTCTGGCAAGCCCGCTTCTTTACTACTGTTAACCAATTACGCGACCTCCCGGACACCCAGGTGCCGGAGATCGCCTTTGCGGGCCGTTCCAATGCCGGTAAGTCGACCGCCATTAATATTTTGTGCAACCAGAAGGGTCTGGCGTTCGCCTCCAAGACCCCGGGCCGCACCCAGCACATCAACTTTTTCTCGATCGGCGGCGCGCATGTGGCGCAGCACCGCAAGGACCCGACCATCGTGGATGAGATCGAAGCCCTGCTGGTCGACTTGCCGGGCTATGGCTATGCCGAGGTGTCCGGTTCGGCCAAGCTGCACTGGCAGCGCCTGCTGGGCGACTACGTGCAGCGCCGCGACCAGCTGGCCGCGCTGGTGCTGATCATGGATTCGCGCCGTCCGTTCACCGAGCTGGACGTACAGATGCTGGAATGGTTCGCCCCCACCGGCAAGCCTATTCATTGCATTTTGACGAAAGTTGATAAACTAAACCGGAATGAATCGGTCAACGTGCTGCGCCAGGCCAAAGCCAAGCTGGACAGCTACGTCGACGAAGACGGCGAAGGCTTCCCTTTCACCGTGCAACTGTTCTCCGCGCTGAAGCGCATCGGCATCGACGAGGCCAACGACAAGATCCTGGAGTTGTTCGGCCTGTCCGAGGACGACGACGCGGCTGCGGAGGTGCCCAATCCAGAATCAGGAAGTGATAGCAATGAGTAAAGTTTCAAGCCAATTCCCCGCCATCCGCATGCGCCGCATGCGCCGCGACCCGTTTTCGCGCGCGCTGATGCGCGAAAATGTCATCACGGCGGCGGACTTGATTTACCCGGTGTTCATCCTCGAAGGCACGCACCAGCGCGAGGCGGTGGCCTCGATGCCGGGCGTCGAGCGGGTTTCGGTCGACCTGCTGCTGAAGGTGGCGGAGGAATGCGTATCGCTGGGCATCCCGGTGCTGGCGCTGTTCCCGGTGATCGACGCCGCGAAGAAAACTGCGGACGGTGTCGAAGCCACCAATCCGGACGGCCTGGTGCCGCGCGCGGTGCGGGCGCTGAAGCAAGCCTTCCCCGAGCTGGGCATCCTGACCGACGTTGCGCTGGATCCGTACACCAGCCACGGCCAGGATGGCCTGATCGACGACAACGGCTACGTCATCAACGACATCACCACCGACATGCTGGTGCGCCAGGCGCTGTGCCACGCCGACGCCGGCGTTGACGTGGTGGCGCCGTCGGACATGATGGACGGCCGCATCGGCGCCATCCGCGCAGCGCTGGAGGCCGCCGGCCACATCCACACCCGCATCATGGCCTACTCGGCCAAATATGCGTCGGCGTTCTACGGCCCGTTCCGCGACGCGGTCGGCTCGTCGGCCAACCTGGGCAAGGGCGACAAGAACCAGTACCAGATGGACCCGGCCAACAGCAACGAAGCGCTGCGCGAAGTCGGCCTCGACCTGGCCGAAGGCGCCGACATGGTGATGGTCAAGCCGGGCATGCCCTACCTGGACATCGTCCGTCGCGTGAAGGATGAATTCAAGGTACCGACGTTCGCCTACCAGGTCAGCGGCGAATACGCGATGATCAAGGCGGCCGCGCAAAACGGCTGGCTGGACCACGACAAAGTGATGATGGAATCGATGCTGGCCTTCAAGCGCGCCGGTGCCGACGGCGTGCTGACCTACTTCGCCCTCGACATCGCCCGCAAGCTCAAGTAAAACCCCGGGGTCAGATACCGTCTTGAATAGCAAGCCCTTTCGCTAAGTAATTTGG
>CAUPXZ010000010.1:0-142776 GCA_963515135.1 uncultured Duganella sp. | reverse complement strand
GGTAGCCTTCCCTGACGCGGCGATCGACCGCATTGACCGATGCGGCCATCACGCGAACCAAGACTTCGCCGGCTTTCGGCACCGGTATCGGCGCGTCCACCATCACCAGTTTTTCAGGGCCGCCGGGACCCAGCAGGCGTATCGATTTCATCAACTGTTTCATCCTGATCTTTCCAAATTTTGTTAGACGAGGCCATGATATATTATGGAAACCTAGTGTCAATTAGGTACCGACCTCACACTAAGTAACCAGAAGGAAACCGCATGAAGAAGCAAAATATCCCGGAGGAACGTTTAACCCCCTGCAATGCCAGGACCATGCTGCAAGACCTGCAGCTGGCGGAAAAGTGGACGTACTTGATTCTGTACGGCCTGATCGAGCGGCCGATGCGGTTCAACGAAATCAAGCGGCGGGTCGAAGGTATTTCGCAAAAAGTATTAACGCAATGCCTGAGAAATCTGGAGCGCAACGGCATGGTGCATCGCGAAGTGTTGCCGACGTCGCCAGTGACGGTGGAGTACAGCGTTACCCCGCTGGGCGCGAGCGTCGCGGATCCCATGAACGCGTTATCCCGGTGGATCTTGAAATACCAGGCTGAAATTCAACAAGCGCAAATCGCGTTCGACCTGCGTCACGCCAAAAAATCGGCGCAGTGAAGCCGTTTGGCGGCTCTCCCTGTTGGGATAGGCTTCCGCCCGCAACAAGGCATCAAGGCACGCTATGATGTCTCCTTCATTTCTCATTTGGAGTAGCGCATGCACCGGATAGGCTATCTGCTGACAGACGGATTTCAAATGCTGGCGCTCGGCACGCAATCGGTATTCGAATTCGCCAACGCCGGCCTGGAGCAGCCCTTCTATGCGGTGGAACAATACGCGCTGGAGGCTGGCGGCGTGCGCTCGTCGATGGGCGTGACGGTGTCCTGCAAGGCGATCGGCGAGGCCGGCCGGCTGGACACCCTGGTGGTGCTGGGCGTCACCGATCCGCTGGGTAATCCAACGCCGGCCGAACTGGTCGATTTTCTGCAGCAGCATGGCGGCACCTGGCGCCGCGTGGCCGGCATCTGCACCGGTGCCTTTATTCTGGCCGAGGCCGGACTGCTCGACGGACGCCGCGCCACTACCCATTGGGCGTATGGCCGCGCGCTGCAGGAAATGCACCCTGGCGCCCATGTCGAAGAGGATCGCATCTACATGGTGGACGGTCCGGTCTGGACCTCGGCCGGCATGACCGCCGGCCTGGACCTGGCGCTGGCGCTGGTGGAGAAAGACCTGGGCAACGAGGTGGGCCGCACCGTGGCGCACAAAATGGTGATGCATCAGCGCCGCTCCGGCGGACAGACCCAGCACTCCGAACTGCTGCAACTGTCGCCCAAATCGGATCGCATACAAAACGTGCTCAGTTACGCGCGCAAGAATCTGCACCGGGCAGTCAGCGTGGAGGAACTGGCCGAGAGCGCCAACCTGAGTCCGCGCCAATTCACGCGCGTCTTCACCGCCGAGACCGGCCAGTCGCCGGCCAAGGCGCTGGAAGGGCTGCGCCTCGAAACCGCGCGGCTGATGATCGAACAAAGCCGGCACCCGCTGGAAATCATCGCGCGGGAAACCGGCTTCCGGGACCGCCGCCACCTGCGCGAAGCCTTCGTGCGCGGCTTTGGCGTGCCGCCGCTATCGCTGCGGCGCGAGTCGCGCGTCTGACGCGGTCAGTTTTTTCTTGCCAAGAATAGCGCGAACAATTCCGACAAGCCAGCCAGCAGGCCGATGCCCCACAGCGCGCCGGTATGCAGAATGCCGGCGCCGATCGCGCTGCCGATGGAAAAGCCCAGATACATGGTGGAGGTATTGAGCGATAACGCAACCGGCGCTTGCGCAGCCTGTCCCGCAGCGATCAGCTTGGCCATCTGCGCCGGGAAAAACGCCCACACGCTGAAACCCCACACCGCGACAGCCAGCATCACCGGCCATTGCGCCACAGCGGGTGACAACATGGTGGCCGCCGCCATCAGCCAGAACGAGCCCGCCAGCAGGACCAGCGCAACCCGCACCACGCGGTGCGCGCCGAGGCGGTCGTTGAGTACGCCGCCAGTCAGCACGCCGAGTGCCGCAAACACGCCCCACAACGTCACGGTCGCGCCGATGCCGCCTTCGCCAAAACCCAACACCGTGCTCAGGTAGGGCGCGATATACGGGTAGCTGGTGTAGGCGCCGACCGACCAGAACAGCGTGACCGCCAACAGGCGCCGCACCTGCGGCTGCTTCACCACGCCCATCCGCTTGGCGATGCTGGCAACCGCTTGCCGTCCGCCGCCGTGACGCGGCACGCCCGCCAGAATGCCGGCAAAGGCCACCGCTCCCATGACCGCCACCGCCAGGAAGGTCGCTTGCCATCCCCAGGCGTGGCCGATGACAGCGCCGAGCGGCAATCCCAGCGCAATGGCGATGGTCATGCCGCCGCTGACGATCGCCAGGGCCCTGCCACGCCGCTCGGCTCCCGCCAGCGCGCCGGCCAGCGCATTGGCGTTGGGCACATACAAACCGGCCGCGACCGCCATCAGCACGCGCGACAGCAGCAGGCTGTTGAAGCCGCTCGCAAACGCCGCCGCCACATTGGCAACGGTGAATACGCCGATCGCCAGCAGCAGCGTATCGCGCCGGTTGAGGCGCCCGCTCATCAGCGTGGTGACGGGCGAACTGAGCGAAAGTGCCAAGGTAAACACCACCACCAGGGTGGCGACCGCCGACACGCTCATGCCGAAATCGGCCGCCATCCTGGGCAGCAGCGGCGCGATCATAAAGCCTTCGGTGCCGATGGCGAAGGTGCCCAGCGCGAAAAACAGCGCCGGGTACAATGAGCCGCCGGGCACGGCGGCCACAGCTACCGCGACTTTGGGCGAGGAAATTTTAGACATGGCTTATCTCATGGAGAAGGCGCGACCGCACTGAAGCAGTCGCGCCAACCGGTCAGACCGGGATTGGATTAACCATCATTTCGGCGTTGAAGCCATTGAACACGCCATACTCGCCGGGGCCGGGGTTGGCACGGAAGCCGTGGATGGCTTCCACCACCACTTCCTCGCGCTCGGTCGCCAGTCCCTGCATGGTTTCGGCGATGAAGGCATCGAGCGGCATGGCACGCGGGTCGCCGCTTTTCTTGACCAGGTCGGTGTCTACCCACGGCGGGGCGATTTCCTGCACTTTCACATTGGTGTCGCGCAGCATGAAGCGCTGCGACATCGCGTAGGAATGCAGCGCCGCCTTGGTGGCCGAATACACGGCCGTCACCGCCAGCGGAACGAAAGCCAATACCGAAGTGTTATGAATGACGGTCGCTGCGGGCTGGGCTTTCAGGTGCTCGATCAGCGCCGAAGTCAGGCGGATGGGACCGAGCAAGTTGGTGTCGATCAAAGTGCGCGTCAAGGCATCGTCCAGCACGCCACCGGCGTCGTCGAATGGCATGATGCCGGCGTTGTTGATCAAGACGTTCAGCGACGGATAGCGGGCGATCAGCGTCTGCGCCGCCGCGTCGATGCTGGCGGAGTCGGCGACATCCAGTTCGATCGATTCCATGCCGGGATTGGCGGCCACCACCTGGTCCAGCAGCGCCTTGCGGCGGCCGCCGATGATGACCTTGTTGCCGCGTTGATGGAAGGCCTCTGCCAGGCCACGGCCGATGCCGGATGCGCCGCCGGTGATGAAGATGGTGTTGTTGGTGAGTTTCATGATTTTTCCTGGTAAGTGTTATGTGGTCGGTAGTTAAACGGTGGCGTAGCGTGGCGCCGGCGTGTTGGTCGACAAGTGCGGCGCCAGCGCTTTGCGCGCGGCTTCGTAAGCGTCCCAGTGCGCCACGTCCTGCAGCGACGGAATCGAGACCAGCTCGCCGCGCTCGAAGCCGACCAGCGCTGCATGCACCAGGTCCTCGGCGCGCATGACAATGTTGGCTGGCAGGTGCTCCAGCGGCAGCCCGCCGGTGGCCCAGAAATCGGTCGCGGTCGCGCCTGGCAGCACGGCCTGGACGCGGATGCCCTTGTCGGCCAGTTCGTGATGCAGCGACTGGCTGAAGGCCAGCACGAACGCCTTGCTGCCGCCATACACGCCATTCAGCACTTCCGGCGCAATCGCGACGATGGACGAAATATTGATGATGCCGCCCTTGCCGCGCGCCACGAAGCCTGGGATGGCCGCGTAGCTCAGGCGGGTCAGCGCCGTCACGTTCAGGTCGATCATCTGTTCCATGCGCTCGACGTCGCTTTGCAGCAGCGGCGTATGGGTACCGACGCCGGCGTTGTTGACCAGCAGCGTGATGCTGGCATCGTCGCGCAGCTTGGCTTCGACCACGGCGCGCTGTGCGGGAATCGCCAGGTCGGCATCCAGTACCTCGACCACACGCTGGGTGGCGGTGGTGATGCGCGTGGCCAGCGCGTTAAGGCGCGAGCGGTCGCGCGCCACCAGGATCAGGTCGTAGCCTTTGCGGGCCAGCTGTTCTGCGTAGATGGCGCCGATGCCGGAGGAAGCGCCGGTAATAAGAGCGGTGCCTTGATAGGTTTGCGTCATGATGCGACTCCTTTGTTTGGTTAGCGAGATTGCGTGAAGACATAGTAGGCTGACGTCGCGATCCGGCAAACGACGTAGATGGGCATGATTTAGGACACGCATGGCGCAAACCCGTCCCCCAGCGGCCCGGGTCGGGAGGAACGGATGAATCGGAAGCGGCGGATCTAGACGATGGTTGCGCGCAGGTGGTGCAGCGCGCTTTGCAAGACGGTGCGCACGCGTGGCGAGCGCTTCAGGTCTTGATGATAGCCGGCCCAGACCGTGCGTCCGGGCGGTGCTTGTCGAAGGTCGAGGCGGACCAGGCCGGCGGTGGCGTCGCCCACGCAGTTGGGCAGCACGGCGATGCCGCCGCCTGCCGCACAAAGCCTGGCCTGCACGTCGCGGCTGTTGGCGCGCAGGCCGGCCGTCGCATCCGGCAGGCGTTGACTCAGCCACGCTACGTCAGCCAGCTGCTCGAAGTGGGTATCCATGGTGATCAGGCTGTGCCCGGCGCCGCTGCCGACATCGCTGTGGCGTTGCAAATAGGCCTGGCTGGCATACACGCTGAAGGCCACATCGGCCGCGCGTACCTGGACGATGTCCGGGTCTTCGAATTCGCGAAACCGGAAGCCGATGTCGGCTTCGCGCCGGGCCAGGCTGATCAGACGGGTTTCGGTAATCAACTCAAGCACGAGGCCGGGATAGTCGAGACGCAGCGCGGCGAAAGCCGGCGCCAGCAAATGCGCGCCGAACCACTCGGTGGTCGACACCCGCACCATGCCTTCCAGTTGCGCGTCTCCCGCCAGCCGGCGCTGCACCGCAGTGGCTTGCTCCTCCATCTCCTGGATGCTTGCCAGTATCGAATGGCCCTCGCTGGTCAATACATAACCGTCGCTGGTGCGCTGGAATAGCGGGCGCGCCAACGCCGCTTCCAGCGCCTGCAGGCGCCGCCCCACGGTGGGCTGGGACAGCCCCAGTCCGCGCGCCGCGCCGCTCAATGTGCCGTGCCGGGCGATGGCCAGGAACACGCGGTAATCATCCCAATCTACGCTCATTCAGTTTTGAATAAAAGGTATGCGAATATGTGGATTTTAATTCATAAAGGAATGCCATAAGCTGAAGTTCTCGCTAACTCACTGGAAACATCATGTCTCGTCACGCCATTCTGGCATCGGGCATCTTTGCCCTCGCACTTGCCAGCAGCAGCGGCATCGCCGCGCCAACCTTGAAAATCGAGGCCCGCTCGGACAGCATGATCTGGAACGCCGTGGCCGTCGATCAAGGCCGGGTATTCGTCGCCGGTCCGCGCTGGACCGGATCGCAAGGCCCGTCAGTCGGCCTGATCGACCAACACAGCCATCCCGCGCCCTACCCCGATCAGGCGTGGAACGACTGGCGCGAGGGCGGCAACAACCAGCGCGCATTCGTCAACGTGAACGCCATCCACCGTGACGGCCACGGCAGCCTGTGGGTCATCGACACCGGCTCGCCGCAGTTCGGCGGCAATCCGCTGCCGGGCGGCGCCAAGGCGGTGCAAATCGATCTCGCCAGCAACCGCGTGGTGCGCAGCATTGCATTCGGGCCGGAGGTCGCGCTGGCCGGCAGCTATGTCGATGACATCCGGATCAATGGACGGCACGCCTACCTGACCGACGCCGGCCGCCCCGGCCTGATCGTGGTCGACCTCGACACGGGCGCGGCGCGTCGCGTGCTGGACGGCCATCCGTCGGTGGTGGCGCCGAACGACCGGGCGATCGATGTCGCCGGCAGCATCGTGCGCGGCGCCGACGGCAAGCCGCTGGCGGTCAATGCCGACCCATTCGAACTGAGCCGCGACGGACAAACCTTGTACTACGGCCCGCTGTCCGGTCCCTGGTCACAAGTGCCGACCAGGTTGCTGGACGACCCCGCCGTCTCAGCGGCCACCCTGGCGGCTGCCGTGCAACCCTGGGCCGATCTGCCGCCGATGGGCGGCTCGGTCACCGATGCCGAGGGCAACCTGTATTACACCGAGCTGCGTACCAGCAGCCTGATGAAGCGCACGCCGGACGGCGCGGTTTCCACCGTGCTGAGCGACCCGCGCCTGCATTGGGTCGATGCGCCGGTGATCGACGCGCAGTCGCGGATCTGGCTTCCGGTGCCGCAGATGGACCGCGTGCCCGCCTTCAATGGCGGTGTATCGCGCGTGCAGTGGCCGGTGACGTTGTACAGCATCGACCTGAAGCAGTGAAACCGCCGTCATTTCAAAGGAAACAGCATGGATATCGTCCACATCGCAGCAAAACGCCACACCGCCAAATCTTACGATCCGCAACGCCGGATACCGGAGGAAGTCTTCGCCCGCATCCGCGAGCTGCTGCGCCTGTCGCCGTCGTCGGTCAATTCGCAGCCCTGGCATTTCGTCATCGCCTCTACGCCCGAGGGCAAGGAGCGCATCGCCCAGGCTACCGACGCCGGCTATCAATATAACTCGCGCAAGATCCGCGACGCCTCGCACGTCATCGTGCTGACTACCCTGGCAGCGGCGGATACGCGGCATGAGGCAGCCATCCTGGCGCAGGAAGCAAGCGATGGCCGCTTTATCGACGACAAGGCAAAGCTGTCGCAGGCCACCTCGCGCAGCGCGTACACCAACCTCCATCGTTTCGAGCGCAAGGACGTGCAGCACTGGTATGAGAAACAGACCTACCTGGCGCTTGGCACGCTGCTGTTGGGGGCAGCCGCCCTGGAAGTGGACGCAACGCCGATGGAAGGTTTCGACAGCAAGGTGCTGGAGCGGGAACTGGGCCTGAACGAACAGGGACTGACTGCAACCGTCATCGTTTCATTGGGCTACAGCGGTAGCGACGACTTCAACGCCACAATGCCGAAGTCGCGCTTGTCTGCGGATACCTTATTCACCGATATCTGAGACGGGCAAGGTGTCCGATAGTTGCCGCTGCTGATCCCGCTGGTAGTCCCTGGGGGATCGGCCGGTGACGCGCTTGAAGGCGTTACTGAAGGCGCTGTCGGAAGCGTAGCCGAGCGACGCCGCCACACCGCCGACGGTACTATGCCCATGCTGCAGCGTGCGTTGCGCCAGCCGCATGCGCCATTCGGTCAGATAGGCCATCGGCGGGATGCCGGCCACCGCTTTGAAGTAGGCCGAAAAGGTGGCGCGTGACATCGCGGCGGCCTTGGCCAGTTCGCCCAACTGCCAGGCGCGCGCGGGATCGCCATGCATCAATTGCAGCGCGGGCGCCAGGCGCTTGTCGGCGATGGCCCGTAGCCGGCCGCCGGCGATCGGTTCGGCCTCTTCAAAATGCGCGCGCAGGATCTGGATGAACATCAGGTGAGCAAGCTGGGATGATGCGGCGACGACGCCAGGCAAGTTATCATCCCGCTCGCGCACCAATTGCTGCAACAACCAGCCCAGCGAGGCTGCATGCCGCGACGCCGCGCGGATATGGATCAGGTCCGGCAAGCCATCGAGCAGCAGTTCTCCGCTGTCGCCGGACAGTTCAACTTTACCGCCGATCATGAAAAATTCATCGCCGTCGCCATGACAGGCGATAGCCCCCTGCCGCCCTTCCAGCACGTCCACCAAGGCGGACGGACGGATCGACAGGTTGCTGGCCAATACATGCGAGCGCGGCGCGCGCAACAGGAACACATCGCCAGCTTTGACTGCAATCGCCGCTTGTTCACCTTCCAGCGCCAGCCAGCAATCGCCCCGCACGATGCCCCAGAACTTGATGCGCGGCGACGCCGGAAAGGCAATCGCCCACGCGCCGCCGGCCACCAGCCCGCCGGACATGATGGATCGGGCATCAATAAGTTTTAGCAGGTCGGAGAACGGATCTAATTGCATTCTCAGATTTTCGCGCATAAATCATCGACAATCAAGCATTCAAATGCTGAGCAGACATCGCTATCCTGAAGGTTCTTGTACAACATTCCTCAAAGGGCAGCACAATGACACAACAACGTTCCTGGTTCATCACTGGCGTCAACAGCGGCTTCGGCCGCCATCTGACGGAGCAATTGCTGGCGCGCGGCGAGCGGGTCGCGGGCACCACGCGGGACCTGTCAGCGATGGCCGAGTTGAAGACACGCTATGCCGAACTGCTTTGGCTGGCAGAACTCGACATGACCGACACCGCCGCGATCCGTCGCGTGGTCGAGCAGGCATTCGGGCAACTGGGCAGCATCGATGTGCTGGTCAGCAATGCCGGCTACGGCCTGTTCGGCGCCGCAGAAGAGCTCAGCGATGCACAGCTCAGCCATCAGATCGACACCAACCTGATCGGCTCAATGCAGCTGGTACGCGCCGTGCTGCCGCACTTCCGCCGCCAGCAGGCCGGGCGCATCCTGCAACTGTCGTCGGTGGGCGGACAGGCGGCGTTTCCGGGCGCGTCCGCCTACCATGCGAGCAAATGGGGGATTGAAGGTTTCATCGATGCGCTGGCACAAGAGGTGGCCGCCTTCAATATCGGTTGCACGCTGGTCGAACCCGGCGGGGCGCGCACCGGTTTCCGCTATGGCAGTGCGCAACTGGCGCCGAGAATCGACGCCTATGACGCCTCGCCGGCCAGCATGGCGCGGCGCATGATCGAGGCTGGCACCAGCGTACCGATCGGCGATCCGGCAAAAATGGCTGCACTGATGATCGCCAGCGTCGACCAGCATCCGGCGCCGCTCAGGCTCGCCCTGGGCAGCGACGCCTACACCACCATGCACCGCCAGCTCAGCGCCCGCCTGGCCGCCCTGGAAGCGCAAAAGGAACTGGCCTTCTCCACCGATTTTGCTGTCGGCGAATAATCAGAACCCGGCGCTGAATTCGCGGAAGCGCAATTCCAGATGCTCGCGCAGCAGCCGCACCGTCGGCGATACCTGCTTGCGGTCGGCGCACAGCAGGTAGAGCGGCGCGGACTCGCCGCGCCAATCCGGACACAGCACCTGCAAGCGGCCGGCGGCGATATCCTGGGCCACGTCGATGCGGGAGCGGTAACAGATGCCGTGGCCATCGATGGCCCAGCGCCGTACCGCGTCGGAATCGTCGGCAACACGATTGCCCTGCACCTCAACCTCGACCTGCTCGTTGTCTGCGGTGAAGCGCCAGTGATTGTAGAGCGTATCGCCCAGCATGTAGAACAGGCAGTTGTGCTGGATCAGGTCGCGCGGGTGCTGTAGCGGCGGGTGACTCGTCACATAGCCGGGAGACGCGCACAACACGCGCCAGTTATCCGCCACCAGCGGCAGCGCGACCATATTCGAATCCGGCGGCACGCCGTAGCGGATCGCCAGGTCTATCGGTTGCTTGAAGACGTTGGCGATGCGGTCGGACATTTGCACTTTCAGCTGTATCGCCGGATACTGGATCTGGAATTCGTCGAGCCAGCGCAAGATCACATTACGACCAAGATCGGACGGCATCGAGATTTGCAAATTGCCGCTGATGACGGAATTACCCGAAGCGAGTTCTTGTTCCGCCTCCTGCAAGCCGGCGATCAGCGGACGACAACGCGCAAGAAAGCGCTCGCCTTCAGAGGTCAGGCGCATGCTGCGCGTGGTCCTGACGAACAATAATTTTTCCAGTTCCGCCTCAAGGCGCTTCAGCGACGTGCTGGCGACGGCAGGCGATAAATCCATGCTGTTGGCGGCGGCAGTCAGGCTGCCGAGTTCCGCAACGCGTACAAATATTTCCAGGTCGGCTATGTATTTAACCTTCAATTCATCTGCCCGATAAGAGGAGGGGCGACCGCGACAACGGTCGTGCGCAGATATTATCGCACGCCCGCCCCTTCCTCACCGGCAGCTAGCGCGGCAGGCGCTCACGCATCGAGGTCATACAGCACGTTGATGCGCGCCACATACTTGGGCGTGTCACCGGTGACCACGCCGCCGGCGTGCATCACCGAGCCGATATCGAAGCCATGCTGGAAAAACAGCGCCGAACCCGCTTTGGGCGTGACATCGAGCACCTGGCCGCCGCGTCCGAAAACGCGGGTTGCACCGCCTTGGACGCCATCCTCCGGGCCATTCAGGTACAGCAGCATCGACAGCTGCGAACCGCTGTTTGCCCATTCGTCGATGCCGTCGCCGGCGGCGTTGATGCCATAGCCGGGCCAGGTGCCATCGATGTGACGGTTGAACACATCGCCCCTGCGGTATTTGTACATGTCGATGCGCTGGCTCAGGCGCGGCCACAAGGCCTTGCCGTGCAGTTGCTGCGGCAACAGCGGCGCGATGGCATCGTTAATTTTTTCCATCAAGGCCGTATCCGCCATCCAGTGCATGGCCTGATTCATCCGCATGCCAGGCGGCGTGCGGATGCCGGGTGCATCGCTGCGATAGCCGAAATGCTCGCCGATGTCGATCATCAGCGCGCACGCCTCCTTGCTGATGACGTTATCGATGACAAAAGCCAGCTGTTCGCCGATATCGAGCTCGGTCCGCGTGGCGGGTGCGCTGGCGCGCATGCTGTTGATGGCCGCCTCCGGCAATGGGTTGAGCGCGTAAATCGGCGTGTTTTGCACGCTACCGCCCATTGGCAAAGAACCTGGCTGGGTGGCGATAACATAGCCCGAAATGCGGCTGGAGACATCCTTGAAAATTGGCAAAGTGCTTGACATGATGGTCCTTTCACCACGCGCCATGGTTCGGCATCGACAACCACGGTTCGACCGGCGCCAGCCGTCCCCCGCGTTGCAGCAGTTCGACCGAGATGTTATCGGGCGAACGCACGAATGCCATCCAGCCGTCTCTTGGCGGGCGGCTGATCGTTACGCCATGATCGATCAGGCGTTGGCAAGTCGCGTGGATATCATCGACTTCGAATGCCACATGGCCGAAATTCCGACCGCCCGTGTAGGGTTCGGGGTCCCAGTTGTAGGTGAGTTCAAGCTGCGCCTGGTGATCGCCGGGCGCAGCCAGATACACCAACGTAAACCGGCCCGGCGCTTGCACGATCTGGTTGACGACTTCCAGTCCCAGCGCATCGCGGTAGAATCGCAGTGAGGCGTCGAGATCGCTGACGCGCACCATCGTGTGTAAGTATTTCATCATCAGTTAGCCCAGCCAATGGTGCAATTGTTCGTCGTGTGCCGCCAGCCATTCCTCGACCGCTTCGTCATCATTCTTGCCTTCACGGTTGACGGCGTAATCCAGTGCCGAGACGATCTGGTTGGACAAGCGCACGCGATCCAGTACTGCCGCCTGCTCCGGCGTGAACAACTGCAGCAAGCGATCCTCGCGCGCCAGCAGCACGGCTTTGTCTACCCCGCCAAGCAGTCCTTTGGGGTCTTTCAGTTCACGGATGTGGTGACGATGGTGCAGGAATTGCGGCCACCATAGCGGCACGACCAGCCACTGCCCTTGCTTGACAGCGCTCTCGTAAGCGTCGATGCAAGCTTCTTGCGACCCGGTGAGGAATTCGTAGCCGGCCGCCGCCAGCCCGTATTCATCCATCATCTTCAGCGAGAAGCGGGTAATGCCAGCGCCCTCGCCTATACCCTGTATCCGCTTGCCCATGCGCGCCAGCACCTCCGGCTTGAGCAGGTCGGCGACCTGACTGACCTCGGCGGCGGGAACGTAATCGGGCACGCCCCAGAGCGCGTAGGGTTCGTAGTGCAGGCCAAGCTGCCGGGTCGGAATGACTTCTTCGACGCGGCGCTTGTATTCGCCGTGGCTGAAAGGAATCCAGGCCGAGGCGATCAGGTCGATGCGGTCGTCGCGCAGGCGGTCGAAATTCTCGGCGTGCGGTGCATAGTGCCGTTCCACGGTGAAGCCCATGCGCGTCAACAGGGCGGCGATGAGGGCGCCGGTAACGCGATGGAAAGACAGGTCGGTCACGCCGAGACGCACCACCTTTGAGGAGGAATTATTCATCGGATTCACTTTTAAAGGAGATCAAACGCGGTCGTATAAGACATTAATCCGCGCGACGTATTTGGGCTTGTCACCGGCTACCTGCGTGCCGGCGTGGACAACCGATCCCGGCTGAAAGCCGTGCTGGAAGAATAGTGCAGAGCCTGCTTTAGGAGTCACATCGGCAATCACGCCGCCATCGCCATACAGCCGCGTGGCGCCGCCCTGCACACCCTCTTGCGGCCCGTTCAAATACAGCAGCATGGAGAGCTGCGAACGCCCGCCCAGCCACTCTTCGATACCGATGCGGTCGGCGCTGAAGCCGTAACCGGGCCAGTCGCCATCGGTATGCCGGTTGAACACGTCACCATTGCGGTATTTGTACAGATTGATGCGCTGACTCAGCTTCGGCCACAACGCCCTGCCGTGCAGCGTTTGCGGCAACAGCGGCGACACCGTCTGGTGGATCAGTTCCAGCAGCGCGCTGTCGGCCATCCAGTGCAGCGCCTGATTCATCCGCATGCCGGGCGGCGTGGTGATGCCGGGCGCTTCGTCGCGAAAGCCAAAATGCTCGCCGATGCCGATCAGCGCGCGGCAGGCTTCCGGGCTGAGGATATTGTCGATGACGAAGGCGAGCTGGCCGCCGATATCGATATCGCGCCGGACGGCCGGCCCGCTCGCAGCGGCGCAGGCCAGCAAGCCTGGCGGCAGACGGCGCAGTGCGAAGATCGGCGTATCCGGCACGGTGCCGCCCATTGGGAGGGAGCCCGGCTGCGTGGCGATGACGTAGCCGGTATAAGCGTCGGGTAGTGACATGTCCATGGTTTTTCCTGCGTAGAAAAGGTGAAGCGATTATCCGCTCGCAGCCGCCAAGGATTAATGCCGCTGAGGCGATAACTGTTTCCGCCAACGGCGATGAATCCGCCGCATCGCCAGCCGCCGGGCGGGCGCCTGGCTGCGACAAACCTGCTAAACTGATTTCCTTTGGCGCGACAGGAGAGACAATGCAGGAAATGATTGGCGCCACGCTGCAAGACATCATGGCGTTCGTCGCGGTCGCGCAGACCGGCAGCTTCACCAGCGCCGCCGAGCGGCTTGGGACTAACAAGTCAAGCGTCGGCAAAGCGGTGCAAAGGCTGGAAAAACATCTGGCGACGCAGCTGTTTCAGCGCACCACGCGGGCCGTTCACATCACCGAGGATGGTCAGACCTATCTGGCGGCAGCGCGCGTCGCCATCGAACGTCTGCGGGACGCCGAGCAGGCGCTGGCCGCCAACCGGGCCGAACCCGTGGGACGGGTGCGGGTCGACCTTCCCGCCGGCTTCGGACGGCTGATATTGCCGACCCTCGGCGCGCTGCGCGCACGCTATCCCAAGGTGGTGGTGGAACTGTCGCTCAACGATCGCATGTCCGATCCGGTCGGCGATGGCTGGGACATCGTGGTGCGGATCGGCCACCTCCCGGCCGACAGCGAAATGACCGTGCGCAAGATCTGCGACCTGCAACTCGGCCTGTACGCCTCGCCTGCTTATCTGGACAAACGGTCCGCCATCGTGACGATAGCGGACCTGATGGATCACGACGCCGTGCTGTTTCGCAGCTTCACCGGACAATTGCGCGGCTGGTCGTTGAACGACCATGGCCAGCGCCGCGAGTTTGCGCCGACGCCGGCGCTGATACTGGACGGACATGCGTTTGTCGAAGCGGCAGTCCTCGGCCTGGGCATTTCGCAAATGATCGACAGCTTCGCCCGGCCGTTTGTGCTGGACGGACGCCTGGTGCATGTATTGCCGCAGGCCGACGTGCCAGCACCACCGGTCCATGCACTGATACCGGTGGGCCGAAAAATGACCGCCAAAACGCGCGTGGTGCTCGATCACATCGTCGCAACGCTTCAGCGCGACTGATTAATCAAGGTAAGCAGGCATCTTCGGCAGCTTCTGGTTGTCGACCGGCTCATGCTGGATCACCAGCGTGGCATGCTTGCCAGCAATCAGCTGATCGAGCTTGTTTCCGGATGCCACGGTTTGCTGGTGGTTATAGTTCCAGGTTGGCACCTGCTGACGCTGATGGTTTTCCGTAAAGTGCCATTGGTCGCCGGACAGCACGTAATAACCGGCGTTGGTCAGCTTGAGCAGCAGCGCCATGCTGCCGGGCGTGTGGCCGGGCGTCTGGATCGTCTGCAGCGTGCCGTCGCCGAACAGATCGACATCGCCATCGATGACACGTACCCGCTCCAGTTTGTTACCTGAGATGTGCGAGCTGAACAAACCGCCATCGATATAGTGCGCGGCGGCCTTCTCGGTATCGGCCATCGCTTCCAGCTCGCCGCGCTGGATGATCAAGGTCGCGTTGGGGAAACTGTTGACCTGGCCGGAATGGTCGAAATGGGAGTGCGACACCGCGACATACTTGATGTCGTCGGCCCGCAGGCCCAGCTCGCCGATCTGCTCGACGATGGTGCGCTTGAATCCGGTTGTGAAACTGCCTTCGGTGATCGGGCCGGCAAGATATTTCTCCGGAAGACCGGCGTCCCACAGCAGCCAATCGTCCCCGTGTTTAATCAGATAGCAGGACATGACGATGTCGTAAGACTGGCCCTTGTACATTCCCTCGTCCGACATCACCGACTTGTCGCCCAGCGTCATGTAACCACAGTCCAGCCGGTACATCCTGACGTCCGGCGTGGCCGCGTACGAGGTAGCGGCGGCGGCAAAAGAGAAGGCGGCGAAGGCGAGCCCGGATAAGAAGCGTTTCATGAGTATTCTCCTGGAAGGTGCGTTACGTAGGTGAGGCCGCCAGCGTGATTCAGTTCACACACACGCCGGCAACCGATACGGCAGTATGCCGCCACAGCCCGCATGCGATAAACCAGCCGGAAGGAGACTCTTTGTCGCCCCAGGGGATACAATGTTGACGTATTGATTTGGTGGTCGCGCCTATCCTGACGCCCATTGGATCT
Source organism: uncultured Duganella sp. (assembly GCA_963515135.1). Lineage (GTDB taxonomy): Bacteria > Pseudomonadota > Gammaproteobacteria > Burkholderiales > Burkholderiaceae_D > Rugamonas. The sequence continues at coordinate 127,436 of CAUPXZ010000010.1, read as the reverse complement.
GCGTCGGATGCAACGCTGTGCTTGCTAATCGCTACTGGCTATAAGCTTTAGCACGTCCTCTTTTACCCAGCTCAGTTGCACATTTAATGACGCGGGCGGCGACTTTGAGACGAGACAAAATTATCAAGTGCTTGCCAGGCAATCTCTTGCAGAACTTTGCCGTTCTCCACTTCAACGCGCCACGATTTACTACCCGAGATGTATTCCTTTGCCTCGCCGAGCGAATAAAAACCGGAGTTACGCAGTGCCAATATCGCATCGGTAATGGATAAACCGCGTTGCTTCATCTCCAGCAGGATCTGCTCGCGCTCAACATCATTGGCGCCAGTCCATCTCGCCTTAACCAGTTGCAGGCCGATTTCAGATTTTTTCATTGCTTGCTCCTACGTCTGATATCAACAAGTTTTCCCACGTTTGCAGAGCTGCTACCAGTGGTACGCAGCCCCTGCACATATATTTGCGCATACCCTAAGGAATGGGCAGCTTTTCGGATAGCCGAAAATTCAGTCAGCAACTCTCGCATAATGGTCGATTTTTTGATTCCCGGTGGATCAGATGCCGCATAAACGCATACGTTTCCGCAGATAATCGTGTCCCCATCCAGACTGACGTCCGCAAGTACAATTACACGGCCTTGACGCGTATTGAACGAATACTCCAGCAAGCCATCCCCTCCCGCGCGAGCATTCTCGACGGCTATTCGCAGGGAATCCTTGAGGTCCATATTGGCGACTCTAGTTTACTCCAATGAGGCGACAACGCGTTTTCACCAGCGTCAACGCCGAAAGCGGTAGAATGACGGGTTACGCGCGGGGGTGGTTTGCGCTCCCGCAACACCGGACTTATCGCATCGCCTGAAGAAATAATGACCACTGCCCCGAACGAAATCAACGCCGCCGCCGTCAAGAACAGCCCTACCGAGAAACTGACCCCGATGATGCAGCAGTACATGGGCATCAAGAACCAGCATCCGGACATGCTGGTGTTCTACCGCATGGGCGATTTCTACGAGCTGTTCCATGAAGACGCGGAAAAGGCCGCGCGCATCCTCGGCATTACGCTGACCGCGCGCGGCTCGTCGGGCGGCCAGCCGATCAAGATGTGCGGCGTGCCTTTCCATTCGCTGGAAGGCTATCTGGCCAAGCTGGTCAAGATCGGCGAATCCTGCGCCATCTGCGAACAGATCGGCGACCCGGCCACCAGCAAGGGCCCGGTCGAACGCAAGGTGATGCGTGTGGTCACGCCGGGCACGCTGACCGATGCCGATCTGCTGCCGGAAAAATCGGAGCGCCCGCTGCTCGCGCTGGCCATCATCAGCCAGCGCAAGGTGGCCACCGCCGGCCTGGCGTGGCTGTCGCTGGCCAGCGGCGCGCTGCGCCTGATGGAGTTTTCGGGCGACGCCCACACCGTCAACGCCCGCATCCAGCAGGAGCTGGAACGCATCTCGCCGGCCGAACTGCTGCGCGGCGATAACGGCGAGCTGTTCGAGGAATACACCGCCTGCCACGTCAACCGCGTGCCGGAATGGCACTTCGACGTGGTCAGCGGCCACAAGTCGCTGCTGGACCAACTGGCCGTGTCGACGCTGACCGGCTTCGGCGCCGACGGCCTGGGCGCCGCGTTCGGCGCAGCCGGCGCGCTGCTGCGCTACGCGCAGTCGACGCAAGGGCGCGGCCTGCAACACGTGCGCACGCTGACCACCGAAACCGAAAATGAATTCATCGGCCTCGACGCCGCCACCCGCCGCAATCTGGAACTGACCGAGACCATTCGCGGCCAGGAATCGCCGACGCTGTTCTCGCTGCTGGACCACTGCCGCACCGCCATGGGTTCGCGCCTGCTGCGCCACTGGCTGCACCACGCGCGCCGCGACCAGAACGTGGCCCGTTCGCGCCACCAGGCCATCGCCGCGCTGGCGCAGGCCGACGCCACCGGCTCGCTGTCGCACACGCTGGCGCAGGTGCCGGACATTGAACGCATCACCACCCGCATCGCCCTGCTGTCGGCCCGTCCGCGCGACCTGGCCTCATTGCGCGACGGCCTGACGCAACTGCCGTCGCTGCGCCACGCCATGCAGCGCACGCTAACCGACGCCGACGGCCTGCTGGCCGCGATCCACGCCGACCTGGCCACGCCGGAAGCCTGCCTCGATCTGCTGCAGCGCGCCGTGATGCCGGAACCGGCGGTGATGGTGCGCGACGGCGGCGTCATCGCGCGCGGCTTCGACGCCGAACTGGATGAATTGCGCGGCCTGTCGGAAAACGCCGGCCAGTACCTGGTCGACCTGGAGACGCGCGAGCGCGCCCGCACCGGCATCGCCAACCTGCGCGTGGAGTACAACAAGGTGCACGGCTTCTATATCGAAGTCACCAACGGCCAGGCCACCAAGGTGCCGGACGATTACCGCCGCCGCCAGACGCTGAAGAATTGCGAGCGTTACATCACGCCGGAACTGAAGGCCTTCGAAGACAAGGCGCTGTCGGCGCAGGACCGCGCGCTGGCGCGCGAGAAGATGCTGTACGACCAGCTGCTGGGCGACCTGGCGCCGTTCATCGGCACGCTGCAAACCATCGCCAGGGCGCTGGCGCAGCTGGACACGCTGACCGCCCTCGCCGACCATGCGCTGCGCCACAACTGGTGCGCACCGGAGCTGGTGGCCACGCCGTGCATCAACATCAAGGAAGGCCGCCATCCGGTGGTGGAGAACCAGATCGAGCGCTTCATCGCCAACGATTGCCGCTTCGTCGACGAGCGCCGCCTGCTGCTGATCACCGGTCCCAACATGGGCGGTAAATCGACCTTCATGCGCCAGGTGGCGCTGATTACGCTGCTGGCCTACATGGGCAGCTACGTGCCGGCACAGAGCGCCGTGATCGGGCCGATCGACCGCATCTTCACCCGCATCGGCGCCACCGACGATCTGGCCGGCGGCCGCTCGACCTTCATGGTCGAGATGACCGAGGCCGCCGCCATCCTCAACGGCGCCACCGAACACTCGCTGGTGCTGATGGACGAAATCGGCCGCGGCACCTCGACCTTCGACGGCCTGGCGCTGGCCTGGGCCATCGCCCGCCACCTGATTGAAACCAGCCGCAGCTTCTCGCTGTTCGCCACTCACTACTTCGAGCTGACGCAGCTGCCGGACAACCATCCGACCGCCAACAATGTTCACCTGTCGGCGGTGGAACACAAGGACACCATCGTGTTCCTGCATGCGGTGCAGGACGGTCCGGCCTCGCAGAGCTACGGTTTGCAGGTAGCGCAGCTGGCCGGCGTGCCGCAGCCGGTGATCAAGGCCGCGCGCAAGCACCTGGCGCGCCTGGAAGCGCAGGCGCTGGATGCCACGCCGCAGCTGGACCTGTTTGCCGCGCCGTCGGTCGACGCCAACGACGAGGAAGTCGAAGCGCCGGCGCCTGCCGCCGCCAGCCCGGCCATGCGCGAGCTGCTGGACGCGCTGGACGATCTCGATCCGGACGCGCTGACCCCGCGCGAAGCGCTGGACCGCTTGTACCAGCTGAAGCGCCTGACGGAGTCGGCCCAGGCATGATGCGCGGCGCGCGCCCTCGCCTGCTGTTGCTGGCCGCCGTCACGGCGCTGGCCGCAGCGGGAGCGCGCGCCATGCCGCCGATTACGCCGATTACGCCGGCCACGCCGCCGCAAAAGCCTTTTGTGTTCGGCGTCATCGGCCATCCGCTGCAGCACGGGCGCGACGAGGCAGTGCTCAAGCGCGCCATCGCCGACGCTTCGCAGAGCTACCCGGCCTTCGTGGTCGCCACCGGTATCAAGGCCGCCACCGAACCTTGCAACGACAAGCTGTACGCGCAGCGCCGCGCGCTGCTGAATGAGTCTTCCGGGCCGATGGTGGTGTCGCTGGCCGGCAGCGACTGGAGCGCCTGCCTCAATTCCGCCGGCCGCTCGAATGCCATCGAACGCCTGAACCGTCTGCGCGAAGTGTTTTATGCCGACGGCGAATCGCTCGGCATCCGCCGGATTCAGGTGACGCGGCTGTCCTCCACCGCCAAGTTCCGCAGCTATGCGGAGAACGCGCATTGGGAAGTCAACAAGGTGCTGTTCGCCACCATCAACCTGCCGGCGAATAATAATCACTACCGCCCGGAAGCGGGCCGTAACAGCGAGTATGAAGACCGGCTGGTGGCCAACCGCGCCTGGCTGCATCGCCTGTTCGCCATGGCCGAACGGCAGAAGATGCAAGGACTGGTGCTGTTCTCGGACGGCGATCCGGGCGTGACGGCGGAAGAAGGCTTTTCGCTGCTGCCATCGTTCCAGACCAAACAGGACGGCTTTGCCGAAGTGCGCAAGCAGATCCGCGTCATGGCGGAAAAGTACAAGGGGAAGGTGCTGCTGATTGATGCACAGGCGGCACAAGCGGCCCAGGCGGGCGCGCAGCATACCGAGCCGGCCATTCAATGGCGCGGCAACGTGGGGCACGTGAACATGGCCGCCGATTGGGCTGAAGTCCGCGTGACGCCGGGCGCCGCCGCCCTGTTTACGATCAAGGGCGGCAGCGCAGGTTCCGATTAGTGAATCGGGTGGATGGCGACGTGATCGCCCTCTTCACCTTCGTCGTCCTCGTCACCGTGGTGGTGACCGTGGGCGCCGTGCACATGGCCGTGGGCGATTTCTTCATCGGTGGCTTCGCGCACTTCGGCAACGCTCAGCGAAAAGCGCAGCGCCATGCCGGCCAGCGGGTGATTGCCGTCCAGGACCACTTTGTCGTCGGCGATATCGGTCACGGTGAAGATCATGGCTTCTTCCGCGCCGCCGTCGCCGTCAGGCATACCTTCGAACTGCATGCCGACTTCCAGCGGTTCCGGCAGGCGGTTGCGCTCTTCCACTTTCACCAGCGTAGCGTCATAGTCGCCGAACGCGTCTTCCGGTTCGATCTGGATGATCGACGAGTAGCCGACTTCCTTGCCATCCAGTTCTTCTTCGATTTTCGGCAGCGTGTTCTCGTAGCCGCCGTGCAGGTAGACCATGGGCTGACGGCCGTCTTCGATCAGATTGTCCTGGGCATCGGACAGTTTGTAATTCACAGTCACGACTGTATTCTTGGCAATCTTCATTTTGTGCATCCTTTCTATAATTAGCCCCGGATTATACCTTGGATCGCCAAACGGCCTGTCGCGCACCACCCTGCATATCGATATACTAATTCCGTTCTAGCCGCCGTCCGCCGCCCGTTCTACAATCACGTTTTTAGAAAGAACTTTAATCATCATGTCCCGCCTGACTGTACACACCCTCGACACGGCGCCTGAAGACAGCCGCCCCTATATCGAAAAAGCCATCGCCAACAATGGCTACCTGCCCAACCTGATCGGCGTGCTGGCCAATGCGCCGGTGGCGCTGGAGACCTATCTGACCGTCTCCGGCATCAATTCGCGCGCCAGCCTGACGCTGGCCGAACGCGAAGTGGTGCAGATCACCGCCGCGCGCATTCACGGCTGCGACTTCTGCGTCGCCGGCCACACTGCCATCTGGCTGCGCAAAGCCGGCCAGTCGGTGGAAGCTGTGCGCGCCCTGCATGAAGGCCAGCCGACCGGCGACGCCAGGCTGGATGCGGTGGCGGCCTTCGCTGCCGCCGTCATCGCCGGCCGTGGCGCGGTCAACGACGCCGACCTGCAGGCCTTCCTGGCCGCCGGCTACAACCAGCAGCAGGCGCTGGAGGTGGTGCTGGGCATCAGCCTGGCCACGCTGTGCAACTTCGCCAACAGCTTGGCCGGCACGCCGGTCAACCCGCAGTTGCAGGCGTTCCTGCCCGGAGCGGTGTAACAATGGCGGACCTGCACGATTGGCTGACACGGCATGCCGACACGCTGGACCAGAGCGAGACGCTGAATGATCAGGTGATGCCGGCGCTAGCCGCACATGGCTGCTTCCGCGCCGGCGTGCCGCTGGCGCTGGGCGGCGAACCTGGCGTCCATAACGATGTGCGCGACGCGATCCTCGGCATCGCCGAGGTGGCGCGCTACTCGGTGACGGCGGCCTTTGTCTACTGGGGCCAGCGCAGCTTTGTCGAATACCTGCTGCAAAGCCCGAACACGGCGCTGCGCGACCGCCTGCTGCCGGCGCTGCTGGATGGCACGCTGGCCGGCGCCACCGGCCTGTCGAACGCGATGAAATTCCTGTCGGGCATGGAGCCATTGTCGGTACACGGCGCGGCCGACGGCGACGGCTGGACCTTGAACGGCAAGCTGGCATGGATCACCAACCTGCGCGCAGAGCGCTTTGTCGCGGCGGCGGCGGTGGCGCCGGTCGACGGTTCGACGCCGCTGGTGGCAATGTTCGCCAGCGACGACGCCGGCGTGCAGCGCAGCGACAATCTGCCGCTGATCGCTCTGCGCGGCAGCAATACCGCTGCGGTGGAGCTGACCAATGTGGCGGCGCCGGCGGACTACGTGATCGCGCCGCAGGCGCCGGAATGGCTGGCGCGGGTGCGCCCGGCCTTCCTCGGCATGCAGTGCGGCATGTCGCTCGGCCTGGCCGAAGCGGCGCTGGCCAAGGCGGCGGCGGTGGCGGCCAGCGGTCGCGGACAGCTCAGCGACAACATCGCCAATGCGCAGCGCGAGCTGGCCGGGTTCACGCAACAACTGCTGGACGGCGTGGCCGATGGCCGCTTTGTCAGCGCCGCGCCGCAGATGTTCAAGCTGCGCATCGCAATTGCGGACCTGGTGCAGCAGGCGGTCACGCTGGAGCTGCAGGCCAAGGGCGGACACGCCTACCTGATGCAGGAAGAAGACGGCTTCGCGCGCCGCTGGCGCGAATCGGCCTTCATTCCGGTGATCACGCCGAGCATCACGCAACTGCAGGCGGCGCTGGCCAAGCACGCCGCCGCCACGCAATGAGCGGCACGCTCGACGACCGCGCGCGTTCGGTCCAGGCGCCGGCAGACGGCTGGGCGCTGCATGCCGGGCGCCTGTCGTTCGCCTACGGCGGCGCCGCCAATACCTTTGCAGACATCACGCTCGGCGTGCGGCCGCGCGAGATCGTCGCGCTGCTGGGCGGCAGCGGCTGCGGCAAGTCGACGCTGCTGCGCGTGCTGGCCGGCTTGCAGCCGCCGAGCGCCGGCGCGGTCCATTTCCTCGGCGCGCCGCTGACCGAGCCGAGTCCGCGCAGCGCCCTGGTGTTCCAGCAAGCCAGCCTGCTGCCATGGCTGAACGTCGCCGCCAATGTCGGCTTCGGCCTGGACTTCGCGCGCCAGCCGAAAATCGCCCGCGCCGAACATGAACAACGGGTGCAGCAGGCCATCAGTGCCGTCGGCCTGGCCGGCAGCGAGAAGCGCTATCCGGCCGCCCTCTCCGGCGGCATGGCGCAGCGCGTGGCGCTGGCGCGCGCGCTGGCCCGTCAACCGGAACTGCTGTTCGCCGACGAACCCTTCTCCGCGCTGGACGCCATCACCCGCGCCGAAATGCAAACCCTGCTGGTCGACGTGGTGCACCGCTGGCACACCGCCGCGCTGCTGGTCACGCACGACATCGACGAAGCCATCCTGGTGGCCGACCGCATCGTGCTGATGGGCGGCCGTCCCGGCGCCATCGTGCGCGAATGGCAGGTCGACCTGCCGCGTCCGCGCCTGGCCGACAGCGATGCCGTCAGCAAGCTGCGTCTCGATATCCTGGCCGCCCTGCAGGGCGTGCGCACCACCGCATCAACATCTTTAGAAAGCACACTATGACCAAGCCACCTCACATCTGCGTTTCCTCCGATTGCGACTGCGGCATGACCCGCCGCGACTTCCTGCGCGTGTCCGCACTCAGTACCGCCAGCGTGGCGGCGCCCTTGCTGTTCGCCGGCGACGCCATGGCGCAGCAAGGCCCAAAAGGCGACGACCAGCCGGTGAAGATCGGCTACCTGCCGATCACCGACGCCACGCCGCTCCTGGTGGCGCACGGCCGCAAGCTGTTCGAGGCGGAAGGCTTGCAGGCCGAGACGCCGCGCCTGTTCCGCAGCTGGGCGCAGATCATCGAAGCGTTTGTGTCGGGCCAGGTAAACGTGATTCACCTGCTGTCGCCGGCCACCATGTCGGTGCGCTACGGTGCCAAGTTCCCGGCCAAGGTGGTGGCGTGGAACCACATCAACGGCTCGGCGCTGACCGTCGCCAAGGACATCAACTCGGTGGCCGACCTGGGTGGCAAAACGGTGGCGATCCCGTTCTGGTACTCGATCCACAACGTGCTGCTGCAACAGATCCTGACCAAGAACGGCCTGACGGTGGTGAGCAAGGGCCGCGAAGGCAGCATCGGCGCCAAGGAAGTCAACCTGGTGGTGCTGGCGCCGGCCGAGATGGTGTCGGCGCTGGCCAGCAAGTCGATTGCTGGCTTCATCGTCGCCGAGCCGTTCAACGCGCTGGCCGAGACCAGCGGCGTCGGCAAAATCCTGCGCTTCTCTGGCGACGCCTGGAAAAACCACGCCTGCTGCGTCACCTTCCTGTCGGAGCGCGATATCAGCACCCGTCCGGAATGGTCGCAGCGCGTCACCAACGCCATCGTCAAGGCGCAGCTGTGGACGCGCTCCAACCAGCTTGACACCGCGCGCCTGCTGTCGAACGGCGACAGCCACAAATACACGCCGCACGCGCTGCAGGTGCTGTCCAAGGTACTGACCGTGACCGACTACGCCGAGTATGAAAAGAGCGGCATCATCCAGCACAAGGACTGGAACCAGCGCCGCATCGACTTCCAGCCCTACCCGTTTGCCTCGTACACGGAGCAAATGGTGCGCGCGCTGCAAAAGGTGCGTCTGGAAGGCGACACTGGCTTCCTGCAAAAACTCGATCCGGCCTTCGTCGCCAAAGACCTGGTGGACGACCGCTTCGTGCGCAAGGCGATCAACGCCGTCGGCGGTCCGCAAGCTTTCGGCCTGCCGGCCAACCTGCTGCGCACTGAAACGCTGGCGATCTGATGGCGCTTCGTCGTTTTGGTTTGCCGCTGCTGGGGTTTGCGGCGGCGCTGTTGTTATGGCAAATCGGCGTCAATGCGCTGCAGAAGGACACGCCGATCGCCGCCGCGTTTGCGCCGCTGGAGGCGGCACGGGCGCTGCTGCAGATGCTGCAAGGGCCGGACATCTGGCGCGATATCGGCCTGAGTCTGCGGCGGGTGGGCTACGGCCTGCTGGCGGCGGTGCTGATCGGCGTTCCGCTAGGTGTACTGGTGGGCAGTTCGAAACGCTTTGCGGCGGCCACCATGCCGCTGTTCCAGCTGCTGCGCATGGTGTCGCCGCTGTCGTGGATGCCGCTGGCGGTGATGACGCTGGGCGTCGGCGACGCGCCGGTGTACTTCCTGCTGGCGTTTGCGGCGGTGTGGCCGATTTTGCTGAATACTGCCAGCGGTGTGGCGCGGCTGGATCCGAACTGGCTGCTGCTGGCGCGCAGCCTGTCCGCCACACGCACCGAGACCGTGTTGCGGGTGGTGCTGCCGGGGATCACCGCCGACATCCTGACCGGCGTGCGGCTGGCGATCGGCATCATCTGGATCGTGCTGGTGCCGGCGGAGATGCTGGGCGTGTCGGCGGGACTGGGCTATTTCATCCTCGACGCGCGCGACCGGCTGGCCTACAACGAGTTGATGGCGGCGATTGTTTTGATCGGCATTCTGGGTTTCATGCTGGACTGGCTGGCCCGCGCCGCCCATGCCCGCTGGCTGCATACGCATTGATTTTGAGGGGCCGAGGTTATAATGCGGTATGAAAAAATTACCGCTCCTCGGCGACCTCACGCCGGCGCAGTTCCTGCGCGACTACTGGCATAAAAAGCCACTCCTGATCCGCAACGCCGTCCCCGGCTTCAAGCCGCTGCTGACCGTTGACGCCCTAGCCAAGCTGGCCTCCACCAACCACGCCGAATCGCGCCTGGTCACCGGTTTCGACGGCGCATGGTCGCTGCAACACGGCCCGCTGGAATCGCTGCCGCCGCGCGACAAGAAAGAATGGACCATGCTGGTCCAGGGCGTCAACCTGTTCGACGCCAAGGCCGACGCGCTGCTGCGCCAGTTCCGCTTCCTGCCGGACGCCCGCCTCGACGACCTGATGATCAGCTTCGCCACCGATGGCGGCGGCGTCGGTCCGCATTTCGATTCCTACGACGTGTTCCTGCTGCAAGCGCAGGGCCAGCGCCGCTGGCGCATCGGCAAGCAGAAAGACCTGACGCTGATCGAAGGCCTGCCGCTGAAAATCCTGGCCAACTTCGAGCCGGATGAAGAATTCGTGCTGAACCCCGGCGACATGCTGTACCTGCCGCCGCAATACGCGCACGACGGCATCGCCATCGGCGACTGCCAGACCTATTCGATCGGCTTCCGCCTGCCGTCCTACCAGGAGCTGGGCGAAGGCTTCCTGCAGTTCATGGCCGATTCGATTGACCTGCCGGGCCGCTACGAAGACCCGGACCTGAAGGCCACCGACAAGCCGGCCGAGATTCCGCGCCAGATGCTGACCGACCTGGCCGAGGAACTGAACAAGGTGCGTTTCACCGAGGAAGACATCACCATCTTCCTTGGCGAACACCTGTCCGAACCGAAGCACAATGTGTTCTTCAGCGCGCCGGCCAAGCCGCTCACCGTCGGCAAGTTCGGCGACGCGGTCATGAAAAAAGGCCTGGTCCTGTCGCGCAAGACGCAGATGCTGTATCGCGGCAAGAACGTCTTCATCAACGGCGAGTCGTTCGGCGTCGGCAAGGCCGACAAGGCCACGCTGGAAGCGCTGGCCAACAACCGCCGCCTGGCACCGGAGGAATTCGCCGCCGCCTCGGACGACGTGCTGGAAGCGCTGTACACCTGGTATCAGGACGGCTGGGCGGAACTGGGTTAATCACGCGGGAGGCAACGATGGACAGGCAGGTCATTCCCTTCACCATGCGGGCGGAATTCCAGCAGCACCTGGCCACCTGCCTCGCGCGCGCCGGGCATACGCTGCTGATGTTTGATCCCGACTTCAGCATCTGGCAGCTGGGCAGCAGCGCCAGTGACGCCAGCCTGCGACGCTTCTTCCAGGGCGGCGGCCGGCTGCAACTGGTGGCGCATGACGGCCAGCCGATGGAGCGCGACGCACCGCGCTTCCTGCACTTGCTGAAGGACTATAGCCACCTGATCGAAGTACGCCGCACGCCGCCGCAATTACGCCAGTTGACGGACTCTTTCTGCCTCGGCGATCGGCGCGATATGGTGCGCCGTTTTCATGCAGATCATTTCCGTGGAGAAGTCGTTTTTAACGGCCCCGAAGACCTGCAAATCAGTCTGGAACGTTTTCTTACAATTTGGTTAGAATCCAGGCCCGGATTGTACGCAAACTCAACGGGATTATGAGCAGTTCGGAGTAGAATGCTGTCACAGCGTTGTGCGCAGGACTAGTAAGTCCCGAAACGAAATGTTGCGATAACGCAAAATAATCAGGTGTTAGGCTTGTTGAACTATTGCGATGCACTAAAAATCGCTATAATATTCGGCTAGGAAGTTTCCGTTGTCTGGTAGGCACCTTTTCTTAGGTACGAAAGCCTTCGAAGACGACCTAATGAGCGATAATTACCGGTAATTATTAATCGCAACACTGTGTTTAATTTTTGAATTAACTAAGGAAAATCCATGAAAAAATCCCTGCTGATCGCCTCCCTGCTGGCTGTGGCTCTGGCTGCTTGCTCGAAAAAAGAAGAAGCTCCTGCTGCTCCAGCTCCAGTAGCTGCTCCAGAAGCCGCTGCTCCAGCACCAGCTCCAGCTGCTGACGCTGCTGCTCCAGCCGCTGCTCCAGCTGCTGACGCTGCTGCTCCAGCCGCTTCGGCTCCAGCTGAAGCTCCAGCTGCTGCTGCTCCAGCTGCTTCGAAGTAATATCAGCTTGAGAAAAAAACCGGCTTCGGCCGGTTTTTTTTCGTCCCGCGTTTTATAAATTAAAAACCCGGGTTAATAAAAAAAGCCGGCTTGCGCCGGCTGTTTTTTTTTATTACTTCAGTTGCTCGTGCAGCAGCGTCAGGATCTTATCCCCGACCGGGCTGGTTTCAGCCGCACCGGCATTGCTCAATACTTTGACCACGCTGGCATTGCCTTCCGCCGCTTTCACCGAAATACGGTAACGCTGCGCTTCTTTTTCCGCCTCGTCCGACGAGCCCCAGCTAAACAGCTTGCTGAAGAAGCCTTTCGATTCGGCCGTGTCGTTGATATAACGGACGAAATAAATACCCTGGGTACGGTCGCGGTCTTCCACGGTGAAGCCAGCGCGGTCCAGCGCCAGGCCCACGCGGCGCCAGGCGCGGTCGAAGCCCTCGTCGACCTGTACCGCGCGGTCGGCGCCCGCGCCCACCAGCGAGGCGTGCTGAGGCTGCACAATCGCGCTGTCGACCGCGCCCTTGGCTTGCGACAGCTGTTCGCCGCCGTTGCCCAGCTTATTCATCAGGCGGGCCAGGAATTCCGCTTCCAGGCCTGGGTCGTTAGGACGCGCCATCCACTTGGTGCTCTCCTTCTCGGCGCCCACGGTCACTTCCTGCACGCCGCGGTGGCTGATGTAGATCTCGCTGGAACCGTCGGCGCGGCGCTCGATGCGGGTGCGGAACTTGTCGCGCTCGCCGCTCGAATAGACCGAGTCGAATACCTTGCCGATGGTGTTGCGGATGAAGTCCTGCGGAATCTTGGCGCGGTTTTCGTTCCACTCGGTTTCCATGATGCCGGCGCTCGACAGTTCCTGCGACAGCGTGAAGCCCGAATCTTCCCAGAACGACTTCAGCTGCGGCCACAGTTGCTCCGGCGTCTGCTTGATCACCAGCCAGCGCTGGTTGCCGTCGCGCTCGACCTTGATATCGCTCAGCGTGGTCTGCGCCACGCTGCCGGCGGCCGGCTGGCCCGGCACGATCACGGCGCCCTGGGTCAGCGCGCCCGACTGGGCGGCTTTCGAAGCGTTGTAGCCGGAAGCGGTGGCCACGCCGTTATTCGAGTCCGGCAGCGAATAGCGGTTATCTTTCTGCAGTTGGGTCAGGTCCGGCGGCACGTCCAGCGTGCTGGCCTTCTTGGCGGAACGGTAGTCCACTTTGTCGTTGCCGACCACCGAGCCGATCATGCCGCAGCCAGTCAGGCTGGTCACGGTAGCCACCACGGCGCCGGCCACCAGGGCGCGCTGCGAGGAAATAAAAGCTGTCTTGCGAATAGTCATGTCGTTACTGTTTAAGAAGCTGAGGTGCAGCAAAATATGATCCGACCCAGGTCGGGGCTCGTTGCTTGTCGCTACGGATATTACAACACGCCGGCTTCGCGCAGGGCCGAACGTACTGCCTCGTGGTAGCCATCGGCCAGCTGGACCAGCGGCAGGCGGATGCCGGACGGCATCTTGCCCATTTCCGCCAGCGCCCACTTGACCGGCACCGGATTCGGTTCGATGAACAGTTTCTGGTGCAGCGGGAAGACTTTGTTGTTCAGCGCGAGCGCGGTGGCGATGTCGCCGGCGATCGCCGCGCGGCACATGTCGGCCATGGCGCGCGGCGCCACGTTGGCGGTGACCGAGATATTACCAGCGCCGCCGGCCAGCATCAGCGCCATCGCGGTCGGATCGTCGCCCGAATAGACGGCGAACGATTTCGGCGCCAGGCGCAGCAGGTCGTAGCCGCGGCCTATGTTGCCGGTCGCGTCCTTGACGCCAATGATGTTCGGAATTTCCGCCAAGCGCAGGATGGTCTCGTTGCTCATGTCGGCCACGGTGCGGCCCGGCACGTTGTACAGGATCACCGGCAGGTCCACCGCTTCGGCGATGGCCTTGAAGTGCTGGTACATGCCTTCCTGGGTAGGACGGTTGTAGTAAGGAACCACTTGCAGCGTGGCGTCGGCGCCTGCTTCCTTGGCGTAGCGGGTCAGCTTGATCGCCTCGGCGGTCGAGTTGGCGCCGGCGCCGGCGATGATCGGGATGCGGCCCTTGGCATGGGCGACCGTGGCCTTGATCAAGGCGCAGTGTTCTTCCACGCTGACGGTGGCCGATTCGCCGGTGGTGCCGGCGATGACGATGCTGTCCGTACCTTCGGCGATGTGCCAGTCGATCAGCTGATTCAAACCCGCGAAATCCAGACTGCCGTCTGCGTGCATCGGGGTGACGATTGCTACGATGCTGCCCTTAATCATAGGAAACCACTGCAAAAAGTATTAAAACAACGATTGTAGTCGATAGGCCGCGCGCGTGGTGCATTCCGGCGGACAAATCGGCGCTCAAAATGGCGGTAATAGCGCCGCCTCGCGGGGAAATTCCGGCTTCACGGCGCACAGTCGTTGCACCATGGCAGCTTTTGGACTGTCGATGACGCCATCCTCGAAGGCGATCACGCGCAGGCCGTGGGCGGCGGCCAGCGCCAGCAGCTCGCCCGCTTGCAGCAGGAAGTCCGGGTTCGACGGCTTGCCGAACTGCGCATTGCCGTCGGCGAAAGTCTCGTAAATCAGCACCCCGTTCGGCGCCAGGCTGCCCAGCATATCGGCAATTAACGGCCGATGCAGGTAGTTTGTGACCACAATGCCGGCAAAACGGTGGGGGCCGAACGGCCATGCGGCGCCCGCCTCTTCCAGGTCGATGGCGCTGGTGGTAATGCCCTGGCCGCAAGTGGCAGCCAGCGCTGCCGGATCGCGGTCGACCGCCACCACTTCATGCCCCAGCGCCGCCATATGGCGCGCGTGGCGGCCATTGCCGCAAGCCAGGTCCAGCACGGCGCCGCCGGGCACCAGCGGTGCATAACGCTGCACCCACGGGGAGATTTGATCGCTCATTTGTTTTACCTGCTTTTACGTGTAAGCCAAGCCCATGGCCTCGCGCACATCGCGCATGGTTTCCTGCGCCAGTTTGCGGGCCGTGTCATTCCCATCGGCGACGATGGCGCGCACCAGCGAGGGGTCGTCCAGATACGCCTGAGCGCGCTCGTGCATGGGTTCCTGTTCCTTGAGGATGGCATCGATCACCGGCTGTTTGCATTCGATGCAGCCGATGCCGGCCGAAGTGCAGCCCTTGACCACCCATTCCCTGACCGGCAGATCGGAATATACCTGATGAAACTGCCACACCGGGCAACGCTCGGGGTCGCCGGCGTCGCTGCGGCGCACGCGGGCCGGGTCGGTCGGCATGGTCTTGATTTTTTTGCTGACTGATTCCTTGTCCTCGCGCAGCGCGATGGCATTGCCATAGCTCTTGGACATCTTGCGGCCGTCCAGCCCCGGCAGCCGCGACGCTTCGCTCAGGCGCGCCTGCGGCTCGACCAGGATCAGCTTGCGGCTGCCTTCAAGGTAGCCGAACAGGCGTTCGCGGTCGCCCAGCGACAGGCTTTGCGCGTCGTCCAGCATGGCCTTGGCCTGTTCCAGCGCCTCGTCCTTGCCGTCCTGCTGGTACTCGGTGCGCAGTTCGTTGTACAGCTTGGCGCGCTTGCTGCCCAGCTTTTTCACCGCTTCCTGCGCCTTCTCCTCGAAACCTTTTTCTTTGCCATACAAGTGATTAAAACGGCGCGCAATCTCGCGCATCATTTCAATATGCGGGACCTGGTCTTCGCCGACCGGCACCTGGCTGGCGCGGTAGATCAGCACGTCCGCCGCCTGCAGCAGCGGATAGCCGAGGAAGCCGTAGGTTGCAAGGTCTTTAGTGGTCAGATTGTCGATCTGGTCCTTGTAGGTCGGCACCCGTTCCAGCCAGCCCAGCGGCGTGGCCATCGACAGCAGCAGGTGCAGCTCGGCGTGCTCCGGCACGCGCGACTGGATGAACAGCGTGGACTGCGACGGGTCGATGCCGGCCGCCAGCCAGTCGACCAGCATGTCCCAGGTGCTGCGTTCGATGACGGCCGGGTCGTCGTAGTGCGTGGTCAGCGCATGCCAGTCGGCCACGAAAAACAGGCACGGCAGCTCGGTCTGCAGCTTGCTCCAGTTTTTCAGCGCCCCGTGGTAATGGCCCAGATGCAGCGAGCCAGTAGGACGCATGCCGGAGACGACACGATCGGGATACATGGCAGGTTCAGCTAAAAAGCGCCATCAATGGATAGACCAACAGATGCCAGATACCCTGTACCAGATGCATGCCGCTGACCAGGAAGCCAGTCAGCAAGCCGAACTGCAGCATCAGCACCAGGCCGATGAACACGAACAGGCCGTAGCGCTCAATGCGCGCGTAAGGACGGGCCAGCGACATCGGCAGGATGCCGGTGACGATGCGGCCGCCATCCAGCGGCGGGATCGGCAGCAGGTTGAACACGCACATGGCGGAGTTGACGTAGATGCCGGCGCGCGTCATCTGGATGAAGAAATCGCTCTGCTCCATCTTAAACACATAGGTCAGGATCACCCACAGCATGGTCCAGCCCAGCCCCATGGCGAAGTTGGCGGCAGGTCCGGCGGCGGCCACGAAGGCCATCTGTTTTTTCGGATTGCGCAGGTTGCCATAATCGACCGGCACCGGCTTGGCGAACCCGAGCGGCGGCAGCGTCGCCACCGCCAGCAGCAACGGCAGGATAATAGTGCCGAACAGGTCGATATGCTTGAGAGGGTTGGCAGTGAGCCGGCCAAGATTGGCGGCGGTAGGGTCGCCGAAATAACGGGCGACATAACCATGCGCGGCTTCATGCAGGGAAATTGCAAAAAGAACAGGAATGGCGTAGACCGTAGCGGTCTGAATAATGCTATCTATATCCATGGAACAGGATTTTACCAGAGGCTTGTTTGCCTACTTGCGGCGCCGTCACAGGCCGGCGCCCTTGCCTAGTGGGATGGATCAGAGTCCGAATGCTGCCGCGTCGCCACGGCCCTGGCGCACCAGCACGGCGTCGTTGCCGCTCAGGTCGATCACCGTGGTCGGTTCCATGCTGCAGGCGCCGCCGTCGATGATCAGCTCCAGCTGCTTGCCGAGACGTTCGCAGATGATGTCGGCGTCGTTCAGCGGCTCGGACTCGCCCGGCATGATCAGCGTCGAGCCCAGCAGCGGCTGGTCCAGTTCGGCCAGCAGCGCGTTGGCGATGGCGTCTTCCGGCACCCGCAGGCCGATGGTCTTGCGCGAAGGATGGCTGAGCCGGCGCGGCACGACCTTGGTCGCTTCGAGGATGAAGGTGAACGGCCCCGGCGTAGCCGCCTTCAGCAGGCGGAACTGGCGATTGTCGACGCGGGCGTAGACGCCCAGCTCGCTCAAATCGCGGCACAGCAAGGTCAGATGGTGTTTCTCGTCAATCCCGCGAATGCGGCGCAGGCGCTCGACCGCGCCCTTGTCGTCCAGGTGGCATACCAGCGCATAGCACGAGTCGGTCGGCACGGCGACGATGCCGCCGCCATGGATGATCTGCGCCGCCTGCTTGATCAGGCGGGCTTGCGGGTTGACGGGATGTACCTGGAAAAATTGGCTCATGCTTAGGATTGTACGCTACGCAGCGCGGCGATGCGCTCCTCGAACGGCGGGTGGGTCGAGAACAGCGCGCCCCAGCCGCCCCGGCCGCTGCTGATGCCCGATGCGGCGAACGATTGCGGCAACGTGCCCGGCTCGACGCCGTTCAGGCGCGCCAGCGCGTGCTGCATCGGCACGGTGCTGCCCAGCAGTTTGGCCGAACCGGCGTCGGCGCGGAATTCGCGCTGGCGCGAGAACCAGGCCACGATCAGCGAGGCCACCAGGCCGAACACGATTTCGCAGACGAATACGGTGATCATGTAGCCGATGCCGGGGCCGCGCCGCTCGCCGTCGTTATTCTTGTTGAGCATATTGTCGACGAAGAAGCCGACGATGCGCGCCAGGAACACCACGAAGGTATTGGTCACGCCCTGGATCAGGGTCATGGTCACCATGTCGCCGTTGGCGATGTGGGCCACCTCGTGACCCAGCACGGCTTCGACTTCGTCGCGGTTCATGCTTTCCAGCAGCCCGGTCGAGACGGCGACCAGCGCCGAATTCTTGAAGGCGCCGGTGGCGAAGGCGTTCGGCTCGCCAGGATAAACGGCCACCTCCGGCATGCCGATGCCGGCGCGCTCGGACAGCGTGCGCACGGTATTCACCAGCCACAGCTCGGTGGAGTTGGATGGATTGTCGATCACGCGCGCGCCGGTCGACCATTTGGCCATCGGCTTGGAGATCAGCAGCGAGAAAATGGCGCCGGTAAAGCCGACCACCAGCGAGAACGCCAGCAGGCTGCCCAGTTGCAGCTCGCTGCCCGAACCTGGACGGCCTATGCCCAGCAACGACAGGACGATGGACAGCACCAGCATCACGGCCAGATTGGTGGCGATAAACAGGACTATGCGTTTCATGTAAGGGTCTCCAGTACGGGCAACAGCCCATGATGATAAGGTAAGACCGGCTTAACGCAAAATCAAGATGCAACTCAGCGGTAATTACTCAGCGACTTTACCGTCGCTCCCGCGCAGGCGGGAGTGCCCCGGTTGGCGCGGGCGCGCAATCAGAACCAGTCATGCCAGACCGGCTTCACATTCGCGGGCAACGGCGGCAGCGCGGCGAAATCCACGCGGGATTCGCCCGGCGCATGGAAATCCGTGCCGCGCGAGGCCAGGAAGCCGTAATAGTTTGCCAATTGTGCGTACACCGGATACTGGTCCGACGTATGGCTGCCAGTCACCACCTCGATGGCGCTGCCGCCCAACTGCTTGAACTGTTCGAACAACTGGTCCTGCGCCAGCGGCGAAAAGCGGTAGCGGCCAGGATGGGCGATGACGGCGACGCCGCCAGCGTTGCGGATCCAGTTGACCGACTGCTCCAGCGTCGCCCAGCAATGGGCCACGTAGCCCGGCTTGCCTTCGGACAGATATTTCTTGAACACCTCGCCGGTATTGGCGCAGGCGCCGATTTCCACCAGATAGCGCGCGAAGTGGGTACGCGACATCAGGTCGGGATTGCCGACATATTTCAGCGCGCCCTCGTAAGCGCCGTCGATGCCGATCAACTCCAGCTGTTTGGCGATCTCGCGGCCACGGTTGTCGCGGCCGGCGCGGGTACAGGCCAGGCCATCGACCAGCGCCTGATTGTTCTCATCGAGTTGCAGGCCAACGATGTGCACGGTTTCATTGGCCCAGGTAATCGAAATCTCGACCCCGGTAACAAAGCGCATGCCCTGCTCTTTAGCTGCGGCGCGCGCGGCCGGAATGCCGCTGACTTCGTCATGGTCAGTCAGCGCCCAGACATCCACCCCCGCCTTGCGGGCAGTTTCCGCCACCGCAGCAGGAGCAAGGACGCCATCGGAGACGTTGGAATGACAATGCAGATCGACTTTCATATTAAGCATTGTACATGTTTAGCTGCCGAGGAATTCCTCTATCATCTCCGCCAGTGCTTCAGGCTGATCATGGTGCAACATATGGCCAGCGTCGTAGACCATTTTACTGGTGACGTCGCGCAGATGGCCGAGGCGGCGCTCCAGTTCGATGCGGCCGGCGGGCTGGGCGCCCATCCAGTCCCACATATTGGTCTGATCAGCTTCCACCCACAGCACCGGTGCGGTGATGGCTTGCCAGCAGGCCATCACGTCGTCGACGTGGTAGGGCAACGGACCGGCTTGCTTGTGCACCGGATCGCCGAGGATTTCCCATTCGCCGGCATCGTTCTGCGCCGACCAGTGCCGCGCCAGGAAAGCGGCCTTGTCGTCGCTCAGGCGCGGGTTGGTTTTCTGCAGGCGCGCGGCGACGGCCGCCTGGGTCGGATACGTCCGCATGTCCGGCTGCTCCAGCAGGCTGTCCATCCACTTGGCGTAGCGGCCTGGCGTCTGCTCCGGTTTGGCGCCTTTCAGGCCTGCTCCCTCCAGGTTGATCAGCTTGCGGATGCGCTCCGGCCGCGCGCCGGCGTACAGGCCGACGATGTTGCCGCCCATGCTGTGCCCCAGCAAGTACACGGCCTGATCCGGCGAATAGTGGCGCAGGATGGCGTCCAGGTCGGCCAGGTAATCCGGGAACCAGTAGGTGTCCTGCCCGCTGCGCTGCGACAGGCCGAAGCCGCGCCAGTCCGGCGCAATCACATGCCAGTCGCCTTGCAAGGCATCCACCACGAACTGGAATGAAGCGCCCACATCCATCCAGCCGTGCATCATGAACAGCTTGGGCGCGCCTTCCCGGCCCCAGTGGCGCACATGGCAGCGCAGGCCGCGTATGGTCAGGAATTCGGAACGGGAGGAAGTATGCTTGCTCATTTGTATGACCTTGAAAAAGGATGGACAGGCGCCATATCGGAACCTTGCTAGCCGCAAAGCAAAATAATAGCACGACCGTTCGATAGCCAGGCAAAGAGAAAGCCAGCGTAAAATAGCGCTATCCCACCGTACCCAGCAAGGTTCCAATGTCTATATATCAACTAGGCGATCACACGCCGGAGATCGCTGCATCGTCATTTGTTGCCGATAATGCCACGGTTGTAGGCAAAGTCAGCCTGCTCGACAACACGTCCGTGTGGTTCGGCGCCACGCTGCGCGGCGACAACGAGCGTATCACCATCGGTGAAAACAGCAATGTGCAGGAAGGCACGGTCATGCACACCGACATGGGCTACCCCCTCACCATCGGGCGCAATGTGACCATCGGCCACCAGGCCATGTTGCACGGCTGCACCATCGGCGACGGTACGCTGGTCGGCATCCAGGCGGTGATACTCAACGGCGCGAAGATCGGCAATGGCTGCCTGGTCGGTGCCGGCGCGCTGGTCACCGAGGGCAAGGAATTCCCGGACCACTCGCTGATCATCGGCGCGCCGGCCAAGGTGGCGCGCCCATTGACGCCGGAGGAAGTCGCCGCCCTGCAAGGCAGCGCCGACAGCTATGTCAAACGCGGTCAACTGTTCAAGACGCAACTCAAAAAGATCGGATAAAACAATGAGCATTACCCCAAGCACTGGTCAGGACACCCTGCAGAAATTTATCTTCGACAACGCCGCCGTGCGTGGCGAGCTGATCGACATCTCGGCCACCTGGCGCGAGGTGCTGGCGCGTCACAACTACCCTGCCCCGGTCAAAAAACTGCTGGGTCAGATGACGGCTGCCGCCGCGCTGCTGTCGGCCAATTTGAAATTCAACGGCTCCATCGTCATGCAGATTCATGGCGATGGGCCGGTCAACCTGCTAGTGGTGGAGTGCGACGCCGAACTGCGCCTGCGCGCCACGGCCAAGCTCAACGCCGACGTCACGGTGGCCGACGACGCCACGCTGACCACGCTGCTGAATGCGCACGGCAAGGGCCGCTTCGTGATCACGCTGGATCCACTGGACAAAGTGCCGGGCCAGCAACCGTACCAGGGCATCGTGCCGCTGGACGGCGACGATGTGGCGATGGTGATTGAAAACTATATGTTGCGCTCGGAACAACTGGACACCAAGCTGTGGCTGGCTGCGGACGATAAGGTCTCGCGCGGGCTGCTGCTGCAAAAGCTGCCTCACCACGGCGGCAAGGCGGAAGCCACGCCGGTCAGCGAGGAAGATGCGCTGGAAACCTGGAACCGCGCCGTCATTCTCGGTTCGACCTTGAAGGAGCAGGAGCTGCTGGAAACCGGCATCGATGTGCTGATCCAGCGCTTGTTCTGGGAAGAGACGATCCGCGTGTTCGATCCGCTGCACCCGCAATTCCATTGCAGCTGCACGCGTGAGAAAGTCGGCAACATGCTGAAGATGCTGGGCCGGGAGGAAGTGGAAAGCGTGATCGCGGAGCTGGGCCAGGTGGCGGTCAACTGCGATTTCTGCGGCAAGCATTACGAGTACGACAAGGTCGATTGCGCGCAGCTGTTCGCCAGCAGCGATCCGGTTGAAACCCTGATCCCTGCCAGCGAAGCTAAACACTAAGCATGGATTCCCGCTTGCGCGGCGGTCCGCCGATGCGGAACGACGGTATTAACTAAGCCGTGATCCCCGCGAAAGCTGGGATCCCATTTAATCGACTTCCTTGGCGTACTTTTGCGCCAGCACCGCGCACACCATCAGCTGCAACTGGTGGAACAGCATCAGCGGCAGCACCACGGCGCCCAGCGCGCCGCCTGCAAACAGCACCTTGGCCATCGGCACGCCGCTGGCCAGGCTCTTCTTGGAGCCGCAGAACACAATCGCAATCCGGTCCTCGCGGTTGAAGCCAAGCCGGCGCGCCGCCTGCGCGCTGATCGCCATCACCAATCCCAGCAGCAGCACATTGATCACCATCAGGCCGGCCAGCGTGGCCCACGACACCTGATGCCACAAGCCCTCGCCCACCGCCTCGCTGAAGGCGGTGTACACCACCAGCAGAATCGAACCCTGATCGACCAGGCGCGTCAGCGGCTTGTGTCGCTCCACCCACGCGCCGATCCAGCGCCGCGCCACCTGGCCGGCGATGAACGGCAGCAGCAGTTGCAGCGCGATCTGCCCGGCCGATTCCAGCGGCGAGCCGCCCGACATCTGCGCGCTCGTCAGCAAGCCCACCAGCAGCGGCGTGATGAAGATGCCGAACAGGTTGGACGCCGACGCGCTGCAGATCGCCGCCGGCACATTGCCGCGCGCCGCCGCGGTGAAGGCGATCGACGACTGCACGGTGGACGGCAGCATGCACAGGAACAGAATGCCCAGGTACAGGTCCGGCGTCACCAGCGGCGTCAATACCGGCTTCAGCACCAACCCCAGCAGCGGGAACAAGGCAAACGTGCACAGCATTACCAGCAGGTGCAAGCGCCAGTGCGTGACGCCGGCGATCACCGCCTCGCGCGACAGCTTGGCGCCGTGCAGGAAGAACAGCAGCGACACCGCTACATGGGTGATGTTGTTGAAGATCACGGCACCCTGGCCGTGGCAGGGGAAGATACTGGCCGCGATCACGGTGACGATCATGGCCAGCGTAAAGTTATCTGGCAAAAAACGCGGGCGCTTCATCGGGGACACTTCACTTCCAGCACATCGATGGCGCCGAGGGTTTTCACCGAGCTGGCGCTGCGCACCAGATCGACGCGCTCTTGGCAGTCAGCCTGGATCAGGCGCGGATAGGTGCGCGTGCACGGAATGACCGCGTCGGCGCCGCTGCCGGCGTTGCAGTAAAAGCCCTCGGCCTGCATGCGCACCAGCGCCTGCTCCAGCGGCATGCCGGGCTGCACGGTCTGGGTGACGAAGTGGCCCAGCTTCGACTGGTCGATTGAGCAGCCTGCCAACATCAGTGGCAAGGCTGCCAATAAAAATCTCTGCATCGTAGCAATCTCCTAATTTCCAGACAGCAGTGTACCGCATGTGTGCGTCATGATCCGGTCACACTCCACCCCTATGATGCCCAGCGTTATTCATCCACCAACCTGAGCAAATAATGAACAAAACTTTCTCCGTCGTCCGTTTTGCCGCGCTGAGCATCCCGATGCTGGCCATGGCCGCCAATGTGGCCGCCGCCGTCGCCGACATGGCTGACGCAGTCAACACGCCAGCCGCCGAAACCGTCACGGAAGCCGCTGCCGCCGCGCCGATCGCCACGGTGGAAGTGGCGACCCGCAAGACCCGCTCGTCGGTGGAGCTGGGCAAGAATGAAATGCAAAAAATCCTGCCAGGCGTGAATCCGTTGAAGGCCTTGCACACCTTGCCGGGCGTCAGCTTCCAGACCGCCGACCCTTGGGGCAACAACGAACAAAACCTGTCGCTGTTCATCCACGGCTTCAGCGGCTCGCAGCTGGGCTACACGCTGGACGGTGTGCCGCTCGGCGACCAGCAATACGGCAACTACAACGGCCTGTCGCCGCAGCGCGCCGTCATCAGCGAGAACGTTGGGCGCGTGATCCTGTCGTCCGGCGCCGGCGACCTGGCGACCGCCTCCACCAGCAACCTGGGCGGCACCATCGAGACCTTCTCCAGCAATCCTCTGCCGAACAGCAATTTCTCGGCGCAGCAGACGGTCGGCAGCTACAAGACCTCGCGCACCTTCCTGCGCTACGACACCGGCAACTTCGGCGACGGCAACAGCGCCTACATCTCGGCCTCGCATCACGAACAGAAGGCCTGGGACTTCAACGGCCGCCAGGGCGGCGACCAGGTCAATGCCAAGTTCATCAACAACAGCAAGCTCGGCAAGCTGACCTTGTACGTGGCCTACTCGGACAAGATCGAGCCGAACGAAGACAGCACCGTGCGCTCGGCCACCGAGAAGTATCAGCCCTACACCCGTCCGTTCATGTACCCGGATTTCCAGCAGGCGCTGAACTACCTGTCGCCAACCGGCGCCACGCCAGCCGCCGAAGGCAACAACTACCGCAACTACTACAGCGACGCCCAGCGCACCGACTACCTGACCTACGCCAAGTTCGACATGAACCTGGGCGAGGCCACCACCTGGTCGAACCAGGTCTACTATCACAACGATGACGGTGTCGGCGTGGTGGCCGGCCCGATCGGCGTGGCGGGTTTGCCGGCGCTGTTCGCGGTCTACTTCCCTGGCCAGAATCTGAAGCAGGTGTTCGGCAACTCCGGCTACGCCACCCGCACCACCGAATACACGATTAACCGCAACGGCTGGCTGTCGACCTTGAAAACCGAACTGGGCGATCATAATCTGCAAGCCGGCCTGTGGTTCGAGCATAACCGCTCCTCGGCCTACCGCCGCTGGTACGCGCTGGACGCGACCAATCCAAGCTCGCCTTATGACCGCCCGAGCAATCCGCTGATCACCCAATACGGCAGCGAGATCGACAACAAGGTCGTGCAACTGCATCTGCAAGACGAATGGCGCCTCCGCCCGGACCTGTCGCTGCAGGCCGGCTTCAAGTCCAGCCTGCAATTTGCCGACGGCCAGTTCCCGGTACAGCCGAAGGTCGGCGCGATTGCCAACTCGACCGCCCTGCCGGTCGGCAAGATCGACACCAAGAAATGGTTCCTGCCGCAGCTCGGCGGCCGCTGGGACATCTCCGCGCAAGACCAGGCCTTCTTCAACATCCAGAAGAATATGCGCCAGTTCGTCACCTACGGTGGCGGCGGCGCCTCGCCATGGAGCTTGTCGAGCCAGGGCGCGTTCGACCTGTTCAAGGCCACCGCCAAGCCGGAAACCTCGATCACCTACGAAGCCGGCCTGCGCACCAGCCACCAGCTGAACGGCGGCGTGCTGACCGGTTTTGACGGCCAGATCAACGTCTACCACGTCAACTTCAAGGACCGCCTGCTGCAGATCAGCCCGACCTCGGTGATCTCGTCTATCATCGGCGGCAACCTGGCGGTGCTGACCAACGTCGGCAGCGTCAAGACCAACGGCATCGACTTCTCCGGCACGCTGCACTTCGGCCGCACCTTCTCGCTGTACAACGCGCTGTCGTACAACCAGTCGAAGTATGACGACAACTACATGAACGGCAACGCCGTGGTGCCGACCGCCGGCAAGAAAGTGCCGGGCAGCCCGGAGTGGATGGACAAATTCGTCGCCACGCTGAACCTGGCCGACACCGAGTTCCAGCTGGGCGGCGACTACGTCGGCAAGCGCTACGCCACCTACACCAACGACCTGCAGGTGAAAAGCTACTTCCTGATGAACCTGGGCGTGTCGGGCAAGCTGCCGTTCCTGAATGGCGGCTGGGTGAAGAACGCGCGCTACCGTCTGAACGTCACCAACCTGACCGACCGCAAGGGCGACCTCAACGTGGTGGTCGGCGCGGCCAGCGGCACGTACAATACCTTCCCGATTGCACCACGTCAGGGCTTCCTGACTTTGATGGCGGACTTCTGATGACCAAACTTTATTTACCACAGCGATTGTCGCGTCGCGGCTTCATGCAGACGGCGGCGGTGGCCGCCGGTGCCTCGCTGCTGCTGCCGGTCTCGGCGCTGGCAGCAGGCCCAGTGGCCGGCGATCAGTCCGGCCTGCCGGGCATCGCCCCGTTCGGCGCCGGCCCCGGCCGCCCGCTGGTGTTCGGCCACCGCGGCGCCAGCGCGCTACGCCCCGAACACACGCTGGCGGCCTACGCCAAGGCGATCGCCGACGGCGCCGATTACGTCGAACCGGATCTGGTCTGCACCAGGGACGGCGTGCTGGTCGCGCGCCACGAAGCCTTCCTCAGCGAAACCACCGACGCCGGCACACGGCCCGAATTCGCCAGCCGCAAGACCCGCAAAACCATCGACGGCGAAACCCATGAAGGCTGGTTCGTCGACGACTTCACGCTGGCCGAGCTGAAAACGCTGCGCGCGGTGGAACGCATCCCGCAATACCGTCCGGGCAGCGCGCAGTACAACGGCATGTTCCAGGTGGTGACGTTTGAAGAGATGATCGACTTCGTCGCCGCCGAGGCGGCGGCGCGCGGCCGCATCATCGGCATCGTGCCCGAGCTGAAGCACTCAACGTATTTCGCCAGCGTCGGCCTGCCGCTGGAAGACCGCTTCCTGTCGATACTGGCGGCGCACGACTACACGCGCCGCAACCCGGTCGAGATCCAGTCGTTCGAAGTAGCCAATCTTAAATACCTGCGCGGCAAGCTGGGGCTTCGTGCCAATCTGCGCCTGATGCAGCTGGTGATCGGCGAGAACGTGCGGCCGATGGACGTGGCCGCCGCCGGCGGCACGCTGACGTTCGCGCAAATGTGCACGCCAGCCGGCCTGCGCGACATCGCCCAGTACGCCGATGTGGTGGCGCCGCCAACCCGCTCCATCATTCCGCTGAAAAAAGACGGCTCGCTGGCCGAACCGAGCGCGCTGGTGGAAGACGCCCACAAAGCCGGCCTGCGCGTGGAACCGTGGACCTTCCGTCCAGAAAACCAGTTCCTCGCCGCCGACTTCCGCAACGGCGCCCTGACGGCCCGCAACGAAGCCGGCTCGATCGCCGAAATGAAACGCTACATCGCCACCGGCATCGACGGCTTCTTCACCGACGACCCAGCCCTGGGCCGCGCCGCGCTCAGTTAAGGGGGCGGCGCGCTGCCACGACTGGTGTGCCATAGCGCAAGCACGACTACCGCGTTCGCCTGGACGCGGTAGTACAAATGATGGTGAATTCTGGGCAAATGAATCCGCCGAACACCGGCTAGTTTGACATTGCTTGCCTGCGCTCCCAAGTCTGGCCTGCTAGCAAGCAACGCAAATGTCCGGGTCAACTCGGCTTGAACCGCGCCGGGCGCCGCCGGACGATTCTGCTGCCACCAAGACGATACTCTCCTGATTTGCGCTGCGGCGCGCGACGTTACCTGAATGGCATAGGTAGCCATTAGCTTGGCCGGCTTATACTTTCGAGAAGATCCTTTGCCGATATGGTGTTTCCGCACTCAGCTTCTTCGAGCGAAAGCAACAGCTCGGTTTCTTCTTCTGGCGTCAATTCAAATGACGCGGTGTCATCTTGTGAAATTATCGTCACAGAACTTCCCTCGTCGAAGGGCATGTCTTCCACGACAATCTGGCCTGCAACAATTTTTCCAGTGACGATTTTCATGGAAAAATAGTAGTCCTATCTGCGCCAAAAGTCAAAAAAGGGCCTTGCGGCCCCTTGGGTTTTAGTTGCTGGCCTGGCGCGGCGCGTCTGCTTTCGGCAGCGCGGCGGTCAGGTCGATCCAGGCTTGCGGCACCGGCTTTTCGCGGCTGCGCACGCCGAAGAAGCTGACCACTTCGCGGCCGTCCTTGTCGTAGAACTCGACATTGACCACACCAGCGCGCTTGACCACGTAGCCGGTGACGAAGTTGGTGTCGCGCAGGTGCAGATTGAATTCCGGGTCCAGCACGTTGAAGTAGCCGCCGGTTTCCTGCACTTTGTTGATCTTGCCGCTAAAGATCTGGATGGTCGAGTCGTTGCCCAGGAAGGCCATGATTTCAACCTGCTGCTTGGCCGCCTGCTCCAGCAACTGGCGCACCGCCAGCGGATGAATACGCTGCACCTTGTCGGCCGGCCCCAGACGCAGACCCTGCTCGCGCGTCACGCCGAACTCGCTCAGCAGACGGTTGAACTGGTGCACGTCGTTGATTTCGTTCCAGGCCAGCTGGAATTCCTTGACGTCCACTGCGCTGTCCGGCTTCAGCGCCGGTTTGGCCGGCGCCGATGCCACCTTCAGGTCGGCGCTTTGCGACGGGTTGCGGAAGTCGGCGACGATCTTGTCGAACACCGGCACGCCGGCGTCGCTCTTCACGTAGAGCTTGTGCGCGGCGTTGCCGTACTGATCGAAGAATTGCAGGCTGCGCGAGATCACGCCATCCTTGCCCGGCTGCGCCACGGCAAACGCATACTTCCAGTTCTTGAACGTGAAGCGCAGGTCGATCTCGCCGCCGAGGTAGCCGCCGGCGATGTTGCGCATGCGCGCTTCGCGTTCCTTTTCCTTGTCCGCGTCGAGGCCGGTGATCGGCTCCTGCGGCTTCATCCTGGTGGCCACGCCGGTGCGCTCCAGCACGCCGTTTTCATTGCGCGTCAGCGCCATGACTTTGCCGAGATCGAGCGCGCGGCGCATGATTTCGCGCGGCACGTTGTCGCCTTCCTGCAGACGGGTGACAGTCTTGCCGATGCCGTTGGCGGCCAGCAGTTCCGCTTCCGATACGTTCAGCTTGGCTGCGGCGTCGCGCAGCGCCAGCCGCGGTTCCGCCGCGCGCAGCGCTTCGTAACGTTCGGTCAGACTGGCTGCACCCGCCGGCAATGAGGAGATCAGCATGGCGCCGGTCAGCGCCAGAACAAATCGATGGTAGGGTTTCATGGCTAGCTCCTTAGTAAATCACTTTGAGGTTGAATGCATAGTTGCGGCCCGGACGCGACTGGCGTTCGATGTCGGCCAGGGTGGCGCTCGTGGTGCCGCTTACGAGGGTACGCACCGAGGCATAGTCCCAGTATTTTTTGTCGCCGATGTTGTAGATGCCGCCGCTCAAGGTCACATGCTTGTTGATGTTCCAGTAGGCGGTCAGGTCATACACGCTGTAGCCCGGCACTTCGAACAGCGTGGCGGTGCTGCCCGAGATGACGTCGCCGGCCGCGCGCTTGCCGCGGGCGGTGCTGGCGGTGAAAGCGGCGCCGCCGCGCAGGCCCGGATCGTCATAGGCGAAGGTGGCGTTGGCCTTGTACGGCTGCACCGACGCCAGATCGGCTTCCTTGCCGGTCTTGGTGTTTTCCGCCGTGCCTTTCGAGGCGCCGGCCGCCAGATTGAGGCTGTAGCCCTTCATGTCTTGCAGCCACTGCCCCAGCGCGAAGTTGGAACTGAACTCGACGCCGTAGATGCGCGCCTTGCCGACGTTCTCCGGACGGAACAGGCCTTGGGTGATGGTCGGATAGTTGACCCGGTCGATCGGCTGCGTCACGTATTCGATGAAGTTGCTGTAGCGGGTGTTGAACACCGAGGCGCTGAACTGCACGCCCGGCGTTGGCGCGCCTTTCAGGCCCAGCTCGAAGGCGTTGCTGGTTTCCTTGTCCAGATTGGAATTGCCCAGCACGGCGTAGCCGGTGCCGGCACCGGTGTAACTGAACGAGTCGTAGGTGCCGGTGCGCTCGGCCGCCGACGGCAGGCGTGTGCCGCGCGAGTACTGCGCGTAGGCGTTGAAGTTCGGCACCAGTTCCACCGACAGGTTCAGCGACGGCGTCAGATAGGAATCGGTTTCTTCCTTGATCTCCTTGGCGGCGCTGGGCACGGCGACGATGTACTTGTCCAGATTCTTCGGCGACAGCTTGCGGTGCTCGGCACGCAGACCCGGCGTCAGCGTGGCCTGGTGGCCGGCCAGCGCGAAGCCGAACTCGCCACGCACATAGGCGGCGTACTTGTCGGTGTCCATGTCGGCCATGCGCGCCTTGGTCATGTACTGGTGCGCGCCGGTGGCGACCACCAGGCGGTCCTCGGTCCACGGGCGACGGCTTTCCAGTCGCTCGTATTGCAGGCCGTAGTTCAGCAGGTTGCCACCGCCCAGCTGCTTGCTGGCGTCCATGGCCAGACCTTTGCTGTCGTTGTAGTAGCCGGTGTTGATGTCGCGCACATAGCGCTGGCCGCCGCTGACGTAATCGGCGTGGGTCAGGTCTTCCACCTCGGCTTTCTGCGTGTAGATCTTGGTTTCCAGCAGGTCGAACAGTGCCGCGCCGGCCGGCGCCCACTGGTGCTCGACACTGAAGCGGGTACGCTTGGTTTCCGAGTTCTGCGTTACACCAGTCGGGTACAGCGCGCTGGTCTTGTTATCGTAGGCGCGGTCGTGGCCGGACTTGAAACTGTCGACGGTGAAGTTCAGCTTCTGGTCCCTGGCGATGGTCCAGTGCAGCTTGGCCAGCACGGCATCCGAATCCCAGTCTTCCGGATTCAGCGCCACGCTGCTCTTGCTGTCCGGCTGCTCGCCGTCGCGGTGCACGGCGACGATCAATGCTTTCAGTTGCGGATTGATTTCCACTGCGGCGTTGATGGCGTGAATGCGGCTGGCGCGGTCCGAAGTGTAGCCGAAGCGGTAGTCGGCGTAGACCTTGCGCGTGTCGCTCAGGAAGTCTTCCGGCGACTTGGTGACGAACGATACCGCACCGCCCAGGCCCGGCGTGCCGGCGCCCGCCGGGCTGGCGCCGGAACCGATGCGCACTTCACGGAAGATCTCCGGATCGAAATAGTCGCGGCCGATGCCGAAAGCGTTGTTGGAGGTGCCGTCCGGTTTCGAGGCGGCGTCCGGCAGCGAGATGCCGTCCAGCTCCAGCGCCACGCGGTTGCCCTCGACGCCACGGATGTTGATGCCGGTGTTGTTGGCGCTGTCCCACACGCTGCCGCCGCCGCTGGCCGCCGCCGGCACGCTGATCAGCGGCGAGTAGCGCGCGATGTTGCTCATGTCGGTGGCATTGTTCTGCTCCAGCTGGCGCGCGCCGATGACCACGGTGTTGCCGTTGCGGGTGGAGTTCAGTTCATCGCGCTTGGCCTGGACCAGGATTTCGGTCAGTTCGCCGGCGCTCTTGGTTT
Source organism: uncultured Duganella sp. (assembly GCA_963515135.1). Lineage (GTDB taxonomy): Bacteria > Pseudomonadota > Gammaproteobacteria > Burkholderiales > Burkholderiaceae_D > Rugamonas. The sequence goes on along the minus strand of CAUPXZ010000010.1, from coordinate 96,677 downwards.
CCTGCGCAAGCGCCGGCACAGCGACTGCGGCGCCCAGCATCACCAGCAGCGCGGAGCGGACGTGAAGGGACAAAGGCGCGGCCTGGTGCCGAGCGCCCGTAAAGGTAGCGACCATAATTATCCAAAGAGAGAGAAATGTTGAACGGCTGGCTCTCGAAACTTGGACGATCGCTGGCAAAGAACGCATCCTAACAATAATGATTCTCATTTACAAGGAATATCATCGTCAAGATTGGTAAATCCGCTACAATCCGTAACATGAACCGCGTTTCACTGACGATGCCCGCTCCTGTTGCCAGCTCCCACCGCGCCCGCGTCGCCGGCATGACCTTAACCCTGCTGAGCGCGGTCGGCGGTCTGGCGCTGGCCATACTATTGCCGGCCATGTGGCCGCTGGCAGTCAGCGCGAGTTGCGCCCTGGCATGCGTATGGCTGATGCATACGCAACCATTAGGGCGGCATGTGGAATATTTCTCTGTCGATGAGGACGGCCTGCGCTACGTGCATCCGGACGGGCGCGTGTCGCAATACCAATGGACCGAAATTCTGGCAGTGACCGGCGCCAAAGGAGGCCTGAGGGTGGAGACTGGCCGCGGCGCGCAGAAAGGCGCCACGGTATTCTTTGCCATGCCGTCCGCAGACGACTGCCGCGCCGCCAGCCAGGCGGCCGCGCACTGGCTGGCGGCGTACCGGCTGTGATCAGCCGGCCAAGTAGTTATTCTTCACACGCACATAGTGCTCGGCGGAATATTTGAGGTAGGCGATTTCCTCCGCGCTCAGCGCGCGCACCTTGACCGCCGGACGGCCGACGTACAGGTGGCCGCTTTCCAGCACCTTGCCCGGCGACACCAGACTGCCGGCGCCGACCATCACCCGGTCCTGCACCACCACGTCGTCCATGATGACGGCGCCCATGCCGATCAGGCATTCATTGCCGATTCGGCAGCCGTGCAGCATGGCCTGGTGGCCGATGGTGACGTAGTCGCCGATGATCAGCGGCGAGCCTTCCGGCTTCTTGTCATTCTTGTGCGACACGTGGCCCATGGCGAAATCCTGCACATTGGTGCAGTCGCCGATGACGATGCGGTTGACGTCGCCGCGCAGCACGGTGTTGCACCAGATCGAGCAATCCTTGCCGACGGTGACGTCGCCGATCACTTGCGCCGACGGGTGCAGGTACAAGCCCTCGCCCAGTTGCGGCGTGGTGTTGAGGTAGGAAGATACGGCCATGCGCTGTGTCCTTATTTGCGGTTGTATTTGGCCAGCATGCCGGCCAGCTCATTCTGATGCGCGGCAATCCAGGCCCATATGGCCTCGACCTCGTCGCGATGGGCGGCATAATACGCCGGATTGGTCGCCAGCCAGATGTTGCCGCTGAACAGAGGCACGCGCAAGCGCACCACCTCGTTGCCATAGCGCTCGGCGACGGCTTGGTCCATGTCGCCGGGGCTGCCCACCGTCAGCGCCACGCCGTCGACGCGCTTCAGCCTGAGCTTGCCCACATTGCTTTCGAGGTCGCGCCCGCCCTCATCGACCTTGATGCCGGCGGCGCGCAACGCATCGGCGTAGGGAGCGCCGTAGGGCACGCCCATCACGCGGCCCTGGAAATAACGTGGCGTCAGCGTGTCCGGCGCTAATTGGTCGGCGCCGCGCACCAGCACGATGATGCTGGTATGGATGGCGCGATTGCGGTCCGGCGCGCCGTTGCGGTCGCGCGGCAGCACCACTTCGGGCGGCAGCTCGGCGCGCTCTTCGATCGGCAGAAAATCCACCGCGCCGGTCTGCAGCGCGATGCGCAACCGGTGCGCCGGCAGGCGCACGAACTGCACCGCACAAGGCATGGTGGCGGTTGCGGCGGCGCGCAGATAATCAACCGCCGCGCCGGCCGGTTCCGGCACCTCGGTGCCCTTGCCCAGCCAGTAAGGCGGCCGGTCCTGGTCCATATAGCCGATGCGCACCGGCGTACAGGCGGCGTGGGCGTTGAGAATTGAAAGCAGGGACAGGACGAACAGGACGCGGCACAGCATGACTAAATGACTTTGTTTATGACAAAGTCTGAATTATAGCTGCCGGAATGGCAATCACCCCTGATATGTACCGTCCCCATGCGGCGCGGCGCGGAATTCCGGCAGCGCTTCCGCCTGACGCGAGTATTCGGCCAACGCCGGATAGTCGGCCGGGGCGGCGGCGTCCGGCGCCATCTGCTGGATGAAGTGCCAGGTGATGGCCTGCATCACCCCCGGCGGCGCGATGGTGTCGCTGGTGACCGCCAGCGGCTCGCACAGCTGCTCGGCTTCCAGCACATCCAGCGCGGCGCGCAGTTGCAGGAGGATGCGGTCGGCCCACGGCTGGTGCAGCTTTTCGGCCGGCCGCAGCTGGCGCTCATACACCAGCTGCACCGCCTTGTCGCAGGCCGCCAGCGCCAGTCCCAGCAGGCGCTGCGAGCGCCACAGCTCGGTCGGCATGGTCGGCGTGCGGCGCAACGACGGACGGGCGATGTACTCCGCATATTGCAGGATCAGCGTGGAATCCATCAGCGCCGCGCCTTCTTCGTCGAGCAGCGTCGGCGCCTTGACCACCGGATTGAGCTGGCTGAACTGGTCGAAGGTACTGAACACGGACAGCGACTGGTGCTCGAACTTCAGTCCCAGCAGCTGCAACGACACCGCCACACGGCGGACATAAGGTGAATCCAGCATCCCGATCAGTTTCATGGCATTTCCTTCAGAGGTAGATCGTGGAATATACAGCGGCGCATCAATTCTGTTCAAGTGAAAATAGCGCGGCGCTGTGGGCGTGGATGGCGGTGGTGTCAAACAGCGGCACGCTCGCGTCCTGCTGCGCCACCAGCAGCGAAATCTCCGTACAGCCGAGAATGATGGCCTGTGCGCCTTGCGCCACCATGTCCGTCATGATGCGGCGGTATTCCGCGCGCGAAGCATCGCTGATGTGGCCAAGGCATAATTCTTCGTAGATGATGCGGTGCACGATGTCGCGGTCGTCCGGCTCAGGCACCACCACCTGCAACCCGTGCAGCGCACGCAGCCGCTCCTTGTAGAACGCCTGCTCCATGGTGAAACGCGTGCCCAGCAAGCCGACCGTGCGCAGACCGGCGCGCTTGATTTCCTGCGCCGTCGGGTCGGCAATGTGCAGCAATGGTATTTGCACCGCCGCCTCGATTGCCGGCGCCACCTTGTGCATGGTATTGGTACACAGCACGATGAAGCCCGCTCCGGCCGCCTGCAATGCGCGCGCGGCATCGGCCATCATGGCGCCTGCGGCGTCCCAGTCGCCGGCATGCTGCAGGCGCTCGACCTCGTGAAAGTCGACGCTGTACAGCACTACCTTGGCCGAATGCAAGCCGCCCAGTTGTTGTTTGATGGTCTGGTTGACCTGCCGGTAGTAAGGCACCGTCGATTCCCAGCTCATACCGCCGATCAGTCCAATCACTTTCATGTACACCTCCGTGCTTTATTGTATCGACAAAGCGCGCTCAGGCTTGCAATAAGACTGCGGCGCCACGGCCAAGCGAGTGGACCACCTGCATCACATCCCAGTTGGTGAGGCGGATGCAGCCGTGGGACTGGGTCTTGCCGATCTTGCCCGGCTCGGGCGTGCCGTGGATGCCATAGTGATCGATGCTGAGGTCGATCCAGGCGAGGCCGACCGGATTGTTCGGGCCGGGCGCGATGCGCGCCTTGGTGTCGCCGGCCTTGGCGTCCCAGAACAGCTTGGGGTTGTAGCGGTATTCGGGATTGGTGGCCACGCCCAGCACGCTCCAGCGGCCTTCCGGCAGCGGGTCGTGCTTGCTGCCGGTGCTGGCCGGGAATTGGGCGAACGGCGTGCCGTCCGCGTCCAGCAGGGTCAGCGTGCCCTCCTGGGCGTCGACCAGTACCGACGCGGCTTTCGGCAGCGGCTTGATGATGGCGACGTTCGGCACCAGCAGGTGCTCGCCGACCTTGTTCAGATTCTTGCCGGGATTCAGGCGGCGCAGCAACTCCGGGCTGCAATGAAAGCGCTCGCCCAGCGCTTCGGCCAGGCTGGCGTAGCCGAGCTCGGGCAGCTTGGCCTTGGCCGCCATGTCGGCCGGCACCGGCTTGTAGGGTCCGGCGACATCCTTGGCGGTGACGATGTAGACATCCAGCACCGGCGCCTGATCGCGCTCGAGCTCCTGCCATGTGGCGGCGTCGATATTGCCGCTGACAGTCAACTGGCGCAGCTTCTGGAAACCACGGATCGCCTGCCGCATATTGCTGCCGTAGGAGCCATCCATCTCGCCTGGCGAAAAGTGCGCGCGATCCAGCAGCACTTGTGCGCGCAGCACATTCGGACCACCCGACTTGGGCATCACCGGCTTGGCGCGCTGCGCCGCACTCAGGGTATCCGCCGCCGACAACGCCGGCTCGGCGGCATGTGCGCTGGATAGCACCAGCAGCACTGCAAAAAATAAAGCTCTCAAACCAGACTCGGATAAAACCAGGGAGCTTATTCTAGCCGACAGGACGATTGATGACCGCTTCGATACGATGGCCGTCCGGGTCGATCAGGAAGGCGGCGTAGTAATGATCGCCATAGTCTTTACGCAGGCCGGGCGCGCCGTTATCGACGCCGCCTGTGCGCAAACCGGCAGCGTGGAACGCCGCCGCCGCCGCACGCGATGGCGCGGCAAAGGCCAGGTGCGAACCATCGCCAGGCGGCGTGGCGTTGGGCCGCAGTTTCAGGCACAGCAGGTCCTTATCGTCTTCGACGCCGTAGCCGATAGCAGTGTCGTCTTCAAACACGCGGCGGTAGCCCAGCGCGCCCAGTACGGCATCATAGAAAGCGCCGGCTCGCGCGAGGTCGCGCACGCCAAAAGATAGGTGGTGGAGCATCAGTTTTTATAGCGTTGCATGACGTAGCCGAGGCGGCCACGGTTGGTGTCCAGCCAGGTCCACAGCGCTTCGGCTTGCTGTGGATGGAGGTGGTAGAAGTTGTCGTTGAAAGCCAGCCACACGCGGATGCTCAACAAGGGCTGCGGCAATTGTTCGATGCTGCCTTTGTACTTGTCCAGCGTCTGTTTCAGGTGGGCCGGCGACACCGCCGCCACCACTACGCCATCGACCCGCCCCAGCCTCAGCTTCTCGATATTGCGTTCAAGATCGCGCGCGCCTTCATCCAGCGTCAGCCCGGCGTCACGCAGCCGTGGCGCGTAGCTGTTGCCCATCGGGATGCCCAGCGTCTTGCCCTTGAAATACTGCATCGGGTTGGTGCTGGCCGGCAGCCTGTCCTTGCTGCGCACCAGCACCAGCACCTGGTTGTGCATCGCGCGCTTCAGGTCGATATTGCCGGCCTTGTCGCGCGGCAGCGCAATCTCGGCCGGGTAGAAACTCAGTTCGCCCAGCGGCGCCAGGTCGATGTCGCCGGCGGCCAGCGCCACTTTCAGGCGGCCGGCCGGCAAGCGCACCCAAATCGGCGTGCAGCCGAAACCGCCGCCCAGCACGGCATCGCGTATCAGGTCTACGCCGGCGCCTGGCGGATCGGGCACCTTGTCGCCCTCGCCCAGCCAGTACGGCGGGCGATGTTGGTCCATATAGCCGACGCGGATAGGAATGCAGCCCTTGTCCAGCTCGGGACGGGCAAAAACCGGGGTGGCGATGACAGCCAACATCAGCAACAGGACTGCGCGCGGCGTCATCGGGGTTCTCAGTGTGCGGGAGGTTCGGCCGGCTTGGGCGCCAGCGGGGCAAGCGCCGCAGCCTGGCCTTTGCCGACGATTTGAACGAAGATTTCGTTCTGCTTGATCATGCTGAGTTCGTAACGGGCACGCTCTTCGACCGCGCCGGTGCCGTCCTTCAGGTCACGCACTTCGGAGTCGAGCTTGGCGTTGCGGGCCAGCAGCTCCGCATTTTTCTTGTGGGCCACGTCTACCTGCGCCTCGAAATCTTTCACGCGCAGCCAGCCGCCCTTACCCAGCCACAGCGGGTATTGGATCAACAGCAGCAGGAAAGCCAGTCCGAGCGTAATCAGGCGCATACATCGTCAAGCGGCCGGATTGTCTCCGGCCGCGCTTCCTTAATTACTTCAGATTATAGAACGCATCGCGGCCTGGGTAGGAAGCGATATCGCCCAGATCTTCTTCGATACGCAACAGTTGGTTGTATTTCGCCATGCGGTCCGAACGCGACATCGAGCCGGTTTTGATTTGCAGGGCGTTCAGGCCAACTGCGATATCGGCGATGGTCGAATCTTCGGTTTCGCCCGAACGGTGCGAGATCACGGCGGTGTAGCCGGCGCGCTTGGCCATTTCGATGGCGGCGAAGGTTTCGGTCAGAGTGCCGATCTGGTTGATCTTGATCAGGATCGAGTTGGCGATGCCTTTCTGGATGCCTTCTTTCAGGATCTTGGTGTTGGTGACGTACAGGTCGTCGCCCACCAGCTGGACTTTCTTGCCCAGTTCCTTGGTCAGGATGGCCCAGCCGTCCCAGTCGCCTTCGTGCATCGCGTCTTCGATCGAGATGATCGGGTACTTGTCGCACCAGGTCGCCAGCAGATTGGTGAACTCGGTGGCGGTCAGCGACAGGCCTTCGCCTTCCAGCTCGTACTTGCCGTCTTTGTAGAACTCGGAAGCAGCGCAGTCCAGGCCGATGGCGATCTGGGTGCCTGGCTCGTAGCCGGCTTGTTCGATCGCTTCAATAATCAGCTTGATCGCTTCTTCGTGGTTGGCCAGCGACGGGGCGAAGCCGCCTTCATCGCCGACGGCGGTGTTCAGGCCCTTCTTGTGCAGGATCTTTTTCAGCGTGTGGAACACTTCCGCGCCGTAACGCACGGCTTCCTTGAACGACGGTGCGCCCACTGGAATGATCATGAATTCCTGGATGTCCAGGTTGTTGTCGGCGTGCGCGCCGCCGTTGATCACGTTCATCATCGGCACTGGCAGTTGCATCGCGCCCGAACCGCCGAAGTAGCGGTACAGCGGCAGGCCGGCTTCTTCAGCAGCGGCTTTGGCGACCGCCATCGACACTGCCAGCATCGCGTTGGCGCCCAGGCGTGCCTTGTTTTCGGTGCCGTCCAGGTCGATCAGAGTGCGGTCCAGGAAAGCTTGTTCATTGGCGTCCAGGCCCATGATGGCTTCCGAGATTTCGGTGTTGATGTTTTCGCAGGCTTTCAGCACGCCCTTGCCGAAGTAACGCTTCGGATCGCCGTCGCGCAGTTCGATCGCTTCGCGCGAACCGGTCGAGGCGCCCGACGGTACGGCCGCACGGCCCATCACGCCGGATTCCAGCAGCACGTCGCATTCGACGGTTGGATTGCCGCGCGAATCGATTACTTCACGGCCGATAATATCAACAATAGCACTCATGTCATTCTCCAAAGTTAGGCGATACGAAGTCGCGCCGCGTCTTTACGCGCGTTGCGAGGTCAAGGATAACGGGAATTGTACCCGGTGCTGAGAATATTGTTAATTTCCCCACACCGGGCAGGCTGCTTAGTTGAAGCTGTTCTCCAGGAAGCCAGCTTTTTTGGTGACGCGGTCGAGTTCGATCAGAACCGACAGCAAGTCTTTCATGCGGCCCAGCGGTACGGCGTTCGGGCCGTCCGACAGGGCTTCTGCAGGATTAGGATGGGTTTCCATGAACAGGCCGTCGACGCCGACTGCCACCGCCGCGCGCGACAGCACCGGCACCATCTCGCGCATACCGCCCGACGAAGTGCCGTTACCGCCAGGCAGCTGCACCGAGTGGGTGGCGTCGAACACGATAGGCGCGCCGCTTTCGCGCATGATGGCCAGCGAGCGCATGTCGGATACCAGGTTGTTGTAGCCGAACGAGGCGCCGCGTTCGCAGGCCATGAAGTTGTCTTCGGTCAGGCCCTTGGCTACGGCCGCCGCGCGTGCCTTGGCGATCACATGTTTCATGTCGCCCGGCGCCAGGAACTGGCCCTTCTTGATGTTGACCGGCAGGCCCGATTCCGCGCAGGCGACGATGAAGTCGGTCTGGCGGCACAGGAAGGCCGGCGTTTGCAGCACGTCGACGACTTTCGAAGCGACTTCGATGTCTTCGATCGAGTGCACATCGGTCAGCACCGGCACTTGCAGCTCGCGCTTGACGTCGGCCAGGATCTGCAGGCCCTGCTCGCGGCCGGGACCGCGATAGGACGTGCCCGAGGAACGGTTGGCCTTGTCGAACGATGCCTTGAAGATGAAAGGAATGCCCAGCTCGGTGGTCATCTCTTTCAACGCGCCGGCGGTGTCGAAGGCCATCTGGCGCGATTCGACGACACAGTTACCGGTGATCAGGAAGAACGGTTGGTCCAGGCCTACGTCGAATCCGCACAGTTTCATGCCGCATCTCCTTGCAGTTCAGTGGCGCCGCCTGCAGCCTTGTGGGCCAGCGCTGCCTTGATGTAGGACGTGAACAACGGGTGGCCGTCACGCGGGGTCGATTTGAATTCCGGGTGGTACTGCACGCCCATATACCATGGGTGGGCGTTGTCGCCGCTGCGTGGCAGCTCCATGATTTCGCACAGGTCTTCGGTTGGCGTACGGGCCGCCACCACCAGGCCGGCCGCTTCCACGCGCGGCAGGTAGTGGTTGTTGGCTTCGTAACGGTGACGGTGACGCTCGGTCACCACCGCGCCGTAGATTTCCGAGGCCAGCGTGCCCGGCTTGATGGCGCAGGTCTGCGCGCCCAGGCGCATGGTGCCGCCCAGGTCGGAGTTCTCGTCGCGCTTCTCAACCTTGCCGTCCTGGCCTTGCCATTCGTCGATCAGGGCCACCACCGGTTGCGGCGTGCCGAGGTCGAACTCGGTCGAATTGGCTTCGCCCAGACCGGCCTTGTGGCGCGCGTATTCGATCAGCGCCACTTGCATGCCGAGGCAGATGCCGAGGTAAGGAATCTTGTTCTCACGGGCGAACTGGGCCGCCATGATCTTGCCTTCCACGCCGCGCTTGCCGAAGCCGCCCGGCACCAGGATGGCGTCGTACTTGGCCAGGTTGGCGCAACCGGTGGTTTCGATCTCTTCCGAATCGATGTACTCGATGTTGACTTTCGATTCGGTGTGAATGCCGGCGTGGCGCAGCGCTTCGGTCAGCGACTTGTACGATTCGGTCAGCTCGACGTACTTGCCGACCATGCCGATCGAAACTTCCTGCTTCGGATGCTCTTGCGTGTAGATCAGCTTGCTCCAGACCGACAGGTCGGCCGGCGCAGGATTGATGTCCAGCGCTTCGCAGATGATGGCGTCGAGGCCCTGGTCGTGCAGCATTTGCGGCACTTTGTAGATGGTGTCGACATCCCATACCGAAATCACGGCCTGCTCTTCGATGTTGGAGAACAGCGAGATCTTGGCGCGCTCGTCGTCCGGAATGCGGCGGTCGGCGCGGCACAGCAGCGCGTTCGGCGAGATGCCGATTTCACGCAGTTTCTGTACCGAGTGCTGGGTCGGCTTGGTTTTCAGTTCGCCGGCGGAGGCGATGTACGGCACCAGCGTCAGGTGCACGAAGGCGGTGTTCTTGCGGCCGGCGCGCAGGCTCAGCTGACGCGCGGCTTCCAGGAACGGCAGCGATTCGATATCGCCGACGGTGCCGCCGATTTCGCACAGGGCCACGTCGTAGCCTTCGGCGCCACGGCGGATGTAATCCTGGATTTCATTGGTGATGTGCGGAATCACCTGCACGGTCTTGCCCAGGTACTCGCCGCGGCGTTCCTTGCGGATCACCGATTCGTAAATCTGGCCGGTGGTGAAGTTGTTCACCTTCTTCATGCGGGTGGAGATGAAACGCTCGTAGTGGCCCAGGTCCAGGTCGGTTTCGGCGCCGTCATCGGTGACGAACACTTCGCCGTGTTGCATTGGGGACATGGTGCCCGGATCGACGTTGATGTACGGATCCAGTTTCAGCATGGTGACTTTGAGGCCGCGCGATTCGAGGATCGCGGCGAGGGAGGCGGCGGCAATCCCTTTACCAAGGGAGGACACAACGCCACCGGTGACGAAGACAAATTTGGTCATTGCGGATGGTGCCGAACGGCACATGCGGGAAATTGAAATTATACCCTAAAACGCCTAATTCTTCACCATCGGTGTGCATCAGCGTACAGACTCGGCTTGCTTAAAAGATCAAAATAATAACTCAATAATGAAAGGAGATTCATGATGAGCTACGAAGATCGTGATCAATATGGCATGTATGTGGACAACGGCCACAAAGGCCCCGGCCCCGAGCTGATGGGTGCTGACACGCTGATCGGCGACCACGTCCACAACCTCAAAAACGAGCACCTGGGCGAGATCAAGGAAATCATGCTCGACATGCGTACCGGCAAGATCGCCTACGCGGTGATGGCCTACGGCGGCGTGCTGACCATCGGCGAAAAGCTGTTTGCCGTGCCGTGGGAAGCGCTGACGCTGGACACCGTCAACAAGCGCTTCACGCTCAACCTCGACAAGGAGCGCATCGAGGCGGCGCCGGGCTTCGACAAGGACGACTGGCCGGACATGGCCAACCAGACCTGGGCCAGCCAGGTGCACAGCTACTACGGCACCGGCATCGACACCCGCCCAGGAGCGCGATAATGCTGGCCGCCATTCTGGTGCTCATCGGCCTGGCCGGTTTGGCGGGCCACTGGCTGTATCGCAACTATCTCGGTCGTCCCCGGCGACTGCGGGACGGCATGCCCGTCATGCTCAGCAGTTGGGACGACGGGCAGGAGTCCATGGTGGCGGTGCATTTGCGACGCAGGAATCGCTAACTAGCAGAAATCGCGGCTGACGGTCGGCAGCCTGCCCAGCAGATGCGACATGTCGACCAGTTGGTGGGCAACCAGGTGGCGCACCATGCCCTCCTGCTGCCACACGCCATACACTCCCAGCAGCGGCGCGCTCAACACCTCGCGCCGCTGCTTCTCCAGCAAAGACGGCCAGATGATGACGTTGACGCTGCCAGTTTCATCCTCCAATGTCATGAAGATCACGCCCTTGGCGGTGCCGGGACGCTGGCGCACCGTGACCATGCCGCAGGCGCGCGCGACCATGTTGCTGGTGTAGGTGTTGAGCGTTTCGGCCGGCATGAAGCGGTGCTTGCGCAGCGTTTCGCGCAGCAGCGCGACCGGGTGACGGCGCAGCGTCAGGCCGTGCGAGCGGTAGTCGCCGAGGATGTCTTCGCCTTCGCTGGGCGCGTCCAACACGGGGATTTCCTCGTCCGGCATGGTGGGGCGCAGCAGATCCTTGTCCGGCACCGCGCCGACCGCCTGCCACAGCGCCTGCCGGCGATGACCGGACAGGCCGCGCAGCGCATCGCCGCCGGCCAGCACATGCAGCGCATGCCGGTCCAGATCGGCTCGCCGCGCCAGGTCGGCGACACTGGCAAACGGCCCGTTGGCGCGCGCGTTGTCGATCCGCTGCGCCACCTCGGCGCTCATGCCCTTCAACATGTTCAGCCCCAGCCGCACCGCCGGCTGCCCGCGCTGGCCGGCTGGCTCTTCCAGCGAACAATCCCAGCTGCTGATAGTGACATCAATCTCGCGCACCACCACCTCATGCCGCCTGGCATCCTGCACCAGCTGCGACGGACTATAAAAGCCCATCGGCTGGCTGTTCAGCAACGAGCACAGGAACGCCGCCGGCTCATGGCACTTGATCCACGAGCTGGCATAGCTAAGCAGCGCAAAACTGGCCGAGTGCGATTCGGGGAAACCGTATTCACCAAACCCTTCAATCTGCTTGCAGATGGCGTTGGCAAAATCATCGTCATAGCCATTTTTCTTCATCCCCGCCTTTAAATCGGCTTCGTACTTATCCACGCCGCCCTTGCGCTTCCACGCCGCCATCGCGCGGCGCAGCCGGTCTGCCTGTCCCTCGGTAAAGCCAGCGGCGATCTGGGCAATCTGCATCACCTGCTCTTGAAAAATGGGCACACCCAGCGTACGCCCCAGCGCCTCCTCTAGCCGAGGGGGAAATGTGACCGGCTCGATCCCCATGCGCCGTTTCAGGTAGGGGTGAACCATGCCGCCTTCGATCGGCCCTGGCCGCACGATTGCCACCTCGACCACCAGATCGTAAAATTTTCTCGGCCGCAGGCGCGGAAGCATGCTCATCTGAGCGCGCGACTCGATCTGGAAGACGCCAATGGTATCGGCCTCGCAGATCATGTCGTAGGTGTCGCTGTCTTCGGACGGGATGTCTTGCATGCGGAATTGCTCCCCACGCTGCACGCTCAGCAAGTCCAGGGCACGCCGCAGCGCTGAAAGCATGCCCAGCGCCAGCACGTCCACTTTCATCAACCCCAGCTCCTCCAGGTCATCCTTGTCCCACTGGATGACGGAGCGGTTCTCCATGGTGGCTTTTTCAATCGGCACCAGCCGCGTCAGCTTCTCGTGCGAGATGACGAAGCCGCCCGGATGCTGGGACAAGTGGCGCGGGAAACTCAGCAACGCAAACGCCAGCGCCGTCCATTGCAGCGCCAGTTGCGAATCCGGATCAAGCCCACACTCGGCCAGCCGGCCGAGCAGATCATGGCGGCTGTCAAACCAGCGCTGCGACTTGCAGACCTTGTCGATGATTGCCAGGTCCACACCCAAGGCCCGGCCACTGTCGCGCAACGCGCTCTTGGGACGATAACTGATGACCACCGCCGCCAACGCCGCGCGTTCATGCCCGTATTTTCTATAAATGTACTGGATCACCTCTTCGCGCCGCTGGTGCTCGAAATCGACATCGATATCCGGCGGCTCGTTGCGCTCTTTCGAAATAAAACGCCCCGTCAACATATGGGCGCGGCCAGGATCGACTTCGGTAACACCCAGGCAATAGCACACGATCGAATTGGCTGCAGATCCCCTGCCCTGGCACAAAATTCTTTCCGCGCGCGCGAAGGCGACGATGTCATACACCGTCAGAAAATACGGTTCGTATTCAAGGTCCGCGATCAACGCCAGCTCTTTCTCGATTTGCTCGCGCACCTTGGCCGATGCTCCTTCCGGCCAGCGGCGCAAGACGCCCTTCTCCACTTCCTGCCGCAAATAGCTGGCTGCGGTGTGGCCAGCTGGAATCAGCTCATGCGGATACTGGTATTTCAGCTCAGTGAGGTTGAAGGTGCATTGCTCCGCGATCTTCAGCGTCTCCGCCAGAGCGGCTGGAGGATACAGATTGGCCAGCTGCATGCGCGGCCGCAAATGCTGTTCGGCGTTCTGCGCCAGTGCATAGCCGCACTCGCTCACCGGCTTGCCGACGCGAATCGCCGTCAAGGTATCCTGCAAAGGCTTGCGCGAACGTACATGCATGCACACATGCCCCACAGCCACCACCGCCATCCGATGCTGCGACGCCACCTCGGCAATACTGAGTCGGTGCGCTTCATCAAAAGAGCGCAGCAACAAGTTCAGGCCCATCCACGCGCGCCCCGGAAAAGTCGCCTCCATCCATGCCGCCTGTGCATGCAACAGATCCACATCCTTCGGCCGATGCACCGGATAATCCGGCACCAGTATCAGCAGGCAATCCGGCAGCCCCTTCAGATGCGCAAACGCCGCTGGCGGCGCTGCCAGATCAGCCGGCGTCAGCAGATAACTGCCCTTGGCCACACGGTTGCGCGCAATCGTGATGAGCTCGCACAAATTGCCATAGCCCTCGTGATTTTTCGCCAACGCCACGAACGACAACGCCGGTGTGCCATCGGGATTGGTCAGCCGGAAATAGCTGCCGATAATCAGCGGAAAATCTGCCTCCTTGGCTTGAGCATGCGCGCGCACCACGCCGGCCAGCGAACACTCGTCGGTAATCGCCAGTGCCGCATAATCCAGCTGCACCGCGCGCGCCACCAGCTCCTGGGCATGCGAAGCACCTTGCAGGAATGAGAAATTGGACAAGCAGAACAGCTCGGCATAAGCCGGGAGTCCCGCAGCAGGCATCAGGGAGGTCATAATTTATACTGTGTTTTTATACAGTATAATACACCCTCTTGCCGCGAGGACTCAAGGCGCGATGATTCGGAACTCCACCGCCTTGGCCACTGGACGAACATGATTGCGAACACGTTTCAATTCCACGATGCCGCAGTTAGACATCGCCTTCAAGATACGCCTCAGGTTGCCCGGATTTTGGCCTGTCATTTTAGCCAATGTAAGAATAGAGTCTGGCTGGGTATCAGCAATAACGCGCAGCAGCGATCGATTGTCATCGCTCAGCACCTCCGCCAAAGACTTCATTGAGGCAAAACAGATTTTAGGCTCCCCAGGTTCCGGCTTATAAATTCCTCCTGCAATCGCCATCATGCGCTCCCGTATGCGCTGCGGCGCAAAAAATCGACATATAGATCAGCGATCATGGGAGTGCCGTATCATCTATACGCTACCGACAAGGATGGCAAAATTTAGATAGCGCCCTTTGATCTAGGGCAGAGATGAAAGGTAAAGAATGCAGGCATGGGAACTTCTTTGCTTTGGCGTAGCGCCGGGTAGTGGGAATGCGGCGCTGGTGGTACAGGGCGACCGATCCAGTGCCGAGCAGCGCCAGCTGTTTGCCAGGGAGCGTGGCAAGCCGGCTTGTGTGTTTATTGACGACGGGGACGATGGCGGCGTGGTGCTGGATTATTTTTATCCGCACACGCGCAGTCCGCTTTGCTTGCACGCTACGCTGGCGGCGGCGCGGGTATTGCTTTCGCAGGAACGACCGCAGTTGCAAGTACGCACGGCGATGCGCGATCAGCCGCTAGTGCTGACTCTGCAGGACGGAGAAGTGTTCATCCAGCTGTCGCAGCAGCCGGCGCCGGAGCATACGATGACGGCGGATCTGCCAGCGCAGTTGTTGGCCGCGCCCGGCATCAGCCTGCGCTCGCCGCCGGTGATCGCTTCGGTCGGCAGCCCGAAGCTGCTGCTGGAGGTGGCCGATCGCGCCACACTGCACGCCCTCAAACCCGATCTGCCGCGCATTGCCGACTGGGGCAGGCAGCACGGCGTCAGCGGCTGCTATGTCTGGTGCCGACGCGATGATGGCGCTTTCGAAGGCCGCAACCTCAACCACCTCGATCCGGCCGCTGAGGACGCCGCCACTGGCGTAGCCGCCGGCGCCCTCACCGTCCACCTGCAAACCAGACTGACTTTATTTCAAGGAAGCAATGTCGGCACACCTTGCAAACTACGCACCGAATACCTCGCCGAAAGCACTTTAATCGGTGGCCAAACCGAGTTTGCGTAGTGCTACGTAAGGGAAACGCAGCGTTGGCGCAGATATACAACAGAAAACGATGTCTTCCATGAAAAATTGCTATCAAATTACTTAGTTGTATATGTAATTTGCATAGAATTAAATTTTTCATGGGAGACGACTGTGCTCAAAACAAAACCTTTACGTAAAGCCGTCTTGATCAGCCTGTACGGTGCAAGCGCCCTGGCCACCATGCCAACGATCACCTACGCACAAACGGACAGCACGATGCAATCGGTCAGCGTGGTCGGCTCGCGCCGCGCGACCAGTTCCGCCACCGACACCGTGGTGCCGGTCGATGTCATCCCCATGACCAAGGCCGGCGAATCCGGCGGTCAGTTCGACCTGGCGCAGACATTGACCTATGTTTCCCCCTCGTTCAACTCGACCCGCCAGACTGGCTCCGACGGCGCCGACCTGGTGGACTCCGCCGCCCTGCGCGGCCTCGGCTCGGACCAGACCCTGGTGCTGGTCAACGGCAAGCGCCGCCACACCACCGCGCTGGTCAACCTGTTCGGCGCGCGCAACCGCGGCAACACCGGCACCGACATGAACGCCATCCCGATGCTGGCGATCAAGGACGTACAAATCTTGCGTGACGGCGCCGCCGCCCAGTACGGCTCGGACGCGATCGCCGGCGTGATGGACATCGGCCTGAAGAAATCCAAGGGCTGCGAAGCGGTCACCGGCTACAGCCAGTACAGCGAAGGCGACGGCAAGAACTGGCTGGCCTCGGCCTACTGCGGTGTCGACATCGGCAATAACGGCGTGCTCGGCATCACCGGCGAGTACCTCGACCGTGGCCGCTCCAACCGCGCCGAGGCCGGCAACCCGCGCACCATCGGCGACAGCAAGACCGAGAACCAGACCATCTACCTGAACGGCGAGTTGCCAACCACCGGCACCGGCCGCCTGTACTTCACCGCCGGCGCGCAGAAGCGCGATGCTTCGTCCGGCGCCTGGGCACGCGAAGGCCTGGGCAGCGATGACATCCCGTCGCGCAACTCGGCGGCGATGTATCCGAACGGCTTCGTGCCGTTCATCAACGCCCGAATCGACGACTATTACGCCATCTTCGGCCACCGCAACCAGATCGGCGACTGGAATATGGACCTGTCGCAGACCTACGGCAAAAACAAGATGATCTACGACATCAGCAACACGCTGAACGCGTCGATCGCCAACAAGGACTTGCTGGCCGGCGGCAAAGGCATCAGCCCGACCAGCTTCAACGCCGGCGGCTTCTCGTTCGAACAGCTGACCACCAACCTCGACTTCAACCGCTACTTCGAAGGCATCGCCGGCAAGGGGCTGAACGTGGCCTTCGGCGGCGAGTACCGCCACGAGAATTACAAGATCTACGCCGGCGAAACCGGTTCCTACATCGACGCCGACGGCATCGGTATCGGCGGCAATGCCGGCAGCCAAGGCTTCCCCGGCTTCCAGCCAGCCGATCAGGTGGACGCCAACCGTCACAGCACCGCCGCCTACCTCGATCTGGAAGCGGACCTGACCGACACGGTGAAGGCGCAAGGCGCGGTGCGCTACGAGAAGTACAGCGACTTCGGCTCGACCACCACCGGCAAGCTGGCCGGTAGCTGGCGCGTGGCGCCGAGCGTGCTGCTGCGCGGTTCGGCCTCGACCGGCTTCCGCGCACCGTCGCTGCAGCAAATGTATTTCTCGTCGACCTTCACCGACTTCATCGGCGGCGTGCCGACCGACGTGGTGCTGGCGCCGAACAACAGCGCGGTTACCAACCTGGCCGGCATTCCCAAGCTGACCAAGGAAAAATCGACCAGCTACACGCTGGGCACGACCTGGACGCCGACGCCGGCGCTGTCGGTCACCGCCGACCTGTACCAGATCAAGATCAAGGACCGCATCGTGCTGTCCGGCCGCTTTGACGAGAGCAACTACCCGGACCTGGCGACCAAGCTGTCGACGCTGGGCGTGGGCCAGGCGCAGTTCTTCGTCAACTCGGTCGATACCAAGACGCGCGGCCTGGACCTGACCGCCTCGCACAAGGCGACTTTTGGCGCGGACAAGCTGAACACCTTCCTGGCGCTGAACGTCAGCAAGACCGAGGTGACCGGCATTCACGCGCCGGCGTCGCTGAAGGGCTATGAGGACGTGCTGCTGTCGGAGAAGGAGCGCCTGTACATCGAGCAAGGCGCGCCGCGCTCGAAGGCAACGCTGGGCTTCGACTACACACACAGCGCCTGGAACACCGACTTCAAGATCATCCACTTCGGTCCGCAGACGCTGGGCACCTACAGCGGCACCGCTGGCGGCGTAGCCAACCAGCACTACGATGCGAAGACCTCGGCGGACCTGGCCTTCACGTACACCATCAACAAGAACATGAAGTTCTCGTTTGGCGGCAACAACATCTTCAACGTCAAGCCGACCACGCAGAATCCGGATGAGACCGACAACGGCTTCAAATACGAGTCGGTGCAGTTCGGCCTGAATGGCGCTTCATACTTTGGCCGCCTCTACGTGAAGTTCTGAGCTAAATCAATTGAGCTCGTTTGACGGGCGCAATGGCAAGGAATACGATTCTGGTGATGGAAACCAGGATCGTAAAACTTGAGGAGTCCACCGAGGAGGCCAAGCAGCGCTTGGTCAGACTCGAAGAGTTTGCTGCCGACGCCAAACAACGTTTGACCAGATTGGAAGAGTTTGCTGCCGACGCCACACAACGTTTGACCAGAGTGGAAGAGTTTGCTGCCGACGCCAAACAACGTTTGACCAGAGTGGAAGACTTCGCTACAGACGCAAAGCTCAGATTGGAGCGTCTGGAAGGAAATCTCCATTCCCTTCAAGTTGAAATGCACAAAGGCTTTGCCGACATGACCAAATGGGTGGTCGGCACCGCTATCGTGCTGGGCGGTTCGGCCATCACCGTCATCACCTTTGTACTCAACAACGCCACGCCGAAAGCTGCGCCGCCCGCGCCGCTGCCGCCGGTGGTGATCTACACCCAGCCCGCCCCGCCTCCACCGCCGAAGACGTAACTTTTTCTTACATCTCGCTAACTTAACTCAACGCGACTGCGTTCTACACTGCCTTGTCTTAATTCGGCAATGGAGTCGTGATGCGCCGCGCGTTCATCTTGATGTTTATGCTGTCACTGCTGCAAGGCGCGCTTGCCTGGGCGGCACTGGATAGCGCACCTTTTGATTTCGCCAGCGGCGCCACGCAGGCCAGGCTGGCAGAGCGCAGCCTGGCGGCCAGCACCGCCCCCCCGCCCGCCGTCTACACCATCAGCCAATCCACGCTCGACAGCGGCACCATCGTGCGCGAGTACATGGACACCAATAACGTCCTCTTCGCCATCAGCTGGAAAGGCCCGACGCTGCCCGACCTGCGCATGCTGCTCGGCGACAAATTCACCGTCATGACCCACAACGCCATCCAGCGCCCCAAGGCCGGCCAGGCGCAGCCGGCGGCTGACCGGTGCGACGCGGTAATCGCCTCCTGCACCCACATGCGCGCTTACGCCGGCCAGGCGTGGATACCCGGCGCGCTGCCAGCGGACTTCGACACCTCGACCATGGAATAACAGGAAAGCCCGGCCAGCAAGGCCGATCCCTGCCGGGCATCCTGATGCATTACCGATGCGTAATGTCATAACGATGTCACGAGAAGTGGCTAAAGTCGCAACCTTGAATTTTCCCCTTCTTCGAGGTTGCAATGAAATTGAATCTGGTGATGCTGGCCGCCCTGAGCGCTGCCGGCCTGGTAGCATGCGGCGGCGATAACAATCCTGTTGCAGTGACTCCACCCGCCACCCCGGCGATCCCGGAAGGCACCACGGTCACGCTGGCCCTGTTGGAAACCACCGACATCCACACCAACGTGATGAGCTACAACTACTACTCGCTGTCCGAGGACACCAGCCTGGGCCTGGAGCGCACCGCCTCGCTGGTCAAGGCCGCGCGCGCCGAAAACCCGAACAACGTGCTGCTGGACGACGGCGACACCATCCAGGGTACGCTGCTGGGCGATCTGCAAGCCGTCACCAAACCGATCGCCTGCTCCGAAACACTGGCCGTGCACAAAGTCATGAACGCCATGAAGTTCGACGGCGGCGGTTTCGGCAACCACGAATTCAACTACGGCCTGCCGTTCCTGAGCCAGGTCACCAATACCGATTTCAGCATTCCCGGCGTCGCCAAACCGGCCGGCAACTGCGGCGCGCCGACCTTCCCGATGGTGCTGACCAACGTCACCGGCGTGGCCAGCGGCAAGCCGATCGTGCAGCCGTACACCCTGCTGCCGCGCACCTTCTCGGCGCTGAAGCCGGACGGCAGCAAGCTCGACGTCAAACTGAACATCGGCATCATGAGCTTCGTGCCGCCGCAGATCCTGGAGTGGGATCAGAAAAACCTGCAAGGCAAGGTCGCCATCACCGGCGTGCAGGAAGCGGCCAAGCAGTACGTGCCTGAAATGCGCACCAAGGGTGCCGATCTGGTGGTGGCGCTGTCGCACGGCGGTCTCGACCCGAGCACCTATAGCCCAAAAATGGAAAATGGCTCCTACCACCTGAGCACCACCGGTATCGATGCGCTGATGATCGGCCACTCGCACCTGATCTTCCCGAAAGGTAAGGAAGTCGGCGCGGCGGCACTGGATGCCTCGTTCGCCTCGTTCCCGACCAGCGCCAATATCGACCCGGTCAACGGCTTCGTCAACGGCGTGCCGACCGTGATGGCGCAAAGCTGGGGCCGTCGCCTGGGCATCATCAAGATGACGCTGGCTTACACCAACGGCAAATGGGTGGTGCAGCCATCGAAAACCACGGTGGAGTCGCGCGGCTTCAAGTACACCGACGGCAGCACCAACATCGCCGCCGACAGCAGTGTGGCGCCGCTGATCGCCGCCGAGCACGAAGCCACCATCGCCTTCGCCAAGCAGCCGCTGGGCGTGACCACCGACTTCGAGATGTCCTCGTACTTCTCGCTGGCCGGCGACGTCTCGGCGATTCAACTGGTCAACCAGGCACAGCTAGCGTACGTGAAGAATTTCATCGCCACCAGCACCGATGCCACGCTGGCCAGTTACAAGAACATTCCGGTGATCTCGTGCAGCGCGCCGTTCAAGGCCGGCCGCAACGGTCCTTCGGACTTCACCGACGTGGCACCGGGCGCCAGCGCCGCCGCGCCGATCGGCCTGCAAGTGCGCAATCCGGGCGACCTGTACCTGTACTCGAACAACAACCTGCAGGCGGTGAAAATCAAGGGTTCCGACCTGAAGGCCTGGCTGGAAACCGCCGCCAGGCAGTTCGGCCAGATCGATCCGGCCAAGACCGGCGAGCAGGATCTGGTGCCTTCGTACGGCACCATCTACAACTACGACGTGTTCTACGCCGAAGACAACGCGCTGACCTACCAGATCGACGTCACCAAGCCGGCAGGCAGCCGCATCGTCAACCTCACCTATAAAGGCAAGGCCGTGGCCGATGCCGACGACTTCATCGTCGCCACCAACGACTACCGCGCGGGCGGCGGCGGCGCCGTGCCGGGCATCGACGGCAGCAAGACCATCATCAAGTCGCCGGACGCCAACCAGACCGTGGTCAGCAACTACCTGACCGCGCAAGGGGCCGCCAGCGGCAAGGTGACGCTGGCCGGTAACGGCAGCGCGCGCAGCTGGAGCTTCGTCAAGACCGCGACCGCCGGGCCGGTGATCCTGCGCTCGGCGCCCGGCCATCTGGCGCTGGCGAAGAGCAGCGGCCTGACGGCGGTGACGGCTGAAGGCGGCCTGGACGCCAGCGGCTTCGCCAAGTACACCATCGACCTGAGCAAGTAAACATGCGTGCCCTGATCGCCCTCGCCTTGAGTTCGGCCTTGCTGGCCGGCTGCCAGATCCAGCATGAAAAGCCGACCTCGGCGCAAATCGAAGTGATCGGCATGAAGGCCAAGCAGGAAGCCGATCCGCACGCGGAGCGCAAGCTGATGGCCTGGTCGGCGCAGCACATGCCGGTGGCGCAGCGCGAGCTGGCGATCTTGTACCAGGCGCGCCCGGAACAGCGCGACGCCGCCCTCAAGCTGTTCGAACAGGCGGCGCGCGGCGGCGATGTGGAAGCCGCGTTCCAGCTGGGCGAGATGCTGCGCATCGGCGTGCCGGGCGTGCCGGTGGCGCCGGCTGCTGCGGCGCCGTGGTACGAGCAGGCGGCCAAACGCCAGCACGCCAGGGCCGCGCTGGCCCTGGGGCTGCTATACAAGAACGGCAACGGCGTCGCGCGCGACGATGCCGTGGCCGCCCATTGGTTGTCTGCCGCGAGTGAGCTTGGCAACGCCCACGCCATGTTCCTGCTTTCTAACATCTACACCGAAGGTCTGGGTGTGCCGCAAGATCGCGCCAAGGCCCGCGCCATGCTGGAGGAAGCTGCCGAGCACGAATACCCACCGGCGCTGCAGGAGCTGGCGATGACGGTCGAGCTGGGCGATAGCCACACGCCCAAAGACACGCTGCGTGCCAGCCATCTGATGAAGGAAGCCAGCGAACACCGCCGCAACAACTGGAACCGCTTTTAATCGCTTGCGGTTGCAGCACCTTGCGTGGTCCGGCGCACAGACCGGTGATGGCGGGACTTCTAGACTGGTCCGGTAGTCCCTTCATTAGCCACGCAAGGAGCCGATATGAGAACCACGTCCCAATCCTCAGGCAAGATTCCCAAACCTATACCGACCGAAACCCAGCCTGAAGACGCGATTTCGCTGCTGATCGCAGATCACGAAAAGGTCAAAACGCTGTTCGAGCAGTTTGAAGAACTGGGCGACCGCGCCCATGTCAGCAAGCACAAACTCGCGCTGCAGATCTGCGAAGAACTGACCAAGCACACCATGGTCGAGGAAGAAATCTTTTACCCGGCGGTGCGCAAAGCCATCAAGGATGAAGACATGATGGACGAGGCTGTCGTCGAGCACGCCTCGGCCAAAGACCTGATCGCCCAGATCCAGAGCATGGAGCCGACTGAAGACTTGTTCGATGCCAAGGTCAAAGTGCTGTCGGAAATGATCGAGCACCACGTCGAGGAAGAAGAAACCGAGATGTTCCCGAAAGTGCGCAAGGCCAAGCAGCTCGACCTGGAGCAATTGGGCGCCGACATGGCCGCCCGCAAGGAACAAATCCAGCTACCGCCGATCTAAGCCAGGCGTTCCATCTCGCGCTGCATATTGTCGATGGCGCGCTCGTTGTACTGTTCGGCAAAGTAATCGTTGCCGAACAGTTGCCCCGCCTGCGCCTTACGACACAGATGCGCCAGCGCGCCGCCGCGCTGCTTGCGGTACTCGGCGTCCGGCAGATGGCTGTACTCCTGCCGGATGGCGCGCGCATAGTTCTGGTAGACCTCGTCGTCCTGGCCGAGGATGGCCAGGTCCACCCCCAGCAGCACATCCTTCAGGCGGTGCGTGATCGACGCGCCCTGGAAGTGATCGGTCGCGCGTACCAGCTCGGCCGCATCGCCCATCTCCTGCCCCAGGTGACTGCCCAGCCACAGCTGCGCGCTGGCTTCCTCGTTGCTGAGTTCACTGGCCACGCCGGGGCTGTACTCGGCATCGTGGAACCAGAAGGCCTGCTTGATGATTTCGATATCCGCCGCATCGGGCTGGGTATTGGCCGCCCACACGCGGATCTCGCACAGGCCGTGCACCAGATGGTCGAGGTTGTGATAGTGGCGCGTGGCGCCGCCGTAGCAAGCCGGTCCGGTCAGCCGGGCGAACCAGTCGTCGGCGTGGGCGATGGCGGTGGCGTCGCGGTGCTCATAGTCCCACAAGGTTTCCCACTCCTTGCGCAGCCAGCTCAGCACCCAGGCGTGATAGCCCGGCCCCGGCACGAATTTCTTCATGATCCAGTTCCAGCCGATCGGCCCTTCCAGCGCCTTCACAAATGAGGAACTCACCGAACCAAGGTCGCGCGGCGGCATGACGAACACCGTCTTGGCGCCCTGCAGCACGTCGACGTTGGTTTGCTGGATCAGATTCTCGTAGTCGAAATCGGCGGTGGTGCGGATGCCGCGGATCAGGCAATGCACGCCCTGCTTCTTGGCCGCACGCGCCGTGTAGTCGCCGCGCACGATCACCACCGATACATTGTCCCAGCCCTGCTCGGCACAGCTGAGCGCGATGATGCTCTTGCGCTCCTCGGCGGTGAACTTGGGTTTCTTGGCGGGATTTTCAGAAAGAAAGACCACCACCTCGTCCGCCAGCGAACGGGCTTCGTTGATCACCCACATGTGACCGTTGGTGATCGGGTCCAAAGTTCCCGAAAAGCCGATTTTCTTCATGCGCCACTCCAGCACCGTGTAAAAACGGCATTTTAGACCGGAGTGGGCTTGTCAGTCTCGGGAAAATCAACCTTGACTTTCAGACCACCCAGCCGTTCGGACTGATCCAGCGACAAGCTGGCGTTGTGGCGCTCGGCCACCGACTGCACGATCGCCATGCCAAGACCGCTGCCGCCAGCAGGGCTGCCGGGCACCCGGTAGAAGCGGCTGAACACCCGCTCGCGCTCCTCGGCCGGGATGCCGGGACCGGAATCCTCCACGCTCAGCACGATGCGCGGCCTGGCGTTTTTTGTGGCGGCCACGCTACGCCGCAGCTCGATATCGACGGTGCCGCCGGCCGGCGTGTACTTGATGGCGTTGTCCACCAGGTTGCGCAGCAGAATCAGCAGCGCGTCCTGCTGGCCGGCCACCACCACCTCATCGGCGTGATGCAGGCCGAGGTCGATCTGGCGCGCCTGCGCCAAGCCGTTCATATCGCCCAACACGCGCTTGACAATGTCGCCCAGGTTGACCGGCTCCAGTTTGATCTCTTCGCTGCCGCCTTCCTGGCGCGCCAGCATCAGCAATTGCTCGACCAGCCGCGTGGCCCGCTCGATGCCGGCCGAGACACGCGAAACCGCCACCTTGCGCGCCGCCTCGTCCTGCGCCCGTTCCAGGCTCAGCACCTGCAGTTTCAGCGCCGCCAGCGGCGTGCGCAACTCATGCGCGGCGTCGGCCACGAAATGCTGCTGCGCCTGGAACGCGGTGCGCACGCGGACAAACAGCAGATTCAATTCCTGCACCAGCGGCAGCACCTCGTCCGGCAGATCGTTTTCCGACACCGGCGACAAGTCCTCGGCCTGGCGCGCCGCCACCTGGCGCTTGACGCGCGACACCGGCGCCAGCGAGCCGGACACCACCCACCACACCACCAGCATCAGCACCGGCGCCATCACCGCGATCGGCCCGACCGTGCGCAGCGCCAGCGTGCCGGCCATGCGCTGGCGCACCGCCATGTCCTGCGCGATCTGCACCGTCTGGTTGGAGGTCTGTACCGAGAACACCCGGTAAGTGGTGTTATTCACGCGCACATTGGAGAATCCGAGCACCGCGCGCTGCGGCAGCGCCGCGCGCGACAGCGAACGGAATACCTGCGCGCCGTCCGGGGTCCACACCTGTACCACCAGGTCGTCGTTTTCCGGGTCGGCGGCGGTATCGGCGGCCTTGTTGGTCAGCGTGGCGCTGGAGCGCAACGACATCGCCATCTGCTGCATGTGATAGTCGAAAATCTGGTCGGCGTCGCTCAGCGCGCTGCGGTAGGCGATCAGCGCCTGGGCGATGGCCGCCATGATGATGGCCGCCAGCAGGAACCACAGCAGGCGGCCGCGCAAGGAGTGCGTCACCACCGGCACGCGCGGCAGCGGCGGCATCCGCACTTTCATAGTTTCGGCACCATATAGCCGAGGCCGCGCACGTTCTGGATCAGCTCGGCGCCGAGCTTTTTGCGCAAGCCGTGGATGTAGACTTCCACCGCGTTGCTGTTGACTTCGTCTTTCCAGCTGTACAGCTTCTCTTCCAGCTGATGGCGCGACAGCACGATGCCGGGCCGCGCGATCAGCGCCTCCAGCACCGCCCATTCGCGCGCCGACAGGCTGACCGGCTTGCCGTCGGCAATCACTTCACGGGTTTGCGGATTGACCGTCACGTTGCCGTGTTCAAACACCGGCTCGGCGCGGCCGGCCGAACGGCGCAGCAGCGCGCGGATGCGCGCCAGCAGCTCGTCGAGGTCATAGGGTTTGAGCACGTAGTCGTCGGCGCCGGCGTCGAGGCCGGCGATGCGCTGTTCCTTGGCGTCACGCGCGGTGGCGATCAGCACCGGGGTCAGTTCCTTGCGCAGACGCATCGAGCGCAGCACTTCCAGGCCGTCCTTGCGCGGCAGGCCCAGGTCCAGCAGCACCAGGTCGTAGGTCTGGGTTTGCAGGGCGGTGTCGGCCATGTCGCCGTCCTTGACCCAATCGACCGCGTAGTGCTCAGCCCGCAGCAGGTCGAGCACTACCTCGCCGATCATCGTGTCGTCTTCTACCAGCAGAAGTCGCATATTATTTCCCTTTTTGTTTTAGCTTCTGCACCGTCATTCCCGCGCAAGCGGGAATCCATGCTGAGTATGGGTTACCGCTTGCGCGGCAACGACGTAGTTTAACCGAGGCGGACCGGAATAAAGATTTTATCGTCGCCGCGCTGGATCAGCAATGCCACCGACTTGGACGACTTGCCCACCACCTCGCGCACCTGGTCGATGCTGCTGACCGGACGGCCATTCACCGACAGCAGCACATCGCCCGGCTGCACGCCGGCATTGGCCGCCGCGCCGCCGGCGTCCTGGATCAGCAGACCGTTGGGAATGCCGGATTCCTGCCGTTCGGCCGGATTCAGCGGACGCAGCGCCAGGCCGAGGCGCAGCTTGGCACCGACCGGGTCGGCCGACTGGGCGTCCGCCTGCGCGGCCACCTTGTCGTTGGCATTACCCAGCGTGGCGACGATCTGCACTGGCTTGCCCTGGCGCCAGACGTCAAGCGTGATTTTCTCACCCGGCGTCGACAGCCCCACCACCGATGGCAGGTCAACCGAGCTGACGATCTTCTGGCCATTCAGCGAACGGATCACATCGCCCGCCTTCAGGCCGGCCTTGTCGGCCGGACCGCCGCGCTCCACATTGGAGATCAGTGCGCCTTCGGGCGTGGCCAGGTTGAAGGAATCGGCAAAGCCCTGGTTTACCTCCTGTACCGTCACGCCCAGCCTGGCGTGCACCACCTTGCCGGTGGCGACGATCTGGTTCTTGATCTTGTTCGCCACATCGATCGGGATGGCGAACGACAAGCCCTGGTAGCCGCCGGTCTGGCTGTAGATCTGCGAATTGATGCCGACCACCTCGCCACGGGTGTTGAACAGCGGGCCGCCGGAGTTACCCGGATTGACGGCGACGTCGGTCTGGATGAACGGTACGTTGCCATCCGGCAGCGAGCGGCCCTTGGCGCTGACCACGCCGGCGGTCACGGTATTGTCGAGGCCATAAGGCGAGCCGATCGCCAGCACCCATTCGCCCACTTTCAGGTCGTTGGCTTTGGCCAGCGGCACCACCGGCAGGTTCTTGGCGTCGATCTTCAGCACCGCGACGTCGCTCTGCGGATCCGAACCCAGCACCTTGGCGCGGAATTCGCGGCGATCGGTCAGCTTGACCACCACCTCGGTGGCGTCACGCACCACGTGGGCATTGGTCAGGATGATGCCGTCCGAGCTGATGATGAAGCCCGAGCCCAGGCCGTGGGTCGGCATCTGACGCTGCTGGCCGCGTTGCTGGCCCTGGAAGCGGCGGAAAAATTCATAGAACGGGTCGTCCGCGAACGGATCGTTGCGGCCCTGCGGACCGTCGCCATCGTAGGAAGTCTTGGTGCTGCCGGTGACGTTGATATTGACCACCGCCGGGCCGTTGTGGGCCACGATAACGCTGAAGTCAGGCAACGAGATGGACGGGGCGGGCACCGGCGTCGGCGCGGCGGCCGGGGCCACGGCGGCCGCGACCGGCGCGCTGGCGGCGGCCACGGCGGCATTCTGTTTGACAGCGACTGCACCGCCGACACCGACCACGCCCAGGATGGCGACAGCGATGGCGGCACGCTTGAGAGTAGTGTTGGACATAACGGTTCTCCTATTGGATGAAGACTTTAGATGTATCTAATATGAGCCTAAAAACTTAGGCGCTGCTTAGAAAATCCCGGCCGAAATATCTTGTTACAACGCAAAACTGGCCGGATAACCGGCCAGTTGCAAAGACTACATTAACGCTGGATTACGCGGCTGCGCGCTGCTCCAGGGCGGTGACGTTGTCGCCGCCGTCGATCACGATTTTACGTGGTTTCAGCGCTTCCGGAATCTCGCGCACCAGTTCGATGCTGAGCATGCCGTTGTCGAAGCTGGCGCCGGTCACTTTGACGTGGTTGGCCAACTGGAAGCGCTGCTCGAAGTCACGGGCGGCGATGCCGCGATGCAGATAAGTGCGCTCGGCGGCGTCCTTTTGCTTGCGGCCTACCACGGTCAGCGAATCGCGCTCGAAGGTGATGTCGATTTCTTCGCGGCTGAAGCCGGCCAGCGCCATCACGATGCGGTATTGGTCATCCGAGACCAGCTCGATGTTGTAAGGAGGATAGCTAGGGGTGTCGTTGCGCTGGGCGTCGTTGAGCATTTGTGCCAGACGATCAAAGCCGATAGCCGAACGATACAGTGGGGTCAGGTCAAAACTACGCATGGTGAATATCCTTGTCAAAATAAGCGATATGGTTAAATTCGGGGAGCTTCCCCTCTCGCAGTCCCCATCTGGGCAACCGCTGAGTCCCATATAAGTCGCCTCCGAATTGTTTCAAGAGTGTTTTTTCAAAAATTTTGTATTTCCCGCGTGCTACACTCGACAGCTTGTCCAACCCGTTTTGTCGTTAACACATGATGTCACTGACCCGTGCCGTACTTGCCGGCCTGCTGGCTACCGCCTTCAGCGCCCAGGCCGCCTCCATTTCCGAACAGCCCTATCCGGGCACCATCGTGCTGAAAGTGGACGCCACCAATAATGCGCAACAGATCTTCCGCGTCACCCAGAGCATTCCGGCCCAGCCGGGCAAGCTGACCCTGCTGTATCCACAATGGGTGGTGGCCAACCACGGCCCGAGCGGCGCGCTGAACCAGTTCGCCGGCCTCAAGGTCAGCGCCGGCGGCAAGGCGCTGAGCTGGAAGCGCGATCCGCTCAACGTCTGGGCATTCGACATCGAGGTGCCGAACGGCGCCAGCGCGGTGGACGTGGAATTCCAGTACGTCTCGCCGGTGGAGGCCAGCCAGGGCCGCACCACCTTCACCAACGACATCCTCGGCGTGCAATGGCAATCGCTGGCGCTGTACCCGGCCGGCTACCGCAGCCGCAACATCACCGTGCAGCCCAACCTGACGGTGCCGCCAGGCTGGCAGTTCGGCAGCGCGCTGGAAGTGGCCGAGCGCAAGGGCGACGCCATCGCCTTCAAGCCGCTGGACCTGGAAACCCTGCTGGACTCGCCGCTGTTTGCCGGCCGCTACTTCCGCCGCATCGACCTCGATCCGGGCGCCAAGCTGCCGGTGCACCTCAACCTGGTGGCCGACAGCCCGGAGCAGCTGGAAGCGACGCCGGAACAGATCGCGCCGCACCGCGCGCTGATCCAGCAAGCCTACAAGCTGTTCAACTCCAAGCACTACCAGCACTACGACTTCCTGCTGGCCATCAGCGACGAATTCGGCGGCATCGGCCGCGAGCATCACCAGTCCAGCGAGAACGGCGTCAAGCTCGGCTACTTCACCGAATGGAAAAAATACGAAGCGCGCCGCGAACTGCTGCCGCACGAATTCACCCACTCGTGGAACGGCAAATTCCGGCGCCCGGACGGCCAGGACGTGCCGAACTTCAACACCCCGCTGGACAACTCGCTGCTGTGGGTATACGAAGGCCAAACTCAATATTGGGGCGCCGTGCTGGGCGCACGCTCGGGTCTGCTCAAGCCGGAAAATACGATGGACCTGCTGGCCGCGTCGGCTGCCCGCCTGGACCATGTCAAGGGCCGCGAATGGCGCGCGGTGCAGGACACCACCTACGATCCGATCGTCAACGCCCGTCGTCCGCAGGTATGGAACAACTGGCAGCGCGGCGAGGACTACTACCAGGAAGGCCAGCTGATCTGGCTGGACGCCGACACCAAAATCCGCGAACTGTCGGGCGACAAGCGCTCGCTGAACGACTTCGCGCGCGCCTTCTTCGGCGTCGACGACGGCATGTACGTTGCCAAGCACTACACCTTCGAGGAAGTGGTTAAAACCCTCAACGCCGTGCAGCCGTACGACTGGGCCAGCTTCCTGCGCGAGCGGGTGGAAAGCCACGGTCCCGGCGCACCGCTGGACGGCCTGGCGCGCGCCGGCTGGAAACTGGTCTACACCGACAAGCAGACCGACTTCCTGAAAGCACAGGAAGAGTTGAGCAAATCGGCCAACTTCCAATACTCGCTGGGCTTCTCGGTGGGTGCGGAAGGCAAGCTGGAATCGTTCATCTGGGAAGGCGTCGGCTTCAAGGCTGGCCTGTCCGGCAACACCACGCTGCTGGCAGTGAATGGCCGCGCCTACAAGCCGGAAATTCTGCGCGCCGCGATCACCGCCGCCAAGACCGCGAAGGAGCCGATCAACCTGCTGGTCAAGAAAGGCAACCAATACCGCACTGTCGCGCTGGACTACCATGACGGCCTGAAGTATCCGCGTCTGGAACGCATCGAAGGCAAGCCAGACCGCCTGAGCGCCATCCTCAAGCCACTGTAAAACCCCGGGGGGTTAATTGGGCGCGGCGTTGTCGCTGGATGGATTATTGTTATGGGAAACCATCGCGAGGACTGTTCATGCTGACATTGCACACCTGGACCACGCCCAACGGGCGCAAAATTCCTATCATGCTGGAAGAGCTGGGCCTGGAATACGATATTCTGGCCGTCGATATCAGCAAGGGCGAACAGTTCAAGCCGGAATTCCTGGCCATTTCTCCCAATAACAAGATCCCCGCCATCGTTGAGACCGACAACGACGGTAAGCAGCTCAGCGTTTTCGAAAGCGGCGCCATCCTCACCTATCTGGCCGAAAAGACCGGCAAGCTGCTGCCTGCCTCCGGCCCGCAACGCTACAAGGTATTGGAGTGGCTGCACTGGCAGATCGGCGGACTGGGGCCGATGCTGGGCCAGGTCGGTTTCTTTGCCATTCGCTCTGAAGAGAAATCGGAACTGGCGATCAGGCATTTCGTCGAGGAGGCCGACCGCCTGCTCGGCGTGATGGACAAGCAACTCTCCAAGCACGCCTACATCGCCGGCGATGCCTACAGCATTGCCGACATCGCCTGCTATCCATGGACCGTCGGCGTGCTGGACAAGCTGAAGCCGGCACTCGGAGAGAAACTCGACAGCAAGCCGCACCTGAAGCGCTGGCTTGATCTGATCGGCGCGCGCCCTGCCGTGCAACGCGGCATGGCTTTACCGAAGATAGACTAAGCTGTATGCTGCGCTCATGAACAATGATACCGACATCCAACTCAGCGGCCCGTTCAAGGCCACCGACGGCTCCGGCCGTGCCCACGACGCCACGGCGATCCGCATCTTCGATGAGGGCTACGGCGCCATCGACGTCTACGTCGACTTCAAGGCGCCGATCAGCGGCTTGCATAAGGACAAGGCGCTGATTGCCGCCGTGGTCGCGCAACTGCGCACCGTCGGCTACAAAGGCCCGGACCTGACCGCCGGCGATCCGGTGTTGCAGGAAGGCCGTCTGCTGGTGCTGGAATCGCCGGACGAATTCGGCACCTTCGCCGCCAGCAAAGGCTGGAAAGACCTGTCGGAAGACTTTTAAAAGATGTAGCGGTCGGCCCAGGCCGCAATCAGGTTGGCGACGTAAGCCGCGTCGTCGCGCCTGGTCAGCAAGTGATCGGCATCGTCCAGCGAGATAAAGCTTTTCGGATGCCTGGCGGCGGTGAAAATTTCCATCGCATTGCTGAGGCTCACCGTGTCGTCGCCCGGCGCGTGCATCACCAGCAGGGCGCGCCGCAGCGCCGCAATCTTCCCCTTCAAATTATGTCCGGCCGCATCGTCAACGAATTGTTGCTTGATGCGGAAGGGACGCCCCGCCAGTTGCACCAGCGCCTCGCCTTCGCGTTCGATTTCATCCAGATGACGATCAAACATGCTGGTGACAAAGGCCGGCGTGCTGGGCGCGGCGATCGTCACCACCGCCTTCACTTCCGGCATCTGCTCGGCGGCAGCCAGCGCCGCCGCACCGCCCAGGCTGTGGCCGATCAGTAATGCGGGTGCCTGATAGGTCGCGCGCATGAAATTGGCGGCCGCCACCAGATCGTCCAGATTGGATGAAAAGTTGGTGTTGGCAAACTCCCCTTCGCTGGCGCCGATGCCGGCAAAATCAAAGCGCAGCACGGCGACGCCATGCTCTGTCAGCGCTTCGGCCACGCGGCGGGCAGCCAGCACATCTTTGCCGCAGGTGAAGCAATGCGCGAACAGCGCATAGGCCTTCACCTCGCCATCCGGGCCATCCAGCCGTGCCGACAGCTTGTGTCCGTGGGCGCCAATGAATTCTTGTCGTTGTGATTTCATATCCATACTTTACCCGAAGAAGCCGTGCAGATACCAGCGCGGCTCCGGCTCTTTTGCGCTGGCGTCACGCTCCGTGAATAGCCAGTAGTGCGCATGATCCTCGCCTTGTGCCATGAAATAGTCGCGGGTTTGCATCGTGCCCCACCAGCCGGCCTCGATGCGCTCGCCGGTGGAGCGGATACGCAGCGCTGAACCGTAGTAAGGACGATGATTGCGGATCAGCAAGGGGAGCGGCTTGGATAACAGCCAGGTGGGACGCGGCAGGCTGCCGACGTCCGCCGGCAGCTGCGCCCGCGCATCTGCGGGACGGATTTTCTGCTGGATGGTGCGCCACACATTGGCCTGCTCGGGCCGGTAGTCGGCACTGGGCGCGGCTTGCAGCACATTGTCGGCGCCGAGACGCGCGGCCAGCAGTTCCAGCAACCGCTGCCAGTCTTCCTTGCTGCCGCCCGGCTCGGGGAACAGCGATGCGCTCGGCGGCGCCATCGGCTGCACTTGCGGCGCTTCGAGACACAGGCCGATAACCGGCGCATCCAGCACCTGCTTGGCCAGGCGTTCCTTCAGCAAGCGGACCAGATGCCCATCTTTCCAGGTCGGCTCGGCCAGTAGGATTTCGATGACGGTGGGCGGGCCGGCAGTGCGGCCGCGCTCATGTTTCAGCAGCAGATGGATGCGTTCCACCGCCAGTTGGCGCGCGCTGAGCCAGCCTGTCAATTGCAGCAGCAGGCGATGCGCACCGCACAGCAACGCTTCGGCGTTCTCCACGCGGTCGAAGAGTTCCAGCTTGGCGCGGAAGCTGGCCGGCGCTTCCAGCCATGTGTGCATTTCGGCACGCGCGCCGTGCGCATCGTCCAGCATATCGAGCAAGGCGCGCCCGCAACGGCGCTGCAAGCCCGGACGCGGCAGCCGGCGCAATTGGCCCACGGTCATGCAACCTATGCCCTCCATCCAGTCGAGATACGCGCGCGCGGGCGGCAGCACGCCCACCGGCAGGTGTTCCAGACGCCGTTCCATTGACGCCATTGTCACGCAGCGCCCGGCATTGCAGCGCGCCAGCAGCCAGGCGCCGCGCGCGGTCGGTGCGCAACCGAGCGTGCCGGTAAAGCCGAGCGCCCGCACGCTGTGCGCCAGCTTGTGGCACAGCGCGCGGATGCCGCCGAACAGCCGCAAGCTGGCGCCGACATCCAGCAGCAGCGTGGCCTCCTCCGCCTCGGCCAGTTGCGGCGTGAACTGCAACAGCGCCATCGCCACCGCCTGCAACGCTTCCGCCTCCAGCGGCAGCGAGCGTTGCTGAAACTGCGATTGCGGCGCCAGCATGATGGCGCCGCCGCGCCGCAAGCCGATGCGCACGCCGGCCTGATACGCCGCGTCCGACAACGCGAGGACGCGCTCCTGCTCCAGCACCACGGTAGCATGGTCAGCCGACCAGCGCGGGCTGAATACTTCGAGCGGGAGCCGTGGCAGGTGTAGGGCGATCCAAAGACGCATGGCGTTGCAGCAAAGCTGGGGTTAACGGTAAAAATAATGGGGCATCGCGCTGCGGCCCGCGGCGCTTCACAAAGCCGATCTCCATGCCGCCCGCCGCCGGCCGCAGCGACAGCCGCAATGGCGCCGGCGACGCGTCCTGCGCTGCCGCCAGCGGCCGCAGCATGCAGAACAGGGTGTCGCTGCTCTGCGCCGCCAGGTGCAGACGCCGCAATGTCTCACCCTTCACCTGTTTCTGCCAGAACAACAATGCGCCGCAACAGCCGCTGCGCAGGATCTGCTCGGCGGCCCACAGCGCATCGCTGGCCCTGGCGCCGCTGCGCACCCACAGCAGTTGCGATGGCTCCAGCCCCAGCGCAGCCAGCGCCAACGCCTGCGGCTCGTGCGGCGGTTGCAACAGCACGATGGGGCGCTTGCCCAAGGCAGTCAGTGCCGGCTGCAATAATCTCAGCTCGCCAATGCCGTGCTGTTGCACCAGCAAGTCGATCAGCGTGCCCAGCGGCCAGCCGTCGCCCGGCAACTGCGCGGACAGGGCGGCAAAGCCCGTGTCCAGGCAGCGTGTGGCGCTTTGAGCGAGCTGATCCGCCCGCCACAGGGAGGGATGCAGGGTTTCCGGGAGTGTCATGGCATTGTACCGCAAATACTGTATAAATACACAGTACTCTGCACACGCTTGTTTGGCAAGGCTTATCTGCGTTGCTGTACCATGCGGGCAAGAGAATGATCAAAGGAAGCACTTTGCAAACCATACAATTGATCGGCGCCATCCTGTTCGGCCTGGCGCTGCTGCACACCTTCGCCGCCAAGTCTTTCGAGAAACTGTCGCACCGCTATCCGCGTCACGCCGGCCTGTTTCATCTGCTGGGCGAGGTGGAGGTGGTGTTCGGCTTCTGGGCCGTCGTCCTGATGCTGGCGCTGGCCCTGACCAACGGCGGCCAGACGGCCATCGCCTACGCCGAATCGCGCCAGTACACCGAGCCCTTGTTTGTGTTTGTGGTGATGGTGGTGGCGGCGTCGCGGCCGGTGATGGATATCGTCCAGCGTACGCTGCTGGCGCTCGCCCGGCGGATGCCGGTGCAGCCTGAACTGGCGCTGCTGTGGTTTGGCATGGCGCTGGTGCCGCTGACCGGTTCGCTGATCACCGAGCCGGCCGCGATGACGCTGGCGGCACTGATGCTGGCGCCGCTGATTTTCCGCGACGGTGTGCCGGAATCGCTGAAGTACGGCGCCTTGGGCGTGCTGTTCGTCAACATCTCGATCGGCGGCATGCTGACTTCCTACGCCGCGCCGCCGGTGCTGATGGTGGCCGCCACCTGGAACTGGGACACCACCTACATGGCCACGCATTTCGGCTGGAAGGCAGTCATCGCGGTGATCATCAACGCCAGCGTGATCAGCTTCATGCTGCGCAAGCATGTGCGCGCGCCAGCCAACGCCAGCACTGGCGCCGATGCGCCGCCAGTGCCGCTGGCTGTCACGCTGATCCATCTGGCGTTTCTGGCGGCGGTGGTGGTGCTGGGTCACCACCCGGTGCTGTTCCTCGGGATCTTCATGCTGTTCCTCGGTTTCACCAGCGCGTACCAGCGCTATCAAAGCCCGCTGATCATCAAGGAAGGCCTGCTGGTCGGCTTCTTCCTGGCCGGGCTGGTGGTGTTGGGCGGGATGCAGCAATGGTGGTTGCAGCCGATCGTCGAAAGCCTGTCGCCGCTGGCGCTGTTCTTCGGCGCCATGAGCCTGACGGCGATTACCGACAACGCCGCCCTCACCTATCTCGGCTCACTCATCAACGGCATGTCGGCCGACGCGCAATACATGCTGATGGCGGGCGCCGTCACCGGCGGCGGCCTGACGGTCATCGCCAACGCCCCCAACCCGGCCGGCGCCGCCCTGCTGCGGCGTGGCTTCCGCGACGAATCGATCGGCGCCCTCGGCCTGCTGGCCGGCGCCCTCGCCCCCACCGCCGTCGCCGCGATGGCCTTCCTGCTGCTGTAATCATGGCCTAGTCGTTTAGACTGTTCTTGCACCTGTTAGCTGCGCCACGCGATCGGTACGATGGGGCGATGTTTAACTCTTCGAGGGCGGATGATGAAATGGGCTTGGCTACTGCTATTGTTGTGCGGGCTGGCGAATGCGGAGGATGGTACGCAGCGGGCGCAACGCGCTGGAAAGAGTTTGATCGGGCAGCCGGGGCCTGCGGCTACGCTGACTTCCATTGATGGCCAGCGTATCGATCTGGCTTCGTTGTATGGCAAGCAGCCGGTATATCTGAAGTTCTGGGCGACATGGTGCAAGCCTTGCAACGAGCAGGCGCCGGAATTTGAACAGCTTTATCAGCAGTACGGCAAGCGCATCGCGGTGGTGGCGGTCAACACCGGCTACAGCGAAACGGTGGCCGATGTCCGCGCCTTCCAGGCCAGGTACAAGCTTCACATGCCGGTGGTGATCGATGACGGCAGCCTGGCCGGCAAGCTGAATCTGCGCGTCACGCCGCAGCATGTGGTGATCGATGCCAGCGGACGTATCGTGCATGTCGGCCACCTGGATGACAAGCCACTGCGCGATGCGCTGGAGCGTGTCGCCACCACCAGGCCGGTTGCCGGCGCGCTGCCGCTGGCGCCTCAGGGCGCCGCGCCTGTCACGTTCAAAGCCGGCGATCATGTCACCGGCATCCGCGTCACCACGCTGGCGGGCCAGAAGATCGCTTTGGGCGCCGGCAAGCCGCGCACGCTGGTGTTCTTTTCGCCCTGGTGCGAATCCTATCTGCGCGATACGCGTCCCGCTATCGCCGCCGCTTGCGAACGCGTTCGCATTGAAAGCGAAAAGCTGGCGCAGGATCGTAGCACGGAATGGCTGGCGATTTCGTCGCCGCTGTGGACCTCGCGCGCCGAGCTGGCGGAGTACGCCAAGGAACACCACACCACCATCCCGCTTGCGCTGGATGAAAATGGCGATATCTTCCGCGCTTTCGGTGTGCAGAACATTCCCACCATCGTGAAGCTGGATGCGCGGGGTCGCATTACACGGTGAGGCTATGCGCGGCGATGGCGGGCAAAAAACGCCAGCATCATCTTGCTTGCATTCGGGCCAGCACGGTCATTGAACTTGAATGACGGGTCGCCGCCACTCCAGGCGTGTTCGAGTTTTTCAATTTGCGCGACGCGTAGCAGCAATTTGCGGCCGTCGTAGTAGTCGAGCAGGCGGTAGTGGCGTTTTTCCGTGATTTTGGCTGGCCCGGATAAACGATTCAACAGCAGGCTTTGACGCGTCAGCTGGATCTGATTGACGGACTTGACCACGTTGTCGCTCTCGCCCTGGAACAGGATGGCGGGCATGCCGGAGAATTGCGGCTGACGTTGCAGGATCGCGTGAGCCGCAAGATCCGCCCCCATGCCGAGTGCGCCGTTCTTCATGACGCTTAACGCGCCCAATGCGTTGTGCCCTGCGCCGAAAACCGGCCCGGAATGCAGGCCGATGGCGGCGAACAGTCTTGGGTAATTCAGCGCGAGAATGTTGGCCATGCCGGCGCCGGCCGAGATGCCGGCGACATAAATGCGCGAGCGGTCGATATCATATTGCGTCAGCACCTTGTGAATGATGCCGATGATGGTGGGAACGTCGCCGCCGCCATCCTGGGTGGCGCGTTCGTACCATTTCCAGCAGCGGTGTGGATGGCTGCTGACCAGTTGCTGCGGATAGAGCACGGCACAGCCCATTTTTTCGGCGTGCAGATTCATGCGCGTGCCCTGCGCGAATTGGGTGGCGGTCTGCTGGCAGCCGTGCAGCATGACGACTAGCGGCATGCCTTTTTCAGGGCGATTATTCGGCAGGTAGAGCCAGTAGCTCATGCGCTGCCCGGCTTCGTTTGGCGCATGGCCGGACAGCCATTTGCCAGGCGCGACAGCGGACGGCACAACGGCAGCAAGGCGCTCAGGCGATGCGGTGGTCGCCTTGGATACGACGCGAGCCCGCGCGACGCCAGGCTTGCGTGGTTTGGGTGGTTTGGGTGGCGCGGCGGCGGCCGCGAACAGCTTGGCCGTGCGCGTGCCGGCGCGAATCAGACTACGCAGCAGCTTTCCGGTCCTGGCCATCGCAACGTCCTCCTGTTGCCCAACAGTCTAGCGGAAAGCCGCAGCGCCGCACGTTCGCTAACGCGCTTAGCGCAGCATGGATTCCCACACCTTCAACAAACGCTTGGCCGATACGGGCATCGGTGTGCGCAGTTCCTGCGCAAACAGTGAAACCCGCAACTCTTCCAGCATCCAGCGGAATTCCACCATCTTCGGATCGGTATTCTTGCCGGCCGACTTGTCGCGGCTTACGCGCAGATAAGCTGCGGCGGCTTGCTGCCACTCGGCCATCAATTTCGTATCGCGGGATGGATCGCCGCGCAGCTTTTCGATCCGCACGTTCATCGCCTTCAGATAACGCGGGAAGTGCGACAGCTGGCTGTATTCGTTCTCCTGCAGGAAGCGCTTGTGCACCAGGCCCTGCAACTGTTGTTGCATGTCCTGTGCCGCCTGTGGCGGCAGGCCTTGCAGGCGTTTCGGCAGGCCGTGGAATTCCGTCAGCACCTGCGACAGCAATCGCGCGATCTCGTTCACCAGCAGCACCAGGCGCGATTTTCCTTCGTCCTTGCGCTTGGCGAAAGTGGCGGCATCGATCGGCAATGGATCTTGCAGGCAGGCGATGTCCAGCGCTTTGTTGATGATCTGTTCGCGCAACTCCTCCTGCGTGCCCATGCTCATGAACTGCATGCCCATCTGCTGCAGGTTGGGGATGCTCTTTTCGATGAACTTGATCTGGTCCTTCATTTGCAAGGCGAACAGGCGGCGCAGTCCGACGCGGTGCGTGCGAGCGGCAACCGTTGGATCGTCGAAGACTTCGAGGTCGCAATGCGTGCCTTTGTCCACCAGTGCTGGAAAGCCGATCAGCGTCAGTTTGCCTTGGGCGATTTCCAGCAGTTCCGGCAGTTCGCCGAAGGTCCACGAGGTCAGGTTGGTCAGGGTGATGTTGTTGGCTACAGCAGGTGCCGATGCAGTTGCCGGCACAGCATGGGCTCCCGCCTTCGCGGGAGCGACGGTTTTTGGTGTGACGGCCCGCGCGGCTACCGTGGCTTGCGGGCCGGAGGCTTCGGCCATCTTCTGGAAGCTTTCACGCGCTTGCGTGCCGTACTCCGCTTGCAGGGTGGCGAGGTTGCGGCCCATGTCCAGCTGGCGGCCATGCTCGTCGATCACCTTGAAGTTCATGAAGTGGTGCGCCGACAGCGTCTCCGGCTTGAAGTCGGTGGTCAGCGGTGTGATCGTAATTTGCGCGCGGATGTCGGCGATGATGGCGTCGATCAGCTCACCACGACCGAAGGCGTGCTTCTCCTCGATGCGCTCGCAGAACCTGGCCGCGTAGTCGGGCAGCGGCACGCAATGGCGGCGCAGCTTCTGCGGCAGGGATTTCAGCAGCAGATGCACCTTCTCCTTCAACATGCCCGGCACCAGCCATTCGCAACGCTCGCGCGACAGCTGGTTCAGCGCATACAGCGGCACGGCCAGCGTGACGCCATCGCGCACGCTGCCCGGTTCGAAGTGATAGGTCAGCGCCAGTTCCAGACCGGACGCATTCATCTTCTTCGGGAACAGGTCGGTGGTGACGCCGGCGGCTTCATGGCGCATCAGTTCATCGCGGTTCAGGAACAGTAGCTTCGGCTCCTGCGCCGTGACGTCCTTGTGCCATTTCTCGAAGCCGGCGCCGTTCACTACCTCGGCCGGTATCAGCTTGTCATAGAAGGCGGCGATCAGTTCATCATCCACCAGCACGTCCTGGCGGCGCGACTTGTGTTCGAGATTTTCGATTTCCTTGATCAGCTTGTGATTGTGGGCGAAGAACGGCGCCCGCGTCTCGTAGTCGCCGCCGACCAGTGCATCGCGGATGAAGATCTCGCGCGCCTCGGCCGGATTGAACAAGCCGTAATTGATGCGGCGCTGGCTGTACACCACCAGCCCGTACAAGGTGGCGCGCTCGGATGCCGTCACCTGCGCCGAGCGTTTTTCCCAGCGCGGTTCGCCCCACGATTTCTTCAGCAGGTGGCCGCCGACCTTCTCCAGCCACTCCGGCTGAATCTGCGCGATGCAGCGCGCGTACAGGCGCGTGGTATCGACCAGTTCCGCCGCCATGATCCACTTGCCCGGTTTTTTGCTCAGCGAGGAACCCGGCCAGATATTGAACTTGATGCCGCGCGCGCCGAGGAAGCCGGGATCGTCTTCCTGCTTGAAGCCGACGTTGCCCAGCAGGCCGGTCAGCAACGCCATGTGCAGGTTCTCGTAGGTGGCCGGCGTTTCGTTCATGCGCCAGCCCTGCTCCTTGACGATGGTCAGCAGTTGCGAGTGCACATCGCGCCACTCGCGCAGGCGCAGTTGCGACAGGAAGTTGGTGCGGCAGTTGTCCTGCAACTGGCGATTGGTCTTCTTGTGCTCAATCGCGTTGTCGAACCACTTCCAGATCTTGATGTAGCTGAGGAATTCGGACTTCTCATCGGCGAACTTCTTGTGCGCCTCGTCGGCCGCCTGCTGGTGCTCCAGCGGGCGATCGCGCGGATCCTGCACCGACAGCGCGGAGGCGATGATCAGCACTTCGTTCAGGCAGACATTGTCTAGCGCGGCCAGGATCATGCGGCCGACGCGCGGGTCCAGCGGCAGCTTGGCCAGCTTTTTGCCGAGTGGCGTGATCTGGTTGTACTCGTCGACCGCGCCCAGTTCCTGCAACAGCTGGTAGCCGTCAGCGATGGCGCGCGCCAGCGGCGGTTCAATGAAGGGGAAGGTCTCCACATCGGCCAGATGCAGGGTCTTCATGCGCAGGATGACGGAGGCCAGCGACGAACGCAGAATCTCAGGCTCGGTGAATTTTGGACGCTGCAGGAAATCCTGCTCGTCGTACAGGCGGATACAGACACCGTCGGCGACCCGGCCGCAACGGCCGGCGCGCTGGTTGGCCGCCGATTGCGCGATTGGTTCGATCTGCAGTTGCTCAACCTTGTTGCGGTAGCTGTAGCGCTTGACGCGCGCCAGGCCGGCGTCCACCACGTAGCGGATGCCGGGCACGGTCAGCGAGGTCTCGGCCACGTTGGTGGACAGGACGATGCGGCGCGCATTGGTGGGTTTGAACACGCGCTCCTGCTCCTCGGCCGACAGGCGCGCGAACAGCGGCAGGATTTCCACGTGCGGCGGGTGATGCTTGCGCAGCGCTTCGGCGGTGTCGCGGATTTCGCGTTCACCGGGCAGGAACACCAGGATGTCGCCGGAGCCGATGCGCGCCAGTTCGTCGACGCCGTCGACCACGGCGTCCATCAGGTCGCGCTTTTCGCGGGCGGCGGCGGTGCGGGCGCCCTTGCCTTCGGCGTTGGCGATGGCGGCGGCGTTGGCGCCGGCCGGCAGGTCGCTTTCGATCGGGCGGTAGCGCACTTCCACTTTGTACAGGCGGCCGGAGACCTCGATCACCGGCGCCGGCTTCTCCGGCGTGCCGAAGTGGCGCGCGAAGCGGTCGGCGTCAATCGTTGCCGAGGTGATGATGATCTTCAGGTCCGGACGGCGCGGCAGCAGTTGCTTCAGGTAGCCGAGCAGGAAGTCGATGTTCAGGCTGCGCTCGTGGGCTTCGTCGATGATGATGGTGTCGTAGGCCTTGAGCAGCGGGTCGCTTTGCGTTTCGGTCAGCAGGATACCATCGGTCATCAGCTTGATCGAGGCGCCTTTTTGCAGCGTGTCGGCAAAGCGGACTTTGAAGCCGACATGCTCACCCAGCGGCGAACCCAGTTCCACGGCGATGCGCTTGGCGGTCGACGAAGCGGCGATACGGCGCGGCTGGGTGTGGCCGATCAGGCCTTTCTGACCGCGTCCCAGTTCCAGGCAAATCTTCGGCAGCTGCGTGGTTTTACCAGAACCGGTTTCACCGGAGACGATGATGACCTGATTATTTCGCAGCGCTTCGGCGATTTCGTGGCGACGGCCGGATACCGGCAAATCTTCCGGGAAGGTGATCGGCGGCAGCGGATTGCGGAAATTGCGCTCCGCCTCGCGCGCCGCCTGCTCCTCAGGCGTCAGGCGCGGCCGGCCGTCCCGGCGCTGTCCGGAACGGGCGTTGGCGGCTGGCGCGGGACGGTTGGCAGCGGTTTGAGGGCTGGACGACGATTTCTGTGGCTTGTTGCTGGCTTCTGACATTGTTTTTTACAAAGGTATTTGGCGCGGACGTCGCGCCCCGAATTATAATGCGGCTAATGGAAAACCCTACCCAATTCGTCCAATGGCTGCGCTCCGTCGCGCCTTACATCCACGCCTTCCGTGGCAAGACCTTCGTGGTTGCCTTCCCTGGTGAACTGGTGGCCGCCGGCGCGCTGCCGGTGCTGGCCCACGACCTGTCGCTGCTGCACGCGCTCGATATCAACGTCACCGTCGTCTACGGCTCGCGGCCGCAGGTGGCCGAACAACTGGCCCTGCGTAACGTCGAAGGCCGCTTCCACAACGGCGTGCGGATCACCGACACCGCCGCCATGGAATGCGCCAAGGAAGCCGCCGGCGAACTGCGCCTCGACATCGAGGCCGCGTTCAGCCAGGGCTTGCCGAACACGCCGATGTCCAACGCGGCGATCCGTATCATTTCCGGCAACTTCATCACCGCCCGCCCGCTCGGCGTGATCGACGGCGTCGACCTGGAACTGACCGGCGTCACCCGCAAGGTCGACGCCGAGACCATCCACTCGATCCTCGGCTCCGACGGCCTGGTGCTGCTGTCGCCGCTCGGCTTCTCGCCGACCGGCGAGGCGTTCAACCTGACCATGGAAGACGTGGCCTGCAGCGCCGCCATCGCCCTGCACGCCGACAAACTGATCTTCATCACCGAAACCCCGCTGATGGCGGACGCTGCCGGCACCGAGATCCGCGAACTGTCGTCGCACCAGGCGGAAGCCGTGCTGCAAGCCGGCTTCCTGCCGGATTCCACCGCGTTCTACCTGAAACACTGCATCAAGGCCTGCGACAACGGCGTCGAGCGCTCGCACATCGTCTCGTTCGACATGGACGGCTCGGCGCTGCTGGAGCTGTTCACCCACGATGGCGTCGGCACCATGATCTCGCACGAGAACCTGGAATCGCTGCGCCCCGCCACAATTGAGGACGTTGGCGGGATTATCAAGCTGATCGAGCCGCTGGAAGCCGACGGTACGCTGGTCAAGCGCGGCCGCGAGCTGATCGAACGCGAAATCGACCTGTTCTCGGTGATCGACCACGATGGTGTGCTGTTCGGCTGTGCCGCGCTGTACCCGTTCCCGGAACAGAAGATGGCCGAAATGGCATGCCTGACCGTCAATCCGGAAGTGCAAGGCCAGGGCGACGGCGACCGCATCCTGAAACACATGGAAAACCGCGCGCGCGCCATGGGCATCCAGAAACTGTTCGTGCTGACCACCCGCACCGCGCACTGGTTCATCAAGCGCGGCTTCCATCCGGCCGCCGTCGACGCGCTGCCGAAGGACCGCCAGCGCATGTATAACTGGCAGCGCAAATCCCAGGTTTTGATTAAGACCTTATAATCTCGTTTTTTACAGACAGCTTTAGGAGCAACCCATATGGCCCGCACCGTTCAATGCATTAAACTCAACAAGGAAGCCGAGGGCTTGGACTTCCCGCCGTATCCGGGTGAACTGGGTAAGAAGATCTACGAGTCGGTTTCCAAGGAAGCCTGGGCTGCCTGGCTCAAGCACCAGACCATGCTGGTCAACGAAAACCGCCTGAACCTGGCCGACCAGCGCGCCCGCAAATACCTGGCCACGCAGATGGAAAAACACTTCTTCGGCGACGGCGCCGATGCAGCACAAGGCTACGTGCCGCCAGCCGACTGATGAGTCGTCATTCCGGCGCAGGCCGGAATCCATAGAACGCCCACCAGGACGCTCAGCATGGGTCCCCGCTTGCGCGGGGACGACAGCACAGCTTAGAACGCCAGCGTCTTCACACCTTCCGCCGTACCCAGCAGGCACACATTGGCGCCACGCGCCGCGAACAAGCCCACCGCAATCACGCCCACGATCTGATTGATCTGCGCTTCCAGCGCCTTCGGCTCGGTAATCGACAGGCCGGCCACGTCCAGCAGATAGCCGCCGTTATCGGTCACAAACGCCTCGTCCGTACCCGGCTTCAGGCGCAGCTTCGGCGTGC
The DNA here is from genome assembly GCA_963515135.1 of uncultured Duganella sp. Lineage (GTDB taxonomy): Bacteria > Pseudomonadota > Gammaproteobacteria > Burkholderiales > Burkholderiaceae_D > Rugamonas. The sequence goes on along the minus strand of CAUPXZ010000010.1, from coordinate 53,349 downwards.
CGCCCAGCTTGGCCAGCTCACGCGCCACCGAGGCGCGCGCCATCGGAATCACTTCCACCGGCAGCGGGAACTTGCCCATCACGTCCACCAGTTTCGAGCCGTCGGCGATGCAAACGAACTGTTTCGATACCGAAGCGACAATCTTTTCGCGGGTCAGCGCGGCGCCGCCGCCCTTGATCATTGCGCCCGACGCGTCGATTTCATCGGCGCCATCGATGTAGACGGCGATTTCTGCCACGTCGTTCAGGTCGAACACCTCGATGCCGTGGCCGCGCAGGCGGGCGGCGGTGGCTTCCGACGACGCCACGGTGCCCTTGATCTTGTCCTTGATCTTGGCCAGTTCATCGATGAAGAAGTTGGCGGTGGAGCCGGTGCCGACGCCGATGATCTCGTTTTCCACCACATACGCGATGGCGGAGCGGGCTACGGCTTGTTTCAGTTCGTCTTGGGTCATGATAAATAGCTAAGGAAAGGGAGAAATCGAATCCCGCTATTTTACCATCCCGTATTTTGCTGAATAAACGTACTAAGAATGCAACAGCCATGGTCAGGAAGGCCACAGGATATGCGAGAATGAAGCAAAGAGCCGCCGGGGAAGAGAGACATGACCAGCACCAAGACCGTCCTGATAGTCGACGACAGCCGCGTCTCGCGCCTGATGGCGCGCCAGTACATCGCCAGCCTGCGCGCCGGCTGGATCGTCGAGGAGGCCGCCACCGGCGAGGAATCGCTGCTGAAGGCACGCCAGAGCGCGCCGGACCTGATCCTGATGGACGTCAACATGCCCGGCATGGGCGGCATCGCCGCTGCCGAGCAGCTGCGTCAGGAATTCCCCGCCCTGCCGATCTCGCTGCTGACGGCCAACGTGCAGACATCCACCCGCGAACGCGCCGCCGCCCTGGGCATCGGCTTCATGGAAAAGCCGATCACCGAGGCGCGCATCGCCCAGCTGCTGGCCACGCTGGAGGCGGCGTAGACCATGTTCCAGCTGTCCGAACTGGAAAACGACGCGCTGATCGAGATCTTCAACATCGGCGTCGGCCACGCGGCGGCGTCGATGAGCGCCATCGTCAACGAGGCGGTGCGCATGTCGGTGCCGTCGATCAGCTTCATTCCGCGCGCCGAGGCGGCGCGGCTGCTGGGCGCCGGCCAGGCGGCGCCGGAACGCATTTGCGGCGTCAGCCAGCATTACGCCGGCGCCTTCGAGACCGAAGCCATTTTGATGTTCCCGGAAGATAAAAGCCTGGAGATCGTGCGGCTGATGGTGGGCGAGGCGGTGCCGCTGAAAGAACTGACCGAGATGGAGCAGGAAGCCATGTGCGAGATCGGCAACATCATGCTGAACTCCTGCGTCGGCACATTGGCGAATATCTTCCAGCGCGAACTGCAAGGCTCGCTGCCGCAATATCACGTCGGCACCAGCGACGAAATCCTCAGCGCCACCGCCGGCGGCAGCCAGGCCGACACGGTGGTGCTGATGCTGCACATCGACTTCGTGCTGGAAAAGCACCAGATCCACGGCTACGTGGCGTTTGTGCTGGCGATCGCCGCGCTGCACGACCTGCAAGACCAGATCAATCTCTACATCGCCCGCGCGATGGGGCAAGGCTGATATGGACTCCTTGCGTCTTCCGCTGCTGGAAAGCGTATTCTGCGCGGTGAGCCTGGGCGCGATCGTGCTGGATAGCGAGCGCCGCATCGTGCTGTGGAACGCCTGGATGGTCAAGCACTCGGGCATGACGCACGAGCAGGTGATCGGCCGCGACTTCTTCGCCATCTGCCCCGAGCTGCGCGGCGGCCGCGTCGACACCGCCATCCAGCATGCGCTGTACAACAACTTCCCTTCGCTGCTGTCGCAGACCTTGAACAAGGCGCCGTTCTCGCTGTACCTACGCGACGAACGCATCCAGCAGGCGGTGGAAGTGGCGCCGATCGAGATCCACGGCGCGGCGCGCCATTGCCTGATCCAGGTGCATGACGTCAGCATCGCGGTCGGCCGCGAGAAGCTGCTGCGCGAGCAAACCATGGTGCTGCGCTCGCAGTCCTTCGCCGACGGCCTGACCGGCATCGCCAACCGCCGCCACTTCGATGTGGCGATGGAGAAGGAGCACCGGCGCGCCAAGCGGGGCGGCACGCCGCTATCGCTGCTGATGATCGACATCGACCACTTCAAGGCCTACAACGACCATTACGGCCACCAGAAAGGCGACCAGTGCCTGATCCAGGTATCGGCCGCGCTGGCCGGCATGCTGAAACGCCCATGCGACCTGACGGCGCGTTACGGCGGCGAGGAATTCGCCATGATCCTGCCGGAGACCGACGTCGAACAGGCCTTGCTGATGGCCGAGGCGATCCGCGAGCGGGTGCAGGCGCTGGCGATTGCGCACGAACGCAATACCGATCCGTCGCAGCTGGTGACAGTGAGCATTGGCATCGCCACACAATCGCCGGAGGCGCCGGTGGAGATCGAAGCGCTGATCGGCGCCGCCGACCGCGCGCTGTACCAGGCCAAGCGCAATGGCCGTAATCTGGTGGCGGCCTTGCAGCCGGCGCGATGAAGCGTAAACGTGCTCAGGTCCAGACGCGGTAAATCCAGTAGCTCTCATCGCTCGACGCCATCAGGCGCACCAGTTCCAGCGGGCTGTGGCCGGTGATCTCGCGCGCCTCCCGGCACAGGTGCGCCTGGTCGGCGTAGCCGCCGCGCGCGGCGATGTCGGACCACACGGCCTTGCCATTCATGTACTCGGCGCGCGCCTCGAAGAAAGAATGTTCGGCACGCTGCAGGCGCAGCAGCTTGCGCATTGGCTGTCCCGCGCGCATCTTGATGCGGCGCTCGATATTGCGCACGCCGCGTCCCAGCGCGGTATCGGCCGCCTGCGCTGCCAGGTGGCGCACCCAGTCGCCGGCGACCGCGCCGGCGCCGCCCGCACGCGCGGCTTGCCAGCGCTGGTCGAGAAAGTCCTCCAGCAGCGCCAGCCGCGCGGCATCGGCGCCCGGCGCCAGGATCGCGCGCGACAGCGCCTGCCATTCCGCGCCCAGCACCTGCTCCGCCGGCGCCCAGCGGTCCACCCAGTCGGCGATGTTCACGCCGGACAGCGCATGCAACACCTGCGGATAAAAGATCACCATCAGCATGCGCACCGGACCGGGATTGTAGGTGGTGATCGGGCGCGTCTGCGGGCCGCAGAACACGGCGCGGAACTGGTCCGGCATGATCTCCGGCGGATCCAGCACCGCCACGTCGCCTTCGATGTAAAACGTGATCGAACAGTGCGGCGTGGCCGGATAATGGTTGTAGCGGTCCTCGCGTTCGCCGAGCGGCGCCTCGACCGTGCTGCGCACGACATACGCCCGCACGCACGACGACAGGGACTTGCGCGGGAAGATCAATCGGGTAGGCTGTTCCATGCCGGCCAGTGTATACCAATGTCGTAAACGTTCAATACGGCCGCCGCGCCGGGGTGCACACTGAGGCATCTTGATACAAGGAAGCCGCCATGCAGAATACGATAACCGCCGAACTTCGCCATATGCACCAGCTGCCCGGCCCCCGTCCATGGCCGCTGGCCGGCAACCTGCCGCAGGTGCGGCCCTTGCGCATCCACCAGGACGTCGAGGCATGGGCGCGGCAATACGGCCCGCTGTTCAGAATCACCTTTGGCCGCACGCCGCTGCTGGTGGTGGCCGACCATGCACTGGTCAGCGCCGTGCTGCGCGACCGGCCGGATGGTTTCCGCCGCCCTGCCGTCACCGCGCGCGTCTCGGACGAGATGGGCGGCCGCCCCGGCGTCTTCCTGGCGGAAGGCGCGGCATGGCGCGACCAGCGGCGCATGGTGATGGCGGCGCTGGCGCCGCATGCGGTCAAGGCGTATTTCCCATCGCTGGTCAAGGTGGCGCTGCGGCTGCAAAACCGCTGGCGGCAGGCCGCGCGCGACGGCAGCGTCATCGACCTGGCGGAAGACCTGAAACGCTACAGCACCGACGTCGTCGCCGGACTGGCGTTCGGTACGGAGGTCAACACCATCGATGGCGGCGAGGACGTCATCCAGCGCCACATGGACGTGGTGCTGCCTGCCGTGGCGCGCCGGTCGATCGCGCTGTTTCCCTACTGGCGTTATATCAAGCTGCCGCAGGACCGCCAGCTGGACGGGCACCTGCTGGCCCTGAACAAGGCGATCGACCAACTGATCGCCGCCGCGCGCGCGCGGCTGGCGGCGGAACCGTCGCGCCGCGAACGCCCCGCCAACCTGCTGGAGGCGATGATCTGCGCGGCGGATGAAGGTGGCAGCGGCGTCACCGACGAAGCGGTGGCCGGCAACGTCACCACCATGCTGCTGGCGGGCGAGGACACCACCAGCAACACGCTGGCATGGATGCTGTACCTGTTGCAGCGCAATCCGGCCGCCCTGCGGCAGGCGCGCGACGAAGTCATGCGCATCGCGCCCGCCACGCAGGACTTCACCATCGAGCAGATGGATGCGCTGGACTACCTCGACGCCTGCGCGCAGGAAGCCATGCGCCTCAAGCCGGTGGCGCCGTTCATCCCGCTGGAGGCGCTGCGCGACAGCGTGGTCGGCGACGTGCGCGTGCCCAGCGGTGGCCTGGTATGGTGCGTGATGCGCAACGATAGCGTGGCGGATTCCCAGGTGCCGGAAGCGGCGGCGTTCCAGCCGGAGCGCTGGCTGCGGCGCGGCGACGGCGCGATCGACAAGCATGTTTCGATGCCGTTCGGGGCCGGCCTGCGCACCTGTCCCGGCCGCTACCTGGCGCTGCTCGAAATCAAGATCGCCGCCGCCATGCTGCTGTCCGGTTTCCAGATCCAATCCATCGACACTGCGGACGGCACACCACCTGAAGAGCTGATGGCCTTCACCATGTCCCCCATCGGCTTGCAGATGCGCTTGCAACACTCCTGACTTGCAAGCCTGTTTCGCGTGCGCGGCAGGCATGCTAGGCTGCTTCACAGGTTCTATGGAGGAGCGTGATGCGGTTTAAATTTGAAACCAGGCGGCAGGGACGGTGCTACGCGGAGAGTGACCATGACGAGGATGCGATCCGCGTCGAGATCTGGTACGACCAGAATACCGATCCTAAAAAGGTCGAGTATCTGCTGCACATCCGCGACGAGCCGCTGCCCAAGCAGATCACCGAGGCAGGCGCGCTGCAGGACGCCACGCGCATCGCCATCAATCACTTTCAGGCGACCAAGACCAAGGACGGCGATGAATTCGAGATGCATTGCAGCCGCATCACCGCCCGCTGGCCCGGTACGCTCTACAATAAATTAAGCGGCTGATCCGGCTTTCTTACGGCGGCGCGCCAGCATGCCCAACATCGCCAGACCGGCTCCCAGCATGGCGTACGTGGAAGGCTCCGGCACCACCGTCACCGAGACCGCATGCTGGCTCAGGTTGACCGTGCCATCCTGGGTGAACACCAGGCCGGCCGAGAACGCAATCGGGCTGGCCGGATTCAGGCCGGCGGTTTCCTCAATGCCGAGTACCTTGAAGCGGTCCACCGCAGTGTCGAAGGTGAAGGTCTCACCGCCCAGCACATTGGCTTGCAGCAGCTTCCAGTCGCCGCCTTCCCAAACATAAATGTCATAGCGACCATCGCCGATACCCTGCGGCAGAATGACCGAACTGATCAGCGGACCGTTGCCATTCACCTTGTACTCGTAGCCAACCGCCACTTCCGGGTCAAACCACACCGGGTTGGTGGCCGACACCGGCACATTGACAAACTCCCAGGCGCCGTCGCCCGCGCTCGGATTGGTCGGCAGGATCGGATTGTATGGCGTGCTGCCGGCCAGCGCGTCGCTGCGCACCTCAAAGCGGTACACGCCGGTCTGGCCGGTATTGCCGCCATTGACCAGTTGCAGCACGTTCTGCGAGCCGGAGCCGGCCAGCGCGAACGAGTTCAGCGCCGCGCCCGCGTTCCAGCCCGCCACGGCCGCGTATCCGCCCAGCCCGACGTTACCGCCACTGGCGTCGCCGGTGGTCCACTCCAGGCGGCCATAGCGGAATTCCATGTCGAAATCGCCGGCGCGCGAGGTTTGCCGCGAGCGGTCGGTCAGCACCAGCTGGAAGGTGTTCTGCTTGTCGTTGTGCTCGTTGTAGTAGCCCACCGTATCCCAGGTCACGACCACCGAATCGGTAGTGGCATGCAGATACACGTTGTTTTGGAATGGACTCGCCAGGCCGCTCTGGTTACGCGTGTCGACGTCGCCCCAATACGGAGCGATCATGGGCACGTTGGCAATCGGGAAAATTTGCGGGGTGAACTCGGACAGCGGGCGGCCGAACGAGATATTGCCGTTATTGTTGACGAAATAGCTGTCGTAGCTGTTGCCGAAGAAATTCAACGAAAAAGGCAATGCTTGCACGACGCTGGAGCCATCGTCGTTCGGCGCCATGATGCGCTGGCCGAAGCCACTTTCACCGCCAAGGTCCGTGAGCAGCGGGCCGCCAGCCACCGCCGCCGACGCCAGATTGGCCATGGCCGCCATGACGGCTGCCGCTAAAAAATTTCTGGTACCAATGATCATTACCGTTCTCCGTTGAGTGTCTATGAAATTATTGTTTTAAGTAGAATTTACGACAATGACACACTCGGCAAATATTATCAATATTTTAATTTTGTAAATTTTCATTCCTACGCCTTAACATGAATTTCCAAACCGAATTTGTCCGGTGCCAGATGATCTTTCAAGGTTAGGGAGGGAATGTCGTAGTCGCCATGATTTTGATGCCGGAACGCAAACGGCGCAGTAGTCTGCAATGTGTCCAGCCTTAGACCCAGCTCTTCACATGCGGCAGCAAAGCTCGCCTCATCAACGCGACTGGTGCGATAAATCAGGAATGGCGGCAGCACCGCCATACCCGCGTAATGCAGCACGCCGTGGTGAATCGGGAACAGCAGCTGCTCAATCGGACCGTTGATGCCACGCGCGCTGTAGTGCGGCTCCCAGCCGCCGGCCGTCACCATCAACATGGCGCGTTTGCCGGCCAGCGTGCCCTCGCCATAACGGTCGCCCCAGCGGCGGTCTGAGTGCTCGCCGATACCATAGCCGAAGCCGTAGCTGAACACCCGCTCCACCCAGCCTTTCATAATGGCCGGCATGGAAAACCACCACAGCGGGAACTGGAAGATCACCGTATCGGCCCATAACAATTTCTCCTGCTCGCGCAGCACCTCGGGGCCGGGCGTCTCATTAGCCTCCAGCGTGGGCCGCCATTGCATGGCATACAGATCCGAGACTTGCACCGCATGGCCGGCGGCCTGCAAGTGCTGGACGGCGTAGTCTTTCAGCGCGCCGTTGAGCGAACGCGGATTGGGATGGGCGTAGACGATAAGGATGTTCATTGCAAGGCTCCGTGGAAAAACCTCAGCATAGGCCGGCATCCGGTATAGTAGAAATGAATTCCCAATATTCCAGCTATAGACATGAATAATCTTAGGCGACTAGACCTGAATCTGCTGGTGACGCTCGACGTGCTGCTGGCCGAGCACAACGTCACGCGCGCGGCGGAGCGGCTGAATTTCTCACAGCCGTCGATCAGCGTGCATTTGGCCAAGCTGCGCGACATTTTTGGCGATCCGTTGCTGCTGCCGGGACCGCGCGGCATGCGGCCGACGGCGCGGGCCGAGGAACTGCGCGCGCCCTTGCGGCTGGCGCTGGAGGCGCTGGGGCACGCCATCGCGCCGGCTGCGCCCTTCGATCCCGCGCTGGCGCAGCACACCTGGCGCGTGGCCGCCACCGACTATGGCGAATCGACCATCCTGCTGCCGGCCATGGCCGGCCTGCGCCGCGCCGCGCCGGGCACACGCATGGCGGTGCTGGAACTGGCGCCGCCGCACATCACGCGGCAGGCGGAGCAAGGCCTGATCGACCTCGCCTTGCATATCGCGGAAGACGCGCCGCACGAGTTGCGCCACCGCCTGCTGTTCAAAGAGCGCTATGTACTGGCGGGACGGGCCGACCATCCGCGCCTGAAACGGCGGCCGACGCTCAAGCAGTTCTGCCAGCTCGAACACGTCATCGTCTCGCCCAACGGCGGCGGCTTCACCGGCATCACCGACCAGGCGCTGGCGCACGCCGGCCTGACGCGCCGCGTAGTGCTGTCGGTGCCGCACTTCCTGTTCGTGATGTCGGCGCTGTCCAGCACCGACCTGGTGGCGATGGTGCCGGAGCGGCTGGTACGCAACAATCCCGCCTTGCGCGTGGTGGCGCCACCGGTCGAGATGCCCGGCTACGAAATGGCGATGCTGTGGCACGAGCGTTCGCACCGCGATCCGGCCCACCAATGGCTGCGCGACCATATCGCCAGCCACCTATGAAAAACGGCGCCGTAGCGCCGTTGGTGTTTTAAGCGCGCAGGGCGCTGGCCGCCCTGGCCAGTTCGGTGATCTTGTCCCATTCGCCGTTGGCGATCAGGTCTTTCGGCGTCAGCCACGAGCCGCCGACACAGGCCACGTTCTTCAGCTTGAGGAACTGCGGCGCGGTCTCGATCGAGATGCCGCCGGTCGGGCAGAAGGTCACGTCCGGCAGCGGGCCGCCGATGCCGCTCAACATGCCGACGCCGCCCGCCGGCACTGCCGGGAACAGTTTCAGCTGCTTGAAGCCCTGTTCGCGCGCCACCATCACCTCCGACGGTGTCATCACGCCCGGCAGCAGCGGCAGGCCGCTGCTCTTGGCGGCAGCGATCAGCGCCGGAGTCAGTCCCGGCGATACGCCAAACACCGCGCCAGCATCGCGCGCGGCGGCGAATTCTTCCGGTTGCGTCAGCGTGCCGACGCCGACGATGGCGCCTTCCACCGACGTCATGGCCTTGATCGCGCCCAGGCCGTGCTGGGTGCGCAGCGTGACTTCCAGCACGCGGATGCCGCCGGCCACCAGCGCTTTCGCCAGCGGCACGGCATGTTCAGGATCATCGATCGCAATCACAGGGATCACGGCCGAGGTACGCATAATATCGAGAAGAGACAGAGTCATATCAGGCATCTTTCTTGGTCGAGAAATCTTCGTCGGAACCCGGCACGGTATTACCCACCGGTTCTTTTTCATGCAGGTTCACCGTGGTGTGGATCGGCGACGGCAGCGGGAAGGTGGTGGCGCCCTGCTCCGCTTCGCTCACGCTGTTGCGGAACATCGAGAACAGTTCGCGGCCCATGCCCACCTGGTTCGGCGACATGTCGGCCTGCGCCATCGAGCGCGCATGCCACACGGCGGAATCGACAATCGCTTCCAGCGTGCCGGTTTCCGCGCACACCTTGATGATGTCGCCGTCGCGCACCAGGCCCAGCGGACCGCCGGCCAGGATTTCCGGCGATACGTGAATCGCCGCCGGCACCTTGCCCGACGCGCCCGACATGCGGCCGTCGGTCACCAGCGCCACCTTGCGGCCGGCATCCTGCAGGTTGGCCAGCGCCGGGGTCAGCGCGTGCAGTTCCGGCATGCCGTTGGCGCGCGGACCCTGGAAGCGGATCACGGCGACAAAGTCGCGGTCCAGCTGACCGGCCTTGTACGCATCCATGAAGTCTTCCTGCGAATTGAACACCAGCGCCGGCGCTTCCACGGTGCGGTGCTGCGGCTTGACCGCCGACACCTTCATCACCGCGCGGCCCAGGTTACCCTGCACCAGCACCATGCCGCCGTCCGGCGAGAAGGCTGCGTCGTACTTGCGCAGCACCTTGTCGTCGCCCGATTCCAGCGGCGCGTCCTTCCACACCACGCCGTTGCCGCCTTCGCCGAGGAACGGTTCGGCGCAGTGCGCGCGCAGGCCCTTGCCCAGGATGGTGGTGACGTCGTCGTGCAGCACGCCGGCATCCAGCAGTTCGCGGATAACGAAGCCGGTGCCGCCGGCAGCGTGGAAGTGATTCACATCCGCCTCGCCGTTCGGGTAGATGCGGCACAGCAGCGGCACCACTTTCGACAGTTCGTCGAAGTCGTTCCAGTCGATCACCACGCCGGCCGCCTTGGCGATCGCCACCAGGTGCAGCGTGTGGTTGGTCGAACCGCCGGTGGTCAGCAGCGCGACGATGGCGTTGACGATGGCCTTCTCGTCGACCACATGGCCGACCGGCAGGTACTCGCTGCCCTGATCGCTGATGACGGCCGCGCGCCTGGCGGCAGCCTTGGTCAGTTCATCGCGCAGCGGCGTATTCGGGGTGATGAAGGCGGCGCCAGGCAGGTGCAGGCCCATGACTTCCATCAGCATCTGATTGCTGTTGGCGGTGCCATAGAAGGTACAGGTGCCGGCGCCGTGATAGGACTGCGACTCGCCTTCCAGCAGTTCGGCGCGGCCGACCTTGCCCTGCGCGTACAACTGGCGAATCTTGGCTTTCTCGGAGTTCGAAAGGCCCGAGGTCATCGGACCGGCCGGCACGAACACCGCCGGCAGATGGCCGAAGTGCAACGCGCCGATCAGCAGGCCCGGCACGATCTTGTCGCAGACGCCCAGGTACAGCGCCGCGTCGAACATATTGTGCGACAGCGCCACGGCGGTCGACATGGCAATCGCGTCACGCGAGAACAGCGACAATTCCATGCCCGGCTGTCCTTGCGTGACGCCGTCACACATGGCGGGCGTGCCGCCGGCGAATTGCGCCACGGCGCCGACTTCGCGCACCGCCTGTTTGATAATTTCAGGGAAGCGCTCGAACGGCTGGTGCGCCGACAGCATGTCGTTGTAGGCCGAAACAATCGCCACCGACGGCTTCTTCACCTCTTTCAGCACCAGCTTGTCGTTCGCCGGGAAGGCGGCAAAGCCGTGCGCCAGATTGGTACACGCCAGCGTGCCACGCTGCGGGCCTTTGACGCGGGCCGCTTCGAGATGGGCCAGATACGCGCCGCGCGAAGGTTTGCTACGCTGAATAATGCGCTTGGTGACAGTTTCCAGGACTGGATGCAACGCCATGATCGTTCCTTATGAATGGATTCCGTGAAATTTTACTACAAAATATGAAAAGCCACCGGCTTTTCGCATACAGGCTGGCTTGTGCTGGCGGTTCATGACACGGTTGCACCATCCCTTTTCAGGCTATAAAAATTCGCCCGCCAAGTTCAAAGCGTAGTGAATTTACCGATTTTTCCTGTATCATTCTGCTATCCCCTCCCTACTTCCAACATTATGCGCCAGCCAGCACTTACCTCCACCGCGAGTTTCCAAGCCCTTGCAACCCACGCCACCGAGGCCAAAGACTGGCAACTGCGCCAGTTGTTCGCCAGCGACGCCCAGCGTTTTCCCAAGCTGACGGTCGACGCGGCCGGTCTGTTCCTCGACTACTCCAAGAACCGGCTGGACGCCACCACCGTCGGCCTGCTGCTGGATCTGGCCCGCGAGCGCGGCGTCGAACGCCAGCGCGATGCCATGCTGAGTGGCGAGAAGATCAATCTTACCGAACAACGCGCCGTGTTGCACACCGCGTTGCGCATGCCGCGCGGCAAGAAACTGGTGGTTGACGGGCAGGACGTCAACGCCGATGTGCATGCGGTGCTGGATCATGTGAAGGAATTCACCGACCGCGTACGCAGCGGCCAGTGGCTGGGCTACAGCGGCAAGCCGATCACCGACATCGTCAACGTCGGCATCGGCGGCTCCGACCTGGGGCCGAAGATGGCGGTGCTGGCACTGCGTTCGTACGCGCATCCGCGCCTGAAGCTGCACTTCGTCTCCAACGTCGACGGCCATGACATGGATGCGGCGCTGGCGCAGGTGAACCCGGAAACGACTTTGTTCATCATCGCCTCCAAGACCTTCACCACGGCCGAGACCATGCTGAACGCCGGCACCGCGCGCACCTGGTTCCTGCAAAACGGCGGCACGCAAGAGCATCTCGCCAAGCACTTCGTGGCGGTATCGACCAACACCAAGGCGGTGGCGGAATTCGGCATCGACACCGCCAATATGTTCCCGTTCTGGGACTGGGTTGGCGGCCGCTACTCGGTGTGGTCGGCGATTGGCTTGTCGGTGGCGCTGGCGGTGGGCTTCGGCTACTTCAACGATTTCCTGGCCGGCGCGCACGCGATGGATGAACACTTCCGCGAAGCGCCGCTGGAGCAGAATATGCCGGTACTGCTGGCGATGGTGGGCTTCTGGAATCGCCAGTTCCTGAATGCCGGCTCGCTGTCGATCGCGCCTTACCACCAGGATCTGAACCGCTTCCCCGCCTACCTGCAGCAGCTGGACATGGAGTCCAACGGCAAGCGCGTGACGCGCGGCGGCGCCGAGGTGGATACCGTCACCTGCCCGGTGGTGTGGGGTGAGTGCGGCACCAATGCGCAGCACGCCTACTTCCAGCTGCTGCATCAGGGCACCGATGTGACGCCGATCGATTTCATCGCCGCGCTGCGCGCCACGCACGATCTGGCCGGCCATCACGATGCGCTGCTGGCCAACTGTTTCGCGCAGTCGGAAGCCTTCATGACCGGCAAGACCGGCGATGAAGTGCGCGCCGATCTGGCCAGCGCCAAGCTGGGTGCCGAAGAAATCGACGCACTGGTGCCGCACAAGACTTTCCCCGGCAACCGTCCTTCGAACACCATTCTGATGGACCAATTGACGCCGGCAGCCCTGGGCGCGCTGATTGCGCTGTACGAGCACAAGACCTTTGTGCAAGGCGTGATCTGGGACGTGAACAGCTTCGACCAGTGGGGCGTGGAGCTGGGCAAGGTGCTGGCCAGGAATATTCAGTCGGAACTGAGCGGTGAAGTGAAGCCGGAGCGTCACGACAGTTCCACCAACGGCCTGATCTTCATGGCGAAAGCAGCGCAGCACATTTAACCCCGCCCCGTCATTCCCGCGCAAGCGGGCGTGACGGTGGTTTAGCCTACATTATCATGAGCAATCCACATATCGCAGTAGCTTACGATGACGTCATGCAGACGGGCGAATGCCCGTTGTGGCATCCGCAGGAGCAGGCGCTGTATTGGGTCGACATCCCCGCGTTCACGGTGCACCGCCTCGATCCGGCCAGCGGCGCGCACCGCGCGTGGAAACTGGCCAGCGAGCCGGCCACCCTGGCGATCGGCGATCAGGGCGGCTTGATCGTCGCCCTGCGCAGCGGTTTCGCGCATCTGGATACCAGCAGCGATGCGGTCAAGCTGACCGAGATCGTGGCGGCGCCTTACGATCAGTCGATCACCCGCTTCAACGACGGCCATGTCGACCCTGCCGGCCGCTTCTGGGTCGGCACCATCTACGAGCCGCGCGACAAGCCGGCAGCTGAGATGTTTGTGCTGGAACAGGGCAAGCTGCGCACCGCCTGGTCGGGCGGCATGACCAACTCCAACGGCACCGGCTTCAGCCCGGACCAGCGGACGATGTACCACGCCGATACCGCCGCGCACCGCGTGTATCGCTACGACTACGATGCCGCCGCCGGCGCCGTCGCCAATCAGCGCGTGCTGCACCAGTTCTCGGCCGACAAGGAAAACAATTACGGCGGCCGTCCCGACGGCGCTGCGGTGGATAGCGAAGGCAATTACTGGGTGGCGATGTTTGAAGGCGCGCGGATTGCCAAATTGTCGCCGGAGGGTGAACTGCTGGGCGAAATCAAGCTGCCGGTGCGCTGCCCCACCATGCCGGCATTCGGCGGGCCGGACCTGCGCACGCTGTACGTCACCAGCGCCGGCGCGCGTCCGGCGGCGGAACTGGAACAGTACCCGCTGAGCGGCAAGCTGCTGGCGATTCCGATGGAGGTCGCCGGCCGCGCCGAACCGGCCTACCGCTCGCGCTAAGCGCCGTTACGCCCGCGCAGGCGGGAGTCCACGACGGCACGCGCACACGGCCCGGCTTATAATCTGCACGATGACCAGATTCCCATAGTGCAATGTAGTAAAATTTCTTGCAAACGGCATTTATAAGTAGTAAATTTACATATAGCGGCCGCGAGCGCGCGGCCATTCCTCCGGCACTCTTTTTGCGACGATTTTCATACTATGGCTCTTTCCGATTTTGACCTGGTTCTGTTTGGTGGCAGCGGCGATCTGGCGATGCGCAAACTGCTGCCCGCGATGTATGCGCGCGACGTAGCCAACGACCTGCCGCCCACCGCCCGCATCATCTGCGTCGGCCGCGCGGACGCCAGCCAGGAAGAATTCCTGCAGACCGTCGAGACCACCTCCAGGCCGCTGATCAAATCGCCGGCCGTGATTCCGGCCGCGTGGGAGCGCTTCACCAAGCGCATCGTCTACGTATCGCTGAACGCCACCGACGCCGGCAGCTACAAAGGGCTGGTCGAGGCGCTGCGCAAGGAAGAGGCGATCACCAAGGTGTACTACCTGGCGACGCCACCGGCGATCTTCGCGCAGATTTGCGAAGCGCTCAAGGAAAACGGCCTGGTCACGCCGAACTCGCGCGTGGTGCTGGAAAAGCCGCTGGGCCGCGACCTGGCCTCGGCCAAGCAGATCAACGCCGAAGTCGGCAAGGTGTTCGAGGAATCGCAGATTTACCGGATCGACCACTACCTCGGCAAGGAAACCGTGCAGAACCTGCTGGCCCTGCGCTTCGGCAACATCCTGTTCGAGCCGCTGTGGCGCCGCGAATGGATTTCCGATGTCCAGATCACCATCGCCGAGAAGCTCGGCGTGGGCAACCGCCTGGGCTACTACGACACCTCCGGCGCGCTGCGCGACATGCTGCAAAACCACCTGCTGCAACTGCTGTGCATCGTCGCCATGGAACCGCCGACTTCGATCGCGCCAGACGCCGTACGTGACGCCAAGCTGCAAGTGCTGCGCTCGCTGAAAAAATTCACCCCGACCACGCTGGCGCAGAACATCGTGCGCGGCCAGTACCGCGCCGGCCACGTCGACGGCAAGGCGGTGCCGAGCTACCGCGACGAGCCGGATGCGCCGGAACATTCGCGCACCGAAACCTTTGTTGCGATGAAGGCGGAAATCGACACCTGGCGCTGGGCCGGCGTGCCGTTCTACCTGCGCACCGGCAAGCGCATGGCTGATGGCCTGGCGGAAATCGTGGTGCGCTTCAAGCAGATTCCACACTCGATCTTCAACCAGCCGACCAACAGCTTCCAGCCGAACTCGCTGGTGATCCGCCTGCAGCCGGACGAAGGCCTGCGCATGAACCTGATGGCGAAAACGCCGGGCGACGGCATGCGCCTGAAACAGGCCGAGCTGGAACTGGATTTCCGCGAGCAGTTCAAGTCGCCGCGCATGGAAGCCTACGAGCGCCTGCTGCTCGACGTGCTGCGCGGCCAGCTGACGCTGTTCATGCGCGGCGACGAGCTGGAAGCGGCGTGGGAATGGGTCGAACCCATCCTCAACAGCTGGGAATCGGAAGACAGCTACCCGCTGCCGTACTCGTCCGGCACCTGGGGGCCGGCGGCGGCATCGGCGCTGATCGGCCGCGACGGCCTGCAATGGCGCGAAGAAGTGCTGCCTGAGGATTGATGTAGATGCTGCTGGATTCCATCCGTACCCAACTCGACTCGCTCTCCAAATCGGAGCGCAAGGTGGCGCTGGCCGTGCTCGAACACCCGACGCAGACGGTCAACCAGAACATCACTGCACTCGCCAAAAGCGCGCAGGTGTCCGAACCGACCGTGGTGCGCTTTTGCCGCACGCTGGGCTACGACGGCTGGCATGAGTTCAAGCTCAAGCTGGCCCAGGGGCTGGCGCTGGCGCTGCCCGGCCTGAACGAACAGCCGACCCAGGACGACCTCGCGGCCGACCTGGTCAACAAGATCTGCAGCCGCTCGATCAACACCTTGCTCGACCTGCGCAACAACCTGAACCCGGAGCAGATCCAGAAGGCGCTGGACATCCTGTCCAAGGCCAACAAGATCGAGTTCTACGGCCAGGGCACGTCCGGCATCGTGGCGGCCGACGCCCAGCACAAGTTCTTCCGCTCCGGCGTGCCGACCGTGGCCTATGCCGACCCGCACATCCACAGCATCGCCGCCGCCCTGCTGCGCACCGGCGACGCGCTGGTGGCGATTTCGCAGCGCGGCAACAGCCCGTCGCTGGTGCGTTCGGTCAAGCTGGCGCGGCGCGGCGGCGCCGAGGTGATCGTGCTGGCGCCGTCCGGCACGCCGCTGGCCGATCTGGCTACGGTGCTGATCCCGATCGACCTGATCTTCAATACCGACCCGTACACGCCGATCTCGGCGCGGCTGGCCTACCTGGTGGTGATCGACGTGCTGGCGGTCGGCCTGGCGCTGCAGCGCGGGCCGGAATTCCGCAAGAAGATGCAGAACGCGCAGAAGGCCTTGCAGGAGTTCGACCTGCAGTTCGATTCGTTCATCGGCTAGGCGACATTCAGACGCTTGTGCTACAGTGCGGAGATTATTTGCCGCATTCACAACCTTGCGCCATGCATAACCGCTCCTCACAGCGCATTCCACTGCTCAGCACCCACATCCCTGGCCTGGATGACATTCTCGGGGGCGGTTTTCCTGCGCACAGCCTGTACCTGATCCAGGGCCTGGCCGGCAGCGGCAAGACCACGCTGGCGTGCCAGATCGGTTTCCAGCATGCGCACCAGGGCAAGAAAGTCCTGATCCTGACGCTGATCGCCGAAACCCACGGCAAGATGCTCAACCATTTGAGCAATTTCTCGTTCTTCGACGAGCAACTGGTCGACGACCGCATCCTGTTCATCGGCGCCTACAACGAGCTGCTCAAGGGTGGCCTGCGCGAGCTGCTCAAATCGATCGCCGCCACGCTGGCCGAGCAACGCCCGGACCTGATGATCATCGACGGCTTCCGCACCGTGCGCGAAGCCAAGCCGTCGGACCTGTCGCTGTCGGAATTCATGCTGTCGCTGAACTCGCTGGTGGCGACCATGGAGTGCACCAGCTTCCTGCTGTCGCCGACCGAAGGCAACCAGGCCGATTCGGAAAACACGCTGGTCGACGGTCTGATCGAACTGAGCCAGTACGAGAGCGGCCTGCAGCTGGTGCGCGAGATCAAGGTGTTCAAGCTGCGCGGCAGCAAGCACCTGCTGGGCCGCCATGTGTTCCAGGTGGGCGAGGACGGCATTGAAATCTATCCCCGGCTGGAAGCGGTCAGCAGCCTGTCGCCGGCCATGCCGACCGCTGCCGCCGGCCGCGTCAGCTTCGGCATCGCCGGCTGGGACGGCCTGACCAACGGCGGCGTGGCGCAGGGGTCCACCACCGCCCTGCTGGGCAACCCCGGCGTCGGCAAAACGCTGATGGGCCTGCACTTCATCCACGACGGCCTGCTGCGCGGTGAAACCGTGCTGATCGTCGGCTTCTACGAATCGCCGCAGCGCTTGCTGGAAAAGGCGCGCAGCGTCGGCCTCGACCTGGCACCCTACTTCCACAACGGCGCGCTGCAGATCATTTGGCATCCGCCGCTGGAAGTGCTGGTCGACAGCCTGGCCAACGGCCTGCTGCGCAATATCGAACAGCGCGGCGTCACGCGCCTGCTGGTGGACGGCATCGACGGCCTGCGCGAGGTGGTGATCCACGCAGGCCGCTCGCGCGCCTTCATGGCGGCGCTGGTCAACGAGCTGCGGGTGCGCAACGTCACCACCTTCTTCACGCAGGAACTGCCCTACTTCGGCCAGGGTTCGGTGCAAAACGATGCCATCGCCTCGATGCTGTTCGAG
Source organism: uncultured Duganella sp. (assembly GCA_963515135.1). GTDB lineage: Bacteria > Pseudomonadota > Gammaproteobacteria > Burkholderiales > Burkholderiaceae_D > Rugamonas. The sequence goes on along the minus strand of CAUPXZ010000010.1, from coordinate 35,752 downwards.
AATATCGTGCTGCTGCGCTACGTCGACGTCGCCGGCGTCAACCTGCGCCAGATCGGCGTGCTCAAGCTGCGCGAAAACAGCTACGACGCCGCCAACCACGTGCTACTCATCTCCGATCAAGGCATGAGCATCGACGGGCCGGTGCCGCCCGGCGTGCCTCCGATCCTGAACCGCTGACGGCTGGCCATGAGCGACCATTCCGCCCCCACGGACAGCAACCCGGATGGCAAGCTCATTCTGGTGGTCGACGACGAATTCGACGTCTTGTCGGCCTACACCATGCTGTTTGAATTCCGCGGCTTCCGCGTGCGCACCGCCAGCAACGGCGCCGAGGCGCTGGCGGCGGCGCGCCGCGAGCGCCCCGACATCGTGGTCTCCGACTACATGATGCCGGTGATGAACGGCGCCGACCTGTGCGTGGCCTGGCGCGCCGACCCGGCGCTGCGCGCGATCCCCTTCATTCTCGCCAGCGCCGGCATCATGCCCAAGGACGTGCGGCCGCCGTACGACATCTTCTTCCGCAAGCCGGTGTCGTTCGACCGGCTGCTGGCGGAAATCAGGCAGCTGATCGCCAGCCGGGGCTAGACGGTGGAAGGATCGGTGGTCAGCGTCGTCCTGTTTGCCGCGCTGCTGCACGCCACCTGGAATGCGCTGGTCAAGGCCGGCCCCGACAAATACCTGAGCACCTTGCTGGTGGCCTGCGGCGCCGGCCTGGTGTCGCTGCCGCTGCTGCCCTTCTGCGCCGCGCCGCATGCAGACAGCTGGCCGTGGCTGGCGGCGTCCGCCTGCTGCCAGGTGATCTACTACCGGCTGCTGGCGGCGGCCTACCAGCACGGCGACATGAGCCAGGCCTACCCGCTGATGCGCGGCGCGGCGCCGCTGCTGGTGGCGCTGGCCGGCGTGCCGCTGCTGGGCGAAAGCCTGCACTGGCGGCAGGACCTGGCGGTGGCGCTGATCTGCGGCGGCGTGCTGACGCTGACCATTCTGCGCGGCGCCCGCGCCGGCGCCGACAGCGCGGCCAACCGCGATGCGCGCCGCCGCGCCACCACGTACGCCTTGCTGAACGCCGCCATCATCGCCACCTACACCATGATCGACGGCGTCGGCGTGCGCCGCTCCGGCGCCCCGGCCGGCTACACCATGTGGCTGTTCGTGCTGACCGCCGCGCTGCTCCTGCTGGGTTCCACCCGGCGCTGGGCTGAGCTGCCGGCGTATGCCCGCAGCCACGCGCCGGTGATGCTGGTGGGCGGCTGCGGCACGCTAGCCTCCTACGGCCTGGCGCTGTGGGCGATGACGCAAGCGCCGGTGGCGGTCATCGCCGCGCTGCGCGAAACCTCGATCCTGTTCGCCGCCGCCATCGCCGCGCTGTTCCTGCGCGAACGGCTGGCGCCCGGCCGCATCCTCGCCATTTCGCTGATCGCCTGTGGCGCAATTGTCATGCGGCTGGGCTGATAAGGCCGGGTTAGGAGTAAAATAAGCGCGACAACAACTCCCTTATCAAAACGGCAGCGCTCATGAACCAACTCGAACAGCTCAAGCAATACACCACCGTGGTCGCCGACACCGGCGATTTCCAGGCCATCCAGCAGTACACCCCGCGCGACGCCACCACCAACCCGTCGCTGATCCTGAAGGCGGTGCAGAAGGACGAATACAAGCCGCTGCTGGAAAAAGCCGTGCGCGACAACCTGGACGCCTCGACCGGCGTGGTGATCGACCAGCTGCTGGTGGCCTTCGGCAAGCAGATCCTGCGCGTGATCCCCGGCCGCGTGTCGACCGAAATCGACGCCGCGCTGTCGTTCAACACCGCCGCCTCGGTGACCAAGGGCCGCGACCTGATCGCGCTGTACGAGAAAAACGGCATCGACCGCGAGCGCGTGCTGATCAAGATGGCCTCGACCTGGGAAGGCATCCGCGCTTCCGAGATCCTGGAGAAAGAAGGCATCCACACCAACATGACGCTGCTGTTCTCGCTGCCGCAAGCCATTGCCTGCGCCGAGGCGGGTTCCAAGCTGATTTCGCCATTCGTCGGCCGCATTTACGACTGGTACAAAAAATCGACCGGCATCGACTACCAGGGCGCCGAAGATCCGGGCGTACAATCGGTCAAGCGCATTTACAACTACTACCGCAAGTTTGGCTACAACACCGAAGTGATGGGCGCCAGCTTCCGCAACACCGGCCAGATCCTGGAACTGGCCGGCTGCGACCTGCTGACCATCAGCCCGGACCTGCTGCAACAGCTGGCCGACACCAACGCCCCACTGGAGCGCAAACTGAGCCCGGACGGCAGCAGCGGCGCGACCATCGGCAAAATCTCGATCGACGAGCCGACCTTCCGCTTCATGCTGAATGAAGACGCGATGGCGACCGAGAAGACCGCCGAAGGCATCCGCGCCTTCGTCGCCGACACCGCCAAGCTGAAACAGATCATCTCCGGCATGCGTTAATCCTTCGCGGAGGCGCACGGAAAGGCAGGAAGGTGGCCGGCGGCCGCTTTCCTGCCTTTTTTGCATTACAATCTTGCATCAACTATAAAACCGATGCGAGACCGTCCATGAGATTCGTTGCTCGTTGCACCGCCGCCGCTGCTGCTGCCGCTGCTGCCATCGTCCCCCTGTTGAGTGCCTGCGGCGACCGACAACCTGCCCCCGCCACGCCCCCTGTCCCCACCGTTGCCGTCGTCAGCGTTGCGCCGGCCACTGTCACCCTGAGCAGCGAACTGCCGGGCCGCACCGAAGCCTCGCGCATCGCGCAGGTGCGGGCGCGCACGGCAGGCATCGTGCTGCAGCGGGTCTACCAGGAAGGCGGCGATGTGAAGGCGGGCGAGGTGTTGTTCCGTATCGACCCGGCGCAGTTCCAGGCCGCATACGACAGCGCGCAGGCAGCGGTGGCGAAGGCCGAGGCGAATCTGGCGCAGGCCGACCTGAAGGTCAAGCGCTATAAGCCGCTGCTGGCGGCCCAGGCGGTCAGCCAGCAGGAATATGACGACGCCATCACCGCGCAAAAGCAGGCGGCGGCGGATCTGGCCACGTCCAAAGCGGCGCGCACCAATGCCGGCCTGACGCTCGGCTATGCGACCGTGACCGCACCGATCTCCGGCCGCGTCAGCCGCGCGCTGGTGACCGAGGGCGCGCTGGTCGGCCAGGGCGAGGCGACGCCGATGGCGACCGTGCAGCAGCTCGACCCGATCTATGTGACGATTACCCAGTCCTCCACCGAGGTGCTGAAGCTGCAGCGCGCGCTGGCGGACGGCAAGCTGAATAAAACCGCAGCGCGCGTGACGCTGGTGACCGAGGATGGCCAGGCCTACCCGCACGCGGGCAAGCTGCTGTTTTCGGATGTGTCGGTGGACGAAAGCACCGGTTCGGTGGCGATGCGGGCCGAGTTCCCGAATCCGCAGCGCGTGCTGCTGCCGGGGATGTACGTGCGCGCCAGACTGGAACAAGGCGTCAGCGATGCCGCCATCACCGTGCCGCAGCAGGCCATCGTGCGCACCAACGAGGGCGCCACGGTGCTGATCGTCGGCGCCGACAACAAGGTGGTGTCGCAACCGGTGAGCGCCAACGCCAACGACGGCAACAACTGGGTCGTCAGCGCGGGCCTCAAGGGCGGAGAGCGCATTGTGGTCGAGGGCTTCCAAAAGGCCAAACCCGGCGCCACCGTCAACCCGCAGCCGTGGAAAGGGCCGGTCGGTGCGACGCCCGCCGCATCTCCGGCCGCCGGCAAATAAGCGGGAGCGCACATGGCCAAGTTCTTTATCGACCGCCCGGTGTTCGCCTGGGTGATCGCGCTCTTCATCCTGCTCGCCGGCGCGCTGGCGATCACCGTGCTGCCGGTGTCGCAGTACCCGACCATCGCGCCGCCGTCGATCGTCGTCACCGCCAACTATCCCGGCGCCACCGCGCAAGTGCTGGACGACGCCGTCACCAGCGTTATCGAACAGGAGATGAACGGCGCCGACGGCCTGCAATACGTCGAATCGCAAAGCGAGGCCAATGGCTCGGTCAACATCACCGTCACCTTCGTCCCCGGCACCAATCCGGACCTGGCGGCGGTGGATGTGCAGAACCGCATCAAGCGCGTCGAATCCCGTTTGCCGGCCGCAGTCACGCAGCAGGGCGTGCAGGTCAACAAAGTCCGCTCCAACATCCTGATGTTCGTCGGCCTGACCTCCACCGATGGCCGCCTCGATCCCACTGGACTGGGCGACTACATGGCGCGCAACGTCGTCAACGAAATCAAGCGCATTCCCGGCGTTGGTCAAGCGCAGTTGTTCGGCACCGAGCGCGCCATGCGCATCTGGGTCGATCCGCAAAAGCTGATCGGCCTCAAACTGAACATGGCCGATGTCACCGCCGCCATCCGCGCGCAGAACGCGCAGGTCACGCCTGGCACTTTGGGCGACTTGCCCAGTCCCGCCAGCCAGACCTATGCCGCGCCGATCGTGGTGACCGGCCAGCTGTCGTCCACTACCGAATTCGCCAACATCGTCCTGCGCGCCAATCCCAACGGCTCGCTGGTGCGTTTGAAAGACGTGGCGCGCGTCGAAATGGGCGGCGCCAACTTCAACACCAACGCGCGGCTGAACGGCCAGCCCTTCTCCGCGCTGGCGGTGCAGCTTTCGCTGACCGGCAACGCGCTGCAAACCGCCACCGCCGTCAAGGCCAAGATGGAGGAGCTGTCCAGATACTTCCCTCCGGGCGTGAAATACACCGTCCCTTACGACACCTCCACCTTCGTCAAAATCTCGATCGAAGAAGTGGTCAAGACGCTGCTGGAAGCGGTAGTGCTGGTGTTCCTGGTGATGTACCTGTTCCTGCAAAACATCCGCTACACGCTGATCCCGACCATCGTGGTGCCGGTGGCGTTGATGGGCACTTTCGCGGCGATGCAGCTGTTCGGTTTCTCGATCAACGTGCTGACCATGTTCGGCATGGTGCTGGCGATCGGCATTCTGGTCGATGACGCCATCGTGGTGGTGGAAAACGTCGAACGCATCATGAGCGAGGAAGGCTTGTCGCCACGCGAAGCCACGCGCAAGGCCATGGACCAGATCACCGGCGCCATCATCGGCATCACGCTGGTGCTGGTGGCGGTATTCATTCCGATGGCCTTCTTCGGCGGCGCGGTGGGAGCGATCTACCGCCAGTTTTCGCTGGCGATGGTGTCGGCCATGCTGTTCTCCGCGCTGATGGCGCTGACGCTGACGCCGGCGCTGTGCGCCACCATGCTGAAGCCGGTGGCAGCCGGCCACCACCACGAGAAGAAAGGCTTCTTCGGGTGGTTCAACCGCAAGTTCGCGGTAACGGCCTCCGGTTATCAGGGCGTGATCGCCAGCATCCTGAAGCGCACCGGCCGTTACCTGGTGATCTTCGCGTTGTTGTGCGGCGTGGTCGGATGGCTGTACGTGAAACTGCCGTCGTCCTTCCTGCCGAACGAAGACCAGGGCTACCTGGTGACCAATGTGCAGCTGCCGCCGGGCGCGTCGCTGTCGCGCACGCAGGCGGTGCTGTCGCAGATCGACCAGTACTACCGCAAGCAGGATGCGGTGGCGCGCACCATCGCGGTGGCGGGCTTCTCGTTCTCCGGCAACGCGCAGAACGCCGGCCTGGTATTCGTGCCGCTGAAGGACTGGAAAGAACGCTCGTCCGAGGACTCGGCCCAGGCGATCGCGCAGCGCGCGTTTGGCGCGCTGTCCGGCATCCCGGATGCCATCATCTTCCCGCTCAGCCCTCCGCCGATCCGCGAACTGGGCAACGCCACCGGCATCACCGCGCGCCTGCAGGACCGCAGCGCGCAAGGCCACGATGCGCTGGTCGCCGCGCGCAACCAGCTGCTCGAACTGGCCGGCAAAAGCACCGTACTGAAAGGCGTGCGTCCGGAAGGACTGGAAGACGCGCCGCAGCTGCGGGTGGAAATCGACCGCGAAAAGGCCAACGCGCTGGGTGTCGCCTTCGCCGACATCAACGCCATGATGTCGACCGCGCTGGGTTCCTCGTATGTGAACGACTTCACCAGCAGCGGGCGGCAACAGCGCGTCATTGTGCAGGCCGACGCGACGCGTCGTTTGCAGCCACAGGACATCTTGCAACTGAATGCGCGCAGCGCCAGCGGCGCCATGGTGCCGTTCTCCTCGTTCGCCACCTCGCGCTGGATACAGGGGCCGGTGCAGCTGGTGCGCTACAACGGCTACCCAGCCATCAAGCTGACCGGCGACGCCGCGCCCGGCCGCTCCACCGGCGAGGCGATGGCCGAGCTGGAAAGCCTTGCGCAACAGCTGCCGCCCGGCTTCGGCATCGAATGGACCGGCCAGTCGCTGGAGGAAAAGACCTCCGGCTCGCAGGCGCCGATGCTGTTCGCGCTGTCGCTGCTGGCGGCCTTCCTGGTGCTGGCGGCGCTGTACGAAAGCGAATCGATACCGGTGGCGGTGCTGCTGGTGGTGCCGCTCGGCGTATTGGGCGCGCTGCTGGGGGCGCACCTGCGCTCGCTGCCGAACGACGTCTATTTTAAAGTGGGGCTGATCGCCATCATCGGCCTGTCGGCGAAGAACGCGATCCTGATCATCGAGTTCGCCAAAGACCTGCAAGCGCAGGGCAAAGGACTGATCGAGGCCACGCTGGAAGCGGTGCACCTGCGCTTCCGGCCGATCATCATGACCTCGCTGGCCTTCATCCTCGGCGTGCTGCCGCTGGTGATCGCCAGCGGTGCCGGATCGGCCAGCCAGCGCGCCATCGGCACCGGCGTCATGGGCGGGATGATCACCGCGACCGTGCTGGCGGTGTTCCTGGTGCCGGTATTTTTTGTGGTGGTGCGCCGCATCTTCAAAGGCAGCGAGCGTCAACGCAAGCTCGCCGCACATGAACTGAACGACAAAAAACATGAAACCTTCGATTAAGCCCGCCGTCATTCTGCTCGGCGCCGCCGTGCTCTCTGCCTGCTCGCTGGCGCCGACCTATCAGCGTCCGACAGCGCCGGTGGCCACCACCTTCCCGGCCGACAGCGCCGGCGCCGCAGCACGCACCAGCGTGCCGCTGCCGCTGCCGGCGGACGCGCGCGCGGCGGTCGACACGGGCTGGCGCGACTACTTTACCGATCCGCGCCTGCAACAGCTGATCAGGGCGGCGCTGGAAAACAACCGCGACCTGCGTACCGCAGTGCTGCGCATCGAAGAAGCGCGCGCCCAGTACAACATTCAGTCCGCCGACCGGCTGCCGAACCTAAGCGCCAGCGGCGCCGTCACGCGCGCCAAGACACCGGCCTTCCTGTCCCCGAGTGGCGAAAGCAGCATCGGCAAACGCTATGATGTCGGCGTATCGGTATCGGCGTTTGAACTAGACTTCTTCGGCCGCGTCAAAAGTCTGAACGATGCCGCACTGGCTTCCTACCTGGCCACCGAAGAAGCGCAGAAGGCCGCGCAGATCGCGCTGGTCTCCCAGGTTGCGCAGGCCTACTACACCGAGCGCGCCTACGCCGAACAATACGCACTGGCGCAGCAAACCTACGAAGCGCGTGCGCGCACCTACAAACTGACGCAGCAGCGCGCCGAAGTGGGTGCCTCCTCGCGCCTCGAACTGCGCTCCAACGAAACGCTGATGGAAACCGCGCGCGCCGCCGCGCTGACGCTGGCGCGCCAGCGCGCCCAAGCCGAAAACGCGTTGACGCTGCTGGTCGGCCAAGCGCCGGCCAGCGCCGGAGCGGCAGCGGGCGGCATGCCAGACGACCAGCAAATCGACACGCTGAGCGCGCTGCCAACTGGTCTGCCGTCCGACCTGCTGACACGCCGCCCCGACATCCGCGCCGCCGAGCAGCGCCTGCTGGCCGCCCCATGCCAACATCGGCGCCGCGCGTGCCGCCTTCTTCCCGCGCATCAGCCTGACTGCGGCGGTGGGCAGCAGCAGCCCCGCGTTGCACGGCCTGTTCGACGGCGGCTCCGGCAGTTGGTCCTTCGCGCCGCAGCTGACGCTGCCGATCTTCGACGCCGGCCGCAACAGCGCCAACCTGACGCTGGCCGAAGTGCGCAAAAACCTCGCCGTGGCCGACTACGAAAAAGCCATCCAGACCGCCTTCCGCGAAGTGGCCGATGCCCTGGCCGCGCGCGACTACCTGGGCGAACAAGTCAACGCCCAGCGCGCCGTGCAGGAAGCCCAGGCCGACCGCCTGCGGCTGCTGCAACTGCGCTTCGACAACGGCGTCGCCAGCTCGCTGGACGTGCTGGACGCGCAGCGCGAACTATTCAGCGCCGAGCAAACGCTGGTGCAAGCGCGCCTGCTGCGCACCACCACCGCCATCGACCTCTACCGCACCCTCGGCGGCGGCCTGCGTTAAACTCCGGGGTCAGGTCCTCCATTTCTACACGAGCTCTGCCGCCCAGCGGTAGAGCTCGTGTAGAAATGGAGGACCTGACCCCGGGGTTTTCACTAAAAATATGACTTCTTCTATTACTATTCGACTTGGGCAACGGGCGCGGCAGCGGATTGCTGCCGAGGGCGTGCAGGCTGCTGATATGGCGATCGTTCCCGCCGCAGCCGGCGGCCCTAAGGGGCTGATTCTGAATGGCCTGGATGGCTGGTTGTTCGGCGAGTTTTTCCGCCATGCGCCGCGCCAGCGCCGGCTCATTGGCGCGTCGATCGGCGCCTGGCGCATGGCCGCTTCGGCCTTCGATGATCCGGTCGCGGCGCACAAGCGGTTGGCGCGCCTGTATGCCGGCCAGCGCTATCCGGATAAGGTAACGCCCAGCTATGTGTCGCAAACCTGCCGCGCGCTGCTCGATGAACTGCTCGATGGCCGCCGCAACGAGCCGCTCACGCATCCGCATCATCAGCTGTCGATCATCACGGTGCGCGGCATCGGCGCGCTGCGCAGCACCAACGGCGCGCGCTGGCGCGAGATGGCCGGTTTCCTGCTGGCCGCCGCCGGCAACGCGCTGTCGCGCAAACGCCTGGCGATGTCGATGGAACGGGTGATCTTCCATCACCAGCAGGATGACGCCCGCTGGCTGCGCGATGGCTTCGATGCCTTCGCCAATCACTTCGTCGGCCTGTCGCAGGACAATCTGCGCGATGCGCTGCTGGCTTCCGGCTCGATCCCGCTGGTGCTGCAGGCGGTGTCCAATATCGCCGGCGCGCCCGACGGCGCCTACTGGGACGGCGGCTTGATCGATTACCACCTGCACCTGCCTTACCAGCGCGATCCCGGCCTGGTGCTGTACCCGCACTTCAGCGACTACATCGTGCCCGGCTGGCTCGACAAGTCGATGCCGTGGCGCCGCGCGCGCGATCAGGCGCTCGACAATATGATACTGGTGTCGCCCTCCGCCGAGTTCGTCCGCACGCTGCCCAACGCCAAACTGCCGGACCGCAAGGATTTCCACGTCTACGGCCAGGACCACCAGCGCCGCACCCGCGACTGGATGCAGGCCATCGGCGAGAGCGAACGTTTGGCCGAGGCCTTCGCCCGCTGGTGCGAGCAGCCGGACCTGAAGCAGGCCGCGAGTTTTTAAGCTGTTCCCAAACAGCAACAAAGCACACACAGCACCGCCGGACAGGCGCATACTTGACTCCCGCTTTCCGGTTGGGAGTGATGATCATGAATCTTCTGTCGCAGATGCGCATCGGTACTCGTCTGGCCATCGGCTTTGCCGTGGTGCTGCTGCTGGCGATCCTGGCCACCTCGGTGGCGCTGGTTAACGCCCGCGCCACCGCGCAGGCCACGCGCGCCATGATGGAGAAGCCGCTGGCCAAGGAGCGCCTGGTGTCCGACTGGTATGTGCTGCTGTACTCGGCCGTGGCGCGCACCGAGCTGATCGCGCGCAGCAAGGACGAAACCCTGCCCACCGTGTTCGCCGAGGTCATCGCTGCCAGCAGCAAGCGCGGCGCCGAGTTGATGGGCCAGGTCAAGCAGCTGATCGTCAGCGACGACGAACGGGCGATCTTCGACAATGTGACCACCTTGCGCAATGTGTATCAAAAGGCCAAGACGGACGTCGGCAATGTCCGCAAGACCGGCGACGATGCCGCCGTCGATGCCCTGTTCAAAAACACCTTCGTCCCGGCCGCCAAGGCGTATCAGGGCAAGGTCAGCGAACTGCTGGCGCATCAGCGCAAGGCCATCGACGATACAGCACACGCGATCGACGCCGCCAACGACCGCGCCAACGCGCTGCTGATGGTGCTGGCGGCGCTGATGGTCGCCATCGGCTCGCTGGCCGCGTGGATCATTTCGCGCTCGATCACGGTGCCGCTGAAGTCTGCGGTGGATATCGCTTCCACGGTGGCCAACGGCGATCTGACCACGCAGTTCACGGCGCAGCACAACCAGGACGAAATCGGCGACCTGATGACGGCGCTGCGCGGCATGAACGATGCGCTGCGCACGGTGGTCAGCCAGGTGCAGGTCGGCACCAGCACCATCGCCACCGCGTCCAATCAAATCGCCTCGGGGAATATGGATCTGTCGCAGCGCACCGAGGAGCAGGCCAGCTCGCTGGAGGAAACCGCGTCGTCGATGGAGCAGTTGACCTCCACCGTGCGCCAGAACGCCGAGAACGCGCGCCAGGCCAATCAGCTGGCGCAGGCGGCGTCTGCGGTGGCGGAGAAAGGCGGCGCCATCGTCGGCCAGGTGGTCAACACCATGGGTTCGATCAACGATTCGTCGCGCAAGATCTTCGACATCATCAGCGTCATCGACAGCATCGCGTTCCAGACCAATATCCTGGCCTTGAACGCGGCGGTGGAGGCGGCGCGCGCCGGCGAACAGGGGCGCGGCTTCGCGGTGGTGGCGTCCGAGGTGCGCAACCTGGCGCAGCGCTCGGCCGGCGCGGCCAAGGAGATCAAGGAGTTGATCGGCAATTCGGTCGAGCAGGTGGATATCGGCTCGAAGCTGGTGCAGCAGGCCGGCAGCACCATGGACGATGTGGTGACCAGCGTGCGCCGCGTCACCGACATCATGGGCGAGATCACCTCGGCCAGTAGCGAGCAAAGCATCGGCATCGATCAGGTCAACGTCGCCATCGGCCAGATGGATAGCGTGACGCAGCAGAACGCCGCACTGGTGGAGCAAGCCGCCGCAGCCGCCGCCAGCATGCAGGAACAGGCCAGCAGGCTGGCCGAGGTGGCCTCGTCGTTCAAGCTGGGCAATGACGACTTGCCCCGGACGCCGCCCGGCATCGCCCGGCAGCGCGCGCTGCCGCCAGCCCGCCTGACAAGGACGGCAATTGTTCAGTAACAAATTGTTTCCAAAATTAAATTTCTTAAAAGAAAGGATATACTCAAAGAGTTACCAATAATTACAGACTTGTCATAGTCTGTTCCGGTTATGTCCTCTTTGTCCGACCTCCGCATTGGCGCAAGACTGTCGCTGGGCTTTGCCATTGTTCTGATCCTTTCCATCATTTCCACCGCCTTCGCCTTGCGCAACGCGGTGGAAAATGCCGACGCCACCAAGCGCATGATGGCCGAACCGCTGGCGCGCGAGCGCCTGGCCAGCGACTGGTACACGCAAACCGCCGTGACCATCGCCCGCACCATCATGATGGCGAAAAGCAGCGACACCTCGCTGGCCACCACTTTCGCCGAAACCATGGCCGACGGCTCGAAGAAGGGCAACGTCATGAACCGCCGGATGGGTGAGCTGATCAGCAGCGACGACGAAAAAGCCATCTATCAGGCGACGCTGGCAGTGCGCGCCAGATTCGTCGAGTCCAAGCAGGCGCTGCTGGACGCCAACAAGGCCGGCGACGCCCAGGGCGCGGCGCGCATCTTCAGCGACAGCTTCACGCCCTCGGCCGACGCCTATCAGGCCGGCATGCTGAAGCTGGTCGAATACGAGCGCAAGGTACTGGACCGGATGGCGCAGGATATCGCCGACGCCACCAGCCGCAGCATCCGCCTGGCGCTGATGCTCGGCGTGCTGCTGGTGGCGCTGGGCGCGGTGTGCGCGGCGCTGATCGCGCGCAGCATCACCCGCCCGCTGGAATCGGCGATCGGCGTCGCCACCACGGTTGCCAGCGGCGACCTGACCACCCAATTCGGCGTCGCGCCGCGCGACCAGATCGGCGACCTGATGCGCGAACTGCAAGGCATGAACGATGAACTGGTGAAGGTGGTCGGCGATGTGCAGCACGGCGCCCAGACGATCGCGCTGGCGTCCAGCGAAATCGCCGCCGGCAATCACGACCTGTCGGCGCGCACCGAACAACAGGCCAGCGCGCTGGAGCAAACCGCCGCCTCGATGGAGGAACTGACCTCCACCGTGCGCCAGAACGCCGACAACGCACGCCAGGCCGACCAGCTGGCCCACGCCGCCTCGGAGGTGGCCGAAAAAGGCGGCGTGATCGTCGGCCAGGTGGTGCACACCATGGGCGCCATCGACAGTTCGGCCAGGAAGATCGTCGATATCATCGGCGTGATCGATGGCATCGCGTTCCAGACCAACATCCTGGCGCTGAATGCAGCGGTGGAGGCGGCGCGCGCCGGCGAACAGGGACGCGGTTTCGCGGTGGTGGCGTCCGAAGTGCGCGGACTGGCGCAACGCTCCGCAGCGGCGGCCAGGGAGATCAAGGAATTAATCGACAACTCGGTGACGCAGGTGGACGCCGGCGCGCAACTGGTGCAGCAGGCCGGCGCCACGATGGACGAAGTGGTGGCCAGCGTGCGCCGCGTGACCGATATCATGAGCCAGATCACCGCCGCCAGCTCGGAGCAGAGCATCGGCATCGACCAGGTCAATCAGGCCATCACCCAAATGGACCAGATGACGCAGCAGAACGCCGCGCTGGTGGAGCAGGCGGCGGCAGCGGCGGCCAGCATGCAGGAACAGGCGGCCTCGCTGGCCGGCGTGTCGGCGCAATTCAAGCTGGCCACGACGGCGGGCAAGCGGCTCAACCCTTCAAGAACATCTCTTGCAGATCATTCAGGAAGCGCTGGCCTAACGCGGTTGGCTTGATGATCTTGTAGTCGCGGTAGAGCAGCCCTTTGGCCTCTGCCGCGTTGAGCTGCTGGTCGATGGCGTTGATGCTCATGCCGGTGCGCTCGCTGAACAGGTTGGGATCGAAGCCGCCATGCAGGCGCAGCGTGTTGAGCATGAACTCGAAGCCCATGTCTGCGCGCTCGATCTCGTACTCCTCCTGGATCGGCGCGCCCAGCCTGGTCTGCTCCATATAGGCCTTCGGCTGCTTGTAGCGTGCCTGGCGCAAAATGCGGTGCGGGAACGACAGCTTGGAGTGCGCACCGGCGCCGATGCCGAGATAGTCGCCGAACTCCCAGTAATTCAGGTTGTGGCGCGCGCGCTTGCCTTCTTTCGCGTAGGCCGAGATCTCGTACTGATGGTAGCCGTTGGCGGCGGTCAGCCCGGCGATCATGTCCTGCATGTCGGCGCTGGCATCATCGTCCGGCAGCGCCGGCGGATACTTGGCGAACAGCGTGTTCGGCTCCATCGTCAGATGGTATAGCGACAGGTGCGGCGGCTTGAACGACATCGCCGTTTCGACGTCCTGGCGCGCCTCGTCCAGCGTCTGCGACGGCAGCGCGTACATCAGGTCCAGGTTGAAGTTGTCGAAATTGGCGACGGCGATATCCACCGCGCGCTTCGCTTCGTTGTCATCGTGGATGCGGCCCAGCGCCTTCAGGTGGCGCGCGTTGAAACTCTGGATGCCGATCGACAGGCGATTGACGCCGCTGGCGCGGTAGGACTTGAACTTCTCCGCCTCGAAGGTGCCGGGATTGGCTTCCATCGTGATCTCGCAGTCGCTATCCAGCGGCAGCAGGGTGCGCACGTCGGACAGCAGCCGGTCCAGCCCTGCGGCCGACATCAGGCTGGGCGTGCCGCCGCCGATGAAGATGGTGTAGATCTTGCGGCCCCAGATCAGCGGCAAGGCCTGCTCCAGGTCGGCGCGCACCGCGTCCAGGTATTCCTGCTCGGGGAAGGCGCCGCCCTCTTTCGCCTCGTGCGAATTGAAATCGCAGTACGGGCATTTGCGCACGCACCACGGGAAGTGGATGTACAGCGACAGCGGCGGCAACGCCGTCAGATTCAGCGCGCCGCCTTGCAGATACTTCGCAGCGACGCCGGCGGCTTCGCTGATGTCGCGCGCTGGCTGGGTTTTACCCTGCAGGCTGGCGCCGACGATTTTAATCGGGATCATTTCAGTTTCTCTACCAGTGCGCGCAGTGCCTGGCCGCGATGCGACAAGGCGTTTTTCTCTTCCGGCGCCAGCTCGGCGGCGCACTTGCCCAGGGCTGGAATGAAGAAGTAGGGATCGTAGCCGAAGCCGCCCGCGCCGCGCGGCGTGTCGACCATGACGCCGTTCCAGCGGCCGTCGGCGATGATCGGCTGCGGATCATCGGCGTGACGCACAAACACCAGCACGCAGTAGTAATACGCGGACTTGTCTTCATGTTTCGCCAGCTCGGCGATCATCTTTTCGTTGTTGCGGGCATCCGATTTCGGCTCGCCGGCAAAGCGCGCCGAGTAGACGCCGGGGGCGCCGCCCAGCGCGTTGACGCACACGCCGGAATCGTCGGCCAGCGCCGGCAGGCCGGTGAGGCGCGACGCATGCCGCGCCTTTTGCAGTGCATTTTCAACAAACGTGTGAAAAGGTTCATCCGCTTCGGGAACCTCGTATTCGCCCTGCGCATGCACGGAGAAGCCGACGGTGGCCAGGAGTTCGTTGAACTCCTTCAGTTTGCCCTTGTTATTGGAGGCGAGTATCAGTCGTTGAGTCATGACGTATTTTACCCCGCGATGCCCAGCGCCTGTTTTTGCAGCTTCACGATGTCCGCGATGCCGGCCTGCGCCAGATCCAGCAGGCGGTTCATGCCGGCGCGGTCAAAGGCGGCGCCTTCGGCGGTGCCCTGCACTTCGATGAAGTGGCCCTGCTCGGTCATCACCACGTTCATGTCGGTGTCGCAGCTGGAGTCCTCCACGTAATCCAGATCCAGCACCGGCGTGCCCTGGTAGACGCCGACCGAGATCGCCGCCACGAAGTGCTTGAGCGGGATGTCGGCGATCAGGCCGCGCGCCTTCAGCTTGGAGAAGGCATCGTAGGCCGCCACCATGGCGCCGGTGATTGAAGCGGTGCGGGTGCCGCCGTCGGCCTGGATCACGTCGCAGTCCAGGTGCAGCGTGCGCTCGCCGAAGGCTTCCAGGTCGAACGCGGCACGCAGCGAGCGGCCGATCAGGCGCTGGATTTCCTGGGTGCGGCCGGACTGCTTGCCCTTGGCCGCTTCGCGGTCCATGCGGCTGTGGGTGGAGCGCGGCAGCATGCCGTATTCGGCGGTCAGCCAGCCCTGGCCCTTCCCTTTCAGGAAGCCCGGTACTTTTTCTTCGATGCTGGCGGTGCAGATCACCTTGGTGTCGCCGCATTCGATCAGCACCGAGCCTTCGGCGTGCCTGGTGTAGTCGCGGGTCAGGCGCAGGGTGCGCAGCGCATCGACCGGGCGGCCGCTTGGACGGGATACAAAAGTCATACAGTTCCTTATTTGAGTATTTGCGAGGATTTCTCTATCGCCCCGCGGATCTCCGCGATGGCTTTTTCTATTTCGTCGTCATCGAAGGCGTCGCCGGGTTCCGGCGTCTGCTGCGCCGGCGCCGGCGTATCCCGGATGGTGCTGCTGTGCAGGTCTGGCGGCAGCGCTTCGGTCGAGATCACGCCCGCCGGGTCCGGGTCCATGCTGTCCACCAGCGAACTGCCCTGCCACATGACGGCCAGCGCGGTGACGTTGTCGCTGATGTCGCCCGCCGCCGTCAGCGCGGCCCGTAGTATAGCCGGTACGGCGCGCGCCACGCTTTGCGCGTACAGGCGGCGCGCCAGTTCGTCGTCCGGCAGCATAGACCACAAGCCGTCGGAACACAACAGCACCACATCGCCCGGCAACATGCCGGCGCCGGTGGCGATGTCCACCCGTGGCGGCGTGTCGGCCCCGAGGCAGTTATGCAGCTTGTTGCGGTCCGGATGGGTGGCGCGCTCGGACGGCAGCGCCATGCCCTTGGCGATCAGGCTCTCGATGTGCGAATGGTCGCGCGTGCGCGCCAGGATCTGGCCGCCGCGCATCCAGTACAGGCGCGAGTCGCCGCAATGCGCCCAGGTGGCGGTGTTATGCTGGATCAGACAGGCGACGATGGTGGTGCGCGGCGCCTCCGTCATGCTCTGCGCGATGCGGTACTGGTGGATCTCGCGGTGGGCGGCGTGCAACGCCTGTTCCAGGAAACGCTGCGGCTTCCTCACATACGGCGTGGCCTGCTGCTGGAACAGCGCGGCGATGGTTTGCAGCGCCAGCGTGGCCGCCACTTCGCCGCGCAGGTGGCCGCCCATGCCGTCGGCCAGCACCAGCAGCAGCGCGTCGCGCGTGAAGCTGTAGCCCATGCGGTCCTGATTGACCTTGCGGCCGCCGATGTGGCTTTCCTGATAAACGGAGAATTGCATGGCCATGCCCTCCAAGGTATCAAATCAGCGTTTCCGGTCCCGCCTTGGCGCGCGCCGCGCCGCCGCCCAGGCGGCCCAGCAGGCCGCGCAATCTGTCCATCACGCCCAGCGCCGGCGCGGCCGGGACGGCGCTGGGCGTCACGGTCTGCAGCACCTTCTGCAGCGCGAACAGGCTTTGCGGACGCGCCAGCGGCTCCACCCGCAGGCACCACTGCACCAGTTGCACCAGCTCCGGCGAGTACTGGCCTTGCAGCTTGTCGAAGTGGCCGGCCATTTTATCGTCGGCCTTGCGCTGGTCGGCCGGCTGCGGCGGCGAGCCGACCATGCAGGCGAACATCGAGGCGCCAATGCTGTAGATATCGGTCCACGGTCCGAGGCCGGTCTTGGCGTACAACTCGGGCGGGGCGAAACCGGGGGTGTACATGGGCGCCAGCGTCGGCAGGTCGGTGTTGACGGTCTGGCGCGCGGCGCCGAAGTCCAGCAGCATCGGCGTGCCGTCGGTGCGCAGGTAGATATTGGCCGGCTTCAGGTCGAGGTGCAGCAATTTGTTGGCGTGGACTTCGCGCAGGCCTTTGACCACCTGGGTGAAGATGGTGCGGATAAACAGCTCGCCCACTTGCACGCCCCTGGCGCGCTGGTTCTGGATATGCTCCTGCAGCGAATGGCCGGACTCGTAGGCCATAACCATATAAACCGTTTCATGCGCGCGGAAGAAATTGAGCACGCTTACAACATTCGGGTGGGAGATGCGGGCCAGCGCCCGGCCCTCCTCGAAAAAGCACTTCAAACCGATGCGGAACACGGGCAGATGCGCCTTGGCGACCGCCGGCGCCAGTTCGCCCGGCTGGCGCAGCGCCAGCGAACTGGGCAAATACTCCTTGATGGCGACCGCCGCGCCCTCACTATCGTAGGCAAGGTAAACAATACTGAACCCACCGGACGCAATTTTCTTTACAATGCGATATCCAGCAATTTCCAGACCATCTGGTAAGGGGGCGTTGTTCTGTGCGGCCATAAGGTTCCTCGCCTCGACAACCTGATTGTGTTGATAAATCACTGTTTTGTAAAGATTAAATCGGGGATATCCATTGAGCATTTCCAGCATGACGGGCTACGCTGTCGCCACAAGTGAGAGTGCGGCGGGAACACTGACTATCGAGATCAAGAGCGTCAACTCACGTTTTTTGGACTTACAGTTTCGAATAAACGACGATTTGCGGGCGCTTGAACCCGATTTACGCTCGGCGATCATGGGCGCCATCACCCGCGGCAAGGTGGAATTGCGGCTCAGTTTCGGGCGCAAGGCGGCGACCACTGGCACCCAGGCCTTGAATCTCCCATTATTAACTGAATTACAACGCCTGCAGGGCGAGGTCGGCGGCCTGTTCCCCGGCGTGCAAACGATGTCAGTCGCGGAATTGCTGCGCTGGCCGGGCGTCATCGAAGAGGCGCAGATCGGCCAGGAGTCGCTGCAAGCCGATGTGGCCGCCCTCGCCGGCCGCACCATCGAGGCGTTCATCACCAGCCGTCAGCGCGAAGGCGCGGCGCTGGAGGCGATGCTGATTTCGCGCATCGAGGCGATGGAAGGCATCGTCAAGCGCATCACGCCGCTGATTCCGCAGGTGGTGGCGGCGTTCCAGCAGAAGGCTGTGGAACGCATGCAGGATGCGCTGGGGCTGGCTTGCCAGGGTTCGAATTCGGCGCTGTCGCGTCAGGATGCGCTGGAACGCATCCGCCAGGAAGTCATCCTGTACGGCATCCGCATCGACGTGGCCGAGGAACTGGGCCGGCTGTCGGCGCACCTGACCGAGACCCGTCACATCCTGAAAAAAGGTGGCCAGGTCGGCAAACGCCTGGACTTCATGATGCAGGAGCTGAACCGCGAGGCGAACACACTGGGCGCCAAGGCCTCGGTCAAGGAACTGGCCGATGCATCGATGGAGCTGAAGCTGCTGATCGAGCAGATGCGCGAGCAGGTGCAGAACCTGGAGTAATCAAAGGGAGCTTCGGCTCCTTTTTTACGCCCCAATTATCCATATGTATGTATAAAGTATTCGTTTTTAGCGGATTTATCCAATAATGATCTAGCGCTAAAGTAGAGCCATTCCAACTTCTACTGAAAGCGAAACATCATGAAAACCCCAGCCCAGTTACTCAACGCCTACCTCGACAACATCCAGAACCCAGCCGCAGCGGCCGCCTTGTTTGCCGAAGACGGCGTGCTCGAACTGCCGTCGCTCGGCCCGAACGTGCGCGCGGTCGGCCCGGTGGCAATTGAAGCCTTCATCGGCGGCCTGCTGAAAAACGTGCCGGACTTCCGCTTCAAGGATGTGCAACTGTTCATCGAAACCGCCGACCAGGCCTTCGGCGAATACAGCGTGGATGCCAAAGTCCTCTCCACCGGCAAGCTGTACCAGCAAACCTACGCTGGCCGGCTAGTGGCGAAAGACGGCAAAATCGCCCTGCTGCGCGAAGCCCTCGACACCCTCGCCGCCTCCAAAGCCTTCACCCCAGACTGAGCGGCCCGGCTTACAGCACCTGGTTCAGCTTGAGTATCTGCACATCAGCTTTGCCGCCGATGGTGGCGACCAGTTGCTGGAAGTGCGCGGTGGCTTCGTGTGCGGCCAGCGCGGCTTCGTCGCGCCAGGCTTCCAGCATGATGTAGCTGGCGTGGTTGCCCAGATCGACGTGCAGGTCGTAACGGATGCAGCCGATTTCGGCGCGGCTGGCTGGCACTACTTTTTCCAGCGCCTCGCGCACCAGTACTTCGTTACCTTCTTTGGCGGTGATGGTAGCGACGACGATCAGATCTTTCATGGTATATCCCGGTGTAGACGAAAACTCGATACTATCAGGAGACGCATGATGGCGCAGATCAGGGCGGGAATTGGCGGCTGGGACTACGCGCCGTGGCGGGAAACCTTCTACCCCGCCGACGTGCCGCTCAAAAAACAGCTGGAATACGCCAGCACGCAAGTGACCAGCATCGAAATCAACGGCACCTTCTACCGCACCGCCAAGCCCGAACACTTCGCCAGCTGGGCCGAGAAGACGCCGGACGATTTCATCTTTTCGGTCAAGGCCACGCGCTACGCCACCAACCGCAAGGTGCTGGCCGACGCCGGCGAATCGATTGAACGCTTCATGGACAGCGGCCTGACCGAACTCGGCGACAAGCTCGGCCCGATATTGTGGCAGCTGGCCGCCACCAAACAGTTCGATCCCGACGACATTGAAGCGTTCTTCAAGCTGCTGCCGGCCAGGCTCGGCAAGCGCAAGCTGCAGCACGTCCTGGACGCCCGCCACGACAGCTTCCTGTGCGACGATTACATCAAGCTGGCGCGCAAGCACAAGGTCGCCACCGTCCTCACCGACTCGCCCAAATTTCCCAATTTCGACAGCCTCACCGGCGACTTCGTCTACGCCCGGCTGATGGACGCACAAAGCGACATCGATACCGGCTACAGCAAGCCGGCGCTGAAGAAATGGGCCAAACAGGCACAGCACTGGCAGGCCGAAGCGAAGTCCGGCCAGGTCTACGTTTACTTCATCAACGGCGCCAAGGAACGGGCGCCGGCGGCGGCGCAGCACCTGCTGTCCTTGCTGTAAATTGAACCTCCGCCGTTGCTCTTGGTAAAATACATCTTTGGGCGACGGAAAAGTCGCCCGCTGACGTTTTTGAAAGATCCCACCATGAGTTCAAGCAAGGCATTTTCGGGCAGCCTGTTCGTCGTCGCCGCGCCGTCCGGCGCCGGCAAGTCGACGCTGGTCAACGCGCTGCTGGCCAAGGAACCGAGCATCAAGCTGTCGATTTCCACCACCACCCGCGCGCCGCGTCCGGGCGAAACCCACGGCCAGCAATACTACTTCACCACGGCGGAAGACTTCGTCGCGCGCGCCGACAACGGCGAGTTCCTGGAGTGGGCCGAAGTGCACGGCAACTACTACGGCACCTCGCGCCTGATGGTGGAAGAACAGATGAAATCGGGCACCGACGTGCTGCTGGAAATCGACTGGCAGGGCGCGCGCCAGGTCAAGAAACTGTTCCCGCAGGCGGCCGGCATTTTCATCCTGCCGCCATCGATAGACGCGCTGGAAGAGCGCCTGAAAAAACGCGCCACCGATGAACCGCACGTGATCACCAAACGGCTGCTGGCGGCGGGCGGCGAAATCGCCCACGCTCCCGAGTTCGAGTATGCTATTATCAACCAAGAATTCGACGTCGCGCTGTCGGAATTGACAGCGATAGTCCGAGCGGCCCGTTGCCGGTTTGCGCAACAAGCGGCACGCAACGCCTCGCTCTTTGCCCAGTTGGGCCTCCACGCTGAATAAATATAGACACAAGATTTTAGGAGTTTTAGATGGCCCGCATTACGATTGAAGATTGTCTGAAAAACGTACCGAACCGTTTCCAGCTGACCCTGGCCGCGACCTACCGCGCGCGCCAACTGTTGCAAGGCCACACCCCGAAGGTGGAAGCCAAGGACAAGCCGACCGTGGTCGCCCTGCGTGAAATCGCAGCCGGCAAAGTCGGTCTGGAAATGTTGAAGAAAGTCCCAATGTAAGTTGGGCTGCGTTCCGCTGGTGTGAATGTGGTATGTTTTAGCAGTCGTGAGACATTCTCTTCTAGACGGAACGCACACGTATGAATCTGATCCCTGCCGATCCGACACTGAGTGGCAAGCCCGCACGGGCCAAACGGCCGGCCAAAGCGCCGGCCAAAGCCACATCTGAGTCGACCGCATCGGATGCCAGCTCCGCCGTTCCACCTGCCCCACCCCCTGCACCTCCTGTGATTTCCTCGTCGCCCCTGGCCACGCCTCCCGCCCTGACCGCGGGTGTTGCGTCGGTGTCCCATCTGACCGAAAAACTGGCCGACTACATGTCGGCCGCCGATCTGAAAAAGGTCAAGGAAGCCTACCGCTTCTCGGACGAGATGCACCTCGGCCAATTGCGCAAGTCGGGCGAGCCCTACATCTCGCATCCGATCGCCGTGGCCGAGATCTGCGCCGACTGGAAGCTGGACGCGCAAGCCATCATGGCGGCGCTGCTGCATGATGTGATGGAGGACCAGGACGTCAAGAAGGACGAGCTGATCGAGCGCTTCGGCGCGCCGGTGGCCAACCTGGTGGACGGCCTGTCGAAGCTGGAGAAAATCGAGTTCCAGAGCCAGATCGAGGCGCAGGCGGAAAACTTCCGCAAGATGCTGCTGGCGATGGCCTCGGACGTGCGCGTCATTTTGATCAAGCTGGCCGACCGCCTGCACAATATGCGCACCATGGAAGTGATGAAGCCGGCCGCCAAGGCGCGCATCTCCAAAGAGACCATGGAAGTGTATGTGCCGATCGCCCACCGTCTCGGCCTGAACAACATTTACCGCGAGCTGCAGGACCTGTCGTTCGCCCACCTGTTCCCGCTGCGCTACCGCACGCTGGCCAAGGCGGTCAAGGCGGCGCGCGGCAACCGGCGCGAAGTGGTCACCAAGATCCTCGACTCGGTCAAGAACACGCTGGGCATGGCGAATATCGAGGCGGAAGTGTACGGCCGCGAGAAGACCCTGTACGGCATCTACAAGAAAATGCGCAGCAAGCACCTGTCGTTCTCGCAGGTGCTGGACGTGTACGGCTTCCGCGTGGTGGTCGACAGCTTCCCGAATTGCTACGTGGCGCTGGGCACGCTGCACTCGCTGTACAAACCGATGCCGGGCAAGTTCAAGGATTACATCGCGATCCGCAAACTGAACGGCTACCAGTCGCTGCACACCACGCTGATCGGCCCGTACGGCACGCCGGTCGAGTTCCAGATCCGCACCCAGGAAATGCACCGCACCGCCGAATCGGGCGTGGCGGCGCACTGGCTGTACAAGAACGGCGACGCCAATCTGTCGGACCTACAGCAGCGTACCCACGCCTGGCTGCAGTCGCTGCTCGACATCCAGCAGCAGACCGGCGACTCGGCCGAATTCCTGGAGCACGTCAAGGTCGACCTGTTCCCGGATTCGGTGTACGTGTTCACGCCGAAATCGAAGATCATCGCGCTGCCGCGCGGCGCCACGCCGATCGACTTCGCGTATGCGATTCACACCGGCATCGGCGACCATACGGTGTCGGTCACCATCAACAACGAGCCGGCCTCGGTGCGCACCGAGCTGCGCAACGGCGACATCGTCGAGATTGTCACCGATGCGAACTCGCGGCCGAGTCCGAGCTGGCTGTCGTTCGTGCGCACCGGCAAGGCGCGTTCGGCGATCCGCCATCATCTGCGCACCATCAACCTGCCGGAATCGATCGCGCTGGGCGCGCAGTTGCTGGCGCATGCGCTGACCTCGCTGGGCATCAGTCCGGAGCTGGAAGATCATCTGGTCGAGCGGCTGCTGAAGGAATCCAGCGCCAAGTCGCTGGACGAGCTGTATGCCGACATCGGCGTCGGCAAGCGCATGGCGGCGCTGGTGGCGCGGCATATCTTCGGCCTGCGCGGCGGCGAATCGGCCAGCGCGCCGGTCGACCACAACAACGCGGCCGAGCTGGACCCGGTCACCATCTGCGGCAGCGAAGGCGTGTCGGTGCAACTGGCGCCGTGCTGCCTGCCGATCCCGGGCGACGCCATCATCGGCCAACTGCGCCGCGACCAGGGCTTGCTGGTACACACCTCGGACTGCCCCCAGGCCAAGCGGCAGAAGGCCAAGGAACCGGACCGCTGGATCGCGGTCAAGTGGGGCAGCGAGCTGAACCGCCGTTTCGACAGCCGCATCAAGCTGCTGATCAACAACGAGAAAGGCATCCTGGCGCGGGTGGCAGCCGAGATCGGCGAATCGGACGCCAACATCACCTACGTCGGCATGGACGAAGACAAGGACAACGTGCTGCACCAGCTGCGCTTCACGGTGCAGGTCAAGGACCGCGTGCACCTGGCGGGGCTGCTGCGCAATGTGCGCCGCGTGGCCGGCGTCAACCGCATCCTGCGCGAACGCAGCTAATCACTCAATACCACAAGGCTTTATTGGACAGTGGGGTTTGCGGCGACAGTTGCGGGTTGTTCAGCCTGAAGATACGGCGCTTGCGCAGGCCGGTCTTGTCGATCAGGCCGTCATAGAATTCGTGGAATAACTGATCGAAGCGGCCGTCAGCTAGCAGGATCTGCAAGCCATAATCCAAGCGCTGCGCCAGCCGCTGCTGTTGGCCGCCGCCGATGAAAAAGTAGCGCGGCGACGGGATGTACAGGGCGAAACTGCGTTCCAGGCTCAGTGTCGGGAACGTGGGGACGTAAGCGGCCTGTTCGTACACGGCTTCGTCGATCGCGCGCGGGAAGTGCTGGAAGCGCCCCGCCGCCAGCATGCTGTGCAGGCCGGCCGAGGTACTGCCTTCCACCACATGAAAGCCGGCCTGCTTGTAGGTCGTGGTCAAGCTCCACTGCCGGCCGGCGCCCAGACTCAGCGCTTTCAGTTGCTCCAGCGTGCGGATGGTGCTGAACAAGTCCTGGTTGCGGCTGTCGATCAGCGAAATGCGGTAGGACGAAATGCCTTTGTCGACCGGGATGCGGATCGGCGTCAGCCTTTGCTCCCATTCCGGCGAAGTGACTTGCGCGCTCAGGTTGACCAGCTCGCCCTTGAGCATTTCCTGCAGCAGCCGGTCGCGCTCCATGCGCAGTTGCGCGACGCGGAATTGGTACGGCCCATACCTGGCACTAGAAGCCTCCAGCGCCGCCGTCACCAGCCGCAGAATGTGGCTGTCGCTGTAGCTGGATTTGCTGGAGTTCATGTCGATCAGATAAACATCGACCGCGCGCGCCGCCCCCTGCCAGCCCAGCAGCGCCAGCAGGCACAAACCGACTTTAATCGGCGGCCGGCGCAGGATAACGCACCTCTAAAATATCCAGTTCTTCGATGCCGTGCGGCGCCTGGAAGGTGATGGTGTCGCCCTCGCGCGCCTTGGTCAGCGCGCGCGCCACCGGCGCCACCCAGCTGATCTTGCCGTTCAGCGGATCGAGCTCGTCGATGCCGACGATGGTGATGGTGCGCTCCTCGCCGTGCTGGTTGCTGTAGGTGACGGTGGCGCCGAAGAACACCTGGTCGCTGCCAAAGTGCACACTGGGATCGACAATCGCCGCCGCATCCATGCGCTTGGTCAGGAAGCGGATACGGCGGTCGATCTCGCGCAGCCGGCGCTTGCCGTAGATGTAGTCGCCGTTTTCCGAACGGTCGCCGTTGGAAGCGGCCCAGTGGACGATCCGCACCACTTCCGGCCGGTCGACATCGATCAATTGCAGTAGCTCATCCTTGATGCGCTGATATCCCTCGGGACGGATGTAATTCTTCGAGCCAGCCGGGATCGCCAACGCCAGCGCTGCGGCTTCGTCGTCATCGTCCTGGTCGCTCTCTTTGACAAAGGCTTTATTCATGCGGTCTATTGTAACGGCTTTCACGTATCATGCTGGCAAGGGAACATCATGAGAAAATTGCATCGCTTCCAACGCTGGCTGTTTGCCCCTCTGGTCTATCTGGCCGCGCTGCTGCTGTTGCTGGAGGATTGGCTGTGGAATCTCGGCTCGCGGCTGATGAACCGGCTGGCGCAGTGGCCGCCGCTGCACCGGCTGGAGGCGTGGATCTGCCGCCTCGGCCCCAAAGCCGCGCTGGTGCTGTTCGTGCTGCCGGCCACCTTGCTGTTTCCGGTGAAGCTGTTGGCGCTGTGGGCGATGGCCAACGGCCACCCGCTGTCCGGCATGGCCGTGATCGTGCTGGCCAAGCTGGGCGGCGCCGCCGCCGTGGCGCGGCTGTACCTGCTGACGCGGCCGGTGCTGATGACCATCGTCTGGTTCGCCGCCCTGCTGGGCTGGTTCCTGGCGCTGAAGGAGCGCTGGATCGAACGCCTGCGCGCCACCCGCGCCTGGCAACAGGTGGCGGCGCTGCGCAGCGCCTTGCGCCACTGGCGCCAGCATGCGGTGCCCCGGCCCGGCAGCTGGCTGGCGCGCTTCCGCCGGTTGCTGAAGCGCTTCCGCAGCCGCTGGCATACACGCTAGAATGACAGCCCGATGAGCGCCCTGCCCCCCCCCCCCGACGCCAACCAGTCCCTGCTCGACGAGCTGGAACAGGTGCGCGCGCGCTTTGCCGCGATCGTCTCCAACACGCCCGGCCTGGTGTACCAGTTCGTGCTGCATGCCGACGGCCGGATCGGCTTCCCGTATCTGAGCGACGGCTGTCTGGCGCTGCTGGGCCTGAGCGCCGCCGAACTGCACGCCGCCCCGCAGCGCTTCCTGGCGCAGATCCTGGAGGCCGACCGGCCATCGTATCTGGCGTCGATGCAGGCCTCGGCCAGCACGCTGTGGAGCTGGAACTGGGAAGGCCGCATCTGGGTCGAGGCGTGGCAGGACGTCAAATGGATCAATCTGCGCAGCACGCCGCAGGCGCTGGCGGACGGCGCCGTCCGCTGGGATGGCATCATGACCAATATCACCGACTCCAAGCTGGAGCAGCAGCAGGTGCACCACTCGCGCGCCCGGCTGGCCGAGCTGTCGGCCCACACCGACCGCGTCAAGGAACAGGAGCGCAGCCGCATCGCGCGCGAAATCCACGATGAGCTGGGCGGCAACCTGACCGCCATCAAGATGGCGGTGGCGATGCTGGCCGCCCGGCTGGCGCATGCCGAGCCGGCCCTGCGCGAAAAAACCGAGTACGTCGATGCGCTGGTCGACCGCACCATCGACGCCATCCACCGCATTGCGCTCGACCTGCGCCCGGCGCTGCTGGACCTGGGCCTGGTGGCGGCGCTGGAATGGCAGGTCAAGGAATTCCGCAAGCAGACCGGCATCGACAGCAGCTTCAGCGCCAACCAGCGCGATATCGGCCTCGACCACGACCAGACCACCGCGCTGTTCCGCATCGCCCAGGAGGCGCTGACCAATATTGCCAAGCACGCCAACGCCAGCAAGGTGAGCGTCAAGCTGGCGCGGCTGCGCCACCATATCAGCCTGAAAATCAGCGACAACGGCGGCGGCATCGGCCCGGCCGACCACGGCAAGCCGGCCTCGTTCGGCCTGCGCAGCATGGCGGAACGGGCGCGCGCGCTGGGCGGCACGCTGAGCCTGACGCCGGCCAGCGGCGGCGGCACGGTGGTCGCGATCAAAATTAAGCGCGATCCGGTTCAGGACAGCAGCCCCTTGGCGCCGGCTGGCGCTACAATAGCGGACGACAACATTTCCGCTGCGAAATAATGTGTCCAACAGCAGCGTGGCAGGACACGACAGGTTAGAGAGATTCATGACAGAAAAAGCCATCATCAAGGTCTTCATCGCCGATGACCACGCCATTGTGCGGGAAGGCTTGAAGCAAATCCTGGCCGAGACGCGCGACATCGTGGTGGCCGGCGAGGCGGAGAACGGCCTCGACGCGATCAAGCTGTTCCGCAAATCGGCGTGCCAGCTGATGCTGCTCGACATTTCGCTGCCGGACCGCAACGGCATCGAGGTGCTCAAGCAGCTGAAGAAGGAAAAGCCGGAGCTGGCGGTGCTGATGCTGTCGATGCACCGCGAGGACCAGTACGCGATCCGCGCGCTGAAGGCCGGCGCGGCCGGCTACCTGACCAAGCAGAGCGCGCCCAGGGAGCTGGTGACGGCGATCCGCCAGGTGGCCGGCGGCCTCAAATACATCAGCCCGGCGCTGGCGCAGGAACTGGCCAACCATGTCGGCGACGACCATGAGGCGCCGCTGCACGAGAGCCTGTCCGACCGCGAGTACCAGACGCTGACCATGATCGCCTCCGGCAAGACGGTCGGCACCATCGCCCAGGAATTGTCGCTGTCGGTGAAGACGGTCAGCGAGTACCGCGCCCGCCTGCTGGTCAAGATGAAGCTGAAAAACAGCGCCGAACTGACGCATTATGCGATTAAAAATCAACTCATTGAATAAGCGCGAGTAATATAGCAACCTCAATGGCAATAGCTGCAATCCGCGTTGTTGCCTGAAGAAAAATGGTTAATGCTTTGATGAAAGCTACCTTCCCGCCCCTTATCCGGGCAATGACGGCGGAGCGGCGGGCTTATCATGGCGGTAATTGGTAATCCATAAAGAGGTACGCGCGTCATCATGTCCAGCAAACCCACCACGCCCGAGCAAAATCCGGCCGATATCGCCCGCGAGGCGTTCCGCCGCCTGGCGCTGCGCCGCATTGCGCCGACACCGGAAGCCTATCGCGAGATCTATAACGAAATTGCCGGCATCGCCGCCGAGCCGACGCCGGCCGCGGCCGCCCCGCTGGGCAGCGCCGATCCCGGGCCGGAGTCGGTGCTGAGCCAGTTTGCCACGCGCATGACCGACAGCACCGGCGAGCTGGGCGAATTCGGCCGCCGCTTCAACCGCGCGGTCAAGACGCGCGACTGGGAAGGCTATGCGCGCACGCTGTCCCAGCTGGTCGAGAAACATTTCGTCGCGCCGAAAAAAGGCATCGAGGTGGCCGGCATGGCGGGAGAGGACAGCGAACAGGCGCGCAGCCTGCGCGATCTGCTATCGCGCACGCTGACTTTCGCGGTGGCCTCGCTGCTGGCCGGGGCGCCGGTGCTGGCGGCCGAGGCCGAGTCGCTGGGCGCCGCCACCCGGCTGGCGCACAGCGAGGAGGCACTGGCCGAGATCGCCGTGCGGCTGAAGCAGCTGTGCTACCAGATCGAGCTGCGCGGCGGCGACAGCGGCGAGCAGCAGGAACTGCTGCTGCGCCTGTTCAAGCTGCTGCTGGAAAACGTCAGCGAGCTGCTCGACGACGACAGCTGGCTGCGCGGCCAGATCGAGGCGGTGCAGAACCTGATCGCCGGCCCGCTCGACGTGCGCGCGCTGGAGGAAGCCACGCGCAGCCTGAAAGAGGTGATCTACAAGCAGGGCCAGCTGAAGCACAGCCTGGCCGACGTCAAGCTCACCGTCAAGAACATGATGATGACCTTCATCGACCGCCTCGGCCAGGTGGCGGCGTCAACCGGCGACTTCCACGAGAAGATCGGCGGCTATTCGGACAAGATCAGCAGGGCCGACAATATTTCCGAACTGAACAGCATCCTCGACGAGGTGCTGAAGGAAACCCGGCTGGTGCAGAGCGAGGCGCTGAAGGCGCGCGACAAGATGATGCTGGCCAAGCAGGAGGTGCAGGATGCCGAGGCGCGCATCCACTCGCTGGAAGCCAAGCTGCAGCACTTGAGCGAGCTGGTGCGCGAAGACCAGCTGACCGGCAGCCTCAACCGCCGGGGCCTGGACGATGTGTTCGAGCGTGAAACCGCCCGTTCCGACCGCCGCGGCACGCCGCTGTGCATCGCCGTGCTGGACCTGGACGACTTCAAGAAGCTCAACGACACCTACGGCCACATCGCCGGCGACGCCGCGCTCAAGCACCTGGTCAAGATCGTCAAGGACACGCTGCGCTCGATGGACGTGATCGCCCGCTTCGGCGGCGAGGAATTCCTGATCCTGATGCCGGAAACCACGGTCGAGGCGGCGGCCAGCACCATGACCCGGCTGCAGCGCGAGCTGACCAAGCACTTCTTCCTGCACGACAACGAGAAAGTGCTGATCACCTTCTCGGCCGGGGTGGCGCTGCGCCGCCCCAACGAGGAGCAGACCGAACTGGTCAAACGTGCCGATAAAGCCATGTACACCGCCAAACAGACCGGCAAGAACCGCGTGGTGGTGGCCGATTAAGCCATCTTTCCGCCCGTCTGCCCCGAGCCCGGCCCTGCGCCGGGTTTTTTTATGGCCGAAAAAAACTTTTTTTCACCCTAAAGTTTGCTGTAGCAGCGTCGTTTAGACGCACATCAAGCACGAACTTTAGGCCGCAAAGCAAAAATTTAGCGCATTTCCAGCCCTAAACTTTCCATATGGGAACCCGTTACCGGTAATAACTGCGGTTTGATTGTCACGGAACAGCGTGGCAGACCAAGGTCAACTGAGGCAAGCAGCCCACCATTAAGTAGCACCAGTTTGGAGAAACATCATGGCACAAGTCATCAACACCAATGTCGCATCGCTGAATTCGCAACGTAACCTGACCTCGTCGCAAGCTAACCTGACCACGTCGCTGCAACGTCTGTCTTCCGGCCTGCGCATCAACAGCGCCAAGGACGACGCCGCCGGTCTGGCGATTTCCGAGCGTTTCACGTCGCAGATTCGCGGCAACCAACAGGCCGCACGTAACGCCAACGACGGCATTTCGCTGGCGCAAACGGCCGAGGGTGGCTTGAGCACCGCCGGCGACCTGCTGCAACGTATCCGTGAACTGGCAGTGCAGTCGGCCAACGGCACCAACTCGGAATCGGACCGCAAGTCGATCCAGAACGAGGTGGCATCGCTGTCGAAAGAGCTGGACCGCGTGGCCAACACCACCCAGTTCAACGGCCAGAACGTGCTGGACGGTTCGCTGACCAACACCCAGTTCCAGGTCGGCGCCAACTCGAACCAGACCATCAACGTCGGCGTGCAGAGCGCTAAAGCTGGCGATCTGGGCAACAACACGCTGAAAGCCGTCAACAGCGCCACCACGCTGGGTTCGGCCGTCGCCACCGCAGACAATCTGCTGACCGCCGATGAAACCATGACCATCAGCTCCGGCGCCGGCGTGGAAACCACGGTGCTGGCAAAAACCGGCGACAGCGCCAAGGCGATTGCCGCCAACGTCAACGCCTTGAGCGGCAGCAGCGGCGTGACCGCGCTGGCCAAAACCACCGCCACCATTTCCAACATCGGCACCGACAACACCGGCGCCGTGGCAGCGGCCGACCAGGGCGTGTCGCTGGGTGTCAAGTTCACGCTGCAAAGCTCGAACGCGGAAGCGGTGACGATCTCGGCTTCGGTGAAGGACGGCGACCTGTCGGCGCTGGCCCAGGCGATCAATGCGCAAAGCGGCACCACCAACGTGACCGCCAGCATCAAGATCAACCAGACCACCAACCAGAAAGAACTGCAACTCGACAACAACGCTGGCGACGACATCAAGATTGTCGGCACCTCCGATGACACCAACAAGGCCATGACCGCCGCCGAAATCCGCGGCGTCGACCTGCCCGACTCTGACAACGACGGCGTGCCTGAAGCTGGCACCGGCGTCACCATGCAGGGCACGGCCACGGTCGGCGGCACGGTCGACTTCTCGTCCGACAGCGGCTTCTCGATCGCCACCACCGGCGGTGCCGGCGTGATCACCGGTGGCGCCTCGATCGGCAGCCAGCTGGATTCGGTCGACAAGATCGACGTCAGCACCGTTGCCGGCTCGAACCAGGCGTTGCTGACCATCGACTCGGCGCTGAACCAGATCAACAAGAACCGTGCTGACCTGGGTGCGATCCAGAACCGTTTCGCCTCGACCATCGCCAACCTGAACACGACCACCGAGAACTTGTCTGCCTCGCGTAGCCGTATCCAGGATACCGACTTCGCGGCGGAAACCGCCAGCATGACCCGCGGCCAGATTCTGCAACAGGCCGGTACCGCGATGCTGGCACAAGCCAACTCGCTGCCGAACGGCGTGCTGTCGCTGCTGCGTGGTTAAACCCCGGAATGAGCTGACTCAGGGAACAATCTAACGCTCTGACCAGGTTCCCCGGCTGATTCGTTCAGCCGGGGATTTTTCGCAAAGGAAGCATCATGACTATCGATAGCATAGGCTCGGCCACCTCGGCCCGCAGCGCCGAGCGGACCCCGCTCAGCGCCGACGCCACGACAGCGCTGGCGCGCGCGCCGGCCACGGCGGTGGAAACCGCCAACGCCGTCAAGGGCAGCGCGGCGATCCCGTCGCTGGACCAGGTCAGCCAGGCGGTGTCGCAGCTCAACCAGTCGGCCCAGGCCAAGTCGCAGGGGCTGGAATTTTCGATTGACAGCGACACCAAGCGCACCGTGGTGAAGGTGGTCGATCAAAGCACCAAGGAAGTCCTGCGCCAGATTCCGACCCCGGAAGCGCTGGAAATCGCCAAGGCGCTGGAAAGCAAATCCGGCAGCGCCGGCCTGCTGATCCAGCAGACTGCCTGACAGCGGCGCGCGCTCTGCGCGCCGTTTTTTTCCCATCCATGGCATCCTGACGTCAGGAGCGCCGTCCCCCTGCCGCCGTGCATTGCTGCTCTTCATTGCGCAGTATCAGCCTGTCAATACTGCCTGTTTTTTCAGCTTAGCGCGAACTGGCGGGTAATCTCCCCTCTCAAGTCCGGTTTGATTCTGCCGATATTGGCTTATATTATTGTTTTAAACAGGAGCAAAAAGTGGGCATCTCCTCCGCCGGCATCGGCTCAAATCTTCCGGTTGACAGCATCATCAGCAAGCTGATGGCGGTCGAGTCGCAGCCGCTGGCCACGTTTGACAAGAAATCCGCCAGCTATCTGCAACAGGTGTCGGCCTTCGGCAACCTGTCCGGCGCGCTGGGCACCTTCCAGTCGGCGCTGTCCGGCCTGACCTCGCTGTCCGGCTTCCAGACCATGAACACCTCGCCGGGCGACGCCTCGGTGTTTACCGCCTCCGCCAGCAGCAGCGCCAAGGCCGGCAGCTACCGCATCAATGTGGCGCAGATCGCCCAGGCGCAGACGCTGGCCACCAGCGGCTTCAAGAGCACCACCGCCGCCATCGGCCTCGGCAACAAGACCACGGTCAGCTTCTCGCTCGGCACCGTCAGCGGCGGCACCTTCGGCATTACCGGCACCCAGCTCGGCGCCAGTCTCAGCACCGGCGGCCTGACGCCGGGCGCGCTGGCGATCAACGGCACCGCCATCGCCACCGACGGCACCACCCGCAGCGCGCGCCTGCTGGCCGACGCCATCAACGCCAAGAGCACCACCACCGGCGTCTCGGCCAAGGCGGCCGAGACGGTCACCAGCACCACCTTGTTCGGCACCGGCGGCGCCAGCACCTTCGGCGACGTCAGCACCGCCGGCGGCGGCACCTATTCGCTGTCGGTCGGCGGCGTCCAGATCGCGCTGCAGGAAGCCGGCGTGGCGGCCGGCGACGGCGTCACCGCCGCCTCGCTCGACGCCGCGCTGAGCGGCAACACCGCCACCGCACGCGCGCTGGCCGACGCCAACATCACCGTCACCGGCACCGCCGCCGGCGGCGATTTGCAATTCCACAACGCCGACGGCAGCAATATCGCCATCGCCGAGGCGGTGTCGGGCGACGTCAGCGGCGGCATCGGCAACAGCGGCCAGCCGAACATCGGCTCCAGCACCACGGCGGTGGCGTCGATCGCGCTGATCTCCAACGACGGCAGCCCGATCAACGTCGGCGGCAGCAACCCGGCCGGCGCCGGCCTGACGGCCGGCGTTGGCGGCGCCTACATCGGCGCCAGCTTCGGTGCCGACGCCAGCCGCACCGCCGGCAACATCGTCATCGACAGCAGCAACAATTCGCTGACCGGCATCATGGAGGCGATCAACAAGGGCAACTTCGGCGTCACCGCCAGCATCGTCTCGGACGGCTCGACCGGCACCGGCGCCACCCCCAACCGCCTGATCCTGACCTCGACCGCCACCGGCCAGAGCTCGACCATGAAGATCACGCTGTCGGGTTCGGGCGGCAACCCGCCGGACGCGGCGCTGGCCGACCTGCTCAGCTACGATCCGGGCGGCGTGCAGAACCTGAGCCAGAAGGCGGCCGCCTCGGACACCAAGGCCACCGTCAACGGCATCGACGTCACCAGCTCCAGCACCACCATTTCCGGCGCCATCACCGGCGTCACCATCAATGCGCTGAAGGTCGGCACTTCGACGCTGGCGGTGTCCAAGGACACCAGCGGCCTGACCAGCGCGGTGAACGGCTTCGTCAAGGCCTACAACGAACTCAACACCCAGATCAGCACGCTGGGCGGCTACAACACCGAGACCAAGACCGGCGGCCCGCTGCTGGGCGACTCGACGCTGCGCACGCTGCAGGCGTCGATCCGCAATCAGCTGTCGAGCTCGATCACCGGGCTGCAAGGCAGCAGCCTGACCAATCTGTCGCAGATCGGCGTCACCTTCCAGAAGGACGGCACGCTGACGCTGGACGGCAGCAAGCTGCAAAAAGCCATCGACAACAACTATGCCGACATCGCAAGCCTGTTCGCGGCGGTCGGCCACAGCACCGATCCCGACATCAGCTTCGTCAGCTCGACCGCCAAGACCAAGGCCGGCGAGTACGCGCTCAACATCACCCAGCTGGCCACCAAGGGCACGCTGGCCGGCAATCTGGCGCTGCCGCCCGAGACCACCATCGCGGCCGACACCAAGTGGACCATCACGCTGAACGACACCACCCCGCCAACGCTGAGCAACACGCAATCGGTCAGCATTCCGGCCGGCACCTACAATCCGGCCCAGCTGGCGACCGCGCTGCAATCGGCCATCAACGGCGTCAGCGCCTTCTCCAAGGCCGGCGCCACGGTGGCGGTGACGGTCGACGACAGCGGCCAGCTGAAAATGGAATCGACCCGCTGGGGCGCCAAGTCGAACCTGACGGTGATCGGCGACACCGGCACCGGCATCGCGGCCGTGTTCGGCTCGGCGACGTCGGTCAAGGGCGTCGACGTGGCCGGCACCATCGGCGGCTACACCGCCACCGGCGACGGCCAGACGCTGACCGGCGCGCCGGGCGCCCCGGTCGACGGGCTGAAGCTGACCATCACCGGCGACGACATCGGTCCGCGCGGTACCTTCGGCTTCTCGCAGGGCTACGCCTACCAGCTCAACACGCTGGCGGCCGGCTACCTGGGCGGCACCGGCGTGATTTCCGGCCGCACCAAGGGCCTCAACGAGACGGTCAAGGACATCACCGCGCAGCGCGACAAGTTCAGCGAGCGCCTGGTCGAGATCGAAGCCCGCTATCGCAAGCAATATTCGGCGCTGGACGCTATCATCGCCAATATGAACACCACCCAGTCGTTCCTGACGCAACAGCTCGCGGCGCTGGCCGCGACCAAGTAGCGCAGGACGCATCAACAGGAGAGAAAGTATGTTCGGATCTCGACAAACCGGCGCCAACGCCTATGCCAAAGTCGGCATGGAAACCGGGGTGGTGGCCGCCAGTCCTCACAAGCTGATCGTGATGCTGTTCGACGGCGCGCTGGTGGCGCTGAACGGCGCCCTGACCGGCATGCAGAGCGGCAACATCGGCGAGAAGGGCAAAGCGCTGTCCAAGGCCATCCTGATCATCGACAGCGGCCTGCGCGCCGCGCTCGACAAGAAAGCCGGCGGCGAGATCGCCGAGGGTCTGGACGCGCTGTACGAATACATGAGCAGCCGGCTGCTGACCGCGAATATCCAGAACGATCCCGGCATCATCGAAGAAGTGCAGCGTTTGCTGACCGAGTTGCGCGACGCCTGGAACGCCATCGCCGACACCCCCGCCGCCTCCGGCATTCCTCAACCCAAACTCGCGAGCGCCTGATTTATGATGACGATTCAAGACGTGTTATCCGTGTACGCCGCCATGGCCGACCTCACCGAACAGATGGTGCAAGCGGCCGAACGCAGCGACTGGGATAGCCTGGCGCTGCTGGAGCAGCGCTGCGCCGCGCATGTGCAGGCGCTGCGCGAACAGGAGCCGCCACAGCCAATGCAGGGCGCCGAGCGCGAGCGCAAGATCGAACTGATACGCCAGATGCTCAACGCCGACCGCCGGATCCGCGACCTGACCATGCCGTGGATGGCCCAGCTGTCCAAGCTGATCAACACCACCGGC
Organism: uncultured Duganella sp.; assembly: GCA_963515135.1. GTDB lineage: Bacteria > Pseudomonadota > Gammaproteobacteria > Burkholderiales > Burkholderiaceae_D > Rugamonas. The sequence continues at coordinate 668 of CAUPXZ010000010.1, read as the reverse complement.
ACTGAACGGCGCGTCGTCAACGCCTACGGTAGCGTCTAAAGCAGGCGCGCGCCATGTTGCCGCGCCTGGACGCCGCAGTCACGCCGGTCAAGCCGGCTGATGGCGCTGGCGCCGGTGCGGCCGTCGGCGAAGGCCGCCAGGCGGCCTTCCAGCGCGCGCTCCAGAGCCTGGTCGGGCAGACCGTCGGCGCCGAGGTGCTGTCCAAACTGAAGGATGGCAGCTACCTGGTCAAGGTGGCCGAGAATTCGGTGCGCATGGCGCTGCCGGGCGACACCCAGGTCGGCAGCCAGGTGCCGCTGACCGTGCTCAGCGCGCAACCGCGTCCCACCTTCCAGCTTGGCAATGCGGCGCCCGGCAGCGCGCCGACCGTGCTGTACACCGACAGCGGCGCCGCCGATGGCGGCGAAGCAGCCACCCTGCCCTCGCAGGGGGCGGCGGTGTATGTGCCGGGCGGCGGCAAGCCGGCGGCCGGCACGCCAGCGGCGACGCCGCAATTGCCGGGCGGGGCGCAGGCCGAGGCCGGCGCCGAACCCGCTGCAGATGGCGACACGGTCCCCGCTCAGCCCAAGCCCGGCGGCAGCGCCAATCCAGCCGGCACGGCAGCGCCGGGCGCCGGCACGGCCGCCACTGGTGCCCGTCCCGGCTTGCCGGCGGGAACGGCCGCCGCC
>CAUPXZ010000009.1:0-147813 GCA_963515135.1 uncultured Duganella sp. | reverse complement strand
TTTTTAAAGATCTTGTATTGCGTTGCTGAAGAAGCGTTTTGTTCATCAGCGAAGAAGGAAGAGTATGAAGCGTTTTCAGCATTTCGTCAACCTTCTTTTTCTCCCGCTTAACTCAGCATTTACATGCGTTGTCTTGCGAGGGACAGAATCATATCAAAGCCCCTCGAAGTTTGGCAAGCGCTTTTCGAGGAAAGCCTTCATGCCTTCCTTTTGGGCCGGCGTGCCAAACGCGGACTGGAACAGGCGGCGCTCATATGTCACCCCCTCCGACAGCGTGGTTTCAAAAGCGCGATTGACCGCATCCTTGATCTGCATGGCGACCGAGATCGGCATCGCGGCGATCTGCTTGGCCACCGCCAGCGTCTCTTCGATCAGCTTGTCCGCCGGGATTACGCGCGACACCAGGCCGATGCGCTCCGCTTCAGCCGCGTCAATGGTGCGCGCGGTCAGCAGCATGTCCATCGCCTTGGCTTTGCCGATCGCGCGCGGCAGACGCTGCGTGCCGCCGGCGCCCGGCGTGACGCCGACCTTGATTTCCGGCTGGCCGAACTTGGCGCTGTCGGCGGCGATCAGGAAGTCGCACATCATCGCCAGCTCGCAGCCGCCGCCCAGCGCGTAGCCAGCCACGGCGCCGACCACCGGCTTGCGCACGCGCAGGATATGCTCCCAGTTGCGGCCGATATAGTTGTCGCGATAAGTGTCTGGATAAGTGTAGTCCGCCATGGCGGCGATGTCGGCGCCAGCCGCGAACGCCTTCTCGCTGCCGGTCAACACGATGCAGCCGATGGCCGGATCGGCGTCGAATTTATATAAGGCATCACCCAATTCGTTCATCATATTGTCGTTCAGCGCATTCAGCGCTTTCGGACGGTTCAGACGGATCAGGGCTACTTTGTCGTGCACTTCGACGATCAGGTCTTCATACGGCATGTGTTCCTCCAGATGGAATATTTACCGCCTGATTGTAGCGCCTATCCTCCGCGCTGGTATGATTGAAATTCGGCAATCCGCACTATAAGAGCCTCCCATTTTTAACACGCTTCGTAACGACGAACTTTTGCGCAGCGGCGATTTCCGCCGCTACTGGTCAAGCGCCATCATCAACGGCTTTGGCAGCTACGTCAGCGCGCTGGCGATTCCGCTATGCGCGGTGCTCATGCTCAAAGCCTCGCCAGCGCAAATGGGCATGATGGGTGCGGCGGTGGCCATGCCCTATGCGCTGCTGGCCCTGCCAACCGGTGTTTTGCTCGACCGTAACCGCAAGCTGCCCATTCTGTTGACAAGCAAAGCCGTGCAAGCCGCGTCGCTGGCCAGCATTCCACTGGCTTGGTGGCTAAGCCTGCTGACGATGGAATGGTTGTACGCAGTCTCCTTCATTTGCGGCGCCTGCGCGGTAGTCGGCGGCGGCGCCGAGGTGGTTTTCCTGACCAATATGATCGGCCGCGACAAATTAACCGACGCCCAATCCAAGTTCACTTCCACCGACTCCATCGCGCGCCTGGTGGCGCCCGGATTTGCCGGCGTCCTGATTCAATGGCTGACCGCGCCGTATGCAGTGCTGCTGAATGCCTTCAGCTTTATGGTATCGATCGCCCTGCTGCGCAATGTGACGGCCAACGATCCCAAGCCACCGCCGACTGACAAGCACCCGCTGCGCGATATCCAGGATGGCATCGCTTTCATCTGGCGCCAGCCGCTGCTGCGTACGCTGGCATGGGCATCAGGCTGCTGGCACATGCTGTTCTACGGTTTTGGCGCGCTGCATATCATTTTCGCCACACGCGAACTGGGTATGAGCGCCGGCATGCTGGGCGTGGCACAGATGATCGGCGCCCTGGGCGTACTGGCCAGCTCGCTGCTGCTGAAGCCGCTAACAAAACGCCACGGCCCGCGCGGCGCCATGTTGACCGGCATTGGCCTGAGCACGTTCGCGTACGTTATGACGCCCTTGATTCCCGCCCATCTGTTTGGCTATCCGCTGGCCAGCGCGGGGGTTTGCGCCGCCATGTCTTTCTTCCTCGACTGCGGCGTGATGCTGTTCCTGATGCCCTATACCACCATGCGCCAGAAGGTCACGCCGGACGAGTATTTAGGCCGCATGGTCTCCACCATGCGCTTCCTGACCGTGTCGGTGGCGCCGCTGGGCGCGCTGGCGGCAGGCTACCTGGGCGAGCACTTCAGCGTGCGCACCGGCATGGCCTGCGTCGCGGTCGGCAGCATCGCGCTGATGCTGCTGTTGGCGCTATCGCCATCCGTGCGCCAAAAAAGCTGAGTAGACAGTAGGCTGACCCCAATGTTCATCCAGGGAGTTCGCCATGTTCAAATCCATTCTGTTGCCCACCGACGGGTCCGACCTGTCCGACAAAGCCACCGCCACGGCGGTGGAATTCGCCAGGCTGCACCAATCGCGCATCACCGCGATCTCGGTGATCCAGCCGCTGCTGATGCCCTCGCTGGGCGACAGCGGCGCCATGGTCAGCATCGACCAATATGAAGCCGACATGAAAACCGCCGCCCGCGACCATATCAACAAGGTGGCGGCGGCCGCCAGCGCGGCCGGCATTCCGTTCGAGGGGATCATCGCGGCCTCGCCCAATCCCTACGAGGAGATAGTGGAAGCCGCCAAGAAATACGGCTGCGACCTGATCATGATGGCCTCGCACGGTCGCACCGGCCTGAGCAAGCTGTTACTGGGCAGCGAGACGCAAAGCGTGCTGTCCCACACCACGCTGCCCGTGCTGGTGCTGCGTTAAAACTTCTTCGGCAACAGCACCCAGACGTTGCCACGCTGCTTCATACGGCCGGCATTCTCGGCCGCCTCGGCGCCAAAGCCGAAGAAGTAGTCGACACGGATGGCGCCGCGAATCGCGCCGCCCGTATCCTGCGCCATCACCAGCCGCTGCAGCGGAATATCGCTGTTCGGCATGGTGGTGGCCAGGAACACCGGCGCGCCCTGCGGCAGCTGGGTGGCGTCGATGGCGACCGAACGTTGCGGCGTCAGCGGCACGCCCAGCGAGCCTTTCGGTCCCACTTTCGGGTCCGGCAGCTTTTCTTCCCGGAAGAAGACATAGCTCGGATTGGCGTTGAACAGCTCCTGCATGCGCGTTGGATGACCGGCGATCCATGACTTGATGCCCTGCGCCGAGGCCTGATCCACGGTCAGTTCACCCTTCTCCACCAGATATTTGCCGATCGATTTGTACGGATGGCCGTTCTGGTCCGCATAGGCGACGCGCACGGTTTCGCCGCTGTCCGCCAGTTGCACGCGACCCGAACCTTGCACCTGCAGGAAGAAGGACTCTACCGCGTCGTCCACCCACAGCAGTTCCTTGCCGCTGAAGCTGGCCGAATCGATTTCCGCGCGGGTCGAGTACGGCACCACTTTTTTGCCAACCAGCTTGCCACGCAGGCGCATGCCCTTCAGTTCCGGGTAGACCCCGGCCAGGTCGATGGTCACCATGTCGTCCGGCACTTTATACAACGGGGTCTGGTACACCCCGCCCTTTTTGCGCGAACCGTGCAGCAATGGCTCGTAATAGCCGGTGACCAGGCCGTCGGTGGCGCCATCCGGCGCGATCACCTGGTTCGGCTCCAAAAAGGTTTCGAAGAAGGTGCGAATCGCCTTGTCGTCATTGCCGTTGACGTTGCGGGCAATGGTGCAGGCTTCCTTCCACGTCGCCTGTTTGATCAGCACCGTGCAGGACGAGGTGAATGCCGGCCAGGCGGCGCGCAGATCATCCTTTTCCCAGCCCGGCAGCGCGGCGAAGCTGGCCGGCACCATTTGCAGCGCGCCCGGCTTGGCCGGCGGCGTTGGCTGTGCCGGCAGCGTGGGTGGCGCCGGCTGGACCGGCGGCTGCGGCGGCGCAGGCGGCTGGGGTGCGCGCTCGGGCGGCAACGGCGTGGAGGTACAAGCGGCCAGCGCTAGCGCAAACGCAACGGCGCTCAGCGGAACGGGTAGACTACGACGTGGAGATAACATAAAGGATAACTATGTGGATATTAATGGTGGAAGCAGGCGTGGCGTTCTTCCTTCTGGTCTTCATCGTCTGGTGGACCATGAAGGGCAAGAAGTAATCAGTGCAGTGTGCGCGGCAGGGACAGCACGAATTCCGGGATCTTGACCTCGAACTGGTGGCCGTCCTCGGCCACGCAGAAATATTCGCCCACCATCGAACCCTGCGTGGTCTGCAGCGCGGCGCCGCTGGTGTACTCAAACTGTTCGCCCGGCTGCAGCAGCGGCTGATGGCCAACCACGCCCAGGCCGCGTACCTCTTCCACGTGATTGTTGGCGTCGGTGATGACCCAATGGCGCGAGATCAGCTGCGCCGCGATGGTGCCGGTATTCTTGATCGTGATCGAGTACGTAAACACATAGTTCGTACGCTCGGGATCCGACTGGTCCGGCAGGTACTGGGTTCGAACCGACACCGTAAATTCATAAGTCGACATCAACATTCCTCTAAATAGCAAGCTTGGCGATCATATATCACCAGGCATCCATTGCACCGCAAATCCGCCCCCGATGCAAGGACGGCGCAGCTGAAAACAGGCGCAACGGCGCGGAGCAGCGTAAAATAACGCATCTTTTTTAAAGCAAGCCCAAAGCCATGACCACTTTCCGCATCGCTCCCAGCATCCTGTCCGCCGATTTCGCCCGCTTGGGTGAAGAGGTCCGCAACGTCGTCACCGCCGGCGCCGACATCATCCACTTTGACGTCATGGACAACCATTACGTGCCGAACCTGACCATCGGCCCGCTGGTGTGCCAGGCGATCCGTCCGCACGTGGATGTGCCGATCGATGTGCACCTGATGGTCAAGCCGGTGGACCGCATCATTCCCGACTTCGCCAAGGCCGGCGCCAACATCATCACCTTCCACCCGGAAGCCTCGGACCACATCGACCGCTCGCTGCAACTGATCCGCGACCACGGCTGCAAGGCCGGCCTGGTGTTCAACCCGGCCACCCCGCTGAGCTACCTGGAGCATGTGATGGACAAGATCGACATGATCCTGATCATGTCGGTCAACCCAGGCTTCGGCGGCCAGTCCTTCATTCCACAGGCGCTGAAGAAGATCGCCGAAGCGCGCCGTCTGATCGACGAATCCGGCCGCGACATCCTGCTGGAAGTCGACGGCGGCATCAAGATCGACAACATCGCCGCCGCAGCGGCAGCGGGCGCCGATACCTTCGTCGCCGGTTCGGCCATCTTCGGCCAGCCGGACTACAAGGCCGTGATCGACGCCATGCGCGCCAACCTGGCCAAGGTATAAAGCGATGAGCGTGCTGGCAGGCGTGCGCGCCGCAATCATTGACCTCGACGGCACCATGCTGGACACGATCCCCGACTTTCACGTCGCGATCAACAGCATGCGCGCGGAACTCGGCCTCGGCCCCATCACCCAGCAGCAGATTGCCCTGATGGTCGGCAAAGGCTCGGAAAACCTGATCCGCTCCGTACTGTCCCTCGACTGGGACGCCAGGCGGGTCGAAGCGGCGTTCGAGGCGGCGATGCAGTCCTACCAGCGCAACTACCTGGCCATCAACGGCAACCACAGCACGCTGTTTCCGGAGGTGATCGCCGGCCTGGAGGCGATGAAGGCCAACGGCCTGCGCCTGGCCTGCGTCACCAACAAGCCGATCAGCTTCACCACGCCGCTGCTCAAGCTGAAAGGCCTGGACCGGTTCTTCGACGTGGTCTACGGCGGCGATTCGCTGCCGCGCAAGAAGCCGGACCCGCTGCCGCTGCAAACCGTGTGCGCCGACTTCGGCCTGCAGCCGGCGCAAGTGGTGGCTATCGGTGACTCATCGAATGACGCGCAAGCGGCGCGGGCGGCGGGTTGCCCGGTGCTGACGGTGCCATATGGTTATAACCACGGAGAGTCTATACACGACACGGATTCCGATGGTATAGTAGGTACGCTGCTAGAAGCGGCTAGCCTGATTCGTTCACATCACACCCATAGCTGAACAACTGACCAACATGTCGTCTCTCACCAAAAAACACATCGTCAACCAACCAGGCTCGATTGAGGCCTGGCTGTGGCGACGCTGGCAATCCTGGCACAACTAAGCCGAACTGATTGCTGTCGTCCGCCCGCTTGCGCGCGACAGGTTTTTTGATGCACCACCCGCCGGCACCTCATCCCGGCGGCATGGAGAGAACACATGACCGAACTCGAATTCAAATCGTTGGCCACGGATGGCTACAACCGCATTCCACTGATCGCGGAAGCTTTCGCCGATCTCGAAACCCCGCTCACCCTGTACCTGAAACTGGCGCAGAGCCAGAACGCAGGCAAGAACACCTTCCTGCTGGAGTCGGTGGTGGGCGGCGAGCGTTTCGGCCGTTACTCCTTCATCGGCCTGCCGGCCAGCACGCTGCTGCGCACCTTCGGCAACCGCACCGAGATCGTCAGGAACGGCGCGGTGATCGAGACGCACGAAGGCAATCCGCTGGATTTCATCGAGGCGTACCAAAAGCGCTTCAAAGTGGCGATCCGTCCCGGCATGCCGCGTTTCTGCGGCGGCCTGGCCGGCTACTTCGGCTACGACACCGTGCGCCACATCGAGAAAACGCTGGCCCACAGCGCGCAGAAGGACGATCTGGGCCTGCCCGACATCCAGCTGATGGTGACCGAGGAACTGGCGGTCATCGATAACCTGAGCGGCAAGCTGTATCTGATCGTGTATGCCGACACGTCGCAGCCGGAATCGTATTCGAAAGCGAAGCAGCGCCTGAAAGACCTGCGCGTGATGCTGCGCCGTGGGGTTGAGGCACCGGTGACCAGCGCCTCGGTACGCACCGAAGCCGTGCGCGAATTCGCCAAAGAGGATTATCTGAAAGCGGTCGCCCGCGCCCACGAATACGTGCTGGCCGGCGACTTGATGCAGGTGCAGATCGGTCAGCGCATCCGCAAGCCGTATGTCGATTCGCCACTGAGCCTGTACCGCGCGCTGCGTTCGCTGAACCCGTCGCCGTATATGTACTTCTATAATTTCGGCGACATGCAGATCGTCGGCGCCTCGCCGGAGATCCTGGTGCGCAACGAGACCGCCGCCGATGGCGAGAAAAAAGTCACGCTGCGCCCGATCGCCGGCACCCGCCCGCGCGGCGCGACGCCGGAACGCGACGTCGAACTGGCAAAAGAACTGCTGGCCGATCAAAAGGAAATCGCCGAACACGTAATGCTGATCGACCTGGCGCGCAATGACCTGGGCCGCATCTCGGAAATCGGCAGCGTCAAGGTGACCGACCGCCTGGTCATCGAAAAATATTCGCATGTGCAGCACATCGTCTCCAACGTCGAGGGCAAGCTGAAAGACGGCCTGTCCAACCTGGACGTGCTGCGCGCCACCTTCCCGGCTGGCACGCTGACCGGTGCGCCGAAGGTAAGGGCGATGGAAATCATCGACGAACTGGAAATCTCCAAGCGCGGCATCTACGGCGGCGCCTGCGGCTACCTGTCGTTCGGCGGCGAGATGGACGTGGCGATCGCGATCCGCACCGGCGTGATCAAGGACGGCAACCTGTATGTGCAGGCCGCCGCCGGCATCGTCGCCGACTCGATCGCCGAGATGGAATGGCAGGAAACCGAACACAAGGCGCGCGCTGTGCTGCGCGCTGCCGAGCAAGTGCAAGATGGTCTGGATGGGGAGTTCTAATATGCTGCTGATGATCGACAACTACGACTCCTTCACCTACAACATCGTGCAGTACTTCGGCGAGCTGGGTGAAGACGTGCGCGTTTTCCGCAACGATGAAATCACGATTGCGGAAATCGAGGCGCTGAATCCCGACCACATCTGCATTTCGCCGGGGCCGAAAGATCCGGCCCAGGCAGGCATTTCGATAGCAGTGCTGAAGCACTTCGCCGGCAAGAAGCCGATTCTGGGCGTGTGCCTTGGCCACCAGGCCATCGGCGAAGCGTTCGGCGGCAAGGTCATCCGCGCCAAGCAGGTCATGCATGGCAAAACTTCTTTAATCGCGCATACGGGCGTGGGCGTCTTCAAGGACATCCCTTCCCCCTTCACGGTGATTCGCTATCACTCGCTGGCAATCGAGCGTAGCTCGCTGCCGTCCTGCCTGGAAGTCACGGCATGGACCGACGATGGCGAAATCATGGGCGTGCGGCACAAGGAATACGACATCGAGGGTGTGCAGTTCCACCCCGAGTCCATCCTGTCCGAACACGGCCATCAACTGTTGAAGAACTTCCTCGTACGCTGATTAAAGAGAGAACACCATGGCTATCACCTATCAAGAAGCGCTGGTGCGCTGCATCGAGCACCGCGAGATTTTCCACGACGAGATGCTGCACCTGTTCCGCCAGATCATGTCCGGCGAGATGTCGCCGACCATGATCGCGGCCCTGACCATGGGCCTGCGCGTGAAAAAAGAAACCATCGGCGAAATCGCCGCCGCCGCGCAAGTGATGCGCGAATTTTCCACCAAGGTGCCGATGGCCGACACCAGCGGCCTGCTGGACATCGTCGGCACCGGCGGCGACGGCGCGCATACCTTCAATATCTCCACCACCTCGATGTTTGTCGCTGCGGCGGCCGGCGCACGCGTGGCCAAGCATGGCGGCCGCAGCGTCTCGTCGTCGTCGGGCAGCGCGGACGTGATCGAATCGCTGGGAGCGAATATCAATCTGAAGCCGGAGCAGATTGCGCAGTCGATCGCGCAGACCGGCATCGGCTTCATGTTCGCGCCGAACCACCACGCCGCCATGAAGCATGTGGCGCCGGTGCGCAAGGAGCTGGGGGTGCGCTCCATCTTCAATATTCTGGGACCGCTGACCAATCCCGCCGGCGCGCCGAATATCCTGATGGGCGTGTTCCACGCGGATCTGGTGGGCATCCAGGTGCGCGTGCTGCAACGCCTGGGTGCGCAGCACGCCATCGTGGTGTACGGCAAAGACAATATGGACGAGGTGTCGCTGGGCGCCGCCACCATGGTCGGTGAGCTAGTCAACGGCGAGATCCGCGAGTACGAGATTCATCCCGAGGATTTCGGCATGCAGATGATCGCCAGCCGCAACCTGAAGGTGGCCGATGCGGCGGAATCCAAGCAGCGCATGATGGAAGCGCTGCGCGGCGAGCCGGGCGCCGCCTACGACATCGTGGCGCTGAATGCCGGCACCGCGCTGTACGCAGCCGGCGTGGCCAGTTCGATCGAGGATGGCCTGAAGCGTGCGCGCTTCGCCATCACCTCCGGCGCGGCGCTGCGCAAGATCGATCAATTCGTCCAGGTGACGCAAGACCTCGGCCGCTAACCCTCGTCATTCCCGCGCAGGCGGGAATCCATACGGCCTATGGGTTCCCGCTTGCGCGGGAACGACGAGGCGAAGGATAACGATATGTTCGGAATTCACGATCTTACCCTGTTCATCATCTCAGGCCTGCTGCTGAACCTCATGCCCGGCCCGGACAATCTGCTCATCATGACGCGCAGCGCGACGCAGGGCTGGCGCGCCGGCTCGGCCGCCGCGCTGGGCATCGGCGCCGGCACGATGGCACATGTGCTGGCGGCGGCGCTAGGTTTGTCGGCGCTGCTGTCGACCTCCGCCGCCGCGTTCACGGTGGTGAAGTGGGTCGGCGCTGCGTACATCGTCTATATGGGCATCGGCATGCTGCGCGCGAAGCTGCGCGGCGAAGACGATGGCGCCGCCGAGGTGGCGACGCGCGCCGCCCAGCCGCTGGCCTGGCGCAAAATCTTCTTACAGGGTTTCCTGACCAATGTGCTGAATCCCAAAGTGGCGCTGTTCTTCCTGGCGTTCGTGCCGCAGTTTATCGCGGCCGATTCCGGCAACAAGCCGCTGGCGTTTATCGCCCTTGGCACCATTTTTAATTTTAACGGCATGCTGTATTGCCACGGCCTGGCCTTGTTCACCGCCTTTGCCAGCGCGCGCTTGAAAATCAAGCCGCTGGTGTCGCTGTGGCTCAACCGCACCATGGGCGGCCTGTTTCTGGCCCTCGGCGTGCGCCTTGCCCTCTCGGAGCAACATTAAACATGTCTGACATTCTGAACAAAATCCTCGCGGTCAAAGCCGATGAAGTGGCGGCTGCCAAGAACTACCGCAGTTTCGCCAGCCTGCGCGACGAAGTGGAATCCAACACCGAGCTGCGCGCCGGCCTGCGCGGCTTCGAAGCCAGCCTGCGCGCGAAAATCGCCGCCGGCAAGCCTGGCGTCATCACCGAAATCAAGAAGGCCTCGCCGTCGAAAGGCGTGATCCGCGCCGACTTCCGCCCGGCCGACATCGCCGCCAGCTACGAGGCGAATGGCTCCGCGTGCCTGTCGGTGCTGACCGACGAACAGTTCTTCCAGGGTTCGGTGGCCTACCTTCAGCAGGCGCGCGGCGCCTGTTCGCTGCCGGTGCTGCGCAAGGACTTCATGATCGACATCTACCAGATCTACGAAGCGCGTGCGATGGGCGCCGATGCCATTCTGTTAATCGTCTCGGCGTTGGATCACGGCCTGATGGCGGAGATGGAGGCCGTCGCCCACGAACTGGGCATGGACGTGCTGGTGGAAACCCACGACGGCGACGAGCTGACCGCAGCGCTAAAGCTGAAAACCCGCCTGGTTGGGGTCAACAACCGCAATCTGCGCACGTTTGAAGTATCGTTGCAAAACACGCTGGGCCTGCTGGACCGCATGCCGGCCGACAAAATGGTCATCACCGAATCCGGCATCCTGACCCCGGCCGACGTCAAAACCATGCGCGACGCCAACGTCCACGCCTTCCTGGTCGGCGAAGCCTTCATGCGCGCGCCGGATCCGGGCGCCGAACTGGCCCGCCTCTTCGACTAAGCCACAGCGGCCGCCCGGCGCGGCGGCACCGCCTCGGCCGCAATCTCGTAACGATTGCGGCCATTTTCTTTTGCACAATACAACGCTTTGTCGGCGCGGCTCAGGATGCTGTCCAGGCTTTCGTCCGGGCTGGTCTGGCAGGCCACGCCGATGCTGACCGTATACGGCGGCACGTCTATGCGCGGCGTGCGCAGCACCGTCTGGATGCGCTCGGTGATCTGCAAGGCCCGGTCCAGGCCGGTGGCCGGCAGCAGCACCACGAATTCCTCGCCGCCGAAACGGGCAATATGATCCGACGCGCGCAGCGCTTTGGCGATCATTTGCGCCATATCGACCAGCACGCAATCGCCAACGGCATGGCCGTGCGAGTCATTAATCCTTTTGAAGTAATCGATGTCGATATTCAGCATGGTCATGAATGTTCCTTCGCGGCGCATCAAAGCATGCTCTTTGGCGTAAATATCGGCGAAACCGCGACGGTTTAATGTCAGGGTTAACGGGTCCAGTGTCGAACGGCGTTCCAGCGTGGTTTGCAGACGGCGCGTGCAAACCGTCATAAAACCGACGGTCATCATCAACGTCATGAAATGCGCGGCCGCCAGATATAAAGCCGCGAAGGTGCCTGTGCCCAGAAGATTAACGTCCCCGCGATTAGTCAATGCAAGGATGCCACGCGCGCCCACAATAGCCGCCTCAATCACCACCAGGCTTACAAAAAATAAAGCGGAAAAATGCCGGTCGCCATAGCGCAATACCACATATATAACGCGGGCATGCAATATGAATACAAATATGGAGGAAATAACTACGCGGATAAGAAAATCCTTTTCTATCCACAGGAAATAACCGAGCAATAAACCCACCAATATCCAGGTGGAGTGATATAGCCACCAGGACGGCCGCAATTCATAAAACCGTTCGGTGCCGATGACGGTCATTCCCAATCCGCAAATCATGAGAATGTTGGCCACCAATAAAAGAATATTGGATTTGCCATGCGCGGCGAACAGCAGCACGCCGCCCACCAGTAACACCAGTGCCAGCGCCCATTCGCGCAAGCCTCGGATCTCTTTGGGGAAGTTCAGATGGGCTGAGTACAGAACCACACTCATGGCGCCAGCCATCAGCGTCGACATCAGCAGTATGGTGTTCGGGTCGGGCAATATCATGTGCGGCGATTCTAAACCACAAATCCGCAGGGGTGGGGAATTCGGCCACTATGCGCTGGAAGTTGGCTTTTACATGCCAAAAACTGGCATGTAAAAGGCAAAAAAAGGCCGCATCGGTCGGATGCGGCCTTCTGGCGTTGTTTTTAGTGGCTCGCGCTCGGACGCAACGGGCCGGTGGATTTCTTCGCCGCCGGCTCCAGCGTTAGCGAGATGCCGGGCACGCGGTCGCCCTGCAGCGTCACGTCGAAGGTCATCAGCTCGTCGCGTCGGAAAGCGTGCACCGCCACCGTATCGCCAACGGCGTAGCGCGACAGCAGATTATCCAGGTTGGCGGCATTCACGCGCAGGCCATCGACTGCGATCAGAATATCGCCGGCCGATAATCCGGCGCGGTGAGCGGCGCCATTTTCATGGACGGCCGACAGCTTGCAATCATTTCCGTCCTTGCCCAGATTGGCGTCGAAACTCGGCTTGGCCGATTTACGCTCATCGATATATTTAACGCCGAAGGGTGCCAGCAATTTAGCCAGTGGCAGGTCTTCCGTTCCGCGAATATATTTATCGAAGAACGGTTTGAATCGGCCGCCGCTGATTTCATCGAATAATGCCTCGGCTTCAGCAGGTGTAACGCCACGGCCGCCACCGGCATAGAAATCCCGGCCATAACGCGTCCATAATTCCCGCATTACGTCATCCAGCGATTTTTTGCCACCAGTTTTAGCGCGAATACTCAGATCCAATGCCAATCCGATTAAAGAACCCTTGGTGTAATAACTGACGATGGAATTTGGCGCATTCTCATCCTGGCGATAATATTTACCCCAGGCGTCGAAGCTCGAATCGGCCACGCTTTGCTTGGTACGGCCGATGCCACGCAATACGCTGCCTACGGTTTTACCCAACAATTTGAAATAGGCTGGTTCGGCGATAATGCCGGCGCGTACCAGCATCAAATCATCGTAGTAACTGGTGAAACCTTCAAACAGCCACAACAGCGGAGAATAATTTTCGACTTGCAGGTTATATGGCGCAAACGCCGCCGGCTTGATGCGCTTGACGTTCCAGGTATGGAAATACTCGTGGCTGCACAAGCCCAGATATTGCAAATAGCCGTCGCTGACGTCCTTGTTTCTGGCCGAGGTGGTCGGCAGGTCGCCACGATTGCAGATCAGCGCGGTCGAGGCGCGGTGCTCCAGGCCGCCGTAACCATCGCCCACCGCCATGGTCATGAACACATAACGGTCCATCGGGGCCTCTTTGGTCTTCGGCTCAAAGAAGGCGATCTGGGTTTCGCAGATCTTTTTCAAGTCGGCGCTCAGGCGCGCCAGGTCCAGCTTCGGCACGCGGCCGGTGATGACGATGTCGTGCGGGATGCCATGCGCCTTGAAAGTGGCCAGCGCGAAGTCGCCCTGCTCCACCGGATGGTCGATCAGCTCATCGTAGTTCGATGCGATATAGGTGCCAAAACCATAACGCTTGGCCTTCAGCTCCGGCAGCGAGGTGGCCACGCGCCAGCTTTGCGCCGCTTCGTGCCCCGAACGCTGGATATCGACCACATGCGGCTGCGCTTCCTGACCGAGCACGCGCAGGAACACGCTGGTGCCGTTGAAGAAGCCGTGATTCTGGTCCAGATGCGCGGCGCGCACCGACAGATCCCAGGCGTAGACTTCATAGTGCAGCGTCAGCGCGGCGCTGCGGTCGGTCAGTGGCGCGGCCTGCCAGGAATGCTTATCCAGCTTGGTCAGTTCAACCGCCTCGCCCTTCGATTCGGCGCGGATGCGCACAATGTTGCGGGAAAACTCACGGATCATATAGCTGCCCGGTATCCAGGCCGGCAGCGCGAAAATCTGGCCGCCTTCATCCGGCGCGGCCACCGTGAGCGAGACGTGGAACAGGTGCGCCGCCAGATCGTGGCCGACGATGGTATAGGCGATAGCCGGAAGTTTTTTGCTCGGTTTTTTCATCTTAAATCCTGTCTTGTGTCGATGTCGCGCACGATGCCTTCATCATCGACCGCCACTTCGCTCACCGGATGGCTTTTTAAAATCGCCCGCGCGCCCTGGTCGCCTTCCAGCGCCAACAGCAGCGGCAAGTGATATGCACTGAAGGCGACGGGATTGCCGCGCCTTCCCTCAAACACGGGCGCCGCGATGTGCGCGCCACGCTCTATTGTAGCGGCCAAGGCGCGCATGGTCTCCGGCCGGACGTAAGGCATGTCGCCCAGTCCTATCAGCCAGCCTTCTGCGGCCTTGGTGTGTTCGATGGCGGTAATGAGGGATTCGGCCATGCCCAGGTCCGCATCGGCGCAGACGCGCACTTCGCAACCGAGACGGCCCAGCAGCGCGGCGACTTGGTCGTCACCTTCGCGCACGATGGCCAGCACGCGCGGGAGCGCGGCCAGCATATTCTTCGCACTGGCAGCGACGACGGTTTCGCCGTCGGCCAGCGTTTGCAGCAGTTTGTTTTGTACACCGGACGGGTCGAAGCGTCGACCGCGTCCGGCGGCCAGCAGGATGCCGGTTATCGCCATCCCGCTCAGGCGCTGGCCAGATCGAACGGCAGCTTGCGCAGGCGCTTGCCGGTCAATTTGAACAGTGCGTTGGCAAAGGCCGGCGCCAATGGCGGCAGGCCGGGTTCGCCCATGCCGGTTGGCGGATCGTTGGACGGCACGATATGGACGTCGATCTTCGGCATGTCAGTGATGCGCGCCACGGTGTAGTCGCTGAAGTTCTGCTGCTCGACCACGCCGTCCTTCAGCGTGATGGCGGCGCCCGGCAAGGTCATGCCAAGACCCATCAGCGCCGCACCCTGGATCTGCGCCTCGACGGTCAGAGGATTCACCGCCGTGTTGCAGTGGACGCCCGCCGTGACCTTGTGCAGTTTCGGCGTGCCGTCTTTAACGGAAGCCACCACCACATAGGCGATCACGGTGTTGAACGACTCGTGCACCGCCACGCCATACGCCTGGCCTTTCGGCAAAGCCTTCTTGCCGTAGCCGGACTTGGCGACCGCCAGTTCCAGCGCGGCGATGTGGCGCTTGCCCTTCTCGCCCATCAGCTTTTTGCGGTAGGCCACTGGATCAACTTTGGCGGCATGCGCGGCTTCGTCGATCAGGGTTTCTATCACAAACGCAGTGTGGGTCGAACCGACGGAACGCCACCACAGCACCGGCACGTTGGCCTTGACCGTGTGCGCGCTCAGGTTCAGCGGCACTTCGTACGGTTCGCCCATGCCTTCGACCATGGTGGCATCGACGCCGTTCTTCACCATCATCGGCTCGAACGGCGTGCCGCTGGTGATCGACTGGCCGACGATCACGTGATCCCAGCCGACGATCTCGCCCTTGGCATCCAGCCCGATATTGGCGCGGTGGACGTGCGACGGCCGATAGTAGCCGCCCTTGATGTCGTCCTCGCGGCTCCAGATCACCTTGACCGGTTCCTTGTGGCCAGCGGCCTGCCATACCTTGGCGATGTTGACCGCTTCCACCAGATAATCGGAGGTCGGCACCGCACGGCGGCCGAAGCCGCCGCCGGCCATCATCGTGTTCAGCACCACCTGCTCCGGTTTCAGGCCGGCGGTGGCGGCAATCGCGCCCTGATCGACGGTCTGGAACTGCGAGCCAGCCCACACCGTACAGCCGTCCTGGCGCAGGTCGACCACGCAGTTCAGCGGCTCCATCGGCGCGTGCGCCAGGTATGGGAATTCATACACGGCGGAGATTTTCTTCGCCGCGCCGGCCAGCTTCGAGGTATCTGCGGTGCGCACTGGATTGCCCGGCTTTTGCGACAGCGCCTTGAACTCCGCCACTTGCTTGTCACTGCTGACTTTCTCGACGCCGCTGGTATCCCAGTCGATGACCAGCGCCTCGCGGCCGCTCTTGGCCGGCCAGTAGCCGTCGGCGATCACCACCACGCCGCTGCCGCCACGGTCGGTCTTCACTTCCAGCACAGCGATCACGCCCTTGATGGCCTTGGCCTTGCTGGCATCCAGCTTGGCGACCTTGGCGCCGAACACCGGCGGACGCGCAACCACGGCGACCTTGCTGTCGGGCGCCTTGAAGTCCATGCCGAACTGCTGCTTGCCGGTGGACTTGGCGCGCGCGTCGAGACGCTTGACCGGCTTGCCGATCAGCGTAAAGTCCTTCGCGTCTTTCAGTTTGACGGTGGCGGGCACCGGCTGCTTCATGGCCGCATCGGCCATCGCGCCGTAGGTGGCTTTCTGGCCTGCGGGGCCGATCAGCGTGCCCTTGACGGTTTTGATCTGCTCCGCCGGCACTTTCCATTGTTCTGCCGCTGCGGCGATCAGCATCGCGCGCGCCTTGGCGCCGATTTCGCGGTACTGGATATACGAGTGCGCAATGCTGCCCGAGCCGCCGGTGATCTGTATGCCGAAAGCCGGATCTTTATATTGATCGCCAGCCGGCGCCAGCGCGCCCTTCACCTGCGACCAATCCGCCTCCAGTTCTTCCGCGATCAGCATCGGCAGCGAGGTTTGCACGCCCTGGCCGAACTCCAGGCGATTGACCTGCACCGTCACCGTATTGTCCGGCGCGATGTGCAGGAAGGCGTTCGGTTCATAGACCTTGGCGGCCGGCTGCTGCGCGTTGGCCCAGCGGCCCGCGCCGGGCATGAAGAAGCCCAGCACCAGGCCGCCGCTGGCGACCGCGCCTGCTTTCATGAAGCCACGGCGCGACATGCCGGAAGCCGAGGCACTGGCGATCGTGCCTTGATTAAGCCATTCGATACGCATAATGGCCTCCTCAGGCGATCGCTTTGGCAGCGTCTTTGATGGCAACGCGGATGCGCTGATAGGTGCCGCAGCGGCAGATATTGCCGGCCATGGCGTTGTCGATATCGGCATCCGACGGATTCTTGTTCGTGCGCAGCAGCGCCGTGGCGCTCATGATCTGGCCGCTCTGGCAGTAGCCGCATTGCGGCACATCGATCTTGACCCAGGCATCCTGCACCGCCTTGCCGACTTTATCGTTTTCCATCGCCTCGATGGTGGTGATCTTCTGGCCGACGGCCGCCGAAATCGGCGTCACGCAGGAGCGGATCGGCTCCCCCGCCAGATGTACGGTGCAGGCGCCGCACAGCGCCATGCCGCAGCCGAACTTGGTGCCGGTCATATTCAGGTTATCGCGCAAGGCCCACAGAATGGGCGTCGACGGGTCGGCATCCACCTGCACATCTTTACCGTTGATGTTTAACGTGATCATTCAATTCTCCCTGTTTTGGCTACTGTGGTTGGCTACGGAGCTTTTATTTTTTGAGCTTGCTGAACTTGTCTTCCAGCGCCTTGGCGTCGATCGCGCCGGGGATGCGCGAACCGTCGGCGAAGAAGATCGCCGGCGTGCCCTGGATGGCCAGCTTGCGGCCCAGCGCCAGCACCTCATCGTTCGGCGACTCGCAGCCTGCGGCGGCGGTGGCCGGCACCTTGCCGTTCAACATCCAGTCATCCCAGGCCTTCTGGCGGTCCTGCGCGCACCACACATTCTTCGACTTGACGAAGGAATCGTCCGACAGGATGTTGTACATGAAGGTGTAGACCGTGACGTTGTCGGTTTCCTTCAGCGTGGTCTGGCGCAGGCGCTTGCAGTAGCCGCAGTTGGGGTCTTCGAACACCGCGATCACGCGCGAACCGTCGCCCTTGACGCTCTTCAGCGCTTTATCCAGCGGCAGGTCGGAGAACTTGATCTTGGTGAGTTCCTCGATGCGCTCGCGGGTCAGGTCGGCGCCGGTGGTCAGGTTGAAGATATGGCCGTTGACCAGATAGGTCGCGGTTTTGTCGGTGTACAGGATGTCGCTGCCGATGCGCACTTCATACAGGCCGCTGTAAGGCGTCTCGGTCACCGAATCGACTTTGACGTTGGCACCCAGGCGCGGCTCGATCAGCTTCTTGATCGCGTCGGTGCTCGGCGGCGTTTGCGCTTCCACGCAGGATGCCATCAATACGGACAGCGACAGTAAAGCGATCTTGGTGTTTCTCATAACTTCTCCGGTAAATGCTGCTTACTTGCCCATCGCGTGAGAGATCAGGCTGCGCTTCAGCACAGGTAATTTGTCCAACAAGTTTAATCCGAAATTGCGCACCACGCGCAGCGGCTCGATATCCGTCTCGAACAGGCGCGCCAGGCCGTCGGTAGTGACCTGCATCAGCAGCACATCTTCCTTGCGCGCGCGCGCGTAGCGGGCCAGCACGCGGTCGTCGCCAATGGCGCGCTGCGGCTCGCGTTCGGACAGGGTTTTAATCAGCTGCACCACATCACCGAAGCCCAGGTTCATGCCATGGCCGGCCAGCGGATGGACCACATGGGCGGCGTCGCCGATCAGGGCCACGCGCGGCGCCACCATCGCGTGCGGGCGGATCAGGCGCAAGGGGAAATCGCGCACCAGCTCGGGTTGCAGCGGCGTCAGCGCACCAAGCTTTTCCTGCGCGAAGACGGCCAGGCGGTCGGCGATCTGCTGCGCCGACTCGGCGCGCAGCGTATCCGCCAGCTGCTCCGGCGCCGACCACACCAGCGACACCTTGTTGCCCGGCAGCGGCAGCAAGGCGACGATGCCTTCGGCGCCGGTGAACCATTGCTGTGCGGCGCCGTGGTGCGGCTTCTCACATTCAAAATTGGAAACTACCGCGCGCTGGTTATAGCTGCGGTAATCGAGACCGATATCGCATTGCCCGCGTACCCACGATTGTGCGCCGTCGGCGCCGACCACCAGCGCGGCCTTGATGGTGCCGCCGTCGTCCAGTTGCACGGTGGCGCTGCCTTCGTCGCGCAGCAGGCCGATAGCACGGCCGGTGACCAGCTTGACGTTCTGCGCGAAACGCAGCGCGGCGTCCAGCGCCTGATTCAAATTGCGGTCTTCCAGTATCCAGGTCAGCGTGTTGGCGTGAGCGCCGTAGGCGTCGAAGGCCAGGCCGCCGGCCTGCGGACCGTCGCCGTGGACGATCATCGCATCGACCGGCGCCACGCGGCTGTGGTCCAGCGCGTCCCACACTCTAAGAGAAGACAGCAGATGATAGGCGGTGTGATTCAGCGCGTAGACGCGCGCATCCCACCCCTGGTCGGCCCCTGCCGGCGGCGGCGGGACCGGCGGACCGACCAAGGTCACGCTCAGGCCGGCCTGGGCCAGACCCAGCGCGGCAGTCTTGGCAATCGCGCCATTGCCAACGATACAGATGTCACTTTCAGTCACGCGCAGCGCTGCGGTGGAGGTGGGCTTATTCATCCGGCCATTATAGCGTTTTACAGGAAATGAAAATTGCCACTTGCACTTTGCCGTCGAGCTGCTATAATTCTGGTCCTTGGCCTGGTAGCTCAGTTGGTAGAGCAGAGGATTGAAAATCCTTGTGTCGGTGGTTCGATTCCGCCCCGGGCCACCAAGATTATGTTTCACGCAACGCCCACTCATGCCAGTGGGCGTTTTGCATTGGAGCATTGGAGGATTCGTAGTTCTCGTGTCCGGTCTATTTCCGGCCTCCGGCTGGATCAGGAAAAGTCTGCTCGCCTACAACAGACGCGCGGATTGGCCTTGAGCCACCAACAACGCGACGGCCTTTTTGTCAAAAGAAACAAAGGTTTCGCCACCAAGCCAATTCCCCTCGTAGGCAATCACGCCGTCCGCGAAATCACCGCCCGCTCCCAACACCTCCAGCCCAGCCACCACTGCGGGTCGATTCATTTCGACATTTGCCGTAGCCACCAGTGCCCGAATCGCCTGCGCCACATCCCCAACCGGGAAGCCATAGACCTTACGTAAAACCCAAACCAACTCGCACAACGTGGGCAGCGTCACCGCGATCAACGCTGCATCCAGCAAGACGGTGCTTGCCTGCTGCGCCTGCATCGGGTCGTCCTGGACCACGGCGCGAACAAGGACGTTCGTATCGACCGTTACCTTCATGTACCACCCGACCAGCCCTGCGCAGATGCCTCGTTGATTTCCTCCAAAGTCGCAACTTTCTTTGTCCGCCCCGCGAGTAAACCGACGAAGCCGCCTATGCTTGCACCAGGCTGGGCAGCTTTCACCATTCCCTTGGCATCCGGCAGCAAGTCGAGTTCGATCTTGTCGCCAGGTTTGATGCCCAAATGCTGGAGCACCTCTTTTTTCAAGGTGACTTGCCCTCGTGCGGTAACTGTCAATATCGCCATGATGATGTCCTCGCGGTCTGTTGCATCAAAATGTAATGCAGTTCCACATTACCATCAATCGCTCGCTCCCTGGCCAGACATAGTAAAAATGTTCGACGACAAATATGTCTTGATCGGCGAAGATCCTGACGAGCCACTTGCAGAAACCGAGTATGACCTAATCGCGGTTTCCATCCTGCGTAGGCGAGGTGTGATCGAGAAAATTAAGGAAGGCGATATCGAGGCTGGCGTATCTGAAGCGTCGCGACAATGGGCAGCACTTCCAAAGGGACGAGGTGAACCTGGCCGCTATGAACAACCTTATGTAAGGTTCGATCACTTCGAGGCAGTCTATAAATCCGAAGGTGGCACAACCAAGTGAAAAAATTTTCCCTCACCGCCTTAGCGCTCTTAACAGTTACTTCGCTCGGCTACGCCTTGCCAGCCGCCCTCAAAGCCGGCGCGCCCTTTACCAAGGCGAGAGAACAACTCTACGCTGCAGGATGGCGCGCAGATCCGCTAGCCCACTTGTCTTCAGGTGAATATATGGGATTGGAAAGGCAGTTAGCAGAAAACGGATACACTGAGGTGGATTCTTGTAGCGAGGGATTGTCATTCTGCATTCTTCAATACACCAAGGGCAACGACTGCCTTCGACTTCAGACGCAAGGCGAACAGATTCGTCTAATGAAAGTGGACCGCTGGTCCAGCGAATGCCGAGAACGAAATGCGAATGAAGAAAAAAAAGCGCTTCGTGCCGACGTCAGATATCTGATCCAATGGCGCCGCGACTGTGAACTCGCGGGAGAGTGCCAAAAAACCGGTCGTTTGCCAATCAAGCTGACGAAGAAATATGCGGCTGATCCCACTATCATGCAGATACTAAATTCTCCCAACTAGCCGCTCAGTTCGCGAATAGGCTGACCGCATCAAGTACACCGATATCAGCAACATTCATCGTGTTAATTTTTTTGCACCGCTCCGCAAGCCGCTAGCGTAGAATCCGAAATAAAAAACGGAACGGGGAGATGCACTTGCTGATTAAAATGCGTAAGCGCGGGTGGTTGGGATTCGCCATCCATTGCGCCGTGTTGTTGCCGTTAGTCGGCTCCGCTCCTGCGGCGACGCCCACAGCGCAAGAGCTTTTGGCGACGCAGGATCAGGAAACCATCGGCAACATGATGATGTGGCACAAGCAGGTTTTTCAGCTGCCGGACGATTTGCCGCTGGACCCATCCTTGCGCCAGGCCGCAAACCAGATTGCGCAGGAACATTTGGCGCGCGTGCGAACGGCGGCGCCGGAGTGGATCGCGCAAGCACGAGCGGCATCGGGAAATGCCGGCCTGCTGAGCCGCGCACAAATGGGGGCGCTGTACGCCCGCTCGGTCAACGAATTAGCGATCTGGTCGGTAGAGAGCGGCGGGCCGGCGCAAGACGAGGCCTGGCTGAAAGCCGCGCTGGCGCCAGCGGCGTGCGACATGCCTGGTACGGCTTATTTTTCCCAACGAATCGCGCTGATCCAGACCGCGCCTGCGGATAGCCGAGCGGCACTGTTGGCGGGGGAACGGGAATTACTGTCCCGTTGGGGGACCAGGCGTCAGCACCTGCCAGCACGCCCTTCGGCGCAAGAGCTCAACGGGGCCAACCAAGCCATCGCACGCTTGCGCGCAGGCCAGAAAGTCGCCGCCGCGCCCATGACACCGGGCCTGGCGAGCCGAGTGTTTGAGCTGGACCGCAAACCGAACCAGCCGGGCTGGGCGGACCGCTGGGACAACTGCGCCAAAAACCAATGGTGGCTCGCCTCTCAATTAGCAAGCGGCAAGGTCGACAAGATCACAGCGCTCACTCTCTATCGCTATTCAACCATGATCGACGCCAAGGATTACGCGCCGGCGCCGGTTGTCCAGAAGGCTGCCGCGCAGCGCCCAGGCGAAGGAAAACCAGCCTATCCACCTGTCGCCGCATTTTTCGGCGCGGAAGGATCGACAATCATTGAAACCCATACCGATGATCAGGGCAAGTTCCTCAAGGCTCTGGTGGTATCGCGCAAGATCACGGTGCCAGGGGTGTCCGACAACGCCCCCATCGTCTTTGAAACGCTGTTCGATGCTGTCGCGTTGGAGGCTGCCGAAAAGCGGCACAAAAACTCGCCGGACAATAAACCGATATCGCAGGTTGAACTGAAGTGGTATCTGACTGAGGCTGATAAATGAAATTCACTCATTTCTATCGCGCGTTGTGCGCGACCCTATTCATGGCCCTGGCCGCCATGCCGGTCAAGGCGCAGGAGCAGGCGCAAGCGAAGCCCACCGTGGTCGATCAGGTCGAAACGGCCTACCGGCAAGGCAACTTCGCTGAACTCGAACGCTTGTACGCGATTTACGGCAAGGCGGGCGTGCGCTCCGAACTCACTGGCACGCCGCGCGTAAAGCATTTCTGGATGGGCATTGGCAAGATCAACGATTCCAGCCTCCGCGTTAGCGACGAGTACTACCAGCAACTCGATGCACTGACAGGACAATGGGCGCGCCAGTACCCGCAATCGGTGCTGGCCCAACTGCTCTACGCCAGCAGCCTGAAGGCGCATGCATGGGCGCGGCGCGGAAACGGCTACGCAAACACGGTCTCGGCCACGGCATGGGCCGAGTTTGCAAAATATATCGACCTGGCCAGGGAACAATTGCAAAAGAACGAGGCACTCGCCGCCAACGACAGCAGCTGGAACAGGAGCATGCTGACGATTGGCCGCGACTTGAGCTGGGATAAGGAGCAGCTGAGGCGGATATTCGAGGCCGGCATCGCCAAGAACCCCGATGACGACGATCTGTATTTCTCCATGCAGGAGGCGCTGCTGCCGAAGTGGGGTGGCGACATCCCGATCATGGAGCGCTACATCGCGTGGGTGGACAAGCACACCCGCGACCAGCGCGGCCTGGAAATGTATGCGCGGCTTTATGCAGGTCTCAGCTATGCCCAGCTGTCGCAGGCGCTGTTCACCAGCACCAACGCCTCCTGGACCAGCATGAAAATCGGCTTTGAAGACCGGTTGAAGCGCTATCCGCACACCGACCACCGCAATATGTATGCGTATTTCGCCTGCATGGCCAACGACCGGCCGGCGCTGCAAGAGCAGTTGGAACTGATCGGCGACAAGTTTGAGCCACTCTTTTGGGGCGACAACCCCGAGCGCACTTTTGAGTCCTGCAAGAAGATGGCGCAACAGACCTGATTCGGCGTCGCCCGGCTTTTTTGCGTGGCGCGCCATGCTATCCTTTCACGGTTGTCGATAACGAAAGGAATACATGACCCGCCCTCTGCCGCTGCTGCTGTGCACCCTGCTGTGCGCCGCCCTGCCCGCCTTCGCGCAAACGAAAACGCCGGCCACGCCGGAAAAGATGAACCAGCTGTACGCCGATTATTGGGAAGACTTCCTGCGCGAGAACCCGATCGCCGCCACCTACAATGGCGACCAGCGCTACAACAACCAGTTCGGCGCCGTTACCTCGGCCGAGGGCCGCGCGCAGAGCCGTGCGCTGGCGGAAAAATACCTGGCGCGCAGCGCCGAATTCGACCCGGCACCGCTGCCGCCGGAAGACCGCATCAGCTATGACCTGCTGCGCTATCGCCTGCAAGAGGTGCTGAACGGCCTGCGCTTCCCGTCCGACCTGGTGCCGGTCGACCAGTTCTCCGGCCTGCACCTGACGCTGGCCCAGCTTGGTTCCGGCACCTCGGCCCAGCCGTTCCAGACGGTGCAGGACTACGACAACTGGCTGCAACGCGCGGCCGGCTACGCGCCGGCGGTCGATGCCATGCTGGACGATATGCGCAAAGGCATCGCGCAAGGCGTGGTCATGCCGAAGGCGCTGATCGGCCGCGTGTTGCCGCAGCTGGAAAATGTCGGCACCGACGACCTGAGCAAGAGCACCTATATGCAGCCGGTGCGCAAATTCCCGGCCTCGTTCAGCTCCGCCGAGCAGGCGCGCCTGACTGAAGCCTACGGCAAGCTGGTGCGCGAACAGCTGGCGCCGGCCAACCGCAAGCTACTGGCCTTCATGCGCGACACCTATCTGGCGGCCGGTCGCGACAGCGCCGGCATCGGCGCCCTGCCCGGCGGCCAGGACTGGTACGCCTTCCTGGCGCGCCGCTCCACTACCACCACGCTGACGCCGGCCGAGATCCACGACATCGGCCTGCGCGAAGTGGCGCGCATCCGCGCCCAGTTCGAGGAAGCCAAGGTGCGCGTCGGCTTCAAGGGCACGCTGCGCGAATTCTTCAACTATCTGAACACCGCGCCGGAACTGCGCTTCAAGACCCGCGATGAAATCCAGGCCTCCTACGAGGCGCTGCGTCCGCGCGTGGAAGCCAAGGTCGGCCTGCTGTTCGCCACCGTGCCGAAGGCGCCGTTTGAAATCCGTCCGGTCGAGGCCTTCCGCGAAGTCAGCGCCGCGCCGGCCTCGTACCAGCGCGGCTCGGTCGACGGCAAGCGTCCCGGCATCTTCTACTACAACGCCTACAAGCCGGAGACGCGCACCCGCTTCACCACCAACGCCTTCTTCCTGCACGAAGCCATCCCCGGCCACCACTTCGAGCGCAGCCTGGCGCAGGAAACCACCGGCCTGCCGGACTTCCGCCGTTTCGGCAGCAGCATCGCGTTCTCGGAAGGCTGGGGCTTGTACAGCGAAATGCTGGGCCAGGAGATCGGCATGTATGACGATCCGTGGCAGTGGGTCGGCCGCCTGACGGCGGAAATCTGGCGCGGCGTGCGGCTGGTGGTCGATACCGGCATCCACTCGAAAGGCTGGACGCGCGAACAGGCCATCGCCTACTTCAAGGACAATGTGCCGCAGGATGAGGTGACGGCGGTGCAGGAAGTCGAGCGCTACATCGCCATTCCCGGCCAGGCGCTGAGCTACAAGATTGGCGAACTGAAGCTGCGCGAACTGCGCACCCGCGCCGAGAAAGCGCTGGGGCCGAACTTCGACCTGCGCGCCTTCCACAACGAGGTGCTGTCGCACGGCTCGGTGCCGCTGGACGTGCTCGACGCGGCGGTCAATCGTTGGATCGCCGCGCAGAAGAAAAGCTGACGCACCGCTTCAAGCACTCAAGCCCGGCCCGTCTCGATCTTCACCGACGGCCGGGTGTTCGGGTAAATTTGCTCGACCCTTTCCTCGCCCGGCCCCGGTTTCTTCATGGCGTAGGCATTCACCGGCTGCGAACGGTTGACCCATAGCGTGTAGTACAGGTGGTCGGCGCGCGGATCGTCTGTATTCGGGTGCAGCAGGATGGTCAGCCCCAGGCTGTTCAGCTGCAACCACGGCACGATCACCGGCAGCAGCTCGTTGGCGAAGCCGAAGTAAAACGACGGCGTCACGTGCGGCCCGCGCGGCTCGTGGTTCCAGTTGCCCAGTTCGACACTGAAACGGTCGGCCGTCCACTTGCGCAACAGCACCGCCTTGTCATAGGTATCTTCGTCGAAATAAATATGCGCGTGATAGCTTTCGATGTCGGTGTACGGACGCGGTTCCTTCGGCAATAGCTGCTCGCCGGGACGCACGCTGAGCGGACGCGGCGTCGGCTCCTTGTACGTCTCGTAGCCCCACGGGCTTTTGCCGTCCGGCTTGCGGCGCGGCGCCGGCGCCGGCCCCGGCGAGGCAGCAGTCGGTGCAGCCTGCTGCGCCAGCGCATTGGCGCTCAAGCCGCTGGCGGCCAGCGCCGCCACCAGGCCACCCCGTGTGAGCACGCCGCGCCGCGTCGGCGACAGCAGGTCGGCCCATTCCTGATCGTTCAATGGTTGAGGTTCGCTCATGATGTCTCTCCAGTTAATTTCCCAGAGTAACTATTTCAAAAGCGATTGAAAACGAATCCTTTCGCGCTTGTTTATGACATTTTTGTCAGCATAAATGCACTTAGGTTTACCTGCCATCCGACAACGTGAATATTCGACAAAAATAATGCTTTACGGAAATTAAATACCGACAATACAA
Source organism: uncultured Duganella sp. (assembly GCA_963515135.1). GTDB lineage: Bacteria > Pseudomonadota > Gammaproteobacteria > Burkholderiales > Burkholderiaceae_D > Rugamonas. The sequence continues at coordinate 121,710 of CAUPXZ010000009.1, read as the reverse complement.
TGTGAGCTCTTTTTTAATACCTTTCAGGTCAGACAGGGGAAGACATGGCAACTACCAACGCAACCTTCGGCAGCCCGGCACAGGGCACGCTCGCCAACAACGCGACCGACACCTATCAGCTGACGGCCAACGCCGGCGGTGTAGTAAAGATCGATTTCTTGCATCCGGCAGGCGCCGGCAGCAATGGTAAAGCCATCGACCTGACGCTGACCGACCAACTCGGCAACGTGCTGATCACGCAAACTGTCTACGGCAACACCAGTTTTGTCACCACCGTGGCGGCCGCCGGTGCCTACTACCTGAAAGTGGCCGATGGTAACGGCAACACCAGCAACGATGCGGGTAGCTATACCGTCACCCCTACACTGACCACCGTGGCCGGCGTGACTTATGACGGCGCCATCAATAACACCACCGCCACGGCCATCGCCATGGGCGCCGCCATCACCGGCAGCCTGAACGCGGGCGACACCGACATGTTCAAGGTCCATGCCAACAGCGGCGGCATATTGACACTGAATTTCCAGCACCCCAACGGCGCTGGCAGCAACGGCACCTCGACCGTGGTGGCCGTGCTCGACGCCGACGGCAACGTCGTCACCAGCCAGACCCTGTCCGGCAACGCCACCTTCGTCACCACGGTCGCCGCCGCCGGCGACTATTACCTGAAGGTGGTCGATAACGACCGCTACAGCACGCACAGCGGCACCTACACACTGACGCCGACGCTCAGCACCAGCGCCAACACCACTTACGATGGCGCCGCCAACAACACCACCAACACCGCGATTTCCAGCGCTATGGGCGCGGCCATCACCGGCAGCCTGAACGCCGGCGACATTGACATGTTCAAAGTCCATGCCGACAGCGGCGGCGTGCTGACACTGAATTTTGTGCATCCCAACGGTGCCGGCAACAACGGCACCTCGACCGTGGTGGCCGTACTCGACGCCGACGGCAACGTCGTCACCAGCCAGACCTTGTCCGGCAACGCCACCTTCGTCACCACCGTTGCCGCCGCCGGCGACTATTACCTGAAGGTGGTCGATAACGACCGCTACAGCACGCACAGCGGCACCTACACACTGACGCCGACGCTCAGCACCAGCGCCAACACCACTTACGATGGCGCCGCCAACAACACCACCAACACCGCGATTTCCAGCGCCATGGGCGCGGCCATCATCGGCAGCCTTAACGCCGGCGACATTGACATGTTCAAAGTGCATGCCGACAGCGGCGGCGTGCTGACGCTGAATTTTGTGCACCCCAACGGCGCCGGCAACAACGGCACCTCGACCGTGGTAGCCGTGCTCGACGCCGACGGCAACGTCGTCACCAGCCAGACCTTGTACGGCAACGCCACCTTCGTCACCACCGTTGCTGCCGCCGGCGACTATTACCTGAAGGTGGTCGATGACGACCGCTACAGCGCGCACAGCGGCACTTACACGCTGACGCCGACGCTTAGCACCAGCGCCAACACCACTTACGATGGCGCCGCCAACAACACCACCGCCACCGCCATCACCAGCCCCATGGGCGCGGCCATCACTGGCAGCCTGAATGCAGGTGACATTGACATGTTCAAGGTGCATGCCGACAGCGGTGGTGTATTGACACTGAATTTCCAGCACCCCAACGGCGCCGGCAACAACGGCACCTCGACCGTGGTGGCAGTGCTCGACGCCGCCGGTAACACCGTCACCAGCCAGACCTTGTCCGGCAACACCACCTTCGTCACCACCATCGCCGCCGCCGGCGACTATTACCTGAAGGTGGTCGATGACGACCGCTACAGCGCTCACGGCGGAACCTACACGCTGACGCCGACCTTGCTGAATCAGCCTGGCGTGGTCTATGACGGCGCCGCCAACAACAGCACTACCACCGCGCTCAGCGCGCCACTCGGCACCACCATCATGGGTACGCTGAACGGCGCCGACAGCGATTACTTCAAGTTCAGCGCCGGTAGCGGCGGCATCCTGAACCTGAACTTCAGCCACCCGGACGGCATCGGCAGCAACGGCCGCGCGATCGGCGTGACGGTACTCGACAGCAATGGCAAGACTGTGCTGGCCAAGACCGAATACGGCAGCGACCTGCTAAGCACGACATTGGCTGGCGGTGGCGACTATTACATCAAGATCAGCGACGCCGCGCAGTACAGCAGCGCCGCCAAGGGTGTGTACAAACTGTTTGCCGGCATGAGCAGCAACGGCGGCGTCAACCTGAACGGCACGGCGGCGAGCGAGAAACTCGCCAGCACCACCGGCAACGACTTCATCAACGGCGGCCTCGGACAGGACACCGTGACCTACCAGGGCAATGCCGGTGACTACAAGATCAACGTCAGCGCGGTCGGCGCGCAGGTGGTGGACAGCCTCGGCCGCGACGGTTCCGACAGCCTGATCAACGTCGAACGCCTGCAATTCGCCGACAAGATGGTGGCGCTGGACGTGGACGGCGTGGCCGGCATGGCATACCGCGTGTACCAGGCCGCGTTTGACCGCGCGCCGGACTCGGCCGGCGTCGGCTACTGGATCGCGCAGATGGACAAAGGCCTGTCGCTGCACGACGTCGCCAACTCCTTCATCCAGTCGCAGGAGTTCCAGGACAAGCATGGCGCCGGCATGAGCAACAAGGACCTGGCCACCGCCTTCTACACCAACGTGCTGCACCGCGCGCCGGACCAGGCCGGCCTGAACTACTGGGTCGGTCTGCTGGACAACCATCAGGTCGATGCGGCCGATGTACTCGCCAGCTTCAGCACCAGCGGTGAGAACGTCGCCCAGCTGACCGGCGTGCTGTCGCACGGTATCAGCTACACGCCGTATTTGTTCTAAACCGCCCATCCAGCCCGTCGCTTCTATACTGAAGGACGGGCTTTTTTCAGCATACGGGCAAAAATCCTTACATAATTTAATACCAAACATACAATGTGACTTCTTTTTGTACCTCTGAGGTTAGACAAGGAAGTCATGGCGACCACTAACGCATCGTTCGGCAACGCCCTGCAAGGCACGCTGGCCAATAACGCGACCGACATCTATCAACTGACTGCCAATGCGGGCGGCGTGGTCAAGATCGACTTCCGCCATCCGGCTGCCACCGGCAGCAACGGCCAAGCCATCGAGCTCTCGCTGACAGATCGATTCGGCAATATACTGACCACCCAAACCGTGTATGGCAACACCAGCTTCGCCACCACTGTGGCAAGCGCCGGCACCTACTACCTCAGAGTGGCCGACGCTAATGGCAGCGCCAGCAACGATACCAACAGCTACACTGTCACGCCAACCCTGACCACCGTGGCAGGAGTGACCTATGACGGCGCCACCAACAACAGCCTGGATACCGCCATTGCCAGCGCCATGGGCGCACCCATCACCGGCGGCCTCAATGCTGGGGACACGGACGTGTTCAAGGTCCATGCCGACAGTGATGGCTTTCTGAATCTGTACTTCGTGCATCCTGACGGCGCCGGCAAGCGCGGCGCAGGGATTCTGGTCGACGTCCTGGACGCAAGCGGCAACTTGGTTATCCGTCAGACCCTGTATGGTCACGAAAACATCATCACCACTGTGGCCGCCGCTGGCGACTATTACTTGAAGATCATCGATGGCAACAAAGACGCTAAGCATGAAGCCACCTATACCCTGACACCGACGCTGGTGAGCCAAGCTGGCGTCGTATTTAACGGCACCACCAATCACAGCGCCGCGACTGCGCTAAGCGTACCGCTGGGTACCACCATCATGGGCACCATCAACAGCGGCGAAAGCGACTATTTCAAGGTCAATGCCATCAGCGGCGGCACGCTCAGCCTGAACTTTGTCCATCCGCAGGTCTACAGCCTGGACGGGTACGGGGTCGGCATAACAATACTCGACAGCCACGGTAAGATCGTGCTGGACAGCACCGAATACGGCAGCAATCTGCTGAGCACGACACTGGCCAGCGGCGGCGACTACTACATCAAGATCAATGACGCCGCCCCGCACAGCAGCAGCGGCAAGGGTGTTTACCAGCTGTTCGCCGGCATGAGCAGCAACGGCGGCGTCAGCCTGAGCGGCACGCCTGCGAGCGATGCCTGGAGCGGCACCGGCGGCAACGACTTCATCAACGGCGGCGGCGGTCTGGACACTGTTAGCTACCAGGGCAATAGCGGCGACTACAAGATCAACGTCAGCGCGGTGGGCGCGCAGGTGGTGGACAGCCTGGGTCGCGACGGCAACGACAGCCTGATCAACGTCGAACGCCTGCAATTCGCCGACAAGATGGTGGCACTGGACGTGGACGGCGTGGCCGGCATGGCATACCGCGTGTACCAGGCCGCGTTTGACCGCGCGCCGGACCCAGCCGGGGTCGGCTACTGGATTGCGCAAATGGACAAGGGTGCGTCACTGTACGACGTCGCCAATTCCTTCATCCGGTCGCAAGAATTCCAGGACAAGCATGGCGCTGGCATCAGCAACAAAGACCTCGTTACAGCCTTCTACACCAACGTGCTGCACCGCACACCGGACCAGACAGGCCAGAACTACTGGATCGGCCTACTGAACAACCATCAGGTCGATGCGGCCGATGTGCTGGCCAGCTTCAGCACCAGCGCGGAAAACGTGGCCCAGCTGACCGGCGTGCTGTCGCACGGTATCAGCTACACGCCGTACCTGTTCTAAGCCGCTATCTAGCCCGTCTGTTCCTCACCGAAAGACGGGCTTTTTTTAGCATAAACGCGCGGATTTTTGATCTGGCGCAAAGATGCGGCTGGACGTGATCTCTAGAATCCACGACTTTGCCCGCCGTTTATGCTCAAAGCTCCCGAACTTCTCCTGCCCGCCGGCTCGCTCGACAAGATGCACGCCGCCTTCGACTTTGGCGCCGATGCCGTCTACGCCGGCCAGCCGCGCTACAGTCTGCGCGTGCGCAACAACGATTTCTCCACCCTGCAGGCGCTGCAAGAAGGCATAGCCGGCGCCCACGCGCGCGGCAAGCAGTTCTTCGTCGCCAGCAATATCTTCGCCCACAACGCCAAGCTCAAGACCTATCTGCGCGACATGGAGCCGGTCATCAACATGAAGCCGGATGCGCTGATCATGGCCGATCCCGGCCTGATCATGATGGTGCGCGACAAATGGCCGGAGGTGCCGGTGCACCTGTCGGTGCAGGCCAACGCCGTCAACTGGGCCGACGTCAAGTTCTGGCACCGCATGGGCCTGACGCGCGTGATCCTGTCGCGCGAGTTGTCGCTCGATGAGATCGAAGAGATCCGCCAGCAGTGCCCGGAAATGGAACTGGAAGTGTTCGTGCACGGCGCGCTGTGCATCGCCTACTCGGGCCGCTGCCTGCTGTCCGGCTACTTCAACCATCGCGACCCCAACCAGGGCACCTGCACCAATTCCTGCCGCTGGGACTACAAGGTGCAGAACGCGCAGGAAGACGCCACCGGCGACTTTGCCAAGGTCATCCCGCTGCAATTCCAGAAAGCGCTGCAGGAGGCCGAACAGCAGCCGTTCTCGTCGCTGCACCAGCAACCGCGCCATCCGCTGGCCGACCAGGCCTACCTGATCGAGGAAGCCGAACGTCCTGGCCAGCTGATGCCGATCATGGAGGATGAACACGGCACCTACATCATGAACTCCAAGGATCTGCGCGCGGTCGAGCACATCGAGCGGCTGGTCAAGATCGGCGTCGATTCACTCAAGGTCGAAGGCCGCACCAAGTCGCTGTACTACGCGGCGCGCACGGCGCAGGTGTACCGTCAGGCGATCGACGACGCGGTGGCCGGCCGGCCGTTCAACATCGACCTGCTGGGCCAACTGCAAGGGCTGGCCAACCGCGGCTACACCGACGGCTTCTACCAGCGCCATCACACGCAGAGCTACCAGAACTACATGCGCGGCGCTTCCGAGGCCAATCGCAGCCAGTACATCGGCGATGTGCTGAGCGTCAGCGACGGCTGGGCGCGGGTGGAAGTCAAAAACCGCTTCGCCGTCGGCGACCGCCTGGAAGTCATCCATCCGCAAGGCAACCGCGATATCGAACTGACGCGCATGCTGAACGACGATGGCGTCGAGATCAGCGTGGCGCCGGGCAGCGGCCACTTTGTCCGCATCGCGCTCGACCCGGCGCTGGACCGCGCGCTGCTGGCACGCTACCTGTAGCACCGCCGCATTGCAGGGCTGGCGGCAATATGACAAGATAGTTGATTACGTTGTCGCCTGAGCGGAGTAATCTTGTCCAAACTATCATTGTTGATCGCCGCGCCGTGGTTGGGCAGCTTGGCCGCCGCACACGCAGCGGACGCCGATCAACTGGCCGCCATGATCAACAACATGCGCGCCGCGCCCGGCCTGTGCGCAGGGGCGCCTGCGCGCGCCGTGCCGCCGTTGACGCCGCAAGCGGCGCTGGCGGCGGTGCGCATCAAGCCCGGCACCATACTGTCCGCCGCGCTGGAACGCGCCGGTTATGCCAACAGCAAATCGGATGCCATCTCCCTTTCCGGCGTCACCACGCCACAGGACGCCATGACGGCCATCGGCGCCCCCTTTTGCCGGACGCTGCTCAGCGCGGACTACAGCGACATCGGGGTTTCGCGCGAAGGCGACGAATGGAACATAGTGCTGGCACAGCCGGCCGCACCGCTGCCCTCGGCGACTTTTCCGGCGTGGCAGGATGCGGGCAAGCTGATACTGGAAGGGGTGAACGCCGCGCGCGCAGCGGGGCAGGTATGCGGCGGCCAAGCCTACCCGCCGGCGCCACCGCTGCGCTGGAATGAACAACTGGGGGAAGCCGCGCTGGCGCACAGCGGCGACATGGCGGCCAGGCGCTATTTCAGCCACACGGCGAAGGACGGCAGCAACGTCGGCGAGCGCGCGCGCCGCGCCGGCTACAACTGGACCCGCATCGGCGAGAACATCGCCTTCGGTTCCTATACGCCGCAGGAAGTGCTGGCGGGCTGGTTGTCCAGTCCCGGCCATTGCGTCAACATCATGAACAGCGGCTTCACCGAGATGGGCGCCGCGTATGCGGTCACGCCGGAGCAGCGCGCCGGCGTGATTTACTGGACGCAGGATTTCGGCAAGCCGCGCCAGTAAAGTCCTACCACATCAGATCATCAGGAATCTTGAAGTCGGCGTAAGGATCATCCTCGTCCACTTCGGTGCTGGCCTGCTTGACGCGCACCACGATGTCCGGATTGCGCTCGGCGATCTTGTCGGCGATCACGCGCGGCACCAGCTCATAGCCGCCGCCCTCGCCCACGATCACCAGCCGGCCCGCGACCAGATGCTCGCGCACGGCGGCGCTGACGTAAATGCGTTCGATCCTGGTGCCGAAGGTGAAGTTATAGGCGATGTCGCCGTTGCGTCCCTTGTCCTGCCTATTCTGCTGCACCATCTGCGTGATCTGCGCAGCGATCGCCTTCTGCTGCGCGATGGCGTCACGTTCGGCGTTGGCCTGGCGCGCCTTCTCTGCGGCCTGGCGCTGCTGCTCCTGCGCCGCCAGCTTCACCTCGTCGACGGTTTCGATTCCGGCGCGACGGTTATCCTTCTCCTGCTTACCCTTGGTCTGATGGACGACTTTGACCTTCTTCTTGTCGACCAACCCGGCTTTTAATAACTGGTCTGCCAGTCCCATGATGCCTGCTCCTTATTAACGAAGGCGATAGCATACCATTCTTACAGCTTCTCCCAGCCGCCGCCCAGCGCCAGGAACAGAGCGATCTGGTCGGAAGCCAATGCCGCATCGGAGGCGGCCCAGGCGGCATCGGTGGCGGCCAGCGTGCGGTCGGCATCCAGCACCGACAGGAAGTCGATGCGGCCATACTGGTACAGGCGGTGCGACTGCTCGGACGCCAGCGCGCTTTCGTCGCGCGCGGTTTTCAGCGATGCGTTGCGGTCCAGTTCACGCGCGTAGACGGTCATCGCGCTCTCCACTTCCTTGAGCGCGTTGAGCACCGTGCCATCGAACTTTGCCAGCGCGCCGTCGGTGCCGGCTTCCGCTTGGGCGATGCGGCTGCGGGCGGCGCCGGTGTCGGGCAGCGTCCACGATATCAGCGGGCCGAGACTCCAGCGGAAGGCGTTGCCGGCGCCGAAGTGGTCCAGCAGGCCGGTGCTGCCGACCGAGGCGCCCAGGCTGATGCTCGGATACAGGTCGGCGGTCGCCACGCCGATGCGCGCGGTGGCGGCGGCCAGGTTGCGTTCCGCCTGGCGGATGTCGGGACGGCGGCGCAGCAGCGCGGCGCCATCGCCCACCGGAATCTGCGTGGTCAGGCGCGGTGCGGCCTGGCATTGCAGCAGGTGCATATTCATCTCGGCAGGCGTCTGAGCGGTCAGCGCGGCCAGGCGGTAGTGCGCGGTGCGGTGTTGCGCCTGCAATGGCGGCAACGCGGCCTGCAACTGCGCCAGCTGGCTGCGGGCGCGGGCGCCGTCGATGGCGGTGCCGCGGCCGGCGTGAGTGCGCTGGTCGGTCAGCGCGACGAATTTCTGCTGCAGGTCGACCGCTTGCTGGGCGACGCTGATCTGGCGCACGGCGGCGCAAGCATCGGCATAGGCACGCGCGGTGTCGGCGGCCACCGTCACGCGCACCAGATCCACGGCGGCCTGCGCGGCCTGGGTGTCGGCGTCGGCCGCCTCCACGGCGCGGGCGATCTTGCCGAACATGTCGGTCTGGTAGGAGACGTGGATGCCGGCGTCGTAGTTGAAGCGGTCCGGCAGCGCAGTCTTCGACCCGGCCGTCACCCCGGAAGAACGGCCCACGCCAGGCGAGGCGCTGACACTGACTTCCGGCTTGCGCTCTTCTTCGGTTTGATCCAGCACGGCGCGCGTGCGCGCCAGGTTGGCGGAGGCCACGCGCAGGTCGGTGTTGGCGGCCAGCGCTTTCCGGATCAGTTGATCGAGCACCGGATCGTCGTACAAACGCCACCAGTGCGCCGGCAGCGGCTCAGGCTTGTAGGCAGCTTCCTGCGTGCCGAGGAACGGTGCGGCCGCTTCCGGACGTTTGACCACCGCCTGTGCCGGCACGCTGTAATTGGGGCCAACGGTGCTGCATGCCGCCAGCGCGGCGGCCAGTGCCACGCCGGTGAGGATTTTGAGAGAGTTCATCGCGTCCTCCGCTTACGAATGTTTGGCCTGCACATCGACCGTGACAGTCTGGCCGGCCACCAGGCGCGCGCCGGCCGGCAAAGCGTCCAGCTTGATGCGCACCGGGATGCGCTGCGCCAGGCGTACCCAGTTGAAGGTCGGATTGACACTGGACAGCAGGTTGGAGGATGTGGTGCGGTCGCGGTCGGCGATACCGCCGGACAGGCTTTCCACATGGCCGCTGAGGCGCTGCGTGGCGCCCATCGGTATCACCGCCACGGCGTCACCGATCTGAATCGCCGGCAGCTTGGTCTCTTCGAAATAACCTTCGACGTAATAGGAGTCGCTGTCGATCAGCGCCATCACCGCATGGCCGGCGCTGACATAGGAACCCATGCGCAGGTCCAGATTGGAGATGGTGCCGTTGACCGGCGAGACGATGCGCGTGCGTTCCAGATTGAGCCTGGCAACGTCGCGCGCCACCACGGCTTGCGCCAGTGCCGCACGCAGTTGATCGACACGCGACGAACCCTGTTCGCGCGTTTCCGCCGACACCAGGTCGCTCAGATCGTTATTGCGGCGCGCTTCCTTCTGCGCCTGCGTCAGCGTGGTTTGCTGCGCCTGCACGGCGGCTTCCGCCTGGCGCAGCGCCAGTTCAAAGCGCGCGCGGTCGACTTCAAACAGCACCTGCCCCGCTTTGACCTGCTGGTTGTCATGCACCAGCACGGCGGTGACCTGGCCGGTGACATCCGGCGCCACCTGCACCACGTCGGCTTTCACGCGGCCGTCGCGGGTCCACGGTTCGACCTCGTAATGCTGCCACAAGCGCCATGCCAGCGCGGCGGCAACCACCACCGCCGCCATCGTGACGGCAAAACGGCCAGTGGCCATCAATGTATTTTTGAGGTTCATGTTCAGCCTCGATAAGTGAGTAGTGTTGAGAAGCTGCCCAGCAAAATGAAGAACAGCGCAAATTCAAACAGCGCGGGATGCCATACCAGGCGGTAGAAGCCGACGCGCATCAGCAGCCGGCCCAACACGCGCGTGCAGAGCAGCGCGAGGATGGACAGCAGCAGCAAGGTGGGGACGTATAGTCCGTACAGACTCAATTCAGCAGTCACGATGCAATCTCCGGTTGATAAGCGGCGGCACTCGGGAACAGGTCGCGCCGCATGCTGGCCAGGACGGCGGCCGCTTGCGGGCGCGCTTCGCCGGCAAGCGTGCACACGGCGCGCAGCGTGCTGTCGATGCGTTCCAGCAGCGCCGCCGGCGCCTGGCCATGGGCGTGGCCGCCGTTGCCGAAATAGCCGCCCAGTTTTTGCAGCAAGGGGCGCAACGCCACGCCGGCCTGCTCCAGTTGCTGCTGCATGCCGCACAGCTGCGCGACGTGCAGACCGACGCGCAGTTCGCGCAGGCCATCCACCGCCACCGCACGCGCTTCCGGCGTCGGATGGGCGATGGCCAGGCGCGGCATCAGCAGGCCGATACGGTCGACCATGCGCGCCGATATCCGCAGCAGCGCGTCGCGCGAGGCCGCCGATGCCGGCGACCTGGCTTGCGCCGTCTGCGTCATCTGCGCCACTTCGCGGCGCGCGGTGCGCAGCATGCGGCGCGCCATCCAGTCGCCGCCCACCGTGCGTATCAGGCTGGTGATGACGGCGGCGGCGATAAAGCCGAACAACTGCGCCACCATGCTGTTCAGGAAGTTCGGGATGTCCAGCGTACCGGTGTCCTGCAGCGACAGCGTGCCCGCCACGCCGATCAGAAACGCCAGCGAACTGCCGGCCGTGGCGGGACGCGGCATGAACACGCCGCCGATCAGGAACACCGGTGCCAGTGTCAGCACCAGCATTTCGTAGCTATGCACCGCCGGCAGCACACACAGGATGTAAAACGCCGCCACCGGCATCGAGATCACCGTCCATTTGACGAACATGCGTATCAGCGGAACCGGGTTGTCCTGCGTGGCGAAGAAGCAGCATGCCACGCCGGCCATCATCGGCGCGGCGGCGCCCGAGGGCCAGCCGGTCAGTATCCAGAACGCGCAGCACACCAGCATGGTCAGCACGGTCGCCAGCGCCGAGCGCAAGGCCATGCCGTGGTCGCGGTGCAGCACCGTCGGCGTCAGGTGCGGCGTGTAGCTGGCGGCGCCGCCCTGCATCACGCTGCTGACGTTGGTGCGCAGTTCCAGACCGTCTTCGCAGGCTTCGATCAGCGCGTCCAGACGTTGCGCAAGATTCAGGCGCAGGATGGCGCTCCAGCTGGCGTTGACGGCCAGCGCCGGCTGCAATTGCGCCAGTGCTGCGCGCAATTGCGCGGCGCGGGCCGGGTCGGCGTCGCGGCCGGCGGCGACCCAGGCGGCGATATCGTCGAGCACCCGCGTCCACGCCACCAGGCTATCCGGATCGACTTCGCGCAGCGTGTCCAGCCGGTCTTCCACCGCCAGCAGCAGCGGCACCATCATGGTCAGGCGGTCGTGCAGGCCATGCACCATGCCGGCGGTCCAGCGCAGCTGCGAGGTATCGAACGGCAGGTGGGTCGACATCACGCGCAGCTCGCTGATTTCGCCGGCCAGCGCCAGCCGGGTATGCGTGCCATTCGACTTGGCGGCGCCGGGGTTCAGCACCTCGCTCATCCAGCGCTGCGCGTCGGCGACGGCGCGGTCCAGGCGTCCCAGCAGCACCGGTCCCACGCCCTGCGGGAGCACCAGCGAATGCACCACCGTCGCGGACAGGATGCCGATGGTGATTTCCTCCACCCGCGCCAGGCCGGTGTCGAAGATGGCGCCCGGATCGTTCACCGCCGGGAAGCCGATCAATCCCGCCGTATAACCGGCCAGCATGAAGATGTAGGAGCGCGGCGTGCGGTCCAGCAGCGAGATGTACAGGCACAGGCCCACCCAGCAGGCCAGCGCCAGCGACAATAACTCCGGCGCATTGGCCATGCGCGGCACCATGCCGATGGTGGCGGTGCTGCCGATCAGCGTGCCGCAGACGCGGAACAGTGCCTTCGAACGCACCGCGCCGGAGAAGGGACTGGCGACGATGTAGGCGGTCATCATCGCCCAGAACGGACGCGGCAAACCGGCCGCCAGCGCGACGTACAGCGCCAGCATGGAGGCGGCAAAGCACTTGGCCGAGAACAGCAGTTCGCTGGTCGTGGGCGTTTTCATTGCAGGTCTCCGCCGCTTACGCCGCGTGGCGGCCGGCCAGTACCTGGTCGAGCCGCGTCAGCACGCGCACCGTGGCCTCGACGTCGGCCTGCGGCATGTCCTTGAACAGATCGCGGCGGAACGGCGCCAGCGCTTTTTCCAGCCGCTCGGCCATCTTCTTGCCGGCGGCGGTCAGCGACAAGGTCTTGGCGCGGCGGTCGCTCGGGTCGTCCTGGCGCAGCACCAGGCCGGCCGCCACCAGCTGGTCGATGATGCGCACCAGCGACGGCGGCTCGATGCCCACCGCGTCCGCCACCTGCCCCGGCCGCACGCCGTCGCCCAGGCGCGAGATCATCAGCACCGGCCAGGCGCTGGCGTGCGACAGCTCGAAATCCGCCGTCAACGCGTCGGCCGCGCCCTTGTACGAGCGCGCCACATGGATCAGCGTGTGGGTCAGGGTCATCAGGGTCTTGTCGTAGCTCATCTCGGACTCGCTTGAATATACTTAGGATACTAAATATTAGCATCAAACGAAAATCTTTGCAGGGAACGGCCAAGAAACCAAAAAAAAAGCCGGCGCGGCGCATGTGCGCCGGCCGGGTTTAGTCCTTGCTGCGGAGGGTTACGGCAGCGCTTTGCCGTCGATGTCGATCTTGCGCACCTCGCCCACATTCAACGCCCGCACGCCCGCCTCCACCTTGCTCATGTCGCCCACCACCAGCCACACCAGGCGGCTCGGCGTGATGCTGCGCGCCGCCAGCGCGTTGGCCTGCTCCGGCGTTAGCGCCTGCACCTTGCCGGTGTAGGTGTTGTAGTAGTCTTCCGGCAGCTTGTAGCGAATGATATTGCCGTAATAACCGGACAGCTGCGACGCGGTCTCAAACGAACCCGGCAGGCGCAGGGTCTGATTGGTCTGGGCATCGGCCAGCTCGGCGGCGCTGATCGGCCTGGCGCCGGCGATGTTGCCGTATTCCTTGACCAGTTCCTGCAGCGACTCCTTGGTCTTGTCGGTCTGCACCGGCGACATGCTCAAGTACAGGCGCTGGCCGACGGCCGGCAGCAGCGTAGCACTGACGCCATACGACCAGTGCTTGTCCTCGCGCAGATTCATATTGATGCGCGAGCTGAAGCTGCCGCCAAACACGTTGTTAACCACGCTCAATTCGACCTCATCCGGCGCATTGCGCGGCGACGCCAGCTGCGCGCCGTAAATCACGCTCTGCTGCGCGCCCGGCTTGTCGATCAGGTAGAGCAGCGGCTTGTCCTGGGCCGCCACGGTGGCAATCTTCTTCTGCGGCACCGCGCCCGGTTTCCAGCCGGCGAAAGTCTTTTCCAGCAGCGGCACCAGCTCGGCCAGCGTGGTGTCGCCCACCACCAGCAGCGTGGCGTTGTTCGGCTTGAACCAGGTCTGGTGGTAGCTGACCAGGTCTTCGCGGCGCAGCGCGCCGACGGCGGCCTCGGTGCCGGTGCCGCTGAGCGGCACGGCATACGCGTGGCCGGCGCCATACACCAGCTCCGGCAGCACGCGCAGGCCGATCTGGTTGGGCGACGACTTCTCGCGCGCGATGCCGGCCAGGCGGTTTTTCTTCAGCCGCTCCAGCTCGTTCTGCGCGAAGGCTGGATGCTGCACCACATCGGCATATACCGCCAGCGCCTGCGGCAGCGTGGCCTTCAGCGTGTTGAGGTTGACGGTGGCGCTGTCGAGCGAGGTGCCGACGCCGAATTCCGCGCCCAGCGAGGCGAACGCTTCGCTGATGGCGTTGGCGCTGCGGCTGGTGGTGCCCTCTTCCAGCATGCTGCCGGTCAGGCTGGCCAGACCTTCGGTGTTCGGCGCATCCGACGCGTAGCCGCCATCGACGATCAGCGAGAAGTTGACCAGCGGCGCCGCACGGCGCTCCGCCAGCACTACCTTCAGGCCGTTGGACAAGGTGGCCTTCTGCATCGGCGGCAAGTTGAGCGCTTCCGGTTTGCCCAGCGCCGGCGGTTTGCTGCGGTCCAGCTTGGCGGTAGTGGCCAGGTTGGTCGGGTACGGCTGCACCTCCAGCACATAGTCGCCGTCGCTCAGCCAGGCTTGCAGCGCCTGCTTGACCTGGGCCGGCGTGGCGGCCTTGATCGCCTTCAGGTAATCCTTGTAGCAGTCCGGATTGCCGGCATAGGTGTTGCAACTGGCCAGCAGGTCGCTCTTGCCGCCGAAGCCGCCGACACGCTCGACGATGCGAGTGAAGCGCGCCAGGATGGTGGTCTTGGCCAGCTCCAGTTCGGCCGGCGTCGGGCCGGACTTGATCAGCGCCTGCAGTTCCTCGTCGGCCGCGCGCTCCAGCTTGGCGACGTCGCCGCCCGGACGCGCGGTCAGCACCGAATAGAACTGGCCGGCAATTTCCGAGGTGTAGTTGCTGGCGCTGGCGTCGGTCGCCAGTTGATCCTTGTACACCAGGCGCTTGTAGTAGCGCGAGGTCTTGCCGCCGCCCAGCACATGCGCGGCCAAATCCAGCAGCGGCTCGGCGGCGGTGCCATCGCCCGGCACGTTCCACACGCGGTAGACGCGCGCCTGCGGCACGCGGTCCTGCACCACGCCGCGATGGGTGCCGGTGCGCTTGGCGATCCAGGCCTGCTGTTTGGCCAGCGGCGGCCCGGCCGGGATGTCGCCGTAGTATTTCTCGACCTTGGCGCGCGCTTCTTCCGGCGTGATGTCGCCGGCCAGCACCAGCGTGGTGTTGTTCGGGCCGTAGTTGGTCTTGAACCATTCCTGCACGTCGCTCATCGAGGCGGCGTCGAGATCGGCCATCGAGCCGATCGTGGTCCACGAATACGGGTGGCCGGCCGGCCAGGTGTTTTCCGTCAGCAGCTGACGGGTGACGCCGTACGGCGCGTTCTCGCCCTGGCGCTTTTCGTTCTGCACCACGCCGCGTTGCAGGTCCAGCTTCTTCTGGTCCAGCACGCCGAGCAGGTGGCCCATGCGGTCGCTTTCGGCGAACAGCACGTAGTCCAGCATCGAGGTCGGCACATTCTGGAAGTAGTTGGTGCGGTCCGGATTGGTGGTGCCGTTGAGGTCGGTCGCGCCGATGCGCTCCAGCGCGTTGATGTAGGTCTGGTTGAAGTTCTCGCTGCCGCTGAACATCAGGTGTTCGAACAGGTGGGCGAAGCCGGTCTTGCCCGGTTTCTCATTCTTCGAGCCGACGTGATACCAGGTGTTGACCGCCACCACCGGCGTCTTGTGGTCTTCGTGCACCAGCAAGGTCAGGCCGTTCTTCAGCACGAACTTGGTGTAGGGAATATCGGGGATGGCGATCTCGGCCTTGGCAGCCGGTTTCTGCGCCTCGGCGGCGTGCGGCGCGCCGGTGGACAGCATTGCGATGGCGAGCGCCATGGCGCTGCGTCGGATAGACATGGTCATGCGGTATCTCCTGAAAAGACCGACAAAAAAGGCGCCGGCATTGCAGCCGGCGCCTGACCATTCTATTGCGAATTAGGCAATTATGCCATTTTTATTTCCGCTTGGCAGCAGATGCATCGCGCGCGGCACGGAACTCGGCGTCCTTGGACCAGTTCGGCCAGGCGGTCGAATCGGCCAGGTCGCGTCCCAGCGAGTACAGCATGCCGAGATCGTGCGACAGGCCGGCGAAGGTCCAGCTGGCGCTCCACTCGTCCGATGGCTGGTGGTAGTTGTTGGTCACATAGGCTTCCTCGACCTTGTGGCCGGCTTCCAGGCCGCCGTCGACCAGGTCGTCGCCCGAGCCATACGAGATGGCCGGCACGCCGCGCTTGGCGAACGGGAAGTGGTCGGAGCGGAAGAAGTGGCCGGCTTCCGGTTTCGGATCGGGCGCGTACAACAGGTTCCATTGCTTGGCCTTGGCAACCAGCTGGTCCAGCAGGTCCAGCTTGGCGCTGCCGGAAATGGTGAAGTTGCGCGCCACGCCGTTGGGGCTCAGCGCGTCCATATTGATCACGCCGACGGTGGTGGCCAGCGGATACAGCGGATTGGCCGCGTAGTACTCGGAACCCAGCAGGCCTTTTTCTTCAGCGGTGACCGCCAGGAACACCACGCTGCGCGCCGGCGCCGGCGCCTTGCCGTAGGCGCGCGCCAGTTCCAGCAGCGCGGCGATGCCGGTGCCGTTGTCGACCGCGCCGTTGTAGATCTTGTCGCCCTTGGCGTCCGGCAGGCCGACGCCCAGGTGGTCCCAGTGACCACTGTAGATCACGGTTTCGTTCGGCGACTTGGCGCCGGCCACGCGCGCGGCCACGTTCTTCGACACGATCACCTGCGCGTCCACCGCGTAATTGGCCGACAGCGTGACGCCTTTCAGCACGGCCGGCTTGAAGTCGCGGCTTTGCGCCTGCTTCTTCAGCGCTTCGAAATCGAGGCCGCCGCGCTTGAACAGGTCAACCGCCAGGTCGCGCTGGATCCACGCCTCCATTGGCGCGTGCGCTTCCTGCGGCTTCTTGCGCACGATGTCGTACATGACGTTGGTGTTGGAGTTCTTCACCGTGTTCCAGCCGTACGAGGCCGGCGCGGTTTCGTGCACGATGATGGTGCCCAGCGCGCCACGGCGCGCCATCTCTTCATACTTGTAGGTCCAGCGGCCATAGTAAGTCATGGCCTTGCCGCCGAATTCGCCCTGGCCGGTCTCGAAATCGGGGTCGTTAATCAGCACCACCGCCAGCTTGCCCTTCAGGTCCTGGCCCTTGAAGTCGTCCCACTTGCGTTCCGGCGCGGTGACGCCGTAGCCGACGAACACCAGCGGCGCGTTCTTGAAGTCAACCAGCTTGCTGCCATTCATGGCGGCGCGCACCGCCAGATCGTCGCCTTGCTTCAGTTGCTGCACGGTCTTGCCGTCGCTCACGCTCAGCGTCACCGGGCCCTTGATTTCAAAGCGGCCCAGCGGCACGTCCTGGGTCCAGCTGCGCTGGCCCTTGACGACATCGCCGCCCGGCTGCAAACCGGCGGCCTTGAATTGTTCGATCAGGTAGTTGACGGTCTTGGTTTCGCCGGCGGTGTTAGGGCCGCGGCCCTCAAACTCATCCGACGACAGCACTTTGACGTCGTGCGACAGACGCTTGGCGTCGAATTCCGGACCGGTGGCAGCGTGCGCTGCGAAGGCAGCCATCAACGACAGGACTAGCAAGGTTTTTTTCAATCTGAGCTCCGTGAAGACGTACATGAATGAATCATACTGCCACGAATCATTCGTGACGACAATGTCATAAATGCCAAAGGTCACAAGGATGGCTCGGTGAACTAACGTACAGTCCGGGCGGCGAGCGTTGTCCACACTGGAGGCTTACCAGTGGAGGCGTGCCATGCCGGAAGGACCATCGATTGTTATCCTGCGCGAGCAAGCAGCCGGGTTTGCCGGGCGCACGATTACGCACGCCAGCGGCAACGCCAAGACGGTCGATTTCGATGCGCTGGCCGGCCAGCCGGTGCTGGCCGTGCGCAGCTGGGGCAAGCATTTCCTGATCCAGCTGCCCGATCTGGCGCTGCGCATCCACTTGCTGATGTTCGGCAGTTACCGCATCAACGAACGCAAGGACGGCGCCGAGCCGCGCCTGAGCCTGGTTTTTGACGATGACCAGGAGTTCAATTTCTACACCTGCTCGGTGAAGACGCTGCCGCCCGATCTGAACGCGCAGTACGACTGGCGCGCCGATCTGATGGCGGACGAATGGGAGCCGAAACTGGCGCTGAAAAAGCTGCGCGCCAAGCCGGACATGCTGCTGTGCGACGCCACGCTGGACCAGGAGATTTTCTCCGGCGCCGGCAATATCTTCAAGAACGAGGTGCTGTTCCGCATCCGCGTGCATCCGTTATCGACCGTCGGTGCATTGCCGGCGGCCAAACTACGCGAACTGGTCGAGCAGATGCGCGTGTACGCCTTCGATTTTCTCAAGTGGAAGAAGGCTTTCGTGCTGAAACAGCACTGGCAGGCGCACACCAAGCGCATCTGCCCGCGCTGCGATATCCCGTTCCACAAAGGCCACCTCGGCAAGACCAAACGGCGCAGCTTCTTTTGCGTGCAATGCCAGAAGCAGTATCCGCCGGCGCTGCTTAAACCAGCCCGGTCAGATAATACACAGCGATCACAAAGAACACCGCCAGCGTCTTGATGACGGTAACCCCAAAGATATCGCGATAGGACTGACGGTGCGTCAGGCCAGTGACGGCCAGCAGCGTAATGACGGCGCCATTGTGCGGCAGCGTATCCATGCCGCCGCTGGCCATGGCCACCACGCGGTGCATCACCTCCAGCGGGATGTGCGCCGCTTCGGCAGCCTTGATGAACTGGTCCGACATCGCCGCCAGGGCGATGCTCATGCCGCCCGAGGCCGAGCCGGTGATGCCGGCCAGCGAGGTAACCGAAACGGCGGCGTTGACCAGCGGATCGGGCACGCTGCGCAGCGCGTTGCTGACCGACAGGAAGCCCGGCAGCGCGGCGATGACGCCGCCAAAGCCGTACTCGGAAGCGGTGTTCATCGCCGCCAGCAGCGCGCCGCCGACCGCCGCCTTGGTGCCGTCGGCGAAGGCGTTCTTGATGCGGCTAAAGGCGGTGGCGATGGTCAGCAGGATGCCCAGCAACAGCGCGCCCTGCACCGCCCAGATGCCGACCACCGGCTTGATGGTCAGGCTGACCGGCGCGTGCAGCCCGGGCAAGGCGTCGGCGGTCAGCGCATAGCTGTCGCCATACCAGCCGGGAATCAGCTTGGTCAGCGCGAAGTTGGCGACGCCGACCAGCACCAGCGGCGCCACCGACAGCAGCGGATGCGGCAGGCCGGTACGCGCCGGTGCGGCGGCGACAGGCGTTGCGCCAGCGCTGGCCGTGGCGCCGCCAGCCGGCGTCGCCTCGTAACCCTCACCCTTCGCCATCACGCTGCGGCGGCGCCATTCGAGGAAGGCCAGGCCGGCGGCCAGCGTGGCGATCGAGCCGATCACGCCCAGGTAAGGCGCCGCCCAGCCGGTGGTCTTGAAGAACGTGGTGGGAATGATGTTCTGGATCTGCGGCGTGCCCGGCAGCGTATCCATGGTGAACGAAAACGCCCCCAGCGCAATCGCGCCCGGCATCAGCCGCTTGGGAATATTGCTCTGGCGGTACAGCTCGGCCGCAAACGGATACACGGCAAACACCACCACGAACAGCGACACGCCGCCATACGTCAGCAGCGCGCACACCAGCACGATCACCGCGTTGGCGCGCGTACGGCCGATGTACTTGATGGCCGCCACCACGATAGCCTCGGAAAAACCCGACAGCTCGATCAGCTTGCCGAACACCGCGCCCAACAAAAACACCGGGAAGTACAGCTTGATGAAGCCGACCATCTTGTCCATGAAAATGCCGCTGAACACCGGCGCCACCGCGCCCGGATCGGTCAACAGCACCGCGCCCAGCGCGGCGATGGGCGCAAACAGGATGACGCTGTAGCCGCGATAGGCGGCCAGCATCAGGAACACCAGTGCGGCAAGAACGATCAGGAAAGACATGCAGGCTCCGGAAGATGTTTATGTCCGGATATTGTAGAACTTATTGCAACCCGGCGCAGCCGTGTCAGATCAAGCGCGGCGGCCGGCGGATCGCCAGCATGGTGCAGTCGTCATCCAGCACCGGCTGTCCGGTGAAGGTGCTGACCGCCAGCCGCAGCATGTCCAGCGCTTCCGGCAGCGGCGGCGGCGTATCGGATTGCGCCCATTGCGCCAGCAACCGCAGACAGCGCTCCTCGGAGAATTCGATGCCGTCCTCGTTGGCCGCCTCGGTCACGCCGTCGGTGTAGCACAGCAGCGTATCGCCGGGCGCCAGCACGGTTTCCATCGCGCCGAAACTCAGGCCGGGAAAGGCGCCGATCAGTACCCCTTTTGGAATCGGCAGCAGGCTGGCGACGCCGCCCGACAACAGCATCGGCGGACAATGGCCGCCGTTGGAGTAGCGCAGCACGCCGCTTTCCACGTCGAAGAAACCGCAGAACATGGTGACGAACAGATTGGTGTCGTTGCCGGCGCACAGGCGGTCGTTGAGCGTGGCCAGCAGTTGCTCCGGCTCGGTGATGCTCATCGCCAGCACGCGCAGCAGGCCGATCGCCCGCGCCATGAACAGCGCCGCCGCCACGCCGTGGCCGGAGACGTCGCCGATGCAGATGAACAGCAGATGGTCGTCGATGAAAAAGGCGTCGAACAGATCGCCGCCGACGTGCGAGGCCGGCTCCATCAGGCCGCAGGCGTGCAAGTCGGCGCGCTCCGGGAACAGCGGACGCTGCAACGGCAGCATGCTGACTTGCAGCTGGCGGGCGATGTCGAGCTCCTTACGCAGGTGTTGCAGTTCCAGCGCCTCGCGCTGCGCCCGCAGCGCGGCGTCGTTGGAGCGGCGCATGCGCCCGGTCAGCGTGGTCATCAGGTTGCTGGCGACGCCGGGCAAACCCATCAGCTTCTGCCAGAACAGGTCGCGCGACAGTTGCAGCACTTGCGCTGGCTCGCGCGCCAGCACCAGCGCCGAGACCGGCTCGCCATCGATGGCCGACAGTTCGCCGATCAACTCGCCCGGTGCAACCGGGATGCCGCCGCTGCCGCCCTGGCCGTCGAGATGCACCTCCAGCATGCCGGACAACAGAATGTAGACGCTGTGATTGATTTCGCCGTACTTCAGCAGCGGTGTGCCGGCCGGCAGGTCCAGCACCTCGGCCTCGGCCAGCGCGGCCTCCACCGCGTCGGCGCTGGCCTGGCGGAACAGGCCGATCCAGTCCATGCCGCCGCGCCGGCGTTCGACCTGGTGCTGGTCGTGACGGTGACTGCCCAGCAGGTGATCAAGGCCGTGGCGGCGCTCGCCGCTGCGGCGAAACGGCCGGCGGCTGATGCCGGCGCTCATGCGACGCTCCAGCGCACGGTGATGTGCAAGTGGTTGCGGCCGTCGCGGTATGCGTAATCCAACTGATCGGCCTGGCTGCGCAGCATCACCACGCCCAGGCCGCCCGGTTCGGTGTCTTCCAGCGTCAGCGGACGCGCCGCCATCGCCGCCTGGGTCGGATCGTAGGGCATGCCGCCATCGTCCAGCGTCAGCGTGGCGCTGCCCTCGCCCACCTGCAGGCGCAGTTGCACCGGCGCGTCGGCCGCCAGGCCGCCGTGGTCGATGACATTCGCCAGCGCCTCGTGCAGGCACAGGTCGAGCCGGCCAATGTCTTCGTCCGGCACCGCGCGCGCGCCGGCTTCGGCTTGCAGCCAGGCGGCGGCGCGGCGCAATTCCGAGGTGTGCGCGCTCAGCGCCAGCGCGGCGGTGTGGGTGACCAGGTTCAAGCCAGCGCTGCCTCGTCGGCCTTGGCCAGCTCGCTGAACATCGGGATCACGGCGTCGATGCCGGTGGTCGACAGCGTCTTGGCCACCGGGCCGTTGTCGCCGACAAACAGCACCATGCGCGAGCCGCGCTGCTGCATCGCGCGGGCATTGGCGACGATGGCGCGGATACCGATCGAGGCGAGGAAGTCGACCGCGCTCAGATCGACCACGGCGCGCTGTTTGGCCGAAGCGGTCAGCGCGGTGAATTGCAGGGCGATGGCGTCGGTGCCGGCAATGTCGAGACGGCCCGACAGGGAAACGCGGCGCAGGGTGTCGTTGACGTCGGTGTAGACAATGGTCATAGGGGTCTGTTCCTGGAAAATGGCGGAACGCGCACGGGGCGCGCAAGCGGCCCAGCATACGCTGCAATTATGACAATTTAATGACAAGCCCAATCGTGCGCGAGTATGATAGTTCCAAGCAGCAATCAATATGCGGCGGGAGGAGACGACGGTATGAGCCAATTGCATGCTTCGCTCGGCAGCGGAGAGAAGTTGTCGCTGAACTGGACTTACCTGAATGCGATTGCCAACGGCGTGTCGGCGATCGACCTGGATGGACTGGCGTTGCGCACGCTGCACGATGCGCAACAGTTTGCGCGCGAATACGGCTTTGACCTGGACCAGCCGGGCACGCCGGGCTTGCTGCGCCGGGCACAACAGGAAGCGCTGGCGTTTATCCGCTGCACCTTTCTTGCACCGCAGCAGGCGGCGCTGATCCCGCCCGACGTGGCCGAGCCGGACGATCCGCTGCAACTGCTGGTGTACGCCTCGCAGCGCGGCCAGTCGTCCGACGCGCGCCGCATGTGGGCGTGCGCGGTGCTGAAGGTGATGCACGGCATTTTCTACATCGACAACAACCTGAAGCTGCGGCATTTTCATGCCATCCGCGCGCAGGTATTCGGCACGCTGGACGAGGTGATACGGCGCGACGGCGCGCAGCACTATCTGAGCGATGGCGACGTCTGCCTGCCGCTGCTGCATTATGACCGCAAGGACAACAAGGGCCGTAGCAGCATCCTGCTCAAGCTGCTGCAAAAGGCGTCTTACCTGGGCACCGATATCCACGATCATCTGGGCGTGCGGCTGGTGTTTGCCACGCGTTGCGAATGCCTGCTGGCCTTGCGCAGCTTGCAGCGCGCGCACCTGCTGTCGGTCACCAATGTGGATGCGGAGCGCACCCGCAATACCTTGCTGGATCTGGACGCGGCCCGGCAAGTTTTCTGCAAGTACCGCGCGCAACTGGAGCACAGCAAGCACTATCCGCTGGCACTGCTGCGGCAGATGGATGCGGAGCTGGCCGCCATCGCACAGCCGCAAACCCGCTGCGACAACCCGCACAGCGGCAGCGGCTTCAACAGCATACAAGTGACGGTGCGCAAGATGATCCATGTGCAGCAACTGGATGCGGCGCCGGAGACGGATTACGACGTCAGCTTCTTCTTCGAGTACGAGATCCAGCTGATGGACGAGGCCAGCTACCAGCGCAGCCTGAGCGGCCCGGCCAGCCACGCGGCTTACAAGCAGCGTCAGGTCGACACCGCGCGCACGCGCGTGTTCGGCCGCGAGCTGCTGCGCTGGATAGAACAGCAAGACGCGCGCTGAACAGTGCGCCACCGCGCGGGCCGATGCTTTACCCTTGGCCGCATGCGCACACTGATTCTCTTCACAACGGCGCTGCTGCTGATGCCTGCTGCGGCGGCGCAGCAGGCGCCCAGCGTGACGGTGGCAGCCACCCGCGATCCGGTCGACAAGTCCTACCGCAAGATGCTGGCGGGTATGGACATATTCGAGCGCAACCATGGACTGGCGCCGCAGGCCACGCTACGCTTCCGCTTGCTGCCACGTCTGCCGACCACGCAGCTGGACGGCATCACCCTGCGCGTGGCGGGCGACAGCGTCTCGTTGCCGGTGGCAGTCGCGCCCGACCACACATTCACGCTGGAACGCCATGCGCAGGCGGCGCAGGAAGACGCGGCGCTGATCGCCAGCCGCAAGACCAGCACGCTGACCTGGCGCGCGCAGGTGCACAGCCCGAACGTGCCGCACGGCATGCGCCGGCTGGGCGACCTGCGGCTGGAATGCATGGTCGGCGTCGAGGCCGGCCTGCTGTCCAATAATGCGCAGATGTTTGCCTGGTTGGGCGAACTGTTCACCAGCCCGGAGCGCGTCTGCAACCACGCGGATGGCAACTACCTGTTCTTTGCCGAACGTCCGGTATACGCCGTCACGCTGCGCGACGGCGAACGCCGCGCCACGCTGCCGTTCAACGCGCTGTATGCCGGCGGCACGCAGACGCCATCCACCCTGCCCTACTGCGACTGCCAGGTGCTGCTCGACCGCAGCTATTACGCGCCAATCTGGGACCGCAGCTGGTCCGATGACACGCTGCTAGCGTTTGATGACATGGATAGCCCGCCAGGCGCGGACGACACGGCTCTCGCCGCCGATTACACCAGCACCACGCAGATGCAGGCGCGCCTTGGTCCGGCAAAAGTAGTAAGCTTCGAGAGCGGCTTTCAGATGTGGCGCTACACTTACCCTGCCAGTCGCAGCGACGGGCCGCCAGCCGAGTTCACCATCCTGTTCGGTCCGGACGGCGTGGCGCGCAAGGCACGATTACAGGAAGCTGTGAAGACACCATGAAAAAACGATCCCATTCCCTGCGGTTGGCGGCTGCCAGCCTGTTCATCCTGACCGCCTGCGCGGGCGCGCGTTCGCCCGCGCCCGTGCCGGACCAGCCGGTTGCGGCGCTATGGCAGCAGATCAAGTCCGCCAACGCCAACCTCAGTTGCGACGACAGCAGCCAATGCCACAGCCTCGGCATCGGCGCCAAGGCTTGCGGCGGGCCGGAAAACTATCTGGCCTGGTCGAGCAAGAACAGCGACGGCGCGCAACTGAAGGCGTTGGTGGCGCAACACGCCACCGCCCGCCGCGAGGATGATCGGCGCCAAGGCATGATGTCCACCTGCAGCGTGGTCAGCGATCCCGGCGCCAGCTGCCGTGCCGGCGTCTGCACGCTGAACCCGCAATCTGTTTCCAGCCCCGGCCAGCCCAACAGCAAATAAAAAAAACCCGCAGCATACGGCCTGCGGGTTTGAGGAGGAGATCGCGGGAATCAGAACGCCAGCGCTTCCTTGGTGCGCGAACTCTGCAGCAGTGGCAGCGGATCGGTCGCATCCACTTCCACCACCGTCGTGCCTTGACGCACGCCATTCACCAGATAATTGACGCCGCCCAGATAGCGCTTGCCCGCCGCCAGTCCCGACCAGCTCAGGCCTGCACTGGCGGTGCCGCCCACCGTCGCCGCGCCCGGCAGCAGCACCTTGAAGTTGCCGCCCGTCGAGGTCGGCTGCACCACCCAGCTCGACAGCTTGTAGGTCGACGCGCCACCCACCGGGGCATAACCCACCACGCACACCTTGTAGTCGCCCGCCACCGGATTCAGCAGTTGCACCGATTCGTTCGACGTCGCGTTGCCGCTGGTGGCGACAATCGTGGTGCCGCGCGCCACCACCAGATCCAGGTCGTCGCCGCCATTGCCGCTGGTTTCCGCGTCATACAGCGAGAAACGCGCGGCGATGGTGCCGGCCGGAATGCTGACCGTGTGCACATTGACGCCGGTCGAACCACCGGCTGCGCACTGTGCATTGGCGGTCGACAGGTTGCTGCCTTGTACCACCGTGCGGCTCTCCTGGCTGGCCGGCACCAGGCCGCCCTTGGCCGCGCTCAGCGTGCCGGCAAAGCCGGTGCCGATGCTGATCACCTTGCTGCCGCTGGTCGCCTCGCTGTACACGCCGGCCGAAGCCGCCAGCGCAGTACCGCGCAACGTCAGCGGGCTGCGTACCGTATGCACGCCATCGCTCCACACCAGCTTGCCGTACACCCAGGTATCGGTGGGCGCGTTGGTGCGCGTCGCCTTGACCGTGAACGAGGCTTTCTCGCCC
Source organism: uncultured Duganella sp. (assembly GCA_963515135.1). GTDB lineage: Bacteria > Pseudomonadota > Gammaproteobacteria > Burkholderiales > Burkholderiaceae_D > Rugamonas. The sequence goes on along the minus strand of CAUPXZ010000009.1, from coordinate 96,214 downwards.
GGCGCCAGCACCAGCTGCGCCGGCGTCACCACCACCGTATAGCCGGCAATGGTGGCGCTGGCGTTGTAGGTTGCCGTGCTGGCGCCGACGTTGGTCACGGTCCGGGTGACGGTGGCCGCCCCCAGCACGTTGCCGATGGTCAGCGACGGCAGGTTCAGGTTCTGCGCGGTGATCGGGCCGCCGAACGACAGGCACTGCGCCTGCGTGTACACCAGTCCCTGGCCGCACAGGAAGCGCGCGTACTCGACCGGGGCGATGTCATACACCAGGCCGGGATCGGCCGCCGAGGTCGGCGCGATGTGGCCAGCGCCCTGGCCCCATGGCAGGTTGCCGGTGTTCTTGGCGGTGGCGTCCCATGCCAGGCCGGTGGTAATGCCGTCGGTGTAGGTGTCGAAGGCGGTGGTCATCAGCGCCGACTTGATCGCCGCCGGCGTCCAGTCCGGATGACGCTGCTTCAGCAGGGCGGCGATGCCGGCCACATGCGGCGAGGCCATCGAGGTGCCGCTCTTGAAGTTCCACTCGGCCACCGGCGCCACGCCGTTGGTGACCACCGCATCGCGCTGCGTGCGGCTCAGGTCGGCGGTGATGGCGGCCAGGATGTCGGTGCCGGGCGCGGTCAGGTCGGGTTTCAGGATGCTGGCGTTGGCCACGTTCGGTCCGCGCGACGACGACCCGCTCATGATCGGCGCCTGCACGCTCGGATCGAGTGTGGCGTGCACATTGCCCAGCGCGCCGCTGGCCGCGCCCGGTGCGGCGGCGACATAGTCCTTGACCTTCTTGCCCTCTTCCTTGGTGATATGCACGGTCGACAGCACATGGCCCTGATTGAGGATGGTGGCCGCGCCGCCGTCGACGTTAGCGATGATCACGCCCACCGCACCGGCCGTCTTGGCATTGGCGCTCTTGTTGACCAGAACATTGTCACCCCGGTCGCAGACCAGGATCTTGCCGTTGACCTTGGCTGGATCCAGCAATGGCGCCACGCTGTCGGCGCCGCCGAAGCAGCGCGCCAGACGGACCGGGTCGGCGTTGGCCAGGCCGGCGTCCTTGGCCAGGATCAGCGGCGCCGACGGCGTGTTGGCGTTGCTCGACGCGCCGCTCACCGTGACGTTGTTGCCCAGCATGGCATCGCCGAGATAGATGCGGTTATGGGTCGAGTTGCCGACCGTGGTCAGCCATGGGCTGATGTGGGCCACCGGCGCCGGGGCGGTGGCGGTCGGTCCCTGATTGCCGGCCGACGCGGCGACAAACACGCCGGCCGCCGCCGCGCCGAGGAAGGCTTGTTCGCCCGCTTCATCGAAGGCGCCGCCGCCGGTGCTCGGGCCGATCGAGAAGTTGATGACGTTGACGCCGTCCTTGACTGCCTGGTTGATGGCGGCCACGCTGTTGGAGGTGGCGCAGCCGTTGCGGTTGGTCACGCCGTCGGTCCAGCACACCTTGTAGGCGGCGATGCGGGCGCGCGGCGCGATGCCGGAAATCTTGCCCATGTTGACGCCGTTGATGGTGACCGGCACGCCGTTGTTGCCGCCGGCGGTGCTGGAGGTGTGGCTGCCGTGGCCGCCCTGGCCTTCGGCGCCGCCGACCGAGTCGCGCGCCGAATTGAACTCCGTCCAGTGCAGCGTCTGGCTGGGCTGCTTGTAGTAGCGCGCGCCGATCAGCTTGTTGTTGCAGCTGGCGACGGTGAAGCCTTCGCCGGTGTCGCAATTGCCTTTCCAGCTGGCCGGCGGCGGGCCGTAGGCCAGCGTCGATCCGGTATGGCTCGGGTTGCCGGCGTCGTCGACGCGGTCGGCGTAGCTGCTGTTCTCCGGCCAGATGCCGCCATCGACGATGCCGATGACGATGTCTTCCCCGGACGCGCCCTTGCCGCCCAGCTGTTCCCACAGGCCGCCCGGCTTGTCCAGGCCGAGGAAGCTCGGCGTGTAGCTGGTGTCCTGTTCCAGGATGTGGTCGGCGGTGATGGCCGCCACGCCAGCATGTTTTTTCAGCGCGCGCACTTCGGCGTCGGTCAGCAGCGCGGAAAAGCCGTTGAACACGACATCGTATTTATTGGTGATTTCGGCGCCCGCTACGGTGCTGATGACGTCGTTCTGCTTGTTGTCGAGATAGCTGATGTAAGCCTGTACATCGGCCGCGTCGACATTCAGGCGCTGGCCCTGGACCGGCATGGTGGCGGCCAGGCCGGCCACTTGGCCGGTGTAGGTGGCGGCCGGCTTGTCGACCAGCTGCACGATGTAGGAACGGCGCTCTTCCTGAGCATGCGCGGTAGTCGCCAGTGCCGACATCAGCAACAGCACGGCGGTGGAGATCGGGTGAAGTTTCATGGTGTGCGTTCCCTGCTCAAGCGTTGTTCAGTTGTTTGGCGCGACGGCGCGCCACCAGGCCGATTGCGGCCAATCCCAGGCCCAGCATGGCGTAGGTCTCGGGTTCCGGCACTGCGGCCAGTACCAGGTTGTCCAGCGCGAACTGGGCTTGATTGCCGGCCGGATTGATGCAGCTGAGGTTGTCGAACACGCAGGAGCTGATGGTGACGTTGCTGAACAGCGTATTGCCGAACTGCGAGGCCAGATTGGCGCTGGAAAACGGCGAGGCGCCGCCCACCAGCGCGGGGAAATCGAAGGTCGCCTGCACGCTGCCGCCGCCGACCGTGATGCCGGTGACCACCAGCTGGCCATACGAGTAGCCCGGCAAGCCGCCGATCGGCGCCAGGAAGGCGTAGTCCAGCGCGTACAGGCGGAAAGCCAGCTGATCCTCACGCGCGATCTTCAGGCTGCCGTCGTTGACGCCGACATAAAAGTGGCTGCTGTTGCCGGTCGGGCAGGCCGCGACCTCGCACAGATACGGGTCGGCGCCATCGCCGATCGCGCCGGCAAAACCGGTGCCGCCGGGCGACACCGGCGAATCGATCACTTCGAACTGGTAGCCGGCTTCGTTGAAGATTTCGGTGCCGCCGTAAATCGTCGGGTCGAGCGATTCGAAGTTGATCCGGTCGGCCATGGCTGGCGCGGCGCTGCACAGCGCCAGAGCGCCAACGGCGGCGATTTTCATCAAATGTTTCATTTGTCTGCCTTGTGATTAAGGAATGGAGCCATGGCCGCAGCGGTCGATCAACCGCAACGGCCGGTGTGAACTTTTCTTGAAAAAGTCACAATCAATATACTCAACAATCCGTTCGACATGTAACGAAACTGTAACATTTATTGTTTATTTATATTGATAAAATCCAAATAAAATATTGTTATCACTATGAAATAACAAGCGCTTGAATTACACAATTAAAGCCTTGTTTATGGCATTTCTGTTGTAACGATGCAAATTTTTGCGTAAAAAAAGCCAGCCCGAGGGGCTGGCCTATAGTGCATCAGCTATGGACCAAGGTTTATTTGGTCATGGCTTTCTTAATGGCAACGCAGCGCTCATCCTCTTGTTTTGTTACCAGCAAGGAACGGAGCGTGCCGGTCGACAAATTCGGCAATTTAACAATTGCCGCCTCCAGGCGGGCTACGCTGGCAGGGGTGCAGGCAGCGGGAATGTGCGACGCCGCGTAGGCGCGCATGTAGACCGGACCGGCAGCCTTGTCGATGTCGCCCAGCGTTGCCAGGCGCTGCGCCGCCGTCTGTTCGTTCAGCGCGCCCTGCTCCGGCGGGAACATGCTGCCCATGGCGGTACGCACCTTGGAGAACGGCAGCTTGGTCTTCAGATCGGCGATGGTGGCGGCCCACTCGGCCTTGACCTTGGCGTCCGGGCGGATCACGGTCGCGGCGATCGCGGCTTGCTGGCCGCTGTCCGATTTGTCGCGTTCCTGCTCGGCTGCCAGCAGTGCCTCGCTGCCGGGATAGGCGTAGCGGTTCAGGCGGCGGATGATGTCCCAGCGCACGTCCTGGCCAACGTTCAGGCCCGGCACCACCAGCTTGCCGTCGAGGATGGCGGCCAGCTGCTTCAGCGCGGCCGGGCTGCTGGCGAGGTTGATGTAGGTGGAGAACCAGCGGCGCTGGAAGTTGTTGTCGGTGGCGGCCTTGGCGGCGTCAAACGACATCTGCTCCAGCTCGGCGATGACCTTGCTGCTGTAGGCCGACTTGCCCATCAGGTTCAGGTAGCCGACCGACGCTTGCAGCTTCTCGACGATATCGCCCAGCAGCGTGTAGTCCTTCTCGGCCGGTGCATTGGCCAGCGCGGTTTTCAGGAATTCGTTCAGCGGCAGCTTGGCCGAACGCACGCCATCCCACAGGCTCTGCCACAACATCGAGCGCAGCAGCGGATCTTCCACTTTGCTCAGGCTGGATTGCGCGGTGGCGAAGGATTTCTTGTCCAGCTGCACCTGCACAAAGCCCCAGTCCTGGTAGTTCGGATAAACCAGGTCGGGGCATGCCGCGCCTTTCAGTTCAGGCACGGCGGTCGCCGCACCCTTGTAGGTGACGGCGACGTTCTTGCTCAGCGTCAGGCCTTGCGCGCCCAGCTGGAACAGGCCCAGTTGCACGCGCTGTTCGCGCAGCGTCGGCAGTTCCTTGCTGGTCGCGCTCTGGCGCAGCGTGAACGAGCTGATCTTGCCGGCGCTGCAGCTGAAGTCGGCCGCGATGGTGTTGACGCCGGCTTCGTACAGCCATTCCTTGGTCCAGCCGCTCAGGTCGCGGTTGGCCGCTTCGCCCAGGCTGCCGATGAAGTCGTCCAGCGTGGCGTTCTTGTACTGGTACTTGACCAGGTAGTTGTGCACGCCCTTGCGGAACACTTCCTCGCCCAGCAGGTGACGCAGCTGTTTCAGCGTCGACGCGCCTTTCGAGTAGGTGATGGCGTCGATGTTGTCGAAAGCGTTGGCGGTCGACGGCACCGGCGTTTCGATGGCGTGCGTGGTCACGCGCTGATCCTGCGTGTACGCTGCCTGCTTGCCGCCCGAGTAGAAACTCTGCCAGGCGTTGCTGAACTCGGTCGATTCAGCCGTCGCCAGCGTGCCCATGAAGGATGCGAAGCTTTCGTTCAGCCACAGGCCGTTCCACCACTTCATCGTCACCAGGTCGCCGAACCACTGGTGCGCCATCTCGTGCATGATGACGCTGGCCAGCGACTGCTTCTGCGCCGAGGTCATTTCCTCCTTGTGCAGGAAGCGGCCTTCGGCGAAGGTGATGGCGGCGGCATTCTCCATCGCGCCGTACAGGAAGTCCGGCACCAGCAACTGGTCATACTTCTCGAACTGGTAAGGGATGCCGAAGTACTGGTCGAAGAAGCTCAGGCCCTGCTTGGTGTACTTGAACCAGTCCTGCGGCGACACTTGCGCCCCCACCGACTGGCGCGCGAACAATCGCATCGGATATTTGCCGCTGTTGTCTTCCCATACCTTGTACGGGCCGGCGTGCATCGAGAAATTGTACGGGCTCAGTTTCTTCGAGCGCGGGAAGGTCCACTTCTTGCCGCCCTCGACGTCCTGCACGCCGCTTTCGCGCATGGTGGACGAGACCACCCAGTCGGCCGGCGTGGTCACGGTCACTTGATACGTGCCTTTCAAATCCGGCTGGTCGAACACCGGGAACATCTGGTGCGCGGCGGCTGGTTCGAAATGCGAGTAGGTGTAGACGCGGCCATCGACCGGGTCGACCATGCGGTGCAGGCCTTCGCCGTTGGTGCTGTGCAGGCGGCTGTAGGCAATGCTGACGGTGTTGCGGCCGGCCTTCAGGTCGGCTGCGGCCAGCGTGATGAACCACTGGTTGTATTGCGGCGTGACCGGTTTGCCGTTGACGGTCAGGCTGGCGATGGTGGCCTTGTCCAGGTCGATGGTCAGCGCTTGCGAGGCATCGCTCAGGTCAAAGCTCAGCGTAGTAGTGCCGCTAAAAGTTTCCTTGCCGGTCAGCGCGAATTCCAGCGTGTAGTCGACATTGCTGACGCGCGCCGAACGGGCGGCGGCGTCGGCTTGCGACAGGTAGGCGTTTTCAGCGCGTGGCGCTGGCGTTGCGTCAGCGGCGTGTGCCACGCCGCCAAAAGCCAGCGCCACCGCGCCGGCGATCAGATATTTTTTCATGAGGTTCCCGAAGTCGTCGTCGCTCCCGCGCAGGCGGGAGCCCATATTCAGCATGGGTCCCCGCTTGCGCGGGGACGACAGTGGTTATTTTTTCTTGGTGTAGGTATCGAGCCAGTCGATCACGGTGTGATGCCACAGCACCGAGTTGGCCGGTTTCAGTACCCAGTGATTCTCATCCGGGAAGAACAGGAACTTGCTCGGGATCCCCTGGCGCTGCAGCGCGGTGAAGGTGCCCAGGCCCTGCGCGGTCGGAATGCGGAAGTCCAGATCGCCCTGCACCACCAGCATTGGGGTCTTCCAGTTCTTCACTTTCAGCGCCGGGTTGAACTTCTCGTGCTGCTCAGGCACGTCGTAGTACGGACCGCCGCTTTCCCATTCGGTGAACCAGATCTCTTCGGTCGAGTACGCCATGCCGCGCGTATCGAACACGCCATCGTGGTTGACGATGCACTTGAAACCATCGGACCAGTTACCCTGAATCCAGTTCATCATGAAGCCGCCATAGGACGCGCCCAACGCGCAGCTGTTCTCACGGTCCAGCCATGGGAATTTCTGCACCGCGGCCGCCAGACCTTTTTGCAAGTCTTCCAGCGGCTTGCCGCCCCAGTCGCCGCTGATCGAATCGGTGAACTTCTGGCCGTAGCCGGTGGAACCGTGGAAATCGATGAACACGGTCGCATAGCCGGCGCCCGCATAGGTCTGCGGATTCCAGCGATAGCTCCACGAGTTGCCGAAGCTGCCCTGCGGGCCGCCGTGCACCAGGAAGGCCACCGGATACTTCTGGCCCGGCTGCGCGTTCCATGGCTTCATGACGTGGCCGTAGACGGTCTCGCCATTGGCGCCGGCAAACGAAAACTGCTCGTACTCGCCGAACTTGACGTCGGCCAGTGCAGCTTCATTCAGCCTGGTCAGCTGCTCGGCTTTTTCACCCGATGTGCCCAGCTTGAATTTGTACAACTGCGCGCCCGACGACAGGTTGGCCTGCGCCATGACGACGGTGTCCTTGACCACGTCGAAGCCGGCCACATAGCCCTTGCCGGTCAGCGCGGTGACCTTGCCGCTGGCGGTGTCGATCGAGAACAGGCGGTGCTGGCCGATATCGTCGGCGGTGGCCAGGATGGCTTTGCTGTCCGGGGTCCAGCGGAAGTCGGCGATCGAGCGGTCCCAGCTCTCAGCCACGGTGCGCTTCTTGCCGCTGGCGACGTCGATCAGCACCAGGTGGAAGCGGTCGGCTTCAAAAGTCGGCTTGTCCATGGCGACATAGGCCAGGGTTTTGCCGTCCGGCGAGTAGGTGGCCTTGGTGTCCCAGGCCTGGTTGTCGGCGGTCAGATTCTTCGGCGTGCCGCCGCTGGCCGGCACGGTGTAGACGTCGAAGTTGGTCGACCACGCCTCGGTGCGGCCGGCAATGCGGATCGAGAACGCCACGGTCTTGCCGTCCGGGCTGAAGCGGTATTCGCCGTTGTCGCCGAACGGCTTGGACGGCGCATCGCCATCCAGTGAGCCGCTCAGGCTGACCGGCTGCGCGCTGACCTTGCCGCTGGCGTCGATCGGCGCCGAGTACAGCACGTTGTTGCGGCCATCGGCCCAGGTATCCCAGTGGCGCACGAACAGCTTGTCGTAGACCTTGCCGCTGGCTTTCTCCTTGGCCTTGTCGTCCAGGCGCTTCTTGCTGCACGCCAGGTCGGCGCAGTCGCGGTACACGGCCATGCTGAACAGCAGGCGGTCGCCCTGCGGCGACAGGCGGAAGCTGTCGACATCCAGCGGCAGGTCGGTGACCTTGGCCGCTTCGCCACCGGCCAGCGGCAAACGCCATACCTGCGACGCGCCGGAGCGGCCGGACAGGAAGTAGATCGCGTCGCCGTTCGGCGACCATTCCGGATCGGTGCTGCTGGCGGCGGCCTGAGTCAGGCGTACCGGTGTGGCCTTCGGGTTGCGCAAATCCAGCAGGTACAGCTGGGTGTTGCCACGGTTCTTGTCCAGGTCGGTGGTGCGCACCGTGTAGACCACGCGGGTGGCGTCCGGCGACAGCACCGGATTGCCCACGCGTTCCATCTTGACCAGGTCTTCTACGGTAAAGCCACGCGGTGCGGCCGTGGCGCTGGCCGCAATAGCGGTACCCAGCAGCAGCAAGGGGAATCTCATTCGATCTCTCCGTTGTTATAAGAAAAATACCGGCTTGTGGCCGGCCATCGCAGATCATACCAAGAGCGCCGGGTGCAGCGGCATATCGGCAGGAAATTGTTACTTTACGCTACTTTAGCTTGCATATTTCGGCGCATTATTGCAACATAGTTGCATATGAAACCGATGCTTACCCTGCTCTTATTACTGGTGGGCGCGACTGCCGCCGCCGCCGACACCCTGCCACCTGATGCGCCATGGCACGGGGCCAGCGAAAAGCTGATCGTTGCCGCCGGTGCGCCGTGGATCACGCCAGCCGAGAAATCGGACTTTGCCGAGTCGCCCGGCTATGCTGCCACGATGCAGTATCTGCGCGCGCTGGCCGCCGCCTCCGACCAGGTCTCGGTGCACAACTTCGGCACCTCGTTTCAGGGCCGCGAGCTGGTGTATGCGCTGGCGCGCAAGCCCGGCGGCGCCGGCAAACCGGTGGTGCTGGTGCAGGCCGGCATCCACGCCGGCGAAATCGACGGCAAGGACGCCGGCCTGATGTTGCTGCGCGATATAGCCTTCCGTGGCCGCGACGATTTGCTCGACCAGGTCGACCTGGTCTTCATCCCGATCCTGAATGTCGACGGCCACGAAAACGCCAGCCCGCTGGGACGGCCCAGCCAGCGCGGGCCGGCCGTCAAAGGCGGCCGCACCAACGCGCAAGGGTTGGACCTGAACCGCGATTACGCGCGGCTGCAGTCGCCCGAGATCGCCGCTGTGGTCAAGCTGCTGCAACGCTTCGACCCGGCGCTATACATCGACGTCCACGTCAGCGATGGCGCCGACTACCAATACGACATCACGTACACCTTCGCCGGCTGGGGCACGTATGCGCGCTCGCCGGCCACCGCGCAATGGCTGATGGGCGCGTACAGCAATGACGTCAGCGCCGCGCTCGGCAAGCAAGGCCATCTGCCGGCCATCTATCCCAGCTGGATCGACGCCGACGCGCCGGAAAAAGGCTTGCGTATCAGCGCCGAAGGCCCGCGCTATTCGACCGGCTACGGCGACTTCATCGGCGTACCGACGGTGCTGGTGGAAAACCATACGCTGAAGCCGTACAAGCGCCGCGTGCTGGGCACCTATGTGCTGCTGGAGCAATCGCTGAAAACCGTGGCCCGCGAGCACGCCCGCATCGCCACCGCCAAGGCACGGGATCGCGCCGCACGGCCTGCGCAACTGATGGTGGGCTGGGAGCGCGAAGCGGTGCCGCTACGCTTCGATCATTTCAAAGGCTACCGCTACGACAGCTATGTTTCGCCGGCGTCCGGCGCACGCGAACTGCGCTGGACCGGCGAACCGCAGGACCAACGGCTGCCGGTGTACGGCGTGCGCTCGACGCGCGAAGCAACGCTGCCGCAGGCATGGTGGATCAGCGTCGAGCACAAAAACTTGATCGCTGCGCTGCGCGCGCATGGCATCACCATGGAAACCACCGAGGCGCTGCGTACGCTCACACTGGAGGCAACGCACATGGCAGCGGGCAAGGAACGCAGCGGCAGCACATCGCTCAAAACGGTAACGCTGCCGGCCGGCTCGGTGCGCATCCCTGCCGCACAGCCCTACCATCTGCTGGCCGCCGCCCTGCTCGAAGCCGACAGCGACGACTCCTTGCTCGCCAGCGGCCAGTTCGACCAGGCGCTGGCGCCTGAATGGCGGATGCCGAGACACCTGCTGGCGCCGCTGGCCGACCAGCTGATGTCCAGCAATCCCGAATTGCGCGCCCAGTTCCAGCACGCCATCGCCACGGACGCGGCCCTGGCCGCCAATCCACAAGCCCGGCTGCAATGGTGGGAAGCCCGCTCCGACTACGCCGAACGCACCCGCTGGACCTACCCGGTCTACCGCGAACCGCGTTGACCACCTGTCCGCCGTTGAGGGGGCAAGCAAAAAAGTTCTTGACTATTTCAAGATGACCGGTCATATTACGTACATGGCTAAAGCAAACGTCAAAGAGCAAATCCTCACTACCAGCGTTCAGTTGCTGCACAGCAAAGGCTTCAACGCCACCAGCGTGCAAGACATTACCGACGCGGCGGGAGTGCCGAAAGGCTCGTTCTACAACCACTTCTCCAGCAAAGAATCGCTGGGCCTGGAAGTATTGCAGCGCTACATTGACGGCGTCGGCACACTCGCAGCGGTATTGAAAAACCGCGCGCTGGCGCCCAAGCAGCGGCTGCAACAGTATTACCAAGGCATGATCGCCGGCAATGCCGCCAACGAATATCATTTTGGCTGCATGCTGGGCAATTTCAGCACTGAGTTGTCGAACCAGATTCCGGCGATTCGCTCGGCTGCGCAAGACGCCTTCGGCGGCTCGTCCATCCTGCTGGCGGCAGTCATCGCCGAAGGCCAGCAGGACGGCAGCATCCAGACCGAGGTGGCGGCCGCCGACCTGGCCAGCTTCGTCAACGACGCCTGGCAAGGGGCCGTGTTGCGGGCCAAGGCCGAGCAAAGCCGCGAGCCGCTGGAACGCTTCGCCCGCGTGGTACTGGGACGTTTGTTGGACTGATTTTTTTTCGGCCGTTTTTAAGACGACCGGTCATATTGTAGTTTTAATTTAACCCTCGAAAGGAAGCATCATGAACTTCAAAGACTCCGTCGTCCTCGTTACTGGCGCCAACCGTGGTCTGGGCAAAGCCCTGGCGCAAGCGGCCGTCCAGGCCGGCGCCCGCAAAGTGTACGCCGCCGCCCGCAAGCCGGAATCGGTCGACATCGCCGGCGTCACGCCGATCAAGCTGGACGTCACCAACGCCGCCGACATCGCAGCCGCCGTGCAAGCGATTCCCGACCTGACCATCCTGATCAACAACGCCGGCATCCACGTAGTGGGCGGCGTCACCGGCCCGGACGCGCTGAGCGCCGCCCGCGCCGAAATGGAAACCAACTTCTTCGCGCCGCTGGCGCTGAGCCACGCCTTCGCACCGGTGCTCGGCAACAATGGCGGCGGCGCCATCATCAACATCCTGTCCGCGTTGAGCTGGGCCAGCTTCCCGACCACCGGCACCTACAGCGCCACCAAAGCCGCCGCCTGGGCGCTGACCAACGGCCTGCGCGGCGAACTGGCGGCGCAGAACACCCAGGTGCTGGGCGCCCACATGGGCTATATGGACACCGACATGACCGCCGGTGTGGACGCGCCGAAATCGTCGCCGGCCGTGATCGCCCAGGCCATCGTCACCGCACTCGAAGCAAATCAGGACGAAGTGCTGACCGACCAGGTCTCCGAACAAGTCCGCGCCAGCTTTGCCGCGCCACGCGCCTTCTATCTGGGCGCTCCGCGCGCCTGACAAATCGGGAGCCGGCGCCACTAATGACGGCGCCGGCACCGATTGAAAAAATCTACCGGCATTGCAATAAATTGCGTGTTTTCACTGGATAAAACAGGGCATAATTCTTTACTCAGCCAGGTGAAAATACGCACGTCCCCGCCGGCTTGACGTGTGCGCAATTCGTTTTCCCCGCCGGTAATGCTTCGCTTTGTATTGCCTCACAACCAGTTGTGAACAATTGTAAATCGGCGTTGTATGAGCTCCACGGTCGCGCTAAGGTAGCAGCTTCACCTCGGCGCGTGTCGGCTCCTCTGCGACGACCTCCGCGCAGCCGAAGTTACATGAAATCCGGGAAACGCCATGCTTACTGCCACCTATGTCTTATTGACACTGTCTATCGAGCAAAAGAAGGAACGCCACTTCATTTCGCGTCTGCTGCAATACGTGCAGTCGATCGCGCGCCGTCCGCAGGAAATCGACCCTGTGTTCATTGAATCCCAACTGAAACAACTGACCAGCTTTGCCGAGTCGCGCCACCAGCGCAAGGTAGAAGCCTGCCTGATGCCGGCCGTGCGTGCGGCCGAGCCGAATTGCACGCCGCTGATCAATGATCTGGAAACGCTGAGCCAGCGTGGCAGCGCCATGCTCAACGCGGTCTATCGCTGCCTGCGCCGCGCCATGCGCCGCAGCGCCTCGCAAGGCAAGTTTCTGTGCCGAACGGTCGACCTGTATTGCCAGAACCTGCTGAACCGGCTCGACAAGGAGGAACAGGAGCTGCTGCCGCTGGCGCAGAAAGTCATCTCTAGCGAGGAATGGTTTGAAATCGGCAGCAAGTTCCTGGAACAGGATGGCGACGACGCGGCATCCCGTCCTGAACTGCGGCCGCGCCAGGGCCGCATGGGCCAGGGCGCGGCGCCTGCTCTTTAGCGGAAGGCGTAGCTGGCGTTGACGTAGACGAAACGCCCGCGCGGGTCGTAGGTGCTGACGTCGTAACCATACTGGAACTGCGCGGCGACCGGCACGAAGGTCTGCGGCTGGCGGTCGAACAGGTTGCGCACGCCCAGCGTCAGCGTGGTGTTCTTCAGGCCGCGCCACACCAGGTTGGCGTCGTAGGTCGCCTCCGCGCCCATGAACACGCGATTGCCGAGCAGGTCGTGCGCCGCCTCGTAACGCGCACGATAGTTCTGGATCAGCGTCGAGGCCCACGCGCCCTGCGTCCACGTCGCGCTCAGCGTGTGCTTCCAGCGCAGCACCACCCCGCCGGCATCCGCGCCGATCACCGCCGTGCCTTTGCTGTCGACCAGCCGGCCGACTTTATGCGACATCACGCCGCCGGGACTCATCTGGTCGAACTTGTCCATATAGGTGCCGTTCAACGCCGCGTCCAGCCGGCCCACGCCGAAGTCGTGGCGGCCGCTGACGAATACGTCCGCGCCCTGCACGGTGGCGTTACCGGTATTGGCCAGCACGGTTTTCACCAGATCGATGTCGTTACCGTTCAAGACCACCAGGTTGGCATAGGCCGGATCGCCAGCGCGGAAGCGTGACACTACTTCCTGCGCCGACGGTGTGGCGAGCATGTCGCTGACCTTGATGCGGAACAGGTCCACGCCCGCATTCAGCCAGTTGGCCGGCGACCACACCACGCCCACCGACGCCTGGCGCGACTCCTCCGGCTTCAGGTTCGGGTTGCCGCCGGTGAGGCCATTCACCTGCAGCGAGCTTTGGCCGGTCTTCGGATCGCTGAAGGCGACCGTGGTGCCCAGCACCTGCGGGCGCCACAAGTCGGTCAGCGTCGGCGCGCGGAAGCCGCTGCCGGTGGAGGCGCGCAGCAGCAGGCTGCGCACCGGTTGCCAGCGCAGGCTGGCCTTGTAGTTGATGGAGCCGCCGACGTCGTTGTAATGGTCGTTGCGCAGCGCCAGATTGGCTTCCACGCCACCCGGCAGCGGCGCGTTGATTTCGCCGAATGCCGAGCGGATGGTGCGGCTGCGGTCCACCGGCGCCGAAACGCCACCCGCGCCGCCGATGTCGCCACTCAGCAGCGCCGCGCTGGGCGCGGTCTTGTAGCTCTCGTGGCGCGCCTGCAGGCCGGCCGCATACTGCACGGCGTAGCCGTCGATGGTGAACCAGTCGCCGGCAATCTTGCTGTCCGCCAGATCGCTCTGCGACCAGCCGTCAATCGACTTGCCGGTGTACTGTGCGGCCTTCAGTTTGTCGGCCAGCGCGCCAGTCTGCACGCCGCCCGCCGCCCAAGGGTTCCAATTGTTCGCAGGGTCGTTGATGATCTTCGCATACTCCACCTGCAGGAAGTAACCCGACGGCAGCGTGCCGGAGACCTTGCTGCGATTGGAGGTGAACGCCACTTCGTAATCCTGTCCCCACACCGTGCCGCGCGCGCCGCCGACAAAGCGCGACTGCGTGGCCACATCGCGCGACTGGCGCGGACCGAAGTCGAACACGCGGCTGGTGATGGCCAGCGGCTGGCCGATGATCGAGGTGAAGCCCTGTTTGGTCAGGTAAGGCACGACGATCGACTGGTACACCGGATTGCTCGGATAAAGTATCAGCGCCGGATCGACCTTCTGCTGCGTGAAGGCGCTGTCCACCACCAGGAAGCTGCGGCGCACAGGACTGGTCTGAATGGTCTGCGTGACCACGCTGCGCGACAGCAGCATGTCGGCAAACAGCTGGTGCTGATCGTTGATCTTCGAGGTGAAGCCCTGTTTGGTCAGGTAAGGCACGACGATCGACTGGTACACCGGATTGCTCGGATAAAGTATCAGCGCCGGATCGACCTTCTGCTGCGTGAAGGCGCTGTCCACCACCAGGAAGCTGCGGCGCACAGGACTGGTCTGAATGGTCTGCGTGACCACGCTGCGCGACAGCAGCATGTCGGCAAACAGCTGGTGCTGATCGTTGATCTTGAAGGTGAGATTGCCGGTGATGTTGGCCAGCTCGCGCGCCGGTATCAGGTTGGTGTCTGAGGCGCTGTCGTAGGCGCAGTATGGCGCGCCTTTGGTGCTGAGCGTCGGGTTCTGGAACATCTGGATGTCGGCGCACTTGCCGCTGGCCGCCAGCGGATTGCCGTAGCCGGTGGCCGGCGAAGCGCCGAAGCCGGCGCCACGGTCGTTCGGATAGGCGCCCGGTATCACCACGCCCTCGATATTGCCCTGTCCCGTCGCCCCGGAAACGTAGTAAGGCATGTTGTTGCCCGATTTGGCGTAATCGCGGTCGCGGCCAAATAACGCCTTCTCTTTTTCCCACGATGCCGACAACACCGCGCTGTAGCCATCCCTATCCAGCTTGCCCAGACCGCCGACGATGGAAGCCTTCTGATTCTGCGCGCCGCCATCGGTGGTCGGCGAACCGGCGCCGCCGCTGACGTCCACACCTTCAAAACTTTTGGACAGGATGAAATTGACCACGCCCGCCACCGCGTCGCTGCCGTAGACGCCAGAAGCACCGTCCTTCAGCACCTCGATACGTTCGATCGCCGCCAGCGGGATCACGTTGACGTTGACCGAGGCGCCACCGCCACCGGCAAACGCCGCCAGCCGGCGGCCATTGACCAGTACCAGCGTGCGGTCCGCGCCCAGGCCGCGCAGCGAAATCGACGCCAGGCCGCCGGTGCCGCTCGACGCGCCGGCCGCAGTGGAGGTGGCGCCGGCCGACGACAGCGATGCGATCGACGCCAGCAGGCTTTCCGTACTGGTGGCGCCAATGCGCTGGATGTCCTGTTTGGAGATCATCTGCACCGGCAAGGCAGTTTCCGAGTCGGCGCGCTTGACTGAGGAACCGGTCACCTCCACGCGTTGCATCTTGTCGCCCTCCTGCGCCCAGGCGGCTGGCGCATACATCGCGGCCGTTGCGCCCAACACAAACATCATGCGCACGGAATGCGCCAGTACGGTTTCCTTCATAGTGCTCTACTCCCTTTGGTTGACGTTTTTAATTTTTTTAAAGCGCAGCAGTCCCCGCCGTGCGATTCTGAGAAAATCGCCCGGTGCGAAAGGTGCTGCGGTGGTGAGACTTATCTAGAAGCGCCGGCTTCCTGCATCATGCGGCTGAGCAGATACAGTCGCGGCACGACCGTATCGACGGTGATGTATTCGTCGCGGCCATGTACGCCGTCGCCGCCGAGGCCAAACGACTCCAGTACCACGGCCTTGCCGGAACGGCTGGCATACCCGGCGTCGGTGCCGCCGCCGGTGGTTGGATACAGCGCCAGCTTGCGGCCGATTTCGCCGTAGATGGCTTGTGCCTTCGCCGCCCACACACGGCCCGCGTCGGTGGCGAGATAAGGCGGGCGGCCAGCTTCGATCTCCACCTTGGTGATCGTGTCCGGCACCAGTGGCGTAGCGATCTTTTCGTTGAGCGCCTGCTGCAGGCGCTGAATACCGTCGGCGGCGCTCAGGCGTACATCGCCCATCGCCGTGGCGCTGGCGGGAATCTGGTTGGTCACCAGGCCGGCATTGGCGCGGGTCCAGTTCAGCTGCGCGCCGGGTACTTCCAGGTCTTTGGTCTGCATCAGCTGGTGCGACAGTTCGATCAGCGAATTGCGGCCGGCCTGAGGCGCCACGCCGGCGTGCGATGCGCGGCCCTGCACCGTCATGGTGGCGGTGGCGATACCGCTGGCGCTCATCAGAATGCCATCCAGTTTGGCGCCGTGCGGTTCGCACGAGAACACGAAATCGTGTCCGGCCGCCTGCGTGGCGATCCAGTCGCCGGACAGGCGCGAGCCGACTTCCTCGTCGGGATTGAAGATCACCGTCAGCTGCGCGTAATCGCGCCAGCCGCGCTGGTGCATCATCTCCAGCGTGTGCAGGATCAGCGCGATGCCGCTCTTGTCGTCGGCGATGCCGGGACCGTAGATGCGGTTGCCGTCCTCGCGATACGGCTGCGTGGCGAGGATGCCCGGCTGATAGACAGTGTCCATGTGCGCGATCAGCATCAGATTTTTTTTGCCCTTGCCCTGGAAACGCGCGGTGACGATGCCGTCCTTGCGCTCCACCACGGCGCCCAGTTCCCTCAGGCGGCGCTCGGTGTAGTCGGCCATACGCGCCAGGCCGGCGGCGTCGCTGCTGCCGGATTCAATCAGCACCAGATCCTTCAAGGTAGCCAGCAATGGCGCCTGCTGTGCTGTTGCCGCGTCCAGCAGGCCTTGGTCCGCCGCCATGGCGCCGTTCAGTGCAGCCACCAATGCTACTGCGAGTGCTAATTTCTTCATTTCCCATTCCTGGCCAGTTGAACATAGAAGCGAACCGCTTCCAGATAATTATCGACACCGATGCGCTCATTGGTCCCGTGGAAACGCGGCAGGTCGTCCGGCCCTGCGCGCACCGGCGAGAACCTGTACACATGATCGCTGACGTCCTTGTAGTGGCGCGCATCGGTGGCGCCGATGACGATGCCGGGCGCCACCGCCGCGTCGTTGAACACTTCGCGGATGGTGCGGTTGATCAGCGTGTACTGCGCCGAGTCCACCGGCGACACGCGTGATGGGTCCGACGAGCCGGTATCCAGATGCGCATGCACCGCGTCGTTGTCGACGGTCTGTTTGACGTGGTCCATCACGCCGGCCACGCTATCGCCTGGACGCACGCGGAAGTTGACCACGGCGTCGGCGCGGCCAGGCAGCACGTTGTCCTTGTTACCGGCGTGGATCACGGTCAGCGCGGTGGTGGTGCGCAGCATGGCGTTGGTGCCGGCCGACTGCTCCAGCTGCTTCTTCACCAGCGGCGCGAACAGCCATAGGTTGGACAGCACCACGCGGTTCATGCCCTGCATTTCCGGGGCGATGATGTCGAACATTTCACGCGCCACGCCGGTCAGTTCGGCCGGCATCTGCTTGCGTTCCAGTGCCGTCAGCGCGGCGCTCATGGTGCCGATGGCGGTTTTCTGCGGTGGCATCGACGAATGGCCGGGAGCCGTCTCCACCGAAAGATTAACGCTGGCATAGCCCTTCTCCGCCACGCCGATCAAGGCCACCGGCTTGCCGACGCCGCCCATGATGCCCTGCGTGACCAGCATGCCTTCATCCAGGATGTAATCCATCTTCACGCCGCGCGACTTGAGCAGCCGGGCGATTTCCACCGCGCCGCGCCGGCCGCCCACCTCCTCGTCAGCGCCGAAAGCCAGATACAGCGTGGCGCGCGGCTGATAGCCGGCTGTCAGCAGCGTCTCCACCGCTTCCATCTGCGCCACCAGGCTGCCCTTGTCGTCCCACGAGCCACGTCCCCACACAAAGCCGTCCTTCACCACGCCGTCGAACGGCGGCTGCTGCCAGTTGGCCTCCGTGCCCGGCGCCACCGGCACCACATCCTGGTGCGCAAGCCACATCACTGGCTTGGCCTGCGGATCGCTGCCCTGCCAGGTGAACAGCATGCTGTGGCCGACCATCTCCAGCTTCAGCGCGGCATGCATGCGTGGGAACGCTTGCCGCAAGTAAGCCTGCATGCGCGTGAATTCTCCGGCATTGATGTCGGCCGATGCGGCATCCGAGATGGTGCGGAACTTCAGCGCGCCGGCCAGCCGCGCCGCTATCGCTTCGCGATCAAGCGCCAGCGGCGGCGCCGGCGTCACCGCGATCTGGCGCGATGCCAGTCGCAGGGTATTCCACGCCACCGCCGCGACGATGAGGGCGAGCGCCAGCAGTGCTGCATAAAAAAGTCGCTTCAACATAGAATAAAAATCCGTGTAAAAGTGTGCGCCAGAATGGTGCGCCGCGCATTGCCGCACGGTCCATTCCGGACACTGTTGTTTTGAGTTCTTGCGGACGATTCTAAAGCTTGCTTATGCAATATCGTGCAGCTAATATCGCCAATATGCAGACCAATCCCGCCACCGTCCTTGCACCCCTCGATGTGCAACTGCTATGGCTGCCGGAAGCCATGCCAGGCAATCTGTTTGCCGCCATCGATGTGCTGACCGCTGCGGCGGGGATACTCCATCTGCGCAAGCCGAATCACGCGCCGCCGCTGACGTGGCGCATCATCACCCCGCCCGGTGTTGAATCGCCATTGAACGCGGGCGTCATGGCCGCCAGCCAGCGCCCCGCCGCGCAAGCGCTGCCGGCCAGCCGGACGCTGATTATCGTTCCCGGTTTCGCCGCCCGCAACGCTCCGCATCTCGGCGAAATCGTCGCGCACTCTCCCGAGGCGCTCGCCATGCTGCATGAGCATGCGATGCACGGCGGCCTGCTGGCCGCCTGCTTCACCGGCCTGGCCTTCCCGGCGCGGCTGGGACTGCTGAAAGGCTTGCGCTGCGCGCCGCCATGGGCCTATCAATCGTGGATGAAGCTGCACTTCCCCGACGGCGACTTCTCCACCGACGAGCCGATGTCGTTCCACGACACGATCTTCACCTGCGTGGCGCCATCGCTGCAAACGGAATTCATCGCCGCGCTGCTGGGCCGCCTGCTCGATCCGGACTTGATGGAGGCTTGTCTGCAGGTGCTCGGTTACCAGCAGCGCCGCCAGCAGATCACGGCCGAACTGGCGGGCGCCTGGCTCACGCCAACCTCCGACAGTCCGGTCTACCGCGCCACGCAATGGTTGCAAGCCAATCTTGAACAGCCCTACAACCTGCAGGCGCTGGCCGAAGCGGCAGCCACCAGCGAACGCACGCTGCTGCGCCACTTCCGCCAGGCGGTCGGCATGACGCCGCTCGATTATCTGCACCGGCTGCGCGTCGAACGCGCCAAGGTGATGATGGAAGTTTCGCTGCACAACTTCCACACCATCGCCTCGGCTTGCGGCTACACCGATGCAGGCTCGTTCCGCCGGCTGTTCCATCAAGCCACCGGCATGAACCCGAGCGTCTACCGCGAGCGCTTTACGCTGCGCGCGCGGCGGCCGCACTGGAAGGTTGAACATCAATCGCAAAGGGGACGCGCATCATGACCCACGGCGCCAAGATCCTGCATCTGCGCGGCGCCGCCGGCATGGATGCCATCTACCGCAAGATCAGCTGGCGTCTGCTGCCGCTGCTGATGCTGTGCTACGCGGTGGCCTACCTCGATCGCGTCAACGTCAGCTACGCCAAGCTGCAGATGGGCGCCGATCTCGATTTCAGCAACCAGGTGTATGCCTGGGGCGCCGGCATCTTCTTCATCGGCTACTGCCTGTTCGAAGTGCCGAGCAATCTGCTGCTGGAAAAAATCGGCGCGCGCAAGACGCTGCTGCGCATCATGCTGTGCTGGGGCGTGACCGCCGCCGCCGGCGCCTTCGTGCGCGAGCCGGTCGAGTTCTATGTGATCCGCTTTCTGCTCGGCGTGTTCGAGGCGGGTTTCTTTCCCGGCGTGATCCTCTATCTCACCTACTGGTTCCCGTCGGCGCGGCGCGCGCGCGTGATCGCCATCTTCGCCTCGGCCGCGCTGATGGCCGGCGTGGTGGCCGGGCCGCTGTGCGGCGCCACGCTGAAGTATCTGAACAACTACGGCGCGTTGAGCGGCTGGCAATGGCTGTTGGTGCTGCAAGGGCTGCCGGCCGTGGTGCTGGGCATCGTCGCCTGGTGCTACCTGGACGACAAGCCGCAGGATGCGCGCTGGCTGTCCTCCTTCGAACAGCAGATGGTCGAACAGGATCTGGAACGTGATGAAGCGGCGTTCAACGGCGACGCCAATGAGGACGAGGAAGAGCCATCGGCCTTCGCCATCATCTGGTCGCTGCTGCGCGAGCCGTCGATCGCGTTGCTGGCCCTGGCCAACCTGCTGCTGATGGGCGCCAGCTATGCGCTGGTGTTCTGGTCACCGACACTGATGCAGCGCTGGGGCGCGGGCGACCCGATGCAGCTCGGCCTGCTGGCCGCCATCCCCAACCTGGCCGGGGTGATCGGCATGATCGTCATCGGCTGGGACTCGGACCGCCGGCACGAACGGCGCGGCCACTTCATCGCCAGCATGGTGCTGGCGGTGGGCGGCCTCGGTCTGGCCATCGCCGCCGACAATCAGTTGCTCCTGTCGCTGGCCGGGCTGTCGCTGGCGGCGACCGGCATCGCCGCCTCCGCGCCGCTGCTGGTGTCCATCCTGACCGCGCTGCTGAACCGCCGCCGCGCCGCCACCGGCATCGCGCTGGTGGGCAGCTTCGGCCTGCTGGGCGGCGCCTTCGGACCGCCACTCAGCGAACGCATGCTGGCCTGGGGCGACAGCGCCGCCATGCTGGCGTCGATGATCGTGCTGTACCTCGCCGCTGGCGTCATCCTGCTGTGGGCATTGCGGCTGGCGCCGCGCCACGGCGGCCCCAGCGCCGGGCATGGCCAAACCGACAAGATCGCCCGCAACTAGTGGTTCACTACAGCTTGGGCTAGAATCTGGGACGTGCCGCGATCCGGCGCTCCTGTTCACCCAACCTACAAGCGAAACTACCGATGCGTTTTGTATTGCCACTTATGGCGTCCGCAATTGCGGCAGCCGCCAGCGCTACCGCAGCGCCAACGCCCATCACCCTCGATCAGACCATGGCCAATCCGGACTGGATCGGCAATCCCGTGGAATCCGCATGGTGGGGCTGGGACAGCCGCCAGGTCTACTTCAAGCAGAAACGCACCGGTTCCATCGTGCGCGACACCTTCCAGGTGAGCGGCGGCGCGGCTAAACTGGTTGAAGACAAGCAGCTGGCCAATCTGGATACCGAGAGCCCGGTCTACAACCGCGAACGCACGCGCGCCATCCTGACCCGCAACGGCGACCTGTTTGAGCGCGACCTGAAGACCGGCGCGCTGACGCAGATCACCAGGGGCACCGCGCCGGCTATCGACGTGCAGTACGCCGCCGACGGCAACCATGTGCAGTTCCGCGTGGGCAGCGACTGGTTCAGCTGGAGCCGTAGCGAGCGACTGGTGTCGCCGGTAGTGCTGCTGCGCACCGCCAAAGATCCGGAAGCCGCGCCGGACGCCGACTTCCGCCGCGACATGCAATTGCGCTTGATGTCCACGCTGGCGCGCCTGAAACAGGAAAAAGATGAAGGCCGCGACCAGCGCAACGCCGAACGCGCCGCCGATCCGACCCGCGCGCCGTTGCCGGTTTACCTGGGTGAGAAAGTCACCATCGAAACCAGCTCGCTGTCGCCGGACGGCCGCTACCTGCTGGTGGTCACCGCGCCGAAAGACGGCGACAAGCGCCGCGTCGGCAAGATGCCGAAGTACGTCACCGAATCGGGCTACGAAGAGACCGATGATGAGCGCAAGCGCGTCAGCGAAGTCGGCCCGCTGAAGCACGAACTGAAACTGGTGGAAGTGGCGACCCGCAAAGTTACCGACCTGTCGCTGGACGACCTGCCGGGCATCAAGGAAGATCCGCTGGCGGCGATGCGCGCGGCGCAGAAGCTCGACGCGCTGAAAGGCAATCGCGGCGTGCGCTTCGAAGCGCGCGGCGACTCGATCCGCTGGAGCGCCAATGGCGCCAAGGTCGCCGTCATGGCGCAATCGATCGACAACAAGGACCGCTGGATCGCTAGCGTCGATTTGGCCGCAGCAAAACTGAAACCGCTGCACCGCCTCAGCGACACCGCCTGGGTCAACAATCGTGGCAACGACTTCGGCTGGCAGCCGGACAACAGCACTTTGTGGTACGAGTCGGAAGAAAGCGGCTACGCCCACCTGTACCTGCAAACGCCGGACGGCAAGGCGCGCGCCATCACCTCGGGCAAATGGGAAGAATCGAACGTGACCTGGTCGGCCGACGGCCAGACTGCCTACTTCATGTGCAACCCCAAGCTGCCGGGCACCTATGAAGTCTGCTCTACCAGCGCCAGGGATGGCGCGGTCAAGGAACTGACCACGCTGGGCGGCGTCGAGAGCTTCACGTTGTCGCCGGACGGCCGCAAGCTGCTGGTACGCTACTCCACCGCCTACATGCCGGCGCAGATCGGCACTGTCAGCAGCAGTGGCGGCGCAGTCACCCAACTAACCGACACCCGCAGCACCGAGTTCAAGGCGCGCGAATGGATCCAGCCTGAAATCGTCGCCGTGCCTTCGACCCATGGTGCCGACCCGGTATGGGCCAAGCTGTATCGCCCGGCCAAGCTGGAAGCCGGTAAAAAGTATCCGATCGTGATGTTCGTGCACGGCGCCGGCTACCTGCAAAACGTCACCAAGCGCTATCCGGTCTACTTCCGCGAACAGATGTTCCACAACCTGCTGGTGGAAAAAGGCTACATCGTGCTGGACATGGACTACCGCGCCTCGCTGGGCTATGGCCGCAACTGGCGCACCGCGATCTACCGCCAGATGGGCCACCCGGAACTGGAAGACTACGTCGATGGCCTGAACTGGATGGTGGCCAACCAGCAGGGCGATGCCAAGAATGTCGGCATCTACGGCGGCAGCTACGGCGGCTTCATGACCTTCATGGCGCTGCTGCGCGCACCGGACCAGTTCAAGGCCGGCGCCGCGCTGCGTCCCGTCACCGACTGGACCACCTACAACCACGAGTACACCGCCAACATCCTCAACTCGCCTGAGCTGGACCCGGAAGCGTACAAGGTATCGTCGCCGATCGAATATGCGGACAAGCTGAAAGGCCATATCCTGATCGCCCACGGCATGATCGACGATAACGTGTTCTATCAGGATTCGGTGCGCATGGCGCAGCGTTTCATCGAGCTGAAAAAGGACAACTGGGAACTGGCCTCGTATCCGCTGGAGCGTCACGGCTTCGTGCATCCGGAAGCGTGGTACGACGAGTACCGCCGCATCTACCAGCTGTTTGAACGCACGCTGAAACAATAAACGGGAGATCTATGAAGAAGCTTGCCGCCTCGCTGATACTGGCGACGTTGTTCACCGCCGCCGCCCACGCCGAACCGAAACATCCGGCCTGGACGCGCAGCGCAAATGTGTATGAAGTCAACCTGCGCCAGTACAGCAAGGAAGGCACGCTGAACGCGGTCACCGCCGACCTGCCGCGCCTGAAGCAGCTGGGTGTGGACATCATCTGGCTGATGCCCTTGCACCCGATCGGAGAGAAGAACCGCAAGGGCGCGCTGGGCAGCTACTACGCGGTGAAGGACTACACCGCAGTCAATCCGGAATTCGGCGGCATCGACGATGTGCGCAAGCTGGTCAAGCAGGCGCGCGCGCTGGGCATGCATGTGATTCTGGACTGGGTGGGCAACCACACGGCCTGGGACCATCCGTGGGCGACCCAGCATCCGGACTGGTACAAGAAGAACGAGCAAGGCGAAATCGCCGCCGTCAGCTTCAAGAACGGCGCCGGCGAGACCGAGGAATGGGCCGACGTCATCGGCCTCGATTACAGCAACAAGGAACTGTGGCCGGCGATGACGGCAGCGATGGCGTTCTGGGTCAAGGATGTGGGCGTGGACGGCTTCCGGGCCGACGCCGCCAGCATGGTGCCGACCGAATTCTGGGAACAGGCGCGCGCGCAGCTGGACAAGATCAAGCCGGTGTTCATGCTGGCCGAGGCGGACGAGCCGGCGCTGCACGCCAAAGCCTTCGACGCCAGCTACGACTGGACGCTGAACGGTATCCTGAAGAAGATCGGCAAGGGCCAGGCCGGCGCGGCAGAGCTGCGCGCCTACGTCAGCAATCCGCCGAAGGCGTATGGCCGCGATTCCTACCGCCTGCAATTCACCAGCAACCACGATATCAACTCGTGGGAAGGATCGGACCAGGAGCTGTATGGCCCGGCGTGGGGCGCGATGCAGGTGCTGAGCTACACGCTGCCGGGCATCCCGCTGGTCTACAATGGCCAGGAGGCGCGGCTGGACAAGAAACTGGCCTTCTTCGAGAAGGACGCCATCGACTGGAAAAACTACCCGCTGGAAGGCTTCATCGCCGGCCTGAACGCGCTGAAGAAACAGAACCCGGCGCTGGCGAATGGTTCTGCGGGCGGCGCGGTGCAGCTGCTGGATGTCGGCAACGAGCAGGTGTTCGCCTTCAAGCGCCAGGCCGGCGCCAACCATGTGCGGGTGATCGTCAACACCACCGGCCAGGCGCAGAAGTACAAGCTGGCCGGCGATCCCGGCCCCACGGTCATCAAGCCGTGGCGCTGGCGCATCATCGTCCCGGACTAACAGCGAAAGCGGCCTTGCGGCCGCTTTTTTTTTATTCCGTCGCCAGCCGCTTGGCCAGGCGGTACAAGTACTCCTGGCCGTCGTACAGCGACTTCACGCGAATGTGCTCATTCAAGCCGTGCGCGCCGCTGCCCTCGGGGCCGTGGAACATGCCGCTGATACCATAAGTCCAGATGCCGATGTTGTTGAGGAAGCGGCCGTCAGTGCCGCCGGTGGACATGGTCGGAATCACCGGCACACCCGGCCACATGTCGTTGCTGATTTCCTCCACCGCCTTCATCAGCGCCGGCGTCATTGGCGGCATGCTGCTTTCGATGCCCTCGCCGATGCGGCTGATCTTGATCTTGTCGTCGCCCACCACGCGCTGCAGCGTCGCCTGCACCTCGGCGATCGGCTCGCCCGGCAGGATGCGGCAGTTGACAGTGGCGCGGGCGCGCTGCGGCAACGCGTTGTCGGCGTGGCCGGCATCGACCTTGGTGGCGACGCAGGTGGTGCGCACGGTGGAATTATGCGTCGGGCTGACGGCGTACAGACGCTCCAGCGCTGCCCGGTCCGGCGGGTCTTGCAGGATGGCCTTCATGTCTGCCGCCACCTGGCCTTTTTCGATCTGCGCCATGCGCTCATAAAAAGCGCGCGTGACCGGCGACAGTTTGAACGGGAACGAGAACTGGCCGATGCGCGCAAGACCTTCACTGAGCCGATAGATGGCATTTTCCTTCGGCGGCGCCGAGCTGTGGCCACCCGGATTGGTCACTTCCAGCTGGAAGCTCTGGTAGGTCTTCTCGCCGGCCTGAATGCCGTGGCGTACCGGCTTGCCATCTTTGTCCAGCAAGCCGCCGCCGCCTTCGTTCAGCACAATCTCTGCGTCGACCAGCGGGCGGTGATGGTTGACCAGGTATTCCGCGCCGTCAAAGTCGGACGGCACCAGTTCCTCGTCGCAGGTCAGCGCCATGATGATGTCGCGCTTCAGCGGCAGCTTTTCTTTTTTGTACAAGAGCATATTGTTGACGAAGGCCGAGGCCATGGCCTTGTCGTCGGACGCGCCGCGCGCGTAGAACATGCCGTTTTCCTCCACCAGCTTGAACGGATCGCGCTCCCAGTCCTCGCGCTTGGCCTCGACCACGTCGATGTGGGCCAGCAGCAGCAGCGGCTTCTTGCTGCCGTCGCCCTTCAGGCGCGCCACCAGGTTGCCCTTTTTCGGGCCGCCGGGCGGGATGATGATCTGCAGTTCACTGTCCTTGAAGCCGCCGGCCTTGAGGCGTTTGGCCATTTTTTGCGCGGCCACGGTGCAGGAGCCGACCGAATTGGTGGTATTGGTCTCCACCAGTTCCTGATAAATGGCGCGCATCTGTTTTTGCACCGGCGTCAACTCCGCCGCCTGCGCCGCCCCGGCCATCGCCAGTCCTGCCACCCACCACGCTGCCTTCTTCATATTTTCCTTGTCAGATGAGATTGCCTAATCGTCAAATTTATACCCCGTCCAGAGGGCTGTCAATAAAAGTGCATTCAGACCCTTGCCAAAACCGGCAACTGGTCGCTATAATTGCGGCCCTTGGCCTGGTAGCTCAGTTGGTAGAGCAGAGGATTGAAAATCCTTGTGTCGGTGGTTCGATTCCGCCCCGGGCCACCAAGAATAAAAAGAAAACGCCACCTCCGGGTGGCGTTTTCTTTTGTCAATATGCGAGAATGCCCCTCCCCCTGGATGGTGTGCATAATGACCAAACTCGCCGCAATCATCACTGCAATGACACTCGCGCTGGCCGCCTGCAAACCCGCAGCCACAGCACCTGCGCAAGACATTCCTGCGGCAATGCGCCAGACCGCGACCACGCTGCTGCAGTCAAAATTTCTACGCGCGACCTCGATTGCTGTCGTTTATCGCGGCAAGGAATTCATTCTGCATCAAGGTGAGCTGGAGACCGGCAAAGCCAATCCGCCGAACGATGCAACGCTTTATGAAATCGGCTCAGTCAGCAAAACGTTTGCGGGCCTGCTCCTGGCGAACGCTGTGCTTGAGGGGAAAGCCGCGCTCGACGATCCCATACAAAAGTACCTGGCGGCGCCCTATCCAAACCTGCAATCGCAAGGGCAGCCAGTTCGCTTGCGCCATCTGATTACGCACACCAGCAATATGCCGGGCATGCTGCCATTGCAGGTGAACACCATACTGAAGGATTTCACTGCACACGCCACGCCGGCAAAGCTCAATGCAGCCTACGCCAACTACGGGCAACCGCAATTCTGGCAGGACTTGCACACCGTCAGCATCAACGGCCCGCTTGGTCAGGACTACGCCTATTCAAGCGCCGGTACTGAACTGATTGCGCACACGCTCGAAAAAATCTACGGCATGCCGTATGAAGTTCTGCTCACGCAATTTATCGCGCGCGAAGCCGGCATGCACGATACCAAGCTGAACATCACAGCCAAGGATGCCGGCCGGCTAGCGCCCGGCTACCACAGCGACAATCCCGTCATCACGACACCGATGCCGCAACTGCCTTGGGGCGCAGCCGGCAACCTGAAATCGACGATGCCGGATATGGCGAAATACCTGCGCCTGCAATTGGGCGCCAGTCCAGCGGTCGTCGCATCGCACCAGCCGCTGGTACGCTTTCAGGATGACTTCAGCATCGGCTATTTCTGGAATATCGGTAGCAATCGCCAGTTGGGTACGCATTATGTACACCATGGCGGCGTGCCGCGTGCGCAGAGCTACGCCTACGTTATTCCTAAATATCAGCTTGGGGTCTTCATCATCACCAACCAGAGCGGCGACGCTACTGCCGATGCCATGGAAAACGCACTGGCGCATATTTTCGACACCGTGGAATCCATGGAAAGCGCGAAGTAGCCCATTTCACGCCGAGTCGCGGCTCCGCTCACTCCATCTCAACTGACCGAAGCGCCAGTGCCGCCATGGTGCTGATGCCCTCGTAAGACTTGGCTGAAGCGATAAATCTGCCGTTGTGGCAAAAACCGGCGTCGGCCACGCCGGTCACGGCGGCAAGCTCGGCATCGCGGAGTCCGGCCCAGGCCTCGGGCAAGTCAGCCCTCGCAATGAAGTTCTCCGTGCTGGTGGGCACGGTATGCAGCATGTAGCGTTGCTCGGCAATGTTGTGGCTGATGACGAACAAGATCTTGGGCATTTCCTTGCGGACCACCTGGCCCCATGGCAGAGCGCCATTCTTCAAGAACAGCAGCTTACCGTCTTCCAGCACTTCCGCTTGCCGGACCTGTTCAACCGCCAGCAATGTGGCAAGCCGGTTTCTCACCGAATTGACCAGAACATCGGTCAGCAATCCCATCGCCATTCGGAACTGCTGCAGCCGGTAGGCGTCCGCCGCATCGCCATGGCCCAGCCTTTGCTCGTCGAGCCAGTTCGGATTGAAGCCCGAGACCACGGCCGACAACCCGTAGCCGCCCGGCGCGCTTTTGGCGGCGCCCACGTCGGACAAGTCGAGGTATTGCACGATGTCGGCATCGATGGCGTAGGCAATCTCGCGCGCCTTTTCTTCCGGCAAATCATGCCCTGCACGAGCTGCCAGCAGATTGACGCAGCGTCCACCATACTCCCGCCATACCAGGCCTGCGCTGGCGTAAGGAACGCCGGTCTGCCTGGCGACACTGAAACCCTTCTGATGGTGGTCGAAACGGCCGGCGGACGGCTCGTAGACGCCGCCGACATCAATCGCGAAGTCGGCCGCTTCAATCACCGCCGGATCACGGGTACGGGTCAGTTCGGCATCGGGGAACAAGATATGCAGCACCGCGCAAGCCCATGCATCATCTGCGTGGAATTTGCCGCTATGAGTAACTATGACCATGGTGGATTTTATCGTTGAGACTGAAGCCGCCATCATACCGTGGCCAGGCCTGATGCACTCGGCGCCGCTGCGCCGCCAGCCAGGAAATTTGTGCTCCAGTGCTGAGAATGAAAAATCCTTGCCACGGTGGTTGCGAGTCCACTCTTTGCTCTAGAATGGTTGCATTTTCATCATGACATGGGCGCGCTATGATACGGGTGATATTCAATCAAAAAGGTGGTGTGGGGAAGTCGACGATTGCGGTGAACCTGGCGGCCATCGCGGCGAATCAGGGCAAGCGCACTTTATTGATCGACATCGACCCGCAGTGCAACTCCAGCCGTTATCTGCTGGGCGCTGCGGCGCAGGAGACGGTGCCGACACTCGGCGCCTACTTCGAACAGGTGCTCAGCTTCAGTCAGTTTGCTCAGCCAGCCGCTTATTACGTCCATCCGACGCCGTTCGAGAATCTGTCCATCATCGTCTCTCACCCGGAGCTGGGCGATCTGCAGTCCAAGCTGGAATCGCGCAACAAGATCTATAAGCTGCGCGATCTGCTGCGCGAGCTAGGCAAGGAATATGACGACATTTTTATCGACACGCCGCCCGCCTATAACTTTTTCAGCCAGTCGGCGCTGATTGCGGCGGACAGCTGCCTGATTCCATTCGACTGCGACGATTTTTCGCGCCAGGCTTTGTACTCCCTGATCAATAACATCAAAGAGATCAAGTCTGATCATAATGCGGCACTCGACATCGAGGGCATCGTGGTCAATCAATTCCAGCCGCGTGCGCTTTTGCCGCAGCGCATGGTCGATCAGCTCAAACAAGAAGGCCTGCCGGTGTTCGACAACAAGTTATCGGGTTCGATCCGCATCCGCGAATCGCATGAACGCAACCTGCCGATGATTCACCTCGACCGCAATCACAAGCTGAGCCAGGAATATTTGGCGCTGTACAGCGAGCTACGGTCCACTTAAACAGTCACTTCAGTTGGCGGTAGTTTTTTCGCCTTGCAGCGCTCGCAAGCGCTCGCTGGCGTGGCGATTGCCGGCGTCAAGTTCCAGCGAGCGGCGGTAGTTCTGCACGGCCAGCGCCGGCTCGCCGGCCGCCTCGTGCGCTTCGGCCAGGCTGTCGTAGGCATTGGCGCTGGCGGGATAGAGCCGCGTCGTCAGCCCCAGGACCGCGATCGCCTGCGCTGGTCTGCCTTGTCCCAGCAGGCGGTAGCCCCAGCTATTCAAATCCCCTTCCGATGGCTGGGCTATGCCGGACTGCTGCTTGAGCTGCGCCAGTTGTTGCTCCAGCTGTCCAAAGCCGCCGGCTTGCGCCTGTTCGCGCAAGCGATAGGTAGCGTAGCCGCCGCTGACCTGCCGCAAGCCCGGCAGAAAATAGCCGGCGACGACGTCGATCATCTGCTCGGGGGCCGCGCCAGCCAGATTGGTTAGCAGCACAATCGCCAGATCATGCTCTGGATAGAGATAGAACGCCGAGCGTGCACCGCCTATGCCAGCCACGGCGCGGTATTCCTTGTCGCGGATCGCAGGCCAGCCCAGCGCCCATGGTGCGGCCTTGCCGTCATTCAAGCGACCGCGCTGCCACATCGACGCCAGCCCGGCGCTTGATACCAGCTGGCCTTTTTGCAGCGCGATGATCCAGCGGGCCAGATCTTGCGCTGTGGTGTTGATGCCAGCGCCAGCCCGCAAAAACAGCGGGAACTCGTCAGTCACCTGCTTCAGCGTTTTGCCATCCGCGTCGAACCGGTAGGACGGCGCTTTGTCCGCAATCACATCCTGCGTATCGCCATAGACGGTTTGCCGCATGCCGGCCGCGTCGAATTGCCGCTGCTGAATGAATTGCACGAACGGCTGTCCGCTCAGTTGGTCGATGATTTTTCCCAGCAGCAGATAGTTGGTCTGGTTGTAGCGAAATCGTTCACCAGGGGCGAAGTCCATCGGCATGGTCTGCACCTGACGCCATGCTGCGTCGGGGCCGCCGCCGGTCGCCAGCCGCGAGGTCTGTTGACTGATGATGTCGGGCAGGCCCGAGGTATGGTTCAGCAACTGGGTAATCGTCACGGCCTGCCATGGCGGCGGCAAATCGCCGAGATAGCGCGACACCGGCGCCCCCAGATCCAGCTTGCCCTGCTCCACCAATTGCATGATGGCGACGCCGGTAAACGACTTGGTGGCGGAGTTGATCGAGAACACACTGCGCTGCGTTACCGGAATCGCATGCGGCAGTTCCGCCATGCCATAGGACTTCAACATGACGATCTTGCCACGCTGGACCACGACAAGCTGTAGCCCCGGTATGCGTCGCTCGCGCATTTCACTGTGCAGATAGCGATCGATCTGCGCTTCAAGCGTTGGCGCCGCTGTGGCGCCGGCACTAGCCAGCAGTGACACAAGAAAAACCGCAATCGTCAGTAGGCATTTCATGGTGTGTGCGCTGTGCGCCATAGTGGGATTGGCGCCAGTGTAGGCCAAGTAGAAAATTTTTTCTAGTTAATTTGGGCATCTGCTATCATGCGCCCATCCACTTCCTCTACGGGGCAGAAACAGATTATGCGCACAGCGTTCCTCTTGTACTTGCTCAGCGCCGCGATGTCGGCGCAGGCGGCCGAAAGCTGGCTTTTGCAACTTGATCGCTGGGGCAATCCCTCTTACATGACCGTGCATTTGCAAGACGACGGCGGCAAGTTGTCCGGCACCCTGGATGGCGATGCGCTGACCGGGACGCGCACCAATGGCCAACTGGTGCTGAACGTGGTCGACAAAGACGGCAAGCGTTACGCCTATCAGGGCAGCGCCAGCGCCGAACGCTGGCAAGGCAAGGCGGATTTTCCGGATACGAATAATGCCACCGCGCGCGCCAGCCATGCCTTCAGCGCGCGCCGCTTGCCGCAGCGCGCCTCCGCCTTGCCACAGCGGCATGACTATGTCCCCAAGCATTACTCAAATGAATTCAGCGCCACCCGTGCGCCAGTGCTGACCGTCTGGCCGGGCGATACCATCCACACCACCACCATCGATTCCGGCGGCGTCGATGAACGCGGCGTTACCCGCGCGCTGTACGGCAATCCGCAGACCGGGCCCTTCTTCGTGATGGGCGCGGAGGCCGGTGACACGCTGGTCATCCACCTCCTCAAGCTGAAGCTGAACCGCGACTATGCCGACAGCCTGGACGATATTGTCGGCCGCGCGCAGAGCACCGCGCTGGCTTCCCGCGCCACGGCCCTGGGCAAGCCGGTACGCTGGAAGCTGGACCGCGAGCGCGGACTGGCCAGCCCTATGCTGGCCGGCGCGCTGCGGGACTTCAGTGTGCCGCTGCGCCCGATGCTGGGCGGACTGGCGGTGGCGCCGCCCGATGGTCCTGCCATGTCCACCGGCGACACTGGCCGCTTCGGCGGCAATATGGATTTCAATGAGGTGGTCGAAGGCAACAAGGTCTACCTGCCGGTACAGCAGCCCGGCGCCCTGCTGTATCTGGGCGACGCCCATGCATTGCAAGGCGATGGCGAGACCTCGCAGTTCGCGCTGGAGACGTCGATGGACGTCGAGTTGCGCGTGGAGCTGATCAAAGGCAAGGCAATCAATATGCCGCGCGTGGAGTCGCCGACCCACATCATGACGCTGGGCCAGGCCGGCTCGCTGGATGATGCGCTACGCCAGGCCACCGCCGGCATGACGCAATGGCTGCAGCAGGATTACGGCCTCAGCCTGTCGGAAAGCGCGGTGGTGCTGGGCAGCGCGGTTCAGTACTCGGTCGCCAACCTGGCCGGCTGCAGCGTCGGCATGGCCGCCAAGCTTGATAAAACCTTGCTGCCACGCCGATGAGTCTGCGTACATTCTTTTGCGGCAAGGATAGCCGCGATGGGCCCACGGCGCCGGTGGTGAAGCACGCCATGCTGCGGCCGGAAGGCCCGCGTCATTATCTGAAAGCGGCGCCGGCACACGCGGCGCCTGGCAAGCGGCCACTGGTCATTGTGCTGCACGGCAGCGGCGCCTCGGCCGAGCAGGTGCTGGGGATGGCGTTTCCGCCCTCGCCGTTATCCGTATGGCTGGAAATCGCGGCGCGCGAGCAACTGGTGATTATCGCCCCAGATGGCACCAAGCAGCGCGGCGTGCGACCGTGGAATGACGGCTTCACGGCCATCGCCAGCAATCCCAAGGTCGATGATGTCGGCTTTATCAGCGCCATCATCGATCGCGCGATTGCGGAAGATGCGGTGGACCCGCAGCGCGTGTATGTGATGGGCGTCTCCAAGGGTGGAATGCTGGCCTATCGTATTGCCGCCGAGCTGGCGCCCCGCCTCGCGGCATTTTCCACCGTGCTGGCCAGCATGCCGGTGGACGCAGCGTACGCCATGCCGGCGCTGCCGCTGTCCGCGCTGATCGTCGCCAGCACAGCTGATCCCTTCATTCCGTATACGGGCGGCAAATTTCCATACACACTATGGTTCTCGGCGCCGATGCTGGCGGTCGAGGCCAGCACGGCGATGTGGCGCGAGCTTGCCGGCTTGCCGGACACGCCTCAGATTGTTGCCGTCGCCAACACCGGCGATGACGCGGCAACGCGCGCAGTCCGCTACACTTGGGGCGGTAACGACAGCGCGTTGCAGGTCAGGCTGCTCAAGATCGAAGGTGGCGGCCATGCCGAACCCAGCCGCAAAAAACGTTATCCAGGCTTGTTCAGCCGCTTTCCCGGCCGGCAGAATGCCGACGTCGAAATTGCAGAAGAAGCCTGGTCATTTTTCAAGGACAAATTGCGTCGGCCATAAAATTCGCCCGGGCGTGAACTAGGCGGCCAGCAGCGGCACCGGCTTGCGCGCAGGAAGTCGTGTCGGCCGCGCATCCTGCTCCAGCTTGAACACCGAGACGGCGCCCGACAGCGCCTCCGCCTGTTCCTGCATCGCCGAAGCGGCCGCCGAAGCCTGCTCGACCAGCGCGGCGTTCTGCTGGGTGACGCTGTCCATTTCCGCGACAGCGTGGTTGATCTGCTCGATACCGGCGCTCTGCTCGCGCGAGGCGGCGCTGATTTCGCCCACGATGTCGGTGACATGGCGGATGCTCTGCACGATGTCCTGCATGGTGGCGCCGGCCTGATCGACCAGTTGGCTGCCGCTGTCGACCTGCGCCACCGAGCCGTCGATCAGCACCTTGATTTCCCTGGCGGCAGCGGCACTGCGCTGGGCCAGCGTGCGCACTTCCTGCGCCACCACGGCAAAGCCGCGGCCGTGTTCGCCGGCGCGCGCCGCTTCCACCGCCGCGTTCAGCGCCAGGATGTTGGTCTGGAAGGCGATGCCATCGATCACGCCAATGATGTCGGCAATCTTTTTCGACGAGGCGTTGATCGAGTCCATGGTCTGCACCACTTGCGCCACCACGTCGCCGCCCTTGCTGGCAACGGCCGAGGCGGTCGCAGCCAGGTGATTGGCGCGGTGGGCGTTGTCGGCGTTCTGGCGCACGGTAGAGGTCAGCTCTTCCATCGAGGCGGCGGTCTGCTGCAGCGCGCTGGCCTGCTGTTCGGTGCGCGCCGACAGGTCGAGGTTGCCGGCGGCGATCTGCGACGAGGCGGCGCCGATCGACACCGTACCTTCGCGCACATCGCCAACGATGCGCACCAGGCTGTCGTTCATGTCGCGCAGCGCACCCAGTAACTGGCCGGTTTCATCGCTGCTGGTGACGTCGATATGGCTGCTCAGGTCGCCAGCGGCGACGGTGTGCGCCACCGCTACCGCCTGCTGCAGCGGAGCGGTGATCGAGCGCACGATCCACCAGCCCAGGCCGATGGCCATGACCAGCGCACCGGCGCCCAGCGCCAGCATCAGCAGACGGCTGTCGGAGTAGGTCTGGGCGGCGTTGTCGCTGTAGTTGTTCATGCGCTTGACCTGGAAGGCGACCATGTCGTCCATCGCCGCCTGGTAGCTGCGGAAAATCGGTCGCACCGTGCCGTTCAGATAGGCGCGCTGCTCGGCTTCACTGGCATGGTCGATCAGTGTCAGCATGTGCGCCACGGCAGCGTGGTATTGGCCATTCGCGGCCACCGCGCGCGCCAGGATCGCCTTACCCTGCGGCAGGTAGATGTTTTGCTGCAGCCAGTCCAGCTTGGCCTGCAGTTGTTGCTGCGCCTGAGCGATGGCGGCGCGCTGCTGACGGCGGTCTTCGTCGTTATCGCTGAGCATGGTATTGCGCAAGGCCAGCGCGATGCCGCTGGCCTCGGTCAGCGACTGCGTGGCCTGGAAAGATTTGGGCAGCGCATCCTTGACGATGGCGGTGGTGCCGTCGTTGACCTTGCCCAGCATGGTAAGGCCGATGGTGATGCAAGTCAGCAGGATGACAATCATGGCGCCGGAATTGGCGGCCAGGCGGGTGCTGATGTTGAAATTGGACAGACGCATTTGATTCACCTTTTCTACAAGTTTCGCCTGAAAGGATAACTTTGACGGGTGAATCGCATCCTTGATCTAGATCAAGTTTTTATTTCCATAGTGAAATTTTCATTACTTACGGAATACTACTTGCCGCGTCCGGGCCGCAGCCATAACTCGTGGCGCGCCAGCGGCGTGGCCGGCGACAGTAGATTATTGCGGAGTTCAAACACGCGGCGCTGATCAAGCGTTGAGCGCGCTACCATGTCGCCGTAGTAGTCGTTGAACAGGCGGATGTAGCTGCCGTCGGCCAGCATCAGTTCCAGACCACGACGCAAGGCAGCGGCCAGCGCGGTATTGTTCTGGTTGACGAAGAAGTAGAAGGCGCTGGGGTAGTGCAGCGCCACGCCGGGCGCCACCACCAGGCCCTGGTCGGCGAAGGCGGCCGCCTCGTTCCAGACTTCGAACACGGCGCGCGGGAAGTAGTCGACCCGGCCGGTTTGCAGCATCTTGAACATGCCGGCGTAGTCGGAAGCGGTCTGCACGCGGTAGTGGTTGGCGCGCAGGATGTCGGTGTCGGGCCAGTCGTGGCCTTGCAGCGCCTCCAGTGCCTGCAGTTCGCGCGCCTGGCGGATGGCGGCGTAGCGGGCAGCGTCCTTGGCGCGGATCAGCAGCAGACGCCAGCCGATCAGGCCCATGTCGAGCGGGATGCGGATCGGCAGCAGGTCGCGCTCGCGCTGCTGCGAGGCCATGGTCCAGACGATGTCGATTGCGCGCCCGGCCTTCAGTTCGGCCAGCGCGCGGTTCTGGCGCATCATCACATCGCTAGGCTGCAGCCGGTAGGATAGGCCGGAGCGGGCCAGCGCCATGCGCAGCAAGCGCACAGGGTAGTGCTCGCCGTCGCCGTGCCCTTCTGCCTGCGATTGCGGATAGCGCACCAGCGGCACGGTGGTGGCGGTGGAGGTAGCGGCTCCCAGCGACGGCGTGGCGCCAACACCGGCGGCGCGTGTCGGCAAGGCGCCGCCGAGCGCCAGGGCGCTGCCGAGCAGGAAGCGGCGGCGGTTCGGCATGCCGGCCGCTTAGCCCTGGCGCGCAGCCAGGCGGGCGCGCAATTCCTTGATTTCGGCGGCGTAGTTGTCGCGCGCGGTAACAGCGCCGACCAGCTCCATCTCGGCCGCCAGGCGGGCGTCGGACAGCGCGGCCTGGGCGGCGACGTTGCGTTCGATTTGCGCGCGCAGGTCGGCTAGCTGGGCGTCCTTGCCTTCGATCGCCAGCGAGTCCTTGGCCTTGCCGACCAGAGCATCGGTGGCGATGCTGCGGGCGTTGCGCAGTTCGGCCATCAGTTGTTCGATTTCTTCGTCGCGCGCAGCGGTCTGGGCCTGGGCGGCGTCGCGTGCGGCGCCAACCTC
This sequence comes from uncultured Duganella sp., assembly GCA_963515135.1. Taxonomy (GTDB): domain Bacteria; phylum Pseudomonadota; class Gammaproteobacteria; order Burkholderiales; family Burkholderiaceae_D; genus Rugamonas. Next base: position 60,150 of record CAUPXZ010000009.1, on the reverse strand, counting down.
GGCCAGCTCGGTGCGGGCCGCTTCCAGCTCGCCTTCGGTGCGCGCCAGCGACGCGCGCGGGCCGGCGCTAGCGTCCTCGGCCGCCTGCTGCACCCAGTCACCCAGGGCGCTGACAATGGCTTCAGGAATCTCCAGTTTGGCGGCGGTCATGACAAGCTCCCATAAAAATAGTGCTCATAAGATACCGCAGACATTGCTTTTAAGCAAGAACGTCAGGCCGGCTGCACGGGCGGCCTGGACTGGCGCGCCATGCGCACGATGGTGCCGACGTTGACGCAGGCCACCACCACCTCCAGCGCGGTGCCGCCGATCGAGCCGGCGATGACATTGTTGGCGATCCACAGGCAGGTGCCGCACAACATTACCAGCCGCATCGGGATGCCTTGCAGCAGGAACAGCGTCAACGTGCCGAGGCAGGAGGCGCCCAACGGCAGCCAATCGCTCGGCTGCTTGGCCAATGCCAGGCCGAGCGCCAGATTGGCCGCGACCACCAGCGCCGCTACCCAGAGTGCGCGGGTGCGCAGCGCCAGCAGCGAGCGCAGGAAGGACATGGTGGAGCTGGCCACGGCGGTCGGATTGCCGAGCAGGCCGAAATGGACGATGTACGCAAAGCACTCGCCGGCCATGAACAGTTTGAAGCGGCGGTCATCCGTCTGCAGGAAGGAGCCGACCCCGAGCGCGAACGCCACATAGCCGACGCACTGCGCCGGCGCGAACCAATCGATCATCATGGCCGGCATGATACGCGATCCGACTCGCGGCTTGCGGCTTGCGGCTTGCGGCTTGGGACGCCAGATCCGCAGTTTGTCGCCGCCACGCGCAATTTGTCGCACCGGCGGCGCACCGCGATATAAAGTTGCTATGCTTGCCCTACCACTACTGATAATGAGGGAAACAATGATCCGCTACGCCTTGCCTGCCCTGCTGCTCGCCAGCGCCCTGCCCGCCTTTGCACAAGCTCCCGCCGACGTGCCGCTGATCGAGCGCAGCAAAATTTTCGGCAATCCCAGCAAGACCGGCGCCAAGCTCAGTCCGGACGGCAAGTGGCTGTCGTGGATCGCGCCGCGCGACGGCGTACTGAATGTGTGGGTGGCGCCGGCCAACGATCTGGCCCAGGCCAAGCCGCTGACCGATGAGAAGAAGCGGCCGATACGCAGCAGTTTCTGGTCGCCCGATTCGAGCGTAGTGCTGTTCATCCAGGACAAGGGCGGCGATGAGAATTTCCTGCTGTACGGCGTCAACGTCGCCAGCGGCAAGCAGACCAATTACACGCCGTTCGAGAAGACCCGGGCGTCGGTGCTGCACATCAGCAGTAAGATCAAGGACCGCATCCTGGTCGGCGTCAACAACCGCGATCCGAAATGGCATGACGTCTACAGCCTGGAACTGGCCACCGGCAAGCTGACGCTGGTGCAGCAGAACGACGGCTACGGCGGCTTCCTGGCCGACGATCAACTGAAGCTGCGCCTCGCCGAGAAGCCGCGCGCCGATGGCGGCACCACCTATTTCCGCATCAACGACGGCAAGATCGAAAGCACGCCGCTGACCGAGGTGGGACTGGACGATTCGCAGACCACCCAGCCGTGGGGCTTTACCGTCGATGGCAAAACGCTGTACTGGACCGACGCGCGCAACCGCAACACTGCCGCGCTGATCGCCCAGGATGTCGCCAGCGGCAAGACCACGGTGGTGGCCGAGGATGCGCGCGCCGACATCGGCGGCGTCATCACCGACAAGCGCACCGGCCGCGTGCTGGCCTACAGCGTCGATTACCTGAAGCAGGAATACGTGCCGCTGAACGATGCGCTGAAGGCCGACCTGGCCTTCCTCAAGCAAAACACCAAGGGCCAGTTCTCCGTCACCTCGCGCACCGAGGCGGACGACAAGTGGCTGGTGGCGGTCGATCCGGTCACTGCGCCGGCTTCGACCTGGCTGTACGACCGCAAGGCGAAAAAACTGACGCAGCTGTATGTCAGCCGGCCGGAGCTGGAAGGCGCGCCGCTGGTGGCCATGCATCCGCAGGAAATCAAGGCGCGCGATGGCCTGACCCTGGTGTCGTATCTGACCTTGCCGAAGGCGGTCGATCCGGCCGGCAGCGGCAAGGCCAGCAAGCCGGTACCGCTGGTGCTGTTCGTGCACGGCGGACCGTGGGCGCGCGACAACTACGGCTATCACAGCTACCACCAGTGGTTGGCCAATCGCGGCTATGCGGTGCTGTCGGTCAACTATCGCGGTTCGACCGGCTTCGGCAAGAACTTTATCTCGGCGGCGGATCTGCAATGGGGCCGCAAGATGCATGACGATCTGATCGACGCGGTGCAGTGGGCCGTCAAGCAAGGCGTGACCACCGATGACAAGGTGGCCATCATGGGCGGTTCCTACGGTGGCTATGCGACGCTGGCCGGGCTGACTTTCACGCCGACCACCTTTGCCTGCGGCGTCGATATTGTCGGACCGTCCAACCTGTTCACGCTGTTGCAAACCATTCCGCCGTACTGGGAAGCCGGCAAGCAGCAGTTCTACAAGCGCATGGGCGATCCGACCACCGACGCCGGCCGCGCGCTGCTGAAGGAGCGTTCGCCGCTGAACTATGCGGCCAACATCCAGCGGCCGCTGCTGATCGGCCAGGGTGCCAACGATCCGCGCGTCAACGTCAAGGAGTCGGAACAGATCGTCGAGGCGATGGCGGCCAAGAATATTCCGGTCACCTACGTCGAATTCCCTGACGAGGGCCACGGCTTCGCGCGCCCGGTCAACAACATCGCCTTCGCGGCAGTAACCGAGAACTTCCTGGCCAAATGCCTCAACGGCCGCGCCGAACTGATCGGCGGCGCCGTCAAAGCCTCGACCGCCCAAGTCAAGCACGGCGCCGAATTCGCGCCCGGCTTGGCCGAAGCGATCAAGTAATCAAACTGGCTAAAGTAAGATCGCGCTGCTGGCGCCCGGCCAGTCGTGGCCGGCGCCAGCGGCTAGCTAGCGCGCGCCAGCGAGGCGCGCAGCGTCATCGTCACCGGGTAGTTGCGGGTTACGGAGCGCTGTAGCGCATAGCAGCGGTTCAGCAGGTCGCTGACGCCGTTCTGCGTCATCTCGCGCCACGGCATGTGTACCGTGCTCAGGCGCGGTGCGGCGAATTCGGCGGTCGGCGTGTCGTCGTAGCCGATCACCGAGATTTCGTGCTGCACGCGGATGCCGGCTTCCTGGAAGTAGGACAGCGCGCCGGCCGCCATTTCATCGTTGGCGCAGAACACGGCGCTGCAACGCCGCCCCGATTCCACCAGTTCCTTGGCCGCCGACCAGCCGCCGGCCGGCGAGAAGTCTTTTTCCACCGACCACATCGCCGCAGTATCGATGCCGGCCGCCGCCAGCTCGGCTTTGAAAGCGTTGACCCGCACCACGTTGTCGGGCAGGCTGGCCGGGCCGGACACCAGTGCGATGTCGCGGTGGCCGTGATCCAGCAAGGTGCGCGCGGCCAGCTTGCCGCCCCGTTGGTGGTCGACCGTGAAGCACTGGCCGGCGATGCTGGCGAAGCTGTGGTTCAGCACCACGATCGGCTTGGGACGCGGCCCCAGCACCGCCAGATCCTCCTCGCGCAGCACATTGCTCATCAGGATCAGGCCATCGCAGCCGCGCTCGACCAGAAAAGCCAGCCCTTCCACCGCCTGCTGCCGCGCACCGCCGAGCCCGGCGCCGAAGGCGACCACCATATGCAGGCCGGCGGCACGCAATTCGGTGTCGATGATCTGCAGGATGGGCGTGTAGAAGGTACCGCTCAGCACAGGGATGTAGACGCCGATCATCTTGCTGTTGCCGGACAGCAGAGTGCGCGCCGCGTGCGACGGCCGGAAGCCCAGTTCGTCGATGGCGGCGCGCACCTTGGCCAGCGTGGCCGGCGACACCGAGCCCTTGCCGCTGACCACGCGCGAGGCGGTGCCCAGGCCGACGCCCGCCAGGCGGGCTACGTCTTTAATGGTCGCCACGGTGCGCTTCCACATAAGTCATGATATTCAGGAAGGTATCGGTCCAGTATAACTTGCGGTTGGCCGCCAGGTAGCTTAGCAGTTCCTCGTGCGCGGCTGCACTGGTCGTCAGGTAATCGCCACCGACGCCGTGGAAGGTGAAGTTGACCATGGTGCCCTGGGCGGCGGCCTGCTGCACCAGCGCGATCAGTTGCTGGCCGCTCAGTCCTTCCGGCGCATAGACGCCGACCGCGTGCGGATTCAGCGCTTGCATCGACGGCGTTACCGCCTGCCCGCCCACCTTGATGGCAACAAAGGACGACGCCACCGCCGGCAGATAGTCACTGCCGGCCGCCAGCGTGTCGCCGCAAGGCACTGTGTAAGTGCGCTCGCGGCGGCCGTCGATGGCGTACAGCATGGTGTTGGCCAGCGCCAGCTGATCCTGCATCTGCGCCACGCTGGTGGTGTCGAGGTCGCGCTGCGGCTGCACCCAGTCGTGCGTGCGCCGGGAGCACTGATGGAACAGGCTGTGGTTGCCCAGTTCGTGGCCGTGGCTGGCGGCGGCGCGCCACGCGGCCAGCCGCCGGTCCACCGCCGGGTTGGACAGCTGCAGGTAGAAGCTGCCCTTCAGGCCGTGTTTGTCCAGCTGCGGGATCGCCACATCCAATTGCGAGTCGAGCGCGTCGTCGTAGGCCAGGCTGACCGCCACCCGCTGGCCTTGCGGCCATTGGAAACGAACACCATTTTCAGCGGCGGCCAAGGCCGGCGCGAGGGTCAGCAAAGCGGCGGCGAGCGCCGTTAAAATCCGGTTTTTCATCAAAAGTGTCTCTTTTTGGAAACGATCCCAAACCATCTTGCACTGGCTATTCTCCTATGTCAACCGGTAAAGGTGCACAATTTGAAGGCACACCAAATTGACTTGGGATTTCGGACGGTGCTATATTTGCCATATTGATTGGAAACCTTTCCAAGAAAAGGTGGGAAACGCGGCAAGCAGGCAGTTTATAAAAACCACAGGAGATAACATGCATTATCCAAAAACACGACAAAAATTAATGAGTCTGGCGGTGGCCGGCGCCTGCACGGCGGTGGCCCTGCCGGTGTTTGCGCAAGAGGCGCCGGCACAGGCACGTGCCGGTGAAGAAGTGCCGGTGCAAAGCGTGGTCGTCACCGGCCTGCGCGCTTCGCTGTTCTCGTCGATGAACCTGAAGCGCAATTCGGACGGTATCGTCGACGGCATCGTCGCCGAGGACATCGGCAAATTCCCGGATACCAACCTGGCCGAGTCGCTGCAGCGCATCTCGGGCGTGTCGATCGACCGCTCGATCGGCGAAGGCTCGAAGATCACCGTGCGCGGCGTCGGTCCCGACTTCAACATGGTGCTGCTGAACGGCCGCCAGATGCCGACCTCGAATCTGGGCGACCTGAACGGCCGTGCCTTCGACTTCGCCAATCTGGCGTCGGAAGCCATCTCGCAGCTGCAGGTGTACAAGACCAGCCGCGCCGAGACCGCCACCGGTGGCATCGGCGCCACCGTCAATGTGATGACCGCGCGGCCGTTCGACCGTCCCGGCCTGCACGCCAGCGTCGGCCTCAAGGGCGTGTACGACACCTCGAATGACAACCTGCCGGGCGACGTCAAGTCCAGCAGCTCGACCACGCCGGAAGTCTCCGGCCTGTACAGCAATACCTTTGCCAACAACACCATCGGCGTGGCGCTGACCGGCAGCTACCAGGAACGCAATCTGGGCTACAACACCGCCGCCGTTTCGAACGGCTGGAAAGGCCCTTACCTCGGCACCGCCGGCCCGCTGCCGCAGCCAGGCGCCGACGGCGCCGACCGCATCACCAACCGTCCCGGCCCGAGCACGCTGTACTCGCTGCCGCAAAACCTGAATTACAACTTCAACGGCGTGCAGCGCCAGCGTACCAACGCCCAGTTGACCTTGCAGTACAAGCCAGTCGAGACGCTGACCACCACGCTGGACTACACCTACTCGGAAAACAAGATCCAGACCAAGCGCAACGACATCTCGGCCTGGTTCAACTTCGGTCCGTCGAGCAGCTCGTGGACCGGCGGTTCGCCATCCAGCCCGCTGAGCTATACCGAGATCCTGCCGGACCGTAACAGCGACATCGCCATGGGCGCGGCCAACTTCGCCACCAAGACGCAGAACAAGTCGCTCGGCTTCAACGCCGTGTGGAAACCGTCCAGCGACCTGCGCTTCGAACTGGATACGCACCATTCGACCGCCACTTCCGGCGCCGACAGCCCCTTCGGTTCCAGCAACACGCTGGCCACCGCCAGCTTCAGCCGCGGCAACACCACGGTCGACTTCAGCAACGATTTCCCGGTGCTGAGCATCCAGGGCGCCGACTTCGTCACCGACGCCAAGCGCCAGCAAGTGACCGGCTCGGTGTTCACCAATCAATACATGCGCGGCGAAGTCGACCAGCACCAGCTGAAAGGTGCGTGGAAGGTGTTTGACGCCTCCGAGCTGAAATTCGGTGTCAACTACACCAAGGTCGACAACCGTTCGGCCTTCTCCAACAACCAGCGCGACACCTGGGGCGGCGCCACCAAGCCGTCCGACTATCCAAGCAGCGTGTGGCATCAGCAGAGCCTGCGCCAGTACTTCGACAAGATCGATGGCAGCGGCAATCCGGCACTGTTCAACCAGTTCTACACCTTTAACTTCGACGAGGTGCGCAAACTGGCGGCGGCGGCCTCGGGCCTGCCGGCGATGTATCTGCCGAAGACCACCTTCGACAACGACGCCCGCACCGGCGAGAAATCCAAGGCGGCCTTCGTGCAGTTCAATACCGACTGGGATACCGCGTTGCCGATCCGCACCGCGATCGGCGTGCGCTACGAGAAGACCGACGTGGTGTCGACCGCGCTGGTGCCATCCGCCACCGGCATCGATTGGGGTTCGCAGAACGAGTTCCCGATTATCTTCGGCACCCCGACCTTCACCACGCTGGCAGGTTCCTACCACCACCTGCTGCCAAGCTTTGACTCGGATATCGAGCTGACGCCGACCCAGAAGGTGCGCTTCAGCCTGGGTGAAACCATTGGCCGGCCGCGCTACGATCAGATCCAGGGCGGCCAGACGCTGGACCGCCTGGTGCGGGTCGACGGCGGCACCGGTTCGCAGGGCAATCCAGCGTTGAAACCGGTCAAGTCGAAGAACCTGGACCTGTCGTACGAGTGGTACTACGGCAAGCAGAACTTCTTCTCGGTCGGCTACTTCCGCAAGAACCTGGAGAACTACGCCGGCCAGACGCAGATCGACGCCACGCCGTTCAATCTGCACACGCCGGTCGGCGGTGCATTCTGGAACGAGGCGCTGGCCAGCGGCTGCGCCCAGTCCAACACCACTTGCATCCGCAACTTCATCCTGCGCAAGTACAACGGCCGCAGCGGCGTGACCATGACCGGCACCGATGCCTCCGGCAACGCCACCGGTTCGATCGTCGGCCAGGCCAGCGATCCAGTGGCGAAATTCCGCATCAACTCCTTCTCCAACCAGAAGAAGGCCAGCCTGGATGGCGTCGAGCTGAATCTGCAGCATATGTTCGGCGAAAGCGGCTTTGGCGTGTCGACCAACTACACCTACGTGAATTCGGGGCTGAAGTACGACAACAACAAGATCGGCGAGCAGTTCGCGCTGGTCGGCCTGTCGGATTCGGCCAACGTGGTCGGCATCTACGAGGACCAGAAGTTCAATGCGCGACTGGCGTACAACTGGCGCGGCAAGTTCCTGTCGTCGACTTTCGACGGCTCCGGGCCGAATCCGCAGTATGTGGAAGCCTACGGCCAGTTCGATATCAGCCTGGGCTACCAGTTCAACGAGCGCCTGAGCTTCCAGCTGGAGGCGATCAACGTCACCAACGAGATCCAGCGTGTGCACAGCCGCACCAAGCAGCAGCTGGAATCGGTGACGCAAGCCGGTCCGCGTTACATGATAGGCGCGCGCTACAAGTTCTAAACCAGCTGTAGCAATCGCGCCACACACCACGGAAAGCCGCTGTTTGTCAGCGGCTTTCCGTCATTTCTAGGTTACACTTTCTGCAACTCATTACGTAATATAAAAGAGGAGACTATGCTGCGACGCATCGTAATCGTCGGCGGCGGATCGGCAGGCTGGCTTAGCGCCGGACTGATGGCGGCCGAGCATCGGCACCTGCAGATCACCCTGATTGAATCACCGGACGTGGCGCCGATCGGCGTCGGCGAAGGCACCTGGCCGAGCATGCGCGATACGCTGCGCCGCATCGGCGTCAGCGAGTCGGATTTCTTCCGCGAGTGCGACGCTTCGTTCAAGCAGGGCTCGCGTTTCAACCGCTGGGTGGACGGCGGTGACAATGACGCGTATTTCCATCCTTTCATGCTGCCACAGGGCTATGGCGAGGTCGATGTGCCGCAGCACTGGCAGACCCAGCACCCTGACGTGCCGTTTGCCGACCTGGTCAGCGTGCAGCCGCATTTGTGCGTGCAGGGCCGCGCGCCCAAGCAGATCACCACGCCGGAGTTCGCCTCGGTGGCCAACTATGGCTATCACCTCGACGCCGGCAAGTTCGGCGTGTTCCTGCGCAAGCATTGCCTGGAAAAACTCGGCGTCCATTATGTGCCGGACCACGTTAGCGCTATCAACTCGCACGAAAATGGCGATATCGCGTCGCTGCAAACGCAGAAGCACGGCGCGCTAGAAGGCGACCTGTTCATCGACTGCACCGGCATGCAATCGCTGCTGCTGGGACAACACTACGGCGTGCCGCTGATTTCGCAGCGCCATGTGCTGTACAACGACTCGGCGCTGGCGGTGCAGATTCCGTATGCCAGCGCCGATGCGCCGATTGCCTCGCAGACCTCCTCCACCGCGCAGAGCGCGGGCTGGATCTGGGACATCGGCCTGCCGACCCGGCGCGGCGTCGGCCACGTCTACGCCAGCGGCTATATCAGCGACGACCAGGCCGAAGCGGAGCTGCGCGCCTATATCGCCCAGACCGGCGGGCCGGACGAGATTCCGCAGCCGCGCAAGCTGAGCTTCAACCCCGGCTACCGCGAGCAATTCTGGCATCGCAACTGCGTGGCGATCGGCCTGTCGGCCGGCTTTATCGAGCCGCTGGAAGCGTCGGCGCTGGCCATCGTCGAGATGTCGGCAGCCATGCTCAGCGACGACCTGCCGGCCACCCGCGAAGCGATGGACATCGTGGCGCGCCGCTTCAACGACGCCTTCCGCTACCGCTGGGAACGGGTCATCGATTTCCTCAAGCTGCACTATGTCCTGAGCCGGCGGCGCGACACCGCCTACTGGCGCGACAACACTGCGGCGGTGCCGGAACGGCTGGCCGAGCTGCTGACCTTGTGGCAGCACCGCGCGCCGTCGCGCAGCGACTTTTACCGGCTGGAGGAAGTGTTCCCGCCGGCCAGTTACCAGTACATTTTGTACGGCATGGGCTTCCGCAGCGACTTCAGCCGCGCAGCCCGGCCGCAGGAGGCCGCCATGGCCGACGCTTATTTCCAGCAGGCGGCGGCGCTGGCGCACAAGATGCTGGGCGCGCTGCCGGACAACCGCGCGCTCATCGACCACATCAAGCTGCATGGCTTGCAAAAAATTTAGAGAGAAGAGAGAGACTCATGCCTACCCCGGTTTTACTGAACAATGTACAGCACCACGATATGCACATCATCACCCGCCGCAGCGCACAGCTGGGCGACAACCTGATGGCGGCGGCCACCTTCCCGGCCGAGTTCCGCGATGTGCAAGCCTGCTACCCTATCGTGTTCCGCAAGACCAGCGACGGCCTGGGCTTCGAGCCCCTGGCGCTGTTCGGCTTTGAGGAAGGCCACAATCTGTTCCTCAACAACGAGCGCTGGGAAGCGCCGTATATTCCGATGATGGTCGAGCGCCAGCCGTTCCTGATCGGCGTCAACGGCGATGAGCTGATGGTCAATGTCGACCTCGATCATCCGCGCGTCAACCAGACCGAGGGCGAGGAAGTGTTCAAGCCGCACGGCGGCCATACCGAATATCTGGAGCGCGTCAATTCGCTGCTGTTCACCATCCACCAGGGCATGCAGCAATTGCCGGGCTTCCTGGCCGCGCTGCTGGAAAACGAATTGCTGGAAAGCTTTACCCTCGACATCGAGTTGAATGACGGCTCGCAGAACCGCCTGATCGGCTTCTACACCATCAATGAAGACCGGCTGCAGGCCCTCAGCGGCGAGGCCATCGCCAAGCTGCACCAGGCCGGCTATTTGCAGCCGATCTATCTGGTGATCGCCTCCCTGTCCAACTTCCGCATGCTGATCGACCGCAAGAATGCCAGCCTCGCCTGAACCCATCCGCGAAGTCGTCGGCCTCGGCCCGGGCGACCTGAGCGAGGAGATCTTGACCGCCACGCAGCCGCTGGTGCTGCGAGGGCTGGCCGCTGCCTGGCCGATGGTGCAGGCGGCGCTGGCATCCGACCGCGCCGGCTGCGACTACCTGCGCCAGCACTACCAGGGCGCGACGGTCGGCGCCATGCTGGGCGGCGCCGACGCCGGCGGCCGCTTCTTCTACAACGAACAGATGGACGGCTTCAATTTCCAGCCGGTGCACGCCAAGCTGACCGGCGTGCTGGACGAGATCGAAGCCAAGCGCGAGATGGAACCGGCGCCGACCATTTACGTCGGCTCGACCACCATCGACACCTGTTTGCCAGGCTTCCGCGAGCACAACGATCTGGATCTGCGCGGGCGCGATGCGCTGGCCAGCATCTGGATCGGCAACCGCACCCGTATCGCCGCGCATTACGATGTGCCGGACAATGTGGCGGTGGTGGCGGCCGGACGGCGGCGCTTCACGCTGTTCCCGCCCGAGCAGCTGCAAAACCTGTACATCGGCCCGATTGACTTCACGCCGGCCGGCCAGGCCATCAGCCTGGTGGATTTCCAGCAGCCGGACTTTGAAAAGTTCCCGCGCTTTGCCGAGGCGCTGCGCCATGCGCAGGTGGCCGAGCTGGCGCCGGGCGACGCCATCTTCATCCCCAGCATGTGGTGGCATCACATTGAGGCGCTGTCGCCGTTCAATGTACTGGTGAATTATTGGTGGCGTTCCACCCCGGACTATATCGACACGCCCACCGGTACGCTGATGGCGGCCTTCCTGACCCTGCGCGAGCTGCCGCCGGCACAGCGCAAGGCGTGGCAGGAAATCTTCCGCCATTACGTGTTTGAGGCCGACGCAGAAACGGCCGCCCATATCCCGCCGCATGCGCGCGGCGTGCTGTCGCCGCTGACGGCGGACGGCGCGCGCGCGCTGCGCGGCCATCTGCTCAAAAAATTGAATCGCTAAGGAGACCTGCAAGATGCGTGACCCTAATAATCGCCAACCGATCCGCCGCGTCGTCGTCTGCGGCGGCGGCACCGCCGGCTGGATGGCTGCCACCGGCATCGCCAAAGTGCTGGGCAAACAGCTCGACATCAAACTGATCGAGTCGGAGGAAATCGGCACCGTCGGCGTCGGCGAAGCCACCATTCCGACGCTGATCAACTTCCACAATGTGCTGGAAATTAACGAGCAGGAATTCATGGCCGAGACCCAAGCCACCTTCAAGCTCGGCATCAGCTTTGAAAACTGGCGCAACGTCAAGGAAGACTATATCCACTCATTCGGCACCACCGGCATGGACCACTGGACCGCCGGCTTCCAGCACTTCTGGCACAAGGGCGTCGAGCGCGGCCTGGCCGGCGACTATGGCGACTATTGCCTGGAGCTCAAGGCATCGCTGGAAAACCGCTTCGCCCACCTGCCGAATAACGGCATGAACTACGCCTACCATCTGGATGCCAGCCGCTACGCCAAATACCTGCGCCGCCTGAGCGAACCGCGCGGCGTGCAGCGCATCGAAGGCAAGATCGTCCGCTATACCAAGCACGAGAACGGCGACGTGCGCTCGGTGGTGCTGGCGTCGGGCCAGGAAATCGAAGGCGATTTCTTCATCGACTGCACCGGCTTCCGCGCGCTGCTGATCGGCGAGGCGATGGAGGAGCCGGTCGAGGAATGGTCGCAATGGCTGTTCTGCGACCGCGCGATCGCCGTGCAGACCACCGCCATCGCCGACGCCGTACCGCTGACGCGCGCCACGGCGCACCAGGCCGGCTGGCAGTGGCGCATCCCGTTGCAGCACCGGGTCGGCAACGGCATCGTGTTTTCGAGCCGTTATCTGGATGAAGAGACTGCACACAAGCAGCTGCTGGCCAATGTGCAGGGCAAGACCCTGATCGAGCCGCGCGTGATCAAGTTCCAGCCTTGCCAGCGGCGCAATACGTGGAAGGGCAATGTGGTGGCGATCGGTTTGTCGAGCGGCTTCCTGGAGCCGATCGAGTCGACCAGCATTCACCTGATCCAGCGCAGCGTGATCCGCCTGATGCAGATGTTCCCGTCGGATGGCATCCAGCAGGCCGATGTCGACGAATACAACAACCAGTGCAACAGCGAGATCAACCACATCCGCGATTTCATCATCCTGCACTATCACGCCAACAACCGCACCGATTCGCAGTTCTGGATCGATGCGCGCGAGATGAAAATTCCGGCCTCGCTGCAACACCGCATCGATCTGTTCCGCGAAACCGGCCGGGTGTTCCGCGTGCCGAACGAATTGTTCGCCGAGAACTCGTGGATACAGGTGATGCTGGGCCAGGGCATCATGCCAAAGTCGCACCACCAGACCGCCGACCTGATGGGCGACGAGGAACTGAAAGCCTTCCTCGGCAACATCAAGGGGCGTATCGACCGCACCGTGGTGCAGTTGCCGACCCACCAGGCTTACGTGCAGCGCTACTGCGGCCGCCCGGACGAAGGCGCCAAGGCTGCTTAATCAAAGGCGACGTCTTCAAGGCGGAAGCGGAATTTGCGGCGCTCCGGCAGGTTCCAGCCCTCGCCCGCTGGCAGGGGGCGCGGCGGACCGGGTTGCGCGGCGCGCTCTGGCGGCGCAGCGGGGGCCGGTGGTTGGCCGGCTTGCAGCGCGGCCAGCAAGGCGCCTATCGCGTTGGCGGCCGGTGTTGCAGCCGTAGCGACTGGCTCGGCTGGCGTGGCCGGTGCTTGTCTGGCTTGCTGCGCCAACTCCAGACGCAGGCGATGCGCCATTTTGAACTGCTTGTCTTCAGGGCGGCGTACTGACAAGTCCATCCACGCATTGCGCATGCTGCGCGCGAAGGACTGCGCAAACTCGTTGGGCGTGACGGACTTGCCTTTGTGGATGATTTCGTCGCCGACCACGCGCGCGTAGTTGTGCTCGCCGTAGCTCCAGGAGCGGATTTCAGTCCCCTCGGGCAGGAATAGCGATTTCCACTGGTAGCCGCGCACGCTGGCCGGGTCGCAGTTGAATGGCAGTTGCGATTGCTCGCGCAGCCACAGCGTGATAGCGCTGTCGACCGCCTCGGCGACATCCTGCGCGCCGCCGCGTACTTTCAGGTGGGAAATGAGCCGGAGCATGGTATCGGCGTCTACCTGCACGGCCACTGTGGATTTCATTCTGTTTCTCCTTCTGCTTTTCTCTGTTAGACCCTGAAACCTTCTGTAAAGTTCAAAGCAGAAGATTTCAGGGAAAAGCAGAAGAAAGCAGGGGTAAAAATAGAAGCTTTGCCACAGAGCTGCGGATTACACACCCCCACCCAAGGTCCTCACCAGCGTATCGAACACCAGCCGGATGCGCGCCGGCACAGGACCGCGTTGCGGGCGGTAGATGTAGATTTCCCACGGGTCGGGCTGCAACTTCTGCAGCACCGGCACCAGCCGGCCACTGGCGATATGCTGGTCGGCCATGAAGCCGGGCAACTGGCCGAAGCCCAGGCCGGCCATGATGGCGTCGAACTCCGCCTCCGAATCGCCGGTGAGGAAGCGCGGGTTAACCGGCGAGATGTGCTGCCCGCCGGCGAAATACCACGGCCACGCCCTGCCGGTGCTGTGATCGCGCAGCGAGGTGGTCGGCAGCGCGTGCAAATCCTCGATCTTTTTCGGCTTGCCATGAAGCGTAATCAGCTCCGGCGTGCCCACCGTGCGGAACGGCGGCGACGACACCGGTCGCGCGACATAGCGGCTGTCGCGCATCGAGCCGTAGCGCACGCCGATATCAATGCGCTCATCCACCACATCCGCATGGGTATCGCTGAACTGCACGTCGAAGCGCAGCAAAGGATATTCCTGCCCCAGCGTGGTCAGCACCGGCAGCATCAGGCGGCGGCCCAGGCCCACCGGCGCGGTCAGCCGCACCAGCCCTTCCACCTGCGTCTGCGCATCGGCCACGCTGGCCGGCGACTGGAACAGAGTGTCGATGCGCTGCACGCTATCGCGCGCCTGCATGGCCAGATGCTCGCCATAGGTGGTGATCTGCACGCCACGGGTATTGCGGTGGAACAGCAACTCGCCCTGCGCCGCTTCCAGATCCTGCACCGCGCGCGTCACCGCCTGCGGCGAAATCCCCAGCCGGGTGGCGGCGTCCTTGAAGCTGCGCGCTTCCGCCGCTGCCACAAAAATGCGCAGCATTTCCAATCGATTGAGCATGCTCAGAATTCCCAAAAATGGAATTCTCAAATCATATCATTTCCATTTATTCCCATAGTCTTCCTGCCTATACTTGTTTCATCAACCAACCACAAGGAGTTCTGACATGAGCAACAACATCGCCAATAAAGTCGTCGTCATCACCGGCGCCAGCAGCGGCCTGGGTGAATCCACTGCCCGTTACCTGGCCGCACGCGGCGCCGCCGTGGTGCTGGGCGCGCGTCGTATCGACAAGCTGGAACAGATCGCTGCCGAGATCCGCGCTGCCGGCGGCAAGGCCGAGGTGGTGTCCACCGACGTCACCGACAAGGCGCAGGTGCAGGCGCTGATCGACACCGGCGTGCGCATCTTCGGCCGCGTGGACGTCCTGATCAACAACGCCGGCCTGATGTCGATCGCGCCGCTGGACGAAGTCAAAACCGACGAATGGGACCGCATGATCGACATCAACGTCAAAGGCCTGCTGTACGGCATCGCCGCCGCGCTGCCGCAGTTCCGCAAGCAGAACAGCGGCCACTTCATCAACATCGCCTCGGTGGCCGGCCTGAAGGTGTTCAGCCCTGGCGGCACGGTGTACAGCGGCACCAAGTTCGCGGTGCGGGCGATTTCGGAAGGCCTGCGGCATGAGGTGGGCGGCAGCATCCGCACCACCACCATCGAGCCGGGTGCGGTCGAGTCGGAACTGAAACTGGGCAGCTCGCACGCACAAAGCGCGCAGTTCGTGCAGGAGTTCTACCAGAGCGCGATTCCGACCGAATCGGTAGCGCGCGCGATTGCCTTCGCCATCGAGCAGCCGGCCGACGTCGACATCAACGAAATCGTGCTGCGCCCGACGGTGCAGGAGTTCTAAGCGCCCTGCCACAAATGGCGGTGCAGATCGACCGTGGCGGCATCGTCGCGGTCGATCACGCCTTCGGCATGCAGCCGGGCGCCCTGGCCCGGTATGAAAGGCAGCAAGTCGCCGCGCGCGTTGACAATGCGGTGCAAGGGCAAGCCCGATGTCAGGCTGCGCCTGATATAGCCCGGCAGCGCGCGCACCGAGGAGTCGGCGGCGCCGATGGCGGTGACCACGTCGATATAACGCAGCACGCGGCCGGCCGGCACGGCCGGCATGAACTCCAGAAAACGCTGATATGGGGTTTCCGCCAGCGGGCGGTAGCGGCCGGCGATCAGTTCCAGCGCATCGCCGGCGCGCAGTTCGCCGCCGCTCTCGAACACGCCGAGCACGCCACGCCGGTGCAGCAGGCGCGACAGCCTGCTGGTCAGATGGGCGATCCGCTGGCACGGCTCGCAGAACATGGTGAGCCGGATCTCGACGCCGGACGCGCTGACCAGCGCCGCGCCGGGACGGAACAGCTCCGGCCGGTCACAATCGAGCACGATATTTTCGCCCAGTGCGCCGGGCGCGATGTCCAGCGCATGCAGCTCGCTGGCCAGCGTCACCAGCACCTGGCGCGGACTCAGGCGATGGGCATGGACATCGCCGCCGATGCCCAGGCCCGTCTCGCAGTGCAGCGCCTCGGCCGGCGCCAGCGCGATGCGCGGCGCGCCGTGCGCCGGCTGGCGGTACAGGCTGACAATCCGCGCCGGCGCGCGCAAGCGGCTTCGCAAGCGGCTTATTTCCCGGCCACCACCACGCCACATGCCAGGCGCTTGCCGGCATTGCCGGTCGGCTGCGTGACGAAGTCGTCCGGATCGGCGTGGACGATCATGCCGCGGCCGATGATGCTGTTGGCGGCGCCGGCATCCAGCGAGATCTGGCTGGTCGGCACGGTCAGGCTCAGCTTGGCCTTGCCGCTGGCGTCGGCGGTGATGTTGCCGAAGTCGCCGCCGTGATGGGCGCCGTGCTCGGGGCCGCCGTGCTGCTGGCTGGCCGGATTGAAGTGGCCGCCGGCGCTGGTGCCGTCCGGCGCGCTGCAATCGCCTTTTTCGTGCAGGTGGAAACCGTGCACGCCCGGCGCCAGGCCGGCGATATCGGCTTCGATCTGCAGCTGATTACCCTGCTGATTGAAACGCACCGTGCCCTTGGTGGTGCTGCCGACGGTCGGCTTCAGCTCGACTTCGGCGGTGGCGGCATGCGCCGCGCCGGCGGTGGCGGCCAGTGCCAGCAGGCTGGCGATCAGACTTTTACGCATCATGAAGATCTCCCAAAAAATTATCTAGATGTCCATTGTTACACCGCTTGTGCCCAGCGTGCCACACGCTATACAAATTTTTATCATTTCGCTATATTCTTTCCCAAGGCCAGCACTTCGCCGCGCCACTTCTGCGAGGAATTCCATGAAAAAACTGTTCGTAGCCAGCCTGATCCTGTCCCTCAGCGGCGCCGTGTTGGCCGCCGAGCCAACCGCGCAGCAGAACAAGATGAAAACCTGTAATGCGGACGCCGCCGGCAAGAAGGGCGACGAGCGCAAGGCCTTCATGAAGGAATGCCTGAGCGCCAAGCCCGCCGCCAAACCGACCCAGCAGGACAAGATGAAACAATGTAATGCGGACGCCACCGGCAAGAAGGGCGATGAGCGCAAAGCCTTCATGAAGGAATGCCTGAGCAATAAATAAATCTGGCCCGCCCGCCGCCACGGCGGGCGTTTGTCATCGGCATTACATATTTCCTTGGCACATTATTTGCTTCTAAAGCATCTTTTGGCAATGAAACTAGCGTAATGACCACTTACCAAACTGCCAACTCGGACATATTCCTACCCCACATGCCCGACGTTGCCCGCTGCGAACAATCGCTGCGGGAATTGAACCAGATGTGGCGACTGATCGAGTCGTCCGCCAAGATGAACTGCCCGGCCGAGGCCCGCCTGCTGCTGCCCGCGATGGTGGCCACGCGCACCGGATTCGCGCACCTGGAACAGGCGCTGGTCGCCAACCTGGTGCAGGAAAAGGTGCGCCATGTGCTGGCCGAGCTGGGCACACAGGCGCGCTATGCGATCGACATCCTGGTGCGCAACCTGTTCGAGCGCACCGCCGATGTCGGCTTCCTCGCCACCGACGCCGACCTGTGCCGCTTCGTCGCCGGCCTCGACGACGACAAGGAGGCGGCGCGCCAGCGCCTGCACGACTACCGCAACAAATACACCGTGTACGACGAAATCGTGCTGCTCGACCTCGAAGGCCGGGTGCTGGTGCAGGCCGATCAGCATGCGCCGATCGCCTACAGCCGCGACCCGCTGCTGCAACAGACGCTGGACACCAGCGGCTACGTCGAAACCTTCCGCGCCACCGACCTGCGTCCCGGCAAGGCGCGCGCGCTGCTGTATTCGCAGCGCCTGCTGCACCCGGACAGCGGCGTCCCGATCGGCGTGCTGTGCCTGTGCTTCAATTTCGAGCAGGAGATGGCGGCCATCTTCGCCGCCTACCGCGACCCGTCGCAGCGCGCCAACATGCTGCTGCTGGACGCCCAGGACCATGTGATCAGCAGCGCCGACCCGCTGTGGATCCCGGCCGGCGTGCGGGTGCCGACCAACCACGCCGGCCAGCCGCAGTTGCTGCTGTTCGGCGGCCGCGAATACCTGGTGCGCACCTTCAGCTCGGCCGGCTACCAGGGCTACCCCGGCCCGGCCGGCTGGAAGGCGCAGCTGATGATCCCGGTCGATCTGGCGTTCCGCGGCAGCGGCCAGCAGGCGCTGGCCGGCGTCGAGCCGGCGCTGATGCAAGGCCTGCTGTCGCACGCGCAGGCGTTCAGCCCGTCGCTGCACGAGCTGATGCACTCGGTCACGCGCACCACCCGCACCATCGAACGCATCGTCTGGAACGGCAAGGTCACCAGCGCCGCCAACGATCAGGGCAGCCACGGCGGCGGCGTCAACAAGCTCAACACCGTGCTCGACCAGATCACCGAAACCGGCGAGCGCAGCGATGCGCTGTTTTCACACTCGATCCAGGACTTGTACCAGACCGTGCTGGCATCCAGCATCAGCGAGGCCGAGCTGACCTCGCAGCTGCTGGTGGACCTGCTGGACCGCAACCTGTACGAGCGCGCCAACGACTGCCGCTGGTGGGCCTTGTCGGCGCAGCTGCGGCGCGGCCTGGCCGATCCGTCGGACCAGGCTGCCGCCGCGATCGGCCAGGTGCTGGCCCATATCAACAGCCTGTACACCGTCTACGCGCGGCTGTTCGTCTACGACCGCGGCGGCCGCATCGTCGCCAGCAGCGGCGGCGACGAGATCGTCGGCCAATACATCAGCGGCGACACGCTGGGCCGGGTGGCGGCGCTGCGCAGCGAGCAGGAACACTACGCCGAAGCCTTCGGGCCGTCCGCCTTCTACGGCGGCGACGCCACCTACATCTACCACGCCGCCATCCGCCACCCGCAGCAGGGCAGCGTGGTGGGCGGCATCGGCATCGTGTTTGATGCTACGCCGGAACTGCTCGCCATGCTGCACAGCGGCGTCGCCGGGCGCGCCAGCATGCGTGCCTACTTCGTCACGCCGCAGGGCCGCATCCTGTCCAGCACCGACGCCGCCTGCGCGCCGGGCGACCTGCTGCAGCTCGATCCCGGCCTGCTGCAGCAGGCCATGGACGCCGCCGCAGTGAACAGCGACGGCGACGGCGGCGTCGCCAGCGTCGCGCGCATCCTGCGCCACGACGGCCAGTACGTGATCGCCGCCTGCACGCGCGCCGCCGGCTACCGCGAATTCCGCGCCGCCGACGGCGTCGAGCAGCCGGTGCTGGCGGTGCTGCTGCAAGCCTTCGGCCCGGTGCGCAGCGAACTGCCGGCGGCGGCGGCCGTGCGCATCGAACGGCTGCGCGACAGCGGCCCCGACTTCGCCATCTTCTACGCCGGCCGCACCCTGATGGCGCTGCGCGCGGCGCAGATCCAGGAAGCGGTGCCGTTCGCCAAGGTGCAGCGCACCACCAGCGGCGGCGCCATGGCGGCGGCCAGGCTGGGCATGCTGGACGTGCCGCTGGCGAACGGGCGCCAGCACTTCGTCTGGGTGTTCGACCTGGCGTTGCTGGTCAGCGGCAAGCCCGGCGCGATCAGCGACAACAGCCAGGTAATGCTGGTGCACCACGGCGCCACGGTGATCGGCCTGCTGGTGGACGACCTGCACTCGGTGCAGCAGTTCGACGCCGCCGACCTCACCGAGTCGCCGCTGGTGGCCGGCGACGCCGCGCTGGCGCCGCGCCTGATCAAGGCCAACGGCGGCAATCTGCTGATCCAGGAAGTCGACCTGGAACGGCTGATCGCCCGGCTGCGGACGTAGCCATCGCGCAACACTGGCGCGGATTTCTGCAGTTTGTCGCAAAAGGGTCGGCGCGGGCGGACAAGTTCAGTAGAATCAACATGTAGCTTTTACTAACTGATCGAGGAATTATCATGCGCCGTACCGCTGTCGCCCTGCTGCTCCCCTGCCTGTTCGCCGCCGGCGCCGCGCAGGCGGCCGAGTCCACCCGCCAACTGCCGTCGTTCATTGCCATCAACGCCAAGGGCGCGTTTGCGATGACGGTGGAAGTGGGCAAAACGCAGTCGGTCACGGTCAGCGGCGAGGACAAATTCGTCAGCGCCCTGAAGACCGAGGTGATCGACAACGAACTGCAGATCACGCTGCCGGAAAAAACCTACAAGGGCGCGCAGAAAGACCCGCGCATCACCATCACGCTGCCGTCGCTGAGCCGGGTCAAGGTAGAAGGCGCCGGCGAGACGCTGCTGAATAAAATCAACACCGACCGCATCGACATCAGCTACCTGGGCGCCGGCCACCTGGCCGCCAACGGCAAGGTCAAGTACCTGCGCCTGAACGCCAAGGGCGTCGGCGAAGTCGACACCAGCAAGCTGCAGGCCGAGCGGGTCGACGTCAACTTCGAAGGGGTCGGCAACGTCAGCGTCTACGCCACCGAGTTGCTGAACGCGGTGGCCAAGGGCATCGGCGGCCTGACCTACTACGGCCATCCGAAGACCGTCAACAAATCGGTGGCCGGCATCGGCAACGTCAAAGCCGGCGATTAATTGCCACGGTGACACAAGCGGCGATTGCGGTTACTATCAGTTTCATAAGCACCGCATCGTCCCCCCCGGAGGCCTCACTTGGCAGTCGCCAACGACATCGCCCACTGGCGCGCGCAAATCTTCGCCAAGCTGTTGCTGGTGGTGTTCCTGCTTGGCCTGATCACCGCCGTACCCAGCGCGCTGCTGGCCGCCAGCGAAGGCATGTGGTCGATCGCCATCGTCGACATCGTGGCGCTGTGCTGGATCGGCCTGATCTGGCGCTGCCGCCGGGTCGCCTACACCATCCGCGTGACCCACTTCATCGGCGTCGCCTACCTGGTCGGTCTGGCGCTGCTGATCAAGGTCGGCCCGGTCAGCCAGATCTACCTGATGGCGGTGCCGGTGCTGGCGGCGCTGCTGCTTGGCCTGCGCCCAGCCTTGGCGATGCTGGTGCTGGCCGGGCTGAGCGTGATGGTGCTCGGTTACCAGGACAACGCCGCGATGCACCTGGCCGGCCTGCCCGACTACGCCTTCCTGCGCGCCGCCATCATCTCGATCAACTTCATGTTCATGACCGCCGTGCTGACGCTGTCCTGCGCGGTACTGTTGCAGCATCTGGAACGCTCGTTCGACAAACTGTCCGAACTGAACGCCGAACTGCGCCTGACCTCGGCGGCGCTGGCGCGCCTCAACGACATGGTGCTGATCGCCGCAGTCGATCCGCACGGCGGCCCGGGGCGCCACATCATCTTCGTCAACCAGGCCTTCGAGCGGCGCAGCGGTTATCGCCGCGCCGAGGTGCTGGGGCGCGACCTGCGCCTGCTGCGCGGCCCCGCCACCGAACAGGCGGTGATCGACGACATCGAGCAGGCGATGGCGCGCAGCGAACCGGTGCGCGCCGAACTGCTGAACTACAGCAAGGGCGGCGAAGCCTACTGGGTCGAGACCGAGCTGGTGCCGCTGGCCGACGAAGGCGGCGTCAACACCCACTGGGTCGCGGTCGAGCGCGACATCACCGAGCGCCGCAAATCGCAGGACGACATCCACCGGCTGGCCTTCTACGACGTGCTGACCGGCCTGCCCAACCGGCGCCTGCTGATGGACCGCATCGACAAGCTGCTGGCCAGCTCGGCGCGCGGCGCCACCTATAGCGCCGTCATGTTCATCGACCTCGACCGCTTCAAAACGATTAACGACGCGCGCGGCCACGCCACCGGCGACGCCGTGCTGTGCAACGCCGCCGCCCGTCTCGGCGCGCTGATGCGCCAGGCCGACACCGTGGCGCGCATCGGCGGCGACGAATTCGTCGTGCTGCTGGGCCACCTGGCGACCGAGCTGAACGGCGCCAGCCACGCGGCGCTGGGCGTGGCGGAAAAAATCCGCGCCGCGCTCGGCCAGGACTTCGCCATCGACGGCCAGACCTACAACTCGACCGCCAGCATCGGCGTCACCATGCTGCCCAAGGCCGGCGCGCCGGGCCAGAGCGCGCAAGACCTGCTGCGCGAAGCCGACACCGCGATGTACCGCGCCAAGTCGCAGGGCCGCAACGGCATCGCCTTCTTCGAGACCGCGATGCAGGCCGAGGTCGAGCGGCGGCTGACGCTGGAGCGCGACCTGGCCGCCGCGCTGGCCGCCGGCGCGCTGCAAATGCACATCCAGCCGCAGGTGGACCGCCACGGCCGCGCGGTCGGCGGCGAGCTGCTGATGCGCTGGCCGCAGCCGGACGGCAGCATGGTGCCGCCGCACGTCTTCATTCCGCTGGCCGAAGAATCGGGACTGATCATCGCGCTGGGCGCGTGGGCGCTGCGCCAGGCCTGCGCGGCCGTGCTGCGGCTGCAGGCGGCCGGGCTGGAAATGCCGCTGTCGGTGAATGTCAGCCCGACGCAATTCCGCCAGCCCGACTTCGTCGCCCAGGTGCAGCAGGCGCTGGCAGCCAGCGGCGCGCCGGCGCGGCTGCTGGTGCTGGAAGTGACCGAAGGCCTGCTGATCGACAAGATGGACGACACCATCGCCCGCATGCACCAGCTGACCGCGCTGGGCCTGCGCTTCTCGATCGACGATTTCGGCACCGGCTACTCCAGCATGGCCTACCTGAAAAAGATGCCGCTGTACGAACTGAAGATCGACCGCAGCTTCATCCAGGACACGCCGCACGACGCCAGCAGCAAGGCGCTGGTGCAATCGATCCTGGCGATGGCGGCCCACCTCGGCCTGCGGGTGGTGGCGGAAGGGGTGGAGACGCCGGCGCAGGCGGCGTTCCTGGCGGCGCACGACTGCGCCTGCATGCAAGGCTATCTGTACGCGCGGCCGATGCCGCTGGCGGCGCTGATCGAGCGCCTGCAGGCCGGCGGCACCGTGCTGGCGCCGGACGCTTAATTGATCACCGTCACGCGCTTGCCGCTGATATTGCGCTGGGCAGGATTGCCGTACACCGTGACGCCGCCGGAACCGTTGGCGTAGGCCACCAGCGACTGCGTCACCGTGGCCGAAATGCCGCCCGAGCCGTTGCTGCTCAGGTCCGCGCTCTGGCTGCTCAGACCGGACAGGTCGGCGCTGCCGGAACCGTTCAGGCGCACCGTCATGCTGCGCACATTGCCGCTGGCGTGGGCGCCGCCCGAGCCGCGCAAGTCCAGGCTCAGCGCCTCGCCATTGACGCGGCCCAGATCCAGCCGGCCGGAGCCGTTCAGGCGCGCCGTGGTCGAACCGCTGTCCAGGCCCGACGCATTCAAGCCGCCGGAACCGTTCAGGCGCGCATCCAGCCGCTCAACCTTGCCCGACAGGCGCACGCCGCGCGAACCGTTGAGCGCCAGTTCCAGCGGCGCGCCATTCAGGCCGCTGACCGCCAGCGCGCCGGAACCGTTGGCCGACAAATGGCGCAGCACCGGCGTGGTATAGGTCACGCGCAGCGGATTGCTGGTGCGGATGCTGCCATCGATCCAGACGCGCAGCGTGCCGCCGCTGGCGTCGGTGCGCACCAGCGGCACGATATTGCTGTCGCCCTCGACCTGCAGAGAAGTCTCTTGACCGACCCGCACCTCGACCTGCATCGGACCGTTGACTTCCAGCCCGTCGAGCGTCGCCACCTGGCGCTGCTCGACCAGATTGCGGCCGTCGCCCTGCACCGCATTGGCGCTGAAGGCGGACTTGTACGACACGCTGCCGTCGCTGTCCGGCACGACGATGACGGCGCAACCGGCCAGGATGGAAAGAGCTGCGAGAGCGATCAGGGTGCGGCGCATGATGGTCAGTCCTTGGAAGTGATAGTGTTGCCACTATAGCCAGCCGCACCGACCTGCGCCCGGCCGATGCGACAAACGGTCGAAAACGGGGGCTGAAACGCATGGAACGCGGTGCTGCGGCAGTGCTACCATAGCGCCATGAACACATCTGACCTGCACGACCTGCACGATTTACGCGAGCGCACGCGCCAATTCGCCCGCGAGCGCGACTGGGCGCCGTTCCACACGCCGAAAAACCTGGCCATGGCGCTGTCGGTGGAAGCGGCCGAAGTGGTCGAGCACTTCCAGTGGCTGCCCACCGGCGCCGCCGACGAACTGGACCACGCCAAGCGCAGCGCCATCCGCCACGAACTGGCCGACGTGCTGCTCTACCTGGTGCAGCTGGCCGACAAGCTGGACGTCGACCTGCACGCCGCCGCCGTCGACAAGATGGCGCTCAACGCCATCAAATACCCGGCTGGCGACTGTCCTCCGCTGGTTCGCTGAGGTCCGGCTGCTCATCGGCCGGCGCCGCCATGTCCATCTTGTCATGGCTGAAGGCGCGGCGGCGGGCCAGCTGGCGCGCCAGCGCGCGGTCGGCGCGGTCGGCGGCGCGGTCGATCGCCACGTACAAATCCTCCTCGGTGTTCTCGATCACCACCGTCTTGCCGTGATCGAGGCTGATCTGAATCTTGCAGCGCTTGTCGCGGCCGCCGCGCGGACCGTTGATGTCCGACAGCCAGACCGCCAGCCGGCGCGTCAGCGCCCAGCCGACCGATGTCTTCATGCGGCGGTGGACATAGGCCCGCAGGCCTTCGGTCAGAACCAGTCCATTGGATTGAATGGCGATGTGCATGATCAACTCTCCTCTTCTCGATGTATGACACCTCCAAGATAGGGACGGCGCGGCGCGCAAACAATTCGAATATCCCTGATTGAGACCTCGGATAATTCGATGTATTGCCGCAGCGCCACTGCTTAGCCACCGGCGTGCTGCCAACATATTCTCCCCTCAAATGTTGTAACCGCCGGCGACCTCGATGGTCTGCGCGTTGACCCAGCCGCCATCCTGGCCCAGCAGGCCGGCGATGACGCGCGCCACGTCTTGCGGCTCGCCGACGCCGCCGAGCGCCGTCTGGCTGGCCAGCAGCGCTTCGAATTCGTCATTCAGTCCGCCGCCCAGTTCGGTGCGGATGGCGCCCGGCGAGACGGCGTTGACGCGGATGCGGCGCGCGCCGAACTCCTTGGCCATGTAGCGCGTCAGCACCTCCAGCCCGCCCTTGAAGGCGGCATACGGCGCCACGCCCGGCGTCGCCACGCGCGTGGTGGCGCAGGTCAGGTTGACGATGGCGGCGCCTTCGCGCATCAGCGGCAACAGCGTCTGCGTCAGAAAAAACGGGCCTTTCAGGTGCACATTCAGCAAGCCGTCGAACTGCGCCTCGCTGACCGTTTCGATCGGATTGAACAGGCCATGGCCGGCATTGTTGACCAGTCCCGCGATATGCGTCGCCTCCCACACCTCGGCCAGCGTACGCTCGACGGCGCCGCGAAACGCGGCAAACGCGCCGACCTCGCCGACATCCAGCCGCAACGCCGCCGCCCTGCCGCCGGCAGCGGCGATCTGCCGCACCACCGCCTCGGCTTTGGCCGGCCGCTGGTGGTAAGTGAGGATCACGCCCAGGCCGCGCCGCGCCCACTCCAGCGCGGTGCTGGCGCCGATGCCACGGCGGCCGCACGCTGCACTACGATCCGGCCACCTACTTCGTCATGTCGGTCGACCTGCCGGCGGCCGGTGTGGTCAAGCCGTCGGCGAGCGGCGAAGCGTATCTGGCGATCAGCCTGACGCTGGACGCCGGCATCATCGTCAAGCTGCTGGCCGACCTGCCCGATCCTGCCGCGCGGCCGGACGCGGAGACCGCCTTCTCGGTGGCGGCGGTGACCCCGGAGCTGCTTGACGCATGGCTGCGCATGCTGCGGCTGATGCGCCATCCGGCCGACATCCCGGCGCTGGCGCCGGCCTACGAGCGTGAAATCCTGTATCGCGTGCTGCAAGGCCCGATGGGCTGGATGCTGCGCGACATCGCCGTTCCCGACACCGCGCTGGCACGCGTCAACCGCGCCATCCAGCTGCTGCGCCGCGACTACGCGCAAGCGCTGCGGGTGGAGGATCTGGCCGCCAGCGCGGCGATGAGCGTGTCGGCCTTCCACCGTCACTTCAAGGCGGTGACCGCGCTCAGCCCGGTGCAGTATCAAAAACAGGTTCGCCTGCTCAGCGCCCGCATGCTGCTGGTGGCAGGCGGCCATAGCGTCACCAGCGCCGCGCACGCAGTGGGCTACCAGAGCGCGACCCAGTTCAGCCGCGAATACGCGCGCGAGTTCGGCCAGCCGCCCGGCCGCGACGCCACCCGCATCGCCGGCGCGCTGCGGCGTTAGCGTTAGCGCTGCGGCAGGCCGAGCGCCTTGCGCACCTGCGCCTCGATCAGGGGCCAGGATGGCGAGCTGGCCGCCACCTCGTCGTAATGACTGCCGCCGGGCAGTTCCAGCACTTCGGCCGCATCGCCTGCGGCCTGCGCGCGGCGCGCGTAATCCTGGCCGACGCGCAGCGGCGCAATATTGTCATGCTCGCCGTGGATCAGCACCGTGCGCACGCCGGCCGGCAGCAGCTCGGCCGGCGAGGTGTCGCTGAAGATGTCCGGGCGCGCGGCGGAGGGCACGCCGGCCAGTTGCGCCATGTCGCGGTCGCAGCTGGACTTGATCAGCGCCTGCTCGTTGCGCAGGTCGGCCAGGCCGCCCAGGCTGATCACCACCGGCACCGGCAGCGGATCGGCCACATACACAGGACTGCTGCGCGGCAGCCTGGCGCGCGCGCCGGCCCACTGCGCCAGGTGGCCGCCGGCCGAATGCCCCATCAGCACAATCCGCGACAGATCCAGCTGGTGTTCCGGCGCCAGCACGCGCAGGCGGTCCATCGCCGTCGCCACATCCTGATACATGCCCGGATAGCCGCCGCCCTCCTCGTCGTAGCGGCGGTACTCGACATTCCACACCGCGATGCCCTGCGCCGCCAGATTGCCGGCCATATTGCGCATCTGCGTGATGCCGCCGAACTCCCTGGTCCAGCAGCCGCCGTGAATGATCACCGCCACCGGGAACGGCCCGGCGCCGTCAGGCTGGAACAGCTCCGCGTACTGCGACGGCGCCGCCCCATACGCCACATGGCGGGTCGGCGCCGGGCCGCTCAGGGCCAGGTAATCCTGCAAGGTCATCGGCGCCGCCGCCGCGCCGCCCACCGCACCGGCGATGGCGGCCGCCATCAGCACCTTGCTCATTCTGTTCAACATACGCATGCTCCTCCACTGGAGCCGCCATGCTACACGAAAAAAAAGGCCGCCCAACAGGGCGGCCCAAAAGAACTAAGCCCCCGCTTAGAACTTGTAATTGGCGCGCGCGTAGTAGTAGCCGCCATTGATGCCGAACGGCGAGAAGGTCGGCAGCACATGCACCGCCGCGTTGTCGCCGGCCGCGCGCTGGTCCGCCAGCAGGGCCGGATTGACGCCGTTCGGATAGATGTTGAACAGATTGTTCGCGCCCACCGCCACCGACCATGCGTTGCTGATCTTGTAGCCCACTTCCAGGTCGGTGATGGCCTTGGTCTTGATCTCGGTCAGGTGGTACACCGAGCCGTCCTCGCTGCCCCACTCCGATGCCTTGCCGTAGATCGCCTCGCGCAGGTTGACGGTCCAGTTACCGAACTTCCACAGCGCGCCCAGATTCATGCGCAGCTTGGGCGACGCCGTCTCCAGGTCCGAGATCGCGGTCTTGTCCAGCAGCGTTTGCGGCAGCAGTTGCGCCGGCGCCTGGTTGATCTTGATCACCTCCACCTTGTTGTAGTTGGCGGCGATCGACCAGTCCACCCTGCCGGCAGTGCCGTAGTTGGAATTAATCGTCGTCACAAACTCCAGGCCACGGCTGCGGGTGTTCACCGCATTCGAGAAGATATTGATGCCGGTCTGGCTCACCGTGCTGTCCAGCACATTGCCGTTGGCCTTGATCGCCGCGATCACCGCCGGCGAATTGGTGCCGCCGCCCGAGCCATACAGCGCGCCCGAACCGACAATGCGGTCGCGGATCTTGATCTGGTACAGGTCCAGCGTCATCTGCACATTGCTGGCCGGGTTCAGCACCAGGCCCAGACTCAGATTGTTGGAACGCTCAGGCTTCAGGCCATCCACGCCCACCAGCCTGGCGCCGGCCGAATTCGGCGCCAGCTGCACGAAGGCCGAGGTCGGACCGACGTTGGTGGCCGAATAGTAGGACTCGGCCAGCGTCGGCGCGCGGAAGCCGTTGGACACCGTGCCGCGCAGCGCAAACGCCGGCGAGAAATCATAGCGGCTGGTGATCTTGCCGACCTTGGCGTTGCCGAAATCGCTGAAGTGCTCGTAGCGGCCGGCCAGGTCGACCACCCAGTCCGGCAGCGGGCTGCCGGCGAAGTCGATATAGGCGGCGCGGTTGGTGCGGCGGTGGCTGCCGGCGTCGGTCAGCGAAAAGCCCGGATACGACTGCGAACCTTCCTTGTAGCGCGACGCCGCATCGCCGGCCTCGATCTCGTACTTGTCGATGCGGTGCTCGACACCGCCGGCGATGTTCAGCGGCTTGGCCCAGCCGATGTTGAACTCCTTGCTGGCCTCCAGCGTGGTGGTCAGCTGGCTGGCGATGAAGGTGCCGGCCTGGAACACGGTTGGCGTAAAGCCGGTATCGTTGAACAGCGAAACGTTGCCCGAATCCTCGACGCCGATGCGCGACTTGTCGCGGCCATAGGTCGAGCTGAGGTCGACGTTCCAGCCGGCCAGCTTGCTCTTCACGCCCACCGTCAGTGCCAGATCTTCCTCGCGCATGGTTTCCTTCGGCGAGAAGCCGGTTGGATAGAGCACCGGCAGGCGGTTCGGCAAGCGGTAGTTCTCGAACGCGCGCGCCTCTTTGCGGCCGGCGGTGCCGATCGCATACAGCTGGCTGTCGGGCGAGAAGTCCCAGCCGAAGTTCAGCGCCATCACGTTCAGGTGATATTGCGCATCGCCGGCGATATGGTTGACGTGCGGGTAGCCCGGCTCGCGGAACATGCTCGGATAGGCCGCCATATTGGCCGGATTGATCACGCGCGGGTCGATGCCGCCACGGTCGCTGTAACCGTGATATTTGGATTCCGCCGTCAGGCTCAGGAAAGCATCGGTGAACGGTTCCAGGCCGATATTGGCCGAGCCGTCCACCGTGCGGCCGCCGCCGTCCACATAGCCGCCGCCGTTGACGTTGACCGTGCCGCCGCTGCTGTTCGATTTGAGGATGATGTTAACCACGCCGGCGATCGCGTCCGAGCCATATTGCGCCGCCGCGCCGTCCTGCAGCACCTCGATATGGTCGATGGCCGACACCGGAATGAAGTTCAGGTCAGCCGCCGCGCCGCCCTGGTACGGTCCGCCCAGCACCGCCAGGTTGGAGGTGCCGTGGCGGCGCTTGCCGTTGATCAGCACCAGCGTGTTGTTCGGGCTGAGGCCGCGCAGGCGTGCCGACAGCGTCAGGTTGGCGGTGTCGCCGCCGAAGGCCTGGGCGTTGAACGACGGCAGATTCTGCGCCAGCGCCTGGATCAGGTCCGGCTGGCCGGTGCGCTGCAGCGACGCCGAATCCAGAACCTGGATCGGCGACGCGCTGTTTTCCACCTTCAGGCCGCTGGTACGCGTGCCCGTCACGATCACCGCTCCCGCGTTGGGCGTGACGGCAGCATCGGCCGCCGGTTCGACATCTTCCGCCCAGGCGCCGAAAGCCAGCGTGGATAACACGGCTGCAACGCCGATCTTGAGTGTGGCCTTATGCATATTTTAAATCCCCATTTTGAAATGAAAAAAACAAAGTAAGACCTCAACGACGAAACCTATTTTTTAGCAGCGACCACCTCGATCTCCACCAGCCAGCCCGGATTGCTCAACGCCGCCACCTGCACCACCGCGCGCGCCGGCAGATTCGGCTGGCTGCCGCCGAAGTGCTGCGTGTACGCCTCCATGAAGCCCTTGGTGTCGGCCTTGCCGCCCTTGGCCGGATCGCCGACCAGGAACACCTGCATCTTCACCACGTCCGACATCTCCAGCTTCATGCCCTGCAGGATTTCCTTGATCTTCTTCAGCACCGTTTCCGACTGGGTTTTGGTGTCGCCGAACGCTTCGAGCGAATCGGCAGGCGCCTCCTTGTTGACCACCGCCGGCACCTGGCCGCTGATGAAGTGGATGGTGGCGGTGGGCGGAATGGTCACCGCCAGCGCGATCGGAAAGTCCGAATTCGGAATCTTGTGGCGCACGATGTCGGCCTTCGGCGCGGCGGAAACGCTACCAAATGCGGCGCAAATCAACAGGGCTGCAACGACTTTTTTCATGGCTTCTCTCTCAGTGTTTGTTCAGTGTTTGTTGGACATGACGGCGTTGCCGAACGGCTCGACGCCCAGTGCGGTGCGCAGCGTGCCGACTTCGGCCTCGCTGAGGCCGGCGGCCTGGTTGCCCCAGCTGGAGCGGACGAAGGTCAGCACGGTGGCGATCTCGCGGTCGCTGAGCGACTCGCTGAAATCCGGCATGCCGCCGCGCCCCTTCAGCAGCACGCCGGCCACCTCGCTGCCCTGGCCCTGCACGAACTTGCTGTTGGCCAGCGCCGGGAATGCGCCTGGAATGCCCTTGCCGGTGGCCTGATGACAGGCCGCACAGTTCTTCATGAACAGCGCCTTGCCATCGCTGTCCTGGGCCCGCACCGGCGAGGTGGCCGCCGCGGCGACCGCCGCGACGATCAGCATCGCCGCCTTGATCAAAGCGTGCTTCATGCGCTGGCCCTCTCATGGATCCTGGCGATCTGCTGCCATGCCGATTCGATGGCGCCGGCCTGCCAGCCGGTCAGATAGCTGAGGTGTTCGCCGGCCAGCAGGATGCGGCCCTCGCCCTCGACCAGCGTCGGATAGGCAGCGCTGCGGGTCTTCTCGGTCCACTCGGCCCAGCCGCCCAGGTTGTATTGCACGCGGTGCCAGGCCACCGAAAACGCGCTGTCGAAGTTCTCGGTGTACTGCGGGAAGATCTTCTGCCCCGCCGCCAGCGCAAACTCGGCGCGCTCCTTCGGCGACAGCGCGCTGATCTCGATCGCCTGCGTCTGATACTGGTAATAGCCGAGCAGCACGCCCTTCTGCTTCTGGAAGCCGTAGGACGGCATCGAGATGGTGTTGATGCCTTTCAGGTCGGTCATGTTATGGCCGCCGTAGATGTGGTCGTCCTCCTCCCAGAAGCGGCGCTTCATCTGCAGGCCGATCTTGCCCACCGGCGCGTAGGCCACCGTGGCCACCGCCTTCTTGAATTTGTCGGAGAAATCGGTATCGATCTGGCGCAGCACCGACAGCGGAATGGTGCACAGGCAGTAGTCGGCGCTGATCGAAGCGCCCTTGCCAGTGCCGGTATCCTTGAAGGTGACCGTCACGCCCTGCTCGTTCTGGCGCAGCGTCTGCACTTCCGCCTTGTAGCGGATGCTCTTGCCGACGCGCTTCTCGAACGCCTTGGCGATGGCGTCCATGCCGCCCACCGGCTGGAACATGGTGGCCTGCATCGGGAAGTCATGCACCGCGCTGTAGACCGCGCCCAGCTTCGACGCCAGCAGATCCTTGAAACCCAGCGGATCCGACGCCACGCCAGGATTCAGGCCGGCGCCCGGATTGGTGGCCCAGCCACGGCCGCTGCGGCCCTTGTATTTCAGGTCGCCGGCCGACAGCGCGCCCTCGTGCTGCAGATAGTCCAGCAGCAGGCGCTGGTCGTCGGCGCTCAGTTCCTGGTCCAGCGCATGGCTCTTGACCGATTTGGCCAGCAGCTCCGACACATGGCCGCGCAGGTCGGCCTTGACTTCCTTGATGCGCACCCGCTTGCCGGCCAGCGGCCCGGCGTTCTCCGAATAGGCGTAGGCGTGATCGTTCTCGTTGATCATCACCTCCAGCGGCACCTCGAACAATTTGGTGTAGTGCAGCGTCGACTGGTGGTGCAGCGGAATGCGCCATGGGCCGTGATTGATGTAGTGGCCCTGGTCGAAGGCGCAGGTCTGCTTTTCGCCGCCCAGCTCGGTCAGGCTGAAGCCCTTGCGCGCCGTCTGGCAACGGCCGCCGGCAAAGGCGCGCGCTTCCAGGATCTGCACCTTGTAGCCCAGCTTTTCCAGCTCGTAGGCGGCGGTCATGCCGGCCAGGCCGGCGCCCAGGATCAACACTTTCTTGCCCTTGCCGCTGCCGCTCAGCAGCGGCGGCGCCGAGGCGGTGGAGGCGATGCCCATGCCCCAGGCGTTCATGGTATTCAACAGCAAGCCGGTGCCGCCGACTGCTGCGGCCCGGTACAGAAAATCCCTCCGTGTAAATGAGCTAAACGATTTAAATGGTTTTACCGTTCTATCCATCTGCTTCCTCACCAGTCTGCCGAATAACTCCTCTTTAGCAAGGGGCGTGCCACAAATAGACAAAAAATAAACACTATTCGCCGCGCACGTGATTCACGTAGAAACGTCATAAACGATATAAAACAATGTTTTTTCAAATGCGGGTCCGCGCCCGTGCGGACCTGCGACGGCGTGGCGGCACAAACAAACTTTATTAAGCGGCGCGCTAACGGCGAAAAAAAAGCGCCGCACCGTAACGATGCAGCGCACAAAGGTGGAACGCCGGATTAAGCGACGAAGCTGGCGTAGCTCTGCGTAGTAGTACGCAACGGCGCCGGGCCGGCCTCCACCAGCTGACAGGGATGGAACTGCATCGGCGTGGCCGGGTCCAGCAGATACACCGTTTCCATGCTGGCCGGATCGTAGGCGACCTTGACGCTCCAGCCGCCGCGCAGGCGCGCGCGTTCGAACCAGCGTTCGCCGATGGCGCGCGCGCAGGTGTACACGCGCTCCTGCAGCAGGATGCCGTCGGCGGTGACGCTGGCCTGCGCCACCGGCATCAGGCTGCAGCGGATCAGATGCTCCGGATAGACCTTCAGGCCGCCGCCGCGGTGCTGCACGCCCCAGTCCCACAGGCGGCGCGGCGTGGCGCCGTCGGCGCTGTCCAGCGCCTGGCGGCTGTTGTAGTACAAAATGCAGTCGATCACGATGCGGGTGAACTGGTTGATGTCCATCACCCCGTCCAGCCGGCTCGGCATTCCCGGCGCGCCGGGCGCCAGCAGGCGGAAACGCTTCTCCAGCACCGCGCGCCAGTCGGCCGGCCCTTCATTCACCGCCATGCAGCGCATATTGAAGTTGTTGAGCAGCGTGTCGCCGCTCCAGCCCAGCGTCAGCGCGGTGTTGGCGAACAGCGTTTCGGGCAGATGCTGGCACGGCCACTGCTCCGGCCCGATGGCGCGCCCGAACTGGTGGCTGTAGCGCACCTTGTCGGCGCCGCAGTGCGCCAGCGCCAGCATGGCGTGCTGCCATTGCGGCTCGCCCATGCCCACGTACACGCCGCACACCATGCGGCTGAAGGTATCGGTCACCACGTAGACCAGCGGCCGCCCCGCAGCCTGCTGGCGGTCGCCGCGCGCGACCAGTTGCACCTCGGCGCGCACCGCTTCCAGATAGAAGCCGGCGCCCGGTCGGCCCGCCGGCAGCGCGCCCAGATTCAGCGGCGGCAGCATGGCCTGGGCGGCGGCCTGGTCCGCCTGCGTGGCCGACGGCTGGCGGCGCGCCACTTCCGGCGGGCGGTCGTCGTCGTGATCGAGCCAGTAGTTGAACTGGCCGAAGGTCGGCACCTCCTTCGCCACGCTGCCGGGCGTGGCGTGCACGCGGCCGGCGTCGTCGATGCGGCGTTCGATGAAGAAGTCGTCCAGCATCTGCTGGTAGGCGCCCAGCCGCGAAAAGCGCTCGTTGGCGGCGGCGTAGCGCGCGGTGGCGACGCGGAAGGTGCGGCGGATATCCTCGTCGGCGTTCAGGCCGGGGCCGGCGTCGGCATTGTTTTTGCGCGGCCGCCCGCGCTTGACACCGGCCGACGATTGCCGCACCTTGCCGCGTCCGCCGGAGTTGCCGTAGTCCGGCAGCAGCGCGTTGGGGGTCTGCCCGCGCTGCCAGTAGCGGCGCAGGTAGCGGTAGATGGTGGGATGCGACACGCCATGTTCGGCGATCGCCTGCGCGATCAGCTGGCCGCGCTGGCGCGCCTCGTAGATGGCCGGCTCCTGCGCCACCAGCGCCTCGATGATCTGCCAGGCGCGCGCGCGCAGCTGCAGGTGCTTGGCCGGCAGCAGCTCCTGGCTGACCAGCATCAGGTAGGGATCGGCCGGCAGCACGCGGGCGTGGCCGGCCAGGACATCGGCGTGCAACGCCGACAGCTGGATCATCTCGACTTCCGCCGACAGCGCCGCCACGTCAAACACATAGGCGTGGCTTTGCCCGGGGGCGATCCACAGGATGCGGACGGTGCGCGGCGACGGATGCGTGTAGTGCAGCAGGTCGTTGCGCAGCAGCATCAGCGCTCCTTGAACATGAATGGCCGCGTATCGACGTACACCGAATGCAGCCCACCTTGACTCTTCTCACGCAGCAGTTGCGGCTTGAACGAATCGACAAAACTTACCCAGATTTTCCTGAATGATGTCATGGCCATGCTCCCACGCTTAACGTCTCCAGGTTGAAGGCGCTGCTACTGCCGCCGTTTATCACGATTATGCTGTCACATATGCAATAAGCGGGCCAGCTCGCTTCCCCTATGAAACAGCCCGCGCTCCGCCGGCCGCAAGCCTTGTTTTGGTGCGATGCAGCACCAGCATGGGATAAAAAAAGGAGCCTTGCGGCCCCTTCTTGGTGATTAGTACTTCTTGCCTTTCGGCTTGGCGCCCGGCGCCGGCTTCTTCGGCGGCGTGTGCTTGCCGGATTCCGGCGGCATGCGGTCGACCTGGCTGATCTTCAGCTGCGCGCCGCCGACCCAGACCTTGCCCAGGCTCTTGAACATATCGTCCGGCATGCCGTCCGGCAGTTCCAGCATCGAGTGGTCATCGAAGATCTCGATGCGGCCGATGTACTTGGCTTCCAGCCCGGTCTCGTTGGCGATGGCGCCGACGATGTTGGCCGGCGTGATCTCATTGGCGCGGCCCACCTCGACGCGGAAAGCGCTCATCGGCACCGACAGCTTGCCCGGCTTTTCCTTTTTCTTCTTGGCTGGTGCCTCGTCCACCTCGTCGGCGACGGCGGCGGCGCGCACGGTGCGGTCCAGCGGCGAACCGGCCGGCTTCTCGGCGCGGGCCGGTTTCTCGACGCGTGCCGGCTTGGCGGCCGCTGCTGCCGGCGCGGATGCCGGCGCGCCCTCGCCGTCAACGCTGATGCGCAGCGCCTGGCCGGCGACACGGATGCCGCCCATCAGCTCCAGCGCTTCGCGGCTCAGCGAGTCCGGCATGTCCAGCACGGTGAAGTCGTCGAAGATCTCGATGCGGCCGATATTCTTCGAATCGATGCCGCCTTCGTTGGCGATGGCGCCGACGATATTGCCCGGCTTGACGCCGTGCTGGTAGCCGACTTCGATGCGGTAGGTGCGCATGCCCGGCTCGGACTCACGCGGGATGCGCTCCTTCTTGCCGAAACGCTCGCTGCGCTCAGGACGCTCGGAACGTTCGAAGCGCTCGCTGCGCTCGAAACGGTCGCCGCGTTCCGGACGGTCGAAGCCCGGGCGCGCCGGACGCTCTTCCCACTGCGTCTGCTGCTTCTTGTCCAGCAGCAGCGGCACATCGCCGCGCGCCAGCTTGGCCAGCGCGGCGGCGATTTCCACCGCCGGCACATTGTGCTCCTGCTCGAAGTCCTCGATCAGCGACTGGAACTGTTCCAGGCCGCCCTCGGCCAGAGTATCGGTGATCTGCTGCTTGAACTTGGCGATGCGCACATCGTTGACCGCCTGGATGGTCGGCAGCTCCAGCTGGCCAATCGGCTGGCGGGTGGCGCGCTCGATCATCTTCAGCAGGCCTTTTTCGCGCGGCGTGATGAACAGGATCGCCTCGCCGCTGCGGCCGGCGCGGCCGGTGCGGCCGATGCGGTGGGTATAGCTTTCCGGATCGTGCGGCACGTCGTAGTTGACCACATGCGAGATGCGCTCGACGTCCAGGCCACGGGCAGCGACGTCGGTCGCCACCAGGATATCGATCTTGCCGTCCTTGAGCATCTGCACGGTGCGCTCGCGCTGCGCCTGCTGGATGTCGCCGTTGATGGCGGCCGCCGAGAAACCGCGTGCCTGCAGCTTCTGCGCCAGTTCCTCGGTGCCCAGCTTGGTGCGCGAGAAGACAATCATGCCGTCGAAGTTCTCGGCTTCCAGGATGCGGGTCAGCGCGTCCAGCTTGTGCATGCCGGACACCAGCCAGTAGCGCTGGCGGATGTTCTCGTTGGTGCCGGTCTTGGCGGCAACGGTCACTTCCTTCGGATTATTCAGGTAAGTGTTGGCGATGCGGCGGATCGCCGACGGCATGGTGGCCGAGAACAGCGCGGTCTGGCGCGATTCCGGCGTCTCTTGCAGGATGCGCTCGACGTCGTCGATAAAGCCCATGCGCAGCATTTCGTCGGCTTCGTCCAGCACCAGGGTTTTCAGCTTGGACAGGTCGAGCGAGCCTTTATCCAGGTGATCGATGACGCGGCCCGGCGTGCCGACCACAACGTGCACGCCGCGGCGCAAGGCCGACAGCTGCGGGCCGTAGCTCTGGCCACCGTAGATCGGCAGCACATGGAAGCCGGGGATATGCTTGGCGTAGGTCTGGAACGCCTCGGCGACCTGGATCGCCAGTTCGCGCGTTGGCGCCAGCACCAGCGCCTGCGGCGAGGTTTGTTTGATATCGATGCGCGCCAGCACCGGCAGCGCGAACGCGGCGGTCTTGCCGGTGCCGGTCTGGGCCTGGCCCAGCACGTCGCGGTTGTCCAGCAGCAGCGGAATGGTCGCGGCCTGGATCGGCGAGGGCGACTCGTAACCGACGTCGTTCAGCGCTTGAAGCAGCGGCGCGCCGAGATTAAGGTCGGAAAACAGGGCAATAGGGGATGTTGGGTCAGACATGGCGTCACTCACAGAATAATTGTTCGAATCGCCTAATTGCGAAAGAAATTTGTGCGTAGTTTACTCTGTCTGAGCGGTACTAGCGCTTTTTTACGTGAAATCGCACAGAAATGGCAGTCTTTTCGCCGAAAGCCTATAGTAAGGGTTTTGCTTACAAGGAGCTCCCTCCATGCGCATTCCGCTCTCCGCCGCCCTGCTGACTCTGGCCGGCGCGGCGTCCGCCGCCAGCTATGGCCCGCAACTCGAAGGTTTCAGCTACCCGCACCCGTTGCAGAAATACAGCTTCGCCTCGCAGGGCCGCAACCTGGAGATGGCCTATATGGACGTCAAACCAAGCGGTCAGGCCAACGGCAAGACCGCTGTTCTGCTGCACGGCAAGAACTTCTGCGGCGCCACCTGGGAACAGACCATCGCCGAACTGAGCAAGGCTGGCTACCGCGTGGTGGCGCCGGACCAGATCGGCTTTTGCGCCTCGTCCAAGCCGGAGCACTACCAGTACACCTTCCAGCAGCTGGCGGCCAACACCAACGGCCTGCTGAAACACATCGGCGTTGCGCAGGCGATCCTGGTCGGCCACTCCACCGGCGGCATGCTGGCCACGCGCTATGCACTGATGTACCCGGACGCGGTGGCGCGGCTGGTGATGGTCAACCCGATCGGACTGGAAGACTGGAAGGCGCTGGGCGTGCCGTCGCAAAGCGTCGACCAGTGGTATGCGCGCGAACTGAAACTGTCGGCCGACAGCGTGCGCGCCTACGAGCGCGCCACCTACTACAGCGGCAACTGGAAACCGGAGTACGACCAATGGGTCGACATGCTGGCAGGCCTGAATAACGGGCCGGGCAAGAAAGTGGTGGCGTGGAACTCGGCGCTGATCTACGACATGATCTTCACCCAGCCGGTGGTCTACGAATTTCCACTTCTGAAAGTGCCGACCACGCTGCTGATCGGCGACGCCGACACCACCGCCATCGGCAAGGACGTGGCGCCGCCGGAAGTGAAGGCGAAGATCGGCAAGTACGCGCTGCTGGGCAAGCAGGCCGCCAGACAGATACCAAACGCGCGGCTGGTGGAATTCAAGGGCATGGGGCACGCGCCGCAGATGGAAGACCCGGCGGTCTTCCATCGCGCGTTGCTGGAGGAGTTGAATCGTTGATGCTTTAAAACGCCAAACAGGGAAGACGGGGTTGGAATCCGTCTTCCCTCTTGCACCGCCCAGGCCCGGAGGGTCCGGGGCGGCACGTCAGGCGCGAGGCTGAATTACTTGCTGGCGGCAGGCGCTGCGGCGGCAGGTACCGGCGCCGGGGTCGAAGCCGAAGCCGAAGCCGACGCTGCGGCCTTTTCCTTCTTGTGATGTTTCACTTTCTTGGCTGGCGCGCTGGCGGCCGGCGCAGCAGCGGCGGCCGGCGTGGAAGCAGCAGCGGTCGCGGAGGCCGAAGCAGCAGGAGCCTGGGCGAAAGCAGCGGAAGCGAACAGGCCGGCGATCAGGGTGGCGATTACTTTTTTCATGATTCAGTCCTCAAATGATTTATATGGTTTATACGGTTTCGGTGTATTCCTGTGCCGCATGAGCAAAAAACGCGGCCCCGCAAACCCCAGTTGACGGACATTACAATTCCTTACAATCAACAGCCCGGATTGCCGGAACTGACCCCGAGCCTGTAAGATTATCGGCTTCCGTACCCACTTTGGAGTAAACATGCGTCTTTCAGTTATCGCCCTCGCCGCCGGCATGGCCCTGCAGGCCCACGCCCAACAACCCGTGGTCGCCGAAGCGCCGCTGCGCGCCCACCTGTCGCTGCTGGCCGACGATCTGTTTGAAGGACGCGGCACCGGCCAGCGCGGTGGCGACCTGACCGTGCGCTATCTGGAAACGCAGGCCGCAGTGCTCGGCCTCAAGCCGCTGGCTGACGGCAGCTACCGCCAGTTGGTGAAAGCCGAAGGCACCAAGCTGCTGCCGGGCAGCTTCGCCCGCTTCACCGCCGATAACGGCAAGGTCCTGACGCCGGCCACCGGCGCCGACATCCTGTTCGGCACCATGAGCGGCAAGGAAAACATCACGCTCGACGCGCCGCTGGTGTTCGTCGGCTACGGCGCCGTGGCGCCGGAAGAAAACTGGGACGATTACAAGGGCGTCGACGTCAAGGGCAAGATCCTGGTGATGATGGTCAACGATCCGCAGCCGACCGCCGAGGAACCCAACCGCTTCGGCGGCAAGGCCTACACCTATTACGGCCGCTGGATGTACAAGTATGAAGAAGCGCTGCGCCAGGGCGCGGCCGGCGCGCTGCTGATCCACACCACGCCCTCGGCCTCCTACGGCTGGAGCGTGCCGGCCACCAGCTTCTCGCACGAGCGCTTCCACCTGGCAGGCAGCGGCAACCAGCTGGAAGGCTGGCTGCAGGAAGAGACCGCGCGCGCATTGTTTGCCGCCAGCGGCTTCGATCTGGACCAGCTGCGCGCCGCCGCCGAGCGCAAGGACTTCCGCCCGGTCGACCTGAAGCTCAAGATGCACGCCGAAGTGAAAAGCAAGATCCGCCAGATCGAGCAGTACAACGTGGTCGGCATCGTGCCGGGCACCGATGCGAAACTGAAATCGGAAGCGGTGGTCTACTCGGCGCACTGGGACCATCTGGGCATCGACGAGAGCAAGCAGGGCGACAACATCTGGAACGGCGCCATCGACAACGGCTCCGGCGTGGCCGCGCTGCTGGCCATGGCGCAGGCGGCGGTCCAGCATCCGGCCAAGCGCGCGCAGGTGTTCCTGTGGCCGGCCGGCGAGGAAACCGGCTTCCTCGGCAGCATCGCCTACATGCAGAATCCGGCTTGGCCGCTGAACAAGACCACGGCCGACCTGAACCTGGATTCGATGAATTTTGTCGGCGCCACGCGCGACATCGGCGTCGCCGGCGCCGAACGCAGCAGCCTGTACGACGCGGCTGCCATGGTGGCGAAGAAAATGGGGCTGAAGCTGGCGCCGGCTATCCCCGATCTGTCCGGCTCCTACTTCCGCGCCGACCATTTCCAGTTCGCCAAGGCCGGCATCCCGGCGTTCAACGTCGGCTCGGCGGTGTTTTCCGGCGACGGCCACTTCGACTTCGTCAAGGACCAGGACAAGAACCGCGCGCGCCTGGTGGCCTTCAAGCAGGACTACCACCAGCTGAGCGATGAATACCACGCCGACTGGGATCTGTCGGGCATGGTGCAACAGGCGCAATTCACGCTGAATCTGGGCTACGAAGTGGCGAATACGCCGAAAATGCAGACCTGGAAAGCCGGCGACGCCTTCTCCAAAGTCAAGCGTTGAAAAACTGCCACACGGCAACGAGGATTAACCGCCTATAATTCAGGCAGTTATCCTTTAAGGACTCTCCCGTGTGGCTTAATCTTTTGACCATGTTGCGGCGCGGCTGCTGGGCCGCCGCCGCAGCGCTGCTGGCCTGGAGCGGCAATGCCGCTGCCGACATCAACTTCAATGGCAGCACGCCGGTGCCGGCAACGTGCTCGCTCAACGGCAATACCTACACCTGCGCCAGCGTCACGCCGGTCATCTGGAATGACAGCATTATCATCGCCAACGGCTACACGGTGATAGTCAACGGCCCTTTCAGCCCGGGGTACAACACAGGCTTTACCATGAGCGGCACCGCCGCACTCCAGACTACGGGCAACAATGCCATCAGCCTGTCCAATATCGACCCGACCAAAGTGCTGATCAGTGGCGGCACTATCACCGCCGGCGGCAGTTTCACGCCGGTGTCCGCCGGCAAAACCATTACCGCCAACATCAGCGCCGCTAGCATCTCGGCCTCGAACGTCACCATCAATGGCACACTCAAAGCGAGCACCACGATCAGTCTGACGGACAAGGTCACGGTCAACGGCCCGATCACTGCCGGCGCGCTCACCACCAGCGGTGACTATACCAATATCAATGGCGATGTCAGCGTTACCGGAGCGATCAATTTCGGTTCCAACACCACGGTCAAAGGCGTGGTCGGCGCTGGCAGCATCACCACCAATTCATCCGTAACCCTCAGCAAATCCTTGACTGTTACAGGTACCGCCGACCTGGGCTCTGCCATCAAGATCGGTGGCGATGTCACCGCCAATTCCGTCAAGACCGGCTCGCCGGCCCAGATCAGCGGCCTGATCGACTCCAAGACCACCGTCGATCTCGGCTCTGGCACCACCGTCGGCGGCAGCATCAAGGGCACCACGGTCACCTCCGGCTCGCCGGTGACGCTGAACGGCGCGGTCACCGCCACCACCTCGTTTTACCTGGGCTCGGGCAGCTCGGTCACCGGCAACATCACCTCGCCCACCGTGACGTTCGCATCGTCCGGCTCCACCATCAAGGGCGATATCAAGGTCAGCGGCAAGCTCGACATGGGTAGCACCGTTAAAGTCACCGGCATTGTCAGCGCAGGCTCGGCGATTCTGCGCGCGGAAGGTGCCAGCATCAACGGCAACACCACGATCGATGGCACGCTGGAGCTGCAAAGCGGCACCACCGTGAGCGGTACGGTCAAGGCCGGCGACACCACCATGGGTTCCAGCGCCCGCATCGATGGCAACACGACGCTCAGCGGCAAGCTGGACATGGGCAGCAGCGCCAAGATCACCGGCACCGTCAGCGCCACCGGACTGACGGCCGGTTCCAGCGCCAGCATCGTCGGCAACACGACCATCAGCGGTGACGTGTTGCTACAGTCGAGCTCCGGCATCTACGGCGACCTGATAGCGCGCGACGTCAAGACCGTCAACCCCAATGGCAATATCTATGGCAACGCGACGGTCAACTCCATCTTCATCGACGGCAGCACCAAGGTCGAAGGCTGCATCACCTGCATCGGCGCGCCGTCCACCGATCCGCACCGCTGCGTGTCAAAACCCAGCTGGTATGCCTACACGCCCAACAAATGCGTCGACTCCGGCAGTACCAGCATCCACCACTTCCAGATCAGCCACAGCGGCATCGGCCTGACCTGCGAGGCCCAGCCGGTGGTGATCAAGGCCTGTACTGACGCCAACTGCACCGGCACCGCCACCAACCCTGTCACGGTCACGCTATCGCCGGGCGGCGGCGCGGTCGAGGTCAACGGCCCCACCAACGCACAGGTACGCAACGCTACCGCTACCGGTCCGGGCGGCGTCACGCTGTCTGCCACCGTAGACGGCGTCACCAATCCCAATGTCTGCCCGAACGCGGCCACCGGCACCAATAATTGCCAGATGGTGTTCCAGGACGCCGGTCTGGTCATGACTGTACCCGACCACGTGTCGCTGGCCCCCTCGATCAAACTGAGCTTGAAAGCGCTACAGACCTCACCGCAAGGCAAATGCGTATCGCTGGTTCCCAACGACACTCCGATTCCGATCCAGTTCAGCTGTAACTATCTCAATCCGCAGTCTGGCCAGGCCAACCCGGTGGGGGTGACCGTCGATAGCAAGAACTTCAGTTGTGGCGGCGGCACCACCGAGATCAAGCTCACCTTCAAAGACGGTGTGGCCACACCATCGCCGCCGTTGCAATACAGCGAGGTGGGCCAGGTCAGCCTGAGCGCAGCCTATA
This sequence comes from uncultured Duganella sp., assembly GCA_963515135.1. Lineage (GTDB taxonomy): Bacteria > Pseudomonadota > Gammaproteobacteria > Burkholderiales > Burkholderiaceae_D > Rugamonas. The sequence continues at coordinate 17,871 of CAUPXZ010000009.1, read as the reverse complement.
CCGGCAACGGACTGGGCGCCAGCGGCGCGGCCCAGTTCACCACTGCGCCGGCCTCGATCAAGATCGAACCGGTGCGCGTCAGCAGCGCAGACCGTTTCTCCGCCACCGCATTTGCCAAGGCCAGCGAACCCTTCACCGTGAAGCTAACGGCGCTCAATACTGCCGGCAACATCGTCCAGAACTTCGGCCGGGAAAACCTGCCAAACAGGCAAAACTTCATGATTCCCGCGCCGCAACTGATCGCCCCTCAAAACGGCGACGCCAGCCGGCTCACCATCGGTAAAAACAAAGGCATCGCTGCTGGCGTGGCCTTCCCTGCGGACGGCATCGATGCTCAGTGGCACTTCGATGACACCGGCACGCTGCGGATCACGGCCACGATCGAAAACAATGTTGGCTACCTGGGCAACGCGACTGCCGGCTTCAAGACTTCCAGCGATATCGACCTGGTCTTCGTGCCGGACCATTTCAAGGTCGCGCTGGTGGCGGGTGCGCCGATGGACTGCGCCAAGACCGGCTTGAGCAATCCGTGCGACAGCAGCAACGCCAGCGGCAAATTCATCTACTCGATGCAGCCGTTCAACCTGGAGGTCAGCGCTTACACCGGCACCAAGAATCCCGACAATAGCAATGAATACCTGCCACCAAGGAATTACACCGGTACAGCCGCGCGAGCGATCGTCCTCAGCGCCTGGAACGCTGCCGCCCCGAACGTGGCCGTCCCCATCACAGTGGGCGCTTTCAACTGGAACAAGCCGCAGCCAAGCGCTGTACCGTTCAGCTTCAACTATACCTTCGACACCGATTCCGCCACCCAAAAAAGAAAGGACGAGAAGACCACCGGCACCCTGAACACGGCGCTCAGCGCCCTGCCCAGCTTCGATTTCGCTGCACGGCCGACCGCGCCCACCACCATCTCCGTGCGCGCTACCGACAGCGACGGCGCCAGCTCGGCAGGTTTCGACGCCACACTGACCGTGGTCAGCGGCCAGCTGGAAATTGCCAACATCAGCGGCCCGCTGACCGGCACGGTGCCGGTGACCGCCAAGGCGCAATACTGGAACGGCAAGGCTTATGTGTTCAACCCGCGCTTTGCCTTCGATGACCCAAGCCAGACCCTGATAGCATCGCAGGCGTTGACGGTGCCACTGTCGCGCACCGATGCCGGCGTCAAGACGTACTTCCTCAGCTACACCAACTGCAAGAACGGTCTGTACAGCGGCACCGCCAATGCCCCCTGCAGCGCCAGCGCGATGCCGAAACCGAACAGCGACAACATCACTTTCAAGAACGGCGTCGGCACCCTGCGCCTGAATCAGCCGACGACGACGCCGGCGATGACGCGCAACGGCTCGGTTGATATCACGCTGAAGAACGGCAATGATGACCTGATCAAGTACCTGCCGAGCGGCACCGGCACCGTCATCTTCGGCGTCTACCGCTCCGGCCCGATCATCTATATGCGCGAGGTATACAACTGAGCCGCGCTGCAAGCGCCGGCAAAACAGGATACGATGGCCGCTTTCTGAACCAGCGCACAAGGACTAGCATGGAAACCAATTCCCAGTGGATCGAGATCGACAGCGCCGACGGCAAGTTCGGCGCCTACCTGTCGCTGCCGCGCGGCGGCAAGGGCCCTGGCATCGTATTGCTGCAGGAAATTTTCGGCGTCAACCAGCACATCCGCAATGTCGCCGACCAGTACGCGGCTGACGGCTATGTGGTGCTGGCGCCGGACCTGTTCTGGCGCGAGGGCGCCCGCATCGAACTGGGCTACGATGGCGACGACTGGCAGCGCGCCGTCCAACTGAAACAGGCGACCACCGTCGCCAAGGCGCTACAGGACATCAGCGCCACACTGCAAGTGCTGCGCGGCCTGGACGGCGTCGGCGGCCACAAGGTGGCCTCGCTCGGCTACTGCTTTGGCGGCCTGCTGTCGTATCACACCGCCGCCAGCGGTCTGGTGGATACCGCCGTGGCCTACTACGGCGGCGGCATCCAGAACGCACTCGACCAGGCGGCCGAGATCAAGGTGCCGGTGCTGATGCACTTCGGCGCCAAGGACGACCATATTCCGGCCGAAGCAGTGAAAAGCATCGCCGAAGCGTTCGACGACAACGAGCAGGTCGAGATCCACGTCTACGACCACGCCGAACACGGCTTCAACTGCAACCACCGCGCATCCTACCACCAGCGCGCCGCCGCCGAAGCGCGCGGCAACACGCTGGTATTCCTCAGCGAACAGCTGTAAGCAGGCTGTCCCCCGTCGCGGCGCCTTTCTTCAGGCGCCGCAATTGCAAGGCCACGCCCACCACCAGCAGCAGCAACATCACGCCGGTGATGCTCTTCAGCTCCGGCGCCTCATGGCTGGACAGCCACGGATTGCCGTACGGCAGCCGGGTGCTGGCTTCGGTCACCGCCGGTATCATGTGGAAGAAAAAGGTCAGCGAATAACTGACGATGGACACCGCCGCCGACTTCGCGCCGAACTTGCGTTGGTCGGCCAGCCAGGCCAGTCCCAGCACCAGCAAGGTGACGATGCCCAGCACATGCGGCTTGCCGAAGCCGCCATGCTGGAAGATGCCGAAGCCGGTCAGGCAGGTGAACACCGTGGTCCAGATATACAGCCGGCCCAATTGGCTGGCCGGCGCGATGCCCTTGTAGCGGACAAACGACAGCAGCCCGGCAAACACCGCCACCAGGCTGATCAAGGTATGGATGACACCGAGGTAGGTTAAACCGTAGATCATGGCGCGCCCCTTTCATGATAGGTAGGCCGATCGTACGCCTGCTTGCCGTTTTAACCCTACCCCTTATAGGGTATTGAAACTGCGTTAGAATAGCCGGATCATCACCTCGGAAGCACGCCCATGGCCCGCCTCAAGCTGGATTTTCCCGACCACCTGTTTATCTTTTCCACCCAGCTGACGGTGCGGGTGACCGACATCAACGGCGCCAACCACCTCGGCAACGATTCGATGATCTCGATGATCTCGGAAGCGCGCGCGCGTTTCCTGTTCGACTACGGCCTGCAGGAGACCGGCGCCGACGGCCTGGGCATCATCGTCACCGATCTGGCCACCACCTACAAGGCCGAGGCGCACGCGCGCGACCAGCTGGTGTTCGAGGTGGGCGTGACGGACTTCAACCAGTACGGCGGCGACATCGTGTTCCGCATCACCCGCCCGCGCGACGGCAAGCTGGTGGCGCTGGCCAAGTACGGCTTCGTCTTCTTCAATTACAAGACCAGCCAGGTCACCCCGATGCCGCCGGAGTTCCTGGCCAAGTTCCCGCAAGTGAACCGTCTCGACTGATGCCTATTTCTGCGCCACTTTCGGCACGATGGTTTTGTTGAACCATTCGTCCAGCATCTGCTTCTCGTAGCGCATCGGGTCGCTGTCGAAATAGCTGGTGCGGTTCCACTGGTAGTTCATGCTGGACAGCTGATCGTCGCCGCTGCGCAGCACCTGGCCGTTTTCCTCCAGCGTGTAGCGCAGGTGCATGCGCGGCCAGTCGGCGCCGCCGGTCATCACGCGGATGTCGTCGGCCGCGCGGCGCGGATACAGGCGGCCGGCCAGGTCGATGTCCAGCACTTCGATCTTCAGCGTCTGCCCTGGCGGCAACTTCTTGTCGAGCGTGGCGAAATAGTCGCTGAAATCCTTCAGCGTGCGTTCCCGGTCGTGCGGGCTGAACGGCACATCGGTGTAGTCGTCCGGCTTGACGTAGGTGACGTTCACCTCCGCCAGCGCGGCGCTCGACGCCAGCAGCGCTACCAGCCCTGCCAGCACGGTTTTGGTCATCTGGCGCATCTTGCCTCTCCCGGTGTGGATTGTTGAACTCTATCCACCCAATATAGCCCTTTTCCCTGCGCCGCGCGCGCGCTGAATAAGTTTGTTACCAATCCGATGTCACGCTGCGGTCATAACAGATCGCTAAGATTGCCGCCGTCGAAGCCCAGCCACTGCTTCGCATGATGCCAGCCAGGCACATGGACCGGCCACAACACCACAGGGTAACCTCACCATGACCGAGCAACTTGATCCATCCCGCCGCAGCCTCCTCAAATTCCTGTCCAGCGCGCCGCTGCTGCCATTGGCCGGCGGCAGCGCCACCGCCGCCCTGCTGGCCGCCTGCGGCGGTGGCGACACCGCCCTGCCCGCCGCACAACTGATGTCGGTGAGCTTCTCCGGCATGGCCGCGCCGACGCTGGCCGACGCGTCGAAAATGGCCACCACCAGCGTCGCCTCGGCGATGCAGGCCTTGTACTCGGACGGCAAGACCGTGCCCTACAACCTGGCCTACCAGACCTTCTTCATCACCGGCGCGCAAGTGCCGAACGGCAGCGGCGGCACCATCCTGGCCGGCGGCTACTGGGACATCAACAACAAGGCGATCCTGGACAAGACCGACGCCAACTCGCGCCAGTTCTTCTCCGACTCGCCGGACGGCACCTCGCTGCTGAAACTGGCCTCGACCACCGTGCCCAACATCAAGGGCAACGCCGTGTTCGCCGTGGTGCAGTTCGAATACACCACCCGCAACGCCAAGGGCGACTCGGTGTACGGCATGCTGCCGTCGCCGATCGCGGTGCTGACGCTGGACCAGGACAAGACCACCGGCGCGCTGACGCTGGTCAAGTACCACAACGTCGACACCAGCCCGGCCAACGGCCTGTGGATCACCTGCGGCGCCAGCCGCTCGCCGTGGAACACCCACCTGTCGAGCGAAGAGTACGAGCCGGACGCGACCACCATCGACAAGAACACCCAGTTCGCCAACTTCAGCCTCAACCTGTACGGCAACGCCACCAGGGCCAACCCTTACCACTACGGCCACCTGCCGGAAATCACCGTCAACCCGGACGGCACCGGCAGCTGCAAGAAACACTACTGCATGGGCCGCATCTCGCACGAGCTGGTGCAGGTGATGCCGGACGAACGCACCACGCTGATGGGCGACGACGCCACCAACGGCGGCCTGTTCATGTTCATCGCCGACAAGGCCAAAGACCTGTCCAGCGGCACGCTGTACGTTGCCAAATGGACCCAGAAAACCACCGACAACGGCGGTTCGGCAACGCTCACCTGGATCAAGCTGGGCAGCGCCACCTCGGCCGAGATCAAGGCCCTGGCCGACCAGCTGAAAGCGGCCGACATCATGGAAGTGAAAACCGCCGATCCGGCCGACGCCAGCTTCACCAAGATCCCGTTCAACGGCACCTTCAACTGGATCAAGATCAAGCCGGGCATGGACAAGGCCGCCGCGTTCCTGGAAACCCACCGCTACGCCGCGCTGAAAGGCGGCAGCATGGGCTTCACCAAAATGGAAGGCACCACCGTCAACGCCAAGGACAAGATCGCCTACTCGGCGATCGCCGCGATCGGCTCGGCCATGACCAACGGCTCGGGCGGCATCGCCATCAAAGGCCCGGCCGCCGGCGCCGTCTACGCGCTGAACATGAAGGGCGGTCAGAGCGACGTCGCCGGCGCCGCCATCAACAGCGAATGGGTGCCAGTGGACATGGGCGCCGTGCCGGCGCTGGTCAGCGAAGACCTGGCCGTCGCCGACGCGCTGGGCAACAAGGCCAACGCCGACAAGGTCGCCAACCCGGACAACCTGAAGTTCTCCGAGAAACTGCGCACCCTGTTCATCGGCGAGGACAGCAGCACCCACGTCAACAACTTCCTGTGGGCCTACAACGTCGACACCAAGGCGCTGACCCGCATCCTGTCGAACCCGGCGGGCGCCGAATCGACCGGCCTGCACGCGGTGGACGACATCAACGGCTTCGCCTACATCATGAGCAACTTCCAGCACCCGGGCGACTGGGAGTCGGTGCACAGCAAGGTGCAGGCGACGCTGGACCCGCTGATCCGCGCCAACTACCGCGACCGCTACGGCGCGGCGGTCGGCTACCTCACCGGCTTCCCGGCGCTGACTTTCTAAGCCGGCCCGGCTCCGCAAAGCCCGCAAGCAGCCCCGGCTGCCTGCGGGCTTTTTCATTCATCAAACGCAGTGACAATCCGTGCATCTTTTGACAAGACATCGATGATATTCTGCGCTCAACATAGTTGAGGATGGCAGATGACGATCATTGATTCACCGGTGGCACTCTGGAGCCACCTATGTTCCAGCGCCGGACTGGAACTGCGACTAAAAGGCGGACTTCCAGGCAGGGATGCCGATATTGAAGACGCGCTGAGATCGGCACTCGCGGCACCGGCCACTGCACCATCGCTGAAGGAATGGCTGATCGAAGATGCCAAATCGCTCCCGCCCACCGTCACCATCGAGCGATTGCTGATCGCCGCGCTGAACAGCCAGGGTGGCTTTGGCCGGATGATGCAGGACATTTTAGATCTTCTGGTCACCGCAGAGGCGCGACAGGCATCGCATGGCCTGAGTGTCGAATTCAAGTTCGACACGGTGAGTGATCCGATCAAGGCAACGCTGGAAGAATTCCGGGAAGTTGTAAGCCACACTCAAGCTGTGCTTGAGAAGCGGCCCAAGCTTCCCGACGCGCATCGGATGTGGGAACTTTCCAACACCCTTGACAGCTTCGTCACATCCAGCTTCGGGGACCCGCCGCAAAATTTCCCGCCTGTCGGGCCGCTTGATCCAACCGGCGCAAGCGAGGTCGACACCCACCTGGACACCATTGTTCAATTGGTGTCGGCGTTCAGAGCGCTTTGTAAAAACCATGGTTCGACGCGACAACAGGTATTCGACGCCGCAAAAGATTTAGAACATCGCGATCCGGACGCCACGCAACTGTGTCAGCAACTGTTTGCGGCGCATAATAACTGGGATGTGTTGGTCCTGGCAGGGGCGCAGCAACTCGCAACGGAGGTGCATTCGGGAAAACTGTCCAGTGAGGAAGCGTCCCTGAAACTGTCGGCGGCGCTGAGCGGCATTGAATGGGGCGAGACCTGGGTTAAACAGACCATTCAGCAACTGCTCGATGTGCTGAAGCTGCCCACTTGGCGGCGCCGTCATGAGCTGTACTCTGTCTGGGTCGGCACGCGCCTGCTGAAGGTGGTCGAACAAGTTGACGCCGACATGCAATTTCATCCGGTGGATGGGGTGCTGTCGTTCGAATTCGGCGGCAGCCGGCTTGCCACTTTCAGCTGGCAGAACAAGCAGTATGACGTATGGGCGGAGTTGCGCTCGGCGCTGGTGGGGAAAAGCGCCAAGCGCAAAAAAGGCATCCAGCCGGACTTCCGCATACTGCAGCCCTCAATTTCCAAATCGCCGAATGCACAGACCAGCTACGTACTCGAATGCAAGCACTACCTTAACGCCAGCGTCTCTAACTTCTCGCAGGCCGCAGCCGACTATGCACGCAGCTGTCCGGACGCTATTGTGCACGTCGTGAATCACGGTCCTGTGAATGAGCCGCTGCTTCAGGCAGCGCTGCCGGTCGCGCAGCGAACCAAAACCCGTTTTATCGGGAACGCCACGCCGCAACAGGAAGCATCGAATCAAGCCTTGCACAATACGATCCGTGACGCCTTGTTCCCCGGTCTGCCGCAGCCCATGCTGGCGCCTATCGTGCCTGAACCCGCGCCGGCCGCCGCCATCGCCCCGCAATGCGTCGCCTATATTGAGCTTGAATGGGACCACAGCCTGCAGGATATGGACCTGGCGCTGGAGGTGATCGGCCCTGACGGCCAGAGCACCCTATCCATCAACTTTAAATACAGAGGCGAGCTTGCTTCCGCTCCATTCGTCCGTTTTAACGAAGATATACGGCAAGGCCCCGGTTGTGAGCGCATCGACGTCCGTGCCTGGTATTTTGACCGGTATGAACTGGTCGCCACCAATTACTCCGGATCCGGCCAGATGACACCCCAGGCACTGTGCTGCCGCATCGTCACCGCCAGCGAAACAATTACCCTACGCTGTCCTGCGGGACTACCGGCAAGCTGTCATGAATGGCGAATTGCCGAGCTGATCGTCAACGGTGGCGTGCCCGACATCCGCCCTTTCGAAGCCCCATAAAACCGATTAATGTCCCAGGCCACGCACGGCGCCTGCGTCCGCCTGGTCTGGCTGGCTTGGCTGCGCCATCGCCGACCAGGCCACCAGTGCCAGCGCCAGCAGCGTCAGCACGGCGCCGGCGTACATGACGGCGGCGTAACCGAGGTTGGCGTTCAGCACCACCGCGCCGGCCGCCGCGCCGATCGCATTGCCCAGGTTGAAGGCGCCGATATTCACCGAGGACGCCAGGCCCGGCGCCTCGGTGGCGGCGCGCATCACCCGCATCTGCACCGGCGGCACCAGGGCGAAGGCGGCGATGCCCCATACCAGCAAGCCGGCTGCGGCGCCGATCTGCGTTTGCGCCAGCCATGGGAAGGCCAGCATGGTCAACGCCTCCAGCACCAGGAAACCGATCAGCGTCTTGTCGATCGAGCGGTCGGCCAGCTTGCCGCCCAACGAGTTGCCGATCGTGAAGCCGATGCCGATCAGCGCCAGCATCGCGGTGATGAATCCCGGCGACGCCTGGGTGAACGTCTTCAGCGCCGGATTGATGTAGGTGTACAGCGCAAACGTCGCACCCGAAGCCAGCACCGTGGTCAGCAAGCTTTGCAGCACCACCGGACGCAGCAGCACCTTCAATTCCTTGCGTACATTCGGCGCCTCGCCGGCGCTGCCCTGCGGCAGGAACATGGCCAGCGCCGCCATCGCCAGCAGGCCCAGCGCGCTGATGGCGCCGAACGATTCGCGCCAGCCGAGGCTGTCGCTGAGCCAGGTCGCGGCCGGCACGCCGCCGATGTTGGCGATGGTCAGGCCGAGGAACATGGTGGCCACCGCGCTGGCTTGCTTGTCGCGCGGCACCAGGCTGGCCGCCACCACCGAGCCGATGCCGAAGAAAGCGCCGTGCGTCAGGCTGGTGATAACGCGCGCCGCCATCAGGCTGGCATAGCCGGGCGCGATGGCCGACAGGATGTTACCGACGGTGAAAATCGCCATCAAGGCGATCAGCGCCTTGCGGCGTGGCCAACGTGCCAGCAGCAAGGTCATGAACGGCGCACCAATGGTGACGCCGATGGCGTAGGCCGACACCAGCAGGCCTGCGGTGGGTATCGACACGTTGACGCCTTGCGCGATGGTCAACAACATGCCCATCGGCCCGAATTCCGTGGTGCCGATGCCGAATGCGCCGATGGCCAGTGCAAGCAGTGGCAGCGCGGAGGAGTGAGTGGATTTATTCATAGTTGAACTATTATGCGGCCACTACTTTCCCGGATAAAGCGCATAATCCTCAAAATACTTTTGCGTAAAATGAGAAAATGAAACTGGCGCTCGACGAATTGGCGGTATTCCTGGCGGTGGTCGACACCGGTTCGCTGACGGCCGCCGCCGACCATCTGGGCCAGCCGGTGTCCACCATCAGCCGTCTGCTGGCGCGGCTGGAAGACAAGCTGCACACCACGCTGCTGCGCCGGACCACGCGCCGCATGGACCTGACCGACGAGGGCCACGACTTTATCAAGGATGCGCGCACCATCGTCGATTCAGTGCGCAATGCCGAAAACCGCATGATGGAACGCCGGGGCCTGCTGTCCGGCCCGCTGCGCGTGGACGCGGTCACGCCGTTCATGCTGCATGTGCTGGTGCCGCTGATGCCCGGCTACCGTGCGCTGCATCCACAGGTGGAGCTCACCTTGGGCAGCAACGAGGGCTTTATCGACCTGCTGGAGCGGCGCGTCGACCTGGCCATCCGCATCGGCGAACTGAAGGATTCGACGCTGTACAGCCGCCTGCTCGGCCGTACCCGCATCCGCCTGCTGGCCAGCCCGGAATACCTGAGCAAGCACGGCGTGCCGCATCAGGCGGCCGACCTGACGCGCCACCAGTTGCTCGGCTTCAGCGAACCGGACATCCTCAACCAGTGGCCGCTGCTGTGCGCCGACGGCAAACCGCTGCAGATCACGCCCACGCTGGCCGCCGCCAGCGGCGAAACGCTGCGCCAGCTTGCGCTGCAAGGCATGGGCATCGCCTGCCTGTCCGACTTCATGACGGCGGTCGACGTCGCCCATGGGCGGCTGGTGGAAGTGCTGCCGCGGGTGGTGCAGGAAAAATACAAGCCGGTGCACGCGGTGTACTACCAGCACTCGACCGTCTCGGCGCGCATCGCCTCGATGGTGAACTATCTGGCCGAGGCCATGCGCGCGCCGGAAGCCGTGTGGCCGACGCTGGTCACGCGCTGAGCACTGTACGCTAGCGAACGGCGGGGCTGCTGAACGGGGCAGATAATCCCCCTGTAAACCCCACAGGGAGAACTATCATGTTGAAAGAAATGTGCGCCGCCATGGCGGCTTTCAGCATCGCCGGCTGCGGCGGCGGTTCGGACAGCGGCGGTGGCGCCACGCCACTGCCGCCGCCGATCACGCCGCCGACCGCCGCCGGGCCGACTTCGCTCGCCACCGGCCTGCAAATTCCCTGGTCCATCGCTTTCCACGGCGGCACGCCGCTGGTGAGCGAACGCGGCACCGCGCGCATCCAGGCCGTGGGCGCCAACGGCGGCTTGACCACGGTGGCCACCATTGCCGGCGTCAGCGGCACCGGTGAAGGCGGCCTGCTCGGCATCGCCGTGCGCGACAACTTCCTGTACGCCTACTTCAGCGCCGGCGCCGAGAACCGCATCGAACGCTACCCGCTGACCGGAACCGGCACCGGCGTGCGTCTGGGCGCGGCGCAGACGCTGCTGAGCGGCATCCCGGCCGGCAGTAATCACAACGGCGGCCGCATTGCCTTCGGCCCGGATGGCATGCTGTACGCCGCCACCGGCGACGCCGGCACCACCAGCCGCTCGCAAAACCTGAGTTCGCTGGGCGGCAAGATCCTGCGCATGACGCCGGAGGGCCGCGTGCCGGCCGACAATCCGTTCAGCGGCTCGTATGTCTACAGCTACGGCCACCGCAATGTGCAAGGGCTGGCGTGGGCCAGCGACGGCGCCATGTACGCTTCCGAATTCGGCCAGAACACCTGGGACGAGCTGAATCAGATCAAGGCCGGCGGCAACTACGGCTGGCCGGATGTCGAGGGCAAGGCCGGCAACAGCAAGTACACCGACCCGCTGCAACAATGGGCCACCGCCGACGCCAGCCCGAGCGGCATCGCCATCAGCGGCGGCAATATCTACATCGCCAACCTGCGCGGCGAACGGTTGCGCAAGGTGCCGCTGTCCGCCACCGCCACGTCGAGCGAGTTCTACGTCAAGGAATACGGTCGCCTGCGCGATGTGGTGGTGGCGCCCGACGGCCGGCTGTATGTGCTGACCAACAACACCGACGGCCGCGGCACGCCGAAGAGCGGCGACGACCGCGTGCTGAGCGTGCCGGTGCTGTAGCGTCCCGCTCAGCCGTCTTGCGGCTGCAGCGGCGTTTCCAGGTTAAGCTGGTAGAACGCCGCGTCCAGCCAGCGGCCGAACTTGAAGCCCACTTGCGGCAGCGTGCCCGAGTGCTTGAATCCCAGGCGCTCGTGGATGCCGATGCTGGCAGTGTTGGCGGCGTCGATGCAGCCGACCAGCACATGCACCTGCGCTTCGTGTGCGCGGCGTATCAGTTCCTTGATCAGCAGCACGCCGAGTCCGCGCCCGCGTTGCGCGGGATGGACGTACACGCTGTGCTCCACCGTGTATTTGAACGCCGGGAACGCGCGGAACGTGCCCCAGCTGGCGAAGCCGAGCAAGGTGCCCGACGCATCGACCGCGCCCACCACCGGGAAACCGTTCGTCCGCTTGGTGGCAAACCAGCTCACCATCGCTTCCGGCGGGCGCGGCTTGTAGTCGTATAAGGCGGTAGAATTAACGATCGCGTCGTTCAGGATTTCCAGGATGGCGGCGGCATGCTCGGCTTCGCTGCAATCGATCAGGCGCACCTCGTCGCGCGATGTGGGGAAAGTCATGCAAATCCTTTGGATGGTCCACTGTAAGGGATTTATTTTCTTTCATACTTGCCCCTCCGTCAAATGCCCACACCATGAAAAAAACTTTGTCATAAGATAGCAATATTGCTAAAAACGAAGTATTGTTGTGCGTGCATTAAAGAAATACCGCGGCAGCGTACGCAAGCGTACATATAGCAGTCCAAGTGTTGTGCAGGGCAGCAGGAATATTTATTGCCTGTTGTTAATGGCTTGGGGTAAGACTACAATCGGATGTCATTCAGCTGAAATAATTTGCGGAACTTGTTCATATGTCTTTTTTGTCTTCTGCCTCGCCCAAGTTAGCGCCGTGGAAAGTCCTGCTAGTCGATGACGAGCCGGATATTCATGACATCACCAAACTGACGTTGAGCCGCTTCCGCCTCGACGGCCGCGCACTCAGCTTCGTCCACGCCTACAGCGGCGCCGAAGCCAAGGAAGTGCTGGCGCGCGAACAGGATGTCGCACTGGTGTTCCTCGACGTGGTGATGGAGAAGGAAGACAGCGGCCTGGAAGTGGCGCGCTGGATGCGCGAAGACCTGGACAACCAGTTCACCCGCATCGTGCTGCGCACCGGCCAGCCGGGCCAGGCGCCGGAAGAGCGCGTGATCGTCAACTACGACATCAACGACTACAAGGAAAAAACCGAGCTGGACCGCACCAAGCTGTTCACCACCACCTTTGCCGCGTTGCGCGCCTACCGCGACATCATGAAGGTGGAGGAAGCCCACCGCGCCCAGATCAATTACCGCGAAGGCCTGGAGCGGGTGATTGCCGCCTCCTCGCACATCTTCCGCCAGCGCAATCTGAAAGACTTCGCCAACGGCTTGCTGCAACAGGTGGTGGCCTTGCTGCGCCTGGAGCAAAGCATGCTGCTGCGCCTGCGCGGCGCCACCGCCATCAGCGGCGAGAACGATTACGAAATCCTGGCCAAGATCGGCGACGAGGACGGCACGCTGCTGTCGCCCGATGTGCTGGCGCAGATCGACGCCGCCAAGAGCAACCAGATTTCGCGCGTCGAAGGCGACACCTACATCGGCTACTTCCCCAATGCCAGCGGCAAGGCCTCGCTGCTGGTGCTGAAGGGCGTGGAAGAGATTTCGGAAATCGACACCAAGCTGCTGGAGGTGTTCTGCTCCGGCGTCGCCATCGCCTTCGACAACATCCTGCTGAGCCAGGAGATCACCGACACCCAGGCCGAGCTGATCATGCGTCTGGGCGACGTGGTCGAATCGCGCTCCAACGAAGCCGGCAACCACGTGCGCCGCATGGCCGAGGTATGCCACCTGCTGGCCCTGGAAGCCGGCCTGCCGGAAGACGAGGTGGCGGTGCTGCGGCACGCCGCGCCAATGCACGACATCGGCAAGATCGCCACGCCGGACGCGGTGCTGCTGAAGCCGGGCAAGCTCGATCCGGCCGAATGGGAAATCATGAAGCAGCACCCGGCGGTCGGCCTGTCGATCCTGGACGGCTCGCAGCGGCCGATCCTGAAGGCAGCCGCCGTGATCGCCCACCAGCACCACGAAAAATTCGACGGCAGCGGCTATCCGCAGGGCCTGAAGGGCGAGAACATCCACCTGTACGCGCGCATCGTCGCGGTGGCCGACGTGTTCGACGCGCTGATGCACAAGCGCTGCTACAAGGAAGCGTGGCCGATCGAGAAAGTCATCGAGCACCTGCGCGAAGTGGCTGGCCATCACCTCGATCCGGTGTATGTCGATCTGCTGATCAAGAACATCGACAAGGCACTGGCGATCAACGAACGCTTGCCAGATTGAATAAGCATATTAGCAATCGTTCGTAGGAACTGGATTTCCTTGCTCGTAAGATCGTGGTCTGCCTCCTCAGACCACGCAAGGAAATCACGATGTACAAACAGCTGCTCCCACCCCTGCTGGCGCTGGCCGCGCTGCCAGCCGCCATCGCGCAAGCGCAAGACCCGCAAGCCAGCGGCGACAGCGCCGCCATCATCGACCAGGTCACCGTGGTCGGCTCGCGCGCGCGCAACCGCACCGTGTTCGATTCCGCCGTGCCGATCGACCGCTTCGGCGCGCGCGAGGTGGAGCACGCGCTGTCCAGCGGCGAACTGGGCGCGGCCTTGCAGGCGCTGGCGCCATCGATCAACTTCCCGCGCATAGAATCCAGCGGCGCCGCCGACTCGGTGCGCGGCGTGCAACTGCGCGGCCTGGCGCCCGATCAAGTGCTGGTGCTAATCAACGGCAAGCGCCGCCACGCCAGCGCCGTGCTGGACACCGAAAGCAGCTTCGCCGGCACGGTGCCGGTGGACGTCAACGCGATCCCGCCGGGCGCCATCGACCACATCGAAATCCTGCGCGACGGCGCCGGCGCGCAATACGGCAGCGACGCGGTGGCCGGCGTTATCAACATCGTGCTGAAGCGGCAGCGCAGCGGCGGCTCCGCCGCAGTCAGCTATGGCGCCAACCACACCGATTTCAAGCCGACCAACGACCGCAAGACCGACGGCCAGACCAAAATCGTCAACGCCGATTACGGCGTGCCGCTGGGCGACGCCGGCTTCTTCCGCTTCGGCGCCGAGAGCCGCAGCCGCAACCCGACCCAGCGTGCCGGCTTCAGCGACGCCGGCTGGACCTCGTGGAATTACACGCCGGCCGATCAGGCGCTGGACGGCAAGGTGGTGTTCAAGTCCGGCGACTCGCCATCGCATAACAACTACGCCTTCTACAACGCACTGCTGCCGCTCGCCGACGGCGTGGATGCCTACTCGTTCGCCACTGCCAACGCGCGCAAGTCGGACGGCAGCGCCTACTTCCGCTACCCGGGCGATCCATCCAACGTGACTTCGGTGTATCCGAACGGCTACCGCCCGGTCACGCATGGCGACTCGACCGACCTCAGCCTCGTGGCCGGCGTGCGCATCGCCAGCCAGGGCTGGAACTGGGATATCAGCGTGCGCCACGGCAGCAACAAATTCGACTACGACGTCAGCAACTCGCTGAACGCCTCGCTGGGCGCGCAAAGCCCGACCAGTTTCCATCTGGCCGCGTTCGACTATCGCCAGAATGCGCTGAATGCTGACCTCACGCGCGAGCTGAATTTCGGCGTGCCGGTCAACCTGGCCATCGGCGCCGAATACATCCGCGAGACCTACACCAGCTCGCCGGGCGACGCCGCTTCGTACGCCGCCGGCGCGGTCACCGATGCACCGCCGGGCGCACAGGCCGGTCCCGGCCTGCGTCCGCAGGATGCGTACGACGGCAGCCGCAACCTCAGCTCGGTCTACATCGACATCGAAAGCGACATCAGCAAGCAGTTGCTGGTCGGCGCCGCCGCGCGCTATTCGGACTACAGCGATTTCGGCAGCGCCAGCACCGGCAAACTGTCGGCGCGCTACAAGTTCACCGACCAATTCCTGCTGCGCGGCTCGCTGTCGAACAGCTTCCGCGCGCCGGCGCTGGTGCAGACCGGCTTCCGCTTCTCCACGCTCAACTTCAATAGCGACGGCAGCGGCTTGCAGACCGCCGCGCTGCTGCCGGCCGCCGATCCGCTGGCGCGCGCGTTTGGCGCGCAGGATCTGAAGCCGGAAAAATCCACCAACCTGTCGCTGGGACTGGCGTGGAAGCCGCTGCGCAACACCAGCTTCACGCTGGATGGCTACCGCATCAGGATCAAGGACCGCATCACCCGCACCAGCGATCTGCAAAGCGACGCCGCCAGCGCCTACCTGGCCGGCATCGGCCGCAGCGACATCCAGTCGGTGGCCTACCTGGCCAATCTGCTGGACACCACCACCACCGGCCTGGACGCGGTGCTGAACCACGAGCTGTCGCTCGCCGGCGGCAAGCTGAACCTGAGCGCCGCGCTCAACCTGAATAAGACGCGCATCGACGCCGTGCACCAAAGTTCTGCCGCGCTGGCGCAAATCGATCCCGCGCTGACGGTGCTGACCGACACCAGCCTGTTCCGCATCCGCAACGCCTCGCCGAAGAACAAGCTGGTGCTGAGCGCCGACTGGCAGGCGGCCCAATGGGCGCTGCTGGCGCGCGCCACGCGCTTCGGTCCGCTGAAGGATTTCTCGTATGACGAAGATGCCGAAGTCATCGACGGCGTCCACGCGCAGCGCTACGGCGCGGTGTGGACGCTGGACCTGGAAGCGCAATACAAGCTGACCAGACAGCTGACGCTGTCGCTGGGCGCCGACAACCTGCTCGACCGCTATCCGCAGCGCGTGCGGGAGACCAACAACGCCACCTACGGCGGCGCCCTGCCCTACAACTTCATCAATCCGATCGGCGTGAATGGCGCATACTTCTATGCACGCGCACGCTACACTTTCTGACCTTAAGGACACCATGAAAAAACTGTTCACCGCCCTGGCCCTGAGCGCCGCATTGGCCGCCGCCGCCGCGCCGGCCTATGCGGCCAAAAACGCGCTGGTGCTGCAAACCGACTTCGGCACGTCGGACGGCGCCGTCTCCGCCATGCGTGGCGTGGCGTACGGCGTCGACGCCGGCCTGACCGTGGCCGACCTGACCCACAACATTCCTGACTACGACATCTGGGTCGGCGGCTACCGCCTGTTCCAGACCGCCAACTACTGGCCGGAAGGCACGGTGTTTGTATCGGTGATCGATCCGGGCGTCGGTACCGAGCGCAAGTCGGTGGTGCTGAAAACCAAGGCGGGGCGCTACTTCGTCGGCCCGGACAACGGCCAGTTTACGCTGATCGCCGAGCGCGACGGCGTGGCGGAAGTGCGCCAGATCGACGAAAGCATCAACCGCCGCGCCGGCTCGGGCGAGTCCTATACCTTCCATGGCCGCGATGTGTACGCCTATGTCGGCGCGCGGCTGGCGTCGGGCGCCATCACTTACGAACAGGTCGGCCCGCTGCTGCCGAGCGAGTCTGTGGTCAAGATCCCGTACCAGAAGGCGGCCCTGGGCGATGGCAAGCTGCGCGGCATCATCCCGGTGCTGGACGTCAAATACGGCAACGTCTGGACCAATATTCCAAAGTCATTGTTTGAACAGCTGGGCGTGAAAGAGCACGAGCTGGTGCAGGTGCGCTTCTTCCATCACAAGAAGCTGGTGAATACCGTGGTGGCGCCGTACGAGCACACCTTTGGCGGCGTGGCCAAGGGCAAGCCGGTGGTGTATCTGAACAGCCTGCTCGACGTGGCGGTGGCCCTCAACCAGGGCAACTACGCGGCCAGCAACAAGATCGAATCCGGCGTCGAGTGGGAAGTGGAAGTCAGCAAGGCGCGAAAATAATCAGGCCTGTCCTGCCTGCTTTTTGACCTGGCGTTCCAGCGCCGCCTTCAGCGACCTGAGCGCCTGGGTGGCGGCCTCGACCTGCTTGGCGTCCTCGGCGCGCTGGGCGTCGTCGGAGGCGCCACGCAGCGGCGCGCCGGCCAACTCGGCTTCGGCCGACGATTGCTGCTCGGCGTAGGCCTGGCGGCCTTCCTCGTAGCCGTCGCTGGTTTCCGCTCCGGTGGCGGCGGCCGATGCCCCATCCTCGGCCGGCACGGCGGAAATATCCGGGAAACCGGTGTCGGAAGAGGTTTTCAGCACGCCGGCGGCCTGTTTCAGCTGGGTGGCCAATTGTTTCAATTGCTGCAACACCGCCTTGGCATCCTTGCCGCCGAACAGCGCCAGCATCTTGCGCAGCGCCTCGATCTGCTTCTTGATCTCCTCCACGCGTTGGCGTGCCAGCGCCTTCTGATCCTGATCGGCGCGGGTCGACAGCCGGTCGATCACCTCGGCGTTCTTGCGTGCGGTTTCCATCTGCTTTTGCAGCAGATCCACATAAGCATCG
Organism: uncultured Duganella sp.; assembly: GCA_963515135.1. Lineage (GTDB taxonomy): Bacteria > Pseudomonadota > Gammaproteobacteria > Burkholderiales > Burkholderiaceae_D > Rugamonas. The sequence goes on along the minus strand of CAUPXZ010000009.1, from coordinate 150 downwards.
GTACTGGCAGAGAAATTAGAAGATATGGGAAGCATGATGTCGTCCTGCGAATAAGCCTGGTCAAGCTATACAGGCGACTGCCGCCGCTGTTTTCTTAAACTTCGGGGTCAGTGCCGACATTCGGACATTTCGCTTGCGAAATGTCCGAAT